>NZ_DGLD01000006.1 GCF_002387245.1 Brevundimonas sp. UBA4553
GCCCAGCCCTCCACCGCCCGCTGCGTCAGCGAGGCGGGCGTCTGCGTTACTTCTCCGCCCAAATCGTCGCAGCCACGCAACCGTCACACGACCGTATCGCCCCTGTCGTCCGCAGACAGTCTAAGCTCGGCCGTCAAACGGAGTCCCCCATGCGCCTGCAACGCCGCCAACTGATCTCGACCGGGGCTGCGGCCTTCGCCTTCGCCGGCTTCGCCCGCAACGTCCACGCCCAGTCAGCGGGCGAGGAAACCTACGTCAACCAGGTGGAGGGCTACGGCCCGCTCAAGGCCGACCCGAACGGACTGCTCGACCTGCCCGAGGGCTTTTCCTATCAGGTCATCTCTCAGAGCGGCGAGACCATGGACGACGGCCTGCTGGTCCCCGGTCAGCCTGACGGCATGGGCTGTTTCGCCCTGAGCCCGACCACGGTCGCCCTGGTCCGCAACCACGAGCTGAAAGGCGGACGGGCGCTTCATCGCAACATGGGGCCCGGCGGCTTCCACCATGAACGCCTCGACCTGCTGGACGCCTCCAGAGCCTTTGACACCTACAAGGACGGCCGCCCCCTGCCCGGCGGCACGACCACCCTGGTCTACGACCTCCAGACCCGCAAAACGGTGCGTCAGCACCTGTCGCTGGCCGGCACCTCGACCAACTGCTGCGGCGGCCACACGCCTTGGGGCACCTGGCTGACCTGTGAAGAGACGGTGGAGACTCCCGCCGACGCCGATGTGACCAAGGCCCACGGCTGGGTGTTCGAGGTCCCTGCCGACGCGACAGGTCTCGTTGATCCCGTGCCGCTCAAGGCCATGGGCCGTTTCGACCACGAAGCCGTCTGCATCGACCCCCGCACCGGCATCGCCTACCTGACCGAGGATCAGGGCGACGGCCTCTTCTACCGCTTCATCCCGACCGTTCCGGGCCAACTGGCGCGCGGCGGACGTCTGCAGGCCATGGCCTTCAAGGGCCAGCCCGGCGCCGACAGCGCCAACCACGACGCTCGTATCTGGTCGGTCAATGACTGGCGCGAGGTCGAGTGGATCGACATGGACGATGTCGAGGATCCGGCCGGCGACCTGCGTCATCGCGGCCACGCCGCGGGCGCCGTGAAGGTGGCGCGCGGCGAAGGGATCTTCTGGGGTGACAATGAGCTGTATCTGACCGCCACCTCGGGCGGGCCGCTGCGCCGGGGCCAGATCATGCGCTACGTCCCCTCCCCGAACGAAGGCGGCGCTGACGAAGCCCGCACCCCCGGCCGCGTCCAGCTGTTCGTGGAAAGCACGGACCTGCGCACCATGAATATGGGCGACAACCTGTGCATCGCCCCGTGGGGCCACCTGATCGTCTGCGAGGACAACTATTCCGACGAGGTGCGCAACCACATCAAGGGCGTGACTCCTGACGGCCGCATCTACACCATCGCTCGCAACGTCTTCACCGGGAACTCCGAGTTCGCCGGGGCCGTGTTCTCTCCGGACGGCGAAGTCCTGTTCGTGAACATCATGTACCCCGGCCTGACGATCGCCATCAGAGGCCCGTGGAACGCGGTCCGCTCATGAACAGGCGCGGGCGCGAGCGACGCACCAGCCACAGGTTGACCGTCGCCGCGCCCAGCACCAGGGCCGCCACCGCCTGGTGCAGCGCGCCCAGGGCGATCGGCACGGCGTGCATCAGCGTCACCACGCCCAGCCCGGCCTGCAGCCACAGCCCGCCCGCCAACACGAAAGCCGACAGGCCCAGACCCTCGGCCAGCCGCCAGCGCCAGGCATGAATGGCGTAGGCCGTGCCCGCCGCCAGCAGCAGATAGGCGCCGATGCGGTGATTGAACTGAACCAGCCCCTGATCGTGCAGGAAGGCGATCGCGCCCTTGCCCCACTCGACCGGCGGGAAGACCGCGCCGTTCATCATCGGCCAGTCGGTATAGATAAAGCCCGCCTTGGCCCCGGCCACCAGCCCGCCCAGCAGGCACTGAAGGAAGACCGCGCCCAGCAGCAGCCCCGCGCCCCAACTCCAGCCGCGCGGCGAACGCGAATGGTCGGAACCGCTCCACGCCTCCAACCCCGTCCAGATCAGGCCGGCGAAGATCAGGAAGGCCAGACCCAGGTGGGTCGCCAAACGCTCGGGGGCCACGTCGACCCTCTCTGACAGCCCGCTGGACACCATCCACCAGCCGATCAGGCCCTGGAGACCGCCCAGGCCCAGCAGCACCAGACAGCGTACGATCAACCGCTTCGGCATCCGCCGCCGCAGCAGGAAGACCAGAAAAGGAACCGCGAAGACCACGCCGATGAGACGCCCGACCAGCCGGTGCAGCCACTCCCACCAGAAGATGCCCTGGAACTCGCCCAGGCTCATGCCGGCGTTGACCTGGGCGTACTGCGGAATGGCCTTGTACTTGTCGAAGGCCTCGGCCCACTCCGCCGCGTTCAGCGGCGGTATGGCGCCCATGATGGGCTTCCACTCGGTGATCGACAGGCCAGAGCCCGTCAGACGTGTGACGCCGCCGATGACCACCATGGCGAAAACCATGGCTGCGCTAAGGAACAGCCACAAAGCGACCGCGCGGCTGCGATCCTGATTTACAAAACGGTTCATTCGACGCCTGCCGTTCGCCCCGATACACTGTCGCCAAACCCACCGGGCGACCGGGGCGGTATGCCCCCCAAGCGCGGCAAGATCGAGTCGCTTTCGACGCCAAGGCGTCGCACCATTCTGAAGGAGCGCCCGTGGCGCCATATGCGGATATCGCCATCGCCGTCGTCGGCGCTCTGGTTCTGGCCTGGATCGCTGACCTGCTGACCGGTCGTCGCGGCCTCGGCGGCACGATCCTGGTCGCCGCCGTCGGCGCGGGCTGCGGCGCCTTCCTGGCCATTCGCGTTTTCGCGGTGGCCACGCTGGGCGACTGGATCTGGGTCGTCTGGTCGATGATCGTCGCGGTGACCTGCCTGGTCGCCTTCTTCCTGTTCCGGAGCAAGCGCTGATGGGCGCCCGCACCCGACGATTCGTCGCCACGATCGGCGTTCTGCTGTTTCTGAGCTTCTGGGTCTGGGGCGCAGTCGCGATCAATGATCGCCTGCCGGATATCTGGTGGCTGGACCTGATCTTCTTCGCCGTCGCCGGCATCGGCTGGGGGATACCGCTGATCCCTCTGCTGCGCTGGGCCGAGCGCGAGCCCCAGGCGAAATAGTCGGGAATTGCAAAAGGGGCCGCCCGAAAGCGACCCCTTTAACCAACCAATTTCCCTAGGGAAATGGTCGGAGCGACAGGATTCGAACCTGCGACCCCTTGACCCCCAGTCAAGTGCGCTACCAGGCTGCGCCACGCTCCGAAGGCGCTCCGTATAGACGGCGATTCCGCAGTCCGCAAACGCTAAAACGCTCTTCGAACAACAAGTTCGCCTCAGCGCTGCAGAACAGCCTCCAGCCGCGTCTTCGCCGACTCCAGGTCGGCCAGAAGGGCGCCGAGGCGGGCGGCCTCGAAGGGCGCGGCGGCGGCGACCGCGGGCGCCTCGCGCTCCACATCCGCATCGATCTCCAGCACCGTCGTCGGATCGCCATAGGCGGCCAGTCTGGCCAGACCCTGCTCTTTCTGAAGACGCTGAACGCCGCGGATCGTCAGCCCCTCGTCATGCAGCAGACGACGAACGCCCTTCAGGACCGTGACGTCCTCGGGCCGATAGAATCGCCGGCCGCCTGCGCGTTTGACCGGAGCCACGAAGTCGAACTTCGTCTCCCAGAAGCGCAGGACGTGCTGTGGCGCGCCGACTTCGTCAGCGGCCTCCGAAATGGTGCGGAAAGCGTTCGGGCTCTTGGCCACCTAGTCCTCGACGACCGCGCCGTGAACGCGGCTCTTCATGATCTGCGAAGCGCGGAAACTGATGACGCGGCGAGGATTGATCGCGGCGGGTTCCCCCGTCTTGGGATTACGACCCATCCGGGCGCGCTTTTCTCGCACCTGGAAAACGCCAAAGCCGGACAGTTTCACCATCTCGCCGCGCTCAAGCGATTCGACGACCAGTTCGAGCGTACGCTCGACCAGACCGGAGCATTCCTGGCGGGAAAGGCCCACCTCGTCATGCACCGCCTCGCATAAATCCGCCCGGGTCAGGGTCTGTTGTCCCGTCACTGCGTCTCTCCGCTGCCAATCCGCACGCATAGAAGGGCAAAGTCGCCCCGAATCAAAGCCCTGAATGCAAATCAGAGACGGAAGGCGCAGGCGCCCCAAGTCAGGCCGCCGCCCATTGCCTCGATCACCACCAGGTCGCCGCGTTTGATGCGCCCGTCCTTGATGGCCGCATCCATGGCGAGAGGGATCGACGCCGCCGAGGTGTTGGCGTGCAGCGCCACCGTCGAGACGACCTTGTTTTCATCCAGCCCCAGACGTTCGCCGACCCCGCGGATGATACGCTGGTTGGCCTGGTGCGGCACGAACCAGTCGATCTCGGAGATCTCGACGCCGGCCGCCTGGGTCGCCCCGACGATGGCTTCGGCGATGTTGACGACCGCATGGCGGAAGACCTGATTGCCCAGCATCTTGAGGTGGCCGACCGTGCCCGTCGTGGCCGGTCCGCCATCGACGTAGAGCATTTCCGACTTGGTGCCGTCGCAGCGCAGGGCGAAGCCCAGCACCCCCTGATCCGCCTTGGTGCCCTGCCCCTCGCGCGGTTCCAGCACGAATGCGCCGGCGCCGTCGCCGAACAGGACGCAGGTGGTCCGGTCGGACCAGTCCATCAGCTTGGTCATTTCCTCGGCGCCGATGACCAGAGCGCACTTGGCCATGCCGCGCGCGACGAAGCCGTCCGCCACGCTCATGGCGTAGACGAAGCCCGAGCAAACGGCCTGAACGTCAAAGGCGATGCCAACCGGCGCGCCGAGCTTGCGCTGCACAATGGCGGCGGTGGCGGGGAAGGTCTGATCCGGAGTGGTGGTGGCGACGATGATCAGGTCAACGTCAGCCGCCGTCTTGCCGGCGTCGGCCAGGGCGCGACGCGCGGCCTCGACGGCCAGATCGCTGGTCGGCTCGTCTTCGCGGGCCTGATGGCGCTGATGGATGCCGGTGCGCTCGATGATCCACTCATCCGAGGTATCGACGAACTTGGCCAGGTCGGCGTTGGTGACGACCTTCTCCGGCAGGAAAGAACCGACGCCGGTCACGGCGCTGCGGATAACGCTCACTGGTGGGTCTCCCCAAGGGTTTCGGCGGCGGGCGCGGGCTGTTCCAGAGCGGCGAGACGCCCCAGATTGGCCCCGACCTTGGCCATGTAGTCGCTCCGCGCCAGATCGACGGCGATGCGGATGGCGTTTCCATAACCGCGCGGCGTGGCGCCGCCGTGGCTTTTCACGACGATTCCGTTCAGCCCCAACAATGGGCCGCCGTTGATGGCGTTCGGATCGATCCTGGCCGCCATGCGCTTCAGCGCCGGCATGGCGATCAGGGCCCCCAGCTTGGCGATCGGCCCCGAAGTCAGCGCCTCTTTCAGCAGACCGGAAATGAAGCGCGCCGTGCCCTCTGCCGTCTTCAGGGCGATATTGCCGGTGAAGCCGTCGGTGACGATCACGTCCACCGTGCCCTTGGCGATGTCATCACCTTCGACGAAGCCGTGGTAGTTCAGGGGGATGCCGCCCTCACGCAGGATGGCGTGGGCTTCGCGCACCTCGTCGTGGCCCTTCATGTCCTCTGAGCCCACGTTCAGCAGGCCGACGGTAGGCTTGGCCACACCGTGGACCGCCGACTGGAAGGCTTCGCCCATGATGGCGAACTCGATCAACTGCTTGGCGTCGCTGCCGATATTGGCGCCGACGTCCAGAACCGCCGTGTAGCCGCGCGTTGTGGGCCAGCTGGCGACGATGGCGGGGCGCTCCAATCCCGGCGCCGCCATGCGCAGCAAGAGCTTGGAGATGGCCATCAGGGCGCCGGTGTTGCCAGCCGACACCGCCGCCGCCGCCTCCCCGGTCTTCACCGCCTCGATCGCGTTCCACAGGCTGGAGCCCTTGCCCCGGCGCATGGCCTGGGCGGGCTTTTCGTCCATGGCCACGACCTTGTCGGTGTGGCGCACATCGCAGACGGCGTCGGTCAGAGCGCAGCGCGTCATCTCGGCGCGAATAGCCGCCTCGTCGCCATGCAGCAGAAAGCGCACGCCCTCGCCGTCGTGACGAGAGAGATAGTCCTTCACGCCGCCGACCACGACCGAGGGACCGTGGTCCCCGCCCATGGCGTCAAGCGAGATCAGTGTTGGGGATGCCAAGTGGAAATGGACTCCGTCGCCGTCTTTTCGCGGCTTCATATAGGGATGCAGGACGCAAATGTCGCACCCTTGGGATGCTACCGGGCCGACGTTAGGTCAACCTTCGCTGGACCCGTCCTTCGATTGGAGGCTCTTCAGGACCGCGAACGGAGAGATTTCGCCGGGCTCTTTCGGCTGTTCGAAGACCGCGCCAGGCTTGCGGGGAAAGGGATCCAGGCTCAGCGCCAGTTGCTCGACCGCATACTGGCCGAGGTCGAGGCCGCCGCCTTCGATCCGATCCGGCGAATCGTCATCCAGCTCCAGGTCGATTTCGCCGTCCTCATCGTCCTCGCGCTCGGTCGCTTCGACCATCTGCACCGAGAATTTCCGATCGATGTGCACCGGCAAGGGCTCCAGCGTCAGACCGCAGGTCTGGACTGCATCGGCCACCACCCGTCCCTCGAGGCGCCAGCCCGAAACCGTCGGCACCAGATTGATATCGGTCTCGAAGGCCTCAAGGGCCTGAAGATCCAGCGCGCGGGCGATCCGCTTGCGGGCATCCGCATCCGGCGACAGGCGACGCTGCACGCCGGCGCCGATCTGATGCAGCCTCAACGGCTCGCTGTAGGCCAGGTCAGGAATGACATTCATGCGGCGATCTCCGCCCAGGCCGGGGCCTTGGACACGGTTTCAAACGACTGCGCCGCCAGGTTCCGGCGCGAGGTCACGGCATAACGCGCCAGTGCGACTCCGGTCTCGGCATCGACGCTTTCATAGACATTCTTGGCAAGGGAGGCGGCAAGAGCACTCTCATCCTCTGCACGCAGCGGCCCTTCATAAGCGTTCATCCGGCCGTAGAGCGACTCGCCCAGCTTTCGCATCTTCTTGCCGACCGAGACGTCCCCCACGCCCAGCTCACGCAGGGTGTTGTCCAGTGACGAAATATAGGTGTCGAACAGTTTCTGGGCCGCGACCTCGCCCCGTTCGCCGTCCTGCTTGAGCCGTAGGAAGAGAATCAGCACGTGCAGGGTGTAGAGTTCGAACCGAGCATCGATCCGATCCGCCACCCCCAGCGCGGTGTAAAAATCGGGTTGACGCGCCTGTTCAACCGCCAGGGCATACAAGGCGTCGCCCTGACGCTCATCGGGCCGTTGTCGGAAGAGATTTCTAAGCATGAGCAACAGCCCCTTTTTCGCCGCGCCGTTGCACTAGGACGCAGCGACGGTTAGGTCAAAGACCTTGTTCTGCTGAGGCCGACGCTGATGCCCCGATTTACTCCGATCTTCGCCGCCATTTCACTGGCCGCCGCAGCCGGCGCCTGTGCGCCCGTCGTGGCCACCCAAGGCTTCCAGGCGGTCGACGCCAAGCCTCAGGACGTCGTGGCTGGCACCGACACCAAGGAAACCGTCTTGGCGCGCCTCGGCTCGCCATCGACCACCTCGACCTTCGAGCCCGAAACTGTCTGGTACTACATGACCCAGATGACGGAGCGGTACACCTACAACACGCCGCAGGTGTCGCAGCGGACGGTGACCGAGATCACCTTCAACAAGGCCGACGACAAGGTCGCCGCCGTTCGCACCCTGAGCCTGGCCGACGGTCGCGAAATCGCCATGCAGCGTCGCGAGACGCCCACGCGGGGCCGCCAGCTGACCATTCTCGAGCAACTGCTGGGCAACGTCGGCCGCGGCCAGCTGCCGCGCACCGAGGAAGACGTTCCCGGTCAGCGCCGCCCGGACTAACAAACGAAAGTCCTTCCGGTTAGCCAGGGGCCGATCGCGTCGCGAGCACGGCCCTCTGAATGATCAAACGCCCCGGAGATGCCTCTCCGGGGCGTTCTTCGTTCAGGGATCTGGCGTGGTCCCTAGACGATCTTTCCGCTCGCCAGCACCGCCAACAGCAGCAAGGCCACGATGTTGGTGATCTTGATCATCGGGTTCACCGCCGGGCCGGAGGTGTCCTTGTAGGGATCGCCCACAGTATCGCCGGTGACGGCGGCCTTGTGCGCTTCAGAGCCCTTCCCGTGGACCGCGCCGTTCTTGTCGGTGAAGCCTTCCTCGATCAGCTTCTTGGCGTTATCCCAGGCGCCGCCTCCCGAGGTCATCGACACGGCCACGAACAAGCCCGTGACGATGACGCCCATCAGCATGGCCCCCAGGGCGGCGAAGGCGTTGGCCTTGTCCGGCTGGATGAACAGAACCACGACGAACAGGACGATCGGCGACAGCACCGGCAAGAGGCTGGGCACGATCATCTCGCGGATGGCCGCACTGGTCAGGATGTCCACCGCCTTGCCGTACTCGGGCTTGGTCTGGAAGGTCATGATGCCCGGGTTTTCGCGGAACTGGCGACGCACCTCGGCCACCACGGCCTCGGCGGCGCGGCCCACCGCCGTCATCGACATCCCGCCGAACAGGAAGGGCAGCGCCCCGCCGAACAGCAGGCCGACGACGACGTAGGGGTTGGACAGGTCGAAGGCGACCGCCCCCATGCCGTGGAAGAAGCTGCCCGGCGTCGCCTCGGCCGAGAAATGCTTCAGATCTTCCACATAGGCAGCGAACAGGACCAGAGCTCCCAGGCCCGCAGACCCGATGGCGTAGCCCTTGGTCACGGCCTTGGTGGTGTTGCCCACCGCGTCCAGAGCGTCGGTTGAGACGCGGACTTCCGGCGGCAAGCCCGCCATCTCGGCGATGCCGCCGGCGTTGTCAGTGACGGGGCCAAAGGCGTCCAGCGCCACGATCATGCCCGCCACGCCCAGCATGGTCGTAGTGGCGATGGCGATGCCGAACAGGCCCGCCAACTGGAAGGCCGCGACGATGCCGACGATGATCGTCAGGGCCGGCAGGGCCGTGGATTCAAGCGAGACGGCCAGACCCTGGATCACATTGGTGCCGTGACCCGAGACCGAGGCGTTGGCCACCGACTTGACCGGACGGAAGCCCGTGCCGGTGTAGAACTCGGTGATGACCACGATGGCCGCCGTGACCAGCAGGCCGACGACGCCGGCCCAGAACAGGTTCATCGGCTGGATCAGCAGCCCGCCCGAGGTCTCGACCGCGCCAGGCAACAGGGAGTTGATCACCCACCAGACCGCGCCGACCGACAGGACGCCCGTCACGATCAGGCCCTGATACAGGGCGCCCATGATGTTGCCGCCCTTGCCCAGACGGACAAAGAAGGACCCCACGATCGAGGTCACGATGCAGATCCCGCAGATCGCCAGCGGCAGCAGCATCATCACTTCGACATAGGGCTGGTTGCGGAAGAAGATGGCCGCCAGGACCATGGTCGCCACGGTCGTGACGGCATAGGTCTCGAACAGGTCGGCGGCCATGCCGGCGCAGTCGCCGACGTTGTCGCCCACATTGTCGGCGATGGTGGCGGCGTTGCGGGGATCATCCTCGGGAATGCCGGCCTCGACCTTCCCCACCATGTCGCCGCCCACGTCGGCGCCCTTGGTGAAGATGCCGCCGCCCAGTCGCGCGAAGATGGAGATCAGCGAAGCGCCGAAGCCCAGGGCCACCAGTCCGTCCACGACCGTACGGCTGGTGGCGTCAAAGCCCATGCCCTGCGTCATGAAGGCGTAGTAGCCGGACACGCCCAAGAGCGCGCCGCCGGCCACGAACATGCCGGTGATGGCGCCGGAGCGGAAGGCCAGGTCCAGCCCCTTGGCGAGGCTTTCGGACGCCGCCTGCGCCGTGCGCACATTGGCCCGCACCGAGATCAGCATGCCGGCGAACCCGGCCGCGCCGGACAGCACCGCCCCGATCAGGAACCCGAGCGCAGCCCAGGGCCCGATAAGCAAAAAGGCCGCGACCAAGATCACGACCCCCACCATACCAATCGTTGTGTACTGACGCTTCAGATAGGCCGAAGCCCCTTCCTGAATCGCCGCCGCGATTTCTCGCATCCTGTCATTACCAGTGCCGGCCTTCATCAGGGCGGCGGTCTGGACAGCGCCGTAAAGCACCCCCAGCGCGCCGGCCGCGATGACCAGCCATAGATAGTTCGTCATGGCGTTTCCAAGCCCTTGTGCAACAAGCACACGGATCCTTGGCGCGGGCGGGCGTTTCGCCTCTCTCCGCCTTCCGGTCCCCCCGTGCGCCTACGGACGCAACCTCACGTCCCCCGGGAATTGCGGCTTAACAGTGTCAAAAGCCGAAGCATGACGCAACAGCGGTTTCTGGAGCCTTAGCTTATACGCCCTGCATGCCCGTGCGGCGGCGCGGGGACTGGCTGACAACCTCGACGCGGGTCACGGCGCCGCGCCCGATCAGGGTCGTGGCCGAACGGATCAGGCTGGCGCTCAGCGCCGTCGTATCCAACGCCACCCAGGTGTCAGGCAGGACGAAGGGCGTTCGGTGCCCGGCGCGGATCAGGGCGTCGCGCAGGTGAGCCTCCTTCGCGCGGACCGCTTCCACCGTGTGGCCGGCGCCGAGGTGCAGCTTGAGCAAAATGAAGACGTAGTTCCGCACGCGGCCGTCGGTGATGACGGGCAGGCCCATGCCAGGCAGATTCAGGACGGCGGCGGCGGGTGCGGCTTTCTCGCTGGCACGTGCGACCCCAGCCACGGCAGAGGCGGTCAGGACGGCTCCGGCCGTGATCAAGGCGCGACGTTGCATGACCATTCCCCTAGCCTGTCCCGGTTAGGATTCCGTTGCCTAGTCGTGGGTCCAGCCGATGCGGGTCGGAGTGATCTCCGCGCCGAGGTGACGCACGACGACGCCCCGCCCCTCGACCACGCGGCCGATCCGCGTCAGGCGGAGGTGGCGGCGCTCGGCCTCTCGGCGCAGGGCGTTCTCGGCCCCGGCCGGCACGGTCAGGATGATCTCGTAATCGTCGCCGCCGGCCGCCAGCAGCTCCAGCGCGCCTTGCGGATCCACGCGGCTGTCCAGCCAGGCCTGGGCCGCCGCCGACAGGGGAAGGACCTCCAGATCCAGCTCGACGCCGACCTTGCTGGCCTCGGCGATATGGGCCGCATCAGCCAGCAGGCCGTCCGACACGTCGGCGCTGGCGGTGGCCAGGCCCCGCACGACGGTGGCGAACTCCACGCGCGGCATGGGGGTGCGGTAGGCGGCCTCCAGCGCGTCCATGCGCTCGGGCTCCAGCGACAGCGCCCCCTGCACCGCCTGAAGGCCCAGCCAGCCATCGCCGATCGTGCCGGTGACGAAGACCAGATCGCCGGGACGGGCCCCGCCCCGACTGACGGTCGAGGACGACGGCGCCCAGCCCATCAGGGTGGCGGAAAAGCTGGCCGGCCCCGGCGTCTTGACCGTATCGCCGCCCAGCAGGGCGATGTCGAAGATGGCCTGATCGCGCCGCAGGCCGGCGACAAAGGCCTCGCGCTCCGGCCAGCCGCAGCGTTCGGACCAGTGACAGGCCAGCAGATAGCCGAAGGGCTCGGCCCCCTTGGCCGCCAGATCGGACAGGTTCACGCGCAGCAGCTTCTGCGCCACGGTGTCCAACGGGTCGTCGGGCAGGAAGTGGACGCCCTCGACGATGGCGTCCTTGGTCAAAATCAGATCGTGCCCCGGACGCGAGGGCAGCACGGCCACGTCGTCGGCAAGCCCCCTCGCCCATTCCGGGTGCGCCAGCGGCTTCAGCAGCCGCTGGATGGTCTCGAATTCGCCAGCGACGTCAATCGCGGGCATCGCGCGCCACGCCGTCGAGCGCCGCGTTCACGAACTTCGCCTCTGCTTCATCGAAGAAGGCCTTGGCCAGCTCGACATACTCGTCGATGACGATTTCACGCGGCACGTCGGGCTTGGACTTCAGCTCCCACGCGCCGCAGCGCAGCAGGGCGCGAAGCGTGGCGTCCAGACGTTCCATCCGCCAGTTGGAGGCAAGACGCGCCTTGACCGCCTCGTCGATGCGACGCTGGTCCTCGACCACGCCGTGGACGATGTCAGAGAACCAGTCCTCGTCGGCCTCGGCCAGGGGCGCGCCGTCGATGTCCGCGTCGAAGCGGTGGTTGCGGAACTCCTTGACGACGACTTCGACGCCCTCGCCCGCCAGTTCCATCTGATACAGAGCCTGGACGGCGGCCAGACGGGCCACCGTGCGGGCGCGACGCTGGCGGCTGGTCAGTTGCGGCTCGGCGCGAGCCCTATCCGCTTCGGCCAGTTGCGCCATGACTTCGGCGACGGTGGCCGGGGTGGTGTTGGTCGGCTCGGTCACGAGGCCAGTCCTCCGCGCAGGCGCTTGCGCAGCGCAATCAGGTCCAGACAGGCGCGGGCGGCGCCGCCGCCCTTGTCGCCTTCGCTCATCCGGGCGCGCGCCCAGGTCTGATCCTCGTCCTCGGTCGTCAGGATGCCGTTGCCGATGGCCAAACCCTTGAGACCCAGATGCATGATGCCGGCCGCCGACTGATCGGAGACGATCTCGAAGTGGTAGGTCTCGCCGCGGATGACGCAGCCCAGGGCCACATAGCCGTCGTAGCGCGGCGCGGTCGGATAGCGGCCAGCCTCTTCGGCCATGGCGATGGCGGTCGGGACCTCCAGAGCGCCGGGCACGGTGACGACGTCGAACTGCACGCCTTGCGCGCGCAGGGCGTCCTTGGCCCCTTCCAGGAGGGCGTCGGCCAGATCGTCGTAGTAGCGCGCCTCGACGATCAGGACGCGGGTGGGGTCGTTCAGGATTGGTCTTCTCCGTCCATATCGCGCCAGCCCACGATGCGCAGGCCGTAGCCTTCAAGCGCCGTCGGATTGGGCCGCGTCGAGCTCATCACGATCATGTCTTTGACGCCGAGGTCGAGCAGAATCTGGGCGCCGACGCCATAGGCTTTCAGCGAACGATCCACGGCGGCGGGCTTGCTGGTTCCACCGAGCCGCTCGGCCAGACCCTGAAGGCCCGGGTCGCGCAGGAAGACGACGACCCCCGGACCATCATTGGCGGTCAGGGCCTGCATCGCCTTGGGGATATAGTCCTGTCGCGCTTCGACATGACCCAGCAGGTCGGCGGCGAAGTCGATCTGGTGCATTCGCACGACGGTGGGCTTGCTGGGGTCGATATCGCCGCGCACCAGGGCGATGTGTTCGGCGCCCTCGATGGTGTTGCGGTACAGGATCAGCTTGAACGGTCCGCCGTGGACGCTCTCAAACGGCGTCTCCAACACGCGCTCGACAAAGCGCTCGGTGCGACGCCGATAGGCGATCAGGTCGGCGATGGTGCCGATCTTCAACCCGTGCAGTTGGGCGAAGGCGACAAGGTCGGGCATCCGCGCCATCTCGCCGTCGTCCTTGATGATCTCGCAGATCACGCCGGACGGGTTCAGGCCGGCCATACGGCTGATGTCGACCGCCGCCTCGGTATGGCCCGCGCGAACCAGAACGCCGCCGTCGCGCGCGACCAGAGGGAAGATATGGCCGGGCGAGACGATGTCGTCCACGCCACGCGTCGGGTCGGTGGCGACCTGGATCGTATGCGAGCGGTCGGCGGCCGAGATGCCCGTGGTCACGCCTTCCTTCGCCTCGATCGAGACGGTGAAGGCGGTCTTCATGCTCTCGCGGTTATCGGCGGCCATCGGCGGCAGACGAAGCTGCCGCGCGCGGTCGCCGGTCACGGCCAGGCAGACAAGCCCGCGCGCGTGCCTGATCATGAAGTTGATCTGGTCCGGCGTCGCGAACTGGGCCGGAATGACGATATCGCCCTCGTTCTCGCGATCCTCGGCGTCCACCAGGATGTAGGGACGGCCGTTGCGGGCGTCCTCGAGAATGTCCTCGATCGGGCTGATCGGGCTGTCGTTCATGTTCGCCGCCAGTTGCATCACGCCGTCTCCTGCCAGCGCGCGAGATAACGCGCCAGCATGTCGATCTCCAGATTGACCCTGTCGCCTGCCTTCAGGGCGCCAAGCGTCGTCGCATTCCACGTATGCGGAATGATGTTCAAGTCGAAGCGGCGCTCTTGCACCCCATTCACGGTCAGGGAAACCCCATCGACGGTGATTGAGCCCTTGGGTGCGATAAATCGGTGCAGAGGCGCGGGCGCCTCGACCACGATGCGGTGCGATCCGCCCTCGGGCGTGATGGAGACGACTTGGCCCAGCCCATCAACATGACCCGAGACGATATGGCCGCCCAGTTCGTCGCCCAGTCTGGCCGCGCGCTCCAGATTGACGCGCGCGCCCTCGGCCCAATCGCCCAGCTTGGTCTTCGACAGGGTCTCGCCGGAAACCTCGACCGCAAACCAGCCCTCGCCCTTTTCGGTGACGGTCAGGCAGCAGCCCGCGTGGCTGATGGAAGCGCCCAGATCTATGGTCGCCGTATCCCAGACGGTTTCGACCTCATAGCGACGGTCGCGGTCGGTTTGGCGGACGCTGCGGACGCGGCCGATGTCGGTGACGATGCCGGTGAACATGGATACTCCGGTCCCTTCGGACCCAAAAACATAGTCTGAATAGTCTGAATCGTCTGAATTCAGCCGCCGGAGCGCGCGTAGCGTTCCCACAGGTCGTCTCCGACAGGCTCGACGCCCAGACGACGGAACTTGGGGGCGTCGGCCAGCTTTGCAAGCGCCAGAGACGCAATGCAGGCCCTGCCCTCCCCGCCCAGCAGAAGCGGAGCGCGGAACCATTCGATGGCGTCCACCACGCCCGCCTGCAGGAAGGAAGCGGCGACGCGGCCGCCGCCCTCGATCAGCAGGGATGTGACGCCGCGCGCGGTCAGGGCCTCCAGCACGGCGGAAACGGCGGGGTGGCCGTCGTCGGCGGCGACCGCGACGGTTTCGGCCTGGCCGATGGCGTGGGGCGCGGCGGTCGTCAGAATCAGGGTGTTTCCACTAGCGACCTTGGCCGTCGCGGGCGTGCGCAGGCGGCTGTCGAGGACCACGCGCAGCGGATGTGTTCCGGCGTAGTCGGGAAGACGCACGGTCAGTTCAGGATCATCCGCCAGCACCGTCTCGACGCCGACCAGGATGGCGTCATGGCTCGCGCGCAAGCGATGGCCCTGCTGTCGGGCTTCCGGTCCGGTGATCCACTGGCTTTCGCCGGACGCCGTGGCGATACGGCCGTCGAGCGACGTCGCCAGCTTCAGGGTGACGCGCGGTCGCATCACGCCTTGCCAGGTTCGTCGGCGCTCCCGTCGAAACCCTCGTCGCCGAGGAACTTGGCGAAGTCGCCGGTGTGGCGGAAGTCCTTGTAGACCGAGGCGTAACGGACGTAAGCGACCTCATCGACCGACTTCAGCGCCTTCATGATGAAGTCGCCGACGATGTGCGAGGGGATCTCGGTCTCGCCCAGGCTTTCGAGCTGGCGCACGATGCGGCTGACCAGCAGCTCGACCTGATCGGGCTGCACCGGGCGCTTGCGCAGGGCGATGCCCAGCGAGCGTTCCAGCTTGTCGCGGTCAAAGGGGGTGCGGCGGCCGTTCCGTTTCAGGATGACCAGTTCGCGCAGCTGCACCCGCTCGAAGGTGGTGAAGCGCCCGTTGCACTGCGGGCAGGACCGACGGCGGCGGATGGCCGCGCCGTCGTCAGACGGGCGGCTGTCCTTGACCTGGGTGTCGGCGTTTCCGCAGAAGGGGCACTTCATCCGGTCGGTCCCTTAGCGGTAGATCGGGAATCGGGCGGTCAGTTCGCGCACCTGGGCGGCGACGCCCGCTACGACGGCCGGATCGGCTTCATCGCCGCCGTTCATCGACGAGACGACGTCGGCGATCCAGTGGCCGATCTGCTTGAATTCTTCCTCGCCGAAGCCGCGCGTGGTGCCCGCCGGGGTGCCCAGGCGGACGCCCGAGGTGACAGTGAAGGGCGCGGTGTCGAACGGCACGCCGTTCTTGTTGCAGGTCATCAGCGCCTTCTCGAGTTCATGCTCGGTGGCCTTGCCGGTCACGCCCTTGGGACGCAGGTCGACCAGCATCAGGTGGCTGTCGGTGCCGCCCGAGACGATCGCCAGGCCGCGCTCGACCAGGACGCCGGCCAGGGCCTGGGCGTTCTTGACCACCTGTTGGGCATAGCCCTTGAACTCGGGCTTCAGCGCCTCGCCGAAGGCCACGGCCTTGGCGGCGATGACGTGCTCCAGCGGGCCGCCCTGCAGACCGGGGAAGACGGCCGAGTTGATCTTCTTGCCCAGGTCCGCGTCGTTGGACAGGATCATGCCGCCGCGCGGGCCGCGCAGGGTCTTGTGCGTGGTGGTGGTGACCACGTGGGCGTGCGGGATCGGATCCGGATAGACGCCGCCGGCGATCAGACCGGCGTAGTGGGCCATGTCGACCATCAGATAGGCGCCGACGCTGTCCGCGATCTCGCGGAAGCGCTTGAAGTCAATGTGGCGGCTGTAGGCCGAGGCGCCGGCCAGGATCAGCTTGGGCTTCTCCTTCTGGGCCATTTCAGCGACGTGGTCATAGTCGATCAGATGGGTGTCTTCACGGACCTTGTAGGTCACAGGGCGGAACCACTTGCCCGACTGGTTGGCAGGCGAACCATGGGTCAGGTGACCGCCGCAGGCCAGATCCATGCCCAGGAAGGTGTCGCCGGGCTGCAGGAGGGTGAAGAAGACGGCCTGGTTGGCCTGGGCGCCCGAGTGCGGCTGAACGTTGGCGAAGGCGGCGCCGAACAGTTCCTTGGCGCGCTCGCGGGCCAGATCCTCGGTGACGTCCACGAATTCGCAGCCGCCATAGTAGCGGCGGCCCGGATAGCCCTCGGCGTACTTGTTGGTGAGTACCGAGCCCTGAGCGTCCAGCACCGCCTGCGAGACGATGTTTTCGGAAGCGATCAGCTCGATCTGCTCCTTCTGACGACCCAGTTCGCCCTGGATGCCCTTGAAGATCGCCGGATCGGCGTCGGCGAGGCTCTTGGAGAAGTATGCGTCGTGGGTGAAGGCGGTCACTGGCGGGCATCCCGGAGGCTGGAGCGAAAACGGCGCCCCTATCTAGGCCGCGTCGCGGAACACCACAACATCTAGGGGGTCAGCGCTGCGACAACGCTCGTTTCAGTTTGGCGATGGCCACCCGCTCGACCGCGCGCGGTTCCAGCGCCGGGCCCATGGCGGAAACCTCGACGCCCGTGGCCGTATGGATGGCCGAGCATTTCACATAGGTCCCGTTGCGGACGAACTCGACGATGACCTCGCCCAGTTCGGCGTCCTGCATCAGGCGGCGACCGGGCGACGCGCGACGTTGCAGTGCGAGAACAGCCTGTCCATCGCATCGACCAACTTGTCGATCATTCCGTCGTCATGATTGGGCGACGGGGTGAAGCGCAAGCGCTCGGTGCCCTTGGGCACGGTCGGATAGTTGATCGGCTGGACGTAGATGCCGAAGTCCTCCAGCAGCATGTCCGAGATCAGCTTGCAGTGGACCGGGTCGCCGACATGGACCGGGACGATGTGGCTGACGCTGGGCAGGACCGGGATGCCGGCCTCGACCAGGCGGCGTTTCAGGGTCGCAGCGCGCTCCTGATGGGCGTCGCGCAGTTCCGGATGAGCCTTTAGATGACGCACCGAGGCCAGGGCGCCGGCGGTCAGGGCGGGCGGCAGGCTGGTGGTGAAGATGAAGCCCGATGCCCAGCTGCGCACGGCGTCCACGATCACCGCGTCGGCGGCGATGTAGCCGCCCATGACGCCAATGGCCTTGCCCAGGGTGCATTCGATGATGTCGATGCCGTCCAGGACGCCGTCGCGCTCGGCCACGCCCGCGCCTGTGTCACCATACAGGCCCACTGCATGGACCTCGTCCAGATAGGTCATGGCGCCGTATTTCTTCGCCAGGGCGATGGTGCCGGCGATGTCGGCGATGTCGCCGTCCATCGAATAGACGCTCTCGAAGGCGATCAGCTTGGGCGCAGCCAGAGGCGCGGCGGCCAGCAGTTCCTCGAGGTGCGCCAGATCGTTGTGGCGGAAGATATGGCGCGGACCGCCGCCGTGGCGGATGCCCTCGATCATCGAGGCGTGGTTCAGGGCGTCCGAGAAGATGATCAGGCCCGGCAGGATCTTCTGCAGGGTCGACAGCGTCGCCTCATTGGCCACATAGCCCGAGGTGAACAGCAGGGCCGCTTCCTTCTGGTGCCAGCTGGCCAGCTCGGCTTCCAGATCGACCGCCGAACGGGTGGTGCCCGAGATGTTGCGCGTGCCGCCGGCGCCGGCGCCCACCGCCTCGATCTCGGCCGTCATGGCGTCCAGCACCACCGGGTGCTGGCCCATGCCGAGGTAGTCGTTGGAACACCAGACCACGACGTCCTGTTCGGAGCCGTCGTCGCGGCGGCGGACAGCCTGCGGGAACTGGCCGCGCAGGCGCTTCAGGTCGGCGAAGACGCGATAGCGACCTTCGCTGCGAACCTGCTCCACCGAGTTTTGAAAGGCGGCCTTATAGTCGAACAAGACGGTAGTTCTTTCGCTTATACAGCTTTGTGCGCTTAATTGCGCTCGCCGCTCAGCGTTGTCCATGTTCAGGGCCGGACAAAACGTCTCAACCCCTTAATTGATAACGGTTCTCACTTTGAGTAGCCTGCGGTCGTCGGCCTTACGGGACCCCCCGCCCCAACGCGGGCTGCTTGATTGCCCACGGGCAGGCCTAAGCAATCAGTCCGTGGTTCGCTCCAACGCCATCAGCGGAACCCGCGTCACCTGCACGTCCTCCTTGTTGGTCGCGTAGCCGACGTAGAGCGCCCCGTTCCAGACGATGCTCTTGGGATAGTGGTAGCCGGGCCGCTTGTACTGACCTTCATACCGCAGGGGTTGAAGATCCCCTGCGCCGCGCAACAGGAAGCTGCGGTCGAAGACGCGCCCGTCGTTGCTCAGAGTCACAGCCAGCGGCATGCGGGGACGATCGGTGTTGGGCGCATTGACCAGATAGGCGGTCCCGTCGGGCAGGTTGCCCGCGCTCTGTTTGGCGCGCGCGTCCGGCATGTCAGTCAGGACCGGCGTGGTCCAGGTAACGCCCTGGTCGCAGCTTTCGGACGCGATCTGACGGAAGCTCAGCTCCTCGTCGCGGAAGACCATGACGGCGCAGTCGCCGCGCTGGAACAGGCTGGGCTCGATCTCGCGGCTGAGGCGCTTTTCGTGCTCGGCCGCCGCGCCGCTGGCGTCGCGCGGCAGGTTCTGCATCTGGCCGGGCGTCCAGCCCGACAGGCCCAGCGGGTCGTCGGTATAGAATGGCCCGGCGATCATACCCGGCCGCATATGGAAGCCGGTCATCAGGCGTCCGTCGATCAGATGCGGGTCCTGTTCGATCACGCCTTCTACGGGGCGGCCGTCGGCGCCCATGACACGGCGCGGCTCGCTCCAGGTCTCGCCGTCACGGCTCAGGCGGTATTCGGCATAGCCGCCCGCGCCCGACTGGAAACCGTCTGGCCAGACGTTGACATAGGCGACCAGGGTCTCGCCGTCCGTCCACCAGCCGCCGCTGGAACGCATCAGCCCGCCCTCGCCTGCCCGAGCCAGAACCGTCGGCGCGGGCCAGGTCTCGCCGTTGTCGCTGACGCTGTAGGCGACCCACGTGTCGGGCGCGTCTTCGTCACGCGCCGAGCTTTGCCACTGGGCGTAGAGCCGCCCTTTAAAAGGCATCAGCACCACGCCGTTGCTGAACCGGTCGGTCGCCTCGCTGGGCGCGAAGACGGTGAAGGTCTGGGTCCCTGCCGCCGGCTTCAGACCCAGATCAGGCGTCCCCGCCTGAAACAGCCCCGGGGCCGTGCGATAAGGCGCATCAGCCGGAGCAGCGGCGATCAGCCCCACCGCTGCTAGACCGATCAGCAGTGAAAACCCCCTCCGCCCCTTCACTGAGCCAGCGTGTCCAGGCGGCCGCGCAGCATCTGCACCATGGCCGAGAAGTCCTTGCCGCCGTAGCCGAGACCGTTGAACAGGGCGTAGAGGGCCTCGGCCTGGGCGCCCATGGGGGTCGTGGCGCCCGCCTTGGCGGCGGCGTCCTGAGCCAGTTTCAGGTCCTTCAGCATCATGGCCGTGGCGAAACCGCCCTCGTACTCGCGGTTCGACGGGGCGGTCGGGACCGGACCGGCCCAAGGGTAGTAGTTGCTGACGCTCCAGCACTGGCCCGAGGACTTGGAGGCGATCTCGAAGAAGCGCTCCGGCTCCAGGCCCAGCTTCTCGGCCAGGGCGATGGCCTCGCAGGTGCCGATCATGGAGATGCCCAGCAGCATGTTGTTGCAGATCTTGGCCGCCTGGCCCGCGCCATGATCGCCCGCACGGATGGTGATGCGGCTCATGGGAGCCAGCGCGGGTTCGACGCGGGCGAAGTCGGCCTCGTCGCAGCCGACCATGAAGGCCAGCGTCCCCGCGTCGGCGGCGGCCGTGCCGCCCGAGACGGGGGCGTCGGCGAAGGCGTAGCCCGCCTCTCTTGCCAGACCGGCGACCTTGCGCGCTGTCTCGACGTCGATGGTGGAGCAGTCCAGCAGCAGGGCGCTGGAGGGCGCCGCGCCGATGATCTGTTCCGAATAGACGCTGAGGACATGAGGCCCGGCGGGCAGCATGGTGATGACCACCTCCGCGTCCTTCACAGCCTCTGCGACCGAGGCGACCATGCGGCACCCGGCCTCGGCGGCGCGTTCCAGCGCGGCGGGCGACAGGTCGAAGGCGGCGACATCATGCCCGGCCTTGGCCTGATTGGCGGCCATGCCGCCGCCCATGTTGCCGAGACCGATGAAGGCGATGCGAGTCATCTGAAGCGTTTCCCTTATGGATTTTGGGGCAGGGTTAGCCCCTCCCCGCCCGCTTCGCCAGTCACCTGTTCGACAGTTTCAGCTCAGGCCGGTTTTCTGAACCGCAGCATGAACTGGCTGGTCTTTCCGCGAATGGATGGGTCGAAGACATTGGCCGTGCGCGGGTCGTCCGGGCGGGCCAAAAGGTCGCTCGCGCCGTCGAGAATAAAGCCCGCCGCCTCGACCTCGCGCTTGACCTGATCGATGTCGATACGGTGCAGACTGTCGGGTGCGTCCGGCCCCGCCCCCGCCGCCGCGTCATGGTCGATGATGACGTAAAGGCCGCCGGGCTTCAGCGCCCGATACGCCGCCGCGTTGACCTGAGCCGCCGTGTCCGTAGCGAAGGGTTTCAGATGCAGGTCGTGATAGTTCTGGGCGGTGAAGATCAGGTCCAGCCCCGCGGGCCATTCCGGCGCGCCGATGGGCGAGTTGATGGCGTCGGCGTTTTCGAGCGCAGCTGCCGCGGTCAGGGCTTCGCCATAGCTGGCCTGGAAGCCGATGAACTCGGCCGGTTGCCATGCGGTGACATGACCCTCTGGCCCGACGGCGGCCGAAAGCAGGCGGGTGAAATAGCCGCCGCCGATGATCATGTCGCCGATCTTCTGTCCCGGTTTCACCTCGGCGAAGGCCAGGGTGTCGGCGGCGTGGCGGGCGCTGTCGCGCGCCCGGTCTTCAGTCGTGCGGATCGGGCTGGCCAGAGCGGACTCATAGGCGGTGGTCGCCGTCTGGGCGGCGGCGAGGGGCGCCGCCGTCGCCAGGGAGGCGGCGACGAGGAAAGCAAGGAAGGGACGCACAGCTACTCCTCCTGTGATTTCAGCCAGTTCAGCCCGGCTTGCGGAAGCGATAGACGAACTGGTCGGTCTTGCCGCGAATGGCCTCGTCAAAGACGTTCAGTGTGTGGTCGTCAGCCGGGTTGGCGACGGCCGAGCTCTCGCCGTCAAAGACGAAACCGGCGGCCTCGACTTCCTTGCGCAGTTGGGCGCCTTCGATGCGATGCAGTGTCTCGACCGCCGTATTGCCGGCGCCGGGCGCAGCCTGATGGTCGATGACGACGAACAGGCCGCCGGGCTTCAGCGCCTTGAAGATGTCGGCGTTCATTTTCGTCACGTCCACGCCGAAACGCGGGATGTGGAAGTCGTGGTACTCCTGGCTCATGAAGACCACGTCCAGCGGCGCGTCGAAGGTCATGGCGTCCAGGTCGCCATTGACGCGGCTGACGTTGGGATAGGCGGCGACCAGAGCGTCGGCGCGCGGGTTCTCACGCTCGGCGGTCTTGTTCGGAACGAAGGCGTAGACGTGACCGCCCTCGCCCACCACCCGCGAAAACAGGCGGGTGAAGTAGCCTGCGCCAGGACGAATATCGGCGACGCGCTGACCCGGCTGAAGCTGGGCGAAAGCGAGGATTTCGGCCGGATGACGCAGCGGATCGCGGGCCACCTCGTCAGCGGGACGCAGGCTGCCGGCGACGGCGCTCTGATAGGCGGCGGGCGCGGCTGTCTGTGCCAGAGCCGGCGAACCGGCGAGCATCAGGGCCGAAAGGGCGGCGGCGAGCAGGCAGGACTTCATGGGAACGACCTTCCAGAAAAGCTGAACCGCATAAGGCGCTCGGATGGAACGACTGGCAAGCCGTCCCATCCGGCGGCGATCAGCCGGCCATGGCTGACGGCGACTGCTTCTCCTTCAGCGTGACCAGTTCCTCGGCCATCGTCGGGTGGACGGCGCAGGTGGCGTCCCACTGGGCCTTGGTCAGGCCGGCCTTCACGGCGATAGCGGCCAGCTGGATCATTTCAGGGCTTTCCGGGCCGACGATGTGGACGCCGACGACGCGTTGGCTTTCAGCGTCGACCACCAGCTTCATCAGCACCCGCTCATCCGAACCGGTGAAGGCGTACTTCATGGGCCGGAAGCGGGTCACATAGACATCGACCTCGCCCGGACAGGCGCGACGGGCCTCATGCTCGGTCAGGCCGACGACGCCGACCGGCGGCTGGCTGAAGACGGCGGTGGCGACGGCTTCATAGTCGAAGTGCTGAGGGTTGTTCTTGTAGACCGTCTGGTGGAAGGCGACCGCCTCGCGGATGGCGACCGGGGTCAGGTTCATCCGGTCGGTCACGTCGCCGATGGCCCAGATGTTGTCGACCGAGGTCTTCGAGAAGGGATCGACAGCGATGGCGCCTTCGTCGTTCAGTTCGACGCCAGCGTTCTCAAGCCCCAGCCCCTTGACGTAGGGGACGCGGCCGGTGGCGAACATGATGACGTCGTGCTCCATCGTCATGCCGTTGCCGAGATGGCTGACCAGGCCTGTCTCTGTCTTCTCGATCGAGGTATGCTGGCAGCCCAGGATGACCTTGACGCCGCGCTTCTCGATCTCGCCCGCCAGATGGGCGCGCACGTCGTCGTCGAAGCCGCGCAGGATGTTGGGACCGCGATAGATCAGCGTCGTCTCGACGCCCAGACCCGCGAAGATGCCCGCGAACTCGACCGCGATATAGCCGCCGCCCGCGATCATGATGCGCTTGGGCAGTTGCGGCAGGTGGAAGGCTTCTTCCGACGTGATGGCGTGTTCGACGCCCGGCAGGTCCTCGGGCTTCCACGGACGCCCGCCGGTGGCGATCAGGATCTTCTCGGCGGTGAAGGTCTGGTTCTTGCCGACGATCTCGACCGTGTGGGCGTCCTTCATCACGGCGCGGCCGTGGACCAGATCGACCCCCGCCTTGCCCAGGTTGGCGGCG
Source organism: Brevundimonas sp. UBA4553 (assembly GCF_002387245.1). GTDB lineage: Bacteria > Pseudomonadota > Alphaproteobacteria > Caulobacterales > Caulobacteraceae > Brevundimonas. The sequence continues at coordinate 23,599 of NZ_DGLD01000006.1, forward strand.
TAGATGCCCGACAGACGGGCGATCTCGACGTCCTTGGCCTGAAGGAAGGTCGGCCAGTCGAATTTCGCATTGTCGAAGGACCAGCCGTAGCCCTCGGCGATCTCCAACGCGTGGCTGACTTCCGAGGCCATGACCATGAACTTCTTGGGCACGCAGCCGCGGATGACGCAGGTGCCGCCGACCCGATATTCCTCAGCCACGGCCACCTTCTTGCCGCCCAGGGCGGTCAGGCGCGCGGCGCGCACGCCGCCGGAGCCGGCGCCGATGACGAAGAGGTCGTAGTCGTAGGTCGTGGTCATCGGGGGCTCCGGGGAATCAGACTCGAAAAAGAGTCCAATTCGTCTGAATCGTCTAAAATCTGCACGGCCGAACCGCAGCGCTGACCCGACTTAGGCGCCACAACCTCCCGGGGCAATCGTTCAGCCCACCAGATGATTACGCAAATAGCTAAGGTCGAGGGCATGCCTCAATCCGCGGAGGTCACACCCAGATCGGGAATGCCGCCACCACGGGCGATCCAGACGACCTGCATCACTCGGCCCCGACCGAAAGACCGAACGATGAAGGATGAACGTCGTTTTGTTTTGTGACATTGCAGGCTAAGTTAGAGGATCACTTCGACGGAGACGGTCATGATCGCTCAATTGCTCGCCGCGCTGCTCGCCACGACAGGACTGCCCGAAGGCCAAGCCTCTGCACAGCCGCAGGCTTCAAGTGCTGAAAGCGAACAGGCGGTTAGACTGGAAGACGTTGAGGTGACGGGCCGACGGCTGGACTCGCTGATCCAGTCCTTCGTCAATGAAGTCGCCGCGCCTAACGCCGGTCGAGGCATTGCGCGCTGGGACAGAACCATCTGTGTCGGCGTCGCCAACCTTCGCGGAGACGCTGCGCACTATATAGTCGATCGCGTTTCCACGGTCGCAGAGGATGTCGGCCTGACACCTGGTGCACCCGGATGCCAGCCCAACCTGCTCATCGTCGCAACCGACGACGGCAATGCTCTGGCCACCCACATGGCGGAGAACAACAAACGGGCCCTTCGCATGGGCGGGTCCGGCATGGATCAGGGCGGCGCCGCACTGCGCCGCTTCCAGGAAACGGATCGTCCCGTGCGGTGGTGGCAGGTCAGCATGCCCGTCGATTCTGAAACCGGTCAGCGCGCCACTCGCATCTTCGGCGAATGCCGCGCCCCTTGCGAATCGCCCATGGATTATGCGCCGGTCATCAACACCTTCTCAGCGTCGCGGTTGAGGACCCAGATCGTCGATAACATCTTCCGCACTGTCGTGATCGTGGACGTGGACGACATTAATCAGGTCAGCATCACCCAACTGGCGGACTATATCGCCATGGTGTCCCTGGCCCAGATCAACCCGGAAGCCGACACCAGCGCCTATGCGTCAATCCTGAATGTCTTCGCCGACCCGTCGATTGCAACGGGTCTGACCGAATGGGACAAGGCTTATTTGGGCGGATTGTACGATGCCGAACGTTCTCAGAAGAACATGCGCTCAGGCAAAACCGAAATCGAGGCCTCCATTCAACGCGCCCACACCCGGCTAGCTGAAGCCCCCCAGGAAGCCGACGCGGCTACGGATTAAGCATCTCCACGCCCTCGTCCGTGCCGATGACGGCCAGGTCGGTGAGGTCAAGGAAGAGGCCGTGTTCGACCACGCCGGTCAGGCTCTTGAGGTCGGCGGCGAGGCGGGCTGGGTCGGCGATGACTTTGCAGGCCGCGTCGTAGATCAGGTTGCCGCCATCGGTGCGGACCAGGCCGCGCTCAGCCTGACGGACGCGGGCGGGCATGGGGATGTCGTGGTCGGTCAGGACATCGGCGATGCGGTTGGCGGTGGTCTTGTGGCCGAAGGCGACGACCTCGATCGGCAGGGGGAAGGTCCCCAGCGCCGGCACCACCTTGGCCGCGTCGGCGATGCAGATGCAGCGGGCGGACGCCTCCCACACCAGTTTCTCGCGCAGCAGGGCCGCGCCGCCGCCCTTGATCAGGGCTAGGCCCGGGCCGATCTCGTCGGCCCCGTCGACGGTCAGGTCGATGCGGGGGGTGTCCTCCAGCGTCGATAGGGTCAGGCCCAGTTCGCGCGCCAGATCAGCAGTGCGTTCCGACGTCGGCACGCAGCGCAGGTCCGGCAGGTTGCGCGCAGCCAAGGCTTTTACGAACCAGGCGGCGGTGGAGCCGGTCCCCAGACCGACCACCATGCCAGCCTCGACATAGGCGGCGGCGGCTTCGCCAGCGTTCTTCTTCTGCAGGTCGCTCATTGGGATTTCGCCGCCTTCTTCGCGCGCATCGTGTCCATGAAACGGGTGGCCCAGCCCGGCTTGCTGGCCTGAGCGGCGCGGGCCAGGGCGAGATCGCCCGGCGCGACATCCTTCGTCACCACCGACCCAGAGCCGACCATGGCGCCCGCGCCAATAGTCACGGGGGCGACCAGCGAGGAGTTCGAGCCGACAAAGGCCCCCTCGCCCACCGTGGTCCGGTGCTTGAAGAAGCCGTCGTAGTTACAGAAGATCGTGCCCGCGCCGATGTTGGCTTTCGCGCCCACATGGCCGTCGCCGAGATAGGCCAGATGGTTGGCCTTGGCGCCCGCATCCATGCGGACGTTCTTGACCTCGACGAAGTTGCCGATCTTGACGCCTTCGCCCAGATCCGCCCCGGGGCGAAGGCGGGCGTAGGGTCCGACCTCGGCCTTGGCGGCGATCTTGGCGCCCTCCACGTGGCTGAAGCTGCGGATGCGCGCGCCCTCGGCCACAACCGCGCCGGGGCCGAAGACGACGAAGGGCTCTATGGTCGTGCCGGCGCCGACCTGGGTGTCCCAGGCGAAATGGACGGTGTCGGGGGCGCTCATGGTGACGCCGGCCGCCAGGAAGTGCTCGCGCTGAGCCTGCTGGAACAGGGCTTCGGCCTGGGCCAGTTCGCCCTGCGCATTGACGCCCATGACTGAGTCCTCGACGGCGAAGACGGCGCGGGTTGGGGCGCCGCGCTTGCGGGCCAGTTCGACCACGTCGGTCAGGTAGTATTCACCCTTGGCGTTGTCGTTCTTCACCTCGGCCAGAAGGTCGAACAGCAGGCCGACAGGGGCGGCCATGACGCCGGAGTTGCAGGCGGTGACGGCCAGAACCTCAAGTGAGGCTTCCTTGGCCTCGGTGATGGCCAGCAGATCGTCGCCTTGCAGGATCAGTCGACCATAGGCGCCGGGGTCGCGGGCCTCAAAGCCGATGACGGTGACGCCTTCGTGCACATCAGCGAAGACCGGCTCGATGTCGGCGGCCTTCAGCAAGGGCACGTCGCCATAGGTCACGACCACATGGCCGATGAAGTCGCCCAACACGGCCTCGGCGGCGCGGACAGCGTGGCCGGTGCCGAGCGGCGGATCCTGAACAGCGACGGAGTCCTCGCCCAGACGCTTTTCGACATGGGCGCGGACCTCGGGCGAATGGCTGCCGACCACCACGACGATGCGCTCGCAGCCCAGGGCCTCGGCGGCGTCGATGGCGTGGTCCAGCATGGCGCGCTGGCCGACGGGGTGCAGCACCTTGGGCAACGGCGACTTCATCCGCGTGCCCTGGCCTGCGGCAAGGATGATGGCGGCGCGAGGATGTGGTGCGGTCATGAGTCGATCCGGCGGCTTGTCGTCCTGCGCGATCTAGCCCATTGCCGGGGTCTGCGCGAGCCGGGAGACGACATGAGCACTGAACGCGATCTGCAAGGCTGGACCATCGCCTTTGATCTGGACGGGACCTTGGTGGACTCGGCGCCCGATCTGATCGGCACGCTGAACCGGATGCTGGCCCAGTATGAACTGCCGTCCGTGCCCATGTCCTCGGCCCGGCATCTGGTCGGACATGGCGCCATGGCCCTGTTGCGGCACGGCTTCATGGAGGCGGGCGCCGTCTGGGACGAGGCCCATGCGCCCGGCCTGTTCGAGCGCTTCATCGAGGACTATCTGGCCCACATCGCCGACGAAAGCACCGTGTTCGACGGCGTGGTCCCGGCGCTGGAGCGGCTGGCCGCGCGCGGCGCCATCCTGTGCGTCGCCACCAACAAGCGCACCGACCTGTCGGTGGCCCTGATCGAAGCGCTGGGCCTGACCCGGCATTTCGCCTTCGTCGCCGGGCCGGACGCGGTCTCGGCGCGCAAGCCCAGCGGCGCCCATATCCATGAGGCGGTGCAGAAGGCCGGGGGCGATCCGGCGCGCTGCGTCATGGTCGGCGACAGCACCACGGACACCAAGGCGGCCAATGATGCGGGGGTGCCCTGCATCGTCGTCGGCTTCGGCTATAACGACGTGCCGCGCGAAGAGCTGGGCGGGGACGTGGTGATCGATCACTACGACCGGTTCGAAGCGGCGCTGGCTGAGGTGATGGGCGGCTGAGGCGGCGGCCTCAGGGGGAGAGACAGATGAACACCAAGACCTTCTATCTGGCTATGGCTGTAGTCGGGGCCGTGGTCCCCTGGCTATTCTTCGGGTCCTTCTTCGCCCTGAACGGGCTCGATATTCCGCTCTTTCTGAAGTCGCTGTTCGCCAACGGCGCAGCCGGCGGCTTCTCCGCCGATGTGCTGATCACCATAGTCATATTCTGGGTGTGGTCATGGCGGGATGCAGCCCGGCACCGCGTCCCGCGCTGGTGGCTGGTGCTTCCAGCAAGCTTCTGTGTCGGACTGTCGCTGGCGCTGCCGCTCTATCTCTATTTGCGTGAGCGGGCGCTGAGATCATGAGGATCTAGAAAAACTAAAAGGAGCGACAGAACTTCTCAGCGTCAATCGCTCCCGTCGCGGTTGCCGTCCGCGCGCGCGAGAAACACATAGACCGACCGCTCCTCCCCAAGGGTTGTCATGCTTCGTCGCTTCTTCGCTATTCCGCTCTGGCAGCGCACCGCCGCCGGTTTCGCCCTGGGCATCATCGCCGGCCTGATTCTGCGCGAGCAGGCGACGGTCTGGCTGCAACCGATCGGGGACGTCTATCTGAATCTGATCCGCATGGTGGTGGCGCCCCTGGTGCTGTTCACCATCGCCAGTTCGATCGCCAAGCTGGGCGAAGGGGTCGGCGCGGTGCGGCTGGGGGTGCGGACCATCGTCTGGTTCGCCATCACCTCGCTGCTGGCGGTGCTGGTCGGCTTCGCCTTTGGCCACATCATCAATCCCGGCGTCGGCCTGTCCAACCTGCCGCTGGGCGAGGTGAAGGAGCGGGTCATCCCCACGCCGCTGCAGGTCCTGCTGGGCGTGGTGCCGACCAATCCCTTCGCCTCTCTGGCCGAGGGCAAGGTGTTGCAGATCATCTTCTTCTCGGCCCTGCTGGGCGCGGCCCTGGTGGCGCTGGGCGACCGGGCGCAGACGGCGCGCCGGCTGGTGGACGAAGGCGCGGCCCTGGTGTTTCGCATCACCCGCTGGGTGATCCAATTGACGCCGTTCGGGGTGTTCGGCCTGATCGGCTCGGTCGTCGGCGGCTATGGCTGGGAGGCGCTGCTGCCGCTGGGCAAGTTCATCTTCGCCATCTATGCGGCCTGCCTGTTCCACATCCTGATCGTCTATTCGGGCCTGCTGAAGCTGCACGGCCTGAAGATCCGCAGCTTCTTCCGCGGGGCCTTTGCGGCCCAGCAGACGGCCTTCGCCACATCATCCTCGTTGGGCACCCTGCCCATCACCCTGCGTCAGACGGTCGAGCGTCTGGGCGTGCCGCAAGCCTATGCCGCCTTCGCCGTGCCCCTGGGGGCCAATGTGAAGATGGACGGCTGCGGCGCCATCTATCCGGCCATCGCCTCGATCTTCATCGCCCAGTATTTCCAGATCGATCTGACGCTGACGCAATATGTCCTGATCGGCCTGACCGCGGTCCTGGGTTCGCTGGGGACGGCGGGCGTGCCCGGGACCAGCATCGTCATGCTGACCCTGACCCTGTCGACGGCGGGCCTGCCGCTGGAAGGCATCGGCTACATCGTCGCCATCGACCGGATCATCGACATGATGCGCACCGCCACCAACGTCACCGGCCAGATGCTGGTCCCCGTCCTGGTGGCCAAGGAGGAAGGCGTCCTGAACGAGGACATCTACAACGGTCACGTCGCCTGGCTGCCCGGCGACCCCGAGGCGGAGACGCCGGAAGGCGTTCGCACCGCCGGTATTTGATCGAATAGGCTTGCCGTCGTCGGAATCGCGGGCTACATCGCGCCTCCCGACGGCCCAAGCCTTTCTGATTTGGCCGTTCTGCGCTGGACGCGTAGCTCAGCGGGAGAGCACCTCGTTCACACCGAGGGGGTCACAGGTTCAATCCCTGTCGCGTCCACCATTTTTCCCCTTATCGTACAACAACATAGAACCCGTCGATCGGCTCTTGCCCTCAATGCCCAAGCCTTGACCTCGTTAGGGGGGCGCTAGGGGGGCGCCGAAAACCTCGCTCAAAACGGCGTTTCAGGCTGTTTCAAGCACGAAATTCCACGAACAAGCAGGGTAGCATCACCGTCGCCTGCCCGGAACGCTCCCAGCAAGGCCCGACGAAGGCCCCGCGGTGAAACGACCCAGGCATACCAACGGCGCCGGTTCACTCAGTCCTGAGCGGACGGAGGCATACTGGTGGCAGCAGGCGAACTCGGATTGGTCGTGCTCGGGGACGGGGTGGTTGTCCCCGACCCCTGAAGCACGGGCGAGTCCGGCGCCTCCGTGGCGACCGCGCCGTTGACCGCCTCGCTGGATGACGCTGCCGTCCCCGGCCCTGTGGGAACATCAGTCAGGGTCCCCACCTCCCCCACAGGCTCCCCTTCCGCCCCGGACGCTTCTCGCGCCTGCCGGTCGGCGTCTCTGCTGCAGGCGGCGGCCAGCAGACCAAGGACAGCCAGGCCGGCCGCGATCTTGATATAGGTCTTCATGTCGAGCTCCCTTTTCACACACCGGAAAGAGCGAGGCCGAGGATTGTTGCGACTGTTGTCTTCCGGTCAGTCCCGACGAGGATCACAGGGTCCCTGCGACCTCAGCCCGCCCGTCTCCGGGGCGTAGCCTTCTTCGCCCTTTCCGAAGCCGCTGGCTGCTTGGCCGTCCGCGCGCCTTTGCGAGGTTCAGCGCTTGGAGCCTTCAGGCTGGCGCGAAGCGCGGCCATCAGATCCACGACATTGGTGTCCTCCGGCTCGGCGGCGCGGACAGGCTTACGACCCTTCTGTTTGGAAGCGATCAGAGCTTTGAGCGCTTCCTCGTATCGATCGACAAACTGGTCGGGGTCGAAAGGCCCCGCCTTCTGCTCGATGATGCGCCGCGCGATATCGACCATGGCCGGATCCGGCGCCGTGTCCGAGATGGCTCCAAACACGTCCCGCATGGCGCGGACCTCTCCCTGCGTCCGGAGGGAATAGGCGAGGATTCCCTGGTCCCGGGGCTCCAGCGCCAGCAGACGCTCCCGGGTGGAGAGGACCACGCGCCCCAGGGCGATCTTGCCTTCCGAGCGCATGGCCTCCCGGATGACGCCGAAGGCCTCCTCCGCCAGCGCCCCGGCCGGCGCGAGGTAGTAGGGATTATCCCAATAGAGGCGGTCGATCTCCTCCTCAGGCACGAAGCGCTCGATATCGATCGTCTTCGTGCTCTCCAGCTTGACCGACCTTATCTCCTCGTCGGTCAGGAGGATGTATTCGTCCTTGGCGACAGCGTAGCCCTTGACCAGGGACGACCGTTCGACCGGGCCGGTATCCGGGTCGGTGGTGATCATCCGGATGCGATTATTGGTCTCGGGATTGATGAGATTGAAGTGAACCTCGCCCCCCGAATTGGTCGCCGTGTACAGGGCGACAGGGCAGGTCACGAGGGACAGACGCAAATGTCCCTGCCAGGTGGGGCGATACGCCATTTCGGATCTCCGGAACGGACGCCGCGCCCGTCGCGCCGAATCAACACGATGAGACGGGTTTCGCTCCCCGGGCGACGTCGAACCGGAGCTGTCGGCTCAGCTGCAAGTTTCAGCCTGACCGTCCTCCAGGTCGATGACGAAGCAGTGCTCGCGCCCTCCCTCCATATCCGCCACGAAGAGACGGACCTCGTTCCCGGCGTTCACAGGAGGAAAGTATAGTTCAGCGTACCCGACCGCCGCCGCCTCGAAGGTGGGAGCCTCGATCACGTGACCATGAGCTCGGCCAGCACTTTCGGCGTAGACAAAAAAGCGGTTGTGTCCAGTTCCGGTCATTGAGACCTCCTCAGCCTTGGGAAGGCCCAATCATATTTGACCGCCAACCTCGGCCGGGACCGAGCGGCCCGCAAGTCGGACACGCCTCCTTTCGAACGCTTGGCAGGTCAGGCGTCCGGCCGCGACCCATCGGCGCCCTTCCGAGGCCCGCCTGGATGACGACGGCTCCATCGGATCGCCGCCGCAGCCACCAGCGCAAAGACCAGACCGAGACCGAAAAGCAGGACGTTCATGCGCCCTCCCCCGGACTCCATCCCCGTCCAATGCGTCTGAAAGTGCGGCTGACCAGAAACAGTCCCATGGCCACCGGTACGGCTCCGAGAATGACCAGAAGGAAGGCGAGGAGCATCTGCATATCAAACCAGCGCCGGGCGAGCCCCGAAGGTTCCCGACGGCGTCGCCCTCTTCCCGCAGGCGTTCAACAGGGCGTCAAGGGTCGCTCCATCCTGTATGCGGACGCGCGCCCGGGGCTTGTCTTCGGATGGGAAGGCCTGGGTCGCCCGCCTTTCGCCACACGCCAAAACGTCGTCTGGCGTAGCGCCGGACATCCCCTGTCAGCCTTGCCTTCCATCTCCACGGCTGCGGTCGCCATGTCGCCGTCGTTCAGCACCCTGACATCCGGCGTCCAGCCCGCTCGACCGGACGAAGAGGCGCGGTTGACGCGTGAGATCGGGCGGCCTGTGGTCGGCGAAGGCGGATCGCGCGAGCCCCGAGAAGGCCGCCGCGTTGGCCGCCTCTCGCCCGGGCGGGTCGCCCTAGCGCGCCGGGGTCTCAGCCATCCCGTTCGGTTCCGTCGTCGCCGTATTCTCGGCGGACACGCTTGAAGTGGCGTCCGCCTCGGTGGAGGCGGCTTCGGGGGCGGCGCGTTCAGCCTCCCTGCTGCCGCATGCGGCGAGCGTCAGAAGCGTCGCGGCGCCGATCGGCAAGGCAATGTGCTTTCTCATGGGGAGCTCCTTCGCCCGAACCAACGACGGTTGAGCTGGGGCGTTGCAGTCCAGGTGCGAAAGAGCTCTCGGCCGGCCACTTAAAGTCCGGTAGCGCGGCAGGCTTGAGGGTTAGCGGTCCAGCGAACCCGTGGTCCAGCCCAGTCCCCGAGCGCCGGAGGGCTTCGCTCGACGCGACCGAAAAGGAACGCCGCGCTTCCTCATCTGTTGGCACGAAATCCCACCACGAAACGAACTCATGGCCGCAGACGCAGAACCGATCTTTGAACCCGATGTCATCGTCATCGGCGCCGGACCAGCAGGCCTCACCGCGGCCCTGTATCTGGCTCGATATCGCCGGAAGGTTCTCGTGCTGCATGACGGGAAGAGCCGGGCCCTGCGCATTCCCCTCACACACAATGCGCCCGGATTCCCGGAAGGGGTTCGGGGACCGGATTTGATCGCACGCATGACACGCCACGCCGTTCGGTACGGCGCGGCCATCCAGGAGGCGGAGGTGGCGGCGATCAAGGCCGTAGCTGGCGGATTCCGCCTTCATCTCGCGGACGGCTCCCGGCGGTCGAGCCGCGCCGTCGTCCTGGCGACCGGCGTGGATCTCGCCCAGGTCGATCTGCCCGAAGCCGTCCATGAGGCGGCCATCCGGGCGGGAGTGTTGCGATACTGCCCGGTCTGCGACGGATATGAGCATATCGACGAACGGATAGGCGTGATCGGCTGCGACACCAATGGCGCCGCTGAAGCTCTCTTCCTGCGCGGGTATTCCCGGAACGTCACGCTCATGCCGCTGGACTTTCCCGAGCTCTCCTCCGCCGAGGCCCGGGCCTTGGCCGATGCGGGAATCCGGTTGGAGACCGGCGCCCTCCGCGCTCTCGAGCCCGGTCCCGACGACATCACCGTGCGTCTCGACACAGGCGTCCTGCTGACTTTCGACGTCGTCTACCCGGCCCTCGGGTGCAGACCGCGTTCCTCCTTGGCGAAGCAGCTTGGGCTCTCCCTCACCGAAGCCGGCTGCGTAACGTCCGACTCCGCCTTCGACAGCCCGGTGAAGGGCGTCTTCGCCGCAGGCGACCTCGTGGAAGGCCTGGATCAGATCAGCGTGGCCATGGGTCACGGCGCCGTGGCGGCCACAAGGGCGCACAACTGGCTGCGCGCGCAGGACCGGTCCACGCTCCCCAGCAAGAGCCCGACCTAGACGTCGCGGTCTGCTGCATCACCCGTTTTGCGCCAGAGGGCGTCGGTGTCTGGAAGGAGAGCCGGGCAAGCCCGCAGACCAGGGACTGACCGCCGTCCGCTTCATCCTGGGATGCTCCACGGCGTCATGGCCCTAGGCCTGTCCGTGACGCTCCCTTGGCCACGCTGACGCCCCGGGCGGCCGTTTCCCGAGAGCGTTCGATCCGGAACCCGGTCCCGGTCCGGGTTTCCTAGCCGGCGGAGGTCGGTCGGGAAGACGACGCTGGGTTGGTCCCCTCCTCGCCGACATGGTGTTCGAACCGCCCGCTCTCCACCTCTGTGCGGGAGAACACCTCTTCCTGCCCATCGATCAGCAATTCGTCCGTCAGATCATCGACCGCCTCGGCTGCGCCTTCCTGAAGGGGCGCCTTCGGGGCGGGCGCGTCGCGCTGATCAGCGGGCCGAGCCTCATCGGATGCTTCGTTCGTGACCATGTGTCTGCGTCTCCATCGAAATGCGCCCCCCGGACACCAACCCCTGACGTCGGCGCGGGTTCGAGCGGCGCGGATCGAGACCATGAGGAGTCCGGCGGGACGGGCCCGCGCCCTGCCGGGCGGGTGGCTCGGTCTGAGACCGATACCCGTCTTGTCGGAACCAGGCGCGATTGGCCCGATTGATCGATCTCATACGGAGGAATGACAATGAAAGCCGTCAATCTCATCACCCTTCTCCTGGTCATCGTCGGGGCCGTGAACTGGGGCCTCGTCGGCGCCGTCGATTTCAACCTCGTCGCCGCCCTCTTCGGCGACGGCTCGGCGATCACCCGCGGCGTCTACATCCTTGTCGGACTTTCGGGTCTCTGGCAGCTCGCGCCCTTCGCCCGCGCCCTGCGGATCGATGAACCGCGGGCTGAGGCCGGCCGTCGCTTCGCTCGCTGAAACGCCTCAGGGCCCGCCGCGCCCTAGCCGGGACCGTCCAGCCCCTTTCGGGAGGAACCATGATCTACTTCTGTTTCATCGAGAGCGATGACCAGCATGATGTCGAAATGAAGCTGCTGGGAGCCGTCGACGACGACCAGGCGATGCGGGAGGCCGGAGCCCTCCGATTCGGCGGTCGGACCGGCTACGTCTTCGACGGCGATCGCTCGGTCGGATCGGTGGAGACGTCCCGGGAGCCGGCGTCGGAAGACGCCTTCTTCGGCAGGATGGATCGCGAACCGTTCGGCGCGCCTCTCCTTCCCGGCGCCGCCGCCTGACCTGTTTCGACGATCAACGCCGGCGTTCAAATCTCACCCGGTCCTTGCCGATGATGAGACGGGCGTGGAAACCGGCTGAGCGCCAGGCGTCCCGCTGGACCTGCCGGGACGTCCGTTCAACGCCGTCGGCCCACCACTCGGGAAGGCTCGCGCCCTTGGGAAGCATGGCGCGCAGGATGAGCTCGATCTCGGCGAAGCTCAACTCGAGCGTCTCGACCTTCTGCTTCTTCAGGTATCGGCGAAGCGGATCATATTTCCCCATGACGCCTATGACCGTGAAACCCGCGAAGACGCAAGCCGCGCGCGCCGTCGGTTGAATGGACGCCGAGACCGCGCCGGCGGCGCGGCCGCATCAGAAGTCGAAGTCGATCTGATCGGGATGGACGGCTGACCTGCGCGTCCTCCGCGCGGTGCGCGGGGGCGTCTCGGGCGCCTTCACCTCAGGCTCCGAGGCCAGGCTCTCTTCCCGGGGTTTTCGGCTGCGCCGGCCCATGCCCTCGAGGCGCGGGCTGGAAGGACTGCGCCAGCGGCGTCTATCACGGTTTTTCCGCCAGGCCTCCAACTCGCTCTCCCACCAGCCGACCCGTCCGGGCGACAGGGCGACAGAGGCCGGAAAACCCCCTGTCCGCTGCAGACGCCAGGCCGTGGTCCGGCTGACGCCGACCAGGGCGCGGACCTCGGACCAGACCAGCAGACGCCCCTGGGGCACGGCGCCCTCCTCGCCCGAAAACCCGTCCTCAGTCACGGCGACGCGCTCGGGCGGCCGCCGGCGCCGCCGTGCGGATTTCGGAAATCTGGTCCAGGGCCCAGGCCCGCAACAGGCCGCGGGGATAGAAGGGTCGCGATCTCACGTGACGGCATGGCGGCCCGTTCCCGCCCATGGACCAAAGGCGGGCCAGGGTGGCCGGTTTCAGGCGCACGCCCATGGCGGCGAGGAAGGCTGAGGCCTCCTTGCGCGTCAAAAGGTCCTCCGCCTCTTCATCCTGCCCCGTCAGACCTGTCTGCGGGATCATGGGCCTTCCTCCCGGCTTCGGCAGTCCCGGGCGGACCGGACATCGCGGCCCGCGGCCAGGGCCAGATAGCAGGAGAGGACCAGGTCTACGTAGGCTGTCGTCTCCGGGATCTTCGGAACCCGTCCCAGGCGCTCCACGCGGGCCGGTCCCGCGTTGAAGGCCGCCAGGGCCAGGCGAACGTCGCCGAAGCGCCGCAGTTGTCGCACCAGATAGGCGGCGCCGCCGTTGAGGTTCTGCACCGGATCAAACCGGTCCTCGACCCCGAGTTCAGCGGCGGTGGCGGGCATGAGCTGGGTCAGGCCGCTCGCCCCGACCGGAGAGACCGCGTCCGGGCGAAAGCCGCTCTCCGCCACGACGAGGGCGTGCAGGAGCTTGACGTCCAGCCCATGCCGGGCGGCGGCCGCCGCCATGGCGTCCCGGAACGGAGGATCGAGGTCCGGCAACCGGACGAATTCGGCCGCGGCCTCTTCGACCGGCGTCGCCGCCGGCGCGCGGCCGAACATGTCGCCTCCGGCGGCGCGCCAGTCCACGGCCTGGGCCATGACCGGACCCGCCCCGGCCCAAAAGACTGCGGCGATAAGCGCTTCACGGATCATCGACCGACCCTTTCATAGACGCCGAGCACGTCGGTACGACGCACGGGACCGAAGTAGCGGCTGTCGAAGCTGGACACGGTGTCGCCGAGCAGAAAGATCTCGTCGCCTTCCAGCCGACGGCAGGCCGACCAGACCGGCAAGGCGGTTCCGCGCCGGTCCTGCTTCATGACCAGGACGTCGAAGCCCATGACGGCCGTCCGGCCCCGGTCGTAGCAGACGACATCCCCGCTGACCGCCGCCACGCGCTTGAGCAGAGGCATGTCGTCGGGCGCTCCCAGGCCGGAGAGATAGGCGCGGCTCCGGGGCGGCTGACGCACCGCCACGACCGCGCCACGCGTCGGCGTCCTGTCCAGGCGGCGGACGTAGACGCCGCGCGGCTGGCTGGCGCTTTCATTAACCAGGGCCAGAGGCGGGACAGGCCCCAGGGCGAAGGGGATGATCGCTGCGGCCCCCAGACCTGCGACAAGCGCCCAGCCGCGCGGCGTGAAGGTCCTGATCATGGCTTGAAAGGCTCCAGAACAAGGTCGCGGGTGACCAGGGCCTGGACGCGCGCGCCCGGCGCGATCCGGATCGCGGGCCGCACCTCGAGCTCGCGATCGACCAGGCGGCCGCCGGTCCGCGCGGCCTCGATCGCCGCAGCGTCCCCTGCGTCGCCCAGGAAGGAGCCGCCGGGACCGCCGTTGTCCCGGGCCATCTGGCCCAGGGTCGTTATCGCGCCGGCGAAGAGGGTTCCCACGATCAGGGCGCTCAGGCGGCGGTCCGCCCGCCCCTCCAGGCCCACCGCCCCGCGCGCATCGACCCCCGGCTCGGCTTCCAGGGGGATGCTCTTGCCGTTCGGCAGGATCAGCCGCTCCCAGACCAGGAAGGCGCGCCGGTCGCCGTAGGCGCTGTCGCCGTCGTGCCTGCCGATCAGGCGCGAGCCCTGGGGGGCCAGCAGATGGCGCCCCGTCACCGTGTCGTAGAGGTTCTGGGTCACAGCGGCGACCACGGGCCCGGGTCGGGAGGTGTCGACCCCGGTCAGCAGGACCGCCGGAACCAGGGTTCCCGCCTGGAGCACGAAGGGCGAGGTCGGCGCCGCGAGCCCGGACCGCCCCGGGTCCCGGGTCTGCGCCGCGACGACGGTGGCGGACGCCGTCGTCGGATGCGCGGCGGGAAACGGCGACGCCGCCGTCCCGCCGGGTTCGAACATGAGGGCCGAAGCCAGGGCCATAGTCCCGACGTCGGGGCGCGCGGGACGAGAGGCCGGGACCGAATAGCCGGCGCCCCTCGGTGCGGGAGACGAAGGCGACGGCGCTTCCGCGATCGCGGACCTCGCCGTTTCGCCTCGCGGCGGCGGAAGACGATCATAGGAGGCGGGCTGGCCCGTCACGACCTCGCTGGGCCGTACAGAGCGACGGGCCGGCTCATCGCGCGCCTCGACGGCCCGCATGCGAGCCGCCGCCCGCATTTCCGGCTGGACGACGAAGGCCCAGGCCAGGGCGCCGGCGAGCAGGACGCAACCGCCTCCGGCCACCGCCTTGACCATGCCTCCCCTCAACCTGACGACGCGGGGACGCGGCGCCCGGCCGTCTAGACCCGGCGGCGGCGCCTTGGGCGGAACGCCCGGCTCGTCACGGCCCGAAAGGTCGATCATGGCCGTTCTCCGCCCAGGCGACGCAGCCGCACCACCTGGGGCCGTCGGTCGCCGATACGGAGCTCCGCGCGATCGAAGAGCCGATCGACGATGTAGAAGCCGCCGGACTGGCGATAGTTGACGTACTGGGCCTCGCCGTCCGCAGCGATGACGAAGAGCGCCGGCGCCTCCGCGGCCTGCAAGCCCGGCGGGAAGGCGATGAAGGTTCGTCGCCCGTCGTCGAATACGGTCGAGGGCGTCCATGCGGGACGTCCGCGCGCCTCGACGGCGTACCGGGCGTCCAGCGGGCCTTCCGGCGTCACCGGTCCTTCAGGAAGAGCGGCCGCCTCCACAATTTCCGGCGCGACCGCTTCCGGCTCGGGCGCCGCCCAGGTCACGGCGGGATTGAAGGCGTCCGCCGCGCCGCTCTTCAGCGCGACCAGATAGACTCGGCGGCTCGTCGTGAGGACCAGGTTGGTCTCGAGCCCCCGCTCCAGGGGCTTGAGCAGGACATGGACCCGCGCGGCCGCGCCCTCGCCCGAACGGGCTTCGGCCACCTGCCAGCGGACCGTGTCGCCGGCCGCCTTGGCCACGAGGGTCTCGCCCTCCCCCAGAATGAGGCTTGTGACCCGCAAGGGCGCCGTCCAGATCTCGTAGACCCGGCCCGGCGCCCAGTCGAAGACCTGGACGCCCTCCTCGAACCGGTCGGAACGCGACGCCGCCAAGGAGCCGTTCACCGCGGCGGCGATCGCGCGACGCCCCGTCCTGACGGGCGCGGGCGCCTCGTCTCCTGCGGCGGCGTAGGGCCTCGAGGTGTCGACGGAAGGATCCGGGAGGGGCGAAGCCGCCGCCAGAAGACAGGCGACGGGCGGGATCACGAGGCGTCGGGGGTCCATGACACATCCTCAATCTTCAGGCCCAGGGGGTTCTTCATCAGTTCAGCTTCGTTGCGCGGGGGCTGGACGCCCGTTGTGATCAGGGCCCGCCAGCGCTCGGCTCCGGCCGACTGGCCGTTGACGTAGCGGGTCTCCCGCCACTGGAGATCGAAGGTCCGCTCCGATCGCCTGACCACGTTCAGCACCTCGACGGCGACGGCCTCGCGGCCGACCTCGGCGAACGGGTCGCGCGTCTGGGCCCAGGCGTTGAGGAAACCGGCCGCCTTCGGCGTCAGCAGGTCGTAGGCCCTCAGCCAGTTCTGGCGAAGAACCACGGGATCGATGCTCTTGGAGCGGACGTCGCGGATCCATCCGGCTAGGGCATGGCCGATCTGGGCGTCGCTCGGCTCGTAGCGCCCGCCGATCGCCGTGATCCTCTGGGTCTCGCCCCAGTCGGACACCTCCACGACAAAGGGTTTGACCACCGCCCGGTCCGACTGGACCCACCAGCCCGCGCCGAGAAAGACGGCGAGGCCGAGATTGGCCACGGCCATCCGTCGCCAGTTGCGCGCATGCGCCATGGACAGGCCCATCCGGTCGTCCCAGGCCTGCCCCGCCCTTTGATAGGGCGTGGCCTCGGGGGCGGAAGACAGGGCGCGACGCGATCGGAAGAAGGGATGCATGTCAGGTCTCCTCGGTCCTCAGGCTGGGCGCCAGGACCCCGCTGGTTTCACTGGAGGGCGCCAGGCCGCGCCCGGCGTTGGCGACGAAGAAGGCCTGGAGCGCCCGGGAGCGGCGGCTCTCCGACCCGGTCGGCCTCGCCTCGTCTCCGAGGGCCTTGTGGAAATCTCGCCGCGCCGCCTCGGCGTCCCGGGCCTGGCGGCGGGCGAAGGCCGCCGAAAGGGCCGGTCCCTGCGGGTCCGCGCCTCCGGAGCCACGCGCGCCGTCGCCTTGCGGCGCCGGCGTGTCCGGGACCGGAGCGGTCTCCGACGCCGCGGCGGCCGGATCACGCGCAAGCCCTGGTCCGCCCCGGCCCGGCGCGACGCCGCCCGAGGAACCCCCTGGGAAACCGCCGGGCGAAGGGGCGGGGCCGCCCGGCGCGGCGCGCCCTCCTCCGCCGCCAGGACCGCCGGCTCCCGCCGCAGCGCGCGAGGTGGCGGCCGATCGGCCCGCCGCGCCGGCGGCGGCCCCGCCCGCGCCGACGACGCCGGCCGCGGCGAGGAGGGCCGCGCCGCCCACCGCCAGACCGCCGGCCATGGCCGCTCCCGCGCCGAGGGCGGGTCCGCCCGTGACGAGGGCCGAGGCGAGGTTGGGAATGAACACCGCCAGCATGGCCAGAAGGATGGCGGCCACCAGGATGCTGAGGGCCTCGTAGATGTCGGGATTGGTCGAGGGCTGTAGCTGGTCGAAGACGGTCCGCGCCCCCGAAACCACAATGGCCAGGGCCAGAACCTTGAGGCCGGATGAGACGACATAGCCCAGAGGCCGCTCGGCGAGGAAGGCGGATCGGGACCAGATGCCGAAGGGCAGAAGGACGAAGCCGCCCAGGGTGACGATCTTGAACTCGACCAGGGCGACGATGATCTGGAGCGCCAGAACGGCGAAGGCCAGCATGATGCCGATCATGGCCAGGCTGAGGATGAGGGCGTCGGCGAGATTGCCGACCACGTCCAGCGGGTTGTTCACCGGGGCCGGGGTGTCGCCCAAAGCCTTCACGATCGACCACCCCTGGGCCAGGATGGCGCCCGGGTTGAGGAAGTCCTCGCGGGACAGGTTCCCGCCGCCCGCCGTCAGGCCCAGCTGGATGAAGCCGGCGTAGAGGGTCTCGGCCAGGGCCTGCCAGTCGTTGATCAGCCAGGCGAAGGCGCCGATCAGCAGGATTTTGCCGAATCCGGCGGCCAGGATCTCGCGTTGCGGCGAGAGGGCCCACTGGATGCCGGTCAGGGCCACGACCAGGGCGATAAGCAGGCCGAAGACGCCGTTCACCGGGCCTTCGAGCGCCGCGAACCCCGCGGTGACGGTGTCCGAAAAGACCACCATCAGCGCATTGGGCGTCTCCATGCCGACGGCCATGATCAATCCCTCGCCCGAGGAAGGGGATCGAAACGCGGGGGCGCCGGGGCGGCCGGCTCCCGCGCCCATGCCCGCCGCCGCGCCGCGTCGCCTGCGGCCTGATCGGCGGCCTGCCGCGCCCCCTGCTCCGCCAGCAGGCGGGACTGGGCCAGCATGACGGCCCGCAGGGCCGCCAGGTCCTCCGCCAGAACAGCCAGGAGCTGGTTGGAGGACTGCACAGCCGCCGTCTGCCCGCTGGCCGACTGGCTGGCGGACAGGGCGCCGCTGACGCGGCCTTCCCGCCCCTGGCCGAGCCGCTCCAGTTCGGCCGCGTGCCGCGCCAGGTCCAGGGCCGTTCGCCGCGCGTTTTCGCTGCGCCCCTCGGTCTGGCGAAGCAGTCCGTCGACGCCATCGCCCGGGTTCACCGCATAGAGGGTCTCGAACTGGCGCTCCAGGGCCGCGGCCGAGGCCGCAAGCCCCTCGACGCTGCGGGCGAGCGCGCCCATCTCCTGCAGGGTCCGGCTGTTCTGGGCGAGGTGGCTGTAGGGAGAGGCGGCCAGGCTGCGCGCCTCATTGGCCAGGCTCTCCAGCTGCCGCGCCGCCTGGAGGGCGTTCTCCATGTGGTTGCGCGGGTCAAAGACGACGTGCTGGGCGCCCGCAGGCGCGACCCAGCTCGCGGCGGCCAGGACCACGGCGGCGATCCGGCTCCTACTCCGCCGCCAGCGGCGGATCGAAGGCGTCGAGAACGGCGTCGACATTCTGCACTCCCTTGGCTTTGAGGAATTCGCGCGCGAAGCGGTCGGGTCCGCTCCGGGCCAGGACGGCGTCGATCAGGGTCTGGTCATCTGGCGACCCCGCCCCGCATAGGGCCAGGGCGGCCCCGGTCAGGCGAAGATCGAACAGGCGCCTCCCCCCGGGCTGACGCCAGTAGTAGGCGCGCTTCGGCGGGGCGAAGGCGATCACCTCCAGCTGGCGACGGGTCAGGCCGAAGGCCCGGTAGAGGTCGCCCGAGGCCGGCTCCAGGGCCCGCGGATTGGGCAGGAAGACCTGGGTCGGGCAGTTTTCGATCAGGGCCGCCGCGATCGGCGAGGCGGCGACGTCGTCGAGGCTCTGGGTGGCGAAGACCACGGCCACCCGTTTCTTGCGCAGGGTCTTCAGCCATTCCCTGATCCGGGCGGCGAAAGCGCCCTCCCCGAGGAAGAGCCAGGCCTCATCCAGGATCATCAGGGTCGGCCGCCCGTCGAAGTCGGATTCCAGCCGGTGAAACAGGGCCGAGAGGACGGGCGCGACCGCCGAGGGGGCGGCCATCAGGGCCTCCATCTCGAAGGTATCGAACCGCCCGGCCTCCAGGGGCGCCTCGGCGCCGTCAAGAAGGTCGCCATAGGGGCCCTTGACCGTGAGCGGCTCGAGGGCGGCGGCGACTGCCCGGTTCTGGACCAGGGCGCAGAAGACCGTCAGCGTGCGCTGGTCCCGGGGCGCCTCGGCCAGGGCGTTGAGGGCCGACCAGATCTCCTCGCGGATTTCCGGCGCGGGCTCGAGACCGGCCGCGCGGACCGCCTCCGCGATCCACTCGGAGGCCCAGGCCCGTTCCGCCGGCTCATCAATCTCCGCCATGGGCTGCAGGGACACGGCCCCGCCGGGCTCGAGCGCCGACCAGACGCCTCCGGCCGCGAGGGTCGCGGCCCGGGCCGAACGGCCCTTGTCGAAAAACACCACCCGGGCGTCCGGGTAGCGGAACCACTGCAGGGCGAGGAAGGCCAGCAGGGCGCTCTTGCCCGCCCCGGTCGGCCCCACCACCATGGCGTGACCGACATCACCCACATGGAGCACCAGTCGGAAGGGCGTCGAGCCGGTCGTGCGCGCCACCGCCAGCGGCGGCCCGTCCATCGCCGGGTCGCGCGCCGGCCCCGCCCAGACGGCGGAGACCGGCAGCAGGTCGGCGAGATTGAGGCTCGAGACCAGGGGGCGTCGCACATCGGCATAGGGCTCGCCCGGCAGGCCGCCCAGCCAGGCCTCGACCGCGTTGAGGTCCTCGACCCGGGCGATCAGACCCCGGGCGTTCAGCGCCGCCTCCACCGCCCTCGCCCGGGCCGCCGCGCCGGAGGGCGTGTCGTGCAGCACGCAGACCGCCAGGGTGAGATAGCCGAAGGCGCAGACGTCGGCGCCGAGCGCCGCCAGGGCTTCGTCGCACTCGCCGGTCTTGCCGACCGAATCCGTGTCGAGGAGCGGGGTCTCCTCCCGGGTTACGGCCTCGCGCAACAGGACGCCGACGCCCTTGCGCTTGGCGAACCAGCGCTTGCGCAGCTTGATGATCTCGATTTCCGCCTGCGCCTTGTCGAGCGCGATCCAGCGCGCCGACCAGCGGCAGGGAAAGGGCAAGGCGCCCAGGGCGTCGAGCAGGCCCGGTTCGGTGGCGGCCGGCAGTCCGCGTACGGACACCACCTTGAGCCACTGGTCGCCCAGGCGCGGCGCGGCCCCGCCCGTGAGGGGGGTGTCTGCGAGCCAGGCGTCGAGAAACATGGGCGGATTCGGCGGCGTCACCGTCATTGGCGTGGTCGAGACGCAGTCGTGCAGCCAGGTCAGGGCCTGGTCGTCGAGCGGCTCCATCTCCGGCAGGGCGTCCGCCATGAGGTCGGCGATCGTCCCGGTCTCGCGGACGAAGCGGTCGAGGGCCTGACGCCAGTCGGCGCCGCGCGCCTCCAGGCCGTCGAACATCCAGCGCTCCAGCCGCCGCGCATCGTCAGCGGGAGGAAGCCAGGTCACCGCCAGGCGGCAATCGGTCTCGAAGGCCGGATCGGCGGCGTCGAAACGACGGCGGCGTTCGGCGTCCACCAGCCAGGCGACGCCGATGTCGAAGTCGCTTTCGGGATAGGCCTCGGCGCTGCGGCGACGCGCCTCCACATGAAGGCACCAGCCCGTTCCGAGCCGGCGAAGGGCGTTGTTGAGGCGGGCCCGCACCGCCATCAGTTCCTGATCGGTCGAGGATTCCAGGTCGGGGCCGCGGAAACGGAAGCCTGTGGTGAAGGAGCCGTCCTTGTTGAGCGTCACGCCCGGCGCGACCAGGGCCGCCCATGGCAGGTGGTCGGCGAGGCTGGCGGGCCGACGGCGATGTTCGTCGAGGAAGCGCATCTCAGGCGTCCAGGTGGCCAGGCAGCGCCAGGTGGCGCCGAAGGACGTCGAAGAAGCGCGCATCCGTCCGCGCCGCCCACAGGCCGAGCGCATGGGCGGCCGCCCACCACAGAAGGCCCAGCCACCAGATGCGAAGGGCCAGGCCCAGCACCATAGCTATGGTCCCCATGACGATGGCGTAGTCACGCGGCATACCCGCCATCAGCACCGGCGTCGCCAGGGCCTGGGCGACCGGCAGGCTCCAGCCCTCGGGACGAAGCGCCGCGGACATCACGCGACCTCCACGCCGCCGGCGAAGCCGAAGAAGTCGAGGAAGAAGGTGGAGGCGGCGAAGGCGATGCAGAGGCCGAACATGATGCCCAGGCCACGCCTCAGGTTCGAGCCGCTCTCGCTCATGGCCACGGCCGCCCCGAAGACGACCACCGCCACGACGGCCACCGCCTGGACCACAGGCCCGGTGATCGACTGGACCACCTGCTGCAAGGGCCCTTCCCAAGGCATGCCCGAGCCTCCGGCGAGCGCCGGTCCCGCCGCCGTCAGGGCGCAGGTCATCGCAACGCCGCCAAGGCGGCGTGAAAGACGTCCGTACATTGTCAGCTTCCTGTTGCAGGGCGCTTCAACACGCCGCGCCCCATTGCAAGCAGACTTATCCACAGAAGGTCAATAGGTTTTTACAAGATATTTCAACGAGTTGTATGAAAGTCTACATCAAGTCATTTAAACCCGCCCCACCCGCCCCGATAAACCTGAGCCCCCTCCGGAACTTGTGGGCGTCAGGAGTTGCGGCCGACTTGCACCAGACGCCGCTCCGAACGGGATCCCCCTGGATCGTCGCCGTGGCGGAGGCCCCTGGCCGACAGAGGCTTTGCGTCCGAAAGGCACCTATGAGGCCTGGAACGCGTTCCAACGAGCGGAAACCGATCAACCTCCCGATGGCGGCGACATCTCGGATCGCGCTGCGCCCCGGCAGGCCCCTGACAAGGGACAGGCCCAGCCCGCTCCCGCCGCCGCGTCCCCAGCCTCGACGGAAGGGAAGAAGATGTCTGGTGCGGCGGGATGACGCCGCCCATCCCGAGGCCATGGCGGTCCCCGTTTCGGCTTCGGCCAGAACCTCCGCCTGGCCGTCCGCCCATGCTGACCGCTGCGCGCCGCTCGCGAACCTCATGGCCGTCCGCATGGGCCGCCATCCCGACCTGGGCGCCGTCCCGAACCATCCAGGGTCCTCAGGTTTGAAGTCACGACGCTCGACGTCTGCTCCATCGACCGGGCGGTGATCCGGAGCGCCTGACCCGGGCCGACGAGCCTGATCCGGGCCTGGACGCGAGCCGCGAGCGGTGTCAGGCGAGGCGCCGGGTCTCGTAGCCGCCGTCTCGTCCCGCGTCGACCGCCAGCACAGCCTCCACCCGTCGTCCGCCGTCGTCGCGCCCAATGTGGACGATCCGGTCCACGGACAGGGCGATGAGGCGTTCGGGCGCGCGCACGACGACCTCGCCGACGAGATCCTCTAGTCGGCGAATGACGTCCTGAGCCGAGTTGGCGTGGAGGGTGGAGAGCCCGCCCGGGTGGCCAGTGTTCCAGCTCTTCAGGGTCTCGAGCACCGCGGCGCCGTCGCGCATCTCGCCGACCACGATCCGGTCCGGCCGCATGCGAAGCGCGTCCCGAACGAGGTCAGCCACGCCGATGGGCTCGGGAACCCGACGGGTCAGGACGGAGACCTGGTCCCAGGCCGCGCACTGGAGCTCGGCCGTATCCTCTATCAGAAAGACCCGGTCGCCCGAGAAGGCCGGTTCGGCGAGGACCGCGTTGGCCAGGGTGGTCTTGCCGGCGCCCGTGCCCCCGGACACCAGGATGTTCCGGCGTTCTTCCACGGCCCGACGCACGGCCCCGGCCTGCGCCGCCGTCATGATTCCGTCCTGCACATAGTCGTCCAGGGACCATATGACGGCGGGGCGCTTGCGGATGGCGAAGGTCGGTCCGGTCGCCAAGGGCGGCGTCAGGGCCTGGAAGCGCTCCCCTCCCCCTGGCAAGACCCCCGAGAGTCGCGGCCCGTTCCGTCCCACCGTCTCTCCGGCGAAATCCGCCGCCAACCGGATCGCGCGTTCGCGGGCCTCGACCGACAGGATGACGCCCGTATCCGAGCGGCCCCGTCCCAGGCGGTCCAGAACCATCCGTCCGTCAGGATTGACCATGACCTCGACCACGGACGGATCCTCCAGCGCCTCGAGGACGGTCGGCCCCAGGGCATGCCGCAAGGCTTCGAGCCGCCGCGCCGCCGCCAGATCCGCGCCGGGGGTCACGGGCGACGCTCCGCGCCGCCCCTCATCCGCCCCGCCATGATCCTCGCCGCCGTATCGTCCAGCATCCGCTCGATCCGCCGGTCCACCGCCGCCTGGACCGTGGGGTCCTCTTCCAGATCCCCCTCCGGCAAGCGCTGGAAGACGGCGCGGGCCATCTCGACCAGCAGTTCCTGCACCAGTTGCATGTCGCGCGCGGCGTTGCGCATGTGATCCCGAAAAGCCCGCTCAAGGGTCTCGAGACGGTCTTCCGGGTCGGCGCGCGGATTGTGCTGCAGGCCGCGGGCTATGGCGCGGCCCGCCGCCTGGCTGAGCGCCATCCGCCCCGCCCGGGCCTCCCGGTTCAGCCCGGTCACGACCTTGGGGTCGCTGAGATAGACCTGGACCCTGCAGGTCTCGCCGCCTCGCCTAGCCATTCCGTCCTCCATGCAACTGGTCCAGGACCGCCTGCTGGGCGGCCATCCCGCGAAACACCTCGTCATAGGCCTGGGCCATGCGGGCGGCGGCCTTGCGTTCATCCATGGCCCCGACCACCTCCTTGAAGAGCGGCAGGCTCGCGGTCGCATCCTCGCCGACGCCGCGGCGGCCGCTCCAGGGGTGGGGCGGCGCCCCCGGCGTGTCGAGCCGGACCGCCTGGTCGGGCGCCATGGTCCTGGCCCTCGAGCGAAAGGGCTCGACCCTGTCGTACTTCAGCTTCCTGGCCCGGAGCGGGCGTACGCCCGCCGCGAAGACGATCTGGACATCGTCCGGCAATCCCCTGACCTCGCCGGGCCCCAGCAAGGGACGCTCGATCTGGGAGCGCGAGACGGAATGTCCGCCGCCTCCAAGCCCCGCCGGCGCGCTGCGCGAGGTCCGCGTCTCCAGCACCTGCCCCGTCATCTTCGACACCTTGTCCTGGGTCGCCGGATCCAGGGCGGCGAAGGCGGTGTAGACGGAGCAGTTGTCGAGGATGGTGTTGGCGGCGCCGTAGGTCTCGACGATATCGTTGAGGGACTGGGCGACGAACATCACCTTGACCCCGTACCCGCTCAGCAGACGCAGCGACTTCTCGAAGAAGCTGATCCTTCCCAGCAGGGGAAACTCGTCCATGAGCATCAGCAGGCTGCGCTGCTTCAGCCGGCCGTCCGCGACGCGGCTCCCGTCCGTGGTGAGCGCCTGGGCCGCCGCGTAGAAGAGGAGGCGCACCAGGGGACGAAGCGCCACGGCGTCCGCCGGCGCCACCTGGACGTAGAGGGAGACGGGCCGCTCGCCGCAGACGAGATCGCCCAAGGCGAAGTCGGAGCTGGACAGCGTCCGCTCGAGGTCCTCGCCCGCCAGCCATTTCAGATAGGACCGCGCCGTGCCCTGGACCGAGGTCCGGAAACGATCGTGCATGGCGGCGTACCCTCGCACGGCCGTAGCGATGAAGGGGTGGGTCTCGCCCCGTCCGTCCGATCCTGGCCGGTGCAGGGCGCGAGTCATGACCTCGGCCGTATGATCCAGGTCAGCCAGAAGACGCCGCACCGTCAGCAGGTTCTTGTCCGGGTCCGGCGCCGTGTAGAGGACGTGCAGCACCACAGCCTCGAGAATCTCTGAGGCCGCCTTATCCCAGATGGCCTCGTCCTCGCGCCCCCCGGCGGGGTCGGAAAGGATGGCCACCAAACGCTGGACCTGGGCGAGTTCTCCCGCCCCGGGCCGTATTTCCGCCAAAGGGTTCCAGCAGGCCGATGACGGATCCCTCGGATCAAGGAAAAGGGCGTGGCTGAACCCCGCGCGCCAGCCGGCGCTGAGACGCCAGAGCTCGCGCTTCGGATCGTGTACCAGGACGCTGCTTCCCCAGGATAGAAGGGTCGGCATGACATGTCCCCTGCCCTTTCCGGAACGCGTCCCGCCGGTCACGAGCGTCGGGCGAAGGTCCGTGGTGGCCAGGAGCCGTCCGTCTAGGCGACCGATCACGCAGCCTCCCGAGGCCGTCAGCCCTGCACGACGGGCCTCGGCCATGCCGCCCCAGCCGCGCGCCCGCCCGGCGCCTTCGCCGGTCGCCAGAACCCCCAGTCCCAGTCCGAGGGCGGCGCCAAGGAGGAGGATCGGCCCCGTGCGCGCGACCTCGTTCCTGATCTCGTCTCCAAAGGCCTGTTTCCAGGCCAGAACGGACCATGGGGGATAGACGAGGACGCCGTCCGCGACCCTCAGGCCCGGTCCGAGCGCCTCGGCCTGCCCGTATCGCCAGGCGACGACCTGGGTCGCCGCCTGCAGGCCGAGGACGAGACCGAAGCCCAGGCCCGCCAGACGGATCAGGCCCCGACGGTTCATGTCTCGCGCCTCGCCGCCTCGGCCTCGAGGATCAGCAGGGGCGCGGCTTCGATCCGCCGCCTGTGGTAGAGCGCCAGGCCCTCGGCGAGCGCGTCCCCGCCCACCGTGAACAGGTCGGCCACGGCTCGATCCTCCTCCTGGTGGTCGGGGAAAAGCCGCCGCTCGGCGGGCTCGAGCTGGATCAGTTGCCGGCACACCCGCACATAGGCGTCGATCAGGGCGGCGTTGCCCGCGCGCCGGACGGCGCTGAGCATGTGACCGGCCAGGTCCAGTCCCGCGAGGTCGCCGCCTCCGCGCCCCAGGTCATGACCATGGACATCGCCCGCTGCGGTCAGGCTGCCCGTCACGCATTGCAGCCGGAAGGCGAAACGGTCCCTGACGATGGCCCGCTCCAGCCGAGGGGCCAGGAAGCCGCCCGTCGGCGATCGCTCGATCAGGCCGTAGCCGCTGAGCCAGACCAGGGCCTCGCGCACCGGGGTGGTCGACAGGCTCAGACGTCTCGCCTCGTCCATGATGACCACCGGGCCGCCCGGCGGGTAGACTCCCTGCTCCGCTCGGCCCCGCAGGCTCTCGAGGGCCGCCGCGAAGGGATCGCGTCTTCGTGTCATGATCGCCTCCGACCGTGAAGCCCGAGTTGCGGCCAGAACCCGCGACCACGCCAGAGCCATCGCCCGAAAAAGGACTGCGGCGACGCAGAATGACGGCCATCGCGCCATAAAGCGCGTCGGAATGCGCCGCTTTTTGTCGCAGAACGGGGATTTCTGTCAGCATCCGGAGGTTGTGTGTGCACTATCGCCCGGCAGGCGTCGGCAAGGCGTCGAAATCGGGGGTGAGCGGTGAGCTTTCCGTCGGAGCCCGTGCGTGACGGCCAGCTGCTCTCCGCCGCCCTCAGAGAGGTGCGCAAGGCGCGGGGCATGTCGGCCCGCCAGACCGCAGCCGCCATGCACATGTCGGTGCGCACCTACCAGAGGTTCGAGGCGGGCGTGACCCGCCTGAACCTCGACCATATTCACCGGTTCGCCAGGGCGACGTCCAGCGATCCCTACGCCATCATCCATGCGGTCATGATCGGCTCTCCCCGCTACGCCCTGAGCGCCGCCGACAACATGTTGTCGACCATACTGATCATAGGGGTGCAAAAGCTTGAACAGACGCTCGGCGAGCGCGTGGCCGAGCTGGACACGCGCAGCCTGGTCAGTGCGGTGTCGGCTCTGTTCGAAAGCCTGCGGGACCAGGTTCTGGGCGATGATCCGCAACGGGACTGGCTCGGCGCCGGCCTCGACGACCTGGCCGCCCGACGCCCCCGGCCGGGCCGCTGATCCTGAATATACGCCGGATATAGCTTCCATGCCGCCCCCACCGGGCGCTCTCTTCGGGGGCCACCTCCGTGGCGACAAACCAAGGGAGAGAGACAATGAACACCTCCAAGCTCCGCCTCGTCGGCTTCGGTCGCGCCCGGGTCCTGACCCGCGACGGCCTGATCGGCGAGTCACCGAGAAGGAAGTCCGGGACAGCCTCTACCCGCCCATGGGCTGATCGGACCGCGGGCGGCCGCCGTCGCGGCCGCCCGCACCCCGCCTTACCCTGCGCGAGACCCCATCCATGACGCTCCCTCTCTGGCCCGCGCCGCACGTTCATTTCGCGACGATCGACACCGACATCCTCATCCTGGACGTTGCGCGGGACCGCTACGACTGCCTGATGGACTGCGTCCCATGGCTGACGACGGACGAGGACGGCCGTCTCCTGGTCGGGGATACCGAGAAGGCTGAAGCACTGATCGACATGGGTGTCGCGAGCCCCAGCGACAGCGGCGCGGCCCTCGGGAGGGGGATCGACCGGTGGGCCGGGATTGAACCGGGTCAGTTCGAGGAGGCTGCGCTTCTGGAAGATGGCCGTGGCCGTCGCCTGAGCAACAAGGGCCCTGGCGAGCGCGCGCCGCGGGCTGTGCGACCGCCAGGAGGAGCATGATGACGGCACCACGCCTCCTGACCGAGGACCAGGCCGCTGCATACCTGGGCTTGCCGGCCGCGACCGTGAGGAAGCTGCCCTTCGGCCACGTGCGCCTGGGGACCCGTCACCGCTATGATCGCAAAGCCTTGGACGCCGCCCTTGACCGGATGGCGGGATTGGATTCTTCTGAGGAACCGAACGTGAACAAGGCCAATGCCGAACTCGCCCGATTCATTGCCGATCACCCGGATGCTGCCGGGGGTCCATAGGATCAAGCGCGCAAAGGCGAACCGGGTCTTCGAATACTGGTACGCTTGGCGCGGCGGTCCGCAGATTCTGGCGGCGCAGGCCTCCAGTTCGAAGTCGCTCGCGCGTGAGGTCGCCCGCAAGGCCTCGGCGGCCATGGAGGCCTACCGGTCGCAGCTGAAGACGCACAAGACCGTCGCCAAGGAAGACATTCTGTACGCGCTGATCACGCGCTACCTCGACCTTATGAATAGGGACAAGTCGCTGGCGCCGCGGACCAAGACCGACCGACGCAAGCACCTCGACATTGTGCGCACGGAACTGGGCGAGCTGACCTTGACCGCCCTCACCGCCCCCAAGGCGAGGTCGTTCCTCCTGACCTGGCGCGACAAGCGCGCCAACACCCCCAAGACCGCAGACGAACTTCTGGGCGCGCTGTCGCTGGTGCTCAACTGGGCCGTGAATCGTGGCGAGCTTCCGTCAAACCCGGTCGCCAACTTTCCGCGCATCTACAAGGTCAATCGGGCGGACATCATCTGGGAGCCGCATCACCTGGGAACGATTCTGGCCCATGCCGACCCGCCCATCGCGGCGGCGATCCGGCTCGCCGCGGTGACGGGGCTAAGAAAGAACGATCTGATCGCCCTGCCCTGGTCCGCTGTGAAAGAGAACGCGATCGTCTGGCAAACCGGCAAAAGCCGGGGCCGAAAGACCGTTGTCCTGCCCATAACCGACGCCGTTCGCGAAGTCCTCGATTCACTGGAGCGCGGCGCCTGCCCGACTGTCCTGGCGACCTCTGATGGCGAACCGTGGACGCCCCCGGGTCGCGGCCTCGACAGCGGCGTTCAGCGCGCGAGAGACGGTGCGGAAGAGTCGGCGCGCAAGGGGGCCGGGCCGCAAGCCACCGCAGGTCTGGACGGCCTCCGCTTCCATGACCTGCGCGGCACGGCGGCGACCAGTTACATTCTGGCCGGCCTGCCGCTCGACGATGTGGCGACCATCCTGGGCTGGGAACTCGAGCGGGTGAGGGAGATCGCCCGGCGTTACGTCACCGGCGAAGCTATCGGATTAGGGATGATCGCGAGGCTTCAGGAGACCCAGAACAGAAGGCCAACTGTAAAACCCAGTGTAAAACCCGCCTCTCTCAGGAGGGGTCAAAAGCGCTCAAATACGGGGAGAGAGATGGCTGGGGAACTAGGACTCGAACCTAGAATGACGGTACCAAAAACCGTAGTGTTACCATTACACCATTCCCCAGCAGGATCAGTGCGCCCGCAGTTCGTTGCTGCGAGGAGCGGTGAGATACGCCAAGGCTTTCTGGGATGCAACACCTGAAAACAGAAGAATTTTCATCGAGCAGCGACTTTTTTGAAAGCGGCAATTTCCCCGCTTGCGAGGTCCTGAACCCGTGGCTATAAGCCCCCTCCTCGACGCAACGACGGCCCCTGGCCCGCGTCGGGACGAAATGTCGGAGTGTGGCTCAGTCTGGTAGAGCACTGCGTTCGGGACGCAGGGGTCGGAGGTTCGAATCCTCTCACTCCGACCATTTTTTCCTTCCATCGCCAGTTGGTTTCCCCCTCGCGGGGTCGTGCATTCGCCGGCGAGTGCGCGCTAGACTTCTGGCCATGACCCAACTGCTTACCCCCGCCGAAGTCGTCGCCTTCTGGATCGAGGCCGGACCCGACAAATGGTTCGCCAAGGACGCCGCTTTTGATGCGGCCTTCACCGAGCGATGCCGCGACACGCATTTCGCCGCCGCCGCTCGGCAGCTCGATTCCTGGACCCGGACGCCAGAGGGCGCGCTGGCCCTCATCATTCTGCTGGATCAGTTGCCGCGAAACGCCTTCCGCGACACGGCGCATATGTTCGCCACCGACTCCCTGGCCCTGATGTTCGCCAGGTCTGCGATCGCACGCGGCGACGACCGGCAGGTAGCGGCCGACCTGCGCCCCTTCATCCTGATGCCGCTGATGCACTCGGAATCCCTGGCCGACCAGGAGGCCCTGCTGACCCTGCTGGACGAAACGGAATCGCCCGACACCTTCAAGTTCGCCGTGATCCATCGCGACATCATCGCCCGCTTCGGCCGCTTCCCGCACCGCAACGCCTGCCTCGGACGCGAGACCACGGCGGACGAGGCCGCCTTCCTGTCCGGCGACGGCTTCAAGGGCTGATTCGATCCACAATCGTGATCGCCGGCATGAAGGTCAGAGATTGGCGGATGGGTGATTCGCGGGTGATGCTCTCGCCCATGAACGCGCTGGCACAGATCGAAGACCTTCAGGCTGCGACCCGGGCCGTCCCGGACGATCACCCCGAATGGCAGTATCTCAATCTGCTGCGTGACATCCTCGACAATGGCGTGCGCCGCGACGATCGGACCGGCACCGGCACCCTGGGCGTGTTCGGCCGCCAGATTCGCTTTGACCTGTCGAAGGGCTTTCCCCTTCTGACCACCAAGAAGTTGCACACCCGCTCCATCTTCATGGAGTTGCTGTGGTTCCTGCGCGGCGACACCAATATTCGCTGGCTCCAGGAAAACGGCGTAGGCATCTGGGACGAATGGGCCGACGCGAACGGCGACCTTGGTCCTGTCTATGGCAAGCAGTGGCGGTCCTGGGCCGCCCCGAACGGCCAGAGCATCGACCAGATCCAGAAGCTGATCCACGGCCTGAAGACCAATCCCAACAGTCGCCGCCACATCGTCAGCGCCTGGAACCCGGCAGACGTGGACGACATGGCCCTGCCGCCCTGCCACTGCCTGTTCCAGTTCTTCGTCGCGGACGGAAAGCTCAGTTGCCAGCTGTATCAGCGCTCGGCCGACGTCTTCCTCGGCGTGCCCTTCAACATCGCCTCCTACGCCCTCCTGACCATGATGCTGGCCCAGACGGTCGGGCTGGAACCCGGCGACTTCGTGCACACCTTCGGCGACGCCCACCTGTATCTGAACCATCTGGAGCAGGCCGAGCTGCAGTTGACCCGCGCCCCCCTGCCCCTGCCGACCCTGACCGTCGCGCCGAAACCCGACATCTTCGCCTATGAGCTGTCAGACTTTGTCCTCAGCGACTACGCGCCCTGGCCGCACATCAAGGCCGCCGTCGCGGTCTGACTTGCATGAAGATCGCCGACCTCAAGGCGGACGTCCTCCGGATCTCCGACATCTACGCCCGCGAGCATTCCATCGACCGCGACCGCGACTGGGCCCTGCTCAAACTTCAGGAAGAACTCGGCGAGCTGACAAAGGAACACCTGAACCTCACGGGTCGCGCGCGGGGCGCCCCTGACGCCTCGGCCCTCGGCGACGAAGCCGCCGACGTTCTGGGCATGCTGCTCATCTACTGCGACCGCGCCGGCGTCGATCTGGAGGCCGCCATGCAGCGCAAGTGGCTGAAGTGGCTCGAGACGTGACAGACCGTCGTTACGCCACCTAGCAAAACCTCGAAATTCGGCGCACCCTCCCTGCTCCGCGGCAATGCGGAGGCTTGAACGGGAGGGTTGTCATGTTGAAAAAGTTTGCGGCCGAACTGGTCGGGACGATGGTGCTGGTGCTGTTCGGTTGCGGCGCCGCCGTGCTGGGCGGGTTCGATCATGTGGGCCAGTTGGGCATCGCTCTCGCCTTTGGCTTCGCCATCATCGCCATGGCGTACGGAATCGGCCCCGTGTCCGGCTGTCACGTCAATCCCGCGGTTAGCCTGGGCGTCTTCGTCGCCGGACGGATGAGCGCCCGTGACATGCTGATCTACTGGGTCGCCCAGTTCATCGGCGCCATTATCGGCGCCGCGATCCTGGGCTTGATCGCCAAGACCGGCTTCGCCAGCCTGGGTCAGAACGGCTTCGACGCTGGGTCGCCCGGCGGATACGGCCTGCACGCCGCCCTGATCTTCGAGATCGTCGCCACCGCCATCTTCATCATCGTCATCCTGGGCGTGACGGGCGCCAAGGGACACGGCGCCTTCGCCGGCGTCGCCATCGGCATCACCCTGGCCGTCATCCATATTGTGGGGATCCAGGTGACCGCCGTCTCGGTCAACCCGGCGCGCAGTTTCGGCCCGGCCTTGCTGGTCGGCGGCGAAGCCTTGAGCCAGGTCTGGGTCTTCTTCGTAGCCCCGGCCATAGGCGCAGCAGTCGGTGCCCTCTTCTTCCGCTTGAAACTGCTCGAACCAGAGGCCTAAGTCGGCATCAAGGGGGCGGCGTGGCGTCGCCCCCGTCCGCCGGAGTTAGCCAGTGCCTGTTCCCAAGATCGCCCTCGTTGTCGCCCGCGCCCGCAACGGCGTCATCGGACGCGACGGCGACCTGCCCTGGCGGCTGCGGTCTGACCTGCAACGCTTCAAGGCCATCACCGTCGGCAAGCCCTGCATCATGGGCCGCAAGACCTGGGAGAGCCTGCCGCTCAAACCCCTGCCCGGCCGCCTGAACATCGTCCTGACGAAGGACGGCTCCTATGAATCCGAAGGCATGGCCAAGGGCGCTCTGGTCTGTTCGAATCTGGGCGAAGCGCTGTCCATCGCACGCGAAACCGCCGTCGAGGACGACGTCGACGAGGTTTGCGTCATCGGCGGCACGGCGCTGTTCGAAGCCGTCCTGCCTCGCGCTCAACGTCTCTACATAACCGAGGTCGAGGCCGAGCCCGAAGGCGACGCCCGCTTCCCGCCCTTCGACGAGAGCGCCTTCGTCGAAACCGCATCAGAATCCCATCCCGCGGGAGAGAAGGACGACCACGCCTTCACCTTCCGCACCCTTGACCGTCGCTAGATCGGAGAAACGCGCATGATCGTCGCCACCACCAACGACCTGACCGGCTACCGCGTCGTTCGTCACCTCGGCATGGTGCGCGGCGTCACCGTTCGCTCGCGCAACGCCATTTCCGACGCCCTTGGCGGCGTCCAGTCCATGCTCGGCGGCCGGGTCGGCGTCTACGTCAAACTGGCCGAGACCGCGCGTCAGGAAGCCTATGACGAGCTGACGGCGCACGCTCGCGACCTGGGCGCCAATGCAGTGCTGGCGATGCGCTACGACGCGAACGAGATCATGCCCGGCGTGACGGAAGTCCTGGCCTACGGCACCGCCGTGGTGGTCGAACCGGTCTAGAGGGCCAGCCCTTCGGCCACTCGCGCCGCCACCGCGGCGAACCGCTGCGCCACCTCTCCGCGGGGGTCAGTTGAAACCAATGGCTGGCCCGCGTCGCCCGCCTGACGCAGGGCGGCGTCCAGCGGCAGGTCGCCGAGGAAGGCCACGCCCAGCCGCTCGGCCTCGGCCTCGGCCCCGCCCTGACCAAAGACCGGTCCGCTCATGTTCTCGATCAGGCCCAGGGTCGGCACCTTGACGCGCTGGAACAGCGTATGCGCCCGACGCGCATCGGCCAGCGCCACCTCCTGCGGGGTCGAGACGATGACCGCCCCGTCCAGCGGCGTCTTCTGGATGAGGGTCAGTTGCACGTCGCCGGTGCCCGGCGGCAGATCCACGACCAGCACGTCCAGCGGCGCTTCCTCCGTGCCCCAGCGCGTCTGGGTCAGCATCTGGGTGATGGCCTGCGACGCCATCGGCCCGCGCCAGATCATGGCGTCGTCGGCCTTGGTCAACAGGCCCACAGACATCGCCTTCAGGCCGTGGGCGACGTGCGGCACGATGGCGCCGTCCACATACTCCGGCTGGCCGGACAGCCCCAGCATGGTGGGCATGGATGGGCCATAAACGTCGGCGTCCAGAATCCCGACCGACAGGCCCCGCGCCGCCAGAGCCGCCGCCAGATTGACCGCCACGGTCGACTTGCCGACCCCGCCCTTGCCGCTGGCTACGGCCAGGACCCGCTTCACATGGGCCGGACGATCGGTCGGAACCGGCGCCTTGGCCCGGCCCTGATCGGTCGCGGCCTTCGAGAGCCCCGCCGTCCGGCGCGGTGCAGCGGCGGGCGCCGTCTCGGCGGTCAGCACGACCGAGACCCGCACCATGCCCGGGATGGCCTTCAGCGCCGCCTCAGCCGCGTCGCGCACGGGGGCATAGATCGCGGTCTCGCCCGCCGGAACCTCCATGACGAAGCCAGCCCGGTCCTCGCTCACCATCAGACCCTGAACCAGTCCGGCGGCGGCCAGCCCCTGCCCCGATCTCGGGTCCGAAATGGCGTCCAGGGCGGCGATAACGGCGGTGCGGTCGATCAAGGCTCTACTCCTTGGCCCTTGCCGGGCCGGTCGCGCGCGTTCTATCGCCCTCTGGTCCTGTTCGCGAGCCCGTTCCTTTGACCCAAGCGCCCCGCCTCACCCTGATCGCCGGCCCCACTGCCTCGGGCAAGTCGGGTCTGGCGCTGGAGATGGCCGAACGCACCGGCGCCGTGATCATCAACGCCGACAGCCAACAGCTCTATGCAGACCTGCGCATCCTCAGCGCCCGGCCCGGACCTGAGGATGAAGCCCGTGCCGAGCACCGACTCTACGGCGTGGTCGACGCCGCCGAGTCCTGGTCCGTCGGTCGATGGACCCGCGC
Organism: Brevundimonas sp. UBA4553; assembly: GCF_002387245.1. Classification (GTDB taxonomy): domain Bacteria; phylum Pseudomonadota; class Alphaproteobacteria; order Caulobacterales; family Caulobacteraceae; genus Brevundimonas. The sequence continues at coordinate 57,681 of NZ_DGLD01000006.1, forward strand.
GATCATGCCGCTGCTGGACGAACTGGCGGCTCAGGGCCGGCCCGCCCTGCTGGTCGGCGGCACCGGTCTCTATTTCAACGCCCTGACGCGCGGCCTGGCTGACATCCCGGCTGTGCCCGACACTCTGCGCGACACCGTCCAGACCGCCTACGACGCCGAAGGCGAAGGGGCCTTCCGTCGTCATCTGGCCGAGCTCGATCCCATTGCGGCCGCAGCCATCACCCCCGGCGACCGTCAGCGCCTGATCCGGGCGTTCAGCGTCGCCCGCCATACCGGACGGCGGCTGAGCGAATGGACCGCCGACACCCGCCCTCTGCTGACGCCCGACGCCTGGACAGGGCTGGTGCTGGAACCCGAACGTGAGCGGCTCTACCGCTCGTGCGACCAGCGGGTCATCCAGATGGTTGAGCAGGGCGCTCTGGATGAAGTCAGATCCTTGGCCAGCCGCAATCTGAATCCCGACCTTCCCGCCATGAAGGCGGTGGGGGTGCGGGAGATGATCGCCCATCTGGCCGGCCGTAGCACCATCGACGAGGCCATCCGACAGACCCAACAGGCGACCCGCAACTACGCCAAGCGGCAACTGACCTGGTTCCGGAACCAGACGCCGGACTGGCCGCGCGTCGATCGCGCCTGATCCCGCTGGCCTAGACCAGGCGTGACGGATCCAGGATCACGTGCCGAATGCGCGTCCGGTCATGCGTATAGGTGACATGGATCAGCCCGTCTGAAGCCTGCACCACGGCGGGGTAGGCGTAGCCATGCGGCAAGGGATCGCTCTCCAAAGTCAGGACGTTTCGCCAAGAAAGCCCATCCCTCGACAGACCGACATTAAGGGGATGCCGCGGTCCGCGGCCCGGCCTTGCCGGCTCATGGCCCGCGTGATTGTAGATCATCAGGTGCCGACCATCAGACAACGTCGATGCGTCCGTCCCGGAGTTGGGATTGGGCAGGTCCACGGCGCCAATTGGACTCCAGGTCCGCCCGCCGTCATGCGACCAGCTTGAGGCCAGCGCGCCCTGGCGGGCCCGCGCGACGGCCTGAAGCGCACCGTTCGGATGGGTCAGGATGCTGGGTTGAATGGCGTCGATGTTCAGCGGCGACGCCACCGGTTCCGTCAGGCTCCAGCTTCGCCCCTGATCCGTGCTGATCTCAAAGTGCAAACGCCAGTTCGCCCCGGTCGCTGAACCCATGCCCTCGCCGGCTTCGGTGCTCGACGGCGACAACCACGTCCCGTCCGCCAGAACCACCGGCTTGTTCTTGATCGGGCCTAGAACGCCGTCCTCCAGGCGTCGCGGCGCTGACCAGGTGCGACCGCCGTCCGACGAGTTCATGACCATCCCCCACCAGCTGAACGGGTCCGGCCCGACCTTGTAGAAGAGAAGCAAATCGCCCTTGGGTGGTTGAAACAGGACAGGGTTCCAGGTGGGATGGCGGGCGCCGTCCGATTGCACCCCGTCAGCCACCTGCACGCCTTCGGTCCAGACGCCGTTCTCAAAACGGGCGAACCAGATGCAGACGTCCGGGTGTTTCTCGTGCGTGCCGCCGAACCAAGCCGCTCCCATGACGCCGCCCGTCATCTCAACGATCGTCGAGGCATGGCATTGCGGATAGGGCGCCTGCTCGTAGATGAAGCCCGAGCGCACCACGGCGCTCGATCCACTATCACCAACCGCCGGTTCGGCCCCAGCCCGCGCTGGAAAGGCGCCGACCAGGCCGACGCCAAGCCCCAGACCAAGACCCGCCCCCAGTCGCCTGCGTGATACCTCGGCCATACTGATCCTCCCCAGTTCAGCGACAAGGCTCGCGACGATGTCCACCGGTGTCAATCGCTGTAGGCAGTGACAAATCAGCCGGAATTCCGCGGCCGGCGATGCATCCCTCTTGGATCACTCGTCAGGAAGACCTATATCAATCCTGTTCGGGTTCGCCCGGACTATGGCGATAAACGCGCTTGTAATAAGCGGACCGGACCCGGGTGCGATTCCCGGCGGCTCCACCAAATCTCTCACTGCGTTATCGGCGGGAGCTGCGGGGCCGACTAGCATCGACGGACGTGTAAAGAAGATGCTTTCGCTCGTCCTGGCCCACCGTATCGGGCCATATTGTAACTGCGAACGATAACTTCGCTGGAGAAGTCCGCCTCGCCGCGTAATGCGGTTCGGTTGATTTCGAACACTTAAGTCCTGGGGGTTCAGATCCTCAGGCGGGGCCCGGGGGGCGCCTGGCAACAGAAGCCCCCCACTTTCCTCAATCCGCATCTTCCGTCGCTCGCCTGTCGCGGGTAACAGTCGGCCGTTCCCAGTTTCGAGGCCCCGATGACGGATCAAGCTCCCCCGGTCGATGAGATGTTCTATGAGCAGCTCGCCCAGGACGCCCTGCGCGGCGTGATCCGCTCTGCGCTGGAGCGCGCTGCTGAGCCTGCCGGCATTCCCGGCGCCCACCATTTCTACATCACGTTCAAGACGCGCGCGCCCGGCGTCTCGGTGCCGCCGGACGTGCTGGCCAAATACCCGGACGAGATGACCATCGTCCTGCAGCATCAATACTGGGACCTAGACGTCCAGCACGATCGCTTCTCGATCATGTTGAAGTTCGGCGGCATGCCCAAGGTCCTGGCCATGCCCTACTCCGCCGTGACCCGCTTCTACGACCCCAGCGTCCAATTCCTGCTGCAGTTCGAAGAGCCCGAGATCGTCGAGGCCGAGATCGCCCCCCTATCGCCCCCCGCCCGCGACCCCAACGCCGCCCCGCCCCCCTCGGGCGAGGACGACGGCCCCAAGGTCGTCTCGTTGGATCAATTTCGGAAGAAGTAGGCGCGTCAATAGCTGCGCTGCTCGCCAGTTACCGTTGGTGAATAGCGCGCGCGTCCAGCACGGCAGCTTCCTTACTTCCTCGGAAACACCCGGATCGTGATCCGCTCGCGCTCCCCCTCGTTCCGTTCGACCAGCAGGCGGGCGACCTGACTGTCGTCATGGAACAGGTAGCCCTTGATGGCGTCCAGCAGGGCCTTGGCCAGGTTGTCGAGGTCCATCCACGGCGCGTCGCCGATGTGCTCCATCAGGATCTCGACCGTGTAATCGCCCCAGGCCGGCCGCGACGTCCACTCCTTGCGGAAGAACTCATAGGCCAGAGGCTTGTAGTATTTGGCCTGGGTGGTCAGGCCGTCGATCGTGATCTCGACCACATCGCCGATCTCGCGCCCGCGCACCTTTCCTGTGCCGATCCAGCCTTCCACGCGCCTGTTGCTCCGTTAGCCAATGGTCGGGCCGCTTGCCCCGTCGTGTCTGCGTGCTACACCGCCCCGCATCTTCCCGCCACGTCTGAGAACGAGCCTGCGATGACCAGCTTCCGCACAGAAACCGACACCTTCGGCCCCATCGAGGTCGCTTCGGACCGCTATTGGGGAGCGCAAGCCCAGCGTTCGCTCGGCAACTTCAAGATCGGCTGGGAAAAGATGCCCCTGCCGGTCGTGCGTGCGCTCGGCATAGTCAAGCGCGCCGCGGCCGAAACCAACCGCGACCTGGGCAAGCTGGACCCCAAGCTGGCCGAGGCCATCATCGCCGCCGCCAATGAAGTGATTGAGGGCAAGCTGAACGACCACTTCCCGCTGGTCGTCTGGCAGACGGGTTCGGGCACCCAGTCGAACATGAACGCCAACGAGGTGATCTCGAACCGCGCCATCGAGATGCTGGGCGGCGAGATGGGCTCCAAGAAGCCGGTCCACCCCAACGACCACGTCAACATGAGCCAGTCGTCGAACGACACCTATCCGACGGCCATGCACGTCGCCTGCGCCGAGCAGGTGGTCAACGACCTGCTGCCCGCGCTGAAGCACCTGCACGCCGCCCTGGACGCCAAGTCCAAGGCCTGGGCCCACATCATCAAGATCGGCCGCACCCACACCCAGGACGCCACGCCTCTGACCCTGGGTCAGGAGTTCGGCGGCTACGCGCAACAGGTCGCCAACGGCATCGAGCGCATCGAGCAGACCCTGCCCAAGCTAATGGAACTGGCCCAGGGCGGCACCGCCGTCGGCACCGGCCTGAACGCCCCCGTCGGCTTCGCTGAAAAAGTCGCCGAGCAGATCGCCGGCATCACCGGCCTGGCCTTCACCACGGCTCCGAACAAGTTCGAGGCCCTGGCCGCCCACGACGCCATGGTCTTCAGCCATGGCGCGATCAACACGGTCGCCGCCTCGCTGTTCAAGATCGCCAACGACATCCGCTTCCTCGGTTCCGGCCCGCGTTCGGGTCTGGGCGAACTGGCCCTGCCGGAAAACGAGCCGGGCTCGTCGATCATGCCAGGGAAGGTCAACCCGACCCAGTGCGAAGCCCTGACCCAGGTTTGCGCCCAGGTGTTCGGCAACAACGCGGCCCTGTCGTTCGCCGGCTCCCAAGGTCACTTCGAGCTGAACGTCTATAACCCTGTCATGGCCTACAACTTCCTACAGTCGGTCCGTCTGGTCGCCGACGCGGCCATCAGCTTCACCGACAACTGCGTCGTCGGCATCGAAGCGCGTGAGGACAACATCGAGCGCGGCCTGAACAACTCGCTGATGCTGGTCACGGCCCTGAACGGCAAGCTGGGCTACGACGCCTGCGCCAAGATCGCCAAGACCGCTCACAAGAACGGCACCACCCTGCGCCAGGAAGCTGTCGGCGGCGGCTATCTGACCGACGCCGAGTTCGACGAAGCTGTCCGCCCTGAAAAGATGATCTCGCCGGGCTGACTCGTGGTGACACGCTAGAACAAGAACGGCGGCGAGAGCGCTCTCGCCGCCGTTTCTGTTTGTCGCTTCGTGCGACGGGCTGCGGCCTAGTGCTTCTCGGTCCAGCGCGCCTTGGCTTCGTCCTTGGTCAGGTTCAGATGAACGTGTTCATCGACATGATCCACCCAGCTGACCGGGATCATGTGGTGCTTCAGTCCTGCGCCCATGTCGAACTTGGCCAGTTCGATCTGGTCACCCATCACATGGTCGACCCGGCCGACGTGTCCGCCGTCCGAACCCACGACTTCGAGGTGTTCCTTGATCGTCGAGGCGTTTATCATCGCTGATCTCCATTGCTGTTTGCGGGTGATGGAGACAACGAACCACGACGCTTTCGGGTCCATCAAAATCGCCCGTCCAGGGAGTTCACGATGTCGCTGACCATTCATCACGCCCCCCAGTCCCGGTCCACGCGTCTGCTCTGGCTACTGGAAGAGCTGGGAGCGAAGTACGACATCCACTACGTCGAGATCGAGCGACAGGGCGGTCACGGCCACGCCGACCCCAGCAATCCGCATCCGCTGAAGCAGGCGCCGTCCGTGAGCGTCGATGGTCAGTTGCTGATCGAGTCGGTGCTGATCTTCCTCTTCCTGACCGACCGCTATCCCGAGGCGAAAATGGCGCCCGGCCCGGACGATCCGCGTCGGGCCGAGTACCTGTCGTGGCTGGGCCTCTACAACAATGTGCTGGAGAGCGTTCTGACCTCCGGACCACCCGATAGCTGGAACGCCCTGAAGAAGGGAGGCTACGCCGCCCTTGACCAACGCTGGCGCGCGGCCATCAAGGACGGCGGCTATATCCTGGGCGAGTTCTCGGCCCTCGACATCCTGTTCGGCAGCCTGCTGCAATGGTTCCGGGGCGCCATGCCGCCGGGCGAGCCCTATGATTCCTATGTCCAGCGTATCGGCGGCCGCCCCGCCCTCAAGCGCGCCTGGGCCAAGGATAGCCCAGAGGGCCACGTCTGATGGGCGAGGTCATCAACCTGAACAAGGCGCGCAAGGCCCGCGACAAGGCCGAAGCCAAACGCACCGCCGACGCCAACCGCCTGACGTTCGGCCGCACCAGGTCAGAGAGTCAGTCGACGCAGAAGGAGCGCGACAGGGAGGCGGCCCGCCTTGACGGCCACAAGCTGGATGAGCCTGAGACCTAGGCCGCCGACCGCTTCGGCGCGCGGATCAGGAACAACTGCCCCGCCAGCACCAAGGCCAGCCCGAGGAAGGCGATCACGCCGAACCGCGCGCCCTCAAACAGCACCGACACCAGCATGGCGATCGGGGGCGTCAGGGCAGAGATATAACTGGCCAGCGCATACCCCCTGGCCCGCGCAATGGTGAAATACAGGCCGAATGCGATCACCGAGCCGAACAGCGACAGGTACAACAGCGAGATGACATAGGCCGGGCTCCACGCCACCGACCACGACACCCCCGTCGCCAGCCCATACAGCGCCAGCGCACCCGTGCCATAGGCCATGGCCCAGGCTGTGCCCGGCAGGACCTGAGCTCCCGCCTGCTGTCCCTTCCAGGCGAACCAGTTGCCGAAGGCCGAGGCCACGACGGCGATAACGGCGTACGTCACTCCCTCGACGGCGTGCAGGCCCAATCCGGCCCCCAGCACCTCGCCGCCCGACAGGACGGCCACGCCGATCACCCCCATTCCGGCCCCCAGCCAGGCCGCCGGCGCCGCCTTCTGCTTCGAGGCGACGCGGAACAGGATCAGGTTGAGGAAGGCCAGGGCCGCAAAGATCACCGCCACCACGGCCGAGGCGATCTTCTCTTCCGAGGCGTAGACAAAGGCGTAGCTGATCGCGAACGAGAACAGGCCCTGCCCCATGGCCATCAGGTGCTGCGGTCGCGTCATGGCCAGTCGCCCCCCCGTCGCCTTGACCACCAGAGCCAGAACGGCTGCCGCGATGGCGAAACGCATCACCACCGACACCACCGGGTCGACCGCTCCCAACTGGAAGGTGATGGCGTACCAGGTCGTGCCCCAGATCAATGCGCAGACGCCGATGCCGCCGAGCGCCAGATGGGCGGGCGACATCAGCGGTTTCGCAGGCTGGGCCACGGGATCGGACATTGCGGGGCTCTCGACGACTCGGGAAGAAGTTCGGCTCCTCCGTTAGCACCCGATCACACGCGCCGCGCCTCACGTCTTGCAGCCTTATGTGACGCTGATGCGTTCTGCTAAGCTCGCCTTCTCACAGGATCTTTCATCATGCGCTTCCTTCCGCTGATCGCCCCGCTCGCCCTGGTGGTCGCCGCCTGCTCCAGCGTAGGCGGGCCAGAGGCTGAAACGACGTCGGTCGAAGTCACCGCCGCCTATCGCGAACGCATCATGCTCCCGCCGGGCCATGTCCTGACGGTCAAGGTGGAGGACGTCAGCCTGATGGACGCCCCCGCGCGCGTTCTGGCCGAAAGCCGCCAGCCGCTGGAGGGTCGCGGCCCGCCCTACTCCGTTACCCTCTCGGTGCCGAACAGCCAGATCGACCAGCGCCACACCTATGCCGTGCGCGCTGAGATCCGCGATCCCGCCGGCGCCCTGCGCTTCACCACGGATACCCGCCACTCGGTCCTGACCAACGGCGCGGCGAACAAGGTCGACATCATGATGGTCGGCGTCCGCTAACCGTGAGCAGCCTCGCCAAGCGTTCCGTCCTCCTGTCCGGTCACGCCACTTCGGTAGCGCTGGAACCGGAATTCTGGGCCGTTCTGGACGCCATCGGGGCTGAATTGAACCTCGGCCGCGCCGCCTTGTTGATCCGCATCGACGCCTGGCGCGGCCGCCGCCCTCTCGCCTCTGCCTGTCGCGTCCTGGCTCTCCAGTGGACCGGCGGCGACCGCAGCTTTGCAGGAACAGAGCCATGACGACCGACAACCGCCTGATCCCTGCGGTCGTGATCGGCGGTCTTCTCGCCGTCGGTCTGATCGGCGCCGGCGCCCTGATCGGTCAGGGCGTCGTAAACGCCCGCGCCGGCGATCGCTCTGTCACCGTGCGCGGCCTGGCTGAAAAGGACGTGAAGGCGGATCTGGCCGTCCTGCCGATCCGCTTTACGGCCTCGGGCGAGGTCCTGTCCGAGGTTCAGGCCCGCATCGACGGGGACCTGGCCATCGTGCGCCAGTTCCTCAAGGCCCAGGGCTACCCGGACACCTCGGTCGATCTGGGTCAACTCGGCGTCGCCGACACCCGCTCGCGCGAATACGCCAGCCAGACCGGCGGCCCTCGCTTCATCCTGACCCAGACAGTGATCGTGCGGACCAATGACGTGGACCGGGTCCAGACCACCACCCGCAACCTGAACGATCTGGTGCGTCAGGGCGTGGTGCTGCAGGACTTCCAGGGGCCGTCCTACATATTCACCAGGCTGAACGACGTGCGCCCCGCCATGATCGCCGAGGCCACCGCCGCCGCCCGCACCGGCGCAGTCCAGTTCGCCAAGGATTCGGGGGCGCCGCTCGGCCCCATCAAGTCGGCAGGTCAGGGCTCTTTTGAAATCCTGCCTCGGGATGGAGCCGGCGACGAAGCCACCTCGCTGAACAAGAAGGTCCGCGTGGTGACCACCATCAGCTATCGCCTGAAGTAGTCGCTCAGCCCTCGGCCGGCGCCGTCACGGTCGGCGGCTCGGCCGGACGCGGCGCATCCGGCAGGCGCGGTGCTTCCGGCAACTTTGGCGCGGGGACGTTGATGTCCAGGTTGACCTCGGGCGCCTGGGGCGCAGCAGGCGGTTGCCCGCCAGAGTAAACGAACCAGCCGATGACGGCGACGGCGACGATCAGGCCGCCGACGATAAAGGCCAAGGCTCCACCTCCGCTCTTCCGCGCTGGCGCAGTGTTAATCGTCGTCTGATGCACCACTCGCTCAGGCGGCGGGATATTGGGATCGGTCATATCAGCGTCTCCTCACGGATTGCCCGGCGCGGCGGGCGCCGAAACCTCGGGCAACTTCACCTCGACATCGACATTCTTCGTTTCAGGCACGCCGCCTCGGCCCAGCAGGAACCAGGCCAGCACCGCCACCACGACCACCAGGCCGCCGACGATAAAGGCCAGTCCGGCGTTTCCGCCTCCGCTTGAACTCTCAGCCATGATTTCCCTTCCATTCCTTCCCCTGAGGGCGAAAGAACGGAGGTCAGGCTTGGCGGTTCCCATTGGTCATTATCGCATCGGGGCCTGACTTTGGCCTCTGTGCTGCTTATGTTCTCCTTCGAATCCGCCTTGCGTGAGCCGCTTATCCTGTGACCGACCTGCCCGCCCCCCGCATTTCCGACCTCGCCCGCGCCCAGTCGCCCGACGGCGCCGCCGGCGTTGGCGACTACCTGTCCGGTCTGAATCCAGAGCAGCGGTTGGCGGTCGAGACGACCGAGGGTCCGGTCCTGGTCCTGGCCGGCGCCGGCACAGGCAAGACCCGCGTCCTGACCACCCGTCTGGCCCATATCCTGGCTACGGGCCGGGCCAGGCCATGGGAACTGCTGGTCGTCACCTTCACCAACAAGGCCGCGCGCGAGATGCGCGAGCGCATCACTCATCTGATCGGCCCGTCGGCCGAGGGCCTGCGCTGGCTCGGCACCTTCCACTCCGTCGCCGCCCAGATTCTCCGCCGTCACGCCGAACTGGTCGGGCTGAAGTCCAGCTTCACCATCCTCGACACCGATGATCAGGAGCGGCTGCTGAAACAGCTGTTGGAAGCGGCCAACATCGACACCAAGAAGCACACGCCCAAGTCGCTGGCCCACCTGATCGACCACTGGAAGAACCGCGGCTGGACCCCCGACAAGCTGCCGCCGGGCGAGGACTTCGCCAATGGCAAGGGCCACGCCCTCTACGCCGCCTATCAGAAACGCCTGGCCACGCTGAACGCCTGCGACTTTGGCGACCTGTTGCTGCACAACCTCACCATCCTGTCGCAACACGCTGATCTGGCTGCAGAATATCGCAACCGCTTCCGCTACATCCTGGTTGACGAGTATCAGGACACCAACGTCGCCCAGTATCTGTGGCTGCGTCTGCTGACCTCCTCGACCGGCAACGTCTGCTGCGTCGGCGACGACGATCAGTCGATCTACGGCTGGCGCGGGGCCGAGGTGGACAACATCCTGCGGTTCGAGCGCGACTTCCCCGGCGCCAAAATCGTCAAGCTGGAACGCAACTACCGCTCGACCAAGCATATCCTGGGCGCCGCCTCGGCCCTGATCGCCACCAATCAGGACCGTCTGGGCAAGACCCTGTGGACCGAGGACGACAGCGGCGACAAGGTTCGCGTGCGCGGTGTCTGGGACGGAGAGGCCGAAGCCCGCCTGATCGCCGACGAGATCGAGACGGCCCGCAAGCAGGGCATGAAGTACAGGGACATGGCGGTCCTGGTCCGCGCCTCCTTCCAGATGCGGGCCTTTGAAGAACGCTTCGTCATGCTGGCCGTCCCCTATCAGGTCATCGGCGGTCCGCGCTTCTTCGAGCGCGCCGAAATCCGCGACGCCCACGCCTATCTCCGCCTGATCCAGTCCGAGGACGACGATCTGGCCTTCGAGCGGATCGTCAACGTGCCCAAGCGCGGCATCGGCGACACCAGCGTGCAGAAGATCCTGCACATCGCCCGCGAGAACGGCGTCTCGGCCATGCAGGCGGTGCGCCATCTGATCACCACGGACGAGCTTCAGGCGCGCACCCGCACGCCCCTGGCCAACTTCGTGCGCGACCTCGACCGCTGGCGCGATCTGGCGACCATGGGCACGCCCCACTGGCAGGTGACCGAGACCCTGCTGGACGAGAGCGGCTACACCGACATGCAGAAGGCCGATCGCACCAGCGGCCAGACGCGTCTCGACAACCTCAAGGAACTGACCCAGGCCATGCAGGCCTTCGAGACCCTGCAAGGCTACCTTGAGCACGTCTCCCTGGTCATGGACCTCGATCGCGCCGCGCCTGAATCCGAGAGTGGCGCGGTGCAGATCATGACTTTGCACGGGGCCAAGGGGCTGGAGTTCCCGTTGGTCTTCCTGCCGGGTTGGGAGGAAGGCGTCTTCCCCTCACAGCGCAGCATCGACGAGAAGGGCGTTAAGGGCCTGGAGGAGGAACGCCGCCTCGCCTACGTCGGCGTCACCCGCGCCAAGCAGGACGCCCGCATCAGCTTCGCCGCCAACCGTCTGGTCTATGGCCGCTGGACCACGCAATTGCCCAGCCGCTTTGTCGACGAACTGCCCCTCGCCCACGTCGATCCGCAGTCCGACACCGGCTACTACGGCGCTTCGAGCGGCATGAAGGAGGCCAAGAGCCGCTGGGACGACGCCCCCTCCTTCGGCGCCGGCTACTCCAGCCCCGGCTGGAAGCGCGCCCAGAGCTTCACCGCGACCCAGACCCCCAAGCCCGCCTATGCGCGCCGCGCCGTGATCGAGGGCGAAGGCCGCCTGATCGCCACCGCAGACCCCAAGACAGGGTCCGGCTGGTCACGCGGCGACCGCGTCTTCCACCAGAAGTTCGGCTACGGCGCCGTCCGCGCGGTGGAGGGCAACAAGCTGATCGTTGCTTTCGAAAAGGCCGGAGAGAAGAAAGTCATCGACACCTTCGTGGAGCGGGCGTGAGCGGCGCGGCCGCTTCTCCACAACTTCCCGCTCGCCGCCCTCTCCAGCTTGCGTCTCGCAGGCGCGGAGCCTACCAGACCGAACTCCGAATCGCCCCAGACTGTGTAAATGGCTGACCTCTTCTCGACGCTCGACGACGCTGAACCGACCCAACCGAGCGCGGCTGAAAAAGCGCCCGCGCCTGTGGCGGTGGCCCCCGCCGCCCCGGTGGTGCACGAGCCCAAGGTCGAGCTTGCCACCCACGCCAGCACGGCGACCGCCGCCGCCACTGGCTATTCCGCCTCCTCGATCGAAGTGCTGGAAGGGCTGGAGCCCGTCCGCAAGCGCCCCGGCATGTATATCGGCGGCACCGACGAGCGCGCCCTGCACCACCTGTTCGCCGAAGTCCTCGACAACGCCATGGACGAGGCTGTCGCCCGCCACGCCAAGCTGATCACCGTCGACCTGGACGCCGACGGCTTCCTGTCGGTCCGCGACGACGGACGCGGCATTCCGGTCGATCCCCACCCCAAGCATCCCGGCAAGTCGGCGCTGGAAGTTGTCATGACCGTGCTGCACTCGGGCGGCAAGTTTTCGGGCAAGGCCTATGAGACGTCGGGCGGCCTGCACGGCGTCGGCGTCTCGGTGGTCAACGCCCTGTCGGACCATCTGAACGTCACCGTCTGGCGCGACGGCTTCGAATGGCGTCAATCCTTCAGCCGGGGGCATGTTCTCGGCCCCATCCAGCAGGTCGGCCCCTCGAAGAAGAAGGGCACCCTGATCCGCTTCCACCCGGATGAGCAGATCTTCGGCGTCGGCGCCGCCTTCAAGCCCGCCCGCCTCTACCGCATGGCCCGCGCCAAGGCCTATCTGTTCCGCGGCGTCGAGATCAAATGGACCTGCGCCCCGGAACGCATCACCGACGCCACCCCGGCTGAGGCCACCCTGCACTTCCCAGGCGGTCTGGCCGACGCCTTGGCCGAGCGCGTGGGCGAACTGGAAACCGTCACCCCCGTCTTCGCCGGCCGCGCCGAGCGCAAGGGCGAGGCGGGCGCACTGGAATGGGCCGTCACCTGGTCGCCCATCGGCTTCGGCGACGCCGACAGCTTCATCGGTTCCTACTGCAACACGGTCTCGACGCCTGATGGCGGCACGCACGAGGCCGGCTTCCGCGCCGCTCTGGTCAAGGGGCTCAAGTCCTATGGCGAACTGACCAACGAGAAGCGCGCCGCCCAGATCACCGCCGAAGACGTCATCGCCAACGCCGGGGCCCTGATCTCGATCTTCATCCGCAACCCGGAATTCCAGGGCCAGACCAAGGACCGCCTGTCCTCGCCCGAGGGCCAGAAACTGGCGGAACAACTGCTGCGCGACCCCTTCGATCACTGGCTGACCGAAAGCCCCAAGCAGGCCAACGCCCTGCTCGGCTTCGTCATCGACCGCGCCGAGGACCGTCTGCGCCGCCGCAAGGACAAGGAAGTCCAGCGCGCCGCCGCTACCCGCAAGCTTCGCCTGCCCGGCAAGCTGTCGGACTGCTCACGCCAGGCCGCAGAAGGCACCGAACTCTTCATCGTCGAAGGCGACTCGGCCGGCGGCTCGGCCAAACAAGCGCGCGACCGCACCACCCAGGCCATCCTGCCCCTGCGCGGCAAGATCCTGAACGTGGCCTCCGCGACCGCCGACAAGCTGCGGGCCAACGTCGAATTGTCCGACCTGGCCTTGGCCCTGGGCGTCCAGCCGGGCAACCGCTTCAACATCGAAGACCTGCGCTACGAGCGCATCGTCATCATGACCGACGCCGACGTGGACGGCGCCCACATCGCGGCCCTGCTGATCACCTTCTTCTATCGCTCCATGCCTGAGACGATCCGCCAGGGCCGCCTCTTCATGGCCCTGCCGCCGCTCTATCGCATCTCGGCCGGCCCCCTGTCGGAATACGCCCGCGACGACGCCCACCGCGACGAGCTGCTGGCCACCGTCTTCAAGGGCAAGAAGGTCGAGATCGGGCGTTTCAAGGGCCTGGGCGAGATGATGGCCTCCCAGCTGAAGGAGACCACCATGGATCCGAAGAAGCGGACCCTGGCGCGCGTCTCCCTGCCCGACAGCGAGGAAGAGATCGAGGATCTGGTCGAACGCCTGATGGGCCGCAAGGCCGAGGCTCGCTACCAGTTCATCCAGGACAACGCCCGCTTCGCCGTGGCCGATCTGGACGTTTAGCCCAGGCATCCGTCATCCCGGACGGTCTGCAAGTCCGATCCGGGACCCAGGCGGCGGCTTCAAGCCCCCCAGCGTTCAGTTTGGATGACAAGCCTGGGGTCCGGGCTCAGCTACGCAGCCTCGAAACGACAGCACTGGGGCTTTACCCCTTCAGCAGTCGGTCCCGCGCGGCATTCACACGCGCAGCCAAGCCTTCGGTGCCCCCCTGATCGGGATGGGCCCGCGCCATCAAACGGCGCCAGGCGGCCTGCACCTCTTGCGATGTCGCATCCATGGACACGCCCAGGATCGCCCGCGCCTCAGCATCCGTCAGGCGTTCGGTGACCGGCGCTCGCGGGGCTACGGGCCGAACCCGCGACTGCACCGCCAGCCACAGTCCCGCCCCCGCCATGCCGACAGCCGCGAGCCAGACGCCGCGCGAAGCGGCCAGAACCGCTCCCGCGAACAGGGCCGTGCTGAGGATGGTCGCGGAAATGCGCCAATGGCCGCGCCGGGCGCGTTCGGTCTGCCGGCCCAGCCGGACCAGCGCCCAGACCGCCACGGCGGCCAGCGCCAGCCAGATCAGGCCCATGCGACGATCAGGCCGCCGCTGCGTCCAGCGGCGTCAGCGTTCCCCCCGCCACGTCGTCCAGACCCATGGCCTGCATCAGATTGCGCATCTCCTGACGCGCGGCCACGTGAGCCAGCGACACCGACACGGGGCGGATGTCGTTCGACAGGTCGGCGACCGTCAGGCCGAACGGAAACAGCTCGCGATAGATGACCCGGTCGCGCAGACCCGGTCCGACGCGGAAGCCGACGCGCTTGGCCAGCTTTTTCATCCGCTCTTCCAGACGGCGACGGTTGCGCGCCTCGGCCACAGCCAGACGGTTGGTGACCACGATCCAGTCGATCGTCACCTGACGCCCTTCGGTGATGGCGCGGTGCTTACGCGCTTCCCAGACGCTCTCGGAATAGATGGAGGGCTTTTTCAGCTCCAGCGTCACCGGATCGACCTCACCCAGCAGGTCGAAATCGACGAAGCTGTCGTTCATCGGCGTGACGATCTGGTCGGCACGGCCATGCGCGGCGCGCGACAGGGCGGTGTCGCCGCCCGGGGTATCGATCAGGATGACGTCAGCGACTGCCTGCGCCTCTGCATAGGCGGCCTCGAACTTCGCCAGTTGTTCGGCTTCATCAGCTTTAGCCAGCGCCTTGCCGTCGCCCATGTCCGGCACGATCGGCAGCGGCAGGTCATGGCCGTTGGCCGCCGTCCACGCCGCACGGTTCGAGAAGAAGCGCTCCATCGACCGCTGGCGCAGGTCCAGATCGATGATGGCGACCTTCTTGCCCGCGTGCAGCAGGCCGGTGACGATGTGGATGGCCAGGGTGGACTTGCCGGCCCCGCCCTTTTCATTGCCGATGACGATGACCTGAGGCTGCGCCATGATGAGTCCCGATGTTTCGACGGGCGCGACTCATGCGTTCGCTTCCCATCCCAGACGCCCTAGATCGGGCCAAGGGCGTCAGTCGTCAACGAAACCT
Source organism: Brevundimonas sp. UBA4553 (assembly GCF_002387245.1). Taxonomy (GTDB): domain Bacteria; phylum Pseudomonadota; class Alphaproteobacteria; order Caulobacterales; family Caulobacteraceae; genus Brevundimonas. The sequence continues at coordinate 72,746 of NZ_DGLD01000006.1, forward strand.
TAAGCCGCGCCTGTGGACGACGCCGCCTCTGCGGCCCGAACGCACCAAGGGTCGGACGCCGCCACACGCTGGCACAGCGCCCTGGCCTGGCCAGAACCGGTACGAACCTTCAGCCGGATCAGACGCCGACCTTCGACCTCGACCGGCTCAAACACGGGACTCAGGCCTGCACTCGCCTGCCCCAGTCGCTCCCACGCCGCCTGGGCCGAGGCCTGGCTGGCATAGGCGCCCAACTGGATCAGAACGGCTGAAGGAGGCACGACCACAGCGTCGGCCCGCGTTCGTTTTTCGGCGGTCGCTTGTGCGACCTGAACCTCAGGCGGGGCTTCGGGATCATGGAACACCGGCGGAAGGGCTGGCAGAGCCGTCACAGCCTTGGCGCTCAGCCCATCGCGGGCGTCCCATAGCTGATGCGGGGTCAAAAGCTCCACCTTCAGAGGACGCAAACCCGCCTCTTGAGCATTGCGCGGCCCCGACGCTTCTCTCGCAGGCTCTGGCTTGGCCGATACGGGAATCGCCGCGATCGTCTTGGCCACGCCTTCAAACCGATGGGGATCGGCCTCCGCCATGCCGCATCCGGCCAGCAGCGCCGCCAGGGCGCCGACCGATCCGAACCGCAGGATGACGGAAGCGTTCATACCAGCATGCTGAACCCAGTCTTTTGAGACAGGGTTGAGGAACAGGCTTAACGCCTGTTCACTCTTTCATCAGCCAATGGCGCCGACGCAGCCTTCAACATCGCCCGGCGCCACGTCGGCGTCGGTCAGGGCCAGGGTCCAGCCGTGGTTGGTGTTCAGGCCCCAGCGGCGCGCGCCCGAACCGTCGCCGGCGTCGCCGCCTACCGTCACCACCACGCGACGCCCCGTCGGCAGGGCCGGAGGATCGATCTTGCCGACGGCGAGCGAGGTCGGGGTGTCGCCGCCGTAGCCGTCGAACACGCTCAACATCGACCACTCGCGACGCAGGCCCATCCACCAGGCGTCGTCGGTGTTGATCGACAGCACCGCCACGCCGTGCCCCTCGGCCGCGTGGGCCAGCGCGGCCTGGGGATCGCGGACCAGCTTGATGTCCGCGGCGGCGCCGAAGCGCAGACGGGCGCCGTCCACCGCCTTGGCCGGATCGATCGGCGCCCAGACATGAACCTGCAGACGCCCCTGACGGGCCAGACCCCAGCCGACGATCTCGCGCCACAGGTGCTCGACCGCCTCGCGGTTCTCGGGTTCGCACTGCTTCAGGACGCGGGCCTGGACAGCCTGTTCGCGGTCAGGGCGCAGCTTGGTGTGAGGGCCGGTCGGCGCGTCCTTGGCCTTGCCCACCTGGGCGGCGACGGCCAGACGGCGCTCGAACAGTTCAAGGATCTGATCGTCCAGGCTGTCGATCTCGGCGCGCAGGGCGGCCAGCGCCTTCTGCTCGGGGCTCATTTCAGCTTGGTCAGCGGGCCAGACTTGCTGGAGATTGGATTGCGGCATGGGATTGGGCTTTCGGCATGGATTTCGATGGGGAGATCGCGTCCGCCGAACATCAGGCAGGGACGCGTGCAGAGGCCGCTCGGGAGAAGCGGTCGCCAGCGAGACTGTCAGGGTTGGTTAGAAGCCCGACGCCTCAGCCGGCGTATCGAAAGCCGTAATAGCCGTAGCCAAAATAAAAGCCGGCCACCGCGCGCGTGGTGGTTTCAAGGGTCATTTGTGCGCGCAGCGAGGACATGAATCCGGTCCGGTTTCAGGATCAGGGTCGATCCGATCAGACCTTAAAGACGCAAACTTTGTGCGCCGTCAACCTTCAGGAGCGGTGAAGAGGACAAATCGCGTCCGGTTGTCGCTGAAATCCTGCAGATCGTTGCGCAGAACCGACAGGCCATAGACCTCGGCTGCGCGGGCTGGAGCCACGGCGGCCCGCGTCGGATCCTCAGCCTCGGCCACGGCGGCGGCGGCTCCGCCGGTGTCGAAGACCTCGATCGCCGCGATCTTCATCTCGCCCAGCGCTCGGGAGCATTGCTGCAGGGCGACCGGGTGGCTTTCCGCCGTCCGGATGTCCGACAGGCGGGCGTCTGGCAGTCCCAGCAGGGCCAGACGGATCGGCCGCCAGGCTTCGCTGACCACCGTCAGACCCGCCTCGCGCACCAGGGTGGCTGCCGGTTCGACTACGCCAATCGTCGAGTTCTCGACAGGGATCAGGGCCGACTGGCAGTCGCCGGACAGCAGGGCCTGGATGGCCCCCTGGAAGGTTTCGAAGCCAACCGCCTCGTCCCACGGACGCAGGTCGAGGCAGGCTTCATGGCTGAAGGCGCCGGGCGCGCCCTGATAGGCGACGCGGCCCGGCCGATCGTCTTCGACCGTCGTGGTCACGCGGCCTCGGCGCGGGCCTGACGCCCGGCCTTGAGGCGCTCTGCGACCAGGAAGGCCAGCTCCAGCGCCTGATCCGCGTTCAGGCGCGGATCGCAGTGGGTGTGATAACGGCTCGACAGATCGTCCTCGGTCACCGGCTGGGCGCCGCCCAGGCATTCGGTGACGTTCTGACCGGTCATCTCCAGATGAACGCCGCCGGGGTGGACGCCCTCGGCCTCCGCCACGTCGATGAAGGTGCGGACCTCGCCCATGACGCGGTCAAACGGCCGGGTCTTGTAGCCGTTGGCGGCCTTCAGTGTATTGCCGTGCATCGGATCGATCGACCAGATGACGCGCTTACCCTCGGCCTTCACCGCCCGCATCAGGGCCGGCAGGCGATCGCCGACCTTGTCGTGACCGAAGCGGCCGATCAGGGTCAGGCGTCCCGGGATATTGTTCGGGTTCAAGGCGTCGATCAGCGGCAGGATGTCTTCCGCCGTCATGGTCGGTCCGCACTTGACGCCGATCGGGTTCGAAATGCCACGCATGAACTCGATGTGGGCGCCGTCCAGCTGACGCGTGCGCTCGCCGATCCACAGCATGTGGGCCGAGGTGTCGAACCATTCGCCCGACGAGCCTTCCAAACGCGTCAGGGCGCTCTCGACATTCAGCAGCAGGGCTTCGTGACTGGTGAAGACCTCGACGCGCGACAGGTCAGGATGGGTCTCGGGCGTGACGCCGACCGCTTCCATGAAGGCCAGGGCCTCGGTGATCTTGTCGGCCAGCTCGCGATAGGCTGCGCCCGCGCCGTTGTCGGCGAAGCCCAGCGTCCAGCGATGGATGTTGTACAGGTCGGCATAGCCGCCGCCGGCGAAGGCCCGCAGAAGGTTCAGCGTCGAGGCTGACTGGTTGTAGGCGCGGATCAGGCGCTGTGGATCGGGCACCCGCTCTTCAGCGGTGAAGCCCATGCCGTTGATGATGTCGCCGCGATAGGACGGCAGCTCGACGCCGCCGATCTCTTCCAGCGGCGACGAGCGCGGCTTGGCGAACTGACCGGCGATGCGGCCGACCTTCACCACCGGTTTGCGACCGGCGAAGGTCAGGACCACCGCCATCTGCAGGATCAGACGGAAGGTGTCGCGAATGTTGTCGGTCGAGAACTCCTTGAAGCTCTCGGCGCAGTCGCCCCCTTGGAGGAGGAAGGCGTCGCCCGCCTCCACCTGTGCGAGATGCTGGGTCAGTTTGCGGGCTTCGCCGGCAAACACCAGGGGCGGCATGGCCCGCAGCTCGTCTTCGACACGGGCCAGCTCGGCCATGTCAGGATAGTCCGTCGGCATATGCACGACGGGCTTGTTTCTCCAGGATTCAGGGGTCCAGCGCTTACTCATGCCGCCTAGATAGTCCTGTCAGGGCTTCGGAACAACAAATGTTGCGCCGCAGCGACCTTTTCAGAGCGGCGACCAGGCCTCGTCGGCGGGCAGGGGCGCGAACAGGGCGTCCAGGCTCGCGTCGCTGACGCCCGACAGATCGGCGGGCGACCACTTCGGCGCATTGTCCTTGTCGACGATGACGGCGCGAACGCCTTCCTGGAAGTCGTGGGTCTGCACCACCCGACCGCCGAGCGCATACTCCATTCCCATGTTGTCGGCGAAGGACGACAGCGTCGCGCCGGTGCGGATCTGGCGCAGCGACACCTTCAGCGACTGCGGCGACTTGGTCTTCAGGATGTCGAGTTGCTTCTGCGCCCAGTCCGATCCGTCTGTCTCGAGCGCGGCGAAGATTTCTTCGACCGTATCAAAAGCGAACAGCCGGTCGATGGCCTCGCGGTGCGCGTCCAGCGGCGCCGGGCCGGCGTCGCCCGCCAGACGATCCGCCACACCCTTCGGATCAGCCGGATGGGCCAGCAGCTCAGCCTTCAGCGTCTCAACGCTCTCGCTCGGCGCGAAATGAGTATGAATGCCCAGCGCCACCGTATCCGCCGCCTTCAGCCGCGCGCCCGTCAGCGCCAGCCAGACGCCCGTCTGCCCCGGCAGACGCGGCAGGAACCAGCCCCCGCCCACATCGGGGAACAGGCCGATGCCCGTCTCAGGCATGGCGTAGGTGGTGCGCTCAGTGGCGATACGCACATCCGCCGGTTCGCTGATGCCCACGCCGCCGCCCATGACGATGCCGTCGACAATGGCCGTGATCAGCTTGGGGTATTCGAACATCAGATGGTTCAGCTGATACTCGGTCTTGAAAAACGCCTTGGCTTCCGACGCATCCCCTGCCCCGCTCTCGGCGATCATGCGGATGTCGCCCCCGGCGCAGAAGCCGCGCTCGCCTGCATGGTCGATCAGCACCGACTTCACCGCGCCATCCTCGCGCCAGGCCAGCAACGCCTCGATCATCGCCTCGCACATGGCCCGGTTCAGCGCATGAATCGCCTTGGGCCGGTTCAGGGTGATGCGGCCGACGCCGCTTTCGATGCGGGTGATGACTTCAGCTTCGCTCATCGCGCCAGTTCCCGCGCAATGATCACGCGCATGATCTCGTTGGTGCCTTCCAGAATGCGGTGCACCCGCAGGTCGCGCACGATCCGTTCCAGCGGATAGTCCTTCAGATAGCCGTAGCCGCCGTGCAGTTGCAGCGCCTCGTCGGCGATCTGGAAACAGGCGTCGGTGGCCAGGCGCTTGGCCATGGCGCACCACTTGGTCTTTTCAGGGTGGTCGTTGTCGATGGCCCAGGCCCCTCGCAGCACCATCAGACGCGCCGCCTCCAGGTCTGTCGCCATGTCGGCCAGACGGAACTGCAGCGCCTGAAACTGGCCGATGGCCTGACCGAACTGCTTGCGGGTAGTCACGTATTCCTGGGCCGTCTCCAGCGCCAGCCGCGCCCCGCCCAGCGAGCACGCGGCGATGTTCAGACGCCCGCCGTCCAGACCGGCCATGGCGTATTTGAAGCCTGCCCCCTCTTCGCCCAACAGGTTGGCGACCGGAATACGGCAGTCGTCAAAGCTGACCACGGCGGTCGGCTGGGCGTTCCAGCCCATCTTCTTTTCTTGCGCGCCGAACGACAGGCCGGGCGTTCCTGCCTCGACCACGACTGCGCTGACGCCCTTGGCCCCTTCGCCGCCCGTGCGCACCATGACGACATAGACGTCTGACGTGCCCGCGCCCGAAATGAAGGCCTTGGACCCGTTCAGCACGAAATGATCGCCGTCGCGCACCGCCGTGGTCCGCAACGCCGCCGCATCCGACCCAGAGCCCGGCTCCGTCAGGCAATAGCTGGCGATCTTGTCCATTGTCGTCAGCGACGGCACGTAGCGCGACCGCAGATCCGCCGAGCCGAACTTGTCGATCATCCACGTCGCCATGTTGTGGATCGAGATGAAGGCCGCCGTCGCCACGTCCCCGCGCGACAACTCCTCAAAGATCACCGCGGCCTCGACGCGGCCCAGGGCCATGCCGCCATGTTCTTCGCCGGTATAGATGCCGCAGAAGCCCATCTCGGCCGCCGTCTTCATGACTTCGACCGGGAAATGCTTGTCCTCGTCCCACTGGGCCGAATGCGGCGCCAGTTCGGCGTCGGCAAAGGCCCGCGCCGCGTCCTGAATGGCGCGTTGGTCGTCGTTGAGGGCGAAGTCCATGATCTATACTCCCGACTCTGGCCCTCTGACGGGGCGTTCATGCCCGCTTCTATCCAAGCGCGCGCAAAACGTCACCCCGCTGCGCCCCATGACCGCTCATGACGCAGCGAACCGCCATACTGCCTTCGTCACCTCGGGGCAGCGCGCCGATTTCAGACTATTCAGACGAATTGGACTCTGTTTTTTCGCGGCCAAGGTCCGATATGCGACCGCCAAGGCCGTTTCCCTGCCCCGCCTACCGGACTATGAGCCCTGCATGACCCTGCCGTTCCAGCCCGCCGCCTTCCCCTACGCCCGCCCGCGTCGCCTGCGCTCGCAGCCCTGGGTGCGCCGCCTGGTCGCCGAGACGACCCTGACGCCTGCGGACCTGATCTGGCCGATCATCGTCCATGACGGGGCCGAGGACCGCGTTCCGGTCGCTTCCATGCCTGGCGTCTTCCGCCTGTCGCCTAGGGAGGCCGCCAAGGCCGCCGTGGAGGCGCGTGATCTGGGCATCCCCATGATCGCCCTCTTCCCCAACGTGGACGGAGCCATCAAGGACAGCATCGGAACCGCCGCCAGCGACCCGGACGGCCTGATCCCCGACTGCATCAAGGCCATCAAGGACGCCGCGCCCGAGATCGGCGTCATGACCGACGTGGCCCTCGACTGCTACACTGACCACGGCCACGACGGCGTCATGGAGGACGGCCGCATCGTCAACGACGCCAGCATCGAACGCCTGGTGGAACAGGCCTTCATCCACGCCCACGCCGGCGCCGACGCCGTGGCGCCGTCCGACATGATGGACGGTCGCGTCCAGGCCATCCGCGAGGCGCTGGAAGCCAACGCCCTGCCCGACACCCTGATCATCAGCTACGCCGCCAAATACGCCTCGGCCTTCTACGGCCCCTATCGCGATGCCGTGGGTTCGTCGAAATCCCTGACCGGCGACAAGAAGACCTATCAGATGGACTATGCCAACGCCGACGAGGCGCTGCGCGAGGTGGCGATGGACATTTCCGAGGGCGCCGACGCCCTGATCGTCAAGCCGGGCCTGCCCTATCTCGACATCGTCAAGCTGGTCTCGGACACCTTCAAGATCCCGACCTTCGCCTATCAGGTGTCCGGCGAGTACGCGATGATGCAGGCCTCCATCGCCAACGGCTGGCTGGAGGAAGACCGCGCCATCCTGGAAAGCCTGCACGCCTTCAAACGCGCCGGCGCCTCCGGCGTCCTCACCTACTTCGCGCCCAAGGCGGCCCGGCTTCTGGGGGCCTGATCCGGCTCAGGCCGTCGGATCGACGGCCTGTCCGTACTTGCCGCGGAAATAGGTCAGGGCGTCGCCGGGATGAGTCTCGAAGGCGGACACCCGACCAACGATGACAAGGTGATCCCCCATCAGGATGCGATCATGGGTCGTGCAATCCAGGCGCGTCACAGCGTTGCGCAGACGTGGCGGCGCCGGGTTGCCGACCTCGAACTCGTCGTCAGACAGGGTGCAGACCCCCCAGGCGAAGCGGTCCGACATGGCCTGATCCTCGACCGGCAGCATATGCACGGCGAAGCGCTCAGCCCCAGCGAAGGCGTCATGACGATCCGACTTGATGTCCATGCACCACAGCACCAGCGGCGGATCCAGCGACACCGAGGTGAAGCTGTTGACCGTGATACCCAGCGGCCCCTCGTCGGTGTGCGCCGTCACCACGCAGACGCCCGTGGCGAAGCCGCCCAGCGCCCTGCGGTAGGCCTTGGCGTCGAATTCAGAAGAGGAGGAAGTCATGGTCACAGGCCTGACCTAAGCCGTGGGTCGCTGCGCGGCAAGATCGCAACCCAAAACGCCCGTACCGCAACCGCTTCTTAACGGGCGGCGTGGGATTCAAGGCTAACAGACGACGTTAAGATTGGCCTGCCCATGTCCGTGAGCGATCGCCCGATCCTCATCAAGAAGGTGAAGAAGGTGACCGCCGGCGGTCACCACGGCGGCGCGTGGAAGGTGGCCTACGCCGACTTCGTCACGGCCATGATGGCCTTCTTCCTGCTGATGTGGCTGATCAACACGACCGACCCGGAGCAGAAGCGCGGCATCGCCGAATACTTCGCCCCGGCCAATGTCTCGGCCTCGACCTCCGGCTCCGGCGGCATCCTGGGCGGCACCGCTCTGGGCGACGACGGCGCCAAGAGCTCAGGCTCAATGGCCATGATCGAGCAGTTGGCGCCCGAAGCGCCCCAATCGCCCGAGGAAGCCGGCCAGAGCACCGACCTGGCCGCCGCCAGCGAGTCGGCCCTTCGCGCTGAAATCGCCCGCCGCGAGGCCGCAGACTTCGCCAGCGCCGCCGAAAGCCTGCGTCAAGCCATGCAGGCCATGCCAGAGCTGGCTGAGCTGTCGAAGCAACTGATCATCGATCAAACGCCCGAGGGCCTGCGCATCCAGTTGGTTGACCAGGAAGGCCGCTCGATGTTCGAGAATGGTTCCGCCCGTCCCAACCCGCGGGCCCAGACGCTGTTGCGGGCCATCGCCAAGGTGATCAATCAACTGCCGAACCGCATCTCGATCACCGGCCACACCAGCGCCGTCGCCGGCTCCAGCCGCGCCAGCGGTGCGGGCGACTGGACCTTGTCCTCGGCCCGCGCCGACGCCTCGCGCCTGACCCTGCAAGGTGCGGGCGTGAACGCCGACCGGGTTTATTCGGTGGCGGGCAAGGCGGGGTCCGACCCGCTCTATCCGGACGACCCCTCGCTGGCGGGCAACCGCCGCATCGCCATCGTCCTGCTGCGCGAAGCCCCGGTCCTGCCGACGGACACCAGCCTGTGACCGCGAGCGCCGCTCCAACGGCGCTTGCGAAATCGTCCGGTTGCGCGCCAAATCGGGGAATGAAGCTCCGCGTGCAAACCTGCCGACACGATCGCGACCGGAAGTAAGGCCGTGACCCAGCATTTCCCGACCCGGCAGCTGCGGTTCTTCATGACCGCCAACGCGCCCTGCCCCTATCTGCCCGGCCAGTTCGAGCGCAAGGTCTTCGCCAACCTACCCTTTTCGGACGGCGCCGACGTCAATGACGCCCTGACCCAGGCTGGCTTCCGTCGCAGCCAGAATATCGCCTACCGCCCCGCCTGCGAGGCCTGCGCAGCCTGCGTCTCCGTCCGCATTCCGGTGGGCGAGTTCGCCTTCTCCCGCTCCCAACGCAAGATCCTGAACCGCAACGCCGACCTCTCGCGCGATCTGGTGGAGGCTGAGGCCACGATGGAGCAGTTCGACCTGCTGCGTCGCTATCTGACGGCCCGCCATCCGGGTGGCGGCATGAGCGACATGGGCTGGTCCGACTATGTGTCGATGGTCGAGGACACCGCCGTCCGAACCCACTTGATCGAATATCGCCTGTCTGCAACCGACGATGGCCCCGGCGATCTGGTCGGCGTCTGCCTGACCGACCTGCTGCATGACGGCCTGTCCATGGTCTACAGCTTCTTCGAGCCAGAGCTGGAACGTCGCAGCCTGGGCCAGTTCGCCATCATGGATCACCTGCGCCAGGCAACCATGGTCGGCCTGCCCTACGTCTATCTGGGCTACTGGGTGCAGGGCTCACCCAAGATGGACTACAAGGCCAAGTTCAGGCCTATGGAGGCGCTTCGTCCGCTAGGCTGGGAGCGGCTTCCCTAACTCGCTTCAGGTCGTCGGCACAGCCGTACCGCCAGTCAGCGGCGTAGGTCCCCACGACCCGTCGTCCCGGCCGCCAGCGAACTTCACCAGCGCCGCGATCCGCTTTTCGATGGGCGGATGGGTGGCGAACAGGCCGGCAAACCCCGCCTTGTCCGCCGTGTTGTCCAGAAACATGCCGCGCAGTTCGTCGGGGGCTTCAATCTTCGACTGGCCCGACACCTTGCGCAGGGCCGAGATCATGGCGTCCGGGTTCTTGGTCAGTTCCACCGCCCCCGCATCGGCCACATATTCCCGGGTCCGCGACAGCGTCATGCGGATGACCGCGGCCAGACCAAAACCGATCACCCCGATGGCCAGACCAATCAGGATCAGGGGCATGGCGTTCTTGTTGTCCCGACTGCGTCCGCCGCGCATGTAGAACAGGCTGCGGAACACCAGCTCGGCGATCACGCTGATGATCCCCGCAAAGATCGAGGCGATCACCATTGTCCGCACGTCCTTGTTGATGACGTGAGTCAGTTCGTGCGCGAGAACGCATTCCATCTCGTCGCGGCTCAGGGTCTGCATCAGGCCCCGCGTGACCGTGACGCTGTAGTTGCCTTCATGCAGGCCCGACGCATAGGCGTTCAGCGACGGGCTCTCGATAATACGCAGCGTCGGCGTCCGCAGGCCGCGCGAGATCGCCAGATTTTCCAGCAGGTTGTAGAGATCCGGCTCCACCCGGCGCTCGACCTTTCGCGCGCCCGTCATGGCGTCGATCATCGTCTGATTGCCGAAATAGGCGATGACGAACCAGATGGCGGCCACGACCAGAGCCGTCGGCACGGTCCAGCCCAGCATGGACACCGCCAGCGCCAGATCCTGGTCCAGCCCGCCACCCGAGTTGGGCAGCAGGCCAAACCCCATCATCAGCACCTGAATCCCGAACAGGATCAGGACCAACAGGATCGGGAACCCGGCCAGCAGGATGGCCGACCGGGTGTTGTTCTGCCAGATGTGGGTCTTGAGGCCGACGGCCTGACCGAAAACCGCCATTGGGGCTTAGAACTTCACCGTCGGCGGGGCGGCGTTCAGGGCGGCGCGTTCGCCCTCGCCCACGTCGAAGAAGGGCTTGTCCGAGCCGAAGCCGAACATGCCGGCGAACAGGACCGTCGGGAACTGACGGCGCACGGCGTTGAACTCGCTGACGGCGTTGTTGAAGAAGCGGCGAGCGGCGGCCAGCTTGTTCTCGATATCCGACAGGTCCATCTGCAACTGCTGGAAGTTGGCGTTGGCCTTCAGGTCCGGATAGGCCTCGGACACCGCGAACAGACGGCCCAGCGCGCCCGTCAGCATGTTCTCGGCCTGCACCTTTTCATCGACCGTGCGGGCGCCGGCGGCGGCGGCGCGGGCCTGGGTCACGGCGTCCAGGGTGCCGCGTTCGTGCGTGGCGTAACCCTTTACCGTCTCGACCAGATTGGGGATCAGGTCCTGGCGCTGCTTCAGTTGCACGTCGATATCGGCGAACGACTGATTGGCCGCCTGATCCAGCTTCACCAGCCGGTTGTAGGCCCCGACGACGACGAACAGCAGAACGACGACGATAACGCCGATGATGATCCAGGTGATCATTGCAATCTCCAGCCCCGGCCGTATCGGCCTTGGCGGGACTATCGCAAGGGCTGACGGCGACCTCCAATGAAATCGCCGTCACCTTGACCTCAGCGGAACTTGCGCATCCCGCGCGGACCTTGGCGTCCGGCGCCGGCGCGCTTGCCCAGCCAGTCCTTCCAGTCAGGCCAGTTGCGGCGACGCCCGCCGCCATCGGCCCACTCCGGCCCGGTCTCGGCATTGAAGACCGAAACATCGACCAGACCGCCCTGCTTGTAGTTCTGAAGCTTCACGCCCTTGCCGCGCCCCATCTCGGGCAGTTCGGCCAACGGGAAGATCAACGCCTTGATGTTTTCGCCGATGACCGCAACGTGGTCGCCGGTCACGCGCAGCATGGACAGCATGTCGCCGTTCAGCACCTGCTTGCCGCCGCGCTTCTGGGCCAGAAGGTCGTTTTCCGGCGCCACGAAGCCGTAACCGGCCTTGGACGCCACCAGAAGCTTTGCATTCGGTTCGTGCGCCACGACGTTGATAATCTCGGCCTTCTCGTCGAGATCGATCATCAGGCGCAGCGGCTCGCCATGACCGCGCCCGGAGGCCAGCTTGTCGGCGCCGATAGTAAAGATGCGCCCGTCCGACGCCCCGATCAGCAGCTTGTCGGTCGTAAAGGTCGGCACCAGGAAGGCCAGGCTGTCGCCCTCCTTGAACTTCAGCTCCGACGGGTCCTCGACCTTGCCCTTGGCGGCGCGGATCCAGCCGCGCTCTGACAGGATGACCGTGATGGCTTCGCGCGGGATAAAGGCCTCGGGCGCCACAAAGGCCGAGGCGTCCACCGCCTCGCCAATGGTCGTGCGGCGCGGCGAGATCAGCGCCTTGCGCACCGCCTCCAGTTCCTTGGAAATGGCCTTCCACTGCTTGCCTTCGGACGAGGTCAGCGCCTTCAACGCTGCAAGTTCCTCCGACAGCGCATTGAACTCCTTCTCGATCGTCATTTCCTCGAGTCGCGCCAGCTGACGCAGGCGGGTATCGAGGATGAAGTCAGCTTGAATTTCGGTCAGGCCGAAGCGCGCGATCAGGACGGCCTTGGGCTGCTCCTCCTCGCGGACGATGCGGATCACCTCGTCCAGGTTGAGGAAGACGATGCGCAGGCCTTCGAGCAGGTGCAGACGCTTCTCGACGCGTTCGATCCGCCACTGACTGCGTCGGTTCAGCACCTCGCGCCGGTGGTCGAGGAAGGCCTTCAGGCAATCCTTAAGCCCCATGACGCGCGGGGTGCCGCTGGCGTCCAGCACGTTCATGTTGATCGGGAAGCGGACTTCCAGATCGGATAGCTTGAACAGGCTCTCCATCAGCATCTCGGGCTCGATGGTGCGGTTCTTTGGCTCGAGGATCAGGCGGATGTCCTCCGCAGACTCGTCGCGCACGTCGCCCAGAAGCGGCGCCTTCTTGTTCTCGATCAGGTCGGCCAGACCCTCGATCAGGCGGCTCTTCTGCACCTGATAGGGCATCTCGGTGACGATGATGCGCCAAACGCCCCGCCCCAAGTCCTCGGTCTCCCAGCGCGCGCGCAGACGCACCCCGCCGCGACCGGTCTCATAGGCATCCAGGATCGAGGCGTGGCCCTCTACCGAGACGCCGCCGGTCGGGAAGTCCGGGCCTGGCACGATCTGCACCAGTTCCTCGGTCGTCGCTTCGGGGCGTTCCAGGAGTAGTTGGCAGGCGTCGATCAGTTCGCCCACGTTATGCGGCGGGATCGAGGTGGCCATGCCCACGGCGATTCCGGACGATCCATTGGCCAACAGGTTGGGGAAACCGGCCGGCAGGACCAGCGGCTCTTCGTCCTGATCGTCGTAGGTGGGGCGGAAGTCGACCGCGTCCTGATCGATTCCGTCCAGCAGCAGGACGGCGGCGGGCGTCAGCTTGCACTCGGTGTAACGCATGGCGGCGGCGCTATCGCCGTCGATGTTGCCGAAGTTGCCCTGACCATCGACCAGCGGATAACGCTGGGCGAAGTCCTGAGCCAGACGCACCAGAGCCTCGTAGATAGAGGCGTCGCCGTGCGGGTGATAGCCGCCCATGACCTCGCCGACGACCTTGGCGCATTTGCGCGCCGCCGCCTGCGGGTTCAGCCGCATCTGGTGCATGGCGTACATGATGCGCCGATGCACCGGCTTGAAGCCGTCGCGCACGTCGGGCAGCGCGCGGTTGGTGATCGTGGACAGGGCGTAGGCGAGATAGCGCTTGGACAGCGCCTCGCTCATCGGCTCTTCAACGATGCGGCCGCCTTCGGGCGTCGGGGTGTGGATGGTCATGCGACTTCGAATCGGTGATCTGGACGACAAAGTCTAGCGTAGCGCACGGCTGACGCGGGGACGATCCGCGCCTATCTGTGGAGGGTCGCCGTCGAATAGCCAGGAGTCGCGCATGAAGACCGCCCTCACCGACCGCCTCGGGCTGGAGTTGCCGATCATTCAGGCGCCGATGGCGGGGACCTCGACGCCAGAACTGGCGGCGGCCGTGTCGAACGCCGGGGCGCTGGGCTCTATCTCGATCGCCGCGGTCGATGCAGTCGAGGGTCAGCGCCAGATTCAGACGTTGAAGGCCCTGACCATGCGGCCGATCAACATCAATGTCTTCTGCCATGCCCCGACACCACCCGATCTGGCGAGCGACCGCGTCTGGATCGACAGCCTGCGTCCGATCTTCGCCGGGTTCGACGCGTCGCCGCCCGAGACCCTGAACGAGATCTACCAGAGCTTCCTGACCGACGACGCCAAGCTAGCCGTACTTCTGGTAGAAAGACCCGCCGTGGTCAGCTTCCACTTCGGCCTGCCTCAACCCGAAAAGATCGCCGCCCTGAAGGCCGCCGGCTGCACCCTGCTCGCCAGCGCCACTACGCCGGCAGAGGCCCGTCTGGCCCAGATCGCGGGGATCGACATGGTGGTCGCCCAGGGCGTCGAGGCTGGCGGCCACCGCGGCGTCTTCGATCCCGCCGACGACCCGCGCTTCGCCACCCTGCCCCTGACGCGCCTGCTGACGCGGGAACTGGACATCCCGGTTATTGCGGCGGGCGGGATCATGGACGGCGCCGGTATCGCGGCCGCGCTAGCGCTGAGCGCTGCGGGCGCGCAATTGGGCACGGCCTTCGTCTCCTGTCCGGAGTCCGCGGCCAATCCGGCCTATCGCGCGGCGCTGGCTGGACCGCGAGCCGAACGCACCCGTGTCAGCGCGGTGATTTCCGGCCGTCCCGCGCGCGGCCTCGAGAACGCCTTCATGCGGCGCGCCGATGAGGCCCTGACGGCTGGCTATCCCTACGCCTACGACCTTGGCAAGGCGCTGAACGCCGTCGCCAGCGCCCAAGGCGACGACGGCTACGCCCCGCAGTGGGCCGGTCAGGCTGCGCCGCTGACCCGCGGCCTGCCCGCAGTTGAACTGGTCGAGGCTCTGGCTCAGGAAACCCGGTCCGCCATCCACGACCTGCAACGGCTTTTGTAAACCGACACCATCCGGCGGGTTCCTGCCTACGTAACATCAGGGTCTGAAGGCCCAAGGACGACACGATGCTCCTGATCCTGCTGTCCTATCTGGCCGGGGCGCTGACCATTCTCAGCCCCTGCATCCTGCCGGTCCTGCCCTTCGTGTTTGCCCGAGCGGGTCAGCCCTTCGTCAAGAGCGGCCTGCCTCTGCTACTGGGCATGGCCCTGACCTTTGCCGGCGTGGCGACCCTGGCGGCGGTCGGCGGCGGCTGGGCGGTGCAGGCCAATCAGGTCGGGCGCTGGATCGCCCTGGCGGTCATGGCGGTGCTGGGGCTGACGCTGGTGTTTCCGGCGCTGGCGGATCGACTCACCCGGCCTGTCGTCGCGCTCGGCTCACGCCTGACAGAAAAAGCCAGCGCGGAGCAGCAATCCGGGGGCGGCGTCTGGCGCTCCTTCCTGCTCGGCGTGGCGACCGGCCTGCTGTGGGCGCCGTGCGCTGGACCGATCCTGGGGCTGATCCTGACCGGCGCGGCGCTGCAAGGCGCCAGCGTCGGTACAACCCTGCTGCTGGTCGCCTACGCAGCCGGGGCCGCCACCTCGCTGGCCCTGGCCCTGCTGATCGGCGGCAAGGTCTTCCAGACGATGAAGAGGTCGTTGGGCGTCGGCGAGTGGGTGCGCCGGGGTCTGGGCGTGCTTGTCCTGATCGGCGTCGCCGCCATTGCTCTCGGCCTCGACACCGGCCTGCTGACCCGGCTGTCCAGTGGTGGCACCACCCGCATCGAACAAAGCCTGCTCAATCGCTTTGGCGCGGGTCAGCCCACGAACGCCCCCGCCGCGCCCCTGGACGCCCTGCCCGTCGAAGGGATCATGCCGCCGCTGACCGGCGGGACCGAATGGATCAACAGCACGCCGCTAACCACGGAACAGCTGCGCGGCAAGGTCGTGCTGGTCGACTTCTGGACCTACTCCTGCATCAACTGCGTGCGGACTATCCCCTATGTCCGCGCCTGGGCCGAGAAGTATCGCGATCAGGGTCTGGTGGTGATCGGTGTCCACACGCCCGAGTTCGCCTTCGAGAAGTCGCCCGCCAACGTCCGCGACGCTGTCAGCCGGTTTGGCATCACCTACCCCGTGGCCATGGACAACGACTTCGCCATTTGGCGCGCCTTCAACAACAGATACTGGCCGGCCCACTACTTCATCGATGCCAGGGGCAACATCCGCTACCACCACTTCGGCGAGGGCGATTACGAGCACTCCGAACGGGTCATCCAGCAGCTGCTGAAGGAGGCCGGCGCCACGGACGTCGATCAGGCCGTGGTTGAGGTGCGCGGCCAGGGCGCCGAGGCCGCCGCCGAAATGGCCGAAGTCGCCTCGCCCGAAACCTACGTCGGCTATGCCCGCGCCGAGCATTTCGTCTCGCCAGGCGGCTTCGGCTTCGACGTGCGCAAGGCCTATGCGGCCGCCCCGCTGAAGCTGAACGACTGGAGTCTGTCCGGCGACTGGATCGTACGCTCGGAACACGCCGATCTGCAGACGATGGGCGGGCGGCTGGCCTTCCGCTTCAAGGCCCGCGACCTGCATCTGGTCATGGGGCCCAGCAGCACGGGCAAGCCGGTTCGCTTCCGTGTCCGAATCGACGGCCAAGCGCCGGGCGCCAATGCCGGTGTGGACATCGATGCGCCAGGCATGGGGCGGATCGACAGCCAGCGCCTGTATCAACTGGTGCGTCAGTCGCGCGGCGCGCGCGAACGGACCTTCGAGATCGAGTTCCTCGACCCCGGGGTTCAGGTCTTCGCCTTCACCTTCGGCTAGAGCCTTCCGGACTCGGCCAGCCGCTCGATCATCCAGACCCGCGCCGGCGGCAACGGCTTGTTCAGGGCATGGAAGACGAACTGTTCGAGGAAGTGCCCGGTCAGGTCCAGCCCCGCCTTCACGTCGCCGTCGCTTAAGCCCGCCTGCGCCCCCAGCATGAAGGGCGGCAGGTTCAGCAGCTTGTCGGCATAGGGCGCACCCGCATCGCGGCTGACAGCGCGGCCGGTGCGGGGGCTGACGTAGATCAGGTCGTCCATCGAACCCGTAGCGGCGCAGCGCGACAGGTCCAGACCAAACCCCAGGTCCTCCAGCAGCCCCGCCTCGAACCGCACGAAGATGGCGGGCCACACCTCGGGCATGACGAAGGCCCCCATCAGGGCCTCGAAGGCGTAGAAGGCCCCCGGATGCGCCTCGCGCTCCGGCAGGGCTCCCTGCGCCACGGCGGCGGCGGCGTTCAGACCGACCAGAGCCAAGGGGTCGTCGAACAGGGCCGCCGGCCCCTCGCCCACCGGCTCCAGCCGCGCAGAGCCCAGTTGGTCCGAGGTTCTCGACCGCAGATCGACCACGACCCGTGCCCCCGCCTGCAGGAAGGGTCGCATCTTCCGCGACGCCCCGCCCGCGACATAGGCCGCGCGGCGACCGTGCCGCTCGGTCAGCAGTTCGACCACGGCCCCGGTGTCGCCATGCGCCCGCGCCGACAGGACGAAGGCGTCGTCCTGAACCTCCATCAGTCGGCCTTGATGACGTCGACGACGGCGCGGGCCTTGTCGTTCGGCACGGCGAAGCTGAGGACATACTGCTCAATCTTCCAGCCGTCGTCGGTCAGACGCAGCACGCCCGAACCACGTGTGGTCCCATAGGCGTCGTTGTCCAGCACCTCGTCGAACCATGCCACGCAGCGGCAATCGATCGCGGCGATGGTGACGGTCCGCGCGACCGGACGATAGGTCCAGCCCTTGCCTTGCGAGAAATAGGGCATGGCGTAGGCGCGGAACTCCGGCAGGGTCCAGCGCTCAGTCGCGTCGGTGCCGATGAAGCGGCCGTCCGCCGTAAAGGTCGCAAAATAGGCCTCGCCGTCAGCCTTTGACGCAGCAGCGTGCATGGCGTCCAGCGTGCGCTCAACGGACGCGGTTTCGGTGTCCGCCACAGGCGCGGCCGGCGCCGGCGCTGCGGAAAGCTGGAGCATCATCAGGGCTGCGGTGATCATGGCTTTGTTCTAGTCCTGTTCTACTTCAGGGGAAAGCACAGCCTTCCGTCTATCGCAAAGGCGATGAGGCGCACCCTTCACTCGCCTCGCGCGTTCACCCCCGATCCAAGGGAGGTAGTCATGAAGATCGTCACCAGCCTGAGCTTCCAAGGCCAGTGCCGCGAAGCGCTGGAGTTCTACGCCCGCGTTCTGGGCGGAAAAGTCACCGCCGCCTTCCCGTTCGGCGACGGTCCGCCCGACATGCCGGTCGACGCCAAATACAAGGACTGGCTGATGCATGGCTGGCTGGAGGTCGGTGACCAGGCGATCATGGGCGCCGACATGCCGCCCGAGTTCGCGCCGAACATCGACAAGCCCAAGAACGGCTTCGACGTCTCCTATCACACTGATGATCTAGACAAGGCGCGCCAAGTCTTCGACGCCCTATCCGAGGGCGGCAAGGTCGGCATGCCCTTCGCCGAGACCTTCTGGTCTCCGGGTTTTGGCACCTTCACCGATAGGTTCGGCATTCCGTGGATGATCAACACCAATCCAGCCGAGGACTGGAATCCCGGCGGCTGACACCCTTGTGATCACGCGCCGTTACGACCAAAGCCGCATTGGAATCAGAGTGATGCGGGGCCTAAGTCCACCTCGTTCTCAGAGCCCTTCAGGCTCCAGCCGACAGGTTTGCGATGTCCCGCGTCCGTAACGCCGCCCTCAAGTCGAAAATCATGTCCGCTCAGGACGCCGCGTCCCTGATCCCGGCCAACTCGACCGTGGGCATGAGCGGCTTCACCGGCTCGGGCTATCCCAAGGTCGTGCCCATGGCGCTGGCAGAGCGGATCGAGGCGGAGCACGCCGCGGGCAATCCCTTCAAGCTGAAGGTCTGGACCGGCGCCTCTACCGGACCGGAACTGGACGGCGCCCTGGCCAAGGCCGACGGCATCGAGTTCCGCCTGCCATACAACTCCGATCCCATCGCCCGCGAGAAGATCAACAAGGGCGAGATGGAATACCTGGACATGCACCTGTCGCAGGTGGCGCCGGTCGCCTGGCAGGGCTTCCTCGGCCCGCTGGAGACGGCGGTGGTCGAGGTCTCGGGCATCCGCGAGGACGGCTCGCTGATCCCATCGTCCTCGATCGGCAACAACAAGACCTGGCTGGATCGCGCCGACCAGATCATCCTGGAGGTCAACAGCTGGCAAAATGCGGCGCTGGAGGGGATGCACGACATCTACTACGGCACGGCCCTGCCACCGGCCCGCGTGCCGATCCCGCTGACCAAACCGACCGACCTGATCGGAGAAACCGTCTTCCGCGTCGACCCGTCGAAGATCGCCGCCATCGTCGAGACCGACAGCCCTGACCGCAACCTGCCCTTCGCCGCGCCGGACGCCAGCGCCACGGCCATCGCCGGGCACCTGATCGAGTTCCTGCAGCACGAGGTGAAGCTGGGCCGCCTGCCCGCCCATCTGCTGCCGCTGCAATCAGGCGTGGGCAATGTCGCCAACGCCGTGTTGGCCGGGCTTCAGAACAGCCCGTTCGAAAACCTGACCGCCTATACCGAGGTGCTTCAGGACGGGATGCTGGACCTGCTGGACAGCGGCAAGCTGACCGTCGCCTCGGCCACCGCCTTCTCGCTCAGCCCCGAGGCCGCCACCGATCTGAACAGCCGCATGGAGCAGTTCCGCGGCAAGATCATCCTGCGCCCGCAGGAAATCTCGAACCACCCGGAGATCATCCGTCGCCTGGGCTGCATCGCCATGAACGGTCTGATCGAGGCGGACATCTACGGCAACGTGAACTCGACCCACGTCATGGGCTCGCGCATCCAAAACGGCATCGGCGGCTCGGGCGACTTCGCCCGCAACGCCTACATTTCCTGCTTCGTCACGCCCTCGACGGCCAAGGGCGGCAAGATCTCGGCCATCGTCCCCATGGCCAGCCACGTCGACCACATCACTCAGGACGTGCAACTCATCGTCACGGAACAGGGACTGGCCGACCTGCGCGGCCTGTCGCCCAAGCAGCGCGCCCAGGTCATCATCGCCAACTGCGCCCACCCCGACTTCCGCGACGCGCTCAGCGACTATTACGCTCGCGCGCTGAAAGGCTCCTACGGCCTGCAATCGCCTCACCTGCTGACCGAAGCCCTGTCGTGGCATCAGGGCTTCATCGAAACGGGAACGATGAAGCCGTAAGTTAGCGGTTCAGGCCCGTCGGAAACGGTCTTCCCAGGGCCTCGGCCATCGCCTGCTGGCTGAGCATGAAGACCAGGTCGCGCTGATGGTAGTTGTTGGACAGGGCCACCACGGTCACGTCGGCCTCCGGCTGATAAAGAACCAGATTGCGGAACCCCGCCCAGCTGCCGGTATGATAGATCTGCCTGTCGTCAAAGGCGGGCTTCACCTGCTCGCCCAGGCTATTGACGTAGATGCCATAGCCATAGGCCCGGTGTGCTCGCCCCCGCTCCTTGGGCGTATTCGCCGGCGCGTGGTCAGCGATCATCTGGGCATAGGAAACGTCGCTGAGGACACGGCCCTTATGCAGGGCCTGGTTCCACACCAGCATGTCGTCCAGCGTCGAATAAAGGGCGCCAGCGCCATAGACGACGCTGACGTTGGCGATCGGCTGGGCCGCCAATCCGCCGGGGAAGTTGGCGTAGCCCATGGCCAGACCCTGAGCGTCGGCATGGGCATCCGATCCCGTGTCCTTCAGGCCTAGCGGCTTAAGGATCGCGTCATTCAGATAGGCCTCGAACGGCTTGCCGCTTACCTTGGCCACGATCTCGGCGGCCAGATTATAGGCGGCGTTGTCGTAGCGGATCTTCGTTCCAGGCTCGAACTGCAGGCCATAGCGGGCCGAGGTCTCGGTCAGTTCCTGCGGCGTGCGCGGGGTGACGCGGATGCGCCCCCATTCGGACTGGGCCATCAGGTCCGGTATGCCCGAGGTGTGCGACAGCAGGTGGTGGATGCGCAGCGGCTTCCACGCGTCCGGACAGGCCTCGATCCATTTGCAGACCGGGTCGTTGACCGACAGCCTGCCCTCGTCCTGTAGCTTCAGGATCGCGGCGGCGGTGAACTGCTTGGACACTGAGGCCAGGCGGAAGCGGGTGTCCAGCTTCAGCGGCTGATCGTTTTCGTAGTTCGCCTTGCCATAGACCTGTCGGAACAGGACCTGATCGCCCTTCGCCACCAGGATGGCGCCCATGAACTGCTTGCGGTCGCCCAAGTAGTCCAGCCGCGCCTTCAGTTGCGGCAGGGCCTCGACCACCTCGACCGGCGGCCGCTCTGGCAGCTTGAGCTTCGCGACCGCCGCCTGGGTCTCTGGCGCAATGGCGTGGACGATCCAGGCGCCGGCGCCGGCGGATGCGAGGGCGACCGCGGCCAGGGATCCGAGGAACCAGGGCCGCCCGCCTGCGGACTTGGGAACTACAAACACGATACTAAACCACGTTGATTAGACGTCGAACTCCAGCCCGAACTGAGCGTAAAGGGCGCGGCTGTCCTGCCACTTCGGATCGACCTTGACGGTCAGGAACAGGTGGACCGGGCGGTCGAGCAGCTCGATCAGCTCCTCGCGCGACTTCTGACCGATCCATTTCAGGGTCTGGCCGCCCTTGCCCAGAACGATGGGACGCTGGCTCTCGCGCTCGACATAGATGGTCTGCTCGATGCGGGCCGAACCATCGGACTTCTCATCAAAGGCCGTGGTCTCGACCGCCGCCGAATAGGGCAGTTCCTCGTGAACGCGGAGATAAACCTTCTCACGGGTGATTTCGGCGGCCAGAACGCGCACAGGCACGTCCGCCGACTGGTCTTCCGGGTAGAGCCACGGACCGGCCGGCATGGAGCGCGCCAGACGCTGCTTCAGGTCATCCACGCCGTCGCCGCTGAGCGCCGAAATCATATAGACCTCTTCGTAGACGCCGGTTTCGAACAGGCGGCTGGACAGAGCCAGCAGCGTGTCGCGACGCATGCCGTCAATCTTGTTCAGCGCCAGGATGACCTTGGTCCCCGTCGACTGCAGATTGGCGATGATGGTCTCGGTGTCTTCAGCCGAACGACGGTCCGCAGCAGTGCCTTCACGACCTTCGGCGTCGATATGCGACTGGGCGTCGATCAGATGAACCACGACATCGGCGTCCTGCGCCCCGCCCCAGGCCGAGGCGACCATGGCGCGGTCCAGACGGCGGCGCGGGGTGAATATGCCGGGCGTGTCCACCAGAACGATCTGGGCATCGCCCTCGATGGCGATGCCGCGCACGGGGAAGCGCGTGGTCTGGACCTTCTGGGTCACGATCGAGACCTTGGAGCCCGTCAGCCGGTTCACCAGCGTCGACTTGCCGGCGTTGGGCGCGCCGATGATGGCGGCGAAGCCCGCGCGCTGGTTCGGGTTGAGGGTCTCGGTCAAATTACGCCTTCTCGTTTCAACAGCGCCGAGGCGGCGGCTTTTTCCGCCTCCTGACGCGAACGTCCTGTTTGCTTCACGGGATCGAAACCGACCACCGTCGCCTCGACCACGAAGGTCGGAGCATGATCTGATCCGGTGCGTTCCACCACCCGGTAGGTCGGCAGCGGACGCCCTTGAGCCTGCGCCCACTCCTGCAGAGCGGACTTGGGATTGGTCACGGCCGGGACCGGGGGCGAGGCGAACTCCTCGGCCCAGGCGATGTCGAACATGGCCTTGGCCGCTGTCAGGCCGCCGTCGCGATAGACAGCCGCCAAGATAGCCTCGACAGCATCGGCGATAACTCCGGCCTTTCTGCGGCCTCCTGTCTTGGTTTCGCCCGCCGACAGGCGAAGGGCCGCGCCGACGCCCAGCCTCTCGCCCACGCGGGCGCAGGCGGCCTTGTCCACCAAGGCGTGCAGGCGGGCCGACAGCTGACCTTCGTCCGCCGAAGGAAAGTCACGCGTGAGGCGGTCGGCGACCAGCAGGCCCAACACCCGGTCGCCCAGGAACTCCAGACGCTCGTTGTCGGCGGGGGGGCGGCGTCCATCGGCCTGTCCCCCGCCCTCCCCCACGCTGGCGTGGGTCAGCGCCCGTTCCAGCAAGGACGGGTCGCTGAACTCGTGGCCCAGCCGAAGCCGGAGCGCGGCGACGGCCTCGGCCCTTACGTTCGCCATCAGTCCAGGATCTTGAAGAACCGGCTGGGACGCAGGTTTGCGAACCAGCTGACCGGGTTGAACAGCGACGCGCCCGGCGACCACGAGAACATGATGATCTCGGCCTTGCCGACCAGATTCTCGGCCGGAACCATGCCGACGCCGGCCGACATCTCGACGCGGCTGTCGATCGAGTTGTCGCGGTTGTCGCCCATCATGAAGAAGTGACCGGCCGGAACTTCATAGACGGGGGTGTCGTCCAGATCGCCGCCGGGGCCGAAGTCCTGGGTCATGAAGACCTTGCCGTTCGGCAGGGTCTCGCGGACCTGGGTCACCGGACGCGGGCCGAACATGTCGGCCATCTCGGCGCGGCTGACGACGACGTCCTTCACCGGAGCACCGTTGATGTAAAGCTTGTTGGCGATCATCTGAACCTTGTCGCCCGGCAGGCCGATCACGCGCTTGATGTAGTCGGTCTTGTTGTCGCGCGGCAGCTTGAAGACGACGATATCGCCCCGCGTCGGGTCCTTGCCCATGATACGGCCGTCGAACAGCGGCGGGCTCCACGGGATCGAGTGTTTCGAATAGCCGTAGGACCACTTCGACACGACGATGTAGTCGCCCTCGTAGAGATTGGGCTCCATCGAGGCCGAGGGGATGGTGAAGGGCTGGAACAACAGCACCCGCAGCACGAAGGCGATCAGCAGGGCGAAGACGACGGTCTTGATGATCTCGACCGTCTCGTTGCTCGCGGACTTCTCTTTTTTCACACGTTTGGCTTTCTTGGGACGCGGCGTGGCGTAGATCGGCTTGTCGCTGTCGAGGGCGTCGGGATCGTCGCCCATGTCGAAGGGGGCGTCACCGTCGTCGCTCCAGATCGGTCGCTGCTCGGTCGGGTCGATGGCAGGATTGCCGGCGCCGCCGTTCGCCTTGGGGTCGTCGCTCATGGTCTGCTCGAATCCCCCGCAGAACGCGGGGTTGGAAGCCTGAGGGGTAATCGCTGATTACGCCACGGGCAAGGCTTCGATGACCACGAAAGCGAGAGCATACGGGTGTTCGTCACTGAGGGTCAGATGGATGCGGGGCTCATGCCCCGGCGGGATCAGACGCGCCAGATGTTCGGCGGCGTGTCCGGTCAGGGCCAGGGTCGGCTGGCCCGACTTCAGGTTCACCACCCCCATGTCACGCCAATAGACGTCAGCGCGCATCCCCGTGCCCAGCGCCTTGGCGCAGGCCTCCTTGGCCGCGAACCGCTTGGCGTAGCTCCATGCCGGGTCCGGCTTGCGATCAGAACGTGCCCGCTCCAGTTCCGTAAAGCACCGCTCCTTGAAACGGTCACCGAAGCGATCCAGCGAGTTCTGGATGCGGCGAATGTCCGACACATCAGCGCCGACGCCGATAATCACCGACCTGCTCCTGCCACAGCTTCGTCCATCGCTGTCCGCATCCGGCGGATGGCGGCGTCAAGGCCGACGAAAACCGCCTCCCCGATCAGGAAGTGGCCGATGTTCAGTTCCTTGATCTCGCGGATGGCCAGGACCACGCTGGCGGTGGCGTAGTCCAGACCGTGCCCAGCGTGGACCTCCAGCCCCAGGATATCAGCCTGGGCGGCGGCGGCGGCCAGGCGGTCCAGCTCGAAGGCGCGCTCGGCCGGATCGGTCAGGTGGCAGTAACGGCCGGTGTGGAACTCAACCACCTGCGCGCCCACAGCGGCGGCGGCCTCGACCTGGGCTTCGGACGGTTCGATAAACAGACTGACACGGATGCCCGCATCAGACAGCGCCTTAACGACCGGGGCGATGCGCGCCTCGTGACCGGCGACGGCTAGGCCGCCCTCCGTCGTAACCTCCTCGCGCCGTTCCGGCACCAGACAGGCCGCGTGCGGACGGTGGCGTAAGGCGATGGCCAGCATCTCGTCGGTCACCGCCATCTCGAAGTTCAGCGGCTTGTTCGCGCGACGGCACAGGGCCGTCAGCACGTCGATGTCGGCGTCGGTGATGTGGCGGCGATCCTCGCGCAGGTGGGCGGTGATGCCGTCCGCCCCGGCGGCCAGCGCCGCCTCGGCCGCGCGAGCCGGATCGGGATGAGCGCCGCCGCGCGCGTTACGAACCGTGGCGACGTGATCGATGTTGACGCCCAGACGCACCCGCTCGCGCTTCATCCCGCTTCTTCCCCTTACTTGGACAGCCGGCGGCTGCCCGGATCCTCAACCGGCAAAGCCGCCAGTTCGGGCGGCAGAGCGTCGGCCGGATAGGCCGGGACGTCCAGCGTCGCCAGCGCGATCAGCGGCACGCCCACGTCGGCGCGACCGCCCGAGCGGTCGACGATGCAGGCGGCGGCGACGACTTCGCCTCCGGCCTTCTGGATGGCGGCGATGCATTCGCGCGACGACAGACCCGTAGTGACGATGTCCTCGACCATGACGACCTTCTCGCCCGGCTCGACGGTAAAGCCGCGGCGCAGCTTGAACTCGCCGCCTTCGCGCTCGACGTAGAGCGAGCGCACGTTCAGGTGCCGCGCCGTCTCATAGCCGGGAATGATGCCGCCGACGGCGGGCGAGATCGCCACGTCGACCGGACCGACCGTGGCCACGATCTTGTCGGCCAGAGCCTTGCATAGGCGCTCGCAGCGGCGCGTATCCATGAAGACCAGGTTCTTCTGCAGGAAAACCGGGCTGTGCAGGCCGGACGACAGGACAAAATGGCCTTCGCGCAAGGCGCCGGCGTCGCGGAATTCGTTGAGGACGTCTTCAGTGTTCATGAGAGCGTCCCTTAGACCCTGCGCCCCGCCCCCTCAAGCGAGCGATCTAGGTGAGGTCGCAGTTAGGCTTCAATCCGCCTTCCAGCAGCCTGGTCCAGACGGTTTCGGCGTCGTCGGCGAAGGAAAACAGCGCCATGTCCGAGGCCTTGACCATGCCGTGCTCGATCAGGGTGTCAAAGTTGATCACAGAGCGCCAATAGGTCTCGTCGAACAGGACGATGGGAATCGGCGGCGCCTTGTCGGTCTGGCGCAAAGTCAGGATCTCGAACAACTCGTCCAGCGTGCCGAAGCCGCCGGGGAAGACCACCAGACCATTGGCCCGCATGGCCAGGTGCATCTTGCGCATGGCGAAGTAGTGGAACTGGAAGGTCAGCTCCGGCGTCGACCAAGGGTTGGGCACCTGTTCGTGCGGCAGGGTGACGTTGAAGCCGATGGAGGGCGCGCCGGCTTCATGCGCGCCCTGGTTGGCGGCCTGCATGATGCCCGGCCCGCCGCCGGTGGCGATGACATTGTCACGCACCTCGCCCGGCGAGCCGCGGAAGGCCCCGCCCCGCTCCGAGGCGATTCGACCGAACAGACGCGCCTGTTCGTACCAGTAGCTGTGCCGCCCGCCCCCATTGGCGCCGACGCGAGCGCTGCCGAAGACTACGAGAGTCGAACGCACGCCCCAGGCCTTCAGCGCCTCCTCGGCCTTTTCGTATTCCATCAGGAAGCGCACGCCGCGCATCGATTCGCCCAGCAGGAAGTCCTGATCCAGGGCGGCCAGACGATAGGAGGGCGACGCCAGCTGAGCGGCGTTGGCAAGGGCTTGTTGTTCGGGAGACATATCGGCCTTCAGAATCAGGTGCGCAGGCGATCAGCCCCGTGCTCGGTCCACGGTGTCCACTGACGGATTGGCGCGCAGGGCGGCGATGATCATGGTGGCGTGGCGCGCGTCCTCGACCTCGACGTCGATGTCGACGTCGAAGAAGTCCTGCTGACGATGGGCCATCGACAGGTTCAGGATATTGCCCCCGGCCTCGCCGATGATGGTCGCCACCTGGCCCAGCACGCCGGGCGCATTGCGGATGGTCGCGCGAAGGCGGGCGGAGGCCACGGCGTCCTGCTCGGCCTGCGGCGTCCATTGCAGATCCTGCCAGACGCTATCGTCGTCGGCGAAGTCGGCCAGGGTCTGACAGTCGATGGTATGGACCGTCAGCCCCTTGTCGGGCTCCAGAATGCCGACGATGCGGTCGCCGGGCACTGGCGAACAACAGGCGCCGAAATGGATGCTGACGCCCGGCGTCAGGCCGCTGCCCCGCACAAACAGGCGAGCGTGTTCATTGCCGATCCGTTTGCGCTCAGGTCCCGCCTTCAACTGGCCCTTCAACGCCGGGAACATGGTCTCGGCCACCCGCGTGGCGGCCAGCCGCCCCCTGCCAATGGCGTCGAACATGTCCTCTTCAGTGGTGATGGCGTGAGTTTCCAGCACCGGCTTCAGTGACACGTCAGCCAGAGACTTACCGGCGCGTTCGAGTGTCTGTTCCAACGTCGCCTTGCCCAGCCGTACGAACTCGTCGCGTTCCGAAGTGCGGATGTGGCGGCGGATCGCCGAGCGCGCCCGGCCGGTGACGGTCAGGCTGCGCCAGTCGGTCGGGACCTCGCGCTTGGTCCCACGAATGATCTCGACCACGTCGCCATTCTGCAGCGCCGTCCGCATCGGCTTCAACTCGCCGTTGATCTTGACGCCCACCGCCGTGTCGCCGACCTCGGTATGGACCGCGTAGGCGAAGTCCAGCGCCATGCCGCCGCGCGGCAGGGTGATCAAGGCGCCCTTGGGCGTGAAGACAAAGACCTGATCCAGATACATCTCGAGCTTGGCGTGCTCGACCCAGTCCTCGCCGCCCTCGCCGTGCTCGATGACCTGAACGAGATGGCGCAGGTTCAACAGCGGGTCGCGCCCGCCGTCGGCTTCCATCGCTTCTCGGTCGAAGCCATAGGAATGGTTTTTATAGGCCCAGTGCGCGGCCACGCCGTCTTCGGCCACGCGGTCCATGATCTCGGTGCGGATTTGCATCTCGATACGAAGGCCGCCCGGCCCCACGACCGTTGTGTGCAGCGAGCGATAGTTATTCGACTTGGGCGTCGAGATGAAATCCTTGAACCGCTCCGGCACCATAGGCCAGGCGCGATGGATAACGCCCAGGGCACGGTAACAGTCGTCCTCGGCCTCGACGATGACCCGGAAGCCATAGATGTCCGACAGAGAGGAGAAGCCGACGGATTTCCTCTGCAGCTTGCGCCAGATCGAATAGGGCGTCTTCTCCCGACCCTTCACATGGGCGGGGATGCCCGCCTCGCTGAGAACAGTCTCGATTTCGCGCGACACGCCCTCGATGGCGCGGCCATGCTCGAGCTTCAGCGCCTCAAGACGGCGCTGGATGGCGACACGCGCAGTGGCGTTCAGATGCTCGAACGCCAGTTCTTCCAGCTCCGAAGCAATGGAGTGGATGCCGATGGAGCGGCCCAGCGGGGCATAGACTTCCAGCGTTTCGCGGCTGATGCGCTCGCGCTTCTCCGGCTTTACATACTGGAGGGTGCGCATGTTGTGCAGGCGGTCGGCCAGCTTGACCAGCAGCACCCGCACATCCTTGGAAATGGCCAGGATGAACTTGCGCAGGTTCTCGGCCTGGCGCGTGTGCTCGGCCTGAAGTTCCAGTCGCGACAGCTTGGTCACGCCCTCGACCAGAACCGCGACCTCTTCGCCAAACATGGCGGCGATGTCGTCGCGCGTGGCGGAGGTGTCCTCGACCACGTCGTGCAGCAGGGCCGTGACGATCGTCGCCGTATCCAGCCGGTAATCCGTCAAAATGCCCGCAACCTGGATCGGGTGCGCGAAATAGGGATCGCCTGACGCCCGAAGCTGCGAGCCATGCATCTTCATCGCGTAGACATAGGCCCGGTTCAGCAGGGCCTCATCAGCAGTGGGGTCGTAGGCCTTGACCGCCTCGATCAATTCAAACTGGCGCATGATCGGCGCGCGCTTGGCATCAGACAATTGCGACTCGGACTGGGGGCCTTCAGACGACTTCGGCGTCGCCCCGGTGGGGAGCGACGCCGACTGATCTTTTTGATTCACGACTGGCTTCGTCGGCGTGTCCGCCAAGGGCCGCGCCGGAAATATGGTAACGCCGTTGACAGGCTCTGCCGTCAGTAGCGTTCCTCCTGGCCGCCGTCCCGGTCGCTTTGCAGAGCCCGGATCAGTTCAGCCTCGGCCATGTTCATGTGCTGCGGCTCGGCCAGCAGCGCCACGACTTCGGCTTCGTCCTCGGCTTCCGTGCGCTCATCCACTCGTTGCAGGGTGGTGATGATGTTCTCGCGCAGCTCTTCCGGGACCACGCGGTCCTCGGCCAGTTCGCGCAGGGCGACGACAGGATTCTTGTCGTTGTCACGGTCGAGGGTCAGAGCAGCGCCGTTGGCGATATTGCGGGCGCGGTGGCCAGCCAGCAGAACCAGACCAAAGCGGTTCGGCACCTTCTCGATGCAATCTTCGACAGTGACGCGGGCCATGAAATTCCTCTGGCGGCAGGGAGAACCGCACAAAATATAGGGTTAGGCGTGATTGTGCAACGCCGCGAAGGCCGGAATGCGGCGCAAAACGCCTCAGTTCTTCCTTTGAGCCAGCGGATAGCTGATGATCAGCACCAGGTCCACCTCTCCGGTCTGACGGATGCCTACGACATTGCCGTCGAACAGATAGGCCGCGTCGCCGGCGCGCATCGACGTCGTCACCCCGTCCGACGTCACCTCACCCTCGCCGCTCACGACATAATAGACCTCGTCGTGGGCGATTGGATGCAGACCGATCGCCGCGCCCTGATGAAGTACGCGCTTACGGAATTCCATCGCCCGGTTCGGCACCCCGTCGGATATGCGATAGGCCGTGCTCATGCCCTCACCGTTATGAGGCGGGACCTGACGCACCATGGTGTCAGCCTCTCGGATCACGACGCCGGTTCCGGCAGGCGGCGAAGCCGGAACCGAGGAAGCTTGAAGCGCGGCGATCAGCGCCAGAGCAGGCAGAAACATGACTTTGTCTCCCGGTGTCATTTCAAGCGAACCTAGCGGCCCGAGGGGCAGCGTCAACGGGTGAGCGGTCGCGCGTCTGCGCCCACGACGGCCTGGGCAGCCAGCGTCGCCGCAGCGCTGTGGACCGTGGGGTGTCGCCATGTGGGCGCGATCTCGGCCAACGGTCCCATGACGAACAGGCGCTCGGCCGCTCGCGGGTGGGGCAGGATCAAGCCGTCAAGATCGCCACTCAGCCGCCCATAGGCGATCAAATCCAGGTCTAGCGTGCGCGGCGCGTTACGAACGCTGCGGCGGCGGTCGAAGACGTCCTCCATGCGCGACAGCTTGGCCATCAGGGCGCCCGG
The DNA here is from genome assembly GCF_002387245.1 of Brevundimonas sp. UBA4553. Classification (GTDB taxonomy): domain Bacteria; phylum Pseudomonadota; class Alphaproteobacteria; order Caulobacterales; family Caulobacteraceae; genus Brevundimonas. Next base: position 102,685 of record NZ_DGLD01000006.1, read on the forward strand.
GTCGTGCTCGGTCTTGACGATGACCACGCCGTTCAGGAACGGAGGATCGGTCGGATCGGGCCAGGCCTTTGACGACCACCAGGACGACCGGGCCAGGATATCGATGCCCTCGGCCCGGAAGCGCGCCAGCGCGGCCTCCAACGACTCTTCACAAGACGCCCACACGCCCTTGTCATTGCAGCCCAGCGCGACGATGACTGCACCGTCCAGATCGAGATCACCTTCGGGGATGTCTGTCGGGACGCTCATATTCTCGACCATTTGCACGAGCTCATATTCATGACCGGCTACACGGGCGACCGCATCGCCTTGTTCATCGACGGCGCCAACCTCTACTCGTCGGCTCGCGCGCTCAATGTCGACCTCGACTTCAGGAAGCTGTCCGACTGGTTTGGCCAGAAGGGTCAACTGGTGCGCGCCTACTATTACACGGCGGTGATCGAGGGCGAAGAGTTCTCCCCCATTCGGCCGTTGGTGGATTGGCTCGACTACAATGGCTTCACGGTCGTCACGAAGCCAGTGAAACGCTTCACTGACGCCCAGGGCCATAGCCGCATCAAGGGCAACATGGACATGGAGATCGCGGTCGACATGATGGAACTGGCCCCGCGGCTGGACCACATGGTCCTGTTCTCGGGCGACGGCGACTTCCGCAGACTGGTCGAAGCCGTTCAGGGCAAGGGCGTTCGTGTCACAGTGGTTTCGACCACCCGCAGCCAGCCCCCACAGATCGCCGACGAACTTCGCCGTCAGGCCGACACCTTCATCGACCTGGCCGATGTCGCCGAACACTTCAGCAAGCCCAAGACAGCAATGAACCAGGGTGTCGCGCGCACCTTGGACCGGAGCGACCGGGCATGAACCCCGACCTGAACCCCGAACCGGCGCGCGACTGCCCACTATGTCCGCGGCTGGTCGCCTATCGACAGGAGAATATTCGCCAGAATCCCGACTGGTGGAACGGCCCTGCTCCGTCGTTTGGCGACCCGAACGCCCGCCTGCTGATCGCGGGCCTTGCCCCAGGCCGGACCGGCGCCAACCGGACCGGCCGCCCGTTCACGGGCGATCATGCCGGCTGGCTGCTTTACGATACGCTGAAGAAAACCGGCTTCGCCAAGGGCGAATATCACCCAGACGGCCACGACGACCTGACACTGGTCGACTGCATGATCACCAACGCCGTGCGCTGCGCCCCGCCGCAGAACAAGCCGACAGGCGAGGAAGAGAACACCTGCCGCCCCTTCCTGATCGACCGGCTGGCGGCCCTGCCCCGATTGCAGGTGATCGTGACCCTGGGCGACGTGTCCCGGCGCAGCATCCTGCGCACGCTCGGCTACCCTGGCACGGCGATCCCTGCTGGCCACGGCGTCGAGGGCAAGGTCGGAGGCTATACGATCATCAACAGCTACCACTGCTCGCGGCTGAACACGAACACCGGCCGCCTGACGCCTGAGATGTTCGAGGCCATCTTCCATCGCGCCAAGGCGGCGCTGGCAAACTAGATCAACCGCCGCCAGCGACCTCGCCGGCCACCATCACAGGGGCCGAAGGTTCGCGAAAATAGCGGTCTATGCCCTCAGCCACCGAGCGCATCAGGCGGCGACGGGCTCTCTCGTCGGTCAGAACCCGCTCGTCCTCGGGATTCGTGATGAAGCCCATTTCCAACAGGATGGCCGGGACGTCAGGAGCCAACAGGACAGCCAGTCCGGCGTCGCGGTGGCTGCGTCGCAGCAACGGATGGCTGTCGCCTTCCAGGTGGGTCAGCAGCACCCGCGCGAATTGGGCCGAACGATTCTGGGTGGCGCGCTGGGTCATGTCCAGAAGGATGCGGTCGACCGAGGCGTCGCGCCCGGGCAGGCGAAGGTCACGCTGCCAGTCATCGCCGCGTGTATACTCGCGCACAGCCCGGCCCGCACCCTGTTCCGATAGGGTGTAGACGCTGGCGCCGCGCAAGGCCGGATCCGTCCCGGCGTCGGCGTGCAGTGAAATGAACAGATCCGCCCCGGCGTCACGCGCTATCTGCACCCGACGGCCGTGAATGACATAGACGTCGCTGTCACGGGTCAGGCGCACTCGATAGCGGCCCGTGCGTTCGATCGCGGCCTTCAGTTCGCGTGCGGCGGCCAGGGTGACGGTCTTTTCCTGAGCGTGTTGCCCTTGAGCGCCCGGATCGCGGCCGCCGTGACCGGCGTCGATAACGATCAGGGGCTTTTCACGGCGCGCCTGCTCGCGACGCGGCGGCGTGCTGGCGGCGACTACGGCGGCCGCTCCGGTGGCTTTCAGATCGATGACATAGCGATAGTGCTGCACCCCGTCGCCGGGCGGCAGCAGAAAGCGGCGCTCGATCTCCGCCCCGCGCGCCAGATCCAGACGAACCCGCGACGACGTGCCCGCAGAGGACACCTCATAACCCCGCACGAGGCCCGAGCCTGCGCCGTCCAGCCCCCTGCCTGGCGCCACATCGGACAGAGCCACGACAACGCGTCCGGTCGTGCCATCCTCGATCACCTGGCCGCGCGTGCTCTTGCCCATATCCAGGACGACCCGTGTCCGCTGGGCGTCGCCGCCAAAGCGAATGCCGGAAATCTGTCCGTCCGGGCCGAAGGCCAGGCCCCGCCCAGCCGTAAGCACGACGGCGCAAACCACGACAAAGGACAAGCCCGTCATGATCCATTCACGCACGCCCCAAAGGGACAGACTGTTACGCCACCGGCCGAACATGGACGGACTTCACCCTTCTGGTTCCGCCACCAGTAAAGGCTAAAGCTGCTAAGGATTTCGTTAACCCATGTAACGGCCGCGGTTCTTTTATTTTCTACAAGTTAGGCCTATGGTGTGATCCGTTCGCGAACGATCGCGCCCTCTGCATCTTGACGCAGGGTCAGGCGCGCCCTCCTCGCAACGCTGACTTTCACCTCATTCCGAGGATCGCCCGGCCTGGCCGACGGTCCGAAGAACGGGTCCGGGACGCGGCCTTTGAACGGCGCGTTCGGATCCAGGACCGACAGAACCTCATGGGCCGACCCGCCTGCGCTCCCGAACGGCAGACCATTGCCGCGCTCGCAATTCGCGAGGGGATGACGCGCGCCCTGGCCCCCATTTCCATTCGGCGAGCCGCCCCCTTGTCCGCGGAGACTTCCGCAGGGCCCGGCCTGGCGCGCCAGAGAGAGACCCTTAATGTCAAAGACAATGCTGATCGATGCGGCGCACGCGGAAGAAACCCGCGTCGCCATCGTGGACGGACGTCAGGTTGAGGAATTCGATTTCGAATCCACGGCCCGCCGCCAGCTTCGCGGCAACATCTATCTCGCCAAGGTCACGCGCGTAGAGCCCAGCCTGCAGGCTGCCTTTATCGAGTACGGCGGCAATCGCCACGGCTTCCTGGCCTTCAACGAAATCCACCCGGACTATTACCAGATCCCGGTCGCCGACCGCGAAGCCATCATGGCCGAAGCGAACTCGGACGACGACGATCACGACGATTTGGGCCGTGAAGGCGACGACGAGTCCGAGGGCGGTCTGGCCGACGAAGAGCGCCTGAAGCGCCGCCTGATGCGTCGCTACAAGATCCAGGACGTCATCAAGCGCCGCCAGATCCTGCTGGTGCAGGTCGTCAAGGATGAGCGGGGCGCCAAGGGCGCGGCCCTGACCACCTGGCTGTCGCTGGCTGGCCGCTACTGCGTCCTGATGCCCAACACAGGCAAGGGCGGCGGCATCTCGCGCAAGATCACCAACACCTCGGACCGTCGCCGCCTGAAGGCCGCCGCCTCGGCGCTGAAGGTGCCGAAGGGCATGGGCCTGATCATTCGCACGGCCGGCGCCAAGCGCACCAAGGCCGAGATCAAGCGCGACTACGAATATCTGCTGCGCCTGTGGGAGACGATCCGCGAGACGACGCTGAAGTCGAACGCCCCCGCCGTCATCTACGAAGAAGAGAACCTGGTCCGCCGCGCCGTTCGCGACATGTACGACAAGGACTTCGACGGTATCCAGGTCGAGGGGCTGGAAGGCTTCAAGGAAGCCCGCGACTTTATGCGCGTGCTGATGCCGTCGCAGGCCAAGAAGATTCATCTCTATCAGGGCTCCAAGCCCCTGTTCGCCGCCAACGGCATCGAAGAGGTTCTGACCCAGATTCACCAGCCGGTCGTGCCGCTGAAGTCGGGCGGCTATCTGGTGATCAACCAGACTGAGGCCCTGGTGGCCATCGATGTGAACTCGGGTCGCTCCACCAAGGAGCGCAACGTCGAGGCCACCGCCACCAAGACCAACCTGGAAGCTGCCGTCGAGGCCGCCCGCCAGTTGCGCCTGCGCGACCTCGCCGGCCTGATCGTCATCGACTTCATCGACATGGATGAAGGCAAGAACAACCGCGCCGTCGAGAAGGCGCTGAAGGACGCTCTGGCCAAGGATCGCGCGCGTATCCAGATGGGCCGCATCTCGGGTTTCGGCCTGATGGAGATCAGCCGCCAGCGCCGCCGCCTGGGCGTGATTGAAGGCGCCACCGAGGTCTGCGCCTGCTGCCAGGGCGCTGGTCGCATCCGCTCGGCGGAATCGGCGGCCCTGACTACCCTGCGCGCCGTGGACATCGAGGCGGGCCGCAACGGCGCCGGTTCGATCAACCTGCGCGTCTCGACCGCCGTCGCCCTCTATATTCTGAACCACAAGCGCAGCTATCTGCAGCGCCTGCTGGACCAACGCGGCCTGAACGTCGTCATCCAGATCGACGACAGCCTGGCCCAGGGTGAACACGCCATCGAGCGCACCTCGACCAACGAAGACTTCGTGCCGGTCGTCACCCACATCTCGGCCGCGGAGTTGGACGACGGCTTCGACGACAGCGCGTTTGACCACGAGGACGAAGACGAGGACGACGAGGTCATCGCCAGCGATGACGATGACGACGCCGATCTGGACCGTGAAGACAGCGACGACGACGAGCCGCGCGAGCGTTCGGAATCGCATGACGGTGAAGGGCGCGGGCGCGGACGCCGCCGCCGCCGTCGTGGCGGTCGCCGTGACGAGGAAGGCTCGGACGAGACGGGATCGACCGAAGTGGTCGCCGCCGACGACGAAGAAGACGACAGCGAGGCCGGTCGTCGCCGCCGTCGCGGCCGTCGTGGCGGTCGCCGGATGCGCGAGGACGGCGATCGCGACGCCTTCACCTGGGTGCGTGGCCGCACGCCGTCGCTGGACGATCCCTATGTCTGGTTCGACCCGATCAACCCCGCTCCGCGCGCCGAACGCACGCCGGTCGAAGCGTCGGAGGCCCGCGAGACTGAGGAAGTGGCCGGCGAACGTTCTGAGGGCGAGCGCGCCGAACGCGAAGGCGGGCGTTCGCGTCGTCGTCGCGGCCGCGGCCGCGGCCGCGATCGTGGCGGCCTGCCGCACGACGCCAAGGTCGAGGACCGCGCCGTGAATGAAGGCCTGCCGCCCGTCGGCTCGCCGGACACGCCGATCGCCACTGTGATCGTGGTTGAAGATGATGTCGTCGACGCGCCGGAAGTCGTGGCCGAGATCGTTGAAGCGCCCAAACGTCGCCGCGTGCGACGCAAGGCCAGCGCCGACGTCGCCGGCGAGGCGGTCGTCGAAACGCCGGTCGAGGCGGAAGCCAAGGTCGAAATCGTCCCTGTGGTCATCCCTGCAGAGCTGGATGTGGAACCCGTGGTGGCCGCCAAGATCGAGGCCGCCATTGAGCAGGCGCTCGAGGCGGACGCGGTGGTCCTAGCCGTCGTGACGCCGGCGCCCACGCCTGAAGTCGACGTGGCCGCGATCATCGCCGAAGATCCCAACCAGATCGGCGCCCCGCCCGCGAAGCCCAAACGCGGCTGGTGGCGCCGTTGATCGGACACGATTAGGCTTGAAGACACGGGGGAGACTGTCGCTCTGGAGTACGTCATGACCAGGCTTCCCCGTGTCGCAACCCGTGTTGCAACCCGCATCCTCGTTTCCGCCACGGCTGTCGTGGCGGTGCTGGCGGCGGCAGGATCAGCCTCGGCCCAGAGCCTCATTCGCGACACCGAGGTCGAAGGCATCATTCATGAGTGGTCCGAGCCGGTGCTGGACGCCATGGGGCTTGATCCGGCAGAGGTCGAGATCCTGCTGATCAACGACAATGACCTCAACGCCTTCGCCACACGCGGGCGAATCATGGGGTTGAACACCGGTCTGATCCTGCAGACCAAGTCTCCGAACCAGCTTTTGGGCGTGATCGCCCACGAGGCGGGCCATATCAAGAACCGCCACACGTTGCGCGACGGCGCCCAGAACGCCGGCATGCAGCCCATGATCATGACCATGGCCCTGGGCGCCCTGGCCGCCATCGCCGGTGCGCCCGATGCGGGCGCCGCCCTGCTGGCTTCCAGCCAATACTTCGGCACCCTCGGCGCGCTACGCTACATGCAGAGTCAGGAGGGCGAAGCCGACATCACCGGCGCCCGCGCCCTGGAACGCGCTGGGGAATCCGGCAAGGGCATGGTCGAGTTCTTCGAGAACTTCCGGGCTCAGGAAGTCTTCTCGGATCAGCGCCGCTATCCCTATTTCCGCAGCCACCCCCTGTCGTCCCAACGCATCGAGGCCCTGCGCCGGCCGGTCGAGGCCGCTGCACACTACGGACATCGGGACAGCCCCGAGCGGATGGCCCAGCACGCCTTGGTGATCGCCAAGATCCGCTCGTTCATGGATTCGCCCAATGCCACGCTGCGGGACTATCCGTCGTCGGATACCTCCCTTCCCGCCCGCTACGCCCGCGCCATCGCCTGGTATCGCGACGGCCAGACGGACAAGGCCCTCGACGCCGTCGACGCCCTGCTGACGGAACAGCCGGCCAATCCCTATTTCTGGGAGCTGAAGGGTCAGATTCTCTTCGAGGAAGGCCGGCCGGCCGAGGCCATCGGGGCCCATCAGAAGGCGGTCGATCTGAAGCCTGATGCGCCGCTGTTGCGCATCAACCTGGCCCACGCCCTGATCGAGACCAACGACATCGCCAATCTGGACGCCGCCATCGACCAGCTGAAACGCGCCATAGCGCTGGAGAAAGACAACAGCCTGGCGTGGCGTCTTCTGTCCCAGGCCTATGCGAGCCAGGGTAAGGAAGGCGAGGCACGGCTTGCTTCGGCCGAATACTGGTTCGCCCTAGGCCGCACCGAACAGGCCAACCAGTTCGCCATGCGCGCACGTGACATGCTGGATCGCAACTCCATTGAATGGCGCCGCGCCACCGACATTGTCCTGTCGTCCGGCGCCTCCGAAAAAGACATCACGGACGCCGAGCGCCGCAACGAACAGCGCAGCAACCGCGGCGTCATCCTGCCCAACAGCTGACGCGCCCACCTTCCCGACACCGAGACCTGCATGACCGACGACGCACGCCCAGACGCCCCCAATAGCCCTACGCCCGCCCCGAAAGGCAGCATCCTGTCGTCGCTGTCCGGCAAGACCCTAGCCGGTGCAGCCTTGGCGGTTTCGGTTCTGGCGCTGGGCTTGTCCGCAGTTCCCTATCTGACTGGCGGCGATTTCGGCGGACGGGTGCGGGCCTATCTGGTCGCGAACCCGCAGGTGCTGGACGAGGTTCTGGCGGCCCGTCAGGCGAACGAGGAACAGTCCCGCGTCCAGACCATCAACGCCGCCGTCAAGGCCAACCCTTCCCTACTGGCGCATGACGCGCGCGACCCCAGCTTCGGTCCCGCCGACGCCAAGGTGACGGTGATCGAATTCTTCGACTTCCGCTGCCCGGGCTGCAAGGCTGTGGCTCACGACTACCGCGCCCTGATGGCCGCCCACCCCGAGGTCCGCTTCGTCTTCAAGGACTGGCCGATCCTGGACCGGGGCGACGACGTCACTTCGCAATATGCCGCCCGCGCCGCCTTGGCCGCGCATCAGCAAGGCAAGTATCTTGAAGTCTACGACGCCCTGATGAACGAGCGTGCTCTGGACCGCGCCGCGATCGACGGCATCCTGGTCGCCCACGGTGTGGACATGACCAAGGCGCAGGCCGCGATCGCATCGCCCGAGATGACCCGCCACGTCACCGACATCCACACGGTCGCCGCGACCCTCGGCCTGCAAGGCACCCCGACTTTCTTCATCAACGGCAAGGCCAGCGCCAGCATCGAGCCGGGCGAAGTCGCCAAGATGATCGAAGCCGCCAAGCGCTAGGCGGCCGCCAGCGTCCGTTCGCCGCCGATCCACTCGATGTTTCCGCGTTGGGTCGCTTCGGCGGCGGCGTCCGTGTCGCCAAGCTGCCGCTCAGCCTCGGCCAGGACGAAGTAGCTGTAGGGATCGCTGGGCCAGTCTTTGAGCAATTCCTCAACCTTGGCCTTGGCCCCGGCGGCGTCGCCGTTGGCCAGCATCGCCGCGGCCAGGCTGCGGCGCGTCGGATACCAGATGATCGGCGGGTCGCCGCCCTCATCATCCATGGCCTGAATCTCTGCGGCGCGGGTGAAAGCGGCCACTGCTGCGGGCGCATTGCCCTCGATCATGGCCGCTCGGCCTTCCAGAATGCGCTGGGACAACTCGGTGAAGACCGCCCGCTGCTCGGCCATTGGGCCGGTGAAGGGCGTGGCTTCGCGCAAGGCCCTGATAGCGTCAGCCTCGGCGCGAACAGCCACGGCGTCACCCGCCCTCGCCGCCGCTTCGCCACGGGCGTAGCGCCAACTGATGCGCAGCAAGGGGTGGGTCGCCGGCGGCTCCTTAAGCGCAGCCACCTGTTCGGGCGCGCCGAAACGCCCATAAAGAGCGTAGGCGTTGTTGGCGACGATCTGACGCCAGTACTCGTGAGCCCCGATGTTCGGATAGGTGGCCAGAAACCATTCGGCGAGCTTCAACCCTTCCTCGCCGCCTCCGGCCATCAGGGCGCCGCCCATGCCGAAATGGATGTTGTGCGCGTGCAGCCGCATCGCCGGCACCCCGCCCGGCGGCTTGGCCAGGGCGTCATAGCGTCGGTCCAGCGCCACGGCGTTGACATTCGACATCATCGCATCGCGATAACGGCCGACGCGGTAATAGGTGTGCGACGGCATGTGCACCAGATGGCTGGCCGCGGGAGCCAGCAAGGCCAGTTTCTCGCCGTAGGGGATGGCCTTGTGCGGGTCATCCGACCACTCGGTCAGGTGGATATAGAGGTGGATCGCGCCCGGATCGTCGGGGTCCTTGGCCAGCGCCTGTTCCAGCAGACCCATGGCGCGCGGGATGGCCAGATCAGCCGCCTTCCCCTCGTCATCCCACCATTCGTCGGCGGCCAGCAGCCAGGCGTCAGCGGTGATATTGGCGATGGCGACGTCGTCGGGGTTCTGCCGCGCGATGCGATCCATGCGCTTGGCGAAGCGGTCGGCGCGGCTATCTTCCTCGCCAGAGTAGCGCTGGATCAGGGCGTCGATCATCTGACGCTGGACCGGCGTGGCGTCTCGGGCCAGACGACGAGCGTCGCGCGCGGCTTCTCGGGCGGCCGCGATCGAGGCCTCGTCCTGACCGCCGCCGTTCAGGTTGGGACCGATGGCCCAGGCCTCGCCCCAGGCGCACATGCCGCACGACGGATCCAGCGCCCGCGCCTTGCGGAAGGCGCGCACGGACTCGGTGTGTTCAAACGCCCAACGCAAGCGCACGCCGTGATCGAACCAGGCCTGGGCCTCGGGGTTAACCGTGTCGATCTTGAAGCCGCCGGTTCCGAAGCCCTCGACCATGACGATATCGCTGGTCGGCACAGCCTCGATGGCCGAACCGCCAGGGCCGCAGACCTGCGGCTGATCCAGCATGTCGCGCACCGCCTTGTCCGCCGTCGCGTCAGCGACCGCCATCGGTCCGATCAGACAGGCAGCCAAGGCCGAGCAGGCCATCAATCCAAAACGCATTTTCCTCTCCCCAGAGTTGGATCGAGAGTGCGCCGCCGCTCGCGCACCGGCAAGCGGCCCTGGAGTCGCGCCCTAGATCAGACCCGCCAGCGGCGACGACGGATCGGCGTAGAGGCGCTTCTTCATCCGTCCGGCCAGATAGGATTCTCGCCCGGCGATGACGGCGTGCTTCATGGCGCTGGCCATCAGGATCGGGTCACGCGCCTCGGCGATGGCTGTGTTCATCAACACGCCGTCGCAGCCCAGCTCCATCGCGATCGCGGCGTCCGAAGCCGTGCCGACGCCCGCGTCGACCAGGACCGGCACCTTGGACTGCTCGACGATCAGACGAATGTTGATGGGGTTCTGAACGCCCAACCCCGAGCCGATCGGCGCGCCCAGCGGCATGATGGCCACGGCGCCCGCGTCCTCCAGCTTGCGCGCATAAACCGGGTCGTCGGTGCAATAGACCATGACCTCGAAGCCCTCGGCGGTCAGCAACTTCAGCGACCGCAGGGTTTCTTCCATATCGGGAAACAGGGTGCGCTGGTCCGACAGGACTTCCAGCTTGACCAGGGTCCAACCACCCGCCTCGCGCGCCAGACGCAGGGTCCGCACCGCGTCCTCGCCGGTGAAGCAGCCCGCCGTATTGGGCAGGTAGGTATATTTCTTCGGGTCAATGAAGTCCGTCAGCACCGGCTGGTTCGGATCGGTCAGGTTTACCCGACGCACGGCCACGGTGACGATTTCGGCGCCAGAGGCCTCGGCCGCCGCGGCGTTCTGGGCATAGTCCCGGTACTTGCCGGTGCCCACGATCAGGCGCGAGTTGAAGGTGCGGCCGGCGACGGTCCAGCTGTCGGTGCGGGGGGCGGTATCGGTCATGTTCCTGACCTAGCGCCGCCGGTCGTCCGGGGGAAGCGGCGTCACGGGATTTGATGGGTCAGCCGCCGCCCACGAACTGCACCAGTTCGATCCGGTCGCCCTCAGCCAGCGCCGTCTCGCCGTGCAGGGAGCGCGGCACGATCTCCAGATTGCGCTCGACCGCCACCTTCTTCGGGTCCAGGGACAACTCCTGAACCAGACCCAGAATGGTCGTAGCGGCGGTGTCCCGCCCCTCGCCGTTGACTTCGATACGCAAGCTGTTCGCTCCAAAGGGGTACACGCGGAGGCCGACCCTCCATCGAATGGCTCGAACAATGAAAGGTTCGGCTCAGGACATCAAATCGCGGCGTCCGTAGCGCATCTCCAAGCACGCTTCCACGCCCCTCGACTGCCCCAGCGTCAACCTTTTCATCCACCCGCTTTGCGGCGCGCCACACCTGAGCTACAACGCGCGCTCGATTCCGCGCGGACACGGCGCGCCTGTTTTGCGAGCGAATGCCCGAAACCCTCACCCTGTATGTCCTGAACGGGCCTAACCTGAACCTTTTGGGGGTTCGGGAGCCGGACATCTATGGCTACGAGACCCTGGCCGACGTCCAGGCGATGTGCGAAGCGGCGGCCGAGGGCGCGCACGTGGTGTTCCGCCAGTCAAACCACGAAGGCCAGTTGGTCGACTGGATCCATGAGGCGCGCGAGGAAGCCAGCGCCCTGGTGATCAACCCCGCCGCCTTCACCCATACCTCCGTGGCCCTGCTGGATGCGTTGAAAACGCTCAGCGTCCCCGTCGTCGAATGTCATCTGTCGAACCCCGCCGCGCGCGAGGATTTCCGGCGTCATTCCTATGTTTCGCTGGTTGCGACCGGCGTCATTTCGGGCTTCGGCCCCCACAGCTACGAACTGGCCGTCAAGGCCGCCCTTCGGCTGGCGCGGGAACGCGCTGCGGCCGGGGCTCGTTCGCCCAAGACCTGAAGAGAGACAGAACCATGTCCGACGACAAGCACAAGAACGAAGGCATCGACGCCGGCCTGATCCGCAGCCTGGCTGACATCCTGAACGAGACCGACCTGACCGAGATCGAGGTCGAGCGCGGCGAACTGCGCATCCGCGTCGCCCGTGAAGTGACCGTGACGGCCGCCGCGCCGATCCAGTACGCCGCCGCGCCGATCGCCCACGCAGCGCCGGCCGCCGCCGCACCGGCCTCGATGCCGTCGGACCCTGCCGCTCTCGTTTCGCGCAAGGGCGAAGAAGTGAAGTCCCCGATGGTCGGCACCGCCTATCTGCAACCCTCGCCGGAAGCCCCGCAGTTCGTGAAGCCGGGCGACAAGGTCAAGAAGGGTCAGACCCTGCTGATCGTCGAGGCCATGAAGACCATGAACCCGATCCAGGCCCCGCGTGACGGCGTCGTGTCGGAAATCCTGGTCGGCGACGCCCAGCCGGTCGAGTTCGGCGAAGCCCTGGTCCTGCTGGAAGCCTGAGACCTGATATGTTCACCAAGGTCCTGATCGCCAACCGCGGCGAAATCGCCCTGCGCATCCACCGGGCGTGCAAGGAGATGGGCATCTCCACCGTCGCCGTGCACTCCGAAGCCGACCGCGGCGCCATGTGGGTGCGGCTGGCCGACGAAAGCGTTTGCATCGGCCCGGCCCCGGCGGCCAAGTCCTACCTGAACATCCCGCAGATCATCGCAGCGGCGGAAATCACCGGCGCTCAGGCGATCCACCCGGGCTATGGCTTCCTGTCGGAAAACGCTCGCTTCGCCGAGATCATCGAGGCCCACGGCCTGACCTTCATCGGTCCCAAGCCCGAGCATATTCGGGTCATGGGCGACAAGATCACCGCCAAGAAGACGGTCATGGACGCGGGCATCCCCGTCGTCCCCGGCTCTGACGGCGAGGTCGAAACCGTTGAGGCCGCCATCGAGGCGTCCAAGACCATCGGCTTCCCGCTGATCGTCAAGGCCGCCGCCGGCGGCGGCGGTCGCGGCATGAAGGTCGCCCTGACCGCCGACGATCTGGTCGAAGCCGTGCAGACGGCCCAGACCGAGGCCAAGGCCGCCTTCGGCAACGGCGCCGTCTATATGGAGCGCTACCTCCAGAAGCCGCGCCACATCGAGATCCAGGTCATCGCCGACAGCCACGGCAACGTGGTCCACCTGGGTGAACGCGACTGCTCGCTGCAACGCCGCCACCAGAAGGTGCTGGAAGAGGCCCCCTCGCCCGCCCTGTCGGCAGAGGGCCGCAAGAAGATCGGCGAGACGGTCAACAAGGCCATCGCCGCCATCGGTTATCTTGGCGTCGGCACCATCGAGTTCCTGTGGGAAGATGGCGAGTTCTTCTTCATCGAGATGAACACCCGCCTTCAGGTCGAACACCCGGTCACGGAAATGATCACCGGCGTCGATCTGGTCCGTGAACAGGTCCGCATCGCCGCCGGCCTGCCGCTGTCCTTCACCCAGGACGACATCCATTTCGAAGGCCACGCCATCGAGGTGCGTATCAACGCCGAGAACGCCGAGACCTTCACCCCGTCGCCCGGCACGATCACGGACTTCCACGCCCCAGGCGGCCTGGGCGTGCGTCTGGATAGCGCCATCTACGCCGGCTATTCCATCCCACCCTACTATGACAGCCTGATCGGCAAGCTGATCGTGCACGGTCGCGACCGTGAGGAGGCCCTGGCCCGACTCAAGCGCAGCCTGGGCGAAATGGTCATCGGCGGCGTCGACACCACCATCCCCCTGTTCCAGAAGCTGTTGCAGGAGCCGGACATCCTGTCGGGCGACTACGACATCCACTGGCTGGAGAAGTGGGCGGCCGCCCAGAAGGCCAAGGCCTAACGCGTCTTGGACGAACCCGAGTTCAGCGCCAGCAGCCCCTCAAGCGTCTTCGGGCCCGAGGAGTTGCTGGCCTGCTACGCTCGGGGCGTGTTTCCGATGGCCGAGGCGCGCGACGATCCGCGAGTCTTTCTGGTCGAACCGGACCAGCGGGGCGTCGTCCCCCTCAATCGCTTTCACATTCCGACGCGCCTGCGACGCACTGTTCGGGGCGAGCCGTTTCAGGTGAGGGCCGACACGGCCTTCGTCGCAGTTCTCGATGCCTGCGCCGCCTCAATGCCTGGGCGCGAGGACACCTGGATCAATGATCCAATCCGCCGCCTCTATCTGGAACTGCACGCACGTGGGCACGCTCACAGCCTGGAGTGCTGGCAGGACGAGGTTCTGGTCGGCGGCCTGTACGGCGTGACGCTGGGCGGCGCCTTCTTCGGCGAGAGCATGTTCAGTCGCGCCCGCGATGCGTCAAAGGTCGCCCTGGTGCATCTGGTCGCGCGACTTCGAAAAGGCGGCTGGAGTCTTCTGGACGCCCAGTTCCTGACCGACCACCTCAGCCAGTTCGGCGCAGTCGAGACTCCACAAGCGGCCTACCTGCGGCTGCTCAAGCCCGCCCTGCGCCTGACGCCGGACAAGTCAGCCCTCACCGCGCCCCTGACGGGTGCGGAAGCCGTGATCTATGCCTTACAGCCGACCACCCAGGCGTCGTAAATCGGGTGTTGCAGACCGCTGACGCCTGGCGATGAGGCGAACATCCAGCCCTTGAATATCTGCCTAGCCTCGGTCGGCACGGCGATCCCGCGCGGTTGAACACCCACTTCCAGATAGGCGATCGCGTCTTCGGTCTGCTCGTCTGAGGCTGAAATCTCGCAGGCGCGGACGCTGAAGATCAGGGTCTTGTTGAATCGCACCGGACGGCCGCCGACCTCGACTTCGAACCGCATGGATTCAGCCGTAACCTTGTCGATGGCCTGGATAATGGCCGTAGGGCGTCGTTGGCGGCGACCGGGCGTGGCGACCGTTTCCGCCGCCGGTTTCGGCGCCTCGATCTCGGCTTCGGGCGGGACGTCTTCCTGAACGGCTGCGATCTCAGCTTCGGGCGTCACCACGACGACAGGAGTGCCTGGCGCGGCGGTCGGATCCGTCGGAGGCGACACGTTCTGAACTGGGGCGGTCGAAGCAGGAGGCGTGGATTGCGATCCCTGCAACGGCGCGCGATTCGTGTCCCGCAGCAGATCGCCCACAGGATCCTGAACCGGAACGGCGTCTTGCGGCAGATCCAGCAAGGCGTCGGCGACGCCCGCTCCCGAAACCGCCAGCCCCGCCGCGGCCACGCCGATCAGCAGGAGGCGGCGCGGGGTCATTCCGGGCTCCACGCCTGGTAGTCGCCGGTGGCGGCGGGGCGCTTGCCCTCGTTGGCCAGAGAGCCCTGCGGACGCCACGCCATCGGCGTGCCCGTCAGGTTGGGCAGATGATCCTTTTCCCAAGCGCGACGCGGCAACGGCCTTTCGACGGGGGTCTCGTCATAGGTGTAGCGCAGCCAGCCCTGCCATTCCGGCGGAACCTTCGACGCCTCGGCGTAGCCATCATAGATGACCCAGCGGCGCTTGCGGCCGTCATAGCTGACGTTGTCGCGCGACTGGTAATAGCGGTTGCCGAACTCGTCCGTACCGACCAGTTGGCCGCGTTTGCCGACCGTGAACAGGGTGCCAATCGTGGCGCCGTTCCACCAGGTGAAGATCTTGCTCAGCACGTCGTCGTACTCACTTGTATCCCGTCGCTCAGGGAGGTCCGGCGACGCGGCCCGATCATAGAAACCGGAGCGGCCCGCGTCCAGTCCGGGACAGACACAGCGGAGCGCGACCCAGCATCAACATCTTGGGGGTAACCCGCTCCTCAGGCCCAAGATTTATTGAACCCCTTTGCGCGCCATCGTTAATGTCGAAGTCAGGACACGCGCGGAGACGTCTGATGCGCATCAAGCCCCGTTTCGCCCCCTTAGCCGCCACCGTGGCGGTCGAGCCTCGACTGATTGAACGCCCTGGCGTCATGACGCCGACGTTGGCGCCCGCTGACTGGTCCGATGCGCGCGTCGAAGCCTGGTTGGACTGGGTCGAGCGCCTTCCAACCGACCTGCCGCAAGACGTCGCCGCGTTGAACGGCGATCCCGCCTCCCTCCTTGGGGGCGCCGTTGATCGCTGGGCGTATCGTCTTGGCGCCTGGGGCCGGGAGCACGGCCTGTTCGACAGCGCCGACGACGCCAAGTCCTTCACCGACGAACTGTCGGCGTCGCTGCTGTTAGGCTTGGCCGCGCCCGGCGAGACCCTTGCCGCAACTGCATCAGCCGGCCTGTCTCTCCATGAACCCGGGGCCGCGCTGCGGTTGGCGGACTTGACCGCCGCCTGTCGTGGCGAACGTCTGGGAGCCCAGGCCGCCGAGGCCCTGTCCGCTGCGCTCAGGAGCGTGGCCGAGGCCGTGGATCGGTGCGAAGGCCCGCGCGACGCCTGCGCCGATCCGTCCGCCAATCCCGCTCTGGCCCGCGCCGCCAATATCGCCCGCCGCTGCGGCGCCAGCGACGCCGACATCATTCGCGCGATCGAGGGCGAAATCCCGATCATCGCCCCTCCCGCCCCCGCCCGGCGCAGCCCTGTGTCCGTCCTGACCTCACGCGACCGCATCGCTTCGGGGGGCCCCGAAGCCGCCGCCGTGGCCGCGGCCGCTCTGGAAGCCGACCTGGCCCTGACCTTTTCACCCCGAGACGCCGAGGCCCTGTCCGACGCCCCCCTTGAGGCACGCGTCAGCCTGTACCTGCCCGCCCTGAACATCTTCACGGGCGAGGCCTTCGGTGAGGCTCTGGAAGATCTGACACGACTGTGGGTCGTCGCCCTGGAGATCGAGATCGCCATCGCCGGCGACGCCCCCCGACGCGATGCTGCACGCCCCATCGCCCTCGGCTTGTCCGGGCTGGCTGACTGGGCGGTCGCCGCAAACGGCGCAGACCCGGTCATTCTCGCCGCTTCAGTCGGCGCTCGGGTTTCGGCCGCCGCCAATGCTACTTCCGTTGAACTTGCGTCCCTTCTTGGCCCCTGCGCCGAGTGGGAGGCCGTCAGGGACGAAGTCGTGGACGCCGCCGTCCAGCGCAATCAGGGCATCGACGGCTTGAAAGGCTGCGGTCGCCGCCACGCCGCCATCAACCTGTTCGTACATGACGCCGAGTTGGCTCTAAAGCTCGGCGCCTCGCCCTTTGACGCCACCGACGTCTTCCAGACGGATGACGGCGAGACGCAGCGTCGCCTACGCCCTTCCTTGGCCCGCACAATCGCCCGCGCCGGCGGCGACGTCGAGGACGCCGAGCGTCATTTGTTCGGCCGCCGGACCCTCGTGGGCGCGCCAGGCGTCAACCATTCGGCTTTGCGCGACCTGGGCTTCACCGATCTCGAGCTTGAGGCCATCGAAGCCGCCTTGAGCCAGACAGAGCTTTTGTCTGCCGTCTTCGCCCCGCCCGTGCTGGACGCCGGCTTCATCGGTGACGTTCTGGGATTGTCGGTCGCGAATGGCGCCGACCTGCTGCCCCGCCTGGGCTTCGATGACGCCGCCATTGAGGCGGCGCGCACTGCCGCTTTCGGTCGCCCCAACCTGTCGGAATGGGAGGCTGCACCCGAAGCCTTGCGTAGCCTCCTGTCCGCCGATGCAGGCGATTTGGAGGCCCAGATGCGCCGCGCCATCGAGCCGTTCAGCGACGTGCCGGATGTGTCTCCTGACCTGATCGACTGGCGCGCGGGCCCGCTGCAAGCGGCGCGCGCTCTTGGTGAAGCCGCCCGGGAGGGGTGACGCGCCGTCGTCTTACGCCGCGCCACGCCGCCCGCCGATTTCCGCCTGGATCTGCCTGAAGCCGACGTCCCGTCTCAACGTCGCATCGAGCCGGAGATCAAACCGGTCGAACGCGTGGTCGAGAAAGTCGTCGAGCGCGACCGTATGCGCCGTAAACTGCCGGATCGTCGCAAGGGCTATATCCAGAAGGCGGCCGTTGGGGGCCACAAGGTCTACATCCACACCGGCGAATACGAAGACGGCGAACTAGGCGAGATTTTCATCGACATGCACAAGGAAGGCGCCGCCTTCCGCAGCCTGATGAACAACTTCGCCATCGCGATCTCGATCGGTCTGCAATACGGCGTGCCGCTGGACGAGTTCGTCGACGCCTTCGTCTTCACCCGCTTCGAGCCGGCCGGGCGCGTCACAGGCAATGATTCGATCCGCTCGGCGACCTCGATCCTTGACTACATCTTCCGCGAGCTTGGGGTTTCCTATCTGGAACGCCAGGAACTGGCCAACGCCGAGCCGGAAGGGCTGAACCCCGATGGTCTTGGCGTCGTCGAGGACGCCGAACCTGTGCCTGCAGCACGCTTTATTTCCAAGGGGTTCGCTCGCGGCGCGGCGCCCGACAACCTGGTGGTCGTCCCGTTCGGCAGGAAGCCGGCCAGCTCCAGCAGCGCGCCCCCGACGGAAGCCGTCGCTTGTCCAGAATGCGGCGACTTCTCCCTGCAAAATCGCGGCGGCGGCTGGATCTGCGACACATGCGGCGCATCCCCGCAGATGCAGGGCTGACCCCTCGCCGCCTCTCGGCCTGTTTCTTGCTTGGCTGATGCAAAGCCCGGAGCCTATGCATGAACCGTCTCGCTATAGCACTTGTCGTCTCTCTGGTCGCCGCGACGGCCATGCCGGCGGTCGCCCAGAACGCCTCGCAGATCAGTCAGGTACGCCGCGGCGCCAGCTGCCCCGGCTGCAACCTGTTCCAGGGTGACTTCTCGGGCATGGAGGTGCGCGGCCTCAACCTGGCCGGAGCCCGCCTGCGTCAGGCCGATCTCAGCCTGACGGTCATGAACCGCACCCGTTTCTCTCGCGCCGACATGCGCGACGTGGAGGCTTACGGCGCGGTCTTCTCGAGTTCGAACTTTGCTGGCGCCGATCTCAGCAACGCCAGCTTCGTCGGAGCCTATCTGGACGGCGCAACGCTGTCGGGCGCCAGGCTGAACGGGACCAACCTGTCCGGCGCACAACTGGCGAGGGCCGTAGGCCTGACGCAGAGCCAGCTCAACCAGGCCTGCGGCGACGACGCCACTGTCTTGCCGTCTGGCTTGCGCATTCCGGCCTGCTGACGGGCGCCTTCGTTACCGCGATTTAAGTAGGGTTATGCGGGCGATGGGCGCATCTAGGTAGCGTGATGAAACGCCCGCTCGCCCTCCTCCGTCGCCTTGCTCCAGCAGCCGCAGCCATGTCCGGGGTGCTGGTCGCCGCCCCAGCTTTTGCAGGCGTGGTGAGCCTGTCTCAAATGCAGGATCGCGACGTCGCCCGCATGGTCTCCCTGGGCGGCAGTTGCAACCGCTGCGAGTTGTCCGGTCGTGATCTGTCGGGCGCCACCTTCACGGGCGCCAGCTTCACCAACGCCACCCTGGTCGGCGCGACCCTGCGTGGCGCTGAGTTGCTCGGTTCGAACTTCTCCGGCAGCGACTTCAGCCGCGCGGATATGCGTGGCGTCGAAATGCTCGGGGCGAACTTCACCAATGCCGTGTTCACCAGCGCCAACCTGACTGGCGCGGAAGCCACCGGCGCGAACCTGATCGGGACCAACTTCCAGGACGCCAACCTGTCGTCTGCAGAGTTGAACGGCGCGAACTTCAACCGCGCCGTCCTTACGCGCACCAAGTTCAACAGCAGCGAAATGTTCGGCGCCACCCTGGCCAATGTTCGCGCCCTTGGCGCAGACTTCTCGAACGCCGAGGTCAACGCATCAAACCTCTCCAACGGCGTATTTGACAACGCATCCTTCCGCAACGCCTCGCTGGACAGCGCCCGCCTGACCGGCAGCAGCTTCGATCGCGCCAACTTCTCAGGCGCTTCGATGAACCGGACCGATATTCGCGGGGCCGACCTGTCGGGCGCGCGCGGCCTTACGCAGGATCAGGTGCATGACGCCTGCGGCGACGGCGCAACCCGGCTGCCTAGCGGCCTGACCGTGCGGTCCTGCGGGGGCGGCATCCGTGTCATCCGAACGCCCCCGGCCCCTCCTGCGCCGCCCGTCCCGCCGCGTCAGCGCAACCTGGTCGTCGCTTCCGGGCGCTAAGGCCCATCACGAGACAAAAGAATGGGGCGGCCCGCAAAGGCCGCCCCTATCCAATTCAAAGTCGCTGCGCCGCCTATTTGAGCGGCAGGGCCGTGCGGATCGAAAGTTCCTTCAACTGCTTGTCGGCAGCCTCGGCCGGTGCGCTCATCAGCAAGTCCTGGCCCTGTTGGTTCAGCGGGAAGGCGATGACTTCACGAATAGCCGTCTGGTTGGCCAGCAGCATGACGATGCGGTCGATGCCGGGAGCCAGACCGCCGTGCGGCGGGGCGCCGAAGCGGAAGGCGTTCAGCATGCCGCCGAACTGCTCCTCAACCACCGCGGCGTCGTAGCCTGCGATCTCGAAGGCCTTGAGCATGATCTCGGCCTTGTGGTTCCGGATTGCGCCGGAGCACAGCTCATAGCCGTTGCAGACGATGTCATACTGATAGGCGCGGATGGTCAGCGGATCCTGGGTCTCCAGAGCCTCCAGACCGCCTTGCGGCATCGAGAACGGGTTGTGGCTGAAATCGACCTTCTTTTCTTCTTCCGACCATTCGAACATCGGGAAGTCGACGATCCAGCAGAATTTGAACTGCTCTTCGTCGACCAGCTTCAGCTCGGTACCGACGCGGGTGCGGGCCAGGCCGGCGAACTTGGCGAAGACCGACGGCAGACCGGCGGTGAAGAAAGCGGCGTCGCCCTTGCCCAGACCAAGGGAGGTCATCAGGGCCTCGGTGGGCTCCTGTCCCAGGTTCTTGGCGATAGGACCGCCCCAGGCCTGCTGATCGTCTGACCAGAAGATGTAGCCAAGGCCCGGCTGGCCCTCGCCCTGCGCCCAGGAATTCATGCGATCGCAGAAGGCGCGAGAACCGCCGGTCGGCGCCGGAATGGCCCAGACGGCGTTCTTTTCATCAGCGCCAAGGATCTTGGCGAACAGGCCGAAGCCGCCATTGCGGAAGTGATCGGACACGTCCTGCATCTTGATCGGGTTCCGCAGGTCCGGCTTGTCCGAGCCATACCACTTCATCGACTGCGCGAAGGTGAGACGCTCGAAGCCCTTGTGCTCGAACGTGTCGCCGAAATCGTTCGTGAAGGTGTGGACGCCGTCGATCGGCGACACAGGCTTGCCCTCGCCGAACTCGTTGAAGACGCCGTTCATCAGCGGCTCAATGGCGGCGAAGACGTCTTCCTGCGTCACGAAGCTCATCTCGACGTCGAGCTGATAGAATTCCAGCGAACGGTCGGCGCGCAGGTCTTCGTCGCGGAAGCAAGGCGCGATCTGGAAGTAGCGGTCGAAGCCCGAGACCATCAGCAGTTGCTTGAACTGCTGCGGAGCCTGCGGCAGGGCGTAGAACTTGCCCGGGTGCATACGCGACGGCACCAGGAAGTCGCGCGCGCCTTCCGGAGACGAGGCGGTCAGGATCGGAGTCTGGTATTCAAGGAAGCCCTGCTCGACCATGCGCTGACGGATCGAGTGGATCACCTTGGAGCGCAGGACGATGTTCTTGTGCAGGGTCTCGCGACGCAGGTCGAGGAAGCGGTTCTTGAGACGGATCTCTTCCGGGTACTCCGGCTCGCCGAAGACCGGCAGGGGCAGTTCCGCAGCTTCCGACAGGACTTCGACCGACAGGACACGCACTTCGATCTCGCCGGTGGGCAGGTTGGCGTTGGTGGTTTCGGCCGAGCGGCTGACCACTTCGCCGTCGATCTTGATGACGCTTTCAGCGCGCAGGCGCTCGACGGCGTCAAAGCCGGGCGTCTCGGGGTGCAGCACCAACTGGGTCAGGCCATAGTGGTCGCGCAGGTCGATGAACAGCAGACCGCCGTGGTCGCGTTTGCGGTGAACCCAGCCGGACAGACGAACATTCGCGCCCGCATCCGTCGAACGGAGGGCGCCGCAAGTGTGGGTGCGATAGGCGTGCATGATCGGATATCGTCTGAAAACGGCTGCGGAACAGCGTGAATTAGGAGGGGCGAAAGGCCCATCATCGCCCCGGAAAGTCAAGGCTGGCGGCTAAATCCACAGCGCCGCACGGTTGTCCACCGTCGCCCGGAACCTGTTCACAGCGCGCTGAATGGCCTCTGCTATGGTTTGCTCATGACCGCCCCCGGTTCCGACACGCTGCAACTGAGATTGCCCCTGCGACAGGAAGCGCCGCAAAGCGCGGCGGATTTCGTGGTGTCCGAATCCAATTCGGCGGCCGCTTCAGTGCTGTCGACATGGCCTGAAATGGCAGGATCCGTCCTGTCGATCTTCGGCCCGTCCGGCAGCGGCAAGAGTCACCTGGCCGCCGCCTGGGTCGAGCGGACCGGCGCCATCGCCCTTCACGGGGCGGAGGCCGCCTTGGTCGATCCACGCGAACTCGAAGGCCAGATGGTCCTGCTGGACCGAGCCCAGGACGCTGATGACGAAAGCCTGTTCCATCTGATCAACCTGACCCAGTCGGGAGGAGGCGCCCTGCTGCTGGTGTCGCGCGATCCGCCGGGCGCCTGGGCCTGCGAACTGCCCGACCTGCGCTCGCGCCTCAACGCCATTCGCACTGTGTGTCTAGATGCGCCGGACGACGCCGTTCTGGGCGCCATGCTCAAACGCGCGTTCGCCACCCGCAACATCACGCCGGGCGACGAGGTCATCGACTATCTGGCCCGTCGCATCGACCGCTCGGCCGACGCTGTCGAGCACATCGTCGACCGGCTGGATGCCTGCCACCGTCCGGTCACCCGCGTTCTGGCCCGACAGGTTCTGGGCGACAGCGACGAACTGTCTGACTGATAAGGTCATATCGCGGTTGCAGCCGTCACAGGCCCGCGCGACAACAGTCAGATGACCGAAATCGCGCCCATCGCCGTCGACACCACCGGAGAGGAAGTCCCCTCCTCGCGCGCCCCGCAGTTGGAGCTGTCCGAAGCGCTGATGGCCTCGCCCGAACGCTTCATCAATCGCGAACTGTCCTGGCTGGCCTTCAACGGCCGCGTGCTGGAAGAAGCTGCGAACGAGGGCCACCCCCTGCTGGAACGGGTTCGCTTCCTGTCGATCTCGGCCAACAATCTGGACGAGTTCTTCATGACGCGCGTGGCGGGTCTGAAAGGCCAGGTTCGCGAGCGGGTCCGTGTCGTCTCGCCTGACGGCCTGACGCCCGCTGAACAACTGGATCAGGTCAATGCCGCAGCTGGGGGCCTGATGGCCGAGCAGCAGCGTCGCTGGCGGGTTCTGCGCAAGGAGATGGCCACCGCCGGAATCGAGGTCGTCGAAGGCTCAAAGATCACGCGCACCGAGCGCGAGCGGCTGGAACCCGAGTTCCTGAATCAGTTGTTCGCCGTGTTGACGCCCATGGCGATCGACCCCGCCCACCCCTTCCCCTTTCTGCCTAACCTCGGCTTCTCGCTGGCGCTGAAGCTGCGACGGAACAGCGACAACCGCGTGCTCTACGCTCTGGTGCCGGTGCCGACTCAGGTGCGGCGTTTCTGGGCTCTGGCGACAGACGGCCGCTCTGCGCCGGGCCGCAAGCGGTTCGTCTCGCTGGAAAACCTGCTGCTGCTCTTCATTGACCACCTCTTCCCGGGCTGCGAAATCCTGGAGAAGGGTCTTTTCCGTCTCATCCGCGACTCGGACATCGAGATCGAGGAAGAGGCTGAAGACCTGGTCATGGAGTTCGAGGAGGCGTTGAAGCAGCGCCGCATGGGCTCGGTCGTCCGCATCAAGATCCAGGCCTCCATGCCCGAGGACCTGCGCAACTTCATCATCGCCGAACTGCACGCTCAGCCGCAGGACGTGGTTCTGGTCGAGGGGATGCTCGGCCTGGCGCAACTGGCCGAGCTGATTCCCGGCGGTCACCCGGATCTGAAGTTCAAGGGCTATGAACCCCGCTATCCCGAGCGGGTGCGCGACAACGGCGGCGACATCTTCGCCGCGGTTCGCGAAAAGGACATGCTGATCCACCACCCGTTCGAGAGCTTCGATGTGGTGGTGCAGTTCCTGCGGCAGGCCGCGCGCGACCCGCACGTCATCGCCATCAAGCAGACCCTGTACCGTACCTCCAAGGACAGCCCGATCGTCGCCGCCCTGATCGAGGCGGCCGAGAACGGCAAGAACGTCACCGCCCTGATCGAACTGAAGGCGCGCTTCGACGAAGAGGCCAATCTGCGCTGGGCGCGACAGATGGAACGAGCTGGCGTCCACGTCGTCTTCGGCTTTGTGGAATACAAGACCCACGCCAAGCTGAGCGTCGTGGTGCGACGCGAGGGCGACGCCCTGCGCACATACTGCCACTTTGGCACTGGCAACTATCACCCGACGACGGCCAAGATTTACACGGACCTCAGTCTGTTCACCTGCGATGCGGTGCTGGGACGCGATGCGACGCGGGTGTTCAACTACATCACCGGCTATGCCGCCCCCGATGAACTGGAGGCCCTGGTCGTTTCTCCGCTGAACATGAAGGCAAGCCTGCTGGAGATGATCGGCAAGGAGATGTCCGCCGCCGCCAAGGGCAAGCCCGCCGCGATCTGGGCCAAGATGAACGCCCTGGTCGATCCGGAGATTATCGACGCCCTCTACCGCGCCAGCCAGTGGGGCGTGCGGATCGAACTGGTCATCCGCGGCATCTGCTGCCTGCGCCCCGGGGTGCCGGGCCTGTCGGAGAACATCCGGGTCAAGTCTATCGTCGGCCGTTTCCTCGAGCACAGCCGTATCGTCGCCTTCGCCAACGGCCACGACCTGCCCAGCAACAAGGCCAAGCTCTACATCTCGTCCGCCGACTGGATGCCGCGCAATCTGGACAGGCGCGTCGAGCTGATGACGCCGATCCTGAACGCCACCGTGCACGATCAGGTGCTTGATCAGATCATGGTCGCCAACCTGAAAGACGACGCCCAGAGCTGGACCCTGGCCGCGGATGGAACCTATCACCGCGTCACGCCCTCCGGACCTGAACGTCCCTTCTCGGCGCACAAGTATTTCATGACCAACCCCAGCCTTTCGGGCCGTGGTCGTAAGGTGAAGACCCTGCCTGGCGCCCTGTCCTATGCCGGCCTCAAGCCCCGGAAACGTCGCTGATGGGCGTCGAGGTCGAATACCCATCGCGTCAGATCGCCGTCATCGACATCGGTTCCAACTCGGTGCGCTTGGTGCTTTATCGGCTGGAAGGCCGGGCCGTCTGGACCATGTTCAACGAAAAGGTCTTGGCCGGTCTGGGCCGTGATCTTGCCGCGACAAAACGCTTGTCCGTTCCCGGCGTCGTGTCCGCCATGACGGCGCTGCGCCGTTTCGCCGCCGTGATCGAGGGCGTCCAGCCGGATCAGACCATCATCGCCGCTACCGCCGCCGTGCGCGAGGCCGAGGATGGAGCTGAGTTCTGCGCTCTGGTAGCCGCTGAAACAGGACTACAGGTCCGCGTCCTCAGCGGCGAAGAAGAGGCCCGCTATTCCGCGCTCGGCGTCCTGGCTGGCGCGCCTGGATCGCACGGCGTGGCGGCCGACATGGGCGGCGCCAGTCTTGAGCTGACCCGAATCGGCGACGGAGGACGCAATCGCTCGCTCGACAGAGGCGTGACTCTGCCTCTCGGCCCGTTCGCCCTGACCGACACCAGAGGCTTCGACGTCGACCGTTTGCGCTCGCGCATCGCCAAAAGGCTTGCGCCGATCGCAGCCCCCTACGCCACGACCGACCTTCACGCCGTGGGCGGGGCCTGGCGCAGCCTGGCGCAGATGCACATGGCCATGACCGATCATCCGCTGCGGATCGTCCATGAATACGCCATGACCGCCGCCGACGCGCGCGATCTAACGCGCCTGGTGGCTCGTCAGTCCAAGGCTTCGCTGGAAAAACTGCCGGGCGTATCCAAGCGCCGGGCAGAGACGCTGCCTTACGCCGCCCTGGTGCTGGACGGACTGATTGAAGCGCTCGGCCTGAAAGCCATCACCTTCTCCGCCTGGGGCGTGCGAGAGGGTCTGCTCTACGCTGGCCTGTCGCCCGAGATGGCGGCTGTCGATCCCCTGTTGGCCGGTTGTTCGGCCTGGGGCGGCCGTCAGGGCGTGGATCCGGCCCTGCCGCGCGCGTTGGATGGCTGGCTGCAACCCGTGGTGTCAGCCATGCCTGAGGCCTTTGGCGAGGAACGTGACGCCCTGCTGACCGCCTCGGTCTGCCGTCTGGCGGACCTCGGCGCGCGGCTGCACCCCGACCACCGGGTTGATCTGGTCTTCGATCAGGTGCTGCGCTCGCCCATTCCGGGCCAGACCCATGCCGAGCGCGCCTTCCTGGCTGTCGCCATGAACGCCCGTTACGGCGGCGAGGCCAAGACACCGTCGCCCGGCGCCGTTGACCGCCTGTTGCCGGAAAAGGGCCAGAAGCGGGCACGTGCGCTTGGGTTGGCCATGCGGCTAGCCTGCGACCTATCGGGCCGCTCGCCCCAGTTGCTGGCCAACGCCGCCGCGACGGTCGAGAAGGGCGCTCTGCGGATCACAGCCGCTGAGGGATACGCCGACATGCTGCTGGGCGAACAGACCCGTCGCCGGGCCAAGGCCCTGGCCGAGGCGATGAACCTGACGCTAAAGATCTAAAGGAGCGATCCCATGCCTGTTACCGGAATCGGCGGCTTCTTCTTTCGCGCCAAGGACACCAAGGCCTTGGCCGAATGGTATTTGACGCACCTCGGCGTAGGGGCGCCGGAAGACGTCTGGATCTGGAACCAGCAGGCGGGACCGACCGTGTTCGCCCCCTTCAAGGAAGACAGCGACTATTTCGCCGCCGACCACCGCTGGATGCTGAACCTGCGGGTCGAGGGGCTGGACGACCTGATCGCCTCGCTGAAAGCGTCAGGGATTGAGGTCATCACCAAGGCGGAGTGGGACGCCACCCCCGAGATCGGACGCTTCGCGCGCATCCATGACCCCGAGGGCAATCCGATCGAGCTGTGGGAGCCGGCGGCGTCGCCGTCTGCCTGATCAGCCTTCGATTTCGACGACTTCGACCCGCGAGCCGTTAAGAACGAGAGCGATCTCGCCCTTCTTGAGCTTCAATGCATCCTCGCCGAACAACTGGCGACGCCAGCCCTTCATGGCTTCGACGTCAGCGTTGTCGTCGTTGGCGATCTTTTCGAGATCGGCGACGTTGGCGATCAGCTTAGTGGCCACGCCGGCGTTGTCGCTCTTGGCCTTCAGCAGGACCTTCAGCAGTTCGACCACCGAGGGCGGAGCCGGCTGGCTGTGGGCCGGGCGTTCCAGCTTGGGCGCATGGGCTTCCGGGTCGGCCAGGACACGCTTCAACTCGGCCGCTAGCTCCAGACCCAGGCGTGAACCGCCAAAGCCTTTAGGCACCGAACGCAGGCGGTTGAAAGCCTCGGGATCAGTCGGGGCCTGAACCGCGATCTCGTCGATCCCCTCGTCCTTGAGGATTCGGCCGCGCGGCTGATCGCGTTCCTGCGCCGCGCGCTCGCGCCAGACGGCGACAGCGACGAAAGCGGCCAGATATTTGGCGCTGAACTTCTTGGGTTTCAGACGCTTCCAAGCATTCTCGGGCGTGGTGTCGTAGAGGGCCGGATCGGTCAGGGCGCCCATTTCGGACATGACCCAGTCCAGACGGCCTTCCTTCTGCAGCCTATCCCGAAGCTTCGGATAAAGCGCGGCCAGGTGGGTCACGTCGCCCAGGGCATAGGTCAGTTGCGCGTCCGACAGCGGACGGCGCGCCCAGTCGGTGAAGCGGCTGCCCTTGTCCAGTTCCTGGCGCAGCATCTGGCGGACCAGTTGTTCATAGCTGACCTGATCGCCGAAGCCGGCGGCCATGGCGGCGACCTGGGTGTCGAACATGGGCTTGGGCATGGCGCCCAGGCGGTTGAAGATTTCAACGTCCTGGCGAGCGGCATGGAAGACCTTGATGATCGATTCGTCGCGCAGCAGCGCGAGGAAGGGCTCAAGGTCCAGATCCTCGGCCATGGGGTCGATGATGGCGGCGTCCGTCGACGAAGCGGCCTGGATCAGGCACAGCTTGGGCCAGTAGGTCGTCTCGCGCATGAATTCGGTATCGACCGTGATGAACGGGGCCTTGGCCAGACGTTCACAGAACTCGATCAGCGCGTCATTGGTGGTGATTGGCGTCATTCCGATGCTATAGCCCCGCGCGACGCCGTTGTGGCAAGAGCGCCGCGACAGATTTTCGCCCCCGATATCGAGCCGTGACCGATGAGCGACACCCCCGAAGCCCTGAAAAACGGCCTCACCTACGCCGATGCAGGCGTGGATATCGACGCCGGAGAAATGTTGGTCGATGCGATCAAACCCCTGGCCAAGTCGACTCGCCGTCCCGGAGCCGAGGCCTCGCTGGGCGGATTCGGTGCCCTGTTCGACCTGAAGGCCGCCGGTTTTGAAGACCCGCTGATCGTCACGACGACGGATGGCGTCGGCACCAAGCTGAAGATCGCCATCGAAACCGGCCGTCATGATGGCGTGGGCGTCGATCTGGTCGCCATGTGCGTCAACGACCTGCTGGCGCAGGGCGCCGAGCCGCTGATGTTCCTGGACTACTACGCCACGGGCAAGCTGGACGTGGACGCCGCGCGCCGCGTCGTCGCCGGCATCGCCGAAGGCTGCCGCCAGTCCGGCAGCGCCCTGGTGGGCGGCGAGACGGCCGAAATGCCGGGCATGTATTCCGGCGGCGACTATGATCTGGCCGGCTTTTCGGTCGGCGCGGTCGAGCGTGGTCAGGTCCTGCCCTACCTGGACCAGCAGAAGGCCGGCGACATCATCATCGGTCTGGCCTCGTCTGGTCCGCACTCGAACGGCTACTCGCTGATCCGCAAGGTGGTCGAGAAGTCCGGCCTGGCCTGGGGCGACGACGCCCCCTTCGCCAAGGACCGCACCCTGGCCCAGGCCCTGATGGAGCCGACCCGCATCTATGTGAAGCCGGTCCTGCCGCTGATGAAGGCCGGCCTGATCAAGGGCGCCGCCCACATCACGGGCGGCGGTCTGATCGAAAACCCGCCGCGCTGTATCGCCGAGGGCCTGCAGGCTGCATTCGACTGGAACGCCTGGTCCCTACCGCCGGTGTTCGAATGGTTGGGTCAGGTCGGCGGCATCTCCGACCACGAACTGCGCCGCACCTTCAACTGCGGCGTCGGCTTTATCCTGATCGTCTCGCCCGAGAACGCCGAGCCGGTCCTCGCCGCCCTGCTGAACGCGGGCGAGGAAGCCTTCATCTGCGGACAACTGGAAGTCGCCTGAACTTCCGACGTATGAAACGACAAAGGCCTCGGTCGCGAGACCGGGGCCTTTTCATTGGGCGGTGTGGTTAGCGCACTCCGCCGTTCTGGGTCTCGTCGTAGAACCTGGCCAAGTCGACGTGCAGCTCTTCGAGCGCCTTGCGGCTCGTGTACATCATGTGACCGCCCTCATAGTAGGTGAACTCCAGATTCTGACGCAGCTTGGGCTCCAGCATCATCTGGGCCAGGTCGAACTCGGTCGAGAAGAAGGGCGTGGCGGCGTCGTAGTAGCCGTTCAGCGCCAACACCTTCAGATGCGGATTGCGCCGCATCGTCGTGGCCAGATCGACTGCGGTGTTCGGCGTGGTCTGCGGGCCGCCGACCGGCGGACGGTGGCTCCAGTTCCAGTTGAAGCCCTGCAGGCCCCGCGCCGACTGGCGATAGTCCATGTCCGTGCGGAAGTTCAGCGCATTCGCGATGTAATCGTTGAAGACGCCGAAATAGGCTCCGGTGATGGCGCTGCTGGACGGGTCTTCCTCAGGCGAACCACCTACGGCGTCGGCGTCCATGCCCAGGTATCGGGTATCAAGGCGGCCGATGGTTTCGCGCCGATCCCGCAGCAGTTCCTTGCGGAACGGCGACAGTTCGACGCGCAGGTTGGCGTTGTCGATGAAGGTCGGCGAGACGCCGATCAGTTCGCTCATCTGCTGGGCGATCTGGGCGCGCTCCGCGTCGGGAATCATATGCCCCTTGGCCAGGGCCGCCGCATAGGGCCCCATGGCGAAGTCACGGGCGCGCTGGACATGTTGCTCGACCGTAGCCGAGCGGTTCGGCACCTTGTTGTGATACCAGGCCGTCGCCGCATAGGTCGGCAGCAGGGTGATGAAGTTCTGGGCGTAGCCCGGCTGGCGCACGCCGTAGTTCATGATCGAGGACAGCAGGATGACGCCGTTCAGCGACATGCCGCGGTCTTCCAGTTGATGAGCCACAGCCCCCGTGCGCAGCGTGCCGTAGCTTTCGCCCAGGACATACTTCGGGCTGGACCAGCGATTGAACTTGGTCGCGTAGCGCATGATGGCGCGGGTGAAGGCGTCGGCGTCCTGATCCACCCCCCAGAAGGCCGAACCCGGCGTCTCGCCAAGCGGACGCGAGTAGCCGGCGCCGACCATGTCGATGAAGACCAGATCGGTCTTGTCCAACAAGGTCATGTCGTTCGGACCGACATTGAAGGGCGCCGGACGCTCCACCACCGGATCATCGGTCAGGACTCGCACGGGGCCGAAAGCGCCCATGTGCAACCAGACCGTCGGCGACCCTGGCCCGCCGTTGTAGAGATAGGTCACCGGCCGGCGACCAACCGGCTGCCCGTCCAGGGTGTAGGCGACGTAGAACAGGCTGGCCGTCGGCATGCCCGCGTCATCACGAATGGTCAGGGTGCCAGCCGTGGCCTTGTAGCGCATCGCGCGGCCATGGGCGGTGATCGAATGGCTGGTCGTCACCTCCTTTTCCTCCGGCGTGGCGCGCGCCCAGTTCCGCTCGACCTGCTCGGCGGTGACGTTGCGCAGCCGATCAGAGGCCGATCGGATCGGGCCCGAGCCCGCGCTCGACGCTTCCTGGGCCATGACGGCCATTGGCGCAGCAAGCAGCGCCGTCGCACAGACGGCGGTGAGCAGATGACGCATGATTGGAACTCCCCCTGAACACGCCGGACATCCGGCGCCGGGACGCTAGCGCCAAGCTGACCGTTCCGGCAACGGACTTTGTAACGCTACGGACTTGCCAAGCGGCGGCTGCAGACGCATCCCTCGCACCTCCCCGATTGCGACCGAGCCGCCCCATGCCGACCGAAACCGCCCAGCCCAAGACGCGCGTGGCCGTCCTGATCTCCGGCTCCGGCACCAACATGGCCTCGCTGATCGCGGCGGGTCAGGTTGCGGACGCTCCCTATGAGGTCGTGATCGTCGTCTCCAACGTCGCCAGCGTGGCGGGTCTGGACAGGGCGCGCGCCGCAGGTGTCGAAGCCCTGACGGTTGAACACCGGAGTTATGGCAAGGACCGCGAAGCGCATGAGCGCGCCATCGACGCCCTGCTGATCCAGCATAAAGTCGAGGTTGTCGCCCTGGCTGGCTATATGCGGCTGCTGACGCCTTGGCTGGTGCAGAAGTGGGCCGGGCGGATGATCAACATCCATCCTTCGCTGCTGCCTCTCTACCCCGGCCTCAACACCCACGCCCGCGCCCTCGAAGCCGGCGATAAAGAGGCTGGCTGCACCGTCCACATCGTGACCGAGGGCGTTGATGAAGGCCCTGTCCTGGGCCAGACGCGCGTGCCGATCCTGCCCCACGACACGCCCGACATCCTGGCCGAGCGGGTGAAGACCGCTGAGCACGATCTCTATCCCCGATCATTGGCGGCCTTCGTCACACGTCAGGCACGCCGCCAACCTTAACGATTTTTAATGCGACATGCTGCCGCAGGCGGGAGCAGTTTCCCGCAACGACCGGTGCGCCCTGTCGACGCCCTTTCGTCTGTTCCACATGGGAAGACCCGATGTTCAAGACTCGCCTGATGAGCGCCGCCGGCCTGGCGCTTGCTTTCGCGCTCTCCGCTCAAGCCGCTTCGGCCCAGGACGCACAAGCCGCACCGGCCATCCACCCGTGGGGCTTTGACCTCAACGGGCGCGATCTGGCCGTGAAGCCGGGCGACGACTTCAACGAATACGCCAACGGGACCTATCTCAAGAACACCCAGATCCCTTCGGACAAGGCCCGCTTCGGCCCGTTCGACGTTCTGTATGAGAACGCTCAAAGCCAGCTGAAATCCATCATCGAGGCCAGCGCCGCCAATCCGACCAACGCCAATGCGCAAAAGGTCGGCGCCCTCTACGCCAGCTTCATGGACGAGGCGCGCGTCAACCAGCTGGGCGCCCAGCCGCTCGCCGCTGATCTGGCCGCAGTGCGCGCCGTCCCCGACCACAGCGGCATGGCCCGTCTGATGGGCGAGAGCCACGCCGGTTTCGGCGGTTCGCTGTTCGGCGTTGACGTCTTCGAGGACCTGCAGAACCCCAACCTCAACTCGGCCTACATGGGCCAGGGCGGCCTCGGCCTACCCGACCGCGACTACTATCTGAAGGCCGACTTCGCGCCTCAACGTGAGGCCTATGTCGCCTATGTCACCCGCGCCCTGACCGCCGCCGGTTGGGACAACCCGGCGCAGGCCGCCGCCGACATCCTGGCTTTCGAGACCAAGGTGGCCGAGAAGCACTGGACCACGGTCGAACGCCGCCAGATCGACAAGATCTACAACCCGGCCCCCACCGCAGATCTGGCCAAACTGGCCCCCGGCTTTGACTGGACCGCCTTCTTGCAAGGTGCCCAGATCGCCAACGTGCCGACCATCGTCCTGATGGAAAACACCGCCATCCCCGGCATCGCCCAGGTCTTCGCCGACACCTCGCTGGACACGCTGAAGGCGTGGGAAGCCTTCCAGATCGTCGATCAGGCCGGCCCTTATCTGTCCGACGCCTTCGTGAACTCGCGCTTTGAGTTCCGCGGCAAGACTTTGCGCGGGCAGCCTGAGAATCGCCCACGCTGGAACCGGGGTGTCGCCCTGGTCGACGGCCAGTTGGGCGAGGTTCTGGGCCAGGAATACGTCCGCCTGCACTTCCCCGCCTCATCCAAGACCCAGATGGAGGCTCTGGTCGCCAACCTCAGCGCCGCAATGACCGAGCGCCTGAAGAATCTGGACTGGATGAGCGAGCCGACGCGCGAGCAGGCCCTGCTGAAGATGTCCAAGTTCGGCGTAAAGATCGGCTACCCTGAGAAATGGCGCAGCTATGACGGGCTGGAACTGTCGGCCGACGACCTCTACGGGAATGTCGAGCGCGCCTCGGCCTTCGATTGGGCGTGGAAGCGCGGCAAGATCGGCCAGCCGGTCGATCCGCTGGAATGGGGCATGACGCCTCAGACGGTGAACGCCTACTACAACCCACCGCGCAACGAGATCGTCTTCCCAGCCGCGATCCTGCAACCGCCCTTCTTCGATCCCAAGGCTGATCCAGCAGTGAACTACGGCGGCATCGGCGCCGTCATCGGCCACGAAATCACCCACGGCTTCGACGACCAGGGCCGCAAGTCCGACGCTGACGGCGTTCTGCGCGACTGGTGGACGCCAGAGGACGCCGCTCGCTTCGAAGCCCGCGCAAAGGTGCTGGGCGCCATCTATGACGCTCAGCAGCCCATTCCCGGCACCCCCATCAATGGCGAACTGACGATGGGCGAGAACATCGCCGATCTGGGTGGTCTGCTGATGGCGCTGGACGCCTACCACCGCAGCCTGAACGGCCAGCCCGCACCGGTCATCGACGGCCTGACCGGCGAACAGCGCGTCTTCCTCGGCTGGGCGCAAGTCTGGCGTGAAAAGTCACGCGAGGCGGCGCTGAAGGAGCAACTGACCACCGACCCCCACTCGCCGGGTTCCGCCCGCGCATCGACCCCGCCGCGCAACATCGACGCCTGGTACACGGCGTTCGGCGTGACCCCGGATCAGGCGCAGTTCATCGCCCCCGAGAGCCGCGCCCGCATCTGGTAGGGCGCGATAGCCAGTAACCGAACGAAAACGGCGTCAGCTGCGAAGCTGACGCCGTTATTCTATCTGGCGTGCGCCGGTGAAATCAGTTCGGCTTCTTGGGCGTGGTCGCCGCACCTGCGACCGCGCCGATCGCAGCGCCGGCGACGGTCGCGCCGGTATTGCCGCCAATGGCCTGACCGGCGACTGCACCGCCCAGGGCACCAGTGGCTGCGCGTTGTTCCGTCGTCGTGCCGCAGGCCGCCAGCAGGCCCACGAGGCCGATGACCGGAGCCAGTTTGAGGATCGTCTTCATGGCGGTCTTCCTTTGATGGCTGAACAGGTAACAGTGCCGTGAAAACGAAACGGCCCGCCTCCGGTTCCGGAGACGGGCCGTATTATTGCAGAGCTAGGCCATGCAGCCTGCCCGACAAGGAATGCTTAGCCGACGATGTCCGCGTCGGTGAAGAACTGGGCGATCTCGATGCCGGCGTTTTCCAGCGAGTCCGAGCCGTGGACCGAGTTCTCGCCGATCGACAGGGCGAACAGCTTGCGGATGGTGCCTTCGGCGGCGTCGTTCGGGTTGGTGGCGCCCATGACTTCGCGGTACTTGGCGACGGCGCCTTCGGCTTCCAGAACCTGCACGACGACCGGTTCGGCGATCATCTGCGAGACCAGTTCGCCGTAGAAGGGACGCTCGGCGTGCACTTCGTAGAACTTCTTGGCTTGGGCTTCGGTCAGCTTGATGCGGCGCTGGGCGACGATGCGCAGGCCAGCGGTTTCGATGACAGCGTTGATCGCGCCGGTGATGTTGCGGCGCGTGGCGTCGGGTTTGATGATCGAGAAGGTGCGTTCGGTCATGGGAAGACTCTTTGCGGTTTGGTAGTTTGAGGGTCGCGGGCTTATAGCGGCGCCCTCCCCGCTTTCCAACCGCCACCTCAACGTCAGTCGTTTTCCATGCTCCAGATCACCAACCTGACGTTCAACGCCTGGGGCCGCCAGTTCCTCGACGACGCCTCCGTCAGCCTACCGCCCGGCTCGAAGGTCGGCCTGGTGGGCCGCAACGGCATCGGCAAGTCGACCCTGTTCAAACTCATTCTGGGCGAACTGGCCGCCAACGGCGACGAAGTCAGCCTGCCCAAGACCGCCCGCGTCGGCTCGGTCGATCAGGAGCACCCCGCCACGCCTGACAGCGTCCTGGACACGATTCTGGAAGCCGACGTCGAGCGGCATGACCTGATGAGCCGGCTGGAGACCGCCGAGCCGGAAGAGATGGGCGAGATCTGGGCGCGCCTGATCGACATCGACGCCGACTCGGCCCCCGCCCGCGCCGGTGAAATCCTGGCCGGTCTGGGATTCAGCCAGGCCGACCAGCAGCGCCCCATGTCCGAGTTCTCGGGCGGCTGGCGGATGCGCGTGGCCCTGGCGGCGGCCCTGTTCGCCGAGCCGGACATGCTGCTGCTCGACGAACCGACCAACTACCTCGACCTGGAAGGCGCCCTGTGGCTGGAAAGCCGGTTGCAGAAGTATCCGCACACCGCCCTGATCATCAGCCACGACCGCGAGTTGCTGAACAACAGTTGCACCCACATCCTGCACCTGGCGAGCCGTAAACTGGAGCTCTACACGGGCGGATACGACATGTTCGAGAAGGCGCGCGCCGAGAAGGCCCGCCTGCAACTGTCGGCCAAGGCCAAGCAGGACGCCGAGCGCGCCCACCTGCAGGCCTTCGTGGACCGCTTCAAGGCCAAGGCCTCCAAGGCCGCCCAGGCCCAGTCGCGGATGAAGCGTCTGGCCAAGATGGAGCCGGTCTCGACCACCATCGAGGAACGCGTCGCCCCCTTTACCCTGCCCTCGCCGCCGCGTCCGCTGGCGCCGCCGCTGATCCGTCTGGAACGCGCCAACGTCGGCTATGAGACCGGCAAGCCCATCCTGCGCAATCTGAACCTGCGGATGGATCTGGACGACCGTATCGGCCTGCTGGGCGTCAACGGCGCAGGCAAGTCGACCTTCGCCAAGATGATCGCCGGCGCGCTGAATGTGTCGGAAGGCGAACTGCACCGCGACAAGAAGATGCGCGTGGGCTGGTTCCACCAGCATCAAATCGAAGCCATGGATCCGACCGACACCCCGCTGGAAATCATCCGCCGGGCCATGCCGGACGCCAACGAGAGCAGCCGTCGTTCCAAGCTGGCCCAGTTCGGCCTGGGTTTTGAGAAACAGGAAACCACGGTCGAGAGCCTGTCCGGCGGCGAGCGCGCCCGCCTGCTGCTGAACATGGTGGCGATGGACGCCCCCCACGTCCTGATCCTCGACGAACCGACCAACCACCTGGACATCGACAGCCGCCGCGCCCTGCTGGACGCACTGAACGATTACAACGGCGCCGTCATCCTGATCACCCACGACCGCTCACTGATGGAACTGGTCGCCGACCGCCTGTGGCTGGCCGCCGACGGGACGGTGAAGCCCTATGAGGGCGACATGGACGACTATCAGAAATTCGTCCTCGACCGCGCCAAGGCCGCCGCCGTCAAGCCCAGCCAGATCAAGCAGGAGGCCGCAACGGCGGCGACGCCCACTCAGAACAGCAAGAAGAAGAACGACAAGAAGTCCGGTCCCTCGCCCTCGACCCTGCGTCACGCGGTCAAGAAGGCCGAGGAGCGCATGGCCGCCCTGGCCGCCGAGGTCGCCCGTATCGACGACGACCTGGCCAACGCCGCCGTGTCCAACCCCAAGGCGCTGGAAGGCCTGACGCGCGCCCGCGCCAAGACCCAGACCGAACTGGAAGCCGCCGAAGCCGCCTGGATGGAAGCCGAGGAAGCCTTGGCGGCGGTGTCCTGATGGCCAAGCCGATCGTGTTCACCAAGGATGAACGCAAGGCCATCGGCGGCCGCATCCGCGACTTCTTCAGCAAGGAGCTGGATCAGGACATCAGCCAGCTCCAGGCCGAGATGGTGCTGGAATTCTTTGGCGGGCAGATTGGCGGTTGGTTCTACAACCGTGGTCTGGCCGACGCCCAGACCGTAGTCACGGCCAAGGCCGAGGACATCGCCGACGCGATCTACGCTCTACAACGCGAAAGCGGGACAGGTCGCTAGACCCGCCCCGCTCCGCATGCATCCCGACGGAACGCCTGGTCAGCCGCAGCTGACGCGCGTCACCAGATTGGTCTTGTCGTCGTAGGTAAAGGTCACGCGGTTATCGCGATAATCCATCGTCGCGGCGCAACTGCTGCACAGGACGCGGAAGATGCGGCCGCGCGGCGCATCGGCGGGAATGGTCGAACGATTGCGGCCGACATACTCCTGATAATCACCGGCCTTGCACGCCACCGGCGTAGCCTCGCCGCCGGCCGAGGAGCCGCCCTCTTGCGTCGGCGCACAGGCCGAAAGCGCGACCGCGCCTGCAAATGCCGTCAGCATCAGAATCGTTTTCATGGCGTCTCTCCGTTCTGGCCTAGCCGCAGCTCACGCGCTCGACGATGCCGGTTTGCTGATTATAGAATATATTCAAGCGGTAAGGTGAATAGTCTTCCGTCACTGGACAGGTGGTGCAGGCCACCCGGCGAGTGACGACATCTACCGGAACGGGAATCTCGGTGCGGGGTTTCCCGACCAGCCACTGAAGCTCAGCGGCCTTACACATGTCGGCGTTGATCGGAGGCGTCCGCGTGCCGACAGGTTGGTTCTGACGCGCCTGCTCGACCACGCTGGGCGCCGAAGGACGCGTTGACGGGGGAGATGACGAGCAGCCGGCGATGGCCGCCAGTCCCAGGATGATCAGGCCGCCTTTTCCCAGCGCCCTTCGTCCGTCTGTTTCCAGTAGGCCAGATCGGCGTTGGCGGCCTTCAGCGTGCGCCAGCGTTCGCGCGCGTGCTGCAACGCCTGTTCGTTTCGACCGTCGAAAATGATGAAGCACCGCTCGTACCCTTCCGTGGCCCCCAGCTCTGACTCATCCACGATGAACAGCGCCTGAGCGTCATTCAGGTTCTCACCCGATTCGGACAGCAGGATGGGCTGACGAGCGGCATAGGGTTCCGAAGCGAGCCCATGCGGCAGGAAACTGTCAGAGCGATAGGTCCACAGGAGCTCGTCGATGTCGTCGAAGCGATGAGACGCCACCCCGCGCACCAAGGCGCGCCAGCCCCGCTGAAGGGTCTTCTCCAGCAGGCCCGGCAGCACCTGATCCAGCGTTGATCGCTCCAGGTGGTAGAACCAGATTTCCGGCTTTGCGTCAGCCATCCGGCCCTACCCCTGAATGCGTCAGATCAGGCTTCGTACTTGTCGGCGACCATGCGGTCGAGCAGACGCACGCCCCAACCCACGGCGCCGTCCGGCACGGTCGGATTGCGGCTGTCCTTGACCCAGGCGGTCGGGGCGATATCGATGTGCGCCCACGGCGTGCCGTTGGTGAAGCGTTGCAGGAACAGCGCCGCCGTGATGGAACCGCCCGCGCGACCGTTGCCGGTGTTCTTTACGTCGGCGATAGGGCTGTCGATGTGACGTTCGTATTGCGTCGGGATCGGCATGCGCCAGACGTTCTCGCCCACCTTCGGACCAGCGGCCAGGATGCCGTTGGCGACTTCGTCGTCATTGGAGAAGACGCCCGCATATTCCAGGCCCAGCGAGATGATCATGGCGCCCGTCAGGGTGGCCAGGTCGATCATGAACTTCGGCTTGAAGCGCTCCTGCGTGTACCAGAGGGCGTCCGCCAGAACGAGGCGGCCTTCGGCGTCGGTGTTCAGGACTTCGACCGTCTGACCCGACATGGACACGACCACGTCGCCCGGACGCTGGGCCTTGCCGTCAGGCATGTTCTCAACCAGGCCCAGAACCCCGACGACATTGGCCTTGGCCTTACGACCAGCCAAAGCATGCATCAGGCCGGCCACTGCGGCGGCGCCGCCCATGTCCCACTTCATCTCTTCCATGCCGTCGGCCGGCTTCAACGAGATGCCGCCGGTGTCGAAGCAGACGCCCTTGCCGACGAAGGCGATCGGGGCCTCGCCCACCTTGCCGCCGTTCCATTTGATCACAGCGAGCTGGCTTTCACGCTCAGAGCCGACGCCGACGGCCAGCAGGGTGTTCATGCCCAGCTTTTCCATCTCGGCTTCGCCCAGGATCTCGACTTCCAGGCCCAGGCTTTCCAGCGCCTTCACACGCCGTGCGAACTCGGCCGGGTAGAGGACGTTGGCGGGTTCAGCGACCAGATCGCGCGAGAACAGGACGGCGTCGGCAATAGCGGACAAGGGCTGGAAAGCGGCTTCTGCGGCCGCGACGTCCGAGGTGACAACGCGGACCGTGGTGACCGACGGGATCTTGTCGGCCTTCTGCTTGGTCAGATATTTGACGAAACGATAAGCAGCCAGACGCACGGCGAAGCCGGCGCGCGCGGCTTGTTCTGCCGACAGATGAGCGGCGTCGATCGTCAGGGCTTCAGCGCCCGAGAGCTTGGTAGCGTGATAGGCGGCGGCGGCGGCGGTTTCGACCGCGAGATCATCGAACCTGTCAGCTGCGCCAGCACCCACCAGCAAGACGGCGTTGGCGTCGACGCCCGAGGGGGCCGCCACATTCAGGCTGCTGTTGGCCCCGCCGGTGAAGCGGCTGTTCGTCATCGCCTTGGTCAGAGCGCCCGCAGCTGCGGCGTCGAGCGCCGCGCCCGTTCCCGCCAGCGACCGGCCCTCATGGACCAGAACGGCAAGGATTTCTGCGGCGCTGGGGGAAGCGACGAACTCGATCTTCATAAAACCTACTCCAGGCCGAGGTTCTGTGCCCCGGTCATGCTTGAATCGGACAAGGGCGCACCAGCAGTTTCGCCGGGGCGCCCGGATGTGTATTACATGGCCCGCATCGCTCGCGGCTGCAACTCAGTCGCCCCCCGAAACGCTTCCTTTCCAGATCATGACGCTGATTCAGGGCTACCTCTTCCGCCAGATCGGCCTGCCTGTCGTGGCGGCGTGCGCAGCGCTGGCCGGCATAGGCTTGCTGAGTCAGAGCCTTGACCAGCTTGAAGTGATCGTTGAACGCGGCCAGAGCGTCTGGGTCATGGCCAAGCTGACCTTGCTGGCTCTTCCCCAACTAATCGCTGTCATCCTGCCCATTGGCCTGTTCGTGGGCGCGCTGATCGCCCTCACACGGCTGCAGCGCGAACAGGAATTGACCGCCGCCTACGCCGCGGGCGTAAGCCGCTGGTCGCTGATCCGGCCCGCAATCCAGATCGCCGTCATCGTGGCCGTTGTCGCCCTAATCACCAATGTCTTCGTCCAGCCGTGGGCCCAGCGCGAGGCGCGCCGTCAGGCCTTCGCCATCCGCACCGACCTGGCCGCCCTGCTGGTCGAGGAAGGCCGCTTCGTCCAGGGCCCGGGCGGCCTGACCGTCTATGTTCAGCAGATCGAGCAGAATGGCCTGCTGAAGAACCTGTTCGTCTACCTGGACAACGGCAAGACCGTCACGACATGGGACGCCGAAAGCGCTCGCTTCGGGCGCGTCGACGGCCTCCCTGTTCTGACGATGCAGAACGGATCGATGCAGCGCTATTCCTCTCGCGACGTGCTGAACCAACTCTCGTTCGATCAGCAGGTGTTCGACCTTTCGCCGTATACCAAGACGAATGAACGCATCCGCTTCAAGCCGTCGGACCTTTGGTTGACGGAGTTGTTTGATCCGACCCCCGCCTTGCTGGACAGCGCGGGCACAAGAGGCGAACTGGCGGCCGAAGCTCATTCGCGCCTGGCTTCCCCCCTCTACGCTCTGACCGCG
Source organism: Brevundimonas sp. UBA4553 (assembly GCF_002387245.1). GTDB lineage: Bacteria > Pseudomonadota > Alphaproteobacteria > Caulobacterales > Caulobacteraceae > Brevundimonas. The sequence continues at coordinate 142,839 of NZ_DGLD01000006.1, forward strand.
ATGGCCCTGGCCCTGACAGCCATCCTGGGCGGCTCGTTCAGTCGAACGGGCTATAGTCGCCGCATCGCCAAGGCGGCCGGCGTCTTTCTGGTGGTCCGCGTCGTCGGATATGGATTGGTTGCAGCCAGCGCATGGAACGGCGCTCTGAACATGCTGCAATATCTGCTGCCCCTGGCGGCCTGCTTCGTGGCGTTGCGCCTGCTGTTTCGTGCGCTCAAGCCGCACCGCCGCCGCGTTTGGGTGCCCCTCGAACGCTTCAAGGCGAGGTTCGCGTGAGCATACGTCTTGGCCGCATCGAGCGCTATGTTCTGGTCCAGCAGCTACGCGCTCTGGCCGTCGCCCTCGCCGTCATTTCCGCCCTGGTGATGCTGATCGACTTTGTCGAAGTCTCGCGAGGCCTGAACTCGTCGGGCGAGTTGTCGAGCGCCCGGATCTTCGGCCTCGTTTTGCTGAAGTCCCCGTCAGTCGTCATCCAGTTGCTGCCGTTCGTTTTCCTGTTCGGCACTCTGGCGGCCTTCGTAGGCCTGAACCGGCGAAGCGAGCTGATCGCCATGCGGGCGGCGGGCGTTTCAGCCTGGCGCTTCGTTCTGCCTGCTGCTGGCTGCGCACTGGTTCTGGGCGTTCTGACCGTCACCCTGCTCGGCCCCCTGGCGGCAGCGGGCGACGGCATGTGGCAGCGTGAAAGGAGCAGGATTTCCGGCACGTCTCCCGGCGCCGAGACCCAGCAAGCCGTCTGGTTGCGCGAAGGGGACGCCGCCCGTCAGATGATCATCCGCGGCGCGCGGCAGGAACAGGCGACAGGGCGGCTGCTAGACGCCACCTTCTTCATCTACACGACCACGGCCAGCGGACGCAGAACCTTTACCGAACGGATCGACGCCGCTTCGGCCTCGCTGACGGCTGGCCGCTGGCGCCTGACCGACGCCACAGGCGCTCAAACCGGCCAGCGTGCGGTGCGCTACGCCACCCTGGACCTTCCTTCGAACCTTGCAGACAAGGAAGCCTTCCAGCGATTTGCTCGGCCTCAGTCGACGCCCTTCTGGTCCCTGCCGAACCAGATTCAGCGGATCGAGGACGCGGGCTTCGCTTCGACCGCCTATCGCTTGCGCCTGCAACAGTTGCTGGCGACGCCGCTGATGTTCGCCGCCATGTCCATCTTGGCGGCAGCCTTCTCGCTGCGCCTGATGCGGCTGGGTGATCTGGCGAAGATGGCCGTGGCGGCCGTCGTGCTCGGCTTCGCCTTCTTCTTCGTGAATCAGTTCTCGTCGGCCATGGGCTCGGCCGAGGTGGTGCCACCGTTCCTGGCGGCCTGGCTCCCCCCAGTGCTGACAGCGCTCGCCGCCTTTACCTTGCTGTTCTATACCGAAGACGGCTAATCGGACGGCTTCCGGTCGCCGGGCAATGAGTGGATTCCGTATGAGTGATCGCAGCACCAACCGAAACGGAGCCCTGCGCGCCCGGCTCCTGGCCGGTGCTGCGGTTGTCGCCTGCTTTCACGCCCTGCCGGCGATGGCTCAGAGCGAATCGCGCCCTGCCCAAGCGCCCACAGCGCCAAGCCAGGCCGGCGCGGACGGGCTGGAGCCTGGCGCCCTCTACGTTGACGCCAATTCCGCCAGCCGTCAGGGCGACGTCATCACCGCCGAGGGGACGGCTACAGATCGAATCTTCGCTCGCATCCGCGACCATAGTCTGCGAGCCGAACACCTCACGTATGACACCAGCAGTGGTGTCGCGACCGCAGAGGGGCGCGCTGAAATCATAGCGCCTGACGGGTCGGTCGTTCACGCCAGCCGGCTCGAGCTGGAATCGGATCTTGAAGCCGGGGTCGCGGTGGATCTGGCCATGCGTCTGGCCAATGGCGCGAGCCTGATGGCTGCGACCGCCGTGCGACGGTCCGAGAATGTCAGCGAACTGAACCGCGTGATCTTCACGCCCTGCCCGATCTGCGACGTGAACGGACCGAAGCAGCCCAGCATTTCGATCCAGGCCGACAAGGCTGTTCAGGATCAGGACCTGCGCGCCATCCTGTATCGCAACGTCGTCTTCCGCCTCGGCGGCGTTCCGATCTTCTACCTGCCAGCCTTCGCCCACCCCGATCCCAGCGTGGAACGGGCGTCAGGCTTCCTCATTCCCTTCCCCGATTTCGACGAGGGGCGCGGGGTTTCGCTGGAAGTTCCGTATCTGCATGTCGTCTCGCCATCCGAGGATTGGCTGATCAGCCCGCAGATCAACACCGATGTCGCGCCCTTCCTGAACCTGCAATGGCGCCGACGGTTCGACACCGGCACGATCGTCGTCCGCGGCGGTTACACCTATGAGCGCAACTTCGGTGACTTCGACCAGGACGGCGACGGTGACGCCGAGAGCAATGTCCGTTTCGGCGACAGAACCAGCCGCAGCTATCTTCTGTCGCACGGCGAGTTTGATCTTCAGGGGCCCTGGCGCTGGGGCTTCACGGCCGAGCGCACTTCGGACAAGACCCTGTTCGACCGCTACAGCATCCGCGACACCTATCAAGATAACGGCCTCTACTACGGCGACCGGCGCCGGCTGATCAGCCAGCTGTACGCCGAGCGCCAGACTCAAAGATCCTACCTGTCGATCGCGGCGTTCACGATGCAGAGCCTGCGGGTGGCGGAGTTCGATCCGGTGACGCCCGCCCTTAACGTCTTTGAAGACGACAAAACCCTGCCCCTGGTCGCACCGCTGATCGATGGGCGGTGGGAAGCGGACAACCCGGTGTTCGGCGGCCGACTACGCTTGCGGGGGTCCGCCGTGGCCCTGACGCGCGACGCCTACGTCGGCTCTCCTACCCTGTCGCCCGAGCTGATTCCGCCCGGACCGACCGACGGCCTCCCCGGGGTCGACAGCCGCCGCATCACCGGTCAGGTCGATTGGCGGCGCACGGTGATCTCACCGCTGGGCGTGCGATGGGAGCCGTTCGTAGATGCGCGTTACGACGTCTATTCCGTCGATGACCTGCCGCCGATGATGGGTGTTGATTCGAACGACATTCTCACACGGGGCAGAGCCAGCGCCGGCGTCGACGTCAGCTACCCGCTTTATCGTCGCCTGAGCGCGGAATCCGATCTAATTCTGGAGCCGATGGCCCAGGTTTCGATATCGACCGACGCCGATCTGGACCCGCGCATCCCCAATGAGGACAGCCAGACGCTGGAACTCGACCATTCGTCCCTGTTCCGGATGGATCGTTTCCCCGGCTACGATCTGATGGAAGGCGGCCTGCGGTTCACGGCCGGCGCTCGCGCGACCCTGCGCTGGAGCGACAATCGTTCCGCCAGCCTGTTCATCGGCCGCAGCATTCGCGCTGACGATCAGCCGGCCTTCCTGACCCCGACGCCGGATGATCCGGACCGTCTCTACGACCCGTCCGGCCTTGCTGGTCGCACCTCGGACTGGGTGGTTCAGGCGACTTTCGCGCCGTCGGACCGCATTCGCGGCTGGGCGCACGCCACGATCGATCCGAACGGCGAGGTGCGTCGGGCTGAGACGACCGTCGATGGTCGATGGGGCCGACGCAACCTGGCCAGCCTCAGCTATATCATCGACCGCTCGAACCCGGTCGCCGGGCCGCTGAACCGCAACTACGAATTCGTCCAGCTTACGGGCCAGCAATTCGTCTACGGCAACTGGGGCGTCACGGTGAACGGCATCGCCGATCTGGAACGCGACATCATCACCCGCTCGGAAGTCGGGCTCCTCTTTGACGATGACTGCTTCCGTGTTGAGTTGGGTTGGCGTCGCGACAATACTCGGGTGCGCCCAACCGGGCCCTCGGAAGGGGTCTATATTCGACTTAACCTCGCCACTTTTGGAGGTTCAGGCTATGAACGCGATGATATGCGCTAAGCATGGCGTACAGGGGCGCGCGCCCTCCGCGGTTCAGCATCGTCCATGACGCCGCTGAACGGGGGACGAGACGGCTTTAGGGAATCAGGACTGACGATGCGTTTGATGCGTTACACGACGGGCGTGGCCATGGCCGCCCTCATGGCTGGGACGGCTGTCGGTCAGTCCGCTGCTCAGACGACGCCGGCCCAACCGGCGCCGGCTGCAGGAACGCTTAATCCGGCTGCTGAGGAAGCGCCTCAACGGGCCACGGCTGCGCCGCAGTTCCGCCTGTCGGACGGCATCATCGCCACTGTGAATGACAGGATCATCACAGGCTTCGACCTGCGCCAGCGCATGCTCGTCATCATGGCCATGTCGCAGGTTCAGCCGACCGAAGAAAATATCGCCGCCATCCAGCAACAGGCGTTGAACGATCTGATCGAACAACACCTGCAGGCCGCGGAACTGACCAAGTACGAGACGCTCAAGATTTCGGACCAGGAAGTCGACGAGGAAATCGCCGCCATGGCGCGCGAGGCCGGCACCACGGGGCCCAGCTATCTGGCCTTCCTCGAACAGGGCGGCATTCGCCCCCAGGCGTTCCGCGAACAGCTTCGCACCGAGATCGGCTGGCGTGAGTTGGTCGGCGGTCGTTTCCGCGATCGCGCCAAGGTCAGCCGCGCCCAGGTCGATCAGGCCATGCGGCAGATGACCGAATCCGCCACCAAGCCCCAATATCTCGTCGGCGAAATCTACCTTGAGGCCAGCCGCGTCGGCGGCATGCAGGAAGCCATGAACGGCGCACGCCAACTGGTCCAGCAGATGGTTCAGGGTGCCCCCTTCATGGCCGTCGCCCGCCAGTTCTCGGCCGCTCCCTCCGCCGCACGCGGTGGTGACGCAGGCTGGGTGGTCCAGGGCACGGTCCAGCCCGCGCTTGAGCAGGCGATGGAAGCCCTCAGCGTCGGTCAGTTGTCCAACCCGATTCCCGTCGAGGGCGGCGTCTACATTCTGTACATGCGTGACAAGCGATCGGGCGCCGCAACCAGCCTGGTCCAGATGAAGCAGATCATGATCGAGGTTCCGGAGACCGCCAGCGAGTCGGAGGTCGCCGCCGCAACCCAGCGTCTGGAAGCCATCCGCAGCGGGACGACCTGCGACAACATCCTGCAACGCGCACGTGCAGAGCAAGGGATGCTAGGTGCTGACCTCGGCGAAAGCGATGTGGCCAACCTCCTGCCCCAGTTCCAGCAGGTCGCCCGGTCGGCCGATGTCGGAACCGTCAGCAGCGTCGTGCGCACCCCGCTGGGCGTGCACATCCTGGCCGTCTGCGGTCGCCGCCTGGGCGGCCCCGAAGCGCCCTCGGCCCAACAGGTTGAATCGCGCCTGCAGAATCAGAACTACGCCATGTTGGGCCGTCGCTATCTACGCGATCTGCGGGCCGACGCCCTGATCGAAATCAAGCAGTGATGACCGGACGGCCGCTCATCGTCACGATGGGCGACCCCGCCGGCGTGGGGCCGGAGATCATCGCCAAGGCGTGGCCCATTCTGGCCACGCCGCCCGGCCCTCTGGCGCCCGTCACCCCCTTTGCTGTCATCGGCGACGCCGACGTGCTTTCGGCCCGGGGCGCCAAGGTCGAGCGGATCTTCGCCCCGTCCGACGCCGTGGCCGTGTTCGGTCGCGCGATTCCCGTCCTCCACGCACCCGCTCCTGCGCCGGTGACGCCGGGCCAGCCAGATCCGCGCAACGCGCCTGCTGTGGCCGACTGGATAGAACGCGCCGTAGGTTTGACCCTGTCGGGAGAAGCCTGCGGGGTTGTTACAGCCCCCATCGCCAAGGCGCCGATGTACGCCTCAGGCTTCCGGTTTCCCGGTCACACCGAGTTCATCGCCGAACTGACCGCAGACATGCCCTTCGGCGGCACGCGCGGCCCGGTCATGATGCTGACGGCCAAGGACCTGCGCGCGTGCCTGGTGACCATCCACGTCGCAATCGACCAGTTGCCAGAGCTTGTGACCGCCGAGCGCGTCATGCGCGTCGCCCGGGTCGTCCACGAATCCATGAAGCGCGATTTCGGCATCGCCGCGCCGCGCCTGGCGCTGGCCGCCCTGAATCCCCACGCGGGCGAAGGGGGGGCCATCGGCTTGCAGGAAATCGAAGTGCTGCGCCCCGCCGCCGCCGCGCTGCGCGCTGAGGGGTTGAACATCACCGACCCCCTGCCCGCCGACACCCTGTTCCACGAGGAGGCCCGCGCCCGCTACGACGCGACCGTCTGCCTCTATCACGACCAGGCCTTGATCCCGGTCAAGACGCTCGACTTCTGGGGCGGGGTCAACGCAACGCTCGGCCTACCCATCGTGCGCACTTCACCTGACCACGGCACCGGCTTCGACATCGCCGGCAAGGGGATCGCCCGCGCCGACAGCTTCATCGCCGCTGTGCGACTGGCGTCAGAGATGGCGGTGGCGCGCGCCACGCGCTAAGGCGTCCGTATGACGGACCTTCCTTCCCTTCGCGAGACGCTCGACGCCCACGGCCTGTTGGCCAAGAAGAGCTTCGGTCAGCATTTCCTGCTGGACCTGAACGTGACGCGAAAGATCGTCCGCTACGCCGGACCGTTCGACGGGCGCGCCGTGATCGAGGTCGGCCCCGGCCCCGGAGGCCTAACCCGCGCCATTCTGGAAAGCGACGCCGGCAAGGTGGTGCTGGTCGAGAAGGACCCGCGCTTCATCCCTCTTCTGTCCGAACTGGATGACGGTTCGGGCCGTCTGTCCATTGTCGAAGGCGACGCCCTCAAGGTCCGAGAGGCCGAACTGGTCGAGGGTCCCGCCCACCTGGTGTCCAACCTGCCCTACAACGTCGGCACGCCGCTGTTGATCAAGTGGCTGACCGGGCCATGGACGCCCTGCGCCCTGACCCTGATGTTCCAGAAGGAGGTGGCCGAACGGGTCGTGGCCACGCCCGGCGACGACGCCTATGGCCGCTTGGCCGTCATCACCCAGGCGGTGGCCGAGGCCCGCATCGTCATGCACCTGCCAGCCGCCGCCTTCACCCCGCCGCCCAAGGTGGCCTCGGCGGTCGTGCACGTGGTCCCGCTGGCTGACCGTCCCTCGCCTGAACGGTTGAAGAAGCTGGAACGCGTCACCGCCGCCGCCTTCGGCCAGCGCCGCAAGATGCTGCGCTCCAGCCTGAAACAGCTCGGCGGCGCCGCCCTGTGCGAAACAGCCGGCATCGAACCCGACGCCCGCGCCGAAGTCATCGACATCGCTGGCTTCCTCCGCCTGGCAGACGCCCTGCAATGACCGTTGCAATCGACCCCTTCCGCGCCATCAGCGTCAGCCGACTGGCCCATGAACTGAAGGCACAAGGCCGCTCGATCATCCATATGGAGTTCGGTCAGCCCTCGACCGGGGCGCCCGCCGCCGCCATCGCCCAGGCGCACCACATTCTGGACTCAGAGCCTGGCGGTTACTGGGAAAGCCCGGCCCTGCGCGCCCGCATCGCCAAGCTCTACGACGATCGCTATGGCGTGACCGTCGATCCCGAGCGAGTGGTGATGACGGCGGGCGCCTCGCCCGCGCTGGTGCTGGCTTTGATGATGCGCTTCCAGCCCGGCGACCGCGTGGCCATCGCCCGTCCTGGCTATGTCGCCTATCGTAACACGTTGAAGGCCCTGCACATGGAGCCGGTCGAGATCGACTGCGGCCCCGAGGTGCGGTTCCAACTGACCGCCGAGGCCCTGCGCGCGCTGAATTCGGCGCCCGCAGGCGTCATCATCGCCAGCCCGGCTAACCCGACCGGCACCATCATCCCCGAGACCGAACTTAAGGCCATCGCCGAGGTCTGCCGCGAGCGGAACATCTCTGTCATCTCGGACGAGATATACCACGGCCTATCCTACACCGGTCCAACTCCATCCATGCTTCAGTTCGAGCCGAACGCATTGATCGTCAACAGCTTCTCCAAATACTGGAGCATGGCGGGCTGGCGTCTGGGCTGGCTGATCCTGCCTGAGGCCGAGGTGCCCCAGGCCCGCGCCCGCGTCGGCAACATGTTCCTGACCCCCGCCACGCTCAGCCAGCACGCCGGTCTGATCGCCATGGACTGCGAGAACGAGCTGGAGGCCAATATCGACGTCTACCGCGCCAATCGCGCCTTGATGTTGGACGCCCTGCCGGCCATGGGCCTGCGCTCCATCGCCCCGCCCGACGGCGCCTTCTACATCTACGCTGACATCGGCCACCTGACCGACGACAGTATCGGCTTCTGCGAGGCCCTGTTGCGCGAAACCGGCGTGGCCACCGCCCCCGGCGTCGACTTCGACCCGGTCAACGGCCACCGCTTCATCCGCTTCAGCTTCGCCGTCTCAACGGCCCAGGTCGAGGACGCCCTGGCCCGCATCAAGTCCTTCTTCGCCGCCAGAACAGCGGCCGCCGAGGAACGTCTCAGCGCCTAGGGGCGTTCGACAGAGCCCGAAACCTTCGGAGCCTTCATGTCGAAATCGCGTCTCTTTGCTTCCGCCGCCCTGCCTTTCGCTCTGGTCTTCCTGACCGCCTGCGGATCGCCTGCCGAGACGCCAAAACCGGAACAACCACCCGCCGCTGCACCGATGCCTACGCTCACGCGAGAGGCAATTGAAGCGGCAGTGTTCGAGGCCGCGCCGCCGCCCGCCAACGACCAGACGACGACTGTTTCGCCCGATCCGGCGATCGCACGCGCCCAGATCCTGCTGGACCGCGCCAACTTCTCGCCTGGCGTGATCGACGGCCTGGGCGGCGACAATACGCGTCAAGCCATCGCTGCGTTCGAGAAGGCCGCCGGCTTGCCTGAGGATGGGGTGCTGGACGCAGAGGTTTTTCAACGACTGACCGCAGGCGACAACGGCCGCGTCACGGCTGACTACACGATCACCACCGCCGATCTGAGCGGGCCATTCATCGGGCAAGTCCCGTCGGACTTGCAAGCCATGTCGAAGCTGACGACCGTCGGATACGCCACGCCGCTGGAAGCCCTGGCCGAGAAGTTCCATATGACCGAAGGTCTGCTTCGCGCCCTCAATCCCGGCGTTGATTTCGGCAAGGTAGGTCAGAAGATCGTGGTCGCGTCGGTCGCCCAGACTGATTTGGCGGCCGATGTGGCGCGCATCGTGGTGGACAAGGCCGAACGCTCTGTCCGCGCCTACGACGCCAATGACCAACTTCTGGCTTTCTACCCGGCCACCATCGGCAGTTCAGCCAGGCCGGCGCCGTCGGGCGATCTGAGCGTGATCGGCGTCGCGCCCGAGCCCAACTACACCTACGACCCCGACCGCGTCAGCTATGACCGGGGCGACCGCAAGGTCATCGTGCCGCCGGGGCCGAACAATCCGGTCGGTTCGGTATGGATCGACCTGTCGCGCGACACCTATGGCATCCACGGCACGCCGGACCCGTCCAAGGTCGGCAAGACCTTCTCCAGCGGCTGCGTGCGCCTGACCAACTGGGACGCCGAACAGCTGGCGTCGCGGGTCAAGCCGGGCGTGCGGGTGGTCTTCCGCTAGACGGTCAGACCACTTCCTTCAGCAGAGCGCCCTTGTAACCCTCGACCCAGAGATTGCGGGCGCGGCGGCTGCGTTCGGCGTGATAGATGTGCGCCAGTTCGGCGTAGCTGCTGTCGAAGTCCTCGTTGACCAGGACGTAGTCGAACTCGTCGCAGTGTTCGATCTCGCCCTTGGCGTTGGCGACGCGGCGTTCGATCACGTCGTCGGCGTCCTGCGAGCGCGTCACCAGACGGCGGCGCAGTTCCTCCAGGCTGGGCGGCAGCACGAAGACGCGAACGGCGTCGCCGGGGCATTTGGCGGCGACATCGCGGGCGCCCTGCCAGTCGATGTCGAACAGGACGTCGCGGCCCTCAGCCAGAGCGCGATTCACCGGGGCCGCCGGCGAGCCATAGCGGTTGCCGTGCACGTCGGCCCATTCCAGGAAGGCGTCGCCGTCGATCAGGCGCTGAAATTCCTCGTGGCTGACGAAGTTGTAGTCACGGCCGTCGACTTCGCCCGGACGGATGCCCCGCGTGGTCATGGAGACCGACAACTCCAATCCCTTGTGATCCGCCATCAGGCGTCGGCACAACGACGTCTTCCCGGCCCCCGACGGACTGGCCACGATCAGCAGGACGCCACGGCGGGGGGTGCGGTTATTCGACATTCTGAACTTGTTCTCGAAGCTGCTCGATGACGGCCTTCAATTCGAGGCCGATTCCGGTGAGCGGCGTGGTAGCGGATTTCGAGCAGAGCGTGTTCGCTTCCCGCATGAATTCCTGCATCAGGAAGTCGAGTTTCCGCCCGGCGGGGGGTTGCTGCAACAGTGTCCGGGCCGAAGCGACGTGCGCGGTCAGGCGATCCAGCTCTTCGCGGACGTCCGCCTTGGTCGCCAGAGCTGCGGCTTCAAGGAAGATTCGCTCGTCCAGGCCCGGCGCGTCGGGGGCCAGTTCGCTGATGCGGCGGGTGAAACGTTCGCGGATCGCCTCGACCTGGCTTGCGGCTTCCTGCTCGGCGCGCGCAACCAGGGCTTCAATGGTCCCGACAAAGTCGTGGATCACGGGCGTCAGCTGCTCGCCCTCACGCTGACGCGACAGCTTCAGGGCGTCCAGCGCCTGCTCGACAGTCGCGGCGATCGCAGCCTCAACAGCGGCATGAGCCTCGGGGTCCTCGACCTCTTCGGCCACTTCGATGACGCCGCGCAGCGACAGCAGACCATCGGCCGAAGGCGGCACGGCCCCCTCTTCCGCCAACTGGTTCGCCAACCTCAGGTAGGTGGCCAGCACGGCCTCGTTGACGCGCGGCGCGGGCTCGCCCCCCTCGGCCCGCTTGGCCTGAACGCCCAGCGTCACCTGACCCCGGTTCAGACGCGCCTGCGCCGCCGTCTTGGCCAGGCGTTCCAGGTTCTCGAAACCGCCGGGACCGCGATAGCGAACCTCCAGCGAGCGTCCGTTGACCGAACGCGCCTCGACCGTCCAGGTCCAGCCGTCCAGCGCGCCGTCGGCACGGCCGAAGCCGGTCATGCCTGAAATAGGCGCACTCATGGCGCGACCGCCGTCGGCACGGAGATGACCTTGGCGCCGGGCGGGATGACCACGGGCGTCGCCTCTCCTTCAGCCATCGGCGTCGATGTCGCGCCGGGCACGGAAGCGGTCTGACCGGGCGGAAGACCCGCCTTGCGCCGTTCGATCTCACGCCAACGCGCGACGTTCAGCAGGTGCTCGGGGTAGGTGCGGGCGAAGACGTGGCCGCCGGTGCCGTCGGCGACGAAAAAGACGTATTCCGAACGCGGCGGGTTCAGCACGGCCTTCAGCGCCTCTTCGCCCGGGTTGGCGATGGGCGTCGGCGGCAGGCCGTCGATCAGATAGGTGTTCCACGGCGTCTGGGCGCGCAGTTCCGAGGCGCGGATGCCGCGGCCCAGCGGACGGCCCTTGGTGACGCCGTAGACGATGGTCGGATCGCTCTCCAGCCGCATTCCCAGCCGCAGACGGTTGGTGAAGACCGCCGCCACCTCGGGCCGTTCCGAGGCCAGCCCCGTTTCCTTCTCGACGATTGAGGCCAGCACCATGGCTTCCTCAGGCGTGGTGACGATGGTGTTCGCCGACCGCGTGGCCCACAGAGCGTCCAGTTTGGACTTGGCCGCCCGCTGCATGCGGGCGACGACCGAGGCGCGGGTCTCGCCACGCGCCACCTCATAGGTATCGGGCCACAGGCTGCCCTCGGCGGGCACCTCGACTTCGCCGGTCAGGACCGGCTGCTTCATCAGGATGTCGACCGCCTGGGCGCTGGACCAGCCCTCGGGCAAGGTCACGTAGTGGCGCACCGCCTTGCCGTCCACCAAGAGGCCCACCACCGTGGCCAGCGACGCGCCCGACGGCACCTCATATTCACCCGCGCGTATCTTGCGGTCGGCGCCGCTCAGGCTGACGGCGGCGCGGAACAGGTCGGTCGAACGGATCACACCTGCCGACTTCAAGCTGGCCGCGATGGCGGGCACGCCGGCGCCGGACGGCAGGGTGACGACGGTGGTGTCACCCTCGACCGCCTTCGGCCCCGGTCCCCAGTAGACGGCCCACAAGGCGATCAGAGCCGCAATGACAAACAGTCCCAGGGTCCCGGCGGCGGTGATCAGACCGACCCCCAGACTGGACCTTGGTGCTCCGCCACCTTTCTTGGGCACCCGCGACTTGGGAATACGGACCTTCGGGGGGCGACGCGACGGAGCCTTGGCCAAATCAGTCGACCTTCTTGAAGATCACGGCCGCATTGGTGCCGCCAAATCCGAAACTGTTGGACATGGCGACGTCGATCTTCATCGGCTTGCCCTTGTGCGGCACCAGATCGATCAGCGTCTCCATCTCCGGGTCGTCCAGGTTGATGGTCGGGGGCGCGATCTGGTCGCGGATGGCCAGGACCGAGAAGATGCTCTCGATAGCGCCGGCGGCGCCCAGGAGGTGGCCCGTCATCGACTTGGTTGAGGAGACGGCGACGTCCTTGGCGTGATCGCCGACCAGACGCTCAATGGCCTTCAGCTCGATCCAGTCGGCCATGGTCGAGGTGCCGTGGGCGTTGACGTAGTCCAGGTCAGAGGGTTGCAGGCCCGCGCGCTTCAAAGCCGCCTTCATGGCCCGCAGACCACCGTCGCCGTCCTCGGACGGAGCGGTGATGTGGTAGGCGTCGCCGCTCATGCCGTAACCGACGACCTCGGCGTAGATCTTGGCGCCGCGCGCCTTGGCGTGTTCGTACTCTTCCAGCACCATGACGCCGGCGCCCTCGCCCATGATGAAGCCCGCGTGGCCGCGGTCATAGGGGCGCGAGGCCTTCTCGGGCGTGTCGTTGTAGGCGGTGCAAAGGGCCTTACAGGCCAGGAACCCGGCGATGCCGATAGGCACGACCGAGCTTTCGGCGCCGCCCGCCACCATGACCTCGGCGTCGCCCAGGGCGATCATGCGGGCCGCGTCGCCGATGGCGTGGGCGCCGGTGGCGCAGGCGGTGACGACCGAGTGGTTCGGGCCCTTCAGGCCGTGGCGAATCGAGATCTGGCCCGATGCCAGGTTGATCAAGGCCGAGGGAATGAAGAAGGGGCTGACGCGGCGCACGCCCTGTTCCTTCAGAACAATGGCGGTGTCGGCGATGGGGCCCAGCCCCCCGATGCCGGAGCCGACCATGACGCCGGTGGCTTCCTTGTCGTCCTCGGTCTCAGGCTTCCAGTTGGCGTCGGCCAGCGCCTCGTCGGCGGCCGCGATGGCGTACAGGATGAAGTCGTCGACACGCTTGCGATCCTTGGCCGACATCACCTGATCGGGATCAAACACGCCCGGCTGATCAGGCGCGCCCCGGCCACGACCGTCCACGGAGGGCACTTCGCCAGCGATCGTGCAGCCATAGCCCTCGGTGTCGAAGGCGGTGATAGGACCGATGCCCGAGCGGCCCTCGACGATGCCCTGCCAGACATGCTCCACGCCCGAACCGAGCGGAGTGACAAGGCCGAGGCCCGTGATGACGACGCGGCGCATGGTTCGCGCTCCTTGGACTATAAGAATCGTGACCGAAAACAATAATGGCCGCCGGACGGTCCCGCTAGGGGCCCGCCACGGCGGCCATCATTTGGAAGTGCGACGGATCGCAGCTGGATTAACCAGCCAGCTTCTCGTCGATGAACTTCACAGCGTCGCCAACGGTCTGGATGTGCTCAGCGGCGTCATCCGGGATCTCGACGTCGAATTCTTCTTCGAAGGCCATGACCAGCTCGACGTTGTCGAGCGAGTCGGCGCCCAGGTCGTCGATGAAGGAGGCCTTTTCCGTGACCTTGTCCGGATCGGCGTCCAGGTGGTCGATAACGATCTTGCGGACGCGTTCGAGGGTG
>NZ_DGLD01000014.1:0-191988 GCF_002387245.1 Brevundimonas sp. UBA4553
GGCGGTTGCGATCGAATCCTCGGTGGCCGGTTCGGCTGCCGAAACGGCCTACCTGGCTGACTTCAACGCCCTCGGCAATGAAATCACCAAGGCTCTGGGCGGCGCCACCTTCGACGGCGTCAACCTGTTCTCGACGGCTGCGGCCGACATCGAGGTCAAGACCGGCACCGGCTCGACGGACAAGTTCGTCCTGAAGGCCACCGGCGCGGCCACGGCTGTCGCCACCGCCGGCGGGTCCATCGCTCGGGCCGCCGCGACCGCCGCCGCCGTTGAAACCGAGATCAAGGCCTTTACGGCCGTGCTCGGCGGCCTCGGCACCAAGTCCAAGTCTCTGGAAAGGTCGCTGACCTTCACCAGCAAGATGCAGGACGCTCTGGAAGTCGGCGTCGGCAACCTGGTGGACGCCGATCTGGCCAAGGAAAGCGCGCGCCTGACCGCGCTGCAAACCAAGCAACAGCTGGGTGTGCAGGCGTTGTCGATCGCGAACCAGTCGAGCTCGGTTCTGCTCGGCCTGTTCCGCTAACAAGACGTGGTCGAGGGCGGGTCTTCGGGCTCGCCCTCGTTCGCACATCCGGAGACAGGAGGCGCGGCTTGGCCGCGTAAGGGGAAATGGCAGATAATGTCGCAAGACTCCCTAGTGTAAGTCTCGTTCAACGCGACGCCCACGGTCAGGGCGTCGAGCTGCGGCAACCCAAGGCCGAACCCGACGCCGGACGCTATCGTCTGACGATCGAGGAAGGTCCCAACGGGTTTGTCTACATGACCCGCGATCGCGTGACGGGCGAAGTCATTCGTCAGTTGCCGCGTGAGGAGGTCGTGAAAATGAGCGCGAGCCCGGCGTACGGGGCAGGCGGAGTGATCAAGACCGAGGCCTGATCGCCGCAAGTAGCTTGGAACGCAGCGCCGCCGGCTTGCCGAGCGGCGCCGCGTTCGTTTCTACGCCGTTAACCATACGCTCAGGAATCAGCGACATTAGTAGCCTTCAGAATTTGAACTGGGGCTAGAAGCCATGACCAACAGCGTTCTCACCAATGCCTCGGCGTTAATCGCGCTCCAGAACCTCAATTCGACGAACAACAAGCTGGCGGCGACCCAGAGCCGGGTGAATACGGGCCTTAAGGTCCAAGGCGCCAAGGACAACGCCGCCACCTGGGCCATCGCCCAGAACCAGCGCGCCGACACGGGCGCCCTGGAATCGGTCAAGACGAGCATGAACCGCGCCACCTCGCTGGCCGATGTCTCGCTGGCCGCTGGCGGACAGATTTCCGATCTGCTGATCGAGATGCGCGAAAAGGCCACCGCCGCAGCGGACCCGTCGTCGACGCCCGCCTCCCGCAAGGCCTACAACGATGAGTTCCAGTCGCTTCTGAAGTCCCTCGATTCCTTCGCCAAGAACGCGACCTTCGACGGCGAGAACATCCTGAACGGCACGGTTACGACGGCCTTGGACTTCCTCGCCAACGTCGGCGCCACCGAAACCATCTCGATGAACCGCCAGAATCTGACCCTGGCTGGCGTAGGGTTGCAGTTGCCCGCTCGTGCAGCAGCGGCCGGTCCGCCTGTCGTGACGGCGCGTCCTGCCGGTCCGCCTCTGCTGGACACGCTGGAGAACGCGCAGGAAGCCTTCACCGCCGTCGTCGGGGCTCTTGATAACGCCAACGCCAAGCTGGCCGAGCTGGGCGCGCAAGCCAAGCAGGTCGAAAAGCACAACATCTTCGTCGGCAAGCTGATGGACTCGCTCGAGGTCGGCATCGGCAACCTCGTCGATGCGGACATGGCCAAGGAAAGCGCTCGCCTGCAGGCGCTTCAGGTCCAGCAGCAACTGGGCGCTCAGGCCCTGTCGATCGCCAACCAGGCGCCGCAGATCATCCTGTCCCTGTTCAAGGGCTGACCTACCTGAAGTAGCGGGGCGCGCCGTGGCCGAGTGAGATCGGCGGCGGCTTGCGCTTCGCGGGGCGCGGCATGAGGCCATAAAGGCTCGCCAGTCTCAGAAACAGCCAACGCACGTACGACATGGGCGCTTGTCCCGCTTGCCTGTGGTTGGCCGGTAACGCCGGCTAACCGTCGCCGTTCCCGTCCGATCTTAAACAGTTCGTTACCAGCTTCGCCGCAAGCTGGACGCAGGAGCGTATCGGTCTGTGATCAACAACAGCTATCTTCTCGGCTTGTACGGCGGGACCTCGACCTTCTCTGGAGGTCTGGGCGCGACGTCTGTTGCTGTGAAGAAGCAGCCGACAGCTCCTTGGGCTACGACGGTCAAGCCGCAGAACCAGTCCGACCTGCTGCGCGCCGCGCTGAGCGGGCGACGCTTGATCAATGAAGATAATGCGACGCTTGACGTCAAGAACGCCTCGTCGGGCGACTATCGCAAGATCTTCGCCATGTATCAGGGCCTCACCATGCTGGAGGCCATCGCCGATCGGGCGGGGCAGAAGAACCTCACCACACTCGAACGGTCGCAACTGACCAAGCGCATGGACGCGGGGCTGGCGGAAATCTCGGCCTACCTGGGCGAGGCCAAGTTCGACGGCGTGCGGATGGTTCAGGGGCTGTCTGCGACCAAGGCGCAGACCGGCGCCGCCGTTCCTCGCGATTCGGCGAAGTATGTGACCGGCGCCGTCCACACCGGGGCCTTGGCCGATGAGGTCGCGGCCTTCCAGGGCGATGTCCAGTTCAACATCACCGTGAAAAAGACGGGCGGCGATCAGGTCGTCGCCATCAACCTGGCCGAGATGGGCTCCGATCCGCGGACGCTCCAGTCGGTGGTCACCTATATCAACAGCAAGCTGGAAGCGGCGGGCGTCGAAACTCGCATGGGCCGCGAACAACTGCCGTCGGAGCCGCGCGTCATCAAGAGCGGGGACAAGACGATCACCTTGCCCGCAGGGCCCGACAAGTGGGCCCTCAACCTCCAGGGCGTGTCGTACGAAAAGGTCAGCTTCACCCCCGTGACGTCATCTGACGCCGTCTACGTGGTTCAGGGCGTTGGCAAGAGTGGCGGTCACGAGGTCCTCAAGTTTCAGGAACGGGCCGGCCAGACGACCAGCGGCGCGGCGTTCTGGGTCGAAGGGCAGGTGGGGCAGTCTGGCCTGCCCGAAGGCGTCGAGACGGTCCGCGCCAGCGCTACGGGGCCGGACGGCTCGATGTGGATCGTCGCCGACGTGAGCGTTGGAACCGCGACCCAGCCCATCAAAGGGCAGGGCGACGTCGTTCTGATGAAGCTGGATTCGGCGGGCAAGGTGGTGCTCAGCCGGGCCTTGGGCGCGGCGTCGACCGCCAGCGGTTACGCCATTGCGGTGGACGATGACGGCCGCGTCGCCGTGGCCGGTTCGGTCGTCGGGGCGCTGACGCCCGGCGTGTCTGGCGCTGACGCCACCGTGGCCGACAGCTTTGTCACTGTCTTTGACGCCAAGGGCGTCGAGCAGTGGACCCAGCGTCGCGGGGCCAAGGCGGCGGATGAGGCGACAGCTGTGTCTTTCGGCGCAGACGGTCGCGTCTATGTGGCAGGGCGCTCTCAGTCCTCCATGCCGGGCGCGCTCGCGTCGGGCGGCTGGGACGGCTACGTCCAGGCCTTCAGCGAGAACCAGATCCACAGCCTGGCGCCGATCACCGCTACGGCGACAGGAATTAATCAGTTCGGGACGGCCGGCGACGACAGCGTCCAGGCCATGACCACGGACGGCGACAAGCTCTATACGGCCGGGATCGAGAACGGTCGCATGATGGTGCGTCAGTTCCAGATCGGCGCCGCCGGATCGCCGGAGTTGTTGTCCTCTCGCGACCTCGGCCACGCCAGCGGCGAGATCGCTGGCCTGTCGGTCGTCAACGGCCAGGTGATCCTGGCGGGCACGACGCGGAACGGCGCCCTGGACATCGGCCAGATCAACACCGCCCATTCCGGCGGCACGGACGCCTTTGTCGCCGTGATTTCCGACGATTTGAGCGCGTCGGCCAGCGATCGTCTGACCTATTACGGCGGGCAGGGCGACGACACCGCCGCCGACGTGAAGATCGTCGACGGCAAGGTCTGGCTGACCGGCGTGTCCGACCGGACGGTCGGCGCCAAGGCCGAGGACCCGACGTCAGGCTATCTCGCGCGGCTGGATCCAATGACCGGCGCGGTCGAGTGGACCCAGACCTGGACCGGCGCGGATCGACAGGCCGCGCCCATGACCATCGCTGTCGCCTCTGGCGGGGCCAGCGTCCTGGATCGCCTGGGGTTGCCGCAGGGCGAAATCCCGCAGTCGGATTCCAAACAGCTGGTCGACGCCACATCCCTGCGGGCAGGGGATCGTTTCTACGTGACATCCGGCACGACCGGACGCTCTGTCGCCGTGACGATCGACGCCAAGGACACGCTGCAGACCCTGGCGCGCAAGATCGAGACGGCTTCCGGCCGCACCCTGACGGTGACGGTCAAGACGGACAAGGACCATGTCACGGGCATGGACGGAGACACCCGCATCACCGCCGGCGGCGTGCAGCGCCTGTCCATCGCCTTCACCAACGGGCGCGAGGGCGCTGTTCTGCGCGCGGGGGAGGCGGGCCGCGACGCCCTGGCCGGTCTGGGTCTGACGCCCGGCTACATTGGTCCCAGCAGCAGCGACCTGAAGACCTTTGGTCTGGATCTGCCCAAGACGCTGAGCCTCAAGGACGCCGAGGCGGCCAAGGCGGCGACCAGCACCATCCAGTTGGCCGTCAAGGCTTTGCGCGACGCCTACAAGGCGCTGGACCCCGACAGCAGCAAGCCCAAGGCGACGGGAACCGTGCCGCCTTACCTGAAGACGCAGCTGGCCAACTATCAGGCGGCGCTGGCACGACTCACAGGCTAGAGGCCTCAAGGCCCGCTTTAGGTTGACGGGCGCGGCGTCGGCGGGGTTATTGGGGCCATCATTGGCGTCGAGTCCCGCATGGCCCTTCCGAAAGACAATCGTACAGTCCTGATCGTCGGGGGCGGCCTGGCCGTTGTCGCGGCCGCCGCCGCAGCCCTGGTGTTCAGCGGTGGCCGGGACCGACCGACAGAAGCGCCGCCGGCGTCGCAGGGCGGACTGACCATTGATCTGGCCGAGGCGCCGACGCTGGAGCCGGCGCGCGAACTGCGTTGTTTCGTCGACGGCCAGTTCGTCGGCCTGGCCACCTTGGCCGATTGCGCCCAGCGCAACGGCGTCGCGACCAGCGCCCTGGACGTGGGGCTGGACGCCACCGGCGCCCTGGCCGCCGCGCCTACCGCCGCCTTCGCCCCGCCACCGGAGCTGCCGGCCGAGCCGACCATCGAGATCGCTCCCGTGGACGAGGGCGCATCCCCTGCGGAGCCTGCGCGTCAGGCGCAGCCTGCGTCCGCCACAGCCTGTCTGCGTCACACCGGTTCGGAATGGCGCTCGATTGGCGGCGGCATGAGCCTGGGCGCCTGCGTGCAGGCGCTCTACGCCGGAACCTGCGTCCGTCCGGGCGAGGCCCAGTATGGGCGTTGGGGCGACACGACCCTGCGTCTGGTGCCGCGCCGCGTCGAGCAGTCGAGCGACAACACACGCTTCCGCACCCTGGCCCAGCAGGACCGCAACTGTCAGTTCCCGGAGCTGGGTCGATGAAACGCAAGATCGTATCCGCCGCTGCGCTGGGCCTTCTGGCCCTGACGGTCGGGGCCTGCGCCCAGAAGGGCGTCGAGGCGCCGACCGAGCCGGGCGTCTGCTACCACGTGGTTCTGGCTGAGGACGGCAAGTCCGCGCCCCTGATCAACGTTGTCGCCCGCGATCAGCCGCAGATCGAGTTCTGCGCTGCGCGACTTGAGGAGATGCGCCTGCGGTTCCTGAGCATGGGCGGCAACAACCGCGACATGATCGGCGCCTATCAGGGGCAGTTCATCTTCATCGACCGGGGTGGGGTGAAGTTCGGCCGCACTCTGACGGGCCAGCGCTTCTTCGCCCTGACGCGCACGGGCGATGGCCGTCTGGCCATTCCGGGCGCCATTCAGCGCGAGATCGACGGTCGCCCCGTCGCCGTCGCCCCCAACTAGAATTCTCGCCCGCTCGGGCGCGAACAAAACTGGAACATTCTGTCGATATCCGCTAGGGATCGGCGGCAAGAACATAAAAGGACATCGGTCATGGCCGGCAGCGTCAACAAGGTCATCCTCATCGGCAATCTGGGCCGCGACCCGGAAATCCGCACCCTGAACAGCGGCGATCGCGTCGCCAACCTGCGCATCGCCACCTCCGAGCAATGGCGCGACAAGGCTACCGGTGAGCGTAAGGAAAAGACCGAGTGGCATGCGGTCGTCATCTTCAACGAAAACATCGTCAAGGTGGCCGAGAACTACCTGAAGAAGGGCTCGACCGTTTACATCGAGGGCTCGCTGCAGACCCGCAAATACACCGACGCGCAAGGCATCGAGAAGTACTCGACCGAGATCGTGCTGCAACGCTTCAACGGCCAGCTGACCATGCTGGGCGGTCGTAACGACAGCCAGGGCGGCGGCGATCGCGGCGGTTACGGCGGCGGCGGCCGCAACGACGACGACTACTCCTCGGGCTTCTCCACCGGCGGCGCCAACAAGCCCTCGGGTCCCAAGGAAAGCTACGACCTGAACGACGACATTCCGTTCTAAGACCTGAAAACTGACGTGGGCCGGGGGGCTTACAGTTACCGCGACGACCCGGCCGTGCCGTCCTTCCCGGACGACCGGCCGCTAGTCCTGTTCGACGGCGATTGCGCCCTCTGTTCCCATTCCGCGCGGACCCTGCTGAAGCATGGTCCGCGTTTTCGTCTGGCGCCGACGCAGTCGGTTCTGGGTAGGGCCCTGCTGGTCCACTACGGCCTGTCGCCCGATGATCCCTCCACTATGCTGGTGATCGAGGACGGGCGCGCCATCAGCCGCTCGGACGGGGTGCTGCATCTGGCGGCTTCCCTGCCGTTTCCCTATCGCGCCGCCGTGGCGGCCAGGCTGATCCCCCGGCCCATCCGCGACGCTGCCTATGGCCTGGTCGCGCGATACCGGCGGCGGTTTTCGGGCCAGACCTGGTGCGCCCTGCCGCCGTCGGGGGCGGACCTCAACGACCGAATTCTGGGATAGACGGATGAGCGACGGGGGACGGGTTCTCGTTCTGGGAGCCAATGGTTTTATCGGCTCGCATCTGGCCGCCGCGCTGTCGCGTGACGGCTGGTCGGTGCGGGCGGGCGCTCGGCGTCCCGTCGAGGCGGCGCGACGCGCGCCGACGTTCGACTGGGTCTGCGCCGACTTCGCCAAGCTGACTTCGGTCGAGGCCTGGGCCCCGCTGCTGGACGGGGTCGACGCCGTTATCAACTGCGTCGGCGTCTTGCAGGACGGGGCGGGGGACAGCACGCGTCTGGCTCATGTCGAGGGACCGCGCGCCTTGATCGCGGCCTGCGAGCGCGCCGGGGTTCGGCGTCTGATCCACATTTCCGCCGTAGGGGCCGATGACGCGGCGGGCACGGCCTATGCCCGCACCAAGGCCGAGACCGAGCGTCTGGTCGAGGCCAGCACGCTGGACTGGCTGATCCTGAGGCCGTCGCTGGTGGTGGATCGTGCGGCCTTCGGCGGCACCGGCTTGATCCGGGCGCTGGCGGCCTTCCCCCTGTTCAGCCCAGTCGTCGGCGGCGACCAGACCTTCCGGCCCATCGCCCTGGGCGACCTGGGCGCGGCCGTCGTCGCGGCGCTGAAGCCGGGTGCGCCGCACCGCGAAACCTTCGACATGCCCGGACCCGAGGCCGTGACCATGGCCGAGACGGTGCGCCTCTATCGCGGCTGGCTGGGCCTGTCGCCCGCGCCTGTGATCCGGGTTCCGCGCCGGCTGGCGGCGCCTGCGCTTGTGATAGGCGATCTGCTGGGCCGACTGGGCTGGTCCTCGCCGATCCGCACCACGGCCATCCGCCAGATGGATCATGACGTTTCAGGTCAGGACAGCGGCTGGGCCGAGCGACTGGGCGTCAGCGCGCGCGGCCTCTCGCGCTTTCTGACCGAGACGCCGGCCTCGGTTCAGGACGTCTGGCACGCGCGGCTGTGGTTTGTGCGGCCTGTGTCGATCCTGACCCTAGGCCTGTTCTGGCTGATCACCGGACTGATCAGCTTCGGGCCCGGCTGGAACGGGGCGCTGGCCATCCTGCACGAAGGCGGCTTCGGGCGCTGGGCCGGGCCGATCGCCTGGTGGGGCGCGCTGCTGGACGTGGTGCTGGGGCTGGCCCTGTTCGTGCGGCCGTGGACGGCGCGGGTGGCGATCTTCATGTGCCTATCGACGGTGGGCTATCTGATCGCGGGAACGCTCAGCCTGCCGCACTACTGGATCGATCCGCTTGGACCGTGGCTGAAGGTCTTGCCGATGATGGCGCTATGCCTGTTCGTGGCAGCGACGGACGCGAGGCGCTGATGACCTATCTGATCCTCAAGATCGTCCACATCCTGTCGGGTGCGGTCCTGTTCGGCACGGGGGCGGGCATCGCCTTCTTCATGCTGAGAGCCCACACGACGAAAGACCCGCGCACCGTAGCCTCGGTGGGGCGGATCGTGGTCCTGGCTGACTTCGTCTTCACCGCCAGCGCCGTGGTGGTCCAGCCGATCAGCGGTCTGGCGCTGATCCACCTGCAGGGCTACAGCCTGACCGAGCCGTGGCTGATGGCGGCCTACGCCCTCTATGTCCTGATCGGCGTCTGCTGGTTGCCGGTCGTTTGGTTCCAGTGGCGGATGGTCAAGCTGGCCGAGGGCGCGGAGGCGGCGGGGACGCAGCTGCCGCCTGCCTATCACCGCCTGTTCAGGGCCTGGTTCCTCCTGGGCTGGCCGGCCTTTGCGGGCGTGATCGGCATCTACGCTCTGATGGTGGCCAAGCCGGTGTTCTAGGTCCGGGCTTCTAACGCGCGAAGCGGCCCTGCGCGGCGGCTGCGGCCAAGGCTTCGCGAACGGCGGCGGTCAGTTCGGGCAGGGACTGTACCTGTCTGACACCGTAAGCCTGGGCCGTGATGTCGACGTTGCCCTTGCGCCAGAAGCCGTCGGGGGCCAGCACGATCAGCTTTCCACCGCGCGCGTGCAGGCCCATTTCCAGCAGGCTGATGGGGCTCTGGGTGCCGGGCGCGAAATACATGACGATGACGTCGGCGGCTTCCAGCGCGGCCAGCTCCCACTCGACCTGACGACGGAACTCCGGCTCATCGGCTTCGGGACGCCAGTTCGGGTTCCAGTCGGGGCGACGCGGGTTGAGGATGACCACGTCCATGTCAGCCAGGGCCGAGGTCATCGCCGCCTGCCAGTCGGGCGCGCCGCCCATGTCGATGCTGCCGCCGAGGAAGACGCGCGGGCGGCTGTCGTCGATGGGCAGGGGCTGGGGCGAAACCACGGCGGTCGGACCCTGGGCGGGCTGCGCCAGGGCGGGCGCGGCGCTGAAGGCGGCAAGGGACATGGTCAGGGCGGTCAGCGTGCGGTTCATCGATCGGCCTCGTTCTCGCGAAGGGGCGGGGCATAGCATCCGGTCGGGCGAAGACTAGGGCGATGATGACGGAAAAGAGCGGTCATCGAACGTGACGGGCCTTTCGTGACCGCCTGTGGCATCAGGTCACGGTGTCCAGCCATCGTCACTCCCCGCTGAGCCTGCTCGAGATCGCCGCCATCATCGCGGTGATGTTGATCTGGGGCGTCAACAACGCAGCCGCCAAGATAGCCACCGAGGTCATGCCGCCGCTGATGGTCGGGGCCCTGCGTTTCGCCGTCGCCGCCGCCTGTCTGGTGTGGTTCGTGCGGCCGCCGTTTCCGAATTGGAAGAGCCTGCTGATCATCGCCGTGGTGGGCGGCCCGATCCACTATGGCCTGATCTATCTGGCCTTCTGGCTGGCCCACGACGTCAGCCCGGTGACGGTGGCGACCCAGCTATGGATCCCGCTGACCTCGCTGTTCGCCTTTATGCTGCTGGGCGAGCGGATCAGTCGGATGGCCACGATCGGGTTGGTCATCGCCTTTGTCGGGGTGGCGTGGATGACGCTGGACCCGCACGCGCTACAGGATTGGAAGGCCATTGCGGTGGGAGCCTTGGGCGCCTCGGCCTGGGCCCTGACCACGGTGGTCGCGCGCCGCACGACCTCCATCCCGCCCCTTAAGATGCAGGGTCTGTTGGCCCTGATGGCCTTCCCGGCCCTGACCATTGGTTCGCTTGTGTTCGAGACGGGACAGTGGGAGGCCGCGCAGATCGCGCCGCCGATCGTCTGGGGGACGGTGGTCTGGGCGGGCGTGATCTCTTCGGTGTTTGCGACCAGCCTGGTCTTCTGGCTGGTGCAGCGCCGCGAGGCGGGGCGGGTCACGCCCTATCTGCTGGGCTCGCCGCTGGTGTCTATCCTGATCGGCTGGCTTTGGATGGGCGACGTGCTGACGCCGCAGATCCTGACCGGGGTGGCCATCGCCCTGATCGGCGTGGTGACAGTCGCCCTGGGGGAGCGCGGCCTGCGCGCCGGCGCCCCCGCCAAGGTCTGATCGTTAGTTCGCGCTGAGGACAGCGCAGGCCACGCGGTCGCCGGCCCCGCCGATGGGCTGGCTGTTGTGATCGTCCGGGTTGGCGTGAATCACCAGAGCCGAACCGTCCGCATCCCATAGCCACTGACCGGGGCCGTCCTGGCTGATCCGTGCCTTGGTCGTGAAGAACTCGCCATGGGCCGAGCCGTCTGCGGCGGCGTAGAGGTTAGGCAGGTCGCCGTCATCCGGGCCCTCGGCGTTCAGCAGGCCGTGCGGGGTCTTCGGATCGGTGTGGTTGATGTGGGCGCCCGCCGAGGTGAAGGGCGCGGCGCACTGGCCCGTGGCGTGGATGTGGATGCCGTGCCAGCCGGGCGTCAGGCCCGTGGCCTCGACCTTGATCAGCAGGCCCGTGGCGCCCTGCGTCAGGGTCGCCTTGCCGATTTCGGCGCCTTGGCCGTTGATGATCGCGGCCTGACCCGTCTGACCCGGCGTGGCGCGAGGGATCATTGCAGAGTGGTCCGCGGCGGCGGCCTGAGCGGTCGCGCCATGGCCCATGGCGGCATGATCATGGGTTTGAGCAGAGGCGCTCGCGGCGATCATCGAAGCGGCGACGAGGGTGGTGACGGTGGCGGCGGTCAGACGCATGGTTTTCCTGTCCTTTTGGGCATGGGGATATCAGCGGCGTTTCTTTGCCACCACGGCCCCCGGATGCTAGAAACCGAAACAGCGGATCACGTTCCGATTCCGGCCATTTAAAGCCTGATTTCCTTGACCGACGACAGCTACGACAACGCCGCACCTTCGGCGCCCGGCGACATCTCCATCATCACGATCGAGGACGAGCTGAAACGCTCCTACCTCGACTACGCCATGAGCGTCATCGTCAGCCGCGCCCTGCCGGACGCGCGGGACGGACTGAAGCCTGTTCACCGCCGCATCCTCTATTCGATGCACGACCTGAACATGACGCCCGAGCGGTCGTATTCGAAGTGCGCGCGCGTCGTCGGTGACGTGCTGGGTCGCTTCCACCCGCACGGCGACGCCTCGGTCTATATGGCCCTGGTGCGGATGGCGCAGCCCTTCTCGATGGGTCTGATGCTGGTCGACGGTCAGGGCAACTTCGGCTCGGTCGATGGCGATATGCCGGCCTCCATGCGTTATACCGAGGCCAGGATGGCCCCGGCGGCCGTGGCCCTGCTGACCGACATCGAAAAAGACACGGTCGATTTCCAGCCCAACTACGACGAGAAGGAGCTGGAGCCCGTCGTCCTGCCGGCGCGGATTCCCAACCTGCTGGTCAACGGCGCGGGCGGCATCGCCGTCGGCATGGCGACCAACATCCCGCCGCACAACCTGGGTGAAGTCGTCGACGCGGCCGTGGCGCTGCTGGACAACCCCGACATGGGCGACGAGGCCCTGCTGGACATCGTGCCTGGTCCCGACTTCCCCACGGGCGGCGAGATCATGGGCCGCACCGCGCCGCGCAATGCGCTGCGCGACGGACGCGGCTCGGTCATCGTGCGCGGCCGCGCCTCGGTCGAGGAGATCCGCAAGGATCGCGACGCCATCGTCATCACCGAACTGCCGTTCCAGGTGAACAAGCAGACCCTGATCGAACGCATCGCCGAAATGGTGCGCGAGAAGCGTCTGGAAGGCATTTCCGACGTCCGAGACGAGTCCGACCGTCAGGGCATGCGGATCGTCATCGAGCTGAAGCGCGACGCTTCGGGCGACGTCATCCTGAACCAGCTGTTCCGCTACACGGCGCTGCAAAGCTCGTTCGGCGTCAACATGCTGGCGCTGAACCACGGCCGGCCCGAGCAGATGGGCCTGCGCAAGCTGCTGGAGCTCTTCCTCGAGTTCCGTGAGGAAGTGGTCGTCCGCCGCGTCAAGTTCGAGCTGGCCAAGGCCCGCGATCGGGGCCACGTCCTGGTCGGTCTGGCCGTCGCCGTCGCCAATATCGATGAGGTCATCCACATCATCCGCAGTTCGGCCGATCCGGCCGAAGCGCGCGAGCGACTGCAGGCCAAGGCCTGGCCGGTCGGGGACATGATGGCTCTGGTCGAGCTGATCGCCGACCCGCGCACGGTGCTGGTTGAGGGCGACAAGATCCGCCTGACCGACGAACAGGCCCGCGCCATCCTGGCCCTGACCCTGTCGCGTCTGACCGGCCTGGGCCGCGACGACATCTTCGGCGAGGCGCGCGGTCTGGCCGACACCATCCAGGGCCACCTGACCATCCTGTCGGACCGCGCCAACGTCCTGGCCATCATCCGCGAAGACCTGTTGCTGGTGA
Source organism: Brevundimonas sp. UBA4553 (assembly GCF_002387245.1). Classification (GTDB taxonomy): domain Bacteria; phylum Pseudomonadota; class Alphaproteobacteria; order Caulobacterales; family Caulobacteraceae; genus Brevundimonas. Next base: position 12,741 of record NZ_DGLD01000014.1, read on the forward strand.
AGGATCAGTTCGCTGTCCCGCGCCGCACCCTGATCGGGGAGGGCGACGCCGAGATGGAGGACGAGGACCTGATCCCGCGCGAGGACATGGTCGTCACCGTCACCCACGGCGGCTACGTCAAGCGCGTGGCCCTGAACGCCTATCGGACCCAGCATCGCGGCGGCAAGGGCAAGTCGGGCATGACGATGAAGGACGAGGACGCGATCACCGGCGTCTTCTCGGCCTCGACCCACACCCCGGTCCTCTTCTTCGCCACCAACGGCAAGGCCTACAAGCTGAAGACCTGGCGCCTGCCGCTGGGCACGCCGCAGTCGCGTGGCAAGGCCTTCGTCAACCTGCTGCCCATCGAGCCGGGCGACAGCATCATGAACGTGCTGCCGCTGCCGGAGAACGAGTCCGAGTGGGACAACTACGACATCATGTTCGCCACCCGGTCGGGCGACGTGCGGCGGAACAAGCTCAGCGATTTCGCCACGGTGAACCGCGCGGGCAAGATCGCGATGAAGCTGGAAGACGACGACCGCATGGTGGGCGTGGCCATCTGCAACGCGGACGACGACATCCTGCTGACCACCAAGCTGGGTCGCGCGATTCGCTTCAAGGCTGACGACGTGCGCGTCTTCAAGGGCCGGGATTCGACCGGCGTGCGCGGCATCCGTCTGCAGGGCGACGACGAGGTCATCTCGATGGCCGTTCTGGGCCGGGTCGACGCCTCTCCGGAAGAACGCGCCGCCTACGTCAAGCACGCCAACGCCATGCGCAAGGCCTTGGCCGGTGCGGACGCGGACGAAGACGTCGCTGTGGTCGAGGCGGATGACGAGGACGTGGGCGACGCCGCCCTGTCGGTCGAACGCATCGCCGAACTGGGCGCGGCGGAACAGTTCATCCTGACCGTCACGGAAACCGGCTTCGGCAAACGCTCCTCCGCCTATGAATATCGCCGCACCGGTCGCGGCGGGCAGGGGCTGACGGCCCATGGTCTGGGCGGTCGCGCGGGCACGCGTCTGGCTGCCGCCTTCCCGGTCGAAGAGTCGGACGACCTGATGCTGGTCACCGACGGCGGCCAGATGATCCGCACCCCGGTCAGTCAGGTCCGCATCGTCGGCCGTTCCAGCCAGGGCGTGACCATCTTCCGCACCGGCAAGGACGAGAAGGTCGTTTCGGTCGAGCGCCTGCCCGACTCGGGCGGCGACGACGACGGCGCTGATGAAGCTGCGAGCGAAGAGGGCGGCGAGGGCTGAGCCTGCATGGCCGTCGTCCATGAACTCTGGGTCGACGGCCAGGCCGCCTCACAGGCGGATCTGACCTATCATGCGCTGTTCAACTACGGCGCCTTCACCTCCTTCGGCTTCGAGAACGGGGGCGTGAGGGGGCTGAACCTGCACCTTGCACGGCTGGAAGCCACGGCCCTGGAGCTGTTCGGCGAGGCTGTGAACGAGGGGCGACTGCGCGCTCTGATCCGCTCAGCCCTTGCCGGGCGACAGGAGGCGTGGCTGCGCGTCAGCCTGTTCTCGCCCGAGGTCTGGACGCGCGAGCCTCACTGGATCGGCGCGCCCAAGGTCATGATCGGCGTCTTCACGCCGCCAACGCCGCTGGCGGGCGGGGTTCGATTGCAGCCTCAGGTCTATGGACGTGAAGCCGCCCATTTGAAGCATGCCGCGACCTTCGGTTTGCTGCGGGCGCGGCGCCTGGCGCGACAGGCGGGTTTCGACGACGCCCTGTTCACCGACCCGTCGGGCCTGATTTCCGAGGGTTCGCTATGGAATATCGGGTTTTGGCGAGGCGATGAGGTGATCTGGCCCCAGGCCTCCATGCTGGAAGGCGTGGCCCAGACGCTGATCCGGCAGGGGCTGGACCACGGTGGCGTGCGCCAGCATCTGCGGCCCGTGGGTCTTGACGATCTGGCTGGCCTCGACGGCGCTTTTCTCTGCAACAGCGCCACGCCTTCCGCATCTATCGCCGCGATCGGCGCCCATCAGTTTGGCGACGCAACGGATCTTTCGCGGATGATCGAAGCCGCCTGGCGATCAAACCCGTGTCAGACGATCTAGGCCGTTGATTTCGCACCTGCTAAACGGGACGAAACGCGGGGAGGCGAAGGCCATGCGCATCGGCTTGTATCCGGGGACTTTTGACCCGGTCACGAACGGCCACATGGACATCATCGGGCGGGCGATCAAACTGGTCGATCGGCTGGTCGTCGGCGTGGCCCAGAACGACGATAAGGGGCCGCTGTTCTCCACTGCCGAGCGTGTCGAGATGCTGAAGACCGAGGTCGCGCGCTTCAACGCCGACATCGAGGTGCGACCCTTCAGCAGCCTGCTGATGCATTTCGCCGAAGAGGTGGACGCCAACGTCATCGTGCGCGGCCTGCGCGCGGTCGCGGACTTCGAATACGAGTTCCAGATGACGGCGATGAACCAGCGCCTCAACAGCGACATAGAGACCGTGTTCCTGATGGCCGATCCGCGCCATCAGGCCATCGCCTCGCGGCTGGTGAAGGAGATCGCCCGTCTGGACGGCGCGATCGAGAGCTTCGTCAGCCCGACGGTCGCCGCCCAGGTGCGCGCCAAGGTGCAGCGCTAGATTTCAGGACAATCAATGAACCTCAATATACTTCTGGCCGCCGCTGCGGTCTCGATGATGGCGGGCGGCGCTGCGGCCCAGACGGCGGAATGGCGCACCGTGTCGCCCGAGAATCTGCTGGTGATCGACACCTCCAAGGGCCGCGTTCTGGTCGAGCTGGAACCGCGCGCGGCGCCGAACCACATCGAACGCATCCGTACCCTGACTAACCAGGGCTTTTATAACGGGCTGAAGTTCCACCGCGTCATCCCGAACTTTATGGCCCAGACCGGCGACCCGGAAGGCACGGGCGCCGGGGGCAGCGAACTGCCGGACGTGAAGGGTGAGTTCACCTTCCGCCGCGGGCGCGACAGCGGCTTCGCCGCGGTTGAGAACAGCGGGCCCGGCGTGCGCGGGATCATGGGCAGCCTGCCGGTCGTGACCCAGCCCGACGCGCAGATGTTCGTCACGGCTGATTTCAAGGTCGGCGCCGGCGGCCTGTTCTGCCCTGGCGTGGCCGGCATGGCGCGCGCAGGATCGCCTGACAGCGCCAACAGCCAGTTCTTCCTGATGACCGGTCAGAACGACAACCTGAACGGCGGCTACACGACCTTCGGCCGGGTGGTTCAGGGTCTGGAGGTGGTCAAGTCGTTGAAGGCAGGCGACGACGCCAGCGACGGGGCCGTCGGCGCCGACGCGGACACCATGACCAAGGTGCAACTGGCCTCGGCGCTGCCAGAGGGCCAGCGCCCCACCGTTCGCGTGGCCGTGCCGGGTTCGGAGCCTTTCAACGCCGCTGTGGAGGCCGCCCGCACGGCGCGCGGCGCCCAGTTTGGTATCTGCGACGTGCAGCCGGTGGTTCAGATCACCGGCGGCTGAGTTTTCTGATCGGGGAGGGGACAGGATGCGCTTTTCAACGGGTTTGGCGGCGGCGTCCGTCCTGATGCTGGCCGGATCGGTCTGGGCGCAGGAGGCGGCGCCGACGGCGACGGCGCCCGTCGCCACGGCCTCGGAATGGCGGTCGGTTCCGGCTGAGAACCTGCTGGTGATCGACACCAGCAAGGGCCGGATCCTGGTCGAACTGGCCCCGGAGGTCGCGCCAGGGCACGTCGAGCGCATCCGCCTGCTGGCTGGCCGAGGCTTCTTCGACGGCCTGCTGTGGCATCGGGTCATCGATCAGTTCATGGCCCAGACCGGCGATCCCCTGGGTACCGGCGAGGGGCAGAGCCCCTATCCGGACCTGAAGGCTGAGTTCACCTTCCGCCGCGACGGACAAACGCCGTTCACGGCCGTGGCCGCGCCTGCGGGGGCTGTATTGGGCTTCCTGCATTCCCTGCCGGTCCAGACCCAGCCGGACGCCTTCAGGGCCACGACGGCCGACAAGAAGGTCCACGCCTGGGGGCTTTACTGTCCCGGCGTCGCCGGCATGGCTCGCGACGAGGCGCCAGACAGCGCCAACAGCCAATTCTTCCTGATGCGCCAACCTTATCCGTCGCTGGACAAGCGCTACACGATCTGGGGCCGGGTCGTGTCCGGTCTGGACGTGGTGCGGACCCTGAAGTTCAGCCCCAACCCTGACGGCATCGTCGCCGACCCGGATCGCATGACGCGGGTGCGGGTGGCCTCGGACCTGCCGGAAGCAGAGCGCCCGACGGTTCGAGTGCTGGATACGGCCTCGCCGCAGTTCCGCGTCCTGGCCGATGCGGCGCGTCAGACCAAGGGTGCGGACTTCTCGGTCTGCGACATCGACCTGCCGGTTCAGGTGGCCGGAGCGCCCGCCGCCTGATTGCCAGCCTGGCCGTTGTTGCGACCCCGGCGACGGCGTCGGCGAGGCTTCTGGCGATCCTCGCGCATCCTTTGCAGCAGCAGACCCTCGCGAAGGCCCCTGTCGGCGACGCGCACGCGTTCGCACGGCCAAGCCCGCTGCACCGCTTCCAGGATCGCAGCCCCCGCCAGGACCAGATCGGCGCGATCGGGACCGATGCAGCTTTCGGCCGCTCGACCCGCCGGACCTAGCTGCTTCAGCCGCGTCGCCGCCGCCTCGCAATCGGCGCGCGTCATCCACAGGCCATCGACCAGATCGCGCTGGTAACGGCGAAGGCCCAGATGGATGCCCGCCAGGCTGGTGATCGCCCCGGAGGTGCCGACCATATGCACCTTGCCGCGTTCGAAGAGGTCGCGCACGCGCGCATCGTTCGGCCCCCCGGCGGCCAGATGTACGCCGACGTCGGCGACCATGGCTTCATACCAGGCGGCGGTGTCGCCTGACGGTTCCGGGTGGCGCTCGGCCAGGGTGACGACGCCCAGCGGCGCCGACATCCAACCCTTGCTCTCGAAGCCGCGCGCGCTGCGCGTCATCCACGACAGTTCCGTGGATCCGCCGCCCACGTCGATGACCAGAACCGCCTCGGCCCTTGGGTCAAACAGATTGAGACAGCCAGCGACCGAAAGGCTGGCTTCCTCGGCAGGGTCGATGATCTTGAGCTTCAGGCCAGTGCCGCGACGCACGCGCTCGATAAAGGCCTCGCCATTGTCGGCGGCGCGACAGGCCTGTGTCGCGACCGCCGTGAGACGGCTGGCCTCCAGACCCTTGCGGGCCACCCGCTCGGCGCACAGAGCCAGGGCGTCATAGGCCCGGTCCATGGCCCGGTCATCGAGGCGTCCGGTTCGAGACAGGTTTTCGCCCAGCCGGACGATGCGGCTGAAGCTGTCGACCACCCGGAAACCGTCGCGCGACGGACGCGCGATCAGCAGGCGGCAATTATTGGTCCCCAGGTCGAGCGCGCCGTAGAGGGGCGCATCGCGACCGGAAGCCCCTGAATCGCGGGACTTCGTGGGCTGGGACCTCGCGTCGCGCCGTGCGGGCGCGCCAGGGGTCTCCGGCATGGGCCGTGCTTTCATGTGGGCGGTCCGAACCGGCGCCCGTCCCTGTCAGGTTAGACCGGTCGGTGCGATCAAGCCAAGACATTCTGTCACATAGATGAACGGGGCGTATGCATCCGCTTCAGGCGAGCGAACGTATCTGTTGCATCATGACCCAGGTTCACAAAGCCAGGTTCGGCCTCGGACAGATCGTCCGGCATCGTGATCACGCCTTCCATGGCCTGGTCATGGATGTGGATGCCCGTTACGCAGGCCCGGCCGCAGAGACGGGTATGGTCAGTGCCGATCAGCCCTTCTATCGCATCCTGATCGCCGACAGCGAAGGCGGACTTCTGGCCTACGCGGCCGAAGACGCCCTGGTCGCGACGCCGGAGATCGAGCCCCTGTCGCCGGACGACGAACGCCAGTGGTTCACGATCGACGCCCAGGGCCGTCACGCGCCGCGCTCGCAAACGTTGCAATAGACGTGCGTGACGACGGCCAGTCGGCGCGCTAATCTGCCCGCAACGGCCGTCAGAGCCGCGAGGAGCGTTCCCATGTCCGATTTCGAACACGTCTTTGAAGCCCCGCCGGAAGGCGCCGCCGCTGATTGGACCATTCCGCAGAACTGGGCGGCCTACACCGACGTCGAGCACGAGACCTGGAACACCCTCTACGCCCGGCAGATGAAGATTCTGCCCGGCCGCGCTTGCGAGGCCTTTATGCGCGGGCTGGACGCGCTGGACCTGAACATGGGCGGCATCCCCGACTTCGAGGTGATGAACCCCAAGCTTCAGGCCCTGACGGGATGGACCGTGGTCTGCGTGCCCGGACTGGTGCCGGACGAGGTGTTCTTCGACCATCTGGCCAATCGTCGCTTCGTCTCCGGTCAGTTCATCAGGAAACCGGACCAACTGGACTACCTGCAGGAGCCGGACATCTTCCACGACGTCTTCGGCCATGTGCCGATGCTGACCGACCCTGATTTCGCCGCCTATATGGAGGCCTACGGCAAGGGCGGCCAGCGGGCGCAGTCGCTGGGGATGTTGAAGAACCTGGCTCGCCTCTACTGGTACACGGTGGAGTTCGGTCTGATGAAGGAGGCCGACGGCCTGCGCATCTATGGTGCCGGCATCGTGTCGTCGGCGACCGAGAGCGTGTTCAGCCTGGAGGACGCCTCGCCCAACCGTCTGGGCTTCGATCTGGAACGGGTGATGAAGACCCTCTACCGGATCGACGATTTCCAGCAGGTCTATTTCGTCATCGACAGCATCGAGGCCTTGAAGGCGGTGACCCTGCAGGACTTCGGACCGATCTACGACCGGCTGAAGGGCACCGACGACCTGGCTATCGAGGCCATCCTGCCGAGCGATAAGGTTTTCACGCGCGGCACCCAGGCCTATGCCACCAAGGGCGGACGGTTCGCGGCTTAGTCGTTTCGAGGCGCCCGATCACGGATCCACTGTGAAAGCACCCATTTCCGTCCGGAAGTAGGAGGCAGGCCGGCATGCACCGTGTGACGATCCACCTGTCCATTTGGCAGGACGTTGGACCACATAAGCGCTTCGCCCTTCCGCCCGCGGTGGCGAAGGTCCGGCGTCGCGAAAGCGGTCTCGCCCCCTTCAAAGTCGTTATTCAGGTAGATGAGGCAGGTGACGATGCGCTGGCCGCGCTGGCGTAGATCCGTTGCGAACCCGGGGATGGCGGGGTCGAGAAAATCGACATGCCAATCAAAGGATTGCCCGATCTCATAGGTTAGGACCTGGGTGTGTTCAAACCCCACGACCGGCACGCCGCTGGCTTGCGAGATACGCCTTCGCGCCAAGCCTACGATCATATCTGCGTCAGGGCCGACGAATTTACCTGAGCTGTTCGTTCGGCCGCTGTCGGCGCGACCCGTGCCGGTCGTTTCATCATAGACCTGCGCTGGACGAACTAGCTTTTCAGCGCGTTCCACGAGCCATTGGCACATTGCTGGCGGTAGCAAATCGGTCAGGACGAGTATGACGGGCGCACCGCAAAGAGGACGCGGTTCAGGCGTCTGAGGCCAAAGATGTTGATCGGTCCATTGGTCAAGAAGCGCCATCTGGGTGGCTGCATCCCGATGCCCCATGGCGACGGCTTTTCCCAGCCAGCCCATTCCAGCCCGCCATGATTCAGCATCGCCGTGGCTCACGACTAGATCGACGGCGCGCTGATAAGCGGTGGCTGCGTCGATTCCGGTCGGGTTGTTCGGCGGGATCGAAGTGGACGACATCATGCGTTCAGTGTGTGTTGATCTCGAGTGTTCCCGTCAAGCCAAGGCCCGTTGGAACGGATAGAAGCCGTCCCCTAGCCCCAGGATCCCCGTCAATTCATCCAAGGCGCCGCGCGTTTCGTCGAGCAGGGCTGGGTCGGCGAGGTCGCTAGCGGTCAGGCTGTCGCGATACCAGCGCGCGGCCCAGATGCTGAGGGTGCCGTGGAGTTCGTCGGTCAGGCGCATCGACGGGTTGGTAGCGGCCAGTTCGTCGTCGGTCAGAACGACGCGCAGACGCAGACAGGCCGGACCGCCGCCGTTGCGCATGGACTGGCGCACATCGACATATTCGACCCGGCCGATGGGACCATTGGAGGCGGCGAGACGTTCGGCGACCGCGTGGCTGCGGGCGTTGTCGCGGGTCTCGGTGGGGCAGATCAGGGTCAGACGATCCTCGCCCGGGATCTGGATCAGCATGGAGTTGAACAGATAGGAGCTGATCGCGTCGGCCAGCGGCAGGTCGGCGGCGGAAACCTCGACGAACTTCGGCTCGAACAGGCCGTCGGCGGCGCGGCGGATGGCGGCCTTGGTCGCGTCGGTGTCCTCGAACGCCAACTCGTGGAAGAAGAGGGTGTCCAGGGCGCCGACGCAGACCACGTCATTGTGGAAGGTGCCGCCGTCGATGGCCGCGCGCGACTGCTGGGCCAGAACCGGGCGACCGGCTTCGTGGCGACGGACGATGGCTTCGGAGGCCTCGCGTGTCTGGCGGGCGGGGAAGCGGCCGTCCCAGGGCTCGAAGGCTTCGCGGCCCCAGACCAGAAGATTGACCCCGCGCGCGCCATGCTCGGCGCACAGGCGGACGTGGTTGGCGGCGCCCTCGTCGGCCAGATGGGCGACGGCGGGCAGGGCGTCATGGACCGCGAACCGGCGGGCGTCAGGGAAGAGGGCGTCCAGCGCCCGCTTCGTCTGGGCGTGCTCCAGCGAGCGGTGCAGGTTGGTGTGCAGGTTGGCGGGGGTGAAGTGGACCCGGCCGTCGGCGGCGTCGGCGCTGGGCGTCACGGTCGCTGCGTTGGCGGCCCACATCGGCGAGGCCGAACAGGCGGCGGCGGCGAAGGCGGGCGCGTCACGCCAGGCCTTGGCCAGCACGGTCTTGTCCGAGCCGGTGAAGCCGAGGCGGCGCAGGAAGGGGATGTCGGGCCGTTCGTGCGGGGGCAGGACGAACTGAGGCAGGCCCAGGTCCGCCAGCCGCTTCATCTTGTCGAGGCCCTGCAAGACCGCCGAGCGCGGATTCGACGCCTCGCCCTTGTTCAGGCTGGAGGCGAGGTTGCCCGGCGACAGGCCCGCATAGGAATGGGTCGGCCCGATGAGGCCGTCTGCGTTGGCTTCGATAGCGGAAATCATCCCCGCAAGCCCTTGATCTCGCTTTCGATGTTCTTAACCGCGCCGGCCTCGAAACTGGCGACGGGGTAGGCGCAGTAGTCGGCGGCGTAGTAGGCGCTGGGGCGGTGGTTGCCGCTGGCGCCGAGGCCGCCGAAGGGCATGTCGCCCGCTGCGCCCGTGGTCGGGCGGTTGAAGTTCACCACACCCGCGCGAATGCGGTTGATGAAGCGGTCCCAGTTCTTCGCATCGTCCGAAATCAGACCGGCGGACAGGCCGTACTTGGTGGCGTTGGCGGCGGCGATGGCGGCGTCGAAGGTGGGGACGCGAATGACCTGGAGGAAGGGGGCGAACATTTCTTCGTCCTCGACAGCGACCCCGGTGACGTCGATGATGGCGGGCTTCACGAAGGCGCCGGGCAGGTTGTCGACTGGGCCGGAGGCGCGGATCACGCGCGCGCCCGCGTCGATGCGCTGTTGCAGGGCGGCCAGCGCGTTGCTGGCGGCCTTTTCCGAGATCAACGGTCCGGCATAGGGTTCGGGATCGCTGTCCCAGGGGGCGAAGTTCAGGCGGTCGGACATGGCGGCCACGGCTTCGACGATGGCGTCGCCCGCCGCGCCTTCCGGCAGGATCAGGCGGCGCGCGCAGGAGCAGCGCTGGCCGGTGGTGACGAAGGCGGACTGGACCACGATGCCTGCGACGGCCTCGGCGTCGGCGGCGTCCCAGACGACCAGAGGGTTATTGCCGCCCAACTCCAGCGCCAGGATGATGTGGGGATCGTCAGCGAACTTGCGCCGGAAGTGCGCGCCCGCCGCGCCCGAGCCAGTGAACATCAGGGCGTCGATGGGTTGGTCCAGCAGGGCGGCGCCGGTGTCGCGTCCGCCCTGGACCATGTTGAACACGCCCTTGGGCAGGTCGGCGGCGTCCAGGCATTCGGCCATCAACTGACCGGTCAGGGGCGTTTCCTCGGACGGCTTGAACACGACGGTGTCGCCCGCCAGCAGGGCCGGGACGATATGGCCGTTGGGCAGGTGGCCGGGGAAGTTGAACGGGCCGAGCACCGCCGAGACGCCGTGCGGGCGGTGACGCAGGACGGCGCGCCCGAAGGCGGTGTCGGCGGTGCGCTCGCCGGTGCGCTCGTCATAGGCGCGGATGGAGATGTCGACCTTGCCCGCCATCGAGGCCAGTTCGGTTTTCGTCTCCCAAAGGGCCTTACCGGTCTCGCGGCTGATGGCCTCGGCCATTTCGGGGGCGCGGTCTTTCAGGACGGCCTGATAGCGTTTCACCGCATCGATGCGCTCCTGACGCGGGCGGTCGGCCCAGTCGGGGAAGGCGGCGCGGGCGGCCTCGACGGCGGCCCCGACCTGTTCCGTGGTGGCGGCTTCGCCTTCCCAGACGGTTTCGCCGGTGGCGGGGTTGGTGGAGGCGAAGCGGGTCATGGCGGCTACTCGGTTCAGGATTTCACGCGGACGACAGCGCCGTCCTTGATCTTCAGGGCGGCGGCGACGTCGGGCGTCATGCGAGCCAGGTCGCCGTCGATCAGGACGCGGGCGCGGACGGCGCGGAAGGCCGAGACGCTGTCGGTCGAGACGAGGGAGGGCAGTTCGACCTCGACCTCCTTCTCGATGCGGGCGGTCAGGACACGGGCGTCGCGGACGGTGCGGATGTTGTCGCGGCCGCATGCCACGGTGGGGCCGGCGTCGAAGATGTCGACCAGGCCGTTCGGGCGGAAGCCTTCGCTTTCCAGCAGGGCCATGGCGGGTACGCCTTGGGGGTGAACCTTGCCGATCACGGCGCGGGCCGGTTCGGGCAGCAGGTCGATGTAGATCGGGTGGCGCGGGGCCAGGTCGAGGATGAACTGCTTGTCGGTCGAGCCGCTCATGCGGTCGGCGTCGTCGAAGTCCATCGGGAAGAACTTGTGCGCCACATGGTCCCAGAAGGGGCAGTAGCCGTCTGGGGTGAAGACGCCGCGCAGTTCGGCCAGGACGTTGTCGGAGAAGAGTTCCGGCTGGGCGCCAATGAGCATGTAACGCGACTGGCTGAGCAGGCGCCCGGCGCCGCCCTTGCGGCGGTCGGCCTTGAGGAAGAGCGAGCCGACCTCGGTCCAGCCGGTGCACTCGTTGACCAGAACCAGGGTCTGATGGTTCAGCTTCATGCCCAGCGAGGGCGACTGCACCGTGTTGTTGACCACGCGGAAGCTGAAGAAGGGCCGCTTCAGCCCGACCGTCGCCTTGACCGAGCCGATGCCGTCGATGTCGCCCGTGTCGCCGTCCTCCAGCATCAGGGTATACCAGGCTTCCTGCGGCGGGACGCGGCCCTCGAAGCTGGCCTGACTTAGTTCCAGACGTTCGCTCAGGACGTCGGCGTCTTCGGGCAGGCTGGTGAAGCCGGGGCCGGACAGGATGGCCAGTTCAAGCAGGTGATGAAGGTCGGCGGGACCGGCGGGGCGAACAACGAGCATGCGGTTACAGGGTCTCCAGTCGGAGCTGTTTCAGTTTCAATGCATCAATCTCGCCAGAGGCGATCTTGCACAGGATCAGGGCGGACAGTTGCGCGCGTTCGACGAAGCTGGCGGGCCAGGCGAACTCCTGATCCGAATGGATTTCGCCGCCGACGACGCCGAGGGTGTCGACATTGGGCAGACCCGCAGCGTGCAGATTGTTGCCCTCGCACACGCCGCCCGAGGGCTTCCAGGCGATGGTCTGGCCCAGCAATGCGCCCGCGTCACGCACGGCGTGGAACAGGGCGGTCTGCGACGCGTCCATCGGCTTGGGCGCGCGGGTCATGCCGCCGTGCAGATCCAGCGTCAGGCCGGGGAAGGGGGGCTCGGCGGCGATGGCGCGCACGGTCTGGTCGATCCAGGCGGCGCTCTGGGCGTCCGGCACGCGGACGTTGAAGCGAACGACCGCATTGTCGGCTACGACGTTCAGCGGACCGCCGCCGGCGATCCTGGCCACGTTGACGGTGACGCCCTCGCGCTGGCCGTTCAGAGCGTGCAGACGGGCGGCGATGATGGCGGCGCCCGCGACGGCGTTGGCGCCCTCGTGGAAGGCGCGGCCCGCGTGGGCGGCCTTGCCGGTGACGATCAGGTGGAAGTTGCCGCTGCCCTTGCGCTCGCCCGCCAGGGTCCCGTCGGACAGGGCGGGTTCATAGGTCAGGCCGACATGGCCCCGCGCGCCGAGTTCGGCCAGCACGGGCGCCGAGGCGGGCGAGCCGATCTCTTCGTCGGGGGAAAGCAGCACGGTCCAGCCCACGCGGGCCTTGTCCGGGTGAGTCTCGAAGGCTCTCAGCGCGGCCAGCATGACGCTGATCCCGCCCTTCATGTCGGCCACGCCAGGGCCGTTCAGGGCACCATCGGGGCGGGTGACGACCGTCTGGAAGGCGCTGTCGGCGGGGAAAACCGTGTCGTAGTGGCCGGTCAGGACCACCTGGATCGGGGCCTCGGGCCGGGCGGTGATGGTCAGGCAGTCGGCGTAGGTTTCAGGGATCACAGCGCCGCTGTCGGACACGGTGGTCGAGGCCCTGGTGGGCACGCGCACGACGGTGGCGGGCAGGCGCCGCGCCTCGGCCTCCAGCACGTCCAGCATCCGCGCCAGACCGGCGGCGTTGCGGCTGCCGGAGTTGATGTTGGCCCAGTCGATGGTCCGCGCGACGATCGCGTCGCCCTGGGCCGCGACGTGGTCGAGAACGGCCTGGTCGTGAGGTTCGATCCGCATGGAGGCGACCCTAGACGGGGCCGGGGCAAAGGTGAAGGCGAGGCGGTTTCTCGCTCAAGGCCTTGGGAAAGGTCGTCCGGTCGGGCTAGCTTTGCCTTCAGACTGATGATTCAGGAAAAGTCCCTTTGCTCAGACGCTTGAACCCTTTCGCACGAATCGAATCCCGTCCCATGGCGACCCGCTTCGCAAGATGCAGCGCCTGGGCCTTTCTGCTCGGCTCCATCATGCAGCTCGGATACGCCGGTGCGATCTGGCTCCATTTCGATCATGTCTATGCAGTGATGCTGGAGAGCGCAGCCACTCGCGATGCAGCACCGGTCCCCTACGAGCAAACCCGCAATCTCATCGTGGTCTCAACGGTTGTAGTCGCCGGAATCTATATGGCGCTGGCTGCCATTCAGTGGCGCTGGCCGAACCGCGTGTTCAGCGTTCTGGGGTTGGCTTCCACCGGCTACTATTTTTCCTCGGCGGCCGTATCTCTGGCTCTCGGCGTCGCCGGCAGCATCTACTATCCGATGTGGGTGGCCAGCATCGGTTATATGTTGCTGCTGGTTGAGTTGCCCCTGCATATCGCCGGCTTGCGCGGCGCGGCGGCGAGGGCGCGGTTTGCCAAAGCGCCGGTTGTTTCCAAGAGATAAGACTTTCCAGCCGGGACGCGACGATGAATCAAACGGTGAACCTGTGGCTGCGCGCAGCCAACCCCTTTGCGCCGCCGCGCGGCATGGCGGAGGCGCAGAGAGCGGCCAAGGTCGGGGCTTTGGCCTTGGTGATAGGCGCCGTGCAGGGTCTGGCGACCGTGCCGCTGATGCCTGGCCGCATGACCCTGGTCAACGACATGATGGCGCAGGGAGCGGATATTCCAGCCGAAAGCCAGGCTTTCACCGAGGCACTGGTCATGGCGATGACGCCCATGATGATGATCGGCGTCGTGGCGTTTTCGTTCCTCTATCTGGTTCTCGCGGTGGTGCAGTGGCGCAAGATGACTTGGGTGATCCCGGTCACCATGCTCGCCATCCTGGGATATAGCCTGCTCAGCGCCGTTAGCGGGTTTCTGATGCTCGGCGGCGGGGCGGCAAGGTTGTATACCGGTGTCACGATCGTCCAGTGGATCATCATGCTGGCGACAGTCTTTGTGTATGTGGCCGCCTTCCGGGGCGGGCGCATGCTGGATCGGCTGAAACGGAGCGCCTGAATGACCGTCACCCTCTTTCACAATCCGAAATGCTCGACCTCGCGCAAGGCGCTGGAGCTGCTGCAGGAGAAGGGCGTTCAGCCGACGGTGGTCGAGTATCTGAAGACCGGCTGGGACGCGGCGACGCTGGACCGCCTGGCTGGCGAGACCGGCCTTGGCCTGTCGGGTCTGTTGCGCAAGCGAGAGGCGAAGACGGCGGAACTGCTGGCAAGCGGCGCATCCGAAGAGACGATCCGCGCCGCCATGATCGCCGACCCGGTGCTGGTCGAGCGTCCCATCGTGCAGACGCCGAAAGGTGCCCGGATCGGACGGCCGGTCGAGAACATTCTGCACATCCTCTAGCGCTTAGCGGCTGCGGTTGCGGCGCCTGTCTGTCGGGGCGCCGCCGCCGGGGCGATCGCTTTCGCGACGCCAGCGCACCGACAGGCTGGCGTCGCCCTCGCCGCCGAACTTGGAACTGACGGCCAGGTTGCGGCGCACCTGCCACTCGACATTGACCGCCGCGCCGCCTTCGCCGCCGCCGATGACCTCCAGATAGACGTCGTCGGTGATGTAGCGCCCGCCCGCCACGGTCAGGCTGGACGCCTCGCCGCCGAAGGACAGGCGGTCCAGACCCGCCAGTTCGCGCAGGTTGCCGATCACATCGAAGCCGCCGCCGCCGGCCAGAGAGGCCACGGCCGAGGCCAGTTGGGCGGCCTCGAAGCCCGACAGTTGCGACGCCGAGCGGCCGAACAGGACCTGGGACAGGATTTCGTCCTGGGGCAGGGCGGGGGTCGATGTCAGTTCGATCTTGGGCGCCGCCGCCGTGCCGGTGACCTTGATGGTCGCCGTCAGGGCCGGATCCTCGCGCACGGCGGCCAGGTTCAGGCGGATGCGGGCGGGATCGGTCGACAGGGTGACCGAGCCGGTGTCGCCGAAGACGAACCGCTTGCCCGCGAACTCATAGTCGCCCCGCACCACATTGGCCGTGCCGGACAGTTCGGGACGGGTGATCGTACCGCGGACGCGAGCATTGGCGGTCAGTTCGACGTTCAGGCCGCGGCCGCGCACATGGATTTCGCGTCCGCTGAGATTGAGGTTCAAGCCGATCTGCGGGCCACGCGCCTGGGTCGGGGTCTCCACCGGGTCGCCGCCCGGGCGATTGATCTCGACCACGTCCATCTTCACCACGCCGTTGGAGCCGGGGAGGTTGGGCGAGATGTTGGCTTCGTCGATGTTCAGGTCGCCGCTGAGCTGGATGTTGCCGTCGGCGCCCCGCACCGCCGTCAACACGCCGTTGGCGCGGGCCTCGGCGATGTCGTTGTCGATGACGCGGAAGCGGGTGAGTTCCAGCCGGAGCGTGGAGCCCGAGCCCTGACGCAGGCCGAGGTTGCCGTTGCCGGTCACCGTGCCCTTGATCCCGTCGGCGGCTTCGAACCGCTCGATCACGGCCTGACCGTCGTCGAAGCGGCTGGCCAGGGTGACGGCTTCCAGACGCAGGCCCGTGGCGCTGTCGCGGAAGGCGCCTTGGGTCAGGTCGAGGCGGCCGTTGAGGCGGGGGGCGTTCAGCGTTCCGGCCAGGGTGGCGCGTCCCGCAACTTGGCCCGAGAGCGACTGGGCGCCGCCCAGGAACAGGTCCCAGATGGGCTGGATCTGACCATTGATGGCGATCTGGCCCGACATGTCGCGGGTCCGGGCGATGGCCAGTCTCAGCGGCGCGGCGGAGGCTTCGACCGGCAGGCTGACATCGGCGGAGGCCTGAACCGCCGTTCCATCATTGGCCTGGGCGCGAATGCGCAGGACGCTGTCGGTGAGGTCGGCGTTCAGCGACCCGTCCACGGCCAGGCCGCGGGGCGCATCGACGCTGCGCAGTTGCTTGAGGTCGATGTTGGCCGACCCGTTCAGGGTGTCGCCCGAGCCTTGCAGCGAGACGCGGCCTGTGACCTGACCGCGCAGGTCGGGGGCGAGCGATCCCATCTCGATATTGGTCAGATCGACCTGGATGGCGCTGCCGTTCTTGTCCTGCCGAAGCTCGCCGGCCAGGACGCCGCCCCCGACGCCCAGATCGACGCGGACCACGCGGCCGTCGCCGTTCAGGGCCACGATCGCGGGGGTGCGAGTGGTGAAGGCGATCTCACGGACACGGCCGCCGCCACGCAGGGTGACGCTCTGGGCGGGCCCTTGGCGCGAATATTCCCCGGTGCCGTTGAACTGGACCGGCGTGGCGCCGCCGACGTCGGCGGCCAGGGTGAAGGGCAGGCGCTCCAGCGTGCCCTGTCCCTTCAGCGACAGGTTGCGCACAACCCAGGTCGAACCCGGCAGCCGGACGTTGCGGCCAGTGACGTCCAGCACAGCGCTCTGGTCGCCGCCGCCGTCGGTCAGCCGCACCCGGCCATTGGCTTCGCCCAAGGCCAGGAACGCGCCCTGACGCGCGGTGAAGGTCAGGTCGGCGCTGGAGGGGAAGTTGTTGGACAGGGCGACCGCGCCCTGTGCCGTCACGCCGCCGGCGTTGAGGTCCACCTCGGTCAGGCGGATGCGTCCGCCGCCCAGGAAGAAGTTGCCTGACGCTCGGGCGGGACCGTAGTTCGAGCCGGAGTTGAGCACGATGCGCCCGTCCGAGGCGTCGACGCCCTTGCGGAAGCTCAGGATCAGGTCGGCGTTGGTCAGGATCAGGCCGCTGGCCGAGACCTTGTCGAAGGAGGCGCGCAGGTCGGCCCGGGGCTGGGCCAGGGTGCCGGTCAGGGCGCCGTTGCCGTCCATGGCCCCGTCGATGGCGACCGGACCCACGCCAAAGGGACCGCGAGCGGCCCAGTCCAGGGCCAGGCGCAGTTTGGACCCTTCGATCAGACCCTTGGCGCCCATCCGGCCGGCGGCGCCCGTCAGTTCGCTGCGGTCAATGGAGATGACGCCTTGATGGAGAGAGCCTGCGGCCTGAAGGCGCGGCGTCTGGCCGAGCAGGCGATCCAGTTCGTCCATGCCGATGGCCATGCGGGACCCGCGCCCGTCGAAGCTGAGCGTCCAGGGCGCGCCGGGTCGCGCCGAGGCGGCGCGGATCGGTCCTTTGAAGGAGCCCTTGGCGCCCTTGCGGATGCGCGAGATGTCGGTCAGGTCGGCCTGGCCGGAGAAGGTCAGGCCGCCGGTGATGCTGCGTCCGCCCGATCCCGTCAGAACCAGGCCCTGGCCGCGGCCGTCGATCTTCTTGAGCAGGAAGGCGCCGTCGGTGGTGCGGGCGGCCTCCAGCTGGATGCGCGGCGTCGGACCCAGCAGGGCGCCGATGATGCCGGCGCTCGATCCGCCGGCCGCGCGAATGTCGGTCGTGACATCGATGCGCCCGCGATTGGCCGCGATGTTCAGCGGTCCCGAAATCCGCGTGGCGCGATAGCTGGCGATGTCGGTCGCCAGCAGGCTGGCCGAGCCGTGCAGGGTCCAGACATTGGCGTCGCCCTTGAACACGCCGGTGTAGGCCGAGGCGCCCGCCAGGGGGCGGCCGATCAGGCGGCTGAGGGAGGGCGTGGTGAGTTCCAGACTGACGCCGTCGGGGGCGGTCCGGTCCTTGAGCCGGATCAGGCCCTGGGCGCGCGACTGGATGTTGTCCGCGCTGAGATTCCACGCCATGCCCTGGAAACCGTCGCGGTTCCTGTCGGGCACGGTGGCGAAGCCGAAGCGGGCGGTGCGGCCGATCCGTTCGACGAAGGGCGCGAGCAGGTCGGAGCCCGAGAAGTCGGCGGCGCCCGCGATGCGCGAGCCGTCCTTGCTGTAGCGGCCCTTGACCGACAGGGGGGTGAAGTCGCCCGTCCGCATTACGACGTCGACAATCTCGCCGTTCACCAGGGCGACGGCGGAGAAGGGTTGATCCGGGGAATAGCCCAGGGTGCCGGCGATAGGCCCGCCTTGGGCCTCGTTGGCGCGCAGGTTGACGCGGAGGTCTTCGGGCTTCTTGCCGATGACGGCGGCCAGCCGCAGGTAGTCGCCCTTGCGGCTGAGGCTGTAGGCGTTGACGTTGGCGATCTTGTCGCCCTTGCGCGGCAGCTCGGCGTCGCCGCTCAGGGTCCAGCGACCGTATTCCTTCGAGAAGTTCTCCATCAGTTCGACGTTGGCGCTGAAACGGTCGATGTCGATGGTCAGGGCCTGCGGGCCGCCCGGCTCGGTGCGCGGCTCCAGCAGCGGCCGGCGGATCAGGCGGATCTGGTCGGCCGTGATTTCCTTGGCGTGGAAGCGCCGCGCCAGAAGCGGCCAGTATGACCAGTCCACGCGGACATTGGTCGCCTCCAGCCAGACGCCGTCAGCATCCGTCACGGTGACGCGGCCCAGCGTGAAGTCGTCGAAAAGGTCGCCCTTCAGGCCCTCGACGTTGATCCGGCCGTAACGGCTGATCTTCTTGCCGGCGACGAAGCTGGTGATCAGCTCACGCCCGGAATCCGAGACCAGATACATCCGTCCGCCCACCGCGGCGATGATCGCCAGCGCCACCAGGGACGCCACCACGATGCCGGAGATGAAGGCGATCCATTGAAGGCGCGTGCGCTTGCGCCTGGCCTTCTTCGCCGGAGTTTCGGCGGGGGCGTCCGTTTCGGGCTCGGTGGGCGGGAGGTCGGTCAAAACGCTTGGCCGATGCTGATGTAGAGCTGGAAGTCGGCGTCGCCCTCGCGCTTGTCGAGCGGGACGGCGATGTCGGCGCGGACCGGGCCGAAGGGCAGCTTGTAGCGAACCCCCACCCCGGCGCCGTAGCGAAGATTGTTGAAGTTCGGCGTCTCCTGGAAGCCGACGGCGCCGGCGTCGATGAAGGCTACAGCCTGGAATTTCGCGCCGATGTCGCGACGCACCTCGAACGAGGTCTCGAACAGCGACAGGCCGCCGCGCGGGGTGTTGTCGGGCAGGCGCGGGTTGATGCTCTGATAGGAATAGCCGCGCACCGACCCGCCGCCACCGGAGTAGAAGAGGCGGTCCGATGGCACCGTCAACTCCTCGCCGCCGATGATCGAGCCGATGCGCAAGCGCCCGGCCAGCACGGTCTTGGCCCCGTCCTGCAAGGGGAGATAGGCGGTGGCCTGTCCCTCGGTGCGCACGAAGAAGACGCTGTCTTCGCCGGCCACTGCCGTCGGCTGGGCCGAGACGTAGAGGCGGTAGCCCTGCGTCGGATCCAGCGGATCATTGGAGCGGTCCATGTAGGCGGAGCCGCGGGTGGTCAGGATGGCCAGGTCGCGATCGAAGGTCACCGGTTCCTGGGTGTCAGGATCGAAGCGGTTTTCGGTATAGCGGCCCGCGTCCAGCCCCACGCCATAGGTGAAGAAGGAGGTCTTGCCGATGCGCTGGGACAGGTCGGCGTTCACAGAGACGGCGCTGCGGTCGTAGGCGTCCGTCTGTTCGTTGACGAGGTAGGACGACAGCTTGAGGGTGCGCCCTGGCCGCCGCCAATGGGGCAGGCTGACCTCGCCGCCCAGACGGCTGTCGATGCTGGCGAAGCGGCCGCCGTACTTCAGCGTGGCGGCCCGGCCGAACCGGTTGTAGCGCGTCTGGAACACGTCCACGCCGGCGCCCTCGGCGGTCGAATAGGTGGCGCCGGCCTCCAGCAGGCTGCGAGGGCGGTCGGCCAGGGTGACCATGACGGGACGCAGACCCTCGGGGGTGATCTGATCCAGCGGCGCCAGAGAAACGCCGACGCCTTCATAGACCCCCGTGTCGAGCAGTCGTCGCTCCAGTTCCGCGACATCCTCGGGATCGTAGCGATCGCCGGAGGTCCACGGCGCCAGACCAGCCACCCAGTCGGGATTGGTGGGGCCGCGCGTGCGCACGAGAACGCCATCCAGTCGCACCAGGGCTCCGGAGGAGATGTTGAAGTTGGGCTGAACGGTGAAGGTCGCGTGATCGACCACGACGCGGCGAGGCTCGGCCTTAGCGTCGGCGTAACCCTCGCGGGTCAGGCCCGCCACGATCCGCCCCTCGGCGGCCAGGACCTCGGCGGCCCGGCCCGGATCGCCGGGTTTCAGGGCGAGATCCTTCGTGACCGTCTGCTCGGTGACCGCGTCGGGGACGGGAGCGATCCAGTTGATCTGGGTGTCGGCGAGCACGAACCGGCGGCCGGGCGTGACGGTGATCACGGCGACGGGCGTCTCTTCGCCCTCCACGTCGTCCTGCAGCGTGGGTTGGTAGTAACCTTCCGAGCGCAGGAGGGCCTGAGCGGCCTCCATGGCGCTGCGGGCGCGCCGACGCGCCTCGAAGCGATTGGCCGGGGCGGCGTCGACCTGGCCCACGGCCTGTTCCAGTTGGCGACGCAGCTCAGGGTCGACCTCGCCGCGGATCTGGGCTTTCGGCACATCCGCCAGGACGGCGTGGCCGCAAAGGGCCCAGAGCGCCGCACTGGCGAAAAGGAGGTGGGACCTCGACGTCAAGCTGGAGCCTTGGTTCAGAGTGGAAGAGCCGGAGAGGGACGCCGTCCGGGCCGAAGTCAGTAGAACAGCGTCTCGCTTTCAGGCTGCACCGTCTGTTCCGAGGTGCGTTGTTCCGGCGGCAGGGTGTCGACCGGGGCGGGCGCTTCCGTCGCAGCAGGCGCGGGGGCCTCGGCCACGGTCGGAGCAGCGGCCTCCTCGGCGGCCGGAGCCGCCGGCGCTTCAGTTTCAATCTCGACCGATTCGTACTGGCGCGGCTCGTCGCAGGCGGAGAGGAGGGCGGCGGCGCCAAGCGACGAGGCCAGCAGCAAACGTTTTACAATCAACCGGTTCATATGCATTTCTTCCCCCTATGGGGTGGCAAACGCCGACTTTGGCGCAGGGTTCCGTCCCTTTGTTGACTGAACGCCAATGAACCGCAACTGAACCCGTCCCGCGGTATGGCGGAATGTCACTTTCGCCATTCGATCAGGGCCTGATCCAGCGACAGATCGGGTCGATCTGACGCCGTCGCAGGAGCGTCGCCGTCGAAACGTGGCGCGGGCGCGGGTTGACGGATTCCCGCATTCAGGAAGGTCCCGCGCGCCTGATTGTGGGGGTGGTCGGGGGCCTCGGCCATTGTCAGCACCGGCGTGACGCAGGCCTCGGTTCCGGCGAAGTGAGCGGCCCAGTCGTCGCGGTCGCGTGTGGCGAACCGGGCGGCGAAACGGGCCTGAAGGGCGGGCCAGTCGCTGCGATCGAACTGCGGCGCCTCTTCCGGCGTGAGACCGAGCCCGACGAGCAGGGCGGCGTAGAAGCGGGGCTCCAGCGCGCCAACGGCGACAAACCCGCCGTCACGGCAGGCGTAGCAACGATAGAAGGGGGCTCCGCCGTCCAGCAGGTTGGCCTGACGCTCGTCATTCCACAGGCCCCGCGACTGGAGCCCGTGGAACAGACCGGTCAGCAGAGCCGAGCCGTCGGTCATGGCGGCGTCGACGACGCGCCCGCGCCCGGTGGTCCGGGCTTCCAGCATCGCCGCCAGTACGCCGCTGACCAGCATCATGGCGCCGCCGCCGTAGTCGCCGACGAGATTCAGGGGCGGGCTTGGCGGCTGGTCGCCCGGCCCCATCGGGTGAAGCGCGCCGGACAGGGCGATGTAGTTGATGTCGTGCCCCACCTGATCGGCCATCGGCCCTGTCTGTCCCCAACCGGTCACGCGGCCGTAGACCAGACGTGGGCTGCGCGCGGCGCAGGTCTCGGGGCCAAGGCCCAGCCGTTCCATCACGCCGGGACGAAAGCCCTCGATCAGGGCGTCGGCGCTGTCGATCAGGCCCAGCACCTTGTCGCGCTCCTCGGCGGATTTCAGGTCCACCGGCACGGCGCGGCGGCCGCGATGTAGCACCGCGCCCCCGACCTCGTCGAAGACGGCGGCCGTCGCGCCGCCGCCGCGGGTCAGTCGCAGGACCTCCGCCCCCATGTCAGCCAGCATCATGCCGGCGAAGGTGACCGGCCCCAGGCCGTCGATTTCGATGATGCGCAGTCCGGCGAGTGGTCCCATGAGCGAGAAGCTAGACCGGAACGGGGCGGGGGCGACACGAGATTCTCGGCGTTCGCCACGCCGATCGAGGTCGCAAACCCATTGATCGGCCTGGAAAGCGGTTTTCTGAGGAGGCGAGACGGATTTCCTCAGAAATACCCCTCATCTCTCGGTCCAGCCCCTTGACCTGCATTCACGAATGAACCAGAAACCGCCTCCGCAAACAGGCGCTGCGCCGGTTCGCGGAAAAGCAATCCAAGTGGTTGTTTTCAGAAAAATGTGCGCCCCTAGCTCAGTTGGTTAGAGCATCTGACTTTTAATCAGAGGGTCCTCGGTTCGAGCCCGAGGGGGCGTACCATTTTCCCCCTACAATCTGGCGATCTGCGATGCTGGCGCGATGCGCTCAGCGTCTATGTCTGACGAACGCAGCTCCGCCGTGAAAACCTCAATAGCTACGCTGGACTGCGCATTTTTCGGAACATATCATGAACGAATGGCGCGTATCGAACTCCGGCGAAAGCTGTCCGTCTTGTCCGACGCGGCCAAATACGACGCTTCATGCGCGTCATCGGGAGCGACAAAACGCAATTCCCTGAATGGCAAGGGCGTGGGCTCGACCGAGGGCATGGGCATCTGTCACGCCTATACGCCGGACGGGCGGTGCGTCAGCCTGCTGAAGATCCTGCTGACGAACTTCTGCATCTATGACTGCGTCTATTGCATCAACAGGACGTCCTCGAATGTGGAGCGGGCGCGGTTCACGATCGAGGAAGTCGTCGACCTGACCCTGGCCTTCTACAAGCGCAACTATATCGAGGGGTTGTTCCTGTCGTCGGGGGTCATCCGTTCGGGCGACTACACGATGGAGCAGTTGGTGGAGGTCGCGCGCCGGCTGCGCGAGGACCACGATTTTCGCGGCTATATCCACCTCAAACTCATTCCCGAGGCAGACGAACGGCTGGTGGCCCTGGCCGGCCGCTATGCGGATCGATTGTCGGCCAATATCGAGTTGCCGCGAGACGAGGCCCTGGGGCGGCTGGCGCCGGAGAAGGACGCGCGGCTGATCCGCAAGACCATGGCCCAGGTGCGTCTGGGGCTGGAGGCGGCCAAGCCGGAGAAACGCGACCGTCAGCGGCCGCCCGCCTTCGCCCCGGCCGGACAGTCGACCCAGTTGATCGTGGGCGCCGACGGGGCGCCGGACACCGAGATCCTGGATCGAAGCGCGTCCCTGTACGGCGGATACGGCCTGCGTCGGGTTTATTATTCTGCCTTCAGCCCCATCCCCGACAGTTCCAGCGTCCTGCCTCTGTCGAAACCGCCGTTGATGCGGGAACACCGGCTGTATCAGGCGGACTGGCTGATGCGCTTCTATGGGTTCAGCGCGCCGGAGATCGGCGAGGGCGCATCGGACGGCATGCTTGATCTGGCCATTGATCCCAAGCTGGCCTGGGCTCTGAAGCGGCGCGACAGCTTTCCTGCTGACGTCAACGCCGCGTCTCGCGAAGTCCTTTTGCGCGTGCCGGGTCTGGGCGTGAAGGCGGTGGATCGCATCCTGTCCGTTCGTCGCTATCGCACGCTGAGGCTGGAGGATGTGGCCCGGCTGACGCGGTCGATCGACAAGGTGCGCCCTTGGATCGTCGCCCTGGACTGGACGCCGGGCGGTTTGACGGACGCCATGGACCTGCGCGCGCGCCTGGCGCCCCCGCGGGCGCCCGAGCAGTTGAGCCTGTTCTGATGCGCACGATCACGCTGAACAGTGAGATCGATCTCGATGGCTGGAAGGCCGCGGCGCGCGCTTTGCGGATGTCCGGGATCGCTCCCGCCGAGGTGCGCTTCGTGACGGGCGAGGCGGTCCAGACCACCCTGTTCGGCTCGAACGAGGAGGCGTCGGAGGCTGGAGAAGTCGCAGCCTTTGTCGTTCCGCGCGCCTTTGTGGAAACGGCCGCCGACCTGATCCTGCATCGCGCGGCGGACCGGTTCGACCTGATGTATCGTCTCTTGTGGCGACTGCGCAACGAGCCCGACCTGATGCGAGTGGCCTCCGATCCCGATGTCGCCGCCGCGGCGGAGCGCGTGAAGAACGTCCACCGCGCCGCGCACAAGATGAAGGCCTTCGTCCGGTTTCGCGAGACCACGGACGAGGCGGGCGAGCGCTGGGTGGCCTGGTTCGAGCCGGCGCACCGCGTGCTGGAGAAGACCGCGCCCTTTTTCGCCAGGCGGTTCAGCACCATGCGGTGGTCGATCCTGACGCCCGACGGCGCGGCGCACTGGGACGGCGGCCGCCTGAGTTTCGGACCGCCCGCGCGTCAGGACGAGGCGCCCCAGGAAGACGATGTCGAGGACTTCTGGCGCACCTACTACGCTTCGACCTTCAATCCGGCGCGTCTGCGGACGCGGATGATGCAGTCGGAAATGCCCAAGCGCTACTGGAAGAACCTGCCCGAAGCGTCGCTGATCCCTGAACTGGTTGCTTCGGCGGGCTTGCGCACCGAGGGGATGGTGTCCCGGGCAGCGCCTCAGCCCAATGAGAAGTTCGCGCGTCTTCGCGCCCCGGCGGTCGATCGGACCGCGACTGATGACATGGTTCCGGCAAACCTGCCGGCGCTGGCGAGCGGCGTCGAAGGCTGCCGTCGGTGCCCGCTATGGCGCGACGCGACCCAGGCTGTCTGCGGGCAGGGACCGGCCGGGGCGCGGCTCATGATAGTGGGCGAGCAGCCCGGCGATCAGGAGGATCTTGCGGGGCGACCCTTTATCGGCCCCGCAGGGCGCGTGTTGAGCGATGCGTTGAACGCCGCGGGCATCGACCGGGCAGAGGCTTACCTGACCAACGCCGTCAAACACTTCAAGCACGAGCCTCGGGGCAAGCGGAGGTTGCACAAGACGCCGAATGCGGGCGAGGTGCAGGCCTGCCGATGGTGGCTGGATCACGAAAGAAAACTGGTCAAACCGCGCCTCATCCTGGCGCTGGGCGCAACGGCCGGCCTGGCGGTGCTGGGAAGAAAGCCGGCCGTTCAGGCAGAACGGGGCAAGGTGATCGAGACCCCTGACGGCGACCGTGTTCTGTTGACGGTTCACCCGTCCTATCTGTTGCGTCTGCCCGATCCGGACCTTCGTCGGCGCGAGCAGGCGGCCTTCGCCGCCGACCTGCAACTGGCCCGCATCGAGGCGCGCTAGACTCTTATTCCAGGTCCGCGGCCCTGGGCGCCGGAGCAAGGTTCAGGTCGGGGCCTTCCTGCGGATGGTCCCTCAGCCCGTTCGACGTCAATTCATCCAGTTCGGCGGCCTCGACGAAGATCACGGTTTCGTCCCCTTGCAGCAGGGGCTCCGCGGCCTGGCGGGCCTCGGATTCGCTGGGCGCATTGATCCTGATCGTCCTCGACGCGCCGTCATCGTCGCCCACCGTCACCTCGAAAACCTCAGCCATGTCCACTCCCTGCGTCAGGTCGTGAAAACGCGGGTCGTCCTGCGGCGTTGCGCGCTGGGCCGATCGGCCGCAGGGCGTCTCTATTCCGGCGGAATGTGGTCATCGCCCTCGACTCGGTCGCGATAGACAGCCGCGCGGGCGAGCAGGATGAGGGTGACGGGCGTGGTGACGGTCAGGAAGACCCCGATCAGCAGATCCCGCAGCGCCAGGCGACCTTCCGACATGGACCAGAACATCACGGAGGCGATGACGATCAGCGCCATGCCCAGGGTGGCGCCGAGCGTCGGGGCGTGCACGCGCTCGTAGAAGCGCTTGAGGATGACGAGGCCGACTGAACCGACAAGGGCCAGGGCGCTGCCGCAAACGGTGACGGCGACAATGAGCCAGGCCGCCCAGAGCGGCAGTTCGGTGGGAGTCATTCGATCACCTCGCCGCGCATCAGGAATTTGGCCAGGGCGACGGTGGCCGTGAAGCCCAGCATGCCGATGATCAGCGCGGCCTCGAAATAGAGGCCGACGCCGCTGCGCATGCCCTGGACGAGGATCATCAACATGGCGTTCAAGTACAGGGTGTCCAGACCGAGGACCCGGTCCTGGGCGCGAGGGCCGCGCATCATGCGCCATGCCGCCAGCAGCATGGCCAGCAGCAGCATGGCCTGGGCCGCGCCCAGCCCCCAGTAGAGGACGGCGGAGGCGGTCACGGGAAGATCTCCAGCAGCAGGCGTTCGTACCGGCCCTTGATCAGGTCGATCCACTCCTGCTCCTCAATCAGGTCCAGAACGTGCAGCAGCAGACGGCCCGTCGGCCGGTCGTACTGGACCCACAGCGTTCCCGGCGTGCTGGTGAGGATGATGGCGAGCACCGCCAGGCCATAGCGATTCCGCAGGTCCAGCGGCACGTGCATGAAGCCCGATACGCGCTCGCGTTTGCGTCGCCCCAGAATGATGGTGGCGACGGCATAGTTCGACCGCACCACGTCGACAGCGACATAGCCGACCAACCGGAGCAGGGCGCCGGGCGCTCGCACGCCGGACCGGTCCGGCTCGAGCAGGCGCATGACATGGGGGATGGTCAGGGCTGCGATCAGGGCCACAACGATGTCCCCCGCCGAGACGGGCTCGCTCAGCATCAGCCAGGCGGCGAACAGTCCGGCCGCCAGAAGCGGGTGAGGAAGGACGGCGCGGATCATGACGCGCCTCCCAGGACGGCGGTCATGTAGGCGGCCGGCGAGGCCAGCCATTCGCCGGTCTTTTCAGCATAGGTCAGGCCCCCGGCGGCGCCGGCGCTGAGCCATAGACAGCACAGGACCAGGCCACCGATGGCCAGGAACTCCGGGCTGCGGACCTTCGGCGCATCCGCCTCCTCACGCCGCCAGAAGCCGGACACGCCGAAGCGCGCCAGGGTGATAAGGGCGGCGAAGCTGGACAGGGTGAGAACGCCGATGATCAGCCAGTGGGTCGGCGACAGGACGCCGTCGCCCGCCAGCAGCGCCGCGAATATGCTCAACTTGCCAGCGAAGCCCGCCAGCGGCGGCAGACTGATCGTGACCAGGGCCACCAGGATGAAGGCTCCGCCGAGGAAGGCGGTGGAGGCGGGCAGGACCCGCCCGACCTCATGCACGTCGTCGGCGGCGAAGGGATCGTCGTACTCATCGTCGAAAACGGCGTCCTCGGGGGACACGGCCTGATCCTCGCCTCGTCCCAAGATTTCGGCGATCAGGAACAGGGCGCCGGCCGCCAGGGTCGAGGCGGCCATGTAGAACAGGGCGCCGCCGATCGCGTCGGGCAGGGCGGTTCCTGCCAGGGCGAGAACCGTGCCGGATGAAACCATGACGGCGTAGCCCGCCGCCTGCTCCAGGCGTCGCGAAGCCACCATGCCGGCTGCACCGAACAGCACGGTGGCGATCCCAGCCGAGAGCAGCCAGACATCCCCGAACCCGGCCGAGGCGCCCGCATCGGCGCCGAACAGCAGGGTGGCGAGACGCAGGATCACATAGACGCCGACCTTGCTCAAAATGGCGAAGACCGCCGCCACGGGAGCGCTGGCCGCGGCATAGGCGCCTGGAAGCCAGAACCCGAGCGGCCATGCCGCCGCCTTGACCAGGAAGGCCACGCCCAGGATGGCGCAGCCGATATGGAACAGGGCCCGATCGTGCTCGGGAATGGCGGCGACCTTGCTGGCGATGTCGGCCATGTTGAGCGCACCGGTCACGCCGTAGATCAGGCTGACGCCGATGAGGAAGAAGAGCGACGCCGTGAGGTTGATCGCCACATAGCCCAGGCCGGCGCGCACCCGCTTCTCGCCCGAGCCGTGCAGCAGGAGGCCATAGGAAGCCGCCAGCATGACTTCGAAGAAGACGAAGAGATTGAACAGGTCGCCGGTCAGGACCGCGCCGTTCACCCCCATGACCAGCAGCAGATACAGGGCGTGGAATCGCGGTCCGGCGCGGTCCCAGCGGGCGTAGGAAAACAGCAGGCCCCCGGCCGCCAGCGTGGCGGTCAGGGCCAGCATCAGGGTCGAGAGCCGATCCGCCACCAGGGTGATGCCGAAGGGCGCCGACCAGGCGCCCAGATTATAGATGCGCGCTGTGTCGTCACCCGCAGGTCCGCCGATGGCTGCTTCGTGCAGCAGGGCGTAGGCGACCCCGACCAAGGCGACCAGGCATAGCAGGCTGATCAGCGCCTTGAGACCGTAGCGCTGCTCCTTGAGCAGCAGCATGGCGGCGGCTGCGATCAGCGGCAGCACGACAGGAACGACGATGAGATGGTCCTGCCAGTCGATCATTCGCCCGGCTCCCGTCCGTCGATGTGGTCGCTGCCGGTGATGCCCCGGCTGGTCATCAGCACCACGAGGAAGAGCGCGGTCAGGGCGAAGCTGATGACGATGGCCGTCAGCACCAGGGCCTGGGGCACAGGATCGGCGTAGGCGGCGGGATCGGCCGGGAGATCGTCCCGCAGCACGGGCGGCGATCCGGCGCGCAGTCGGCCCATGGCGAAGATGAAGAGATTGACCGCATAGCCCAGCAACGACAGGCCGATGATGACCTGGAAGGTTCGGGGACGCAGGAGCAGCCAGACGCCGGCGGCGGTCAGCACCCCTATGCCGAGAGCAAGCACCAGTTCCATCAGACGGTCTCCTCTTCGACGGGGGGCGGGACGACCTGACGGGACTTGCGAAGCGACTGGTGGGCGATGGCGACCAGCATCAGGACGGTGGCGCCCACGACCAGCAGGGCCACGCCTGCATCGAAGACGACCGCCGAGGCCAGCGGCGTCTTGCCGATCAGAGGCAGATCGACATAGCTGAACCAGGAGGTCAGCAGGGGATAGCCGAAGAGCCAGGAGGCGACCCCCGACAGGGCGGCGATCAGCAGCCCCCCTCCGATCCAGACCAGGGGACGGATCTCGAGCCGCTCTTCCACCCAGCGCGCGCCGGACGCCATGTACTGCAGGATGAAGGCGATCGACAGCGCCACTCCGGCGGCGAATCCGCCGCCCGGCAGGTCATGCCCACGCAGGAACAGGTGAAGCGCCAGCAGGACGATGAAGGGGAAGAGCCAGCGCATCACCACGCGCGGGATCAGCATGGTTTCGGACAGGGTGTCGCCCAGCTTGCGGTCTTCGCGCCGGTCGTCGCTGTCGTCCTGTATGCGCTTCTGCTCGGTATGCCCGAGGCTGTCGGAGGCCGGACGGAAGCGGCGTAGCAGCGCCCATATCGTCAGGCCCACGATGCCCAGGACCGTGATTTCCCCTAGGGTGTCGAAGGCCCGGAAGTCGACCAGAAGGACGTTGACGACATTCCGCCCGCCGCCTTCGGAATAGGCGTGTTCGAGGAAGTATTTCGCCAGCGGGGATGTCGACGGCCGGGTCATGACGGCGAAGGCGAGCGCGGCGACGCCCAGCCCGGCGGCGGCGGCGATGGCCAGGTCGGTCAGGCGGCGACGTCTGGCCCTGGCCTCTTCACGGGGAGACGCCAGATTGGGGAGGCGCTTGGGCAGCCACCGCAGGCCCAGCAGCAGCAGGACCGTGGTGACGATCTCGACCAGCATCTGGGTCGTGGCGAGGTCCGGAGCCGAGAACCAGACAAAGGTCAGGCAACTGACCAGACCCGCGCCGCCCACCAGCACGACGGCGGCCAGGCGGTGATACTTGGCCTGCCAGGCCGCGGCCACGGCGCACGACGCGCCGATGATCCAGAGCAGGGTGAAGCCGAGGCCCGGGCGCTGGATGGTCAGCCCCGCGTCGTCGAAGCCGAGGCCGGCCAGGCCGCTGGCCAGGACCGCGGCCAACAGGCAAGTCAGGATGATGACACGCAGCCGCGCCTGCTGGCGGGAGGCGCCCAGGCGACGCACGATCCACTCGGCGCCCAGATTGAAGCCCCGCATGACGCGATCATAGGCCCGGGCGCCGTTGACGCGCCCGATCACCCAGGGGCGTTCGCTGGCGTTGATGCGCGGGCCGAGCAGCCTGTAGAGCGCAACGCCGCCAACCAGCGCGATCATGCTCATCAGCAGCGGCAGGTTGAAGCCGTGCCACAGGGCCAGGCTGTAGTAGGGCACGTCGTCGCCCAGCACTGATCGAACGGCCACGGCGAGAACGGGGCCGATCGTGATCGCCGGCAGGACCCCGACGATGATGCACAGGCCGACCAGAACCTCGATCGGGAAACGCATCCAGCGCGGCGGTTCGTGGGGAGGCTTGGGCAGATCGACCGGCTCGGGACCGAAGAAGGTCTGGTGGATGAAGCGCACCGAGTAGAGGACGCTGAGCAGGCTGGCCACGGTGGCCAGGACGGGCAGGGCGAGGTTGAGGTGGCGCCCGCCGGTGTGGGCCACCGCCTCCGCCAGGAACATCTCTTTGGACAGGAATCCGTTCAGCAGGGGGACGCCGGCCATGGCGGCGGCGGCGACGATCGCGAGGGCGGCCGTGACCGGCATGGGGCGCCTGAGGCCGCTGAGCTTGCGCATGTCGCGCGTGCCGGTCTCGTGGTCGATGACACCGGCGGCCATGAACAGGGAGGCCTTGAAGGTGGCGTGGTTGACGGTGTGGAAGATGGCGGCCACCGCCGCCAGCGGACTGCCGAGACCGAGCAACAGGGTGATCAGCCCCAGATGGCTGATGGTCGAATAGGCCAGAAGCCCTTTCAGGTCGTTCTGGAAGACGGCGCTCCAGGCGCCGAACAGCAGGGTGGCCATCCCGGCCGAGCCGACGATGACGTACCAGGCGTCGGTTCCCGCCAGCACAGGCCACAGCCGGATCAGCAGGAAGACGCCGGCCTTCACCATGGTGGCGGAATGCAGATAGGCGCTGACCGGCGTCGGCGCGGCCATGGCGCGCGGCAGCCAGAAGTGGAAGGGGAACTGGGCGCTCTTGGTCAGCGCACCCGCCAGGATCAGGATCAGGGCGGGACGATACCAGGGGCTGTTCTTGATGACGTCCCCTGAGGCCAGGACCACGTCCAGATCAAAGCTGCCGACGATGCGCCCCAGAACCACCATGCCGGCGAACAGGCAGAGCCCGCCGGCGGCCGTGACGGTGAGCGCCATCCGTGCGCCGTCGCGCGCCGCCGCATTGTGGTGCCAGTAGCCGATCAGCAGGAAGGAGAAGAGGCTGGTCAGTTCCCAGAACGTCGCCAGGACGATCAGGTCGCCAGCCATGACCACGCCGGTCATGGCGCCCATGAAGGCCAGCAGGAAGGCGAAGAACCGAGGGACCGGGTCCGCCGCCGACATGTAGTAGCGGGCATAGAGCACCACGAGGGCGCCGATCCCCTGGACCATGACCGCGAACAGCCAGGCCAGGCCGTCTAGGCGAAGGGTGAAATTCACGCCCAGGCTCGGCAGCCAGGGCGTGGACCAACGGACCGCCTCGCCGGCGGCTATGTTTGGAAACAGCGCCAGAAGGCACAGCAGCCCCGCCAGTGACGCCAGCCAGGCCAGCGCCGCTGCCGCGTTCCGCGCGTGTGACGGCAAGAAGATCGCCATCAGGGCCGCGATGAACGGCGCCGCAAACGGAACAAGCAGCAGGAAGGCGGCAAGCATGCGTGGGCGAAATCCTGTTGAAGCGTCGGAGATTCCCAGCCTAACGGCCGAAACGCGTGCAAACCATACCGCATGCTGCGGCGATCCGACCCAATCGGCGGTGATTTGGATCGAAACTCGCAGGATGGACGGCACGGGACCGCTTCAAGGGCACGACCGAGCGAGAAGAAAAACGGGCCAAGGTTATTGCGCTTCCCCGCAGCCTCTCTACGCAAGGGCCTCCATTCGTTTGCCGGGGCCAGATCTTTGATGACGTCGAACCGCCGCCCGAAGTCGGGCTCGAAGATGGAAGCCTGGGCGTCCGCTGGACTGGCTCTGGTGCTGGCCTTCTTCCTCGCGACGGGTCTGGTGGCCTATTTCAACGTCGAGGTGCTGCGAGCGAACAATCAGGAAATCATCCATACGCACCGGGTGATCGTTGCGGTCGACGAACTGTTGTCGACGACCCAGGACGCGGAGACGGGACAGCGCGGCTATCTGCTGACGGGCAATCCCCAGTATCTTCAGCCCTATGAAACGGCGACGGCCGCCGTCGCCCGGCGGTTGGACGACGTGGCCACGTTGACGAGCGACAACCCCGTGCAGCAGGCGCATCTCCAGCAGGTGCGGCGTCACGTCGACGCCAAGATGGCCGAGCTTGAGGGCACGATTCAGGCGCGTCGTTCGGAAGGCGTCCAGGCGGCTCTTACCCGTATGGCCACGGATCGCGGCAAGGTCGAAATGGACGCGATCCGCACGGAAATCGGACTGATGCGGCAGGAAGAGCAGCGGCAGCGTACGCAGCGTCTCGCCGAAATGAGCGAGGCCTATCGGACCGCTCTGATCAGCGGCGTCCTGTCGGGCGTTCTCGGGGCTGTCCTTACCATCGTCGTCTTCACCTTGATCCGCCGCAGCGCTCGCGCTCGCGCCCGGCAGGAGTGGCTGCACAAGGGCCAGGTGGGTCTCGCCGACGCCATGATGGGCGACCTGTCCATGGCGCAACTGGCCGACAGGATTCTGGCCTATCTGGCTCGCTACGCCGACGTTCAGGCGGCCGCGCTGTTCAAGGGCGAGGGCGGCGTCTATCGGCGCATCGCCACGCTGGGCGTTCCGTCCGACGCCACGATCCCCGAGCGTTTCGGTCATCGCGAGGGTTTGCTGGGACAGGTGGCCGCCGAAGGCGCCGTCCTGACGCTGTCTGAGGTGCCTGAAGGCTATCTGACCATCGGGTCGGCCCTTGGGCGGGACCGCCCCCGGCACCTGATGATCGCCCCCGCCCGCGCTGATGGCGAGGTCAATGCGGTCATCGAACTGGGCTTCCTGCATCCCGTGGACGAGCGTCTGCAGACCCTGCTGGAAGAGGTGGGGCCGGCGATCGGCACGGCGCTACGGTCCGCGCGCTATCGCGCCCAGCTGCAGAATATGCTGGAGGAGACCCAGAGGCAGGCCGAGGAGCTGCAGGTCCAAAGCGAAGAACTGCGCGTCTCGAACGAGGAACTGGAAGAGCAGGGACGGGCGCTGAAGGAATCGCAGTTCCGGCTCGAGCAGCAGCAGGCCGAACTGGAGCAGACGAACAGCCAGCTCGAAGAGCAGGCGCAGATGCTGGAAGTCCAGCGCGACGACCTCGAACGCGGCTCCGCCGCCCTGGGTCTGAAGGCGCGCGAACTGGAGCAGGCCAGCCAGTACAAGTCCGACTTCCTTGCGAACATGTCGCACGAGCTGCGCACGCCGCTCAACTCCCTGCTGATCCTGTCGAAACTTCTGGCAGACAACCCGGACGGCGCCCTGTCGGACGAGCAGGTGAAGTATGCCCGGACCATCCAGTCATCTGGCAATGATCTGCTGACGCTGATCAACGACATCCTCGACCTGTCCAAGATCGAGGCCGGCCATATCCAGGCCCGACCTGAAGCGATCTCGCTCCAGCGCCTGAGCGAGGATGTGCGACAGCTGTTCCAGCCGGTGGCCGACGACCGCGGTCTGGCCTTTGAGATCGACCTGACCGCGGCCGGCGAAGATGACCTGGAAACGGATCGTCAGAGGCTGGAGCAGATTCTCAAGAACCTGCTGTCGAACGCCTTCAAATTCACTGAGAGTGGAAGCGTCAAGCTGGCGGTCACGGCCGCTGGCCCGGGGGAAGTCGCGTTCGCCGTCTCGGACACCGGCATCGGCATCTCGCCGGATCAGCAGAAGAGCGTGTTCGAGGCCTTCCAGCAGGCGGACGGCACCATCAGCCGTCGTTATGGCGGCACCGGGCTGGGCCTTTCGATCTCGCGCGAACTGGCGCGGTTGCTGGGCGGCCGGATCACGCTGGAAAGCCGTCCGGGGGAGGGCAGCGTTTTCACCCTGATCCTGCCTCGGACCTACGACGCCGCGCGTGTCGCGCCGCGAGAGACTCCTGTGGCAGCGTCGTCAGCTCCTAGCGCTGAAGCTGCGACCACGCCCGAACCCCACTCAGAGCCGACGCATCGGACGGTGGAGGATGATCGCGATCAACTGGCCGGAAGCCGGCGTCTGCTGCTGGTGGTGGAGGACGACGACCGTTTCGCCGCCATCGTCCGCGACCTGTCACGCGAACTGGGCTTCCAATGCATTGTGGCCGGCACGGCGGAAGAGGCGCTCAAGCTGGCCAAGCGCTATCGCCCCAGCGCGGTGGTGCTGGACATCGGTCTGCCTGACCAATCGGGCCTCACGGTGCTGGACGTCCTGAAGAGGGATGACGACACGCGCCATATTCCCATCCACGTGGTTTCGGCCGACGACCACAGTCAGACCGCTCTGTCGCTGGGCGCCATCGGCTATGTGGTCAAGCCTGTGGGGCGCGACGAGTTGGCCAACGTCCTGCGGTCGTTGGAAGAGAAGCTGACGCGCACCGTGCGTCGGGTGCTTATCGTCGAGGACGATGCGGTCCAGCGTGAGGCGGTCAGCAAGCTGCTGGAATCGGGCGATGTCGAAACTGTGGGGGTCGGCACGGCCGCTGAATGTCTGGAACAGCTGAAGAGCCAGACCTTCGACTGCATGGTGCTGGACCTGACTCTGCCGGACGCCTCGGGCTTCTCGCTTCTGGAGACGCTCAGTCGCGAAGGCGGTCACGCCTTCCCGCCGGTCATTGTCTACACCGGTCGCGACCTGTCGCCCGAACACGAGCAGCAGCTTCGTCGCTACTCCAGTTCCATCATCATCAAGGGGGCCAAGTCGCCGGAGCGGCTGCTGGACGAGGTCTCGCTGTTCCTCCACCAGGTGGTGTCGGAGCTGCCGGCCGAACAGCAGAAGATGATCCGCAAGGCGCGCAATCGCGACGCGGTGCTGGAGGGACGGCGGATCCTGATCGTCGAGGATGATGTCCGGAACGTCTATTCCCTGACCAATGTGCTGGAGCCGCGTGGCGCCATCGTCGAGATCGCTCGCAACGGCAAGGAGGCGATCGAGGCCCTGGATCGGTCTCACGGCGATCCCGCCAAGGCCATCGATCTGGTTCTCATGGATGTGATGATGCCGGTCATGGACGGCCTGACAGCCACGCGCGAACTGCGGCGAGATCCGCGATGGAGCGGCCTGCCGGTCGTGATGCTGACCGCCAAGGCCATGCCCGACGACCAGGAGCGCTGCATGGCGGCGGGCGCCAACGACTACATGGCCAAGCCGCTGGACGTCGATAAACTGCTTTCGCTGGTCCGCGTCTGGATGCCCCGTTGAAGCCGGCCATGACCCACGAGGTCGAGGACATCGAGATCCAGCTGCTGCTGGAGGCGCTGTTCCAGCGATATCACTATGACTTCCGTCACTACGCGCGGGCGTCGATCAAGCGACGTCTGTTGCAGGCAAGGAGCCATTTCGGCCTGCCGAGCATAACCGCTCTGCAGGAGCGCGTGCTGCATGATGCGGAGATGTTGCCGCGCCTGCTGGGCTTCCTGACCGTCCAGGTCAGCGAGATGTTCCGCGACCCGTCCTATTTCCGGGCCCTTCGCGAGCAGGTCCTGCCTCACCTCAGGACCTTTCCGTCGCTGAAGGTCTGGATCGCCGGGTGCAGCGCTGGCGAAGAGGTCTACTCGCTGGCCATCCTGTTCCGGGAGGAGGGCCTGCTCGACCGCACCCTCTTCTACGCCACGGACATCAATCCCGACGCCTTGCGCGCGGCGGAGGCGGGCGTCTATCCGCTAGACCGCATCCGCAAGTTCACCGAAAACCACCAGAAGTCGGGCGGTCGTTCCTCACTTTCGGACTACTACACGGCCGACTATGGACGCGCAGTCTTCGATAAGTCGCTGCGCAACAACGTCGTGTTTTCCGACCATAGCCTGGTCACCGACGCTGTGTTCGGAGAGATGCATCTGATCTCGTGTCGGAACGTGATGATCTATTTCGATCGGGATCTGCAGGACCGCGCGGTCGGCCTGTTCAGCGACTCGCTCATTCGCAACGGTTTTCTCGGCATCGGCTCCAAGGAGAGCTTGCGTTTTTCCCGCCATGCTGGCGCCTTTGTCGACTTCGTTCCCGAAGAGAAGATCTACCGGAGGCGTGACGCATGAGTTCGTCTTCCCCGCGCGCCGTCGTGATCGGCGCTTCCGCAGGAGGGGTGCAGGCGCTTCTTGCGCTCCTGCCTGCGCTGGCGGTCGATTTTCCGCTGCCTGTTCTGGTCGTGCTGCACGTTCCCGCCGACCGCAGCAATGTGCTGGCCCCTCTGTTTGAAGCGCGCTGCAGCGTGACCGTCAAAGAGGCGGAGGACAAGGAAGCGGCGCGCCCGGGCGTGGTCTACTTCGCGCCGTCCGACTATCACCTGCTGGTGGAGGCCGACGGTCATCTGGCCCTCTCGTCCGATGAGGCCGTCAACTATTCCCGTCCATCGATCGACGTGCTGTTTGAAAGCGCGGCTGACGCCTATGGGGCGGGATTGACCGCCGTGATCCTGACGGGCGCCAACGACGACGGCGCCCGAGGACTGGAAGCGGTCGCCGCGGCCGGAGGCGTCGCCCTGATCGAAGAACCGTCCACCGCCTATGCCCGGACGATGCCGGAGGCCGCACGACGGGCCTGCGCCTCGGCCGTCGTCATGCCCTTGGAGGGCATAGCCGAGCACCTGAAAGGTCTCGAAAAACAATGAGCAGCGTGGAACAGCCCATCAATCTTCTGCTGGTCGACGACCTGGAAGAAAACCTGCTCGCCCTCGAAGCCCTGCTGAGACAGGACGGCATCGTCTGCCTGAAGGCCCGGTCCGGCGACGAAGCGCTGGAACTGTTGCTGGTGCACGACGTCGCCCTAGCTCTCGTCGATGTGCAGATGCCCGGCATGGATGGCTTCGAGCTGGCCGAGTTCATGCGCGGCGCGGCCAACGCCCGTCATGTCCCGATCGTCTTCGTCACGGCGGGCAGCGCCGATCAGCAGCGCCGGTTCCGAGGCTATGAGGCGGGGGCGGTGGACTTCATCCAGAAGCCGGTCGAGCCCGACATCCTGCGGAGCAAGGCGAAGGTCTTCATCGAGCTTTACCGTCAGCGACTGGAAATCCTCTCGCACCGTGACGAGTTGAAGGCTTACGCCAAGGCGCTTCGGGCGGCCGATCGTCGCAAGAACGAGTTCATCGCCATGCTGGGGCACGAGTTGCGCAACCCGGTCATGGCCTTCCGGGCCGGCCTCCAATTGCTGGAGCGTCAGACAGACCCTGCGCGCAAGGCAGACATCCAGGCGCGGATGGGGATTCAGGCGCACCACCTGTCGCGGCTGATCGAGGACCTGCTGGATGTGGCCCGGATCGACCAGGGGAAGATTTCCCTGAAGCGGGAGCGGGTCACGGTTCAGAGCATCATCGAGTCCGCCGTGGACACAAGCCGGCCCAAGATCGACGCAGGCCGCCACGCCCTGACGGTCAATGTGCCCGGCGGTCCGGTGTGGCTGGACGGCGACTTCACCCGCCTGTCTCAGGTGGTCAGCAACCTTCTGACCAATGCGGCCAAGTATACGCCGGCGGAGGGGCGCATCCGGCTATCTGCCGACGTCGAACGCGACCGGATCAGGATCGAGATCGCCGACAACGGGGTGGGCGTGCCGCAGGAGATGCAGGCCAGCATCTTCGAGCTCTTCACCCAGTCGAAGGGGCCGGATGATCGGTCCCGCGACGGCCTCGGTATCGGCCTCGCCCTGGTGCGGCAACTGGTCGAGATGCACGACGGCGCGATCGAACTGGAAAGCGCCGGTCCTGGCGCGGGGAGTTGTTTCAGGCTCTGGCTCCCCGCCGCGCGTTAGGTTGGCGACATTGCCATATGGCATCATAAACATTAAATGATGCCATAAGGAGCGAGGTTGATGCACGTCACGCTTATAGATACGCGGGCACAGGATTTCCGCCCCGGCCCAATCACGGACGCCGAAGCCGCCGCCATGTTCCGCGCTACGGTGCGACTGTTCGATAAGTGGGCGTTGACCGACGAGCAGGCCTCCATCCTGCTGGATATGCCGCTGCGAACCTATCGTCGCTGGAAGGCCGGCGATCAGGGGCGGATTGATCGGGACGGCAAGGCGCGGTTGTCCAACCTGATGGGAATCCACAAGGCGCTGCGTCACATGTTCAATGAGCCGGAGCGGACCTATCGCTGGATCGGGGCCGCGAACACCGCCTTCGGCGGGCAGTCGGCGCTGGACGTCATGCTGGGCGGCGAACTAACGGATCTGATGCGGGTGCGCAGGTATCTGGACGCCGAACGCGGCGGCTGGTGATGGATCCCCGCCAGGTCGCACAGGTCGACGTTCAGTGGCCCGACGCCCGGCGCATCATCCGCAGCCTCTATCCGCCGATTGACCTGTTCGAGGACATCGCCGACCCGGCGGACTGGCCCCTGCTTATCGCCGCGGAACAGAAGACCAATCCGCGACTGATGGTGAACCTTGGCGCGCTCGATCTCGTCCCGGAGGCGCGGCGGGTGGGCGGACCGGGCGCCAGCTATCTGATGTCGCCGTTCACCCACGTGAGTCCTGATAGGCCGAGCCGGTTTTCGGCCGGGAACTACGGCGTGCTCTATGTCGCCGACCGGTTCGACACCGCCCTGGCGGAGACCATGCACCACCACGCGCGGTTCATGGCGCGCACTTCGGAACCCGCAGGCTGGACATCCCAGTTCCGCGAGATCGTTCTGGAAGTCGCGGTTCGGGCGCACGATCTGAGAGATGAGGTCGCCTATGCGCCCGCTCTGGACCGAGTCGACTATGCGCCCGCCCAAGCCCTGGCTGCGCAACTGATAGCAGCCGATGCGGAGGGCGTCCTCTATCCCAGCCGCCGGGCGGATGGCGGGTTCTGCCTCGGGCTCTTCTATCCGGACCTGGCCGCCAACCCTCGACAGGGACGACACCTCGACTACCACTGGAACGGACGTCGGGTGGACTTCTACCGAGAGCCGGCCACCGGCGCGGTGTACCGGGTGGATGAGGTCGAGGGGCGAATGTGACGACACAGGGCGCGAGATCGTCATCGTGCCGGGCGCACGGTTTGTGTTAGGCTGCCGCACGTGACCGAACAGATCGTACCCCCGAGGCATTATCCGACGTCGCGCGCCAAGTGCGCGGACCTCGTGGTGCATCTTGTGGGCCTGACCTTCGCCTTGTTCGGCGGTGGCGTTCTGCTGGGTCTGTCGGTCGCCAAGGGCAGTCTTGGCCTGGTTCTGGCCGTCTGCGTCTACGCCGTGGGCATGCTGGCGATGCTGGGCTTTTCGACCGCCTACAACTTCGCCTCGGCGCGGTGGCGGCCCCTGTTGCGGCGTCTGGACCACGCCGGCATCTTTCTGATGATCGCGGGATCCTATACGCCGTTCACCACGCAGAACCTGACCGGCGCCTGGGCCTGGGGCATGACGGCGGCGGTGTGGGGGCTGGCCCTTCTCGGCGCCCTGGGCAAGCTCTTCCTGCCCGGCATCGGTCGGCGGTTCTGGGTCTTTGTCTATATCGCCCTGGGTTGGCTGGTGGTCATCGCCTTCAAGCCGATGATCGCGCATGGCTCATGGATCGCCCTGATCCTTCTGGCCGTGGGCGGCGGGCTCTACATGTCCGGCGCCGCCTTCTATGTCCGCAAGAAGCTGGCCTGGTTCAGGGCGGTCTGGCACGGCCACGTCGTGGCGGCCGCCAGCGTGCACTGGACGGCCGTCCTGATCGGCGTGGTGTTGGCCACCGCCTGAAGACAGGCGCGCTTTGGCGATGAAGCTCTAGGCCAGTTCGTTTCGCACCAGGAAGCGGGGCAGGAGGCTGGCCACCACCTTGCGTCCGGCGTCGTCCGGCTGATCCAGCATGTCGCGCAGCGGCGGGCCGATCAGGGCTTCGCCGAAGGCGCTGAGCGCGATGAAGAGAACCGCGGATCCGATCCGTTCGCGGGCTTCCCCATCGTCGCCCATCTTCTCGGCGATCGCGTCCACCAGGTCGCGCACAGCGGCGCGCACGGGTTCCAGGTGAGACAGGTCGCCAGACATGGCGATCCAGGCGGCCAGGCGCCCGGCGCCGCCCTCGGCGAAGGCGTCGAACACTGCGTTGACCAGTTCCAGAGGCGCGCCTTCGTCGGTGCGAAGCCGCACCACGGCCGTGCCCAGGGCCTCGTTCAGATCGGCCACCATCGAACCCATCAGCGCCGACTGGAGGCCAGCCGCTGAGCCGAAGTGATGGATCAGGTTGGCGTGGGTGACACCGATGTCGGACGCCACCGCCGACAAGGTCACCGCTGTCGGTCCGCCTGAAAGCAGCAGGGCGCGGGCGGAGACGACGGCCTCGCGGCGCGCCTCATCGGGCGAGCGACGACGACGACGCGGTTTTTCAAGGGCGGCAATTGACATATGTGTAAATGACATTCATGTAGATAGTTATTCGTTCTAGGCTTCCGCAGAGGAACCCGCAAGTGCAAGCCGCCTCGACGTTTCCCTCATTCGAGCTTTCCTCCGGCGGCGCTGTGCGTCAGCCGTCGCAGCTGAACGCCCATCGGTTGCAACCGATCCGCGCCCTGCGCGCCATGCGGCGTCTGGTGGCGGACAAGGACGACACCGAACAGGTCTTCGAGATCATGAACGCCCTGTCCGGGCGTTCGCCCGACTGGGGTTACAGCCGCCTGCTTCAGACGCCGGAGGGCGGGGTCCAGGCCTATAGCCGGCCTGAATTGGCCGATCGCCTGCAGGATCGCGCCTGGCTGGAGCAGTTTGAACGGGGAACCGTCGGCGCCGCCTATAGGGACTTCATCGACGCCCAGAATTTCTCCGCCTACGGGCTGGCCGACGAGAGCCGCAAGATCGCCGACAGCGAGATCGAGGCCGCCCACCCGCGCGCCTGGTTCGCGCGCCGGATGCGCGACGTGCACGACATCTGGCACGTCCTGACGGGCTATGAAGCCGACGCGCTGGGCGAGGCTTGTCTGGTGGCCTTTTCGTTGCCGCAGACGCGCAGCGCGGGTTTCGGCCTGATCGCTTCGGCCATTGCATTGCAGTTCATGCGCGCCCGCACCGGCTATCCTTGCGCGCGGGCCGTGTTCCAGGCCTGGCGCGACGGCCGACGCGCCGCCTGGCTGCCGGGCGAGGACTATGAGCGTCTGTTCGCAGAGCCTCTGGCTGTCGCGCGGCGACGGCTGAATATCGCGACGCCGACCCTCTATCAAAGCGTGCCGTCTTCGATGCGCAACGCCTATCAGGGCGGCAAGGGGTGAGGCGAGGCGGCCTGGCGGCGGTTGCGGTTCTGATGGCGTCAGGCTCGCCGGCTCTGGCGCAGGACGACGTCCTGCTGGGGCGCTGGCGCACGCCGGCGCAGAACGGCGTGGTCGCGTTCGAGCGATGCGGCGCGGCTCTGTGCGCCCGCGTGGTCGACGCTGCGGCCCTGCGCGCCAATCCGGATCAGCGCGACGTGCGCAATCGCGACCCTGCGTTGCGCCATCGCCGTGTCCGGGGGCTGACGGTGGTTCGGGCCGTCTCTGGCGGGCCGCAGGTGTGGCGGGCTGGGCCGCTCTACGATCCCGACAGCGGTCAGGGGGCGGCGACGGGAACCCTGACGCTGATCGATGCGGATCGGCTGGCGGTGCGAGGCTGCGTCGCCCGGATGCTGTGCCGGACCCAGACCTGGACCCGGGCGCGCTGATCGCAACCCACCTCGAGCCGCAAGGCTTGTAGCGAGGAAGACCGATGGGAATCCCTGTCGGCGATGAGGAAACAGACGATGCTGTTGTGGATTACCGCGCTGGCCCTGGGGGGCTTCATCCTGACCCTGACGCAGGCCCGGATGGCGGTCTGGACCGTCGCCGTCGCCCTCTGGATCGCGGCCGGCTGGGGGGCGGGCGTGATCTCGGCGACGGCGACGGGGATTCTGGCGGCGATCGTCGCGCCAGTGCTGTTGCTGCTGACCGTCACGCCCCTGCGCCGCGCGATCCTGTCGCGCCCCGCCATGGGGGCGTTCCGTCAGATCATGCCGAAGATGAGCTCGACCGAGCAGGCGGCCGTCGAGGCGGGCAACGTCTGGTGGGACGCCGAACTGTTCGCGGGCAAGCCCGACTGGGCGCGCCTTCTGGCCACGCCCGCGCCGTCTCTGACGGCCGAAGAGCAGGCTTTCCTCGATCATGAGGCCGAACGTCTTTGCGACCTGGCCAACGACTGGGAAACCACGTCGGTCTGGCAGGACCTGTCGCCGGAGGCCTGGGCCTACGCCAAGGAGAAGGGCTTCCTTGGCATGATCATCCCCAAGGCCTACGGCGGTCTGGGCTTCTCGGCCTATGGCCATAGCCAGGTGATCCAGAAGCTGTCGACGCGTTGCTCGGCGGCGGCGGTTTCGGTCATGGTGCCCAACTCGCTCGGCCCGGCGGAACTGCTGCTGCACTACGGCACCGAAGAGCAGAAGAACCACTATCTGCCGCGTCTGGCGCGCGGC
Organism: Brevundimonas sp. UBA4553; assembly: GCF_002387245.1. Classification (GTDB taxonomy): domain Bacteria; phylum Pseudomonadota; class Alphaproteobacteria; order Caulobacterales; family Caulobacteraceae; genus Brevundimonas. The sequence goes on from NZ_DGLD01000014.1 coordinate 54,878, forward strand.
GAGGAAATCCCCTGCTTCGCCCTGACCAATCCCTACGCCGGGTCGGACGCCGCCTCGATCACCGATACGGGCGTGGTCTGTAAAGGCATGTGGAAGGGCAAGGAGACCCTGGGTTTCCGCATCACCTGGCGCAAGCGCTACATCACCCTGGCCCCCGTTGCGACGGTGCTGGGTCTGGCCTTCCGGGCTGTCGATCCTGACGGCCTGCTGGGCGATGAAGCCGAGCCGGGCATCACCTGCGTTCTGATCCCGCGCGATCATCCGGGGGTGGAGATCGGACGGCGCCACTGGCCGCTGAACGCGGTCTTCCAGAACGGCCCGACCAGCGGCGACGACGTCTTCGTGCCGATGGAGATGGCCATCGGCGGACGCGAGCAGGTCGGCAACGGCTGGCGGATGCTGATGGAATGTCTGGCGGCGGGCCGCGCCATCTCTCTGCCGTCGTCCAACGTCGGCATGTCCAAGCTGGCCGTCGGCATGGTCGGGGCCTACGTCGCCATCCGTCGTCAGTTCAATCAACCCATCGGCGCCTTCGAGGGCGTGCAGGAAGCGCTGGCCCGTATGGCGGGGCATCTTTACGCGACGGATTCGGTGCGGCGCCTGGCGGCGGCGGCGCTGGATCAGGGCGAGAAGCCCTCGGTCGTCTCGGCCATCGCCAAGTATCACGTCACCGAGCGCGCGCGCTTGATCATCAACGACGGCATGGACGTGGTCGGCGGCAAGGGCGTCTGCATGGGGCCGGGCAACTTCCTGGCCCGCGCCTATCAACAGATTCCCGTCGCCATCACCGTCGAGGGCGCCAACATCATGACCCGGACCCTGATCATCTATGGTCAGGGCGCCATCCGCTGCCACCCCTACGTCCTGACCCTTATGCGCACGGCGGGGGCGGGCGATCTCAAGTCGTTCGATGCGGCCCTGTTCGGCTATGTCGGCTTCATGTTCCGCAACATGGCGCGAGCCCTGAGCTTCAGCCTGACCGGCGGGGTGCTGATCGGCGCGCCGTCGGGAGCGGCGCCGCAACTGAGGCGCTACTACCGGTCGGCCACCCGGTTCTCGACCCTGCTGGCTCTGGCGTCTGACCTGTCGATGGCCACGGTAGGCGGGGCCTTGAAGCGCAAGGGCGCGATGACCGGGCGGATGGGCGACATCCTGTCCCAGCTCTTCATCCTGTCCAGCGTGCTGAAGCGGTTCGAGGACGAGGGACGTCCGGTCGAGGATCTGCCCTTCGTTCACTGGGCGGCGCAGGATGCTCTGGCGCGGGCCGGTGCGGCGTGGCGCGATCTGCTGGTCAATCACCCCAACCGGGCCGCCGCTCTGTTCCTGAAGCTTGTCGGGGCGCCGTTCGGCATCAGTACGCCGGGGCCGAACGACGCCTGCGCGGCCGCCGTCGCGGGCTTGATCCAAAAGCATGGCCCGGCGCGCTATCGCCTGATCGCCGACTCGTGGACGGCGCGGATCGAGGTCGATCCCATCGCGGCCACCATCGCCGCCTTCGATCTGTATCCGCAGGTCGAGGCCATCGAGCGGCGGCTGAAGGGCGCGATCCGGTCCGGCCGCATCGCCCGCGCGCCGCAGAACCTGACCCTGCTGAACGACTGGGCCGCCGAGGCCGAGGCGCTGAGCCTGATCAGCGCCGACGAGCGCGCGGCGATCGCCCGCTTCGCCGCCTACGCCGATCAGGCGATTCAGGTGGACGATTTCCCCGCAGACTTCGACATCGCCGCCGGCCTGGAGCGGCGTCAGGCGGCGGAAACGGCAGGACGCAAGACGACGAAGAAGGCGGCCTGATGAGCGACCGTTATCTGGAGTTCGCCAACTCGGGCGTCGGCGGTTGGCTGACAGGGACGTTGGGGCTGCCGCGTCCGACGCCGCTGCGACGTCGCGCCGAGGCGGGAGCGGGCATGGTCGGGCCTCTGCTGCTCGGCCCGGTCGGCAGCGGGCGCATGGCGGCGACGCTGGAGCGGTTGGCCGGAACGGCGGGGCAGACGCTCCATGCCGAATGGTCGCCGGACGTGCGCTATGGCGGGCTGGTGTTCGATGCTTCGGCCTGCGCCGATACGGCCTCGGCCCAGGGCCTCTATCGCTTCTTCCATCAGGCCATCCGTTCAGTGGCCGAGCATGGTCGGGTCGTGGTGATCGGAACCCCGCCCGAGTTGATGGCCGACGCCGAGGGCGAGGCGATCCAGCGGGGGCTGGAGGGCTTTGTCCGCTCGCTGGCCAAGGAGGCGCGGCGCAGCATCGCCGTCCACCTGCTCTATGTCGCGCTGGGGGCGGAGGACGCCGCCGACAGCACGCTGGCGTTTCTGCTGTCGCCGCGCTCGGCCTATGTTTCGGGCCAGCCGATCCGGGTCGGCGCCGCTGTGGCTGCTGCCGATCAGGCCGGGCACAAAGGGCGGCGGGTGCTGGTCACCGGGGCCTCGCGCGGTATCGGCGAGGCCATCACCCGCCTGTTCGTCGCCGAGGGCGCACAGGTCGTCGCCCTGGACGTGGCGGGTGCAACTGAGGGCCTGTCGGCCCTGTCGGCCGAACTGGGCGTGGAAACGCTGGCGCTGGATATCACGTCCCCCGACGCGGCGGAGACCCTGCTCGCCGACGCCCGGTCGCGCGAGGGCTATGACGTGGTGATCCACAACGCCGGCATCACCCGGGACCGCACCCTCGCGCGTATGGAGCCGCGCGAGTGGGACAGCGTCATGGCGGTCAACCTCTCGGCGCCCCTGGCCATCACCCGCGCCCTGGTCGAAGGCGGAGGCATGCGCGCCAACGGTCGGATCGTCGCCGTATCATCGCTGAGCGGCATCGCCGGCAACATGGGCCAGAGCAACTACGCTCTGTCGAAGGCCGCCTGGATCGGCGCGGTCCGGCGGCTGGCGCCACAACTGGCGGCGCAAGGGATCACCATCAACGCCGTGGCCCCGGGCTTCATCGAGACGCAGATGACCGCCGCCATTCCCTTCGCCATTCGCGAGGCCGGTCGCCGCATGAACAGCATGGGTCAGGGGGGGCATCCGGTCGACGTGGCCGAGACCATCGCCTGGCTGGCGGATCCGGCGTCGGGTGGGGTCAATGGACAGGTGGTGCGCGTCTGCGGTCAGAGTTTGCTGGGCGCATGACGGCGACAGGGGGGATCGAGCGCTTCGACGCGCCGCTGTCTGGCGCTGCCGTGATCGGTGGAGCCTTGCGCGGCATGCTGCGCGCCAAGGGGGGCGAGGCAGTGCTGCCGCAGCGCGCCTTGCAACGCGAGGCGGGGCTGGAGGCCGAGGCCATCGGCGCCTACGCTGATCTGTGCGGCTTTGCGCCCGAGCAGGGCGTGCCGATCACATGGCCGCACATCCTGGCCTTTCCGTTGCAGATGCGGCTGATGCTGGGAAGGGACTTTCCCTTTCCGGCCATGGGTCTGGTGCATCTGCATAACCGCATCCGCCAGCAGGCACGGCTGAACATCGGGGACCGGCTGACGCTGACGGCGCGGCCAGGGCGGTTCCTGAGCCACGACAAGGGTCAGGCCTTTACGCTGGAGACTACGGCGACGCGCGACGGGGCGAAGGTGTGGGACGGGACCAGCCTCTATTTGCATCTCGGGCGTCGCGGGCAGGGCGATCCCGCCCCGGTCCTGAGCGGCGACGAGGCCGACCGGCCGGTCGAGATTTGGACGCTTCCGGCGAATCTGGGCCGTCGCTACGCCCACATTTCGGGTGACGCCAATCCTATCCATACCTCGGCCCTGGGCGCTCGGCTGTTCGGGTTTCGCCGCGCCGTCGCGCATGGGATGTGGACCAAGGCGCGGGCCGTCGCCGCCCTGTCGCCGCCAGCGCCGCTGAACGTCGCCGAGGTCGAGGTGGCTTTCCGCGCGCCGCTTTTTCTGCCCGGACAGGTCGGCCTCTACGCCGGGCCTGCTGGCGACATCCGTGATTTCGAGGTGCGCGACGCCACGGGGGCGCGCGCCCATCTGCGGGGTCGGTTGACCCCTTCGTCTGGGGGTATCGTTGCATGCTGACTGCGTCTGCGCCGCGCCGGGTCGCCATTCTTGGCGGCAACCGTATCCCTTTCGCGCGGTCCAACACCGCCTATGCCGAGGTCTCCAATCAGGAGATGCTGACGGCGGCGTTGCAGGGTCTGGCCGACCGCTACGACCTGCACGGTCTTAGGTTGGGCGAGGTGGCGGCGGGGGCGGTGCTGAAGCTGTCACGCGACATCGCCCTGACGCGCGAGAGCCTGCTGGACACCACCATCGGCCACGACACCCCGACCTATGATGTCAGTCAGGCCTGCGGCACCGGGTTGGAGGCGGCCATTCTGGTGGCCAACAAGATCGCCCTGGGCCAGATCGAGGTGGGGATCGCCGGCGGGGTGGACACCACCTCGGACGCGCCGATCGGGCTGAACGAGAAGTTCAGGAAGGCCCTGCTGGCCGCCAATCGCGAGAAGACCAATGGCGGGCGGATCAAGGCCCTGCTGGGGGCGGGTCTGAGCGCCCCTTTCAGGCCCGAGCCGCCGCGCAACGCCGAGCCGCGCACCGGCCTGTCGATGGGGGAAAGCTGCGAGGTGATGGCCAAGCGCTGGGCCATACCGCGCGAGGATCAGGACGCCCTGGCCGTCGCCAGCCACCGCAACGCCGCCGCCGCCTGGGAGGCCGGGCTGTTCGACGATCTGGTGACGCCCTTCCAGGGACTGAAGCGCGACAACAACCTGAGACCCGACATCGACCCTGCGAAACTGGCGACGATGAAGCCGGTGTTTGATCGAGCCAACGGCACGCTGACGGCGGCCAATTCGACGCCTCTGACCGATGGGGCCTCGACTGTGCTGCTGGCCAGTGAGGACTGGGCCAGGGCGCGCGGTCTGCCGGTTCTGGCCTACCTGCGCACGGGCGAGACGGCGGCGGTGGACTTTGTGAAGGGCGACGAGGGGCTGCTGATGGCGCCTGCCTACGCCGTTCCGCGGATGCTGGCCAAGCTGGGAATCAGCTTGCAGGAGTTCGACCTCTACGAAATCCATGAAGCCTTTGCGGCCCAGGTCCTGTGCACGCTGAAGGCCTGGCAGGACGAGGATTACGCCCGCACCCGCCTGGGACTGGAGCGGGCGCCGGGCCGCATCGACATGAGAAGGCTGAACGTCAACGGCGGCTCGCTGGCCGCAGGGCATCCCTTCGCGGCGACCGGCGGGCGCATCCTCGCCAACCTGGCGACCATGATCGACCGGCGCGGCGGCGGGCGCGGCCTGATCTCGATCTGCGCGGCGGGCGGACAGGGCGTGGTCGCGGTGGTGGAGAAATGAGCGGCGCGAGCGCCGCCAGCGTTGCGGCGGCCGCTGAGGCGGACCGCCTGTGGGCCGAGCGTTTCTGGGCCAAGCACTATCGCCCCGGGGTGCCCACGCGCATCGACGATGAACTGGCGCGCTGGACCTCGGTGCAGCAGATGTTCGAGGCGGACTCTCGCCGGTTTTCTGAGCGGCCCGGTTATGTCAGCCTGGGCACGGCCCTGACCTATGGCCGGGTGCTGAACGAAGCGAAGGCCTTCGGCGCCTGGCTGCAGTCAGTGGGGATCAGGCCTGGCGACAGGGTGGCTCTGATGATGCCCAACTGCCTGCAGTATCCGACGGCCTTGTTCGGGGTGCTGTTCGCTGGCGCTGTCGTGGTCAACGTCAACCCGCTCTACACGGCGCGCGAGTTGCAGCATCAGTTGAAGGACAGCGGCGCCGTCGCCATCGTGGTGATGGACATGTTCGCCCGCACGCTGGAGCAGGCGCGCGAGGGGACCGAGGTCCGCCACGTGATCGTCACGGCGATGGGCGACATGATGCCGGGCCTGAAAGGCGTCGCCGTCAGCGCCATGATGCGCCATGTGCAGAAGCTGGTTCCCACCTACCGGTTAGCGGGAGCGCACCGCTGGACGGCGATGATGCGCCGGGCGCGGCGTCTGACGCTGAGACCGGCTGCGACCAGGCCGGAGGATATCGCCTTCCTGCAATATACCGGAGGAACGTCGGGGGTGGCCAAGGGGGCCATGCTGACCCACCGAAACATCCTGGCCAATACGCTGCAGGGCCGAGCCTGGGTGCTGGATCAGATCGACCATGACGAGGTCGTCGGCAACGTCACCATGCTGCCGCTCTATCATATCTTCTCCCTGACGGCGAACCTGATGATGTTCACGGGGGCAGGGGGGCGTAACATCCTGATCGCCAATCCGCGCGACGCCAATCGGGTGGAGTGGATTCTGAGAAAGGAGCGCTTCGTCGGCATGACCGGGCTGAACACCCTGTTCGCCAGCCTGCTGAAGACCGAGGCGTTTCGGAACCGCGACTTCTCGGACCTGAAGTTGACCATCGCCGGGGGCATGGCGACCCAGAAGGCGGTGGCAGAGGAGTGGGAGGCGGTGACCGGCGCGCCTCTGGTCGACGGCTATGGTCTGACCGAAACCTCGCCGGTGGTCTGCATCGGCAGGGTCGATCTGGAACATCCCGAGACCATGGGTTTCGACGGAACCGTGGGCCTTCCGGTTCCCTCGACCGAGGTGCGGATGCGGCGCGACAACGGCACCTGGGCCGGGATCGACGAGCCAGGCGAACTGTGCGTGCGCGGCCCCCAGGTCATGCTGGGCTACTGGAAGCGGCCTGACGAGACGGCGAAGACGATTTCGCCCGAGGGCTGGCTGGCCACTGGCGACGTAGGGGTGATGCAGGCCAATGGCCGGGTGCGGCTGGTGGACCGGATCAAGGACATGATCCTGGTCTCGGGCTTCAACGTCTATCCCGGTGAGATCGAGGCGGTGGTCGCCAGCCATCCCCTGGTCGAGGAAGTCGCCGCTGTCGGGGTGCCCGACCCGGTGCAGGGCGAACGCGTCAAGATCGTGGTGGTCCCGCGCTCAGCCGCGCTGACGGCGGAGGCGCTGATCGCCCACTGCCGCGAGCACCTGACCGCTTACAAGGTGCCGCGTCTGGTGGAATTCCGTGATGCCCCTCTGCCCAAGACCGCTGTCGGCAAGGTGCTGCGGCGGGACCTGCGTTGATGCGGCGACGCCTTAGCCCGTCGTCCCGGGTGATCGCTTGCCCGTGATCAGCATCCCGAACACCGCCGCCAGCGGGAACATCAGCACGCCGTAGACGGCCGCGGGCAGGGACATGTCTGGCACCGCCAGCACCGACTCGGCGATGACGATGGCCAGGGTGGCGTTGTGCAGGCCGACCTCGAAGGCGCTGGCGATCGACTGCTCGCGGTTGATGCGGAACAGGCGCGGCACGATGAAGCCTATGCCCAGGCTGAGGATGCAGAAGCTGACGACGATGCCGGCCAGGGCGATGAAGTCATCCTTCAGCACGGCGAAGTTGGACACGACCGCGCCCGCGATCACCAGGGTCAGGATGACGACTGAGGCCAGACGCACCGGCTTGTCCATGGCGCGGGCGAACCCGGGCCTGAAGCCACGCACCAGCATGCCCAGCCCCACGGGGGCGAGCACGATCATGAAGACCTCGATGGTCTTCTTCAGTTGCAGGCCCACGGTCATGTCGCCTGGCTGGAACCAGGCGATCGACAGATTGACGATGACCGGCAGGGTCAGGACCGCGATGACCGAGTTGATCGCCGTCAGGCTGATGTTCAGGGCCACGTCGCCGCGGAACAGGTGGCTGTAGAGGTTGGCCGTGGTCCCGCCGGGCGAGGCCGCCAGCAGCATCATCCCCACCGCCAGAACCGGCGGCAGACGGAACAGCAACACCAGCCCGAAACAGACGGCGGGCAAAAGCAGCAGCTGACAGGCCAGGGCGATGGCGACGGCCTTGGGCCGCTTGCCGATGCGCGCAAAGTCGCCCGGCGTCAGGTCCAGCCCCAGCCCGAACATGATGACGCCCAGGGCGATCGGCAGACCGATCATGGCCAAAGGTGAATCCATGGTCTCTTCCTCCCCCGAGAAAACTCAGATTTGACCGGCGAGAGCCTGCCCCGCCGCCCGACCCGAGAAGATGCACCCGCCCAGGAAGGTGCCTTCCAGAGCATTGTAACCATGGATTCCGCCGCCGCCGAAACCCGCAGCCTCGCCTGCGGCGTATAGCCCTTCGAACGGCGTCCCGTCGGCCCTCAGCACCCGACTCGACAGATCGGTTTGCAGCCCGCCCAGGGACTTGCGCGTCAGGACGTGTAGCCTGACCCCGATCAGCGGCCCGACCTTGGGGTCCAGCAGGCGATGCGGCGTCGCCGTCCGCGCCAGTCGGTCGCCCAGATAGCGGCGGCTGTTGTGGATGCTCATGACCTGGAAATCCTTGGAGTAGGGATTGCCCATCTGGGCGTCGCGATCCTCGACCTGACGACGGACCAGGGCCGGGTCCAGCAAGGGGCGCTCGGTCAAGGCGTTCATCCGGGCGACCAGGGTCTCCAGATCATCGGCGACGACGAAGTCAGGGCCCTTGTGCTTGAAGGCGTCGACGGCGGGCGGCGCGCCCTTGCCCAGTCGCGACATCAGGACCTTCAGCAGCTTGCGCTCGGTGATGTCGAGGTTCTGCTCGGAGCCCGAAAGCGCGAACTCCTTTTCGAGGATCCTCTGGCTGACGATGAACCAGGAATGGTCATGTTCGGCCAGATCGGGCGTGGTCCGCAGATATTTCAGCGTCGCCATGGTGTCGTGGCCGGGCAGTGCGGGCGCGGGCAGTCGTCGCCCCAGCGCATCCAGCCACAGCGGTGACGGGCCGGGAAGGATGCGGATGGCGTGCCGGGGCCAGACGGGCGCCCAGTTCTGAACCCCCTCGACGTAGTGCCACATGCGGTCGCGGTTCACGAGCCGGCCCCCGGCCTCGCCCGCGATGTCCAGCATCCGTCCGTCGACGTAGGCGGGCACGCCGGTGATCATCGACTTGGGCGGTGCACCCAGCCTATCGGGCCAGAAGCGCCGCACCTTGTCATGGTCTCCGCCGATGCCGCCCGAGGCCAGAACGACCGCCTCGGCCCTCAGGGTGAAATCGCCGATGACGTCGCGGTTCGAAGGGGCGCCGCGCGGGGCGTCGTCGGGCGAGAGGATCGCGCCGGACACCCCGACGACGCGTCCTCCCGCGATCACCAGCCGATCCACGCGGCGGCGGTGATAAAAGGTCAGGCGCCCGTCTTTCGCCGCCTGTCGCGCGCGATCGACGAAGGGTTCCGACACCCCCGTGCCCGTACCCCACGCCACGTGAAAGCGCGGCGCGGAATTGCCGTGGCCGAAGGCCTGCCCGGCGCCCCGCTCGGCCCAACCGACCATGGGGGTCAGGCGGATTCCGTGCCTCTTCAGCCAAGCCCGCTTTTCGCCGGCAGCGAACTCGACGTAGGCCTGAGCCCACCGGATGGCCCATTCGTCTTCGGCCAAGGGCCCGTCCAGACGGTCCCAGCCCGCGCTGCCCCGCCAGTCGCGCCAGGCCAGATCGAAGCTGTCGCGCACGCCCAGCTTCCGCTGCTCGGGCGAGTCGATCAGGAATAGTCCGCCGAACGACCAGAAGGCCTGACCGCCCAGATTCGCGGGGTTTTCCTGATCGACCAGGGCCACGCGTTTGCCAGCCCTGATCAGTTCGTTCGCGGCGACAAGGCCGGCCAGCCCGGCGCCCACAATGATGACGTCCGCGTCCATCGCGTGTTTCTCCCTGCCAGACAAGGCTAACATGGATGTCAATATGAAACGAGCGTTTCCTTGGCGAACATACCTGTTAATACGTATTGACAGCCCAGTGAGTAGCGTGGTGGTCTGGGGTCAACCGCAGCCGGCGCCGCCCCGGCTGACGGAACCATATCGGCGGCGTGGAAACGTTGCGGAATCCGTTGGGGAACGGACCGCGCCCTGGGGAGGGATTTAAATGGCGACATCCGTCGTTCATGCGCGCTTGGCTGCGACTGTATCCGTTATCGCCCTGTCTATCGCGGCGCCGTCGCTGGCGCAGACAGCCGGGGGGAACGAGCCGGTGTCGGCGGTCGACGACATCATTGTCACGGCGCAGAAGCGCGAGGAATCCATTCAGGACGTGCCGATCGCGGTCTCTGCCTTTTCCGCCGAGAACCTCGACGCGCTGAAGATCGAGGGCGGCTCGGAGCTGATGCGGGCCATCCCGAACGTCAGCTTCTCGAAGTCCAACTTCAGCATGTATAATTTCTCGATCCGGGGCATCGGGACCAAGGCGATCTCGGCGTCCTCCGATCCGGCGGTGGCGGTCAGCTTCAACAATACGCCTCTGACCCGGAACCGCCTGTTCGAGCAGGAATACCTGGATGTGAACCGGGTCGAGGTTCTGCGCGGACCGCAGGGCACCCTGTACGGCCGCAACGCCACAGGCGGCGTGGTCAACATGATCCCGAACCTGCCGCAGCCCGACTTCGACGCCATGATGAAGGCCGAGGTCGGCAACTACGGCACCATGCGCGGCCAGATGATGGTCAACATTCCGCTGACGGACACCTTCTGGGTGCGCGGCGCGGCCAGCGTGACCAAGCGCGACGGCTTCGACTACAACACCTTCACCGAACGCGACGTGAACAATCGCGATCTGTTCACGACCCGCCTGTCGGCGGCGTGGGAGCCGAACGATCGCTTCAACGCCAACCTGATCTGGGAGCATTTCGGCGAGGACGACGAACGGTCGCGCACTGGCAAGCAGCTCTGCACCAAGGATCCGGGACCGACCCGGATCGGCAACACTGCGATCACCTCGAGCCTGGTTCAGAACCGTCTGAGCCAGGGCTGCCTGCCGCGCACCCTGTTCAGCGACGCCGCCTATGATTCACCGAACGGCGGCGCCTTCGGTCACATCTTTATGGCGGGCACGATCCAATATGGCAGACCGGCATCAAACCGTAACACCACGATTACTGCCGTTGACTATCGCGTCGACCCCTACGCTGGCGTCACCCAATCGCGTGATCTTCGTGAGATTGCGAGCGCCTATGACCCCAAGTTTCGCGCCGAAAACGACGTCGTTCAACTGAATATGGAGTTCAAGATTTCTGATACCTTGTCTCTGTTTTCACAGACCGCCTACGCCAAGGACGATTTCTGGTCGACGCAGGACTATAATCGCTTCGTCAGTAATCCGATATTCGGGGATTCAACTCAGCCTTATGTCGACACTCGTGGACGGCCTTCCATCGGCCCTGGGCCGCGGGTATCGCCAGGTGGAGTTTACACCGACCCACAACTCGGCGCGTCTGACCGAATGATCAGCGCCGATTTGAGTGTGTCGGACAATAGGCAATGGTCGCAGGAGTTGCGCCTACAATCAAGTTACGATGGAGATTTCAACTTCAGCCTTGGCGCCAACTACCTGGATTTCAAGACGGAAGACAATTATTACGTCTTCAACAACCTGTTCAGCCTGATAGCTGAATACTTCTACAATGTTAACCCAAATGTGACGACCACTCAGGGCCTGGTGACGCAGAATTGCGACAGCACCAATGTGACTCGCTGGAAGGAATGCGTCTACGTCGATCGCACGCCGATCAGCCAGCTGGCGGGTGACGGCCACAACTATTTCCGCAGCAAGAACGCGGTGAAGGTTCGGTCCTGGGCGCTCTTCGGCGAAGGCTACTGGGATCTCCGTCCGGATCTGCGTCTGACCGTGGGGCTGCGCTATACCGATGATCAGAAGATCACGACCCCCTATCCCAGCCAGTTGCTGATGGGGGCGACCCTTGACGGCAGTGAGTCGGTTCAGTCCGGCGGCTATGTCAGTCAGGGCTATCCGGCCCAGCCCGACGTCAAGCAATCCTGGGGGGCGATGACCGGCCGCTTCGTGCTGGACTGGAAGCCTGACCTGTCCTTCACCGACGACACCCTGATCTACGCCTCCTATGCGCGGGGCTACAAGGGCGGGGGCACCAACCCGCCGCGCGTGGATATCAATCCCAAGGTTATTCAGTATCAGCCGCTCGCCGAAGATTTTGATCCCGAATACGTCAACGCCTTTGAGATCGGGTCCAAGAACACCTTCCATGACGGCCGTTTCCGGCTGAACGCCAACGCCTTCTATTACGATTACAAGGATTACCAGGTCTCGCAGATCGTCGACCGCATCTCTCTGAACGAGAACTTCGATGCAAAGATCTGGGGCGTTGAGCTTGAGGGCATCTTCCATGTGACCGAGAGGTTCCGGGTCGACTCCAACATCGGCTACCTGAACACCCGTATCGGCGACGGGGAGGGGTCGATCGACGTGATGAACCGCACTCAGGGCAATGCCGACTGGACCGTCCTGCGTCCCTGGGTTCAGGTGCCGTCGAACTGTATCGCCCCGACCAAGCATGTTGAGACGATCATCAAGGCGAACCGCGGGGAGGACGCGATCCTGTTCGCCTTGCAGGGGCTGTGCTCGGGATCGAAGCGGTATGGATCCTTCAACCCGGCGTTCGAGACCTTCCTGCCGCTCTACTCCATGTACGGCTTCACCTATGACGGCCTGACGGAAGCGCCGAATGGCGGTCGCGGCTTCATGGCGGATCTGGGCGGAAACGAGCTGCCGAACTCGCCGAACTGGACCGTGAATGTGGGCGCGCAATACACCTTCCTGGTCGGGGGATGGGATCTGACCGTCCGTGGTGACTACTATTGGCAAGATCGCAGCTATGCGCGGATCTTCAACACCGAGTACGACCAGCTCGAGGCGTGGGATAACGCCAATATTTCTGTGTCGCTCGAGAATGCATCGAGAGACCTGATCTTCTCGGCCTATGTCAAGAACGTCTTCGATGAGACGCCAATCACCGACATGTTCACGAACAGCGATGACACGGGCCTGACAGCAAACGTGTTTACCCTAGATCCCAGGTTGTTCGCCTTCAGCGTAAGGAAGCTATTTTAAATTTTGAGTTGTATCTTTTCCATGTTAGGTTGAGGTAGTAGCAAGCGTGAGTGCCTTTATTGCAAAAGTGTGCAGGCAATAATGCCTGTGCAGTAAATAATGGAGGAAGCTGACATGAATAAGTTTCGTTTGACTGCTCTGGCTTCGGCTATTGCTCTGGCGTCGCTGTCCGCAGCGCCGACCATGGCCTCGCCCTTCCCGTCGTCGGGAACTGTGACCGGCGTCATCAATTTCAGCCAGTCGATTACTATCGATTGCAACTTCTCGGCGACCGCCACTGTCGTAGGCAGTGATGTGCATCTGACGGGTATGACCTTTAGCGGCGGCGGCGGGGCCAGCTTCCTCTGCGGCAGCGTGGTGAATCCCAATAGCGGCCCATGGATCGCCGTGGGCGCTGCCTCGCACCCCAGCACCACGGTCACCATCACCGGCGTCGGCGCCACGACGGTGCTCGGTGGCAACTGCCTCGGCAACATCACGGCCAGCGTGACCGACAACGGTTCGGGCCATGACATCGACATCATTAACCAGGTCGTGCCGGGCACCCCAAGCAGCTGTACGATTAACGAGGCGCTGCTCTCTGCCTCCTGATCGCGTCAGGTTGCCCGACAAATGGGAGAAGGCGCCGCAGGGCGCCTTCTTTCTCCCGCCGGCTTATCGATCCCAAGGCGATACGCGGGCGTTTCGTGGTGCGGACCATGCCGAGGTGGGCGTCCTGTGCGCCGGCCACGCCGTGGGGCCGTCCGAGCATTGCTATCCCGTTCCTGAACTGACCGGGCGCCTTCGGGCTCCCGGTTCTTCTTGTCTCTGAAGGTCGGCTTCTGGCCCGGACCGAGCTGCGACCTGCACCGACCAGATGAGGCGCGCGGGCGAGAATCTGTTCTAGTCATGGGTACAGGCAGCGTCACGCTGTGGCGGAGTAGGCATGTTGTGGCTTTCGCTCGTCAGTCTAGTCGCCGTGGAGGTTCCGGCGGCCCGGCCGACCCCTGACCCGGCTGCGGCCCAGGTCGCAGCGCCCGATCTGGACGATCCGGTCCAGGTCGATGACGTCGATGTGCGCATTCGGCGCGGCGCGGCGCGCCTGCCGCCCGAAACGGAACTGGACGGCGCCGAAATCGACGCCCTCGGAGCCTGGGATATCGGTGAGGTTCTGCAGCGCATGAATGAGACGCTGGGCGGCGGGGCCCAGACCATGGTGATCATCAACGGAAAGCGGGTCGCCAATCCGAGCGTCTTTTCCGGCTTTCCGCCCGACGCCCTGGAGCGCGCCGAGGTCCTTCCGCCGGGTGCGGCCGCGCTCTATGGCGGCGCGCCCGGCCAGCGCGTCATCAATCTGGTTCTTCAGCGGCGCTTTTCCAGCCACGACGCCCGCGTCATCGGCGGGCGGCCGACACAAGGGGGAACATCGTCCCTGTCCGGCGATCTGCGTCGCTCGGCCATCAGCGGCGAGAGCACGCAGCAATGGGGCGGACGGCTGGCACGCGACACTGCATTGAGGGCGGAGGAAAGGGACCGCGGCCTGGAAGCTGTGGGCGGGGCGGGAGGCGAACATGGCGCTGTCACCGTGAAACCTCGCGTCGATCTGGTCGCCGCCAACCTGAACCTGACCCGGCCTCTTGGAGACTCGTCCGCCGTCTTCAGCCTGAACGGTCAGGCCCGGAACGCCTATTCCGTCGTCCCGTTCGGGGCCGATGTTGTCGACAGCCGCCTTCGCGCCGAAACGATTGGCGCCGCCTTTGGCTTGAACAGTCAGGTGGTCGGCTGGTCGGTGCAGGCCAACCTGAACGCCCAGGCGTCTCGCGCCCGGGAGGAGGGGCTCGCCGATCGACGAAGCGAGAACCGCTCAATCGGCCTGGCGCTCACAGCCAATCGCACGCTGATGGAGCTTTTTGCAGGACCCATGGTGGCCAATGTCGCGGCCAACATCTCTGAAACGCGGTCCGTCGTGGACCGGGAGCAGAGCCGCAGCATCCTGGACTTCAACGCCCGCGAAGCCCGCGGTTCGCTGACGGCCACCCTGTCAAAGGCCGACGTCGACAGTCGGATGGGGCGCCTGGTCGGTGATCTGCTGGCTACGGTGGGCGGCGGCGTGCGGGCGTCCAGCGCCGGAAGCGGTGACGAGATCAACGGCGCCATCGCCTGGACGCCGCGCAAGGGCGTGCTGCTCAACGGAACCTTGACCGCCTCGACGGACGGCGTACCGGATGCGCAGAGGTTCGAGCCTGTCTACTACGGCGCGCCGACGGTGGTGTTCGACTTCAGCACGGGAGAAGCGGTTGAAGTGCTGCCGTTGCGGGGCGGCAATCCGGATCTGCAAGCGCCGCGCTCGCAAAGTCTGGCTCTCAATGCCGCCCTGGGACCCTTCACGCGATGGAGCCTGTCGGCGAACCTGGGCTATCAGCGCCTGGAGGCGGAGGACGGGATCGGCGCGCTCCCCGACCTGACGGCTGAGGTTGAAGCGGCCTTTCCTGACCGGTTTCTGCGGGATGAAGACGGGCGCCTGATCAGCGTCGACTACCGCCCCATCAATCTTCGCTCGTCACTGGCGGAAGGCCTGAACACCAGTCTGAACTTCAATCTGCCGCGGCCGACAGGGGCGGCGGCGAGCGAGGCGACGGTGTTGCGGGTGGCGATCAGCCACACCTTCCGCCTGCGGAACACGGTCGCCCTGTTGGCGGGTCAGCCCGATCTGGATCGCCTGAAAGGGGATGGCGGCGGGATCTCCGGCCAGGACGCCCGGGTCATGGTGGACGCGCGGCGAGGGCGATGGGGCGTCAATGCTTCTGCCAGGTGGCAGAGCGGCTTTCGCACGCGCAGCGTCAGCGGGCAGGACAGCGCGCGCGACCTGATCACCGAGCCGTATACGGCGACGGACCTGAAGGTCACGTTTCAGATCACCTCGTCCGCAGGCCGCGCTTCGCAGGGGGAGGAGGGGGGCGCGCCGCGCCGCAGAAGCGGCGGGCTGCAACTGGCGCTCGAGATCGATAATCTTTTCGATGCGCGGCCCGGCGCGCACATGGGCGACGGCTCCCCGGCGCCTGGCTATGTACGGGACATCCAGGACCCGATCGGTCGCAGCGTGCGGCTGAGCCTGCAGCGCCGCTTTTGAACCGCGTCAGGCAGCCTTGTCCCAGTGGGCCGGCGCACCCGCGAGCAGACTGTCCTGGGGGAAACCGAGGTGGGGGTTGCTCGTCACCTCGATGAGCCGCTCGCCCTGGTAAAGAAGAATGGTGTCGAAGCCGATCCATTCGGCGGCGACGGAGGCCAGACCATCGCGCGCGTCGGCGTCGTTTCCGGCATTCAAGACGCAGATTTCGCGAGCCGGAACGCCCGGCATGTTCACTATACAGAAGTATGAATTCACGAAACTTTCCTCGAACTTGGCGCAACAAACGACGCAGGGGCGTTCGGGTTCCTGTCATGACGAAAGAAACGGGTGCGACCGGATGTCCTGCGGTCGCGGCGCAAGCCTTCACCGGTCGGAGCTGGTATGGTTTAAGGCGGCATGCGCTCTGATATTTCCTCCGCCGCCGTCGTGTCCTTATCGCTGATCCTCGCCGGGTGTAACGCTGGCGCCTCGGCGCGGGGTGGAGCGGAGCAGGTGGGCGCAGGCCTGGGCGTCGCCGTCACGGCGCCGCTGGACGACCTGAACCTGCGTCGACAGGAAGTCCCCACCATCCTGCTTCAGGCCGAGGCCAACCCTTATGATCTGCGCAATCTGAACCAGTGCCGCACCATCGCCGCAGAGATTGCGCGGCTGGATGAGGCGCTGGGGCCGGATGCCGATGCGCCGCCGTCGCAGGATGGATCCTACATGAGCGAGCGCGCGGCGGACGCCGCCGCCTCTGCGACGCTGGACGCCGTGCGGGACACCATGACCGACTTCATTCCTGCGCGAAGCTGGGTGCGCCGGCTCAGCGGCGCCGACGCCCACAGCAAGCACGTGCAGGCGGCCATTCAGGCGGGGCTGCGGCGTCGATCCTTCCTCAAGGGCGTGGGAATGCAGCGCAACTGCGCCCCGCCGGCGGCCCCGGCCGGTTTCGTTCCCCGTCAGGCGCGGCCTTAGGCTTTCAGGTGGCGGGCGCGGAAGTCGCGGCGAAACTGCTCGAACCGCCCCTCGCTGATCGCCTCGCGCATGGCCGCCGTCAGGGCCTGGAAGAAGGCGATGTTGTGCCAGCTCAACAGGATCTTGCCGAGAATCTCGTCGGCGCGGATCAGGTGGTGCAGGTAAGCCTTTGAATAATCATTGGACGCGGGGCATGGCACGCCCATGTCCAGCGGGTCCTGATCCTCAGCGAAGCGGGCGTTCTTGATGTTGATCGGCCCATCCCAGGTCCATGCCTGACCATGGCGCCCGGCGCGGGTGGGCAGGACGCAGTCGAACATGTCGACGCCGCGCCAGACAGCCTCGACCAGATCAATCGGCTTGCCGACGCCCATCAGGTAGCGGGGGCGATCTTTCGGCAGGAACTCGGGGGCGAAGTCCAGAACCTCGCACATGGCTTCATGGCCTTCTCCGACGGCCAGGCCGCCGATGGCGTAGCCGTCGAAGCCGATCTCCTGCAGTCGCTCCGACGATTCGCGTCGCAGGTTCTCATAGGTCGAACCCTGCTGGATGCCGAACAGGGCCTGTGTGTCGCGGGTGCCGAAGGCGTTCTTGGAGCGCTGCGCCCAGCGGGCCGACAGCTCCATGCCCTGGCGGGCGCGCTTTTCCTCGGCGGGCCAGGCCACGCATTCGTCCAGCTGCATGACGATGTCGGAGCCCAGGCGGTCGGCCTGGATCTGGATCGAGCGTTCCGGCGTCAGGACATGCTTGGAGCCGTCGATGTGGCTGGAGAAGGTCACCGCCTCCTCGGTCAGTTTGGAGATGCCCGACAGGCTCATGACCTGGAAGCCGCCCGAGTCCGTCAGGATCGGTTTGTCCCAGCGCATGAAGTTGTGAAGGCCGCCGAGGCGCTCCATCCGCTCCGGGCCGGGGCGCAGCATCAGGTGATAGGTGTTGCCCAGCAGGATGTCGGCGCCGGTCTGCTTGACCTGATCCACCGCCATGGCCTTGACGGTGGCGGCGGTGCCGACGGGCATGAAGGCGGGGGTGCGAATGTCGCCGCGCGGGGTCTTCAGCACCCCGGTGCGGGCGCGGCCTTCAGTAGCGTTGATCTGGAAGGGAAAGGGCAACAGGTCACTCCGCTCATCCCCGCGGAGGCGGGGACGTAAGGCTTTAGCCATGCCCATGCGGCTGGCTTGTGGCTCTCAAGCATATGGGGGTCCGCTCTGTCACCCAAAGAACTGCTCGGCTCCTCGGAGATGAGCGGTGGAAGCAAGCCTAGCGCAGGCTTTCCAGCATTTCGGCGCGTTGCAGGTCCTTGGGGCGGCCGAACAGGCGGCAGGTCTCGATCTGCTCATTGATCGACGGCGTGAAGACGGAGAAGTCCTCCAAGGCGATCGGCACACGGGTGGAGAAGGTCACGGGCACCCAGTCGCCGCCGGCTCGCACGTCCATATTGGCCATGACGTCGAGCGGCACCGGCGTGGTCAGGATCTGACCGAAGACCTGAGACCGGAAAAGGCCCTCGCCGGGATCAGGCGTGACCTCGCCGTGCAGGGCCTCGATCAGGCGACGCGCGTCGCGTGGGCTGCACAGGACGTCGATGTCCGGTGCACGCCAGTCGCGCAGGCCCCACAACACCATGGCCGCCCCGCCGAAGATCCACCACGGATCCTGCATCTCGCTCGCCGCCGAGGCGAGGATGTCCAGGGAAGCGGCGAAATCGTCGGGCAGGTCGTCGGTCATGCATCCTTCCTGAACAGCAGGCTCCCATCGCCATAAGAATAGAAGCGGTAGCCGCTGTCGATGGCGTGGGCGTACGCGGCGCGCATGGTCTTCAGCCCGGCGAAGGCGCTGACCAGCATGAACAACGTCGACTTCGGCAGGTGGAAGTTGGTCATAAGCACGTCGCAGGCGCGGAAGCGGTAGCCGGGCGTGATGAAGATGGCCGTGTCGCCGTGGAAAGGTTGGACCACGCCGTCCTCGGTCGTGGCGCTTTCCAGCAGGCGCAAGCTGGTGGTACCGACGCAGACGATGCGGCCGCCGGCGGCGCGGACGGCGTTCAGGGCGACGGCGGTCTCGGGCGAGACCTCGCCCCACTCGCTGTGCATCTTGTGGTCGTTGGTGTCGTCAGCCTTGACCGGTAGGAAGGTGCCGGCGCCGACGTGCAGGGTCACGGCGTGGGTGCTGACGCCGCGCGCGCGGATCGCCTCCAGCAGGGCGGGGGTGAAGTGCAGACCAGCCGTCGGCGCGGCGACCGAGCCGTCATAGGTCGCGAAGACCGTCTGATAGTCCTTCAGGTCGCGGTCGTCCTCGGGCCGCTTGGCCGCGATATAGGGGGGCAGGGGCATGACCCCCACGTCGCGAATGGCGTCGTCCAACGCCGGACCCGCCAGGTCGAAGCGGAGGGTGATCAGGCCGTCTTCATCCTTGGCCTCGACGGTGGCGTCGAGGCGGCCCAACTCGCAGGCGCCGTCCGCCTGGCGGCCGAACCTCACCCGGTCGCCGGCCTTCAGCCGCTTGCCCGGCTTCATGAAGGCGGACCAGACGTCGGGGGCATCACGGTGGTGCAGGGTGGCCTCGACCTCTACGGTCAGGGTCTCGCCTTCCGGTCCGATCCGCTGACGCACGCCCGACAGGCGCGCCGGGATAACTCGTGTGTCATTGAACACCAGGGCGTCGCCCGGTTGCAGGAAGTCCGGCAGGTCGCGGATGATCCGGTCGTCCAGCGCGCCGTCCTTCACCACCAGCAGGCGGGCGGAATCTCGCGGCTCGGCGGGGCGCAGCGCGATGCAGTCATCGGGCAGGTCGAAGTCGAAATCTGAGGTCAGCATGAGGTGGGGCAAAGGCCACGAGGCGGGCTCCGGGTCAAGACAGACGGCGGATGCGCCGTGACCTTGTGTCCGACTGACGCCGACGGCGCGGCGAGAGATAAGAGGGCATGAAAGCCATGATCCCGTTTGCCGTTTCCGCCCTGACCCTGTTCGTTTCCGGCTGCGAGGTGGACACCTCCGCCCTTCAGGAAATCCAGGACACGGCCGCCCAGGCCGAAGCCGCCGCTCAGGCGATTAACAATCGCACGTCCCAGGCCCAGCAGATCATGGAGAACCCGGCCAGCGCCTTGCAGATGGTGGTCGGCGCCCGCCTGGCGAAGACGGAAACGGATCAGCCGGGTGTCTATGTGCTGACTGATCTGCAGACGGGTTGTCAGTTCCTGGCGACCTATGCGGCGGACGGGACGACCGTCAGCTCCGTGGCGCCGCGTGTCGAACCGGCGGCCACAGGCGGCACGCGTCAGCGATGCGTGGCCGTGCCGGGCGTCGGGGGCGATGGGGCCGGCCAGGCCGAAGCCGAGCGCTGAACCTTCAACCGGCTGCGGTGTTGGACGAAGATGAAAGCTCCGTCCCTGCTTCCTTCCGTCCTGATCGGCGGCGTGGCCAGCGCCCGCTCGATGACACCCATGGCGGCTCTGGCCGCGGCGCGCCTCGCGCATCGACCGACCCCGGGTCGGCTCTTCCTGCTGAACCATCCCGTGTTCAAGTTCGGCGCGCTGGCCATGGGCGTGGGTGAACTGCTGGGCGACAAGATGAAGTCCGCGCCGGATCGAACGGTCTTCCTCGGCCTGCTGGCGCGCGTGATGAGCGCGGGCATCGCCGGCGCGGCCTTGGCGCCGCAGGGACGCGAGCGGACCGGCGCAGCGCTGGCGGTGTCGACCGCCGTGCCGCTGGCCTATCTGACTCTTAACGGACGCAAGCGGGCGATGGCCCGGATCGGCCAAACCCGCAGCGGCCTGATCGAAGACGCTCTGGTGGTGTCGGCCGGTCTTGCCGTGGTCGCGCTGACGCTCGGCGTGCGGCGCTGATCACTGTTTTCCGTTCGCCGCTCTGGTGATCGGCCGCGACCTTCCTGTACGAGGCGCTGGTCAGGTGGTCCTGGTCGCCTGACGATGCCGCCAAACACGGAGCCGCCCCATGACCGATCGCTATCTGGATGACCTGAGCGTCGGCGAAACCTGGACGGGTGAACCCTTCACGATCACGGAGGCGGAGGTTATCGCCTTCGCGACCCAGTTCGATCCGCAACCCATGCATATCGATCCGGTCGCCGCCGCCGAGGGTCGTTTTGGCGGTCTGATCGCCAGCGGCTGGCATGTCGCCTCACGAGTGATGCGCGAATTCGTGGACGCGGGCTATTTCGGTGCGACCCCCTTGCTGGGCATGAACATCGACGCGCTGTGGTGGGTGCGGCCGGTGCGGCCCGGCGACACGCTGACCGCGCGCCGCGAGATCATGGAGATCCGCCCGTCGAAGAGCCAGCCCGATCGCGGGGTGGTTCGCACCAAGACCTGGGTGACCAATCAGGACGGCGATCTGGCTTTGAGCTTCGAGAACCAGATGCAACTGCCCAGGAACGCCGCCGCACGGCTCTGATCCGCCCGCTGCGGTTGACCGCGGGCGTTCAAGGCGTCAAAGCCCGTGGATGCTTCAGAACCTTGAAACCCTGTCCCGTGAGGCCCGTTCGTGGCCGTTTGAGCAAGCGCGCAACCTGCTGGCCCACGTGCTCAAAAAACGGCTGTCGGACGCGGAGCGCGATGCGGCGAAGCTGCTGATCGACGCGGGCAAGACGGATGAGGCTCTGGCGACCTTCGAGGCGCTGAACCGGCCGGTGATCCTGGAGACGGGTTACGGCCCGTCGGGCCTGCCGCACATGGGCACCTTTGGCGAGGTGGCGCGCACGACCATGGTGCGCAATGCGTTTCGCGCCCTGACCGGCGACCACTGGCGCACGCGCCTGATCGCTTTCTCTGACGACATGGACGGCTTGCGCAAGGTGCCCGAGGGCGTGCCGAACCCGGAGATGCTGCGCGAGGACCTGCACCTGCCGCTGACCAAGGTGCGCGATCCGTTCGGCACGCATGACAGCTTTGGCGCGCACAACAACGCTCGACTGCGCGCCTTCCTCGACAGCTTCGGCTTCGACTACGAGTTCATGTCCTCGACCGAGACCTATCGGTCGGGCCGGTTCGACACGACCCTGCTGACCCTGCTGGAACGCTTCGACAAGGTCATGGGCATCATGCTCCCGACCCTGGGCGAGGAGCGCCGCGCGACCTACTCGCCTTTCTTGCCGATCAGCCCGATCACCGGCCACGTGCTGCAGGTGCCGACGCTGGAGCGCAACGTCGAGCGCGGGACCATCGTCTTTGTCGATCCCGCCAAGAGCGAGGATGGCGGGCGCACCGAGGTTCCCGTCACCGGCGGCCATGTGAAGCTGCAATGGAAGCCCGACTGGGCCATGCGCTGGACTGCGCTGGACGTCGATTACGAGATGTCGGGCAAGGACCTGATCGAGAGCGTGCGCGAGAGCGGCAAAATCTGTCGCGCCCTGGGCGGCACGTCGCCGGAAGGCTTCAACTACGAGCTCTTCCTCGATGTCGAGGGCAAGAAGATCTCCAAGTCCAAGGGCAACGGGCTGACGATGGACGAGTGGCTGCGTTACGGCACGCCCGAGAGCCTGAGCTGGTACATGTTCCAGTCGCCGAAGTCGGCCAAGAGCCTGCACTTCAACGTCATTCCGCGCGCGACGGACGACTATCTGTCCTTCATCGAGCAGTACAAGACGCAGGAACCGGCCAAACAGATCGACAACGCCGTCTGGCACATCCACTCGGGTCAGCCGCCCGAGAGCGCCTCGCCGGTATCCTTCGCCCTGCTGCTGAACCTGGTGGGCGTGGCCAACGCGTCCAGCAAAGACCAGTTGTGGGCCTATTTCGCCAAATACCTGCCGGAGGCCACGCCCGAGAACGAGCCGGTATTGGATCGGCTGATGGGCTATGCGCTGAACTACTACGAGGACTTCGTGAAGCCCTCGAAGACCTATCGTCTGCCCGACGACAAGGAGAAGGCGGCGCTGCTGGATCTGGCCGAACGTTTGAAGGCTCTGCCCGCGGACACGACCGACGGCGAGGCCATTCAGGGCGAGATCTATGCCGTGGGCAAGGCGCATGAGTTCGAGCCCCTGCGGGCCTGGTTCCAGGCGCTGTATGAGGTGCTGCTGGGCGCCTCGCAGGGCCCGCGCTTCGGGTCGTTTGCGGCTATCTATGGCCTGCCGCAGACCATCGCACTGATCGAAGCGGGCGCGAACGGCGAACTAGCCGCCTGATCGGGAAGAGAGCCGCCGCAACTGCGGCGGCTTTTTCTTGGCGTCTGGGCCTCAAGTAGCCCGAAGGGCGGTAGGCCCTAACAAACATGAACCGAATATAACGGCGAGGCCGGGGGAGCCTTCAGCTTCGCCGGCGCATTCTCCTCCTCACGACACTCGATGACAGGAGAGAGACATGTCGAAATTCTTCAAGGCGGGTCTGGCCGCCACCGCTATGTTCGCTGCTCTGGGTTCGGCCGCCGTGCCGATGACCGCCAGCGCCATGCCGCAAGCCAACGGTGTCACAAACTGTGATGCGCCGGGCGGCCGTCAGCGCGCCGGCGCCGCGATCGGCGCTGTGCTGGGCGGCCTGGCCGGCAGCCAGGTGTCCAAGAACGAGCGCGCCCTAGGCGCCGTGGTGGGCGCCGGCGCTGGCGCCGCCGCCGGCTCCTACATCGGCTGCAACCAGCAGCGCGCGCGTTCGGCCAACCAGGCGGCCGCCAACTCGTACCGCGCCACGTCGAACCTGCGGATTCGATCGGGTCCTGGCACCAACTACCGTCAGGCCGGCACTCTGTCGGCGGGTCAGCCGTTCACGGCGATCGGTTCGCAGGGTGAATGGGTCCAGATCGCCGGCGGCGGTTGGGTGAACGCCCACTACGTCGCTCAGAACTAAGGGCGTCGCATCGCGCGTAAACGAAGAGCCGTCCCTGAGAAGGGGCGGCTTTTTGCTGCCTTGTCGTGCGGGAGCGGAGCGCCGTCCGGCTATTGGCTGACCCAAAGGATGCGGGCCATCCACGCAATGTCGTGGCGAGGCAGCACCCGTGGCGGATAGTTCGGGTTGATCGAGGACAGGGTGACATCGCGGGCGTTCATGGCCGCGATTTCCTTGGCCAGGGTTTCGCCATGGGCGGTTCGCACGACCGCGCGGTCTCCGCGTCGGACATCGGCCGCCTCTAGGTCCACGATCACGCGATCGCCGGGGCGATACAGGGGGGCCATGGAGTCCCCGTCGATGGTCAGGCTGAAAAGGCTGTCCTTGTGAGCGGGCAGTTCAGTCTGATCCCACCCCTCGGCCAGGGGCAGGCCGGCGTCGTCGAAAAAGCCGTCCGCGCCGGCCTTGGCCAAGCCTAGCAGGGGAATGGAGCGGGCCTCGCGCGGCCCCTCATCGGCCAAGGCGGCGAAGGCCCCCAATGAAAGGCCGGTCGCCTCCAGAACCCGTGTCAGGCTTTCAGTCGACGGCCAGCGCGGGCGGGGCGGCTCGCCGGGACCAAAGCGCTTGGACGGATTGAAGCTGGTGGCGTCAAGGCCAGCGCGGCGCGCCAGGCCAGACGGCGACGTGCTTTCGCGACGGGCCAGTTCGTCCAGAGCTTTCCAGAGCTTGGCGTGGGAGAGGGGCACAGGCGATTCCCGAAAGGCGGCGCCTGACGAATTATCCCATCCCGATAGGAATATCCACCTACTCGGCGTCTGCGCCGATTGCGCGCCGCTCCTGCCAGGCCCAGAAGGTTCCGATGGCGATAGCCAGCATGATGCCGTAGCCGGTCATGTTGACGACGGTGTAGAAGGCCGAGACCGGCGTACGCAGATCCAGCATGATCATGACGTGGCTGGTCACCGTCAGAAGCTGCAAGGCGCACGCCCACACCGGCCAGGACCGGGGCGCCTTCCAGACCATGGCGATGAAGACCAGCAACACCGCTACATCGATCGCGAACATGGCCCACTGCACGCCCGTGAGGCCCGCATTGCTCTGGACCAGCACGGATGCGAACCAGGCCATCAGATAGGTCCCGGCGCCGATGCGTTCCGGTTCGCCACCCTTGAGCAGGGCGAACATGCCGACAATGACCATGAAGGCGGCGCCGATATAGGCCGCTACCGTCTCAAACATGAATCGCCCCCACTGTCGTAAGACAATGGGGGCGAACATAACTCAGAGTCACCAGGAACCGGAGAGCCGATCCTCTAGGTTACCGTAATTTCACGCAACGCGCAGGTGGCGGTCCTGGCGGGTCATGGGGCGGTCGTCCCACTCGTCAGGCTTGTTGACCGGGCCGGCGGCGTAGACGCCGTAGCCGAGGCGACGGTGGTCTTTTTGCAGCTCGGCGTGGCAGGCCACGACGGCGTCACGGGCGGTGCTCAAAGCCATGATGGCCTCGATAGCCTTGGCTTGAGACGCGGCGCCGGACACCGGCGAGATCGACAAGGCGGCGCGGGCGCCGATCATCGATTGAACCAGGGTGGTGGCGTGGGTGATGGCGTCATCCACCGCTTTTTCGGTGGCGTAGAGTTCGCCGGCAACGCCAGCAATCACTTCAGTGCGGTCCATGACTTTACCCCTCAATAAAGAAAAACACCGCCGTTTCTTAACGCGTATTAAGGGTGTTTGATAGCGTTTTGTTTACCAGAAGTTATATTCAACCCCTGGTAGATTTTCGTCCTTGTCAGGTTGTGTCCTCTCCGGCGTCGAGCAGGAAATGGGCGGTCAGGGCGGCGATGGGTTGGTCGCGGCCCTGCTGCCAGGCTTCGGCTGTGACATAGGCGACTCGTCGCCCCGCCTTGCTGATGCGGGCCTGGGCGAAGACGTCGCTGGGTCGGCCCGACCGCAGGTAGGCGACAGTCACATTGATCGGCCGAGGGAGTCGCAGGCGCGGGTAGCTGAGCGATACCTGGGCCACCGCGGTCATCTCCAGCAAGGCGGCGGTGGAGCCCCCGTGAAGGGCTGGCAGCATGGGGTTGCCGATCAGGTGTTCGGCGAACGGCATGACGACCGTCAGATCGTCGCCGTTGAGCTGCGTCTGAAGCCCGAGGAAGCGAGCGTAGGGCAGACGGTCCAGCAGGGCAGCGGTCATGCGGCGTCTCCGGTCTGGCTGGCCCTGGCGCGGAGATTGGCGCCGGCGCGGTGGTCTCCCTCGGCGCTGATGACATAGGCGGACTGGGCGGCGGCGACGGGATCGGCCGGGTCGTCCTCGAAGGCCCAGGCGCGCACGAAGCCGATGCTGCGCGTCAGCCGATAGCAGCGCGCCTCGGCGATCAGGTCATGCCCGGGACTGGCGGCGCGCATATAGTCCACCCGCAGATCCAGGGTGGCGATGGGTTGATAAGTCTTCAATCCAACCCAGACGGCCAGCCCGCCGACGTGGTCCAGCAAGGTCGTGACAAGGCCGCCAGCCAGAACACCCGTCTCGGGATCGCCGACCAGGTCGTCGCGATAGGGCAGGCGAAGGCGGACGCGATCGCCCTCAAGTCCTTCATATCGAAACCCGAGAGCGTGGGTGTGGGCGGCGCCAGAGGCAAGTTGAGGCAGAAGGGTGGTGAGGAACTGATCCGTCATAGACACGTCCTTGTTCAGGCGGCCTGCGGTCGTCAGCGGCCGCAGCCCCCTCTTGGTGGAGCGCGGCGTGGGGGCTTGTCCATAGTTGAGGTTCGTCCCAACCGCGCGAAGCGGTCCTGCCTATGCGGACGAGCGGCGGAACTCAGGCCGCGGGGCGGCTTCGCGAGGCTTGGACTTCGCTGGTGGCGGCGGCGGTCGGCGTGGCGAGGGCCGCGTTCATCGCCATGCGCAGGCGCTCGGGCTTGATCGGCTTTTCGACCACGGCCGCCATGCCGACGGCCAGGTAATGTTTCGCGTCGTCGGGATCTGCGTTGGCGGTCAGGGCGACGATCGGGATGTTGCGGCTGTCGCCGGGCAGGGCGCGAATGGCCTGTGTGGCCTGGACCCCGTCCATGCGCGGCATCTTGATATCCATCAGGATCAGGTCGAACGGGCGAGACTGGACTGCTTCCAGGGCTTCCTGACCGTCTTCAACCGTTTCCGACGTGCAACCGAACATTTCGCACAGGGCCTGAGCCACCACGCGGTTGGTGGCGTTGTCGTCGGCGATCAGGATGTGCGGGCGGGCCTGCAGATCCAGTTCGTCCAGGCTGGAGACGTTCGACGGCTCATCCTGCTGGATGATGGCGCGAGGCGCCGACAGGTCGAACGCGAAGGTGGCGCCGCGGCCGGCGTTGTTCTCGGCCCAGATGCGGCCGTTCATCTGTTCGACGATGTGGCGGCAGATCGAAAGGCTGAGGCCGGCGCCGTCCGGAGCGGAGGCTGCGTCGAAGACCTGATCGATGCGCGTGTCGTCCAGGCCAGGGCCGTCGTCGCGAACGCGGGCTTCCAGACGTACCTGATCGCCGATGACCAGCGCCTTCAGGCTGGCCTCCACCATGCCGTTACGCGCGAACTTCAGGGCATGGCCGATCAGGTTGTTGAAAACCTGGGTCAGGCGTGGGCCATCCAGGACGCTCGCCAGTTCGGTGTCGCCTTCGTAGCCGACGAGCAGGGTGACGCCGTCCTGAGCGGCGCGCGGCGCCCACTGGGTCTGAACCTGATCCATGACGGCGCGCAGCGGCGTCGGGGCCATCGTCAGATCCAGTTCGCCCGCTTCGGCCCGTGCCAGATCGAGGGCGTCCTGCAAGGTGTCCAGCAGGGTTTCGGAAGAATCGACGATGGTCTGAACATGGGCGATGGCCGCGTCGTTCAGCGGTTGGCGGCGCAGCAGTTCGGCGACGGCCAGGACGCCGTTCATTGGCGTTCGCAGTTCGCGGCTCATCAGGCCCATGAACTGGCTCTTGGCGCGGGCGGTCGCCGCGGCCTGGATTTCGGCGTTGCTCAGGACGCGGACCTGTTCGGTCAGCTCGAGGTTCTGTTCGCGTTGGATGGCGTTGACGGCGCGCAGCAGGGAGACGGCCGTACCGACCCCGCGATAGGCGCCGTTGCGGGTGACGATGAAGCCGCGCATCAGCGCGCCAGGCCCGCTCTTCAGGATGATGTCGGAAAAGGAGTCGATGCGAACGCCGGCTTCGACCACCGCCGGCTCGTCGGCCATGATGTGGGTGACTTCGCGCGCGCCGTAGAGGCTCTGGCCCAGGGGGCCGGCCAGCTTCATCAGGAAGTCGGCGCGTTCGATCAGGCCCAGGGGGCGGTCACCATCAACGACCGGGATCACCAGGGTGTCGGGCTCGCGCTGGAAACGCGCAAAGACCTCGCCCGCCATGGCGGTGGCGGAGACAGGCTCTACACGCTCGGTCAGCACTTCGATCGTCGGCATACGGCCGGCACTCCACAGTGGAGTTTTACACTGGCCGGGAATCCTTTGCATAAGGGTTAAGGCGAATCAAAAATGCTCAATCTGACGAAAAGGGGTTGAGCGCTCTTGTTTTGCGACACGGCGCCGACTGGCGTATAGAGCGCTCTGATCCGATCTTTCCCTGTTTCTCACTGGATGCGCGCGGCCGCCGGCCGACCGCAGGTTTGTCATGAGCGTTCCGTCGCAAGCTTCTGAAAAGTCGGCCCTTGTCCTGTTTTCGGGCGGGCAGGACAGCGCCACCTGCCTGGCGTGGGCGCTGGAACGGTATGACCGCGTCGAGACCATCGGCTTCGACTATGGCCAGCGTCATGCGGTCGAGATGCAGGCGCGCCAGACGGTGCGCGAAGAGATGGTGAATGTCCTGCCGCAATGGGCCGGGCGGCTGGGGTCGGACCACGTCGTCGATCTGACGGGTTTCGGGGCTATCGGCGAGACGGCCATGACCACGGACCGAGCCATCGAGGCCGACGCGCGGGGCTTGCCCAACACCTTCGTGCCGGGACGCAACCTGATCTTTCTGGTCGCGGCGGCGGCGCTGGCCGACCGGCGAGGGCTCGAGGTTCTGGTCGGCGGCATGTGTGAGACCGACTTCTCCGGCTATCCGGATTGCCGCAACGACACGATCCAGGCCATGGCTCAGGCCCTGACCCTGGGCTTGGCCAAGCCGTCGCCGATCGAGACGCCGCTGATGTTCCTCACCAAGGCCGACACCTGGGCTCTGGCCGAGCGCATCGGCGGGGCGGCGCTGGTCGAGATGATCGTGGAGGCCAGCCACACCTGCTATCTGGGCGACCGGACGCACCGCCATGACTGGGGCTACGGCTGCGGAACGTGCCCGGCGTGCGACCTGCGGGCCGCCGGTTACGCCGAATGGGCGGCGCGCGCGTGACCTATTCGGCCAAGGAAGTCTTTCTGACAGTGCAAGGGGAAGGCGGTCAGGCTGGGCGGCCCGCCGTGTTCCTGCGCTTCGCCGGCTGCAACCTGTGGAGCGGGCTGGAGCGGGACCGCGCCACCGCCGTCTGCTCCTTTTGCGACACGGATTTCGTCGGCGTGAACGGCGACGGCGGAGGCAAGTTCAAGACCGCCGACCTGATGGCCGACCATGTCGCGGGCATGTGGCGGGGCCGCGAGGGCGATCCGAAACTGGTCGTCTGCACCGGCGGCGAGCCCCTGATGCAGCTGGACGCGCCTCTGATCGAGGCGCTGCACGCGCGCGGGTTCGAAGTCGCCATCGAGAGCAACGGCACGCTCGTCGCGCCGGAGGGCGTCGACTGGATCTGCATCAGCCCCAAGGCCGACGCGCCGGTGGTCCAGGCCTCGGGCCAGGAACTGAAGCTGGTGTTCCCTCAGCCGCTGGCCATGCCTGACCGGTTCGAGAGCCTGGATTTCGAGCGTTTCTGGCTGCAGCCCATGGACGGCCCAGACCAGGTCGCCAACACCGCCGCGGCCATCGAATACTGCCTGACCCATCCCCAGTGGCGTCTCAGCGTCCAGACGCACAAGTATATCGGGGTGCGATAGGCGAGGCGTAGCAGGGACGGTCGAACTCAAGCGCGCCCCGAGCCGGCCTGCGGGTTTCTCCCGATAGCTGCATCCAGTCTGTTCGCGTTCAATGAACAGGTGAAGAACGCTCGCCAGACAGACAGCAGGCAGGCTACGCTGGGCATCCAGCGATGGGCCTGGTCGGCGGTGGTCGCGCTTCTACTGTCGACTATGGCCGGCGTCGGCTCCATTCGTGCGCAAGAGGCTCCCCAGGCGAACACTGGGGAGGAGACGGCGTCGGACGCGCTGGTACAACCCGCCGTCCAGGACGACGCATCTCAGCCGCACAAGCCCAGATTTCGCGACCGCTTCTTTGACGCCCAGGACGGCTATCTGGATTTTTCGACCATTCTGGCCAATGGCGGATTCATCCCGGTTCCGATCATCATCACCGAGCCCGCTGTCGGCGGCGGCGGCGGTGTGGCGGCGGCCTTCCTGTCCTCATCTCCCGACCATCCGCGACAGATCACTCGCCGTGTCCTGGCCGCTTTCAAGACAGGAAACGGTTCCAGCGGCGTCGGCTACCTCCAATCCGGCTACGCCATGGACGGACGCCTGAGTTACAGGTTCGCGATTGGCCGAGGCAAGGTGACGCTTGATAGCTATCCCGGCTTCGCGCCTGAGGGGATCGAGTACACCAGCCGATATGATTATGGGGTCGTGGGCTCAGCCCAGTGGCGTTTCAGCGACGACCGTATCTCGTTCGGGCCGCTGTTCGATTTTCGAAAATTGCGTTCGACCCTGGACGTGCAGGGCTTGCCTGACGCGTTCGCCGGAGAGTTCGGTCAGGACATGCAGACGGGCGCTCTGGGATTGGGGCTGCACTTCGACTCTCGCGACAACCCCCTGACGCCGACCAAGGGCGTGAACGCTCTGGCCGAAGCCAAATACAATCGCGACGCCTTCGGCAGCGACCGCGACTATGAGGAGTATGCGGGATCAGCCTA
This sequence comes from Brevundimonas sp. UBA4553, assembly GCF_002387245.1. Classification (GTDB taxonomy): domain Bacteria; phylum Pseudomonadota; class Alphaproteobacteria; order Caulobacterales; family Caulobacteraceae; genus Brevundimonas. The sequence continues at coordinate 85,504 of NZ_DGLD01000014.1, forward strand.
TGTGTTCGGCGAAGCCTCCCAGCGCCTGCACTACGGCGTGAAGTTTGAAGCCGACGCCATCCGGGGCGATTTCCCCATCTATTATGCCCCTGCAGTCAATCTGCGCGGCACGCCGGCGGCGCGCTATCAGGGCATGAACACCTACGCCTCCGAAGCCGAGGTGACGTGGCGTAAGGACGAGCGTTGGGCGTTCCTGGCCTTCGCCGGAGTGAGCTTCGCCGATGCCCGATCGTCCAGAATCTACAAGGATTCCGGCGCGCTCTATACAGGCGGCGTCGGCTTTCGATACCGCATCGCGCGCCAGTTCGGCCTCGATGCCGGAGTGGACGTCGCCTATGGCTCAGACGGCGTTGTCTTCTATCTGCAGTTCGGCCACGCCTGGTCGTTCGGCATGGATTAGACGCTAGCAGTCCTTGCCCTGGCGCTGGCGTTGTTCACAGCGGCGCTGTTCGCGTTCGTAGTCGCGTTGCTCGCGTTCGCGTTTGGCCTTGGTTTCCTCGTCGGACGTGGTGACGGCGTCAAAGCCCGCGCCGACCACCGCGCCGGTCGCCTTGGCCGTGCCTCCGACGACGGCGGCCCCTGCGCCCACCACGGCGCCGACGACGCAGCCTTGCAGCAGCAGCGTGCCGCCGACGACGGCCAGAAGGGCGGTCGCCCGCGCGAAGGGTTTGGTCATGAGAAGCTCCCGAAGCGCTGATCCTACGCGTCAGAAGTGAACAGAGGCTGACGGCGGGATGATGGCCCGCACCCTCCGGCCGTCATCCCGGGGCCGCAAAAAGCGGAACCCGGGACCTAGACGGTGGAAGCGAAAGGGGCAGGAGGCGACATGAGCCGCCGCCTGGGTCCCGGACAACGGCTGCGCCGCTTCCGGGATGACAGAGGTGGCCCTCTACAGGCTGTCGACCATGACCAGTTCAGCGTCTTCGCTGGCCGTGATGGTGATGGTCGGCTCGTCGACGATGCCGGCGCCGTCACGGGCGTTGAGCGTGGTTCCGTTGACGTCCACCCGGCCCACGGCGGGCACCAGATAGGCGCGGCGACCGGCGGTCAGGTCATAGGTCAGGCTCTCGCCCGCCTTCAGCGTCGCCGCCAGAATCTTGGCGTCGGCGTTGATCGACAGGGCCTCGTCAGCCGGATCGCCCGAAGCGACGACGGTGAAGCGGCCCGAGCGGTCGTTTTTGGGGAATTCGCGCTGGCCCCACGACGGTTGGGCGCCCGGCTTGTCGGTCTCGATCCAGATCTGGAACAGGGTAGTCGTCTCGTTCTCGAGGTTGAACTCGGAGTGACGCACGCCCGTGCCCGCGCTCATCACCTGAACGTCGCCCGCGCCGGTGCGGCCCTTGTTGCCCATCGAGTCCTCATGGGTGATGGCGCCGGTGCGGACATAGGTGATGATCTCCATGTCGGCGTGGGGGTGGGGCGGAAAGCCCGAGCGAGCGCCGATCTCGTCGTCGTTCCAGACGCGCAGACGGCCCCAGCCCATGCGCTTGGGATCATAGTAGTTGGCGAACGAGAAGTGGTGTTTGGCGTTCAGCCAGCCGTGGTTGGCGCCGCCGAGGGTGTTGAAAGGTCTGACGTCGATCATGGTTCGGTCTCCCGTGCGAGAAATGCTTGAGACCTAGATAGGATCGCCAAATCCTATTTGCAACTGTCTTGGTTTCAGTTTGCTGTCAGCCCATCTGCGCCCGGTGGCGCAGCATGGCGTCGGCCAGGACGATGGCGGCCATGGCCTCGACCACGGGCACGCCGCGCAGGGCGACGCAGGGGTCGTGACGGCCCTTGGTGCGCAGATCGACCTCGGCACCGTCGCGGTTGATGGTCTGGCGCAGGGTCAGGATAGAGGAGGTGGGCTTGAACGCCACGCGGGCCGTCAGCGGCTGGCCGGTAGAAATGCCGCCCAGGACGCCGCCCGCCTTGTTCGACAGGAAGACCGGCAGACCATCGTCGCCCAGGCGCATTTCGTCGGCGTTGTCCTCGCCCGTCAGTTCGGCGGCGCCGAAGCCCGCGCCGATTTCGACGCCCTTGACCGCGTTGATAGACATCAGGCCCGAGGCCAGTTCGGCGTCCAGCTTGGCGTAGAGAGGCGCGCCCCAGCCAGCGGGAACGCCCGTGACCTCCAGCGCTACGACGGCGCCGATGGAGGAGCCGGCCTTGCGCACGCTGTCGAGGTATTCCTCCCACGCGGGGACAACGTCGGCGGAGGCGGCGAACAAGGCGTTGTCATAGACGGCATCGAAGTCGAGGGCTTCGTCGGCGATGCGGTGCGGGCCCAGTTGGACCACACCGGCGCGGATGCGGATGGTCTCACCCAAGACCTTGCGGGCCACGGCGCCCGCCGCCACGCGGCTGGCTGTTTCGCGGGCGGACGAGCGCCCGCCGCCGCGGTGATCGCGGACGCCATACTTGGCCTGATAGGCGAAGTCGGCGTGGCCGGGGCGAAAGGCGCGGGCGATCTCGCCGTAGTCCTTGGAGCGCTGGTCGGTGTTCTCGATCATCAGACTGATCGGCGTGCCGGTGGTGACCGGGCCGTTGCCGTCGTCGAAGACGCCGGACAGGATGCGGACCTGATCGGCCTCCTGCCGCTGGGTGACGAAGCGGCTGCCGCCGGGCTTCCTCAGGTCGAGCAGGGGCTGGATGTCGGCCTCGGTCAGCGGGATCAGCGGCGGGCAGCCGTCGACGACGCAGCCGATCGCCGGGCCGTGGCTTTCGCCCCAGGTGGTGACGCGGAACAGATGACCGAAGGTATTGTGCGACATGAAATACGGCTTAGGCCGCGATGCGCTCTGGCGTCCAGACCCGCGTGAAGCGAAGCAGCAGGTCTTCGGCCGCCGAGGGCAGGTCGGCCGAGGCCTCCAGCTTGACGAACAGGTCGCCGGCGGGGCGGCTGCCGCGTGCGGGCAGGCCCAGGCCCTTGAGGCGCAGACGCACCGGCTCGACCATGTCGGGCACCAGCCAGGACGAGCGCAGACCGGCGTGGGTCATGATCTCGATGCGACCGCCGTCGTCCATCATGCGCTGCGGCACCGCCCAGGACATGAACAGATCGCCGCCGAGCACCGACAGGCCGTCGGCGGGCCGGATCAGGACGGGCAGGAAGAGGTCGGCTCCCTCGGCGCCGCCGCGCTTCAACCGGATCTTGTCGCCCGTGCGGACGCCGGGCGGGGCGTGGACCAGAAGAACGCGGGCGCCGACCGCGACGCGAACGCAACCGCCGCTGATCGCCTGCATCGGCGTCAGGGTCAGAAGCGGCGCGGGCGCGGGCGGCTGAACGAAAGGTCTTGCGTTCGTGGGGGCGGGCAGGGCCAGGGTCTGCGCCTGCAGCAGACGATAGGCGGCGATGACGCGGCGGAAGGTCTCGGCGTCGCCGCCGGGCAGGTCCGGCCGCGCCGTCTTGACCGCAGCTCGGAACGCCGCCCTCAGGCTGTCGCCGCCGACGGCGCCGGTCAGACCCAGCAGGGTCCGGGCGTTTTGGAGGGTGAGAGCGTCCGCGCACATGGTCGCCAACCTCGACCGGATATGGTCAAGACCGGGTTAACCCTGGGGCGTTTGGCGCAAATGACACGGCCGAAAATCTGCACGGTGAAGCTTGATGTCGCGGGTTAGTCCACACCTGATGACGTAGAGGAAATGCGGGTGTAGAGATTCGCGCCATGACCCAGTCCGTGATCCCGCCCAGCCCCTCCGTTGAGGATTACGCCGCCCAACTGGCGGCCAACGGCGACGAGAGCATCTTCCAGCGCGACGATCCCTTCGCCCTGTTTGTCGACTGGCTTCAGGCGGCCAAGGCGTCGGAGCCGAACGACGCCAACGCCATGACGCTGGCCACAGTCGACGCGGACGGCCTGCCGGATGCGCGCATGGTCTTGCTGAAGGATGTCGACGCGCGGGGCTTCACCTTCTTCTCCAACCAGGAAAGCGCCAAGGGCGAGCAGTTGTGGGCGCATCCCTCAGCCGCCTTGCTCTTCCACTGGAAGAGCCTGCGCCGACAGGTCCGTATTCGCGGCGTTGTTGAAGCGGTGTCGGAGGCGGAAGCAGACGCCTATTTCGCCAGTCGGGCCCGTGAAAGCCGCATCGGCGCCTGGGCGTCGGATCAGTCGCGCCCGCTGGAAAGCCGAGCCGTTCTGGAAACGCGGGTGGCCGAGCAGACGGCGGGCTTCGCGGATCGGGACGTGCCTCGGCCTGATCGCTGGACCGGCTGGCGGGTAACGCCGCAGCAGATCGAATTCTGGCGTGATCGGCCGTTCCGGCTGCACGATCGCCTTCGCTTTGATCTTCAGGGCGGGGCCTGGACGCGGACACGCCTCTGGCCCTGATCAGGCGGCGTAGCGCGCCAGGAAGGTTTCAACGGCCTCTTCCGCGATGGCGCGCGGCGTTCGTTCAGACACGACGTCCCCCCCGGTGACCAGGGGAACGAAGAAGACGGGGTGCTCGACCATCCCCATCAACTGGCCCGCCGCCCATGAGGGCTTGCTGACCTTCATCTGGCCCTCGGCGGTCATTTCGCTGAGCATGCTCATCAGCACGGCGCCGAAGTCGTTCCGGCCGCGTTCGAAAAAGTGCATGGCGATCGCCTCGAAGCGCGGCCGCTCGGCCAGAACCAGGCGGAAGACCGAACGCACGAAGCTATCGCTCATGAACTCGGCATAGGCGCCGATGAAGGCGTTCAACCGTTCGCGAGGCGTTCCTGACGCCACGGTGACGGCGCCCATGTGGCGGGCGAAGTCTTCCGACGCGTCGTTGATCACGGCTTCGAACAACACGGCCTTGCTGTCGAAGAAGGCGTAGAGCGTGGCCGTCGAGACGCCGGCTTCCCGAGCGATCGGCTCCATTCGGGTGCCGGCGTATCCCTCGTTGATGAAGTGCGACCGCGCCTGCCGCACGATGGCGGCGCGTCTAGGGTCGTCAAGCTCGTGGACCAAGGCGGTCATCGGTGGATACCCCGAAAGCGTAGGGTGACCGTGCCTTCAAATTGCCGTCTTTGCAAGGGGTAACGAGGTTCTGCGACCCGAAATCAACTAATGATGCCAAGCGGCTAGGAGTGGATGGGCCAGAACCGGAGCGGCCAGACGGATGACCGCCTGCGGATCTTCCAGCCGAACCGCCGCCGTCGCGTCGGCGACGATGAAGTCGGCGTGGGTGCGGGAGGGCTCGGTCAGACGCTCATGTCCTGGCCGCACCGTCAGAAGGTATTGGTGGATCACGGATTCCGCCGTACGGCCGCGCTCCGTCTGATCGCGCAGCAGGCGTCGGATGAACCGGATGTCGGCGGGGGTGTCGACGAAGACCTTGATGTCGAACAGGGCGGTCAGGGCCGGGGTGCACAGCACATGGGTGCCCTCAAGGATCACCACTTCGGCCGCAGGGATCGGCTCTCCGCCCGGATCGCGACCGTGATGAATGAAGGAATATAGTGGCGCGACGACAGGTCGGCCCGCCTTCAGTTCGGTCAGGTGTTCAATCAGCAGGCCATGATCGCGCGCGGCTACGTCGTCGAAGTCGTGGGTGTCCGCGTCGAACCCGGGCACGCTTGCGGCGTCCAGATAGTAGGAGTCTTCGCGCATGAGCACCGCCACCCCGGGCGGCAGAGACGTGACCAGGGCCTCGGCCAGGGTGCTCTTGCCGGAGCCGGAGCCCCCGGTGATGGCGATCAGAATGGTCATGGGCGGTCTCCGTGCGGCGGCAGCGCCTTCTAGGCCGCTCGTGCGCGATTGACCATGTCGCCGGCATCACCGGGGTGTCATGGCGCAGGGACGTCGGAACGCGCCGAGGTCCTGCGACCTTGTTTCCCTAACGGCACGTTGCTTATCGCCGTTCACCTAGATAGCGTCGCTGAAAAGCGCCACGTTCTAGAGGGCGCAACACGAGGGAATGCGATGCTGGGTTTGATGCAGGACTGGCCGCTGACGGTCGACAAGATTCTCGATCACGCCAGGAACTGGCACCCGAACCGCGAGGTCGTGACGCGATCGGTCGAGGGGCCGATCGAGCGCACGACCTATGGCGCCATCCACGGGCGGGCCAAGCGGGTGTCGAACGCGCTGAAGGCCTGGGGCGTGCAGCCTGGCGATCGCATCGCCACCTTGGCTTGGAATACCTCCGACCACATCGAGACCTGGTACGGCATCATGGGCATCGGCGCCGTGTGCCACACCCTGAACCCGCGCCTGTTCCCGGAGCAACTGGTCTACATCATCAATCATGCGGGCGACCGCATCATCTTCGTCGACCTGACCTTCGTGCCGCTGCTCGACGCCATTCTGCAGCACTGTCCGTCGGTCGAACGCGTGGTGATCATGACCGACGCCGACCATATGCCGCAGACGAAGCTGCCGGTCGTCGAGTGCTATGAAAGCGTGCTGGAGCAGTCGTCCGAGGACATCGAGTGGGGCGGCTTCGACGAGCAGACCGCCTGCGGCCTCTGCTACACCTCGGGCACGACGGGAAACCCCAAGGGCGTCCTGTATTCGCACCGTTCGAACTTCATCCATACCCTGCTGGGCCTGCAGTCGACGGTTCTCGGGGCCACGCCGAAGGAAGTCATCCTGCCGGTCGTTCCGATGTTCCACGCCAACGCCTGGGGCATCGCGTTCGGCGGACCGGCGGCGGGATCCAAGCTGGTCATGCCCGGTGCGCGCATGGATGGCCCGGCCATCTATGAACTGCTGGAGACCGAAGGGGTCACCTTCTCGGCCGCCGTCCCCACGGTCTGGCAGGGTCTGCTGAACCACCTGCGCGAGAACAAGCTGAAGCTGTCGACCGTGACCCGTGTGCTGATCGGCGGCGCGGCGGTGCCCGAGAGCATGATCCGCGCCTTCCATGACGAGTTCGGCGTCGAGGTGCTGCAGGGCTGGGGCATGACCGAGACCTCGCCCATCGGCACTCTGTCCAACATGACGCCCGAACTGGCCGCCCTGCCGTTCGAGGAGCAACTGAAGTGGCGGGTCAAGCAAGGCACGCCGCCTCTGGGCGTCGAGCTGAAGCTGAAGAACTACGCCGGTCAGGAGATGCCGCACGACGGCTCGACCTACGGCCGCCTGATGATCAAGGGCCCGACCATCGCCCGCGCCTATTTCCGCGACGAAGGCGGCGAGATCCTGGACAACGAGGGCTTCTTCGACACGGGCGACGTCTCGACCATCGACGACCACGGCTTCATGCAGATCACTGATCGGGCCAAGGACGTCATCAAGTCTGGCGGCGAGTGGATCAGCTCCATCGAGATCGAGAACCTGGCCGTCGGCCACCCCAAGGTCGCGCTGGCCGCCGTTATCGGCTCGGCGCACCCGAAATGGGATGAGCGGCCGGTCCTGCTGATCAAGCTGAAAGAGGGCGAGACCGAGGACAAGCAGGAGCACCTCGACTTCCTGGTTGGCAAGATCGCCAAGTGGTGGATGCCCGACGACGTGGTCTTCCTGGCGGACATTCCGCTGGGCGCGACGGGCAAGATCGACAAGAAGCTGCTGCGCGAGCAGATGAAGGATTACCGTCTGCCGACCGCAGGCTGATCTTTCAGGAGGAGCCGTATGGCAGACCCGACCCGGACCCAGGCGCGAACGGCGGACGTTCGTCTGCGGGGGCTGACGCTGGCGGCCTTTGTGGCGCCGCTAGTGGTGCTGGCCGCCGTCTTCGGGACCCGCTTTGGCCTGTGGAGCGCCGGGTTCGGGCTGGAAGTCCTGACGCTGAAGATAGGCCGCATCCTGGCCTTCGCCGGCCTGGCGGCGGCGCTGGTCGCCGTGATTATCGCCTTGAAGGACGTCCGGCGACGGGGGCTTTACGCGGCCGTATCGCTGGCCGTAGCCGGGGCGACCGTGGCTCTGTTCCTGGTCCAGCAGCAGCGTTTTGCGGTCCCGGCGGATAACGACGTGACGACCGACCCCACCGAGGCTCCGGCCTTCTCGCGTGCGGTCCTGGCCATGCGGGGCGGGGCGGGCGCAGGAGGCGGCGGAGCCTCCGTCGCCTGCCCCGATCTTGTTTCGGTTCCGCGTCAGGTGGCGCCGGAAACGGCGGCGGCGGCGCTGTCGGCGGCGGGCTTCACCGTGCGTGGCGCCGCCCCCTTCCGGGCCGACGGCGCTCAGGAAGGGTTCTGGTTCGGCCTGACCTACGACGCCGCCATTCGCATCCGTCCGGGGCGCACCGACGTGCGCGTGGCCCAGCGCGAGGGCGTGAGTGTGGGCGACGAGGCCTGCCGCCTGGCGCAGGCGGTGGTTCAGGGGCTGGCGCCGCAAGGTTGACATTGCCTGGTTCAGCTACGCTCCAGTAAGGTCAGGAAAACCGGGGGGTCAGATGACAGACGCAACGCTGAATGGCGGACCGATCAACGACGGTCTGGGGCCGCTGCACGGGGTCTATCCTGTGAACGAGGAGGCGGGCGAGGTCCTGCGCTTCCAATCGACGCTGCAGCCGAAACAATTTCTGGGCCTCAGTCTGCGCTACGGCCTGCTGAACATCGTCACCCTGACCCTCTACCGGTTCTGGGGAAAGACCGAGGTGCGGCGTCGGGTCTGGCAGGGCGTGCGACTGAACGGCGACGCCTTTGAATACACCGGCCGCGGCAAGGAGCTGTTCATCGGCTTCCTGCTGGCTCTGGTGGCCCTGGGTCTGCCCATGCTGCTGGCGGTGTTCGCTATCCAGTTCGGCGGACCCGCGGCGATCGTGATCCTGTATCCGATCCTCTATCTCGGCCTGTTCTGGCTGTGGGGCTTCGGGCTCTTCACCGCCTTCCGCTACATGGCCAGCCGCACCACCTGGCGCGGCGTGCGCTTTCGGCTGGGCGGGTCGGCGCGGAGCTACGGCTTCAAGTATCTGGGCGCGATCTTCCTCAGCGGCCTGACGATGGGCTGGTTCTGGCCAGTGGCGCATCGCGGGCTGGCCGAGAAGCTGTGGGACGAGCTTCGCTTTGGCGATCGCCGCATCCGCTTTCGCATGGGGCGTGCGGAGAAGGTCAGCGTCTACGGCTGGTACGCCCTGGGCTGGATCGGCACGGCTGTCGGCTATTTCGTCTTCGTCTTCGGCATGGTCGGCCTGTTCGCCGCTCTAGGAATGCTGGACGCGCCTGCGGGGCAGGCGCCCGGGCTGGCCTTCACCCTGGGGCTTTACGGCATGATGCTGCTGCTGGCCCCGTTGTTCCTGTTGATCTGGTCGCCCTATCACGCCGCCATGCTGCGCTCGATCAGCGCCGGGGTGACGCTGGACGGGGCCGGTTTCCATCTGGATGTCCAGCCGATCCCGCTGTGGTGGCTGACGGTCTCGAACATGGCGGTCCTGATGCTGTCACTGGGCTTCCTGACGCCATGGGTTCAAGCCCGGACCGCCCACTTCATGGTGTCGCGGTTGAGTTCGGCGGGGCTGGCGCATCTGGACTTGGCGCGCCAGGCAGGCCGAGGCCCCGGCTCGGGCGAGGGTCTTGCCGACGCCTTCGGCTTCTCAGCCATCTGAACATGCAGGGACGGTTTCACGACGGATTGAGCGCCAGACCCGCGACCGTCGAGGTCGAGTGGGGCGACGACGGTCTGCGCTTCGCCGCCGACGACGGCGAGCCCCGTTTCTGGCCGCGCGACGGTCTGAACGTAACACGCGAGGGCGATCAGGCCCGTCTGTCGCATCCGCTCGAGCCTGACGCCCGCCTGGTGCTGGCCGAAGCCGATTGGATCGCTCTGGGCGGATCGGTCGCGGTGGAGAAGCGGGGCCGAGCGAGGGAGACCCGGCTGGTCATCGGCTTGGCCGCGGCGGGTCTGTCGGTCACGGCCTTTGTCTTCTGGGGCGTGCCGGTATTCGCCGGACCTCTGGCGCGGGCCACGCCGATCCAGATGGAAAAGGACATGGGGCGCAGCTTCGACGCTCAGATGGGGGCGATGTTCCGCCGCTGCGAGGGCGAGGCGGGGCAGGGCGTTCTGGACGAATTGGGCACGCGACTGGCGGTCCAATCCGACACGCCTTTCGACGTCCGCGTGCGGGCGGTTGAAGCCCCCTTCGTCAACGCCTTCGCCCTGCCAGGGGGATCCATACTGGTCACCGACGACCTGATCCGCGAGGCCGAGACGCCAGATGAACTGGCCGCCGTCGTGGCGCACGAGGTCGCCCATATCGAGAAACGCCACGTCATGCAGGCGGTCTGGCGCAGTCTGGGCGTCGGCCTGTTGCTGGACGCCGTGGTGGGCGGCGGGACGGGGGCCGGCCAGCAGGCGGTGCTGCTGGCGGGACAGGCGACCGATCTGCGCTACGGTCGTGACGCCGAGCTGGAGGCGGATCAGCGCGGGCAGGCCCTTCTGGTGGCCGCCGGACTGTCGTCGCAGGGCATGGCGCCCTTTTTTGAACGGATGCACGCCGAGGGCGAGGACAAGCGTTTGACGACGGCCGCCGAGTTCGTCTCTACCCACCCGGATTCCGGACGACGCGCCCAGCGGGCCAGGGATGCGGCCAAGCCGGGAGCGTCTGCTCTTTCGCCGTCCGAATGGGCGGCGGTGCGAGCCAGTTGCGGCGCAGGGTCAAAGGATCCGGTAACGCGCCTCAAGGACCGGCTGCGGCGACGCGGCGACGACGCCTCGGTCCACCAGGGCGACCAGATGCGCCAGGACTGACAGACTGGCCGCCGGCCATAGCCGTTGATCGACAGCCGCGTAGAGCGCCGGGACCATCTGGGCGATGGTCTCGTCGCCCGCCGCCAGCCGCGCCAGCACCTGGGCTTCGCGTTCAAGCCGATGGTGGCGATAGGCTTTAAGGAACGGTGCGACCTGGGTGATGGCTGGACCGTGCGTTGGCCAGATGGTCGAGAAACCGCGAGCCAGCACACGGTCGAGGCTGTCCATGTAGGCGGCCATGTCGCCGTCAGGCGGCGCGACGACGCTGGTGGACCAACCCATGACATGGTCCCCGCTGAACAGGGCGTTCTCTTCGCGCAGGACAAAGGCCATGTGGTTTGACGCGTGCCCGGGGGTCGCCATGGCCTCCAGCGTCCAGTCGTCACCCTCGACCATGTCTCCATCGCTGAGGATAATGTCCGGCGCGAAGTCCGCGTCGTCGTCTTCGTCGAGCGCGGCCGAGGCGTGAACAGTCTTCTGCGGCGGTTTCGCCGCGAGGATGGGCGCCCCCCCGACGGCCTGGGCCAGCCCGCGCGAGAGAGGGGCGTGGTCGCGGTGGGTGTGGGTCACCAGGATATGGCTCACACGTCGACCGTTCAGCGCCCGCACCAGAGCATGCAGGTGGCGCTCGTCATCGGGACCTGGGTCGATGACCGCCACGCCTGCGCCCGGCATGTCGCGTCCGACAATGTAGGTGCCGGTCCCGGTGAAGGTGAAGGGGCCGGGATTGTCCGCGATGACACGCTGAATCAGCGGCGAGACCTGATCGCGGCGGCCATAGGCGAAATCGAACTGTCGGACATAGGGGATCACGGGCGTTCGTCCTGCAAGAGCCGCGGTCGGCGTGGCGCCAACCTTGCGTTCAACGCCTGTAACCTATTCGGGAGCCTTCGCCGTGATCCGAACTGCTGTTTTTTCTGCGCCAAATCGGCTTGCAGCCGTGACCTTCACCATCGCCTGTCTCTTGGCGGCGCAATGGGTGGTGGCGTCCTGCACGCCCGAGCCCGTCGCGCCCTACGCCGCCCGCGCCATGATCGTGCGCTGATCAGAGCGGCACGCGACTAAGATCGTAGCCGGCGGCCAGGGCTTGCTCACGCAGATCGTCGGCGGGAACGCCGCGAGCCCGCTCGGCCATGGCCCAGGTCACGGCAGAGCGCATGCCTGAACGGCAGAACAACAGCGTCGGTTCGCCATCTTCCAGAAACTGCCCGACCCGGTCGACGGTTGCCGGATCTGGCAGGCCGCGCACCGGCGCGTCGAGGAAGGCCAGTCCGGCCGACTCTGCGGCGGCGCCGATTTCGGCGCTGGTCGGCTGGCCCAGATCTTCGTGATCGGGGCGATTGTTCACTACCTTGCGGACGCCGAGGCGCGCTGCCGCGTCAGCCAGGTCTTCAGCCGCGATCTGGCCGGATATCCAGATGCGATCATTCAGGGCGACAGGATCGATCATCTCTATTGTCTCTTTACGCGAACCGCCCGGCTGCGTCCTGCGGTGAGCTGATAGCTGCCCAGGGCCGCGCGGCGCACCCGAATTTCCGTGCCTTCCCGGTTCTGGAACCGAACGGGGCCAGAATCGATCTGACGCCACTCCGAGTTGTCAGCCAGCCGGAAAATCCACTTGCCGTCCGCGCTCTGACTGGCGCTGACGAGAGCGGTTTCAACAGCGTCCAGCTTCTCCTCTTCCGCCCCGCGCGTGAACATTGGCGGGAGCGACGGGAGTTCAAATCCGAATAACTGCCGGCGGGCTTCCTGGATCTGACCGCGTTCGACAACGACAACCTCACCCTGGCGCTCGGCCGTATCCAGATCACCTGCGGCCCGGTCAAAGCAGCTGAGGCGCTCAGCGTCGGACGTGATCTGGCGACAGCGAGCGACCTGTTCCAGCAGTGGAGATCGTGCAACGGTAGAGCTTTGCGCAAATCCGGGGCCGGCAAGGGATGAAATGGCGGCGATCATGACGGATCGCGCGATGATAATGCGCACATTGCTCTCCATGGGAACTAACGCATTGAAGCTGTTCCCTTAATGCCACGCTATGTCCTTTTGAGCCAGACAAGATGGCGTCGAGGGCGCCTCGACGCCGGGTGTCTTACACGCTCCCTTATGACTCAGGCCGCCGTATCGCGCGCCACGGCGCCGGGGTCGTAGTTGAGGATCGGAGCCAGCCAGCGTTCGGCGGTCTCCACGTCCCAGCCCTTGCGAACCGCGTAGTCCTCGATCTGATCCCGATCGATCTTGCCGACGCCGAAGTAGTGGCTGCCCGGATGGCCGAAATAGAGGCCGCTCACCGAGGCTGGAGGCGTCATGGCGTAGCTCTCGGTCAGGGCCATGCCGGCGTTGTTCCCGGCGTCCAGCAGGCGGAATAGCGTCGCCTTTTCAGTGTGGTCGGGCTGGGCCGGATAGCCGGGGGCGGGACGGATGCCCTGATACTTCTCTTCGATCAGGTCCTGCACCGAGGTGGCTTCGTCGGCGGCGTAGCCCCACAGCTCGGTCCGCACCTTCTTGTGCAGGGCTTCGGCGAAGGCTTCGGCCAGGCGGTCGGCCAGGGCCGTGGCCATTATCGAGGAATAGTCGTCGCCGGCATCCTTGAACTTCTTGGCGATTTCCAGTTCGCCATGACCAGCCGTGACGGCGAAGGCGCCGATGTAGTCTTGGCCTTCCCCATTCTTGTTGAGGGGGGCGATGAAGTCGGACATGGCCAGGTTGGGCTTGCCGTTCGATTTCTTGATCTGCTGGCGCAGAGTGTGGAAGCGGGCGATTTCCTCGGCCCGGGTCTCGTCGGCATAGACCGCGATGTCGTCACCCACGGCCTGGGCGGGCCAGAAGCCGACGACGCCTTTCGCCGTGAACCACTTCTCGTCGATGATCCGTTTCAGCATGGCCTGGGCGTCCTTGAACAGGTCCCTGGCCGCCTCGCCGACGATCTCGTCTTCGAGGATCAGCGGGTAGCGCCCGATCAGCTCCCAACTGGCGAAGAAGGGCGTCCAGTCGATGTGGTCGGCCAGATCCTGCAGGTCCCAGGCGTCGAATGAACGCACGCCGAGGAAGGACGGTCTGCCCGCCATGGTGGCGGCCGGATCGGCGTTGAAGCGGTTCTCGCGCGCCTGCTGGAGGGTGGCGCGGGCCTTCACTTCCTGGCCGCGTGCATACTGCTCGCGGATACGAACATACTCGTCGCGGGTGGCCTGCTCGTTCCTGGCCTTTTCGGTCGGCGACAGCAGGCCCGACACCACGCCGACGGCACGGCTGGCGTCGATGACATAGGTTGTGGAGCCCTTGCGATAGCCCGGTTCGATCTTGACCGCCGTGTGGGTGCGGCTGGTCGTGGCGCCCCCGATCAGCAACGGAATGTCGAAGCCGCGCCGCTCCATCTCGCGGGCGACAAAGACCATCTCGTCCAGCGACGGGGTGATCAGGCCGGACAGGCCGACGATGTCGACCTTGTGCTCGACGGCGGCGTCCAGGATGCGGTCGGCTGGGACCATGACGCCCAGGTCGATGACTTCGTAGTTGTTACACTGAAGCACGACGCCGACGATGTTCTTGCCGATGTCGTGGACGTCGCCCTTGACCGTCGCCATCAGGATGCGGCCCGCCTGCTCGCGCGGCTTGCCGGCCTTCTCGGCCTCCATGAAGGGTTCCAGCCAGGCGACGGCCTGCTTCATCACGCGGGCGGACTTGACCACCTGCGGCAGGAACATCTTGCCCGAGCCGAACAGGTCGCCGACCACGTTCATCCCGTCCATCAGCGGACCTTCGATGACGTGCAGCGGCCGTTCGACCGACAGGCGAGCCTCTTCGGTGTCGGCCTCGATGAACTCGGTGATGCCGTGGACCAGGGCGTGGGCGATGCGGGCGGCGACGGGCTGCTCGCGCCATTTCAGATCGACGACGCGCGCCGCGCCTTTCTCGCCCTTGTAGTTGGGCGCCATGTCGACCAGCCGCTCGGTGTTGGAGACGTTGGTCCGCTGCGGCCGATTCAGGATCACGTCCTCGACGGCCTCGCGCAGCACCGGGTCGATGTCGTCATAGACCGGCAGGTCGCCGGCGTTGACGATGCCCATGTCCATGCCGGCGTTGATGGCGTGGTACAGGAAGACGCTGTGGATGGCCCGGCGCACCGGCTCGTTGCCGCGGAAGCTGAACGAGACGTTCGACACCCCGCCCGAGATGCGGGCGTAGGGCAGGGTGGCCTTGATGACCTTGACCGCTTCGATGAAGTCGACGGCGTAGTTATCGTGCTCCTCGATCCCCGTCGCCACGGCGAAGATGTTGGGGTCGAAGATGATGTCCTCGGGCGGGAAGCCGACCTCGTTGACCAGGATGTTGTAGGCGCGGGTGCAGATCTCGATCTTGCGCGCGGCGGTGTCGGCTTGGCCCACCTCGTCGAAGGCCATGACCACGACGGCGGCGCCGTAGCGCAGGCATTTGATCGCGTGCTCGCGGAAGGCGGCTTCACCCTCCTTCATCGAGATCGAGTTGACGATCGGCTTGCCCTGAACGCACTTCAGACCCGCCTCGATGACTTCCCACTTGGAGCTGTCGATCATGACCGGCACGCGGGCGATGTCGGGCTCGGCGGCGATCAGGTTGAGGAAGGTGCGCATGGCGACGGCGCCGTCGAGCAGCCCTTCGTCCATGTTGATGTCGATGACCTGGGCGCCCGCCTCGACCTGCTGACGCGCGACGTCGAGGGCGGCGGTGTAGTCGCCGTCCACCACCAGTTTACGGAACTTGGCCGAGCCGGTGACATTGGTCCGCTCGCCGACGTTGATGAAGATCGGGCGCATCAGGCGTAGGCCACCCATCCGCGCCACGACAGGCCTTGGAAGACCTGCTCGATCTCGCGGAACCCTGCCTCACGCAACAATGCCTCATCGCGTGCAGGGCCGACGCAGTTGAGCTGCGTGCGCACGCGCTCATGCGCCTTGGCCAGAATTTCCGGATCCAGACCACTGTCGCTGGAGAAGCGGATGTAGCGGTCAAAATCGCGGTCGGACGCGGGATCGTTCTTGTCGACGCTGATATGCGCCATGACGAAGGGCGCGCCGGGTTTCAGACGGCTGTGGATGGCCCTGAGCGTCTCCAGTTTCGCACGGTCGTCGGGCACGAAATGCAGGGTCAGCATGCAGGTCGCGGCGTCGAAACGGATGTCCGGAGCGTCGAACACATAGCCTTCGACCCAATCGACCGACGCGGGATCTCCCAGGTAGGCCTTGCCCTGAGCGATCATTTCAGCCGAGGGATCGACGGCGCAGAACCGGCCATCGGGCAGGGCGTCGATCAGGGTCTTCAGCTCCAGACCGCCGCCGCCGCCAACCACCAGCGTGGTCTCGGGCGACGCTTCGCCGATCAGTTGCGCCATGATGCGATGCAGGCCGTCGAAGCCGGGGACGATCTTCTTGGGGCGCTCGGCGTAGGTCCTGACGTGTTCCGGGTCCTTGAACAACTCGGCCATCTTGTCGGTCATCGTCTCGTCCTCACGCCACCAGTTCGAAGGGTTCCAGCCCCGAAAGGCGCATGGCCACGGGGCGTTCGGGGATCTCACGCGGCTTCAGCGGCGCGACCTCTTCGGCGACGTGCTTGATGTGGTCGGGCGTGGTGCCGCAGCAGCCGCCGACGATGTTGACCAGACCGGAGGCGGCCCATTCCTCGATGAAGTGGGCGGTTTCGTGGGGCTGTTCGTCGTACTGGCCCATGGCGTTGGGCAGGCCTGCGTTGGGATAGGCGGCGACCAGGGTGTCAGCCACCCGGCTCAGTTCGGCGATGAAGGGCCGCATCAGGTCGGCGCCCAGGGCGCAGTTGAAGCCGACCGCAAACGGCTTGGCGTGGCGCACGGAGTTCCAGAAGGCCTCGGCGGTCTGGCCCGACAGCGTCCGGCCAGAACGGTCGGTGATGGTGCCGCTGATCCAGATGGGCAGAGGCTCAAGTCCCTCGTCCTCGAGGTCCTTGATGGCCTTGATGCAGGCCTTGCAGTTCAGCGTGTCGGTGATGGTTTCGATCAGATAGAGGTCGACGCCGCCCTCGTTCAGGGCCTTCACCTGATGGCGATAGGCCTCATAGACCTCGTCGAAGGTCACCAGGCGCGCGCCGGGGTCGTTCACGTCCGACGACATGGACAGCATCTTGTTCAGCGGGCCGATGGAGCCCGCGGCGAAGCGCGGCTTGTGCGGCTCCCTAGCGGTCCAGCGGTCGGCGGACGCGCGGGCCAGTCTGGCGCCTTCCAGATTGATGTCCCAGACGGCCTGGGCGTCCAGTTTATAGTCGTCCTGGGCAATGACGGTGGCCGAGAAGGTATTGGTCTCGCTGATGTCCGCGCCTGCACCGAAATACTGGTCGTGCAGGTCGGCGATCACGTCGGGCCGGGTGATGCAGAGGATGTCGTTGTTCCCCTTCATCTGGTCCCTTTCGTCATAGCCGTTCGACGCGACGAAGCGATCGCCGCGGAAATCGACCTCCTCCAGGCCGCGCCGCTGGATCATCACGCCCCAGGAGCCGTCGAGGACCAGAATGCGTTCCTTGGCCGCCGCGTGCAGGGCGGCGATCCGTTCAGGACGGGAAAGCGGAGAAGTCATTTACGCAACAGCCTTGGTTTCACGTACGCCCAGCACCCGGCAGATCGCATAGACCAGCTCGGCGCGGTTCAGGGTGTAGAAGTGGAAGTCCGAGAAGCCCTCTTCCTGCAGTCGCGCGCAGGTCTCGGCGGCGATGGAAGCGGCCAGCAGCTTGCGGGTCTCGGGATCCTCGTCCAACCCGTCGAAGTGGGCCGCCAGCCAGTCGGGGATGGAGGCGCCGCAGGCGGCGCTCATCCGGCTCAGGCCCTTGAAGTTGGACACGGGCATGATGCCGGGGATCAGGGGAATGGTCACGCCCGCCGCCCGCACCCGGTCGCGGAAGCGCAGGAAGGCCTCGATGTCGAAGAAGAACTGGCTGACTGCGCGCGTAGCGCCGGCGTCGACCTTGGCCTTCAGCACATCGATGTCGTGGTCGATCGAGGGGCTTTCCGGGTGGCGTTCGGGATAGACGCCGACGGTGATGTCAAAGCCGCCGACGCTGTTGATGGCCTGGGACAGCTCGGTGGCGTTGGCGTAGCCGTCGGCGCGGGGGACATAGGCGCCGCCGATTCCGTCTCCACCCGGGGGGTCGCCGCGCAGGGCGACGATGTGATCGACTCCAATGGCCTTGTAGCCCTCGATGACTTCATCGACCTCGGCCCGGCTGGCCTCGACGCAGGTCAGGTGGGCGGCGGGGCGCAGGGTGGTCTCGCTGATGATCCGCTGCACGGTGCGGTGCGTCCGCTCGCGCGTCGAACCGCCCGCGCCATAGGTGACCGAGACGAAGGCCGGGTTCAGCGGCTCCAGCCGACGAATGGCGGACCACAGATTGGCCTCGGCTTCATCGGACTTGGGCGGGAAGAACTCGAAGGAGACGTTGACCGCGTTCTGGTTCGAGCCCGCGCGGGCGACGGGACCCAGCGGCGACAGCAGCAGGGCGCGGGCTTCGGCGAGAGAGGAAGGAGCCATCAGGCAGTCTTTCGAGCAGAGGCGGCGGGACGTTCGGCGGCCCAGATGTGGACGGTCAGGCCTTCGGTGTCGGGCGGCAGGGCGATGGGCGCGCTCGCAGTCAGGCCGGCGCTTTCGAGCCAGCCCCGAATTTCCTCGTCGGCGAAGCCCAGCCGACGGTGCTGGTGTTCCTCGCGCAGTTGCTCCAATTGGTGCGGAGCAAAGTCCACGATCAGCAACTTGCCGCCGGGCATGACCAGACGCGCGGCCTCGGTCACGGCGGCGGCGGGATCGGTCAGGTAGTGCAGAACCTGATGCACGATCACCAGATCGGCGCTGGCTTGCGGCAGCCGGGTCGAGAAGATGTCGCCATGGCGCAGCTCGACCTTGTCCAGTCCGGCCCTGGAGACGTTGGCGCGGGCGATGTTCAGCATGTTCTGGCTCAGGTCGAGGCCGACCGACATCTTCGCCTTTTTGCCGAACAGGGTCAGCATCCGGCCTGAACCGGTGCCCAGATCTACGACCCGCTGGAACGGCCCCGGACCGGCCGCCTGCTCGACGGCGGTCTCGACTGCGCTCTCGCAGACATAGAGGCTGCGCATCTGGTCCCACTGTGGCGCGACCTGTTCAAAATAGCGGGCGGCGTCGATGGAGCGCTCCTTGCGCACCTCATCCAGGCGGCGATGGTCGGCCTCGCCCTCAGCGTCGTCCAGCAGGTCGAGCACCGTGTCGATCAGGCGGCGCGACAGGGCGTCATGAGACAGGCGATAGAAGACTCGCGCGCCGTCCGGGAATCGTTCGATCAGGCCGGCGTCCGCCATCAGCTTCAGATGGCGCGACACGCGGGGCTGGCTCTGGTCCAGAACCCGAGACAACTCCATGACCGACAGCTCCTCTGCGGCCAGCAACGACAGCACCCTCAAACGGGTCGGTTCGCCAGCGGCGCGCAGCGCTTCGACGGTCTGGTCAGCAGTAAGAGTCATGGGTCGTATAAAGATATCCTTATACGATTATGCAAGCGAAAACTGACCGCAAGCGCGAGCAATAGGGCGGTCAAGCCGCATGGATCATTCAGCGATCCCTGAAATCGTGCGCTCTAGGTCGCGACGGGCGTTTTCAGCGGTTCGCCCGCGAAATGGGCTGACAGGTTCTGTAACAGCAGCATCAGCATGCCCTGCACCGCCTCGGCCGTGGCGCCGGCCGTGTGGGGCGTCAGGACGGTGTTGGGCACGGTCGCCCAGCGCGGTGCGTCGGTCGGCTCGGTCTCGAAGACGTCCAGCGCAGCGGCCCCAAGCCGCCCGTCGCGCAAGGCGGCGATGACGGCGTCTTCGTCCACCAGTTGACCGCGCGCGACGTTGACCAGCAGGCCGGCGGGGCCGAGCGCCTCGATCACCTCGGCGGAGATCAGCCCGCGATTGGTCTCATCCGCGCGGCAGGCGATGACCAGAATGTCCGAGGCGCGGGCTAGGTTGAGCAGGCTGTCGGCGCGGGGCCAAGCGGCCTCCTTGGCGCGCGGCGCCCACCACTGGACGTTCATGCGCATGACCTCTGCGCGACGAGCGATGGCCTCGCCGATAGCGCCCAGGCCGACGATGCCCAGGGTCTGCCCGCCCATCGACGGGGTGATGGTCTTGGAGGCTGGGGTCCAGCCGCCAGCGCGGACCTGCCGGTCGCCCTCGGCGATCTGACGCCGGGCGGCCAGGATCAGGCCGATGGCGTGGTCGGCCACGTCCTCATGGTTGATGGCGGGGGCGTGGGTGACGGGCAGGCCGCGCGCGCGGCACCACTCCACATCGATGCCGTCATAGCCCGAGGTGAAACAGGCGATCAGCGACAGGTTGGGCAGGCGTTCGATCAGGTCCTTGTCCAGCTCGAATTCGCCCGCCACGACCAGAACGCGCACGTCGTGCGCCGCCTCGATCGGCGGACCCTCCCAGAAGCGATAGACGTCATAGGCGCTTTCGAGGAAGGCGCTGAGCGGTCCGAGGTGCCGCTGCATGATCAGGAGGGCGGGGCGCTGGGTCATGCGGGCAGACTAACCCGGTTCCGCCGGAGCGTCAGCGGCCAAAGAAAAACGGCCCCCCGATCGCTCGGAGGGCCGTTTTCATTCAGATCAGCGTCGGATCAGCGACCGAACTTCTGGTGCTGGATACGCTTCGGAATGATGCTGTCCGCACCCAGGCGGCGCATCTTGTCCTGCTCATAGGCTTCGAAGTTGCCCTCGAACCATTCCACGTGGCCGTCGCCTTCGAAGGCGAGGATGTGGGTGGCCAGACGGTCAAGGAACCAGCGGTCGTGGGAGATGACCACGGCGCAGCCGGCGAACTCCTCCAGGGCCTCTTCGAGGTTCTGCAGGGTTTCGATGTCCAGGTCATTGGTCGGTTCGTCGAGCAGGATCAGATTGCCGCCCGAGGCCAGGGTCTTGGCCAAGTGCACGCGGTTGCGCTCACCGCCGGACAGTTGGCCGACCTTCTTCTGCTGGTCGCCGCCCTTGAAGTTGAACGAACCGACATAGGCGCGGGTGTTGATCTCGCGCTTGCCGACCATCATCACGTCGGTGCCGCCCGAGATGGCCTGCCAGATGGTTTCGTCCGGCTTCAGATCGTCGCGCGACTGGTCGACATAGGCCAGCTTGACCGTTTCGCCGACCTTGATCGTGCCGCCGTCCGGCGTTTCCTGACCGGTGATCAGTTTGAACATGGTCGACTTGCCGGCGCCGTTGGGACCGATGACGCCGACGATGCCGTTGGGCGGCAGCTTGAAGGTCAGGTTGTCGAACAGAGTCTTGTCGCCATAGGACTTCTTCAGGCCCTCGACTTCCAGGACCACGTTGCCGAGACGCGGACCAGGCGGGATCTGGATGTGGGCGTGCGTCTGCGCGCCGCGCATCGATTCCTGCTCGTCGACCATGCGCTCATAGGCGGCCAGACGGGCCTTGGACTTGGCCTGGCGGGCCTTGGCGCCCGAACGGACCCATTCCAGTTCGCGGGTGAGGGCGCGCTGGCGGGCTTCCGATTCCGACTGTTCCTGAACGACGCGCTTCTGCTTGGCTTCCAGCCAGGAGGAGTAGTTGCCCTCGTGCGGGTGGCCCTTGCCGCGGTCCAGTTCCAGCGTCCACTTGGTGACCTGATCCAGGAAGTAGCGGTCGTGGGTCACCAGGATGACGCAGCCCGGGAAGTTCTCCAGGTGATGCTGCAGCCAGGCGACAGATTCGGCGTCCAGGTGGTTGGTCGGTTCGTCCATCAGCAGCATGTCGGGCTTGGACAGCAACAGGCGGGCCAGGGCCACGCGACGCTTCTCACCACCCGACAGGCTGGTGACTTCCCAGTCGTCCGGCGGGCAGCGCAGGGCGCCCATGGCCATTTCGATGCGGCTGTCGATGTCCCAGACGTCGCCGGCGTCGATCTTCTCCTGGAGGGCGGTCATCTCCTCCATCAGTTCGTCGGTGTAGTTTTCGCCCAGTTCGTTGGCGACTTCGTTGAAGCGGTTGACCCACTGCTTCTCTTCGCACCAAGACTCGACGTTCTGGCGAACGTTCAGGCTGTCATCCAGCTTGGGTTCCTGTTCCAGGTAGCCGCGCTTGATGCCGTCGGCGGCGCGGGCTTCTCCCGTGAACTCGGTGTCCAGGCCAGCCATGATCTTCAGCAGGGTCGACTTACCCGAGCCGTTGACCCCGACAACGCCGATCTTGGCGTCGTTGTAGAAGCTCAGCCAGATGTTCTCGAAGATCTTCTTGCCGCCGGGGAAGGTCTTGGTCAGACCCTGCATCTGGAAAATATATTGCTGCGCCATGAGGTGCGGTTTCGCCCTGTCGTCTGATCTGATGGGGAGGTTGGCGCGGGATGTAGCCGTCGCAGACCCTTTGGGCAAATCTCTAGACGTAACGCAGGGCGGTTTGAAGGCGCTGCATCCGTTCGGGCCTGTTGCGGCCTCTACCCGTCAGCCCGCTGGGGGCGGGAGTGCGATTTCATGCAATCACGGTCGATGGGGATGCTGTTGGCGGCGGTAATCACTGGCACGGCGGGCGAGGCCGGGGCGCAGGATCGAGCGGCCTTTGGCGCAGCGATGGACGCCTTCCTGCAAAGGGCGATGCAGCGCGTCGAGGCGGCGCCGGGCCTGGCCGTGGCTGTCGTGGACGAGGAAGGGCTGGTCCACGCCGCGGGCTTCGGCGTGGCGGATGTGGCGACCGGCGCAGCCGTCACGGCGGACACCCGATTCTACATCGCTTCGGCCACCAAGTCCTTTACCGCCCTGTCGTTTGCGGCCATGGCGCAACGGGGCGAGGTGGATCTGGACGCGCCCCTGGCCGACTGGGCGCCGCCGTCGGGCGTGCCTGCCGACATCGCCACGCGGATTACTCTGGCCGATCTGCTCAGCCATCGTTCAGGCGTGGACAATGACCCCATCGCGTTTCGTCTTGCCTATTCCGGCGACTGGAGCCCCGAGGTCCTATGGCGGCTGACTGCGGAGACGCGGCCGCGCGACACCTCCTATGGCCAGTTCGTCTATGACAACTCCGGCTACAACCTCGCCACCGTCCTGAGCGACCGCCACTGGGGCCGCGACTGGCGCGAGATGGTCGAGGACGAGGTGCTGACGCCGCTGGGTATGAGCGCCACGACTGCGCGCATCGACGAAGCGCGGGCGTCGGGGGTGGTGGTCGCGGCCGGTCATTTCGGTCGCATTCCCGGCCAGCCCGAGCGGTCGCCGTTGCAGAAGACTGACGCGACCATGCAGTCGGCGGGCGGGCTGATCTCGACCGCCAGAGACATGGCGATCTGGCTGGAGGCGCAGATTAACGACGGTCGGGTCGATGGGCGGCAGGTGTTTCCGGAAGGGCTCGTCGCCTCGACCCATGCATCGCGGGTGGCGCAGGAGGCGAGCTTCGGCCTCTATGTCCGCACTGGCTATGGCCTGGGTTGGCAGGTGGGACGCTATGGCGACGACGTGCTGATCCACCACTTCGGCAACTTCTCCGGCTCGCGCGCCCATGTCTCCTTCATGCCGGAGCGCCGCGTGGGCGTGGCGGTGATGGTCAATGAAGACGCCTTCGTCGGCGATCTGGCCGATGTGGTCGCCAACTACACCTATGACTGGTTCGCAGGTCTGCCCGACATTGACGCTGTCTATTACGCCAGGCTGGCCGCCCTGATCGCCGAGCGCGACCGCCGCCGCGCAGGCATCGGCGGGGCGCTGGAGGCGCGGGCGAAACGACCGCGCACCCTGTCGCTCGCCAACGCCGCCTACGTCGGCGACTACGTTAACCCGGCCTATGGAACCCTGACGATCCGCGAGACGGGCGAGCGTCTGTCAGTCGCCATCGGCGTACAGCAGGCCCTAGCCGACTACCTGACCGAGCCTGAGGGTCTGCGCGTCGAACTGACCCCGTTCCGGGGCGAGGGCCTGGTGTTCAAGCTGGACGCCGATGGCCGCCCGAGCGCGCTGGTCTATCAGGACGCGGTCTTCGTGCGTAACTAGGGCCTGGCCGGCAAGACCGCCATCAGGGCGCGGGTGAAGCCGACCGGTGCGACGGTCAGGTGGTCCTCGTTTTCCAGCACCGTCGACTGGATGCTGATGCCCGGATAGGCGCGCGATTTCAGCGCCCGCTCCATCGTGTGCATGTCGCCGACCATGTCGGCGTCGGTGCTGTGGCGAGCGGTGGGGCCGGGGCCTTCGAAGCCGCCGACGTACATGAAGACCTCGGCGGGCAGGTCGCGATGGGTGCGGGC
Source organism: Brevundimonas sp. UBA4553 (assembly GCF_002387245.1). GTDB lineage: Bacteria > Pseudomonadota > Alphaproteobacteria > Caulobacterales > Caulobacteraceae > Brevundimonas. Next base: position 109,312 of record NZ_DGLD01000014.1, read on the forward strand.
GTAGTCCGCCTCGACCTTCATCATGTGGCGCTTGTCGTACCAGAAGGAGGGGCTGCCCAGCACGTAGCTGCTGAACATCGTCGGATCAGTGAACATGATCTGGGCGCCCAGCAGACCGCCATAGGAATGGCCCAGCAGGACGCGGCGCGCCGGATCGGCGCGGAACTTCTGCTCCACGAAGGGCAGGGCCTGGGTCTTCAGATAGGTCTGATAGGCCGCGCCTCCACCATGTACGGAGCCGGCGGAATTGCGGGGGCCGTTCGGCGTGGGGGTGTAGTCGCGGCGGCGGCTGTCGGCGCCGCCGTAGCCCTTGGCGTAGGACAGGCCGACCAGGATGAACTCCTCGATCACCGGCCCCTCCAGGTTCACCCGCCGTGCGATCTGACGGATGATTGGAAAGGCGTAGTCGGCGTCGGTGACATAGAGGACCGGGTAGCGACGATTCGGCTGGGTCTCATAGCTGGCGGGCAGGCTGACGAAGACCTGATAGTCGCGACCCGAGACCGGATCGGGCACGGACCAGACCTGGGTGCCCGTCAGCACATAGGGCGCGCCCTCGCCGGCGGCGGCGGCGTTGGCGGTGGTTTGGGCGTCCGCTCTCTCGCCGCAGCCCGCGACGAGGCTCGTCGCCACCAGAATCGTCGCCAGTCCCAATGCCCGCATGGACGCCCCCTCAAGCTTCACCAGAAAGGCAGACTTGAGGGCAAATGGGGCGAGGAAAGGGCAGCCAAGGTTGTCTTAGGCGTAGTTGAAACTGATCGAGATGCGCTGTTCCTCGGCGCGGTTGGCCGGGACCTCGTGGCGCAGCCAGCTTTCCCACATCAGGATCGTGCCTGACGCCGGTTTCAGATAGACGAAGGGCTTCTCGGCCTCGGTCGCCTCGGCGGTCAGGCCGGGGCGCGCCATCATCATCGTCAGGCGGGGGTCCTCGATCTTCAGCGACGAGGCCCCGTCTGGCACGTGGACATAGATGGTGCCGGATATGATGGCGTGCGGATGGATGTGCCCCGTGTGTCCGCCGCCGGGCATCAGGACATTGACCCACAGATTGTCCAGCCGAGGCTTGCGCGCCAGATCGAAGTGAAGCGCCTTGGCGTAGGCGGCGGCGTGCTTGTCCAGCAGTCGCTTCAGTTCCGCGAACTCGGGGAAGCGATGCGGCAGGTCGTTGATCGAGCCGTAGGAGGTGTAGCCGGGATAGTGGTTGGTCTTGCACCATTCGATGCCGGCCTCGTCTTCCTCGGCCATGACCAGGCAGAGATCGAGGATTTCCTCGTGCAGTTCCGGCCAGGCGGGCGCCGCGGCCAGCGAGGCTTCGTAGACCTGGGTCGGAAAGAGGGGGCGCAGGGACATGGCGGTTCCATAGGCCAAGCAGGCAACTTCAGAAAGGCAGAGCCGCTTCCCCCCGCAAGATCGCCTCCGCCTCGGGGCTGTGCTTGGCGTCGGTGCGGTCGTGCAGGATCAGCGGCGGCAGCAGTCGCAACGGCGCCTTGCCGGTCTTGATGGCCTGCACCAGCACGCGCTTGGCCGGCTGGTCGGCATAGGGGTGGACGGGACGGACGGCGAAGGAGCCGGCCTTCTCGCCCAGCAGCGCCAGCAGATCGGCCAGGCGGTCGGCGCGGTGGATGACCACGATCTTGCCGCCCTCGCGCACGGCCTTCAGCAGGAAGCCGGTCCAGGCCTTCAGCCCGTCGTCGGCCATCCAGGCGCCGACCTTGCCGGGGGCGGGCGTCCGCAGCGCGCCGGGATCATCGAAGAAGGGGGGATTGCTGACGGCCCAGTCGAAGGTCGGCAGGTCCAGCGCCCGAAAGCCGTGCGCCACATCGCCGCTCAGGATGGCGGTGCGATCTTCGACGCCGTTCAGGACGGCGTTCTCACGCGCCAGTCCTGCAGCAATCGCGTCGCGCTCCAGCCCGGTCAGGCCTGCACCGGGACAGCGCCCGGCGATCTGCATCAGCACGCCGCCGGCGCCGCAACCGGCTTCGATCAGACGTTCGCCCGGCCTGGCGGCGACGGCGGCCGCCAACAGGGCGGCGTCCATGCCGGCGCGATAGCCCTTCACCGGCTGGCGCAGGCGCGCGCGGCCGCCCAGCAGGGCGGATTCCGCCACATCGGCGGCGACAGTAAGGGCGGACTCGGCTTGACCCGTCATGACGCCGCCACCATTGTGCGCCGCGTCGCGTCCGGGCAAGCGGGTGTGGTGGTTTTTCGAGCGAATCTCCCCCTTCGCTCCTGTGTTGAAAGAGATTTTCGTGGACGCAGCATTCGTCGCCGCTCCCCGCCCCAAGGGCGATGTGGACGCTCTTGTCCGTCTGGCCAAGGACGACATGGCGGCGGTTGACGCCCTGATCATCGCCCGGATGCAGTCGGACGTGCCCGTCATCCCCATGCTGGCCGAGCACCTGGTCTCGGCGGGCGGCAAGCGTCTGCGGCCGTTGCTGACCGTCGCCGCGGCGCGCGCCATCGGCGCCGCCGACGACATTTTGGGCGCCAAGAAGCTGGCCGCTTCGGTCGAGTTCATCCACACCGCAACCCTGCTGCACGACGACATCGTCGACGGCTCGGAAATGCGACGCGGCAAGGTGGCGGCGCACCTGATCTGGGGCGCCGCCTCGTCGGTTCTGGTCGGTGACTTCCTGTTCGCGCGCGCCTTTGAACTGATGGTCGAGACGGATTCGCTGCGCGCGCTCGGCATTCTGGCTACGGCGTCCAGCGTGATCGCCGAGGGCGAGGTGCTGCAACTGACGCGCGCCCACGACCTGAACCTGGATCAGGACACCTATCTGCAGATCATCCGCGCCAAGACCGCCGAACTGTTCGCCGCCGCCGCCGAGTCGGGCGCGGTGGGCGCAGGCGCGACCGAGGAACAGGTCAAGGCGCTGCGCGACTACGGCATGGCCCTGGGCATCGCCTTCCAGTTGGCCGACGACGCGCTCGACTATGGCAGCGACACCGCGACCCTGGGCAAGAATGCAGGCGACGACTTCAACGAGGGCAAGGCCACCTTGCCGCTGCTGCTGGCCGTCCAGCGCACCAAGGGCAGGGAAGATCTGTTCTGGGACCGCGTCATCACCAAGGGCGAACGCACGCCCGAAGACTTCATCCGCGCTCGTGAACTGATCCTGGGCACGGGCGCGGTCGAGGCGACGCTGGACGCCGCCGCCGACTATGCTGATCGGGCCAAGGCTGCGCTGTCGGTTCTTCCCGCCAGCGATTGGCGGTCGGCGCTTGAAGATCTGGCCGACTTTGCGGTCAGCCGCGCGGCCTGATGCTGCTGGCGGTCGTCATCGCGGGCATGCTGACAGCCGCCCCGCAAGACCTGCCGCGATTCACCATGACGCCGGAACCTGGCGACGCGCTGAAGGCCGAACTGTTCCGCCTGGCGTCGGGGGATCCCGAGGCGCAGGCGCGCAGCCTGCTTGGAGGGGATCAGGCCGAGGCTGGCGCTTTCAACCTGCACGCGGCCGGGCCTCTGATGATGATGTATCGCGAGGACGCCGGGCCTGCGGGCGGACTGGTGCTCTATGCCGGGGCCGAGGCGGGGCACAGGCCTGACGCCGCCTGCCTGCTGACGCGCAATCCCGACGGCCAGCAGAACAATGCGCGTCGTGCGACTGACTGGTGTCTGTCCTTCATCCTGAAGACGGCGCCGACGCTGAATATTCCGCCGGCGCCGCTTTAGTCGGACCTACTTCAGGCTGGCGCAGAAGGTCTGGATGCGCGCGCAGGCGGCTTCCAGCACGGCTTCCGACGTGGCGTAGCTGACACGGAAGTAGGGGCTGAGGCCAAAGGCCGTGCCCTGGACCACGGCCACGCCCTCCTGGCTGAGCAGTTCGGCGGTGAAGACCTCGTCGTCGGTGATGACGACGCCTGATTCCGTCGTCTTGCCGATCAGGCCTTCGATCGAGGGATAGACGTAGAAGGCGCCCTCCGGCGTGGGGCAACGGACGCCCGAGGCCTGGTTCAGCATGGACACCACCAGATCGCGCCGGCGCTCGAAGGCGGCGGAGCGCTCGCCCAGAAAGTCCTGCGGCCCGTTCAAGGCCTCGACAGCCGCCCACTGGCTGATCGACGACGGGTTCGAGGTCGTCTGGCTGGCCACCTTGCGCATCAGATCGATCAGCGGCTTGGGACCGCCCGCATAGCCGATGCGCCAGCCGGTCATGGCGTAGGCCTTGGACACGCCGTTGACCGTCAGGGAGCGGTCATAGAGGTCGGGCGCCACCTGGGCGATGGTCAGGTATTCGAACCCGCCATAGACGAGGTGCTCGTACATGTCGTCCGTCAGTATCCAGACCTGCGGGTGCTTGCGCAGCACCACGGCCAGGGCTTCCAACTCGGCTCGGGTATAGGCGGCGCCGGTCGGGTTCGACGGCGAGTTGAGGATGATCCACTTGGTCCGGGGCGTGATGGCCGCGTCCAGGACCTCGGGACGCAGCTTGAAGCCGTCGGCTTCCTGGCCGACCACGGTCACGGGCTCGCCGCCGGCCAGAAGCACCATGTCCGGATAGGAAACCCAGTAGGGCGCCGGCACGATGACCTCGTCTCCGGGGTTCAGCGTCGCCGCGAAGGCGTTGAAGATGACCGGCTTGCCGCCCGAGGCGACGTGAATCTGGTTGGCGGCGTAGGTCAGGCCGTTCTCGCGCGCGAACTTGGCCACGATGGCGGCCTTCAGCTCGGGCATGCCGTCCGCGTCGGTGTACTTGGTCTCGCCGCGATTGATGGCGTCGATGGCCGCCGCCTTGATGTTGTCCGGGGTGTCAAAGTCCGGCTCGCCGGCGCCCAGACCGATCACGTCACGACCCTGACGTTTCAGCTCACGCGCCTGGGCGGTCACGGCCAGGGTGGCCGAAGGCTTGACGCGGGCGAGGGCGGCGGACTGAAGGCTGGACATGTCTATCCCGTCTGGTGGATGTGGTGGGGGCCGGGGAGGCGAGGCTTGATACGCAACCCGGCGCAGACGCACAACGTTTGTGCGTCTTGCGGACGGTCAAAAGGCGATTTGGGCGAGATTTATGCGGCGGATCGTCGATTTTCTTCTGAACCTGGAGGCGCAGCGCTGGCGAACCCTGCTGGTCAGCCTGCTGTTGCTCGGGGGAATCATCGCCCTGTTCGCCTTCGGCAAGAGCCACCTCACCCTCGGCGCCGAGGAGAAGCTGGAAGCCTGGCTAGAGGGCTACAGGATCGGACCCTGGGGGCTGGCGGCCGCAATCGTCGTCTTCACCCTGTCGGCCTTCGTCGGGATTCCCCAGTTCATCCTGATCGCCGCCTGCGTGGTGGCCTTCGGTCCCTGGTTCGGGTTCCTCTACAGCTGGATCGCGACTGTGGTGTCGGCGGCGGTCACTTATTGGCTGGGGCGCGGGCCTACCGCCCGGGCGCTCGAGCGCTTTGGCGGCGGCGCGGCCGATCGGCTGAAGCGGTTCGTCGGGCGCAACGCCTTTTCCGCCAGCTTCATCATCCGCAACGTGCCTTCGGCGCCCTTCATCGTCGTCAACATGGCGTTCGGCGCGGTCCGAGCCTCGTTTCCGGGCTTTCTGGCGGGGTGCGCGCTTGGCGTTCTGCCCAAGACCGCACTGGTCGCCTTCTTTGGCGGCTCGTTCATGGCGGCGGTGTCCGGCGATGGGGTATGGACCTCATTGATCCTGGCGGGCGTTGCGGCAGCCTGGCTGGCGCTGATGCTGGCCGTGCGCGAACTGGTCAAGCGCCGCGAGGCGGCGCGCCCCTCGGATCCTGATTGAGACGGAGATGACGATGCTGAAACTCTATTACTCGCCCGGCGCCTGCGCCATGGCCTCGCACATTGCTCTGGAGGAGTCGGGCGCCGACTATGAACTCCAGAAGATCGACCTGAAGCAGGGTGAGCAACGGACGCCTGAGTATCTGGCGGTCAATCCCGCCGGCGTGACGCCCGCCCTGGCGACCGACCTCGGCGTGATCACCCAGAACGTGGCCATCCTCGCCTACATCGCCCAGACGCATCCGAAGGCGAATCTGGCGCCGCTGGACGATCCCTACGCTTTCGCCCGGATGCAGGCGTTCAACGCCTGGCTGGCCTCGTCCCTGCACCCGGCGATCGGCAAGGTCCTGTTCTCGCGACCGCCGCTGGAAGGCGCCGCGCGCGACGACGCACTGGAGTTGGCGCTGGCCAAGTATGACTTGGCGGAACAGCACCTGCTGGCGGGACCTTGGGCGCTGGGTGAAGATCATTCGGTCACGGATGGATATCTGATGGTCTTCACGCGCTGGGCCCGTCAGGCCGACCTCTTGGATCAGCGACGCTTCCCCGGCCTGAACGCCCATCTGGACCGTGTTCAGTCACGTCCCGCCGTTCAGCGAGCGCTCGCGACCGAGGGGCTGTCGGCGATCTGACGGCGAGGCCTGCAAGCGGGGCCGGAAAAGCTTGAGCAGAGGGGTTTCAAGCCTTGCTGTGACAAGGCCGTGATTGGCGTGTCATAGGCGCTTGCAATCGACGCGCCATGCGGGCAAACGGGCCTATAGTCGGCCAGGCGAGGACGATCAGGATGGTTCTGCGCACATGGGTGCGCAGGGCAGGGCGTCGCCGGAGCAGACAAAGCAAGACTCACGCCCTAGCAGGCCCGAACAAGCGGTAACCGACGCCCATGCTTTCACCCCTCTTCGGCATGTTCTCCAACGATATCGCGATGGACCTGGGGACCGCCAACACCCTGATCTACATGCGCGGCAAGGGCATCGTCCTGAACGAGCCGTCGGTCGTGGCCCTGCGCAACGTCGGCGGCCGCAAGATCGTCCACGCGGTGGGCCTGGAAGCCAAGCAGATGCTGGGCCGCACGCCCGGCCACATGGAAGCCATCCGCCCGATGCGCGATGGGGTCATCGCTGACTTCGAAGTCGCCGAAGAGATGATCAAGCACTTCATCCGCAAGGTTCATAACCGCAAGGGCTTCGTGAACCCCAAGATGATCGTCTGCGTCCCGTCGGGCGCCACCGCAGTCGAGCGCCGCGCCATCAATGATTCCTGCCTGAACGCCTCGGCCCGTCGCGTCGGCCTGATCGACGAACCCATGGCCGCCGCGATCGGCGCGGGTCTGCCGATCCACGAGCCGACCGGCTCGATGGTCGTCGACATCGGCGGCGGCACGACCGAAGTGGCCGTCCTGTCGCTGTCGGGCATCGTCTATTCGCGTTCGGTCCGCGTCGGCGGCGACATGATGGACGACGCCATCATCAGCTACATGCGCCGCAACCATAACCTGCTGATCGGTGAGACGACGGCGGAGCGTATCAAGAAGGACATCGGCACCGCCCGCGTCCCGGCCGACGGCGAAGGCCTGTCGATCGAGGTCAAGGGTCGCGATCTGATGCAGGGCGTGCCGCGCGAAGTGAAGATGAGCGAGCGTCAGGCGGCCGAGGCCCTGGCCGAGCCGGTCTCGCAGATCGTCGAGGCCGTCAAGGTCGCTCTGGAAGCCACTCCGCCGGAATTGGCCGCCGACATCGCCGACAAGGGCATCATGCTGACCGGCGGCGGCGCCCTGCTGCGCGGCCTGGACATCGAGATCCGCGACCACACCGGCCTGCCGGTTCAGGTGGCCGACGATCCGCTGTCCTGCGTCGCCATCGGCTGCGGCAAGGTGCTGGAGCACCCGTCGTGGATGAAGGGCGTCCTCGAGTCCTCGCTCTGAGGCAGAAACAGCCTGTCGCAGGGGCGTGGTTCTTCGAGAATCGGTTTTTGCGATAGGCTCTCATCGCCGGCGGCGAGACCGCCGGTCCCGGATCTCTAGGTAGGAAGGCTGGCCGTGGCGTTTCGCGACGGACCGTTCGAGAATCTGAAGGTGCCGCTGGCCTGGACGGCCGCGGTCGTCGTCGTCGTCGGCATCGTCGGCGCGGTCATGTTGTTGCTCGGCGACACCCGCCAGACGTCGAATGCCGAAAGCTTCGCCCCTGCACGGGCCGGGTTCGAAGCCGGTGCTGCGCCGGTGGGCGGGGTTCTGTCCGCCCCGGTCCGCTGGACGGGCAACGCCGTCGACTACGTCAAGGGCTACTTCTTCGCCGTGTCGGAGAACCGGCGGCTGCGGGCGGAGATCGCCGAGCTGAACGCCTGGCGCGACGACGCCCTGGCGCTGAAGAACATCAACGGTCGCTACGAACAGATGCTGGGCGTGAAGACCGAGCCGCCGGTGCCCATGGTGACGGGCCTGGCCATCACCGACGCGCGTGGACCGTTCGCCCGGTCTCGCCTGTTGAACATCGGCGCAGCCAAGGGCGTGCGCGTCGGCAATCCTGTGTTGAGCGAGCATGGTCTGGTCGGCCGCATCATGGGCGTCTCGGCGGGCAACAGCCGGATGCTGCTGCTGACCGACGTCGCGTCGCGCACACCCGTGCTGGTCGAGCGCACGGATGCGCGCGCCATGCTGACCGGCGACGGCAGCGGGAGTCCGCGTCTCGACTACATACGCGGCGCCGGCTCCGTTCAGGAAGGCGACCGCATCATGACGTCCGGCGACGGTGGCGGTTTCCCACGCGGTCTCCCGATCGGCGTCGCCGCAAAGGGCGTTGACGGGACATGGCGTGTGAAGCTGTTCAGCGACCGCACGGCCATCGACTATGTCCGCGTCCTGCTGTTCCAGGATTTCAGCCAACTGGCCGATCAGAACGCCCTGAACGCGCCGCCGCTGGCCAGTCTGGCCGCCGCTCCTCCGCCGACTCCGGCTCAGGCCGCCGCTATCCAGGACGTGGCCACCCGACGCGCCGCTGTCGCCGCCGCGACGGCCGAGCGTGTACGCGCCGCCAACGCCGCGCCGCCGCCTGTTCCAGCGGCTGCCCCGGCCGCTACGGCTCCGGCGCCGACCGCCGCCCGTCCGGCCGCGACGCGTCCGACCACGCCTCAGCCGCGCCCCGTCGCCCCTCGCACCACGACCCCGACGCCTCCGCCCACGCCTGAGGTCGAGCCGGCGCCTACAGGAGCCGCAGAGTGAGACGGGCGATCACGGTCCGCGTCGTCGGCCCGCTGCAATGGATCGTCTATCCGGCGCTGATGGCCGTCGCGGCGACCATCGTGCTGGCGATCCCGTTCCAGCTATTCGGTCTCAACCTGCCTGAGCCGGTGTTTCCGATCGTGTTGGCCTTCGCCTGGCCGCTGATCAGACCCTCCATGCTGGCGCCTGCGGTCCTGTTCGGCCTGGGCCTGTTTCTTGACCTGTTCTGGGGCGGAACCCTGGGGCTGTGGCCGCTGAGCCTGCTGACCGTTTACGGCGCGATCCTGCTGGCCTCGAACTTCCTGGCGGGCCAGGCGACGATCGTCCTGTTCGCGCTTTATGTGGCTTCGACCGGTCTGGCCTTCTTCCTAGCCTACATGATCACTACCTTGAGCCTGGGCAACGCGCCAAGCATCCTGGCCGTAATGGGGCAGGTCGTTCCGACGCTCCTGCTCTTTCCCCTGGCCGATTGGCTGATCCAGCGGTTTGACGACGCCGACGTGCGCTTCCGATGAGCAGCGAACCCCACATCTTCTTTTCGGACGTCAATGAGCGCCAGGGCTCCTTCCTGCGCCGGACCTTCCTGCTGGGTGGCGGGATGGCGCTGGGGACCGTGGCCTTGGTCGGGCGCCTGGCCCAGCTGCAGATCGTCAAGGCCGAGGAATACTCGACCCTGGCCACCAATAATCAGTTCAACTTCCGCCTGGTGCCGCCGCCACGCGGTCTGATCAAGGACCGCAACGGCGTCACCATCGCCGGCAACCGGCCCAGCTTCCGCGTTCTGGTCGTGCGCGACGAGACGAAGGATCTGGATCAGACTCTGGACCTGCTGGGGCAGCTGCTGCCGGATACGCTGGATCGCCGCCGCACTCTGATCCGCGAGATCAACGCAGCGCCGCGCTTCTCACCCGTTCCGGTCAAATCCGACCTGACGTGGGAGGAGTTCTCCAAGGTCAATCTGCACGCAGCCGAGCTGCCCGGCGTCATGGCTGACATGAACGAGGCGCGCTATTACCCGTTCGGCGGGTCCTACGCCCACGTGATCGGCTATGTGGCCAAGGTGTCCGATCGCGACGTCAAGGCGATCCGCGACAAGGGTGAGCAGCCGCCCTCCATCCTGTTCAACCCGGGCTTCCGCATTGGACGTCAGGGAATCGAGAAGTCGCTGGACACCGACCTGCGCGGTGAAGCCGGCGGCAAACGCGTCGAGGTCGACGCCCGCGGCCGCGTGGTGGCCGAGGATGTCGCGGGCTCACGTCCGCCTGTCCAGGGCGCCGAGGTCATGCTGACCTTGGACAACGACGTCCAGAACCGGGCGCTTGAAGTCTTTGGCGAAGAGGCGGGCAGCTGTGTCGTGATGGATGTCCGCAACGGCGACATCCTGGCCATGGTCTCGTCACCCTCGTTTGATCCCAACCTGTTCGTGTCGGGCGTGCCGTCCAAGATATATCGCGCGCTGGCCGATTACGAGCGGCGGCCGTTGCTGGACAAGGCCCTGGGCGGCACCTTCGCGCCGGGTTCGACCTTCAAGCCTGTGGTCGGGCTGGCGGCGATGAAGCGGGGCTGGGATCCCAATCGCCGGGTGGTGTGCAACGGCAGCTTCTACCTGGGGCGGCGCTTCGCCTGTCTGGGGCGGCACGGCGCGCTGGATATGCGCGGCGCGATCAAGGCTTCCTGCAACGTCTACTTCATGACGGTGGCGACGGAGTTCGGTCCCGACGCCATCGCCGAGGCGGCGCGCGAAATGGGCTTTGGGCAGAGCTTCGATATCGGACTTCCCGGCCAGAAGGTCGGGCTGGTTCCAGATCGGGAATGGCGTCGTCGCAATCCTGTGCGGGGTGACGGCAAGTGGTATCCCGGCGAGACGCCCAGCTATGGGATCGGGCAGGGCGCGTTGACCGTCAACGCCTTGCAACTGGCGGTCTATACGGCCCGCATCGCCAATGGACAGAAGGCGGTGACGCCTCGACTGATCAAGTCGATCGGCGGCGTCGAGCAGACGTCCGGCACGGCCTTCGCTGATCTGCCTTTCGATCCGTCGCTGCTGGACGTGCTTCGGGACGGCATGGAGGCTGTGACCGATGTCGGCGGCACCGGTTTCCGCAATAGCCAGCTGGGCCTTGGCGCCGTCCGCATGGCCGGCAAGACCGGCACGGCCCAGGCCCAGAACTACGGCGCCGGCTCGCGCAAGGGCGCCGGCCGTCCCTGGGCCCAAAAGGACCACAACCTCTTTATCGCCTACGCCCCTACCGACAACCCTCGTTACGCCGTGTCGGTCATCGTGCAGCACGGGGGGCTGGGCGGCGGCACGGCCGGCGCGCCGCGCGCGCGCGAGGTGATGCGGGTCGCCCTGCTCAAGAACCCCGAAATCCGCGCCCGTATCGAACAGGCAGGATTTGAGGCGCCCGAGGACGCGGGCGCGCGCGAAGCCGAGGCACGGGGCGAACCTGTCGATGCAACGACGGCTGACGTCGTCGCGCCGCCGCCGGAGCCTGCACTGTGACCGCATCTGCCCTGACCCGACCCGGGGAACGCGACCGCATCTCGAGCAAGCTGGCCGAGCTGGACTGGCGTGTGGTCGGCCTGTTGTGCGTCCTGGCCGGCATCGGCACGGCCATGCTGTATTCGATCGCCGGAGGGCACTGGGATCCCTGGGCGTGGAAGCATCTGCTGCGTTTCGGCGTTCTGCTGGTGGCCATGATCGGTCTGGCCATGGTCCATCCGAAATGGTGGTTCCACGCGGCCTATCCTCTGTACGGCCTGTTGTTGCTGCTGGTCCTGATGATCGAGTTCACGCCCCTGGGCTATACGGCCGGCGGCGCGCGGAACTGGCTGAATTTGGGTTTCATCCGCATCCAGCCGGCCGAGTTCGTCAAGATCGGCCTCGTTCTGGCTTTGGCCCGTTGGTATCATGGCCATTCGGCGCAGGACGCCCGCTGGTCGTGGAAGCTGTTGATCCCGGCGGGCATGATCGGCGTGCCCTTCCTGCTGGTGGCCAAGCAGCCGGATCTCGGCTCGGCCATGGTCATCGGACTGACCGGCGCGGCCGTTATGTTCATGGCGGGGCTGAGCTGGCGGGTGATCGCAGCCGGGGCCGCTGCGGCAGTGGCGATCATTCCGCCCTTCGTCATGTTCGTCATGCACGACTATCAGCGCAACCGCGTCCTGACCTTCCTGAACCCGGAAGCCGACCCCTCCGGGACCGGCTACAACATCATCCAGTCGAAGATCGCCCTCGGTTCGGGCGGTTTGATGGGCAAGGGCTATGGCCTGGGCAGTCAGAGCCAGCTTGAGTTCCTGCCCGAGCGCCATACGGACTTCATCTTCTCGACCGTGTCCGAGGAGTTCGGCTTCCTCGGCTCCTTCACCGTCCTGGCCTGCTACCTGGCGTTGATTCTGATCTCGCTGCGGATCGCCTCCCTGTCCCACAGCCACTTCGGCCGGATCAGCGCGGCGGGCATGACGGCCTTCCTCGCCATCTTCATCCTGATCAACGGGGCGATGGTGATGGGTCTGGCGCCGGTCGTGGGCGTGCCCATGCCGCTGCTGTCCTATGGGGGGTCGACCATGATGACGGTGATGATCGGCTTTGGGCTGATCCTGTCCACCCACGTGCACCGCTATGTCGAACTGCCGAAAGGGCAGGGGCTGTTCTGATCCGGGTTTGAGGCGTTAGGCTGAGGCATGACCAACGAAGCCCCTGCCGCCGCCATTCCCACAGCCGATCCCTCGATGTTCTCGGATTGCGGCGACACGCCCTGTCCGCAGCCGGTCATGGCTGATCCCACTAACGAGGCCGCGGTCCTGGCCGACGGCGTGCGTATGCGCAACAACCCGGCCGAATGGGCCTTCGTCCGCCTGTCCAAACTGATCGAGGAGTTCGAGGCCAAGCTCGACAAGGACGAAGAGATCGGCGCCCGCGTCGTCGGCTTGCCCGGCGAGGGCACGATGCAGATCGTCGACGTCGGCTTCTGGGGGCCGGACCTGATCATCTTCTTCGGGCGCAACCCCGACGGCAAGCCCGTGCGCCTGGTGCAGCACTACACCCAGATCAACGTGGTGCTGGCGGCGATCAAGAAGCCTGAGGAACGCGAGGCGCGCCGCATCGGCTTCCAGCTCAACGAAATGGTGATGAAGACCAACCCCGCGCCGACCGCCGCATCGACGGCTGGCGCGGGCTAGAGACCTGCCGCCCAGTCAGTGCCCTTGATCAGGCTGTCGATGATGCCGGGTTCGCTGGATGCGTGGCCGGCGTCGCCGACGATGTCCAGCTTGGCTTCCGGCCAAGCGCGGTGCAGGGCCCAGGCGCCCGAGATCGGCGTCACCACATCGAACCGGCCCTGGGCGATCCAGCAAGGGATGTGGCGAATGGCGTCGATGTTCTCCAGAATCCAGTTCTCGCTGTCGAAGAAGCCGCCGTTGGTGAAGTACCAGTTCTCGATCCGGGCGAAGGCCACCGCGAACTCCGGATCGGCGAACTTGTCCGGCTTGCCCGAGGGGCCCTGGACGCTGACCGTCTCGCCTTCCCAGCTGGACCAGGCGACGGCGCAGCGGTTGCGTTCGGCCACGTCGTCGCCAAGCAAACGCTTGTTGTAGGCGGCCATCAGGTCGCCGCGCTCGGCCTCGGGGATAGGGGCGACGAAGCGCTCCCAAGCGTCCGGGAAGATCATGGAGGCGCCGTCCTGGTAAAACCAGTGCAGTTCCTTTTTCGTCAGCAGGAAGATGCCGCGCAGGATCAGGGCCAGGCAGCGATCCGGGTGCTTGATCGCGTAGGTCATCGACAGGGTGGACCCCCAGGACCCGCCGAACACGACCCACTTCTCGATGCCCAGCTTCTCGCGCAGACGCTCGATGTCGGCGACCAGATCCCAGGTGGTGTTGTTCTCCAGCGAGGCGTTGGGCCGCGACAGACCGCAGCCGCGCTGGTCGAACATGACGATGCGGTACCTGGCCGGATCGAAGTAGCGCCGCATTCCAGGATTGACCGCCCCGCCGGGGCCGCCATGCAGGACGATGACCGGCACGCCGTGCGGGTTGCCGCTTTCCTCGTAATAGATTTCGTGGACGCCGTCGGTCGCCATCCAGCCAGAGGCATAGGCTTCCAGCTCGGGATAGAGGTCGCGGCGCGGGGTGTCGATCACTGGAAATGCCATGTCAGGAAATGGGGGTTTTCAGATTGGCCGGTCAGGCGTTGACGATGTGTGAGCGGAACGCGGCGATCGCCAGCACGATCCAGCCGGCGATCATCAGCACGCCTCCGATCGGGGCCACCGCGCCCATGGCGGGCAGGCTCAGCAGACCGATCATGGCCAGAGCCAGACAGAAGATCAGACCGCCGCTGGGGGCGAGCCAGCCCGCTATCCGCGCCGTCTTCCCGCCGGTCATCCAGGTGGCGCAGGCCACCGCCAGCACGGCGTGAACCATCTGATACTGGGCGCCGGTGGTCAGCAGGCTCTTGATGGCCGGGCCGGCGCCATGGGCCGCAAAGGCGCCCAGCGCGACGGCCATGGCCCCGTTGAAGGCCGCGAAGACGAGCAGGTTGCGATCGAGACTCATTGCTAATGTCTAGACCACAACTCGTGGCGAGTCTGCTATCGGAACGCTGATGAAATCCGCGCCGCGCATGGCCCTGCAATACGTCCTGCTGTTCGGCGCCAGCGGAGTGACCCTGCCGTTCGCAGGCCTGTGGTTTCGCGAGCAGGGATTGAGCGGCGCCCAGATCGGCGCCCTTCTGGCCATTCCCATGCTGGGACGACTGGCGACGGGTCCGTTACTGGCCGTCTGGGCCGACGGATTTCAGCACAGGCGCACGCCGATCGCCCTGCTGGGGCTGGCCATGGCCCTGGGCTACGGGGGAGCAGGTCTGGTTCAGGGCTTCGCCGCCTGGGCCGTCTGCTGGTTCGTCGGGGCCACGGCGGCGGCGGCCCTGATCCCGCTTAGCGACGTGATGACCTTGCGCGTTGCCAAGCGCGACGGTTTTCCCTTCTCTCTGCCGCGCGGCTGCGGTTCGGCGGCCTTCGTCGTCGCCAATGTGGTCATGGGCCTGCTGCTGACGCGAGCCCCGCCGGACGCGATCATCGTCTGGATCAGCATCGCGGCGGTGCTGATCGCGGTCACGGCCTGGCGCGTCCTGCCCGCCGAACCGGTCACCGAAGGTCCGCGCGTGCCGGGGCTGGAGCGGTTCAGGGGTCTGGGGCGACTGGTCGCCGATCCCATCTTTATGACCGCCATCTTCGCCGTCGGCGCGGTCCAGGCGGCGCACGCCTTCTACTACGGCTTCTCGGCCATCGCCTGGAAGGCGCAGGGCGTCCCCGAGAGCGTGACCGGTCTGCTCTGGGCCTTCTCCGTTCTGGTCGAGATCGGCTTCATGTGGGTGATCGAACCCTGGCGTCGCCGCGTCGGGATCGGGCCGTGGGTGATGCTGTCCGTAGGCGCCGCCGCCGCAGTCATCCGCTGGACCTTGATGGCGTTCTCGCCCCCGCTCTGGGCGCTGTGGCCCTTGCAGAGCCTGCACGCGCTCAGCTTCGCCGCCACCTATCTGGCGGGGGTCCAGATCGTCGAGCGTCTGTCACCTCCTGACAGTCACACAGCGGCGCAGACGTTGAGCTCCGTGCTGTCCGCTGGCGTCCTGATCGGGCTGGCGACGGCCGCGTCCGGGCCGCTGTACGACGCCTTTGGCCTGATGGGCTATCTGGCCATGGCGGGATTGGCGGCGCCCGGCGGGCTGGTCGGGCTGATCCTGCGGTCGCGGCTGGCGAAGACCTAGGCCGCGTTCGGCCGGGGCAGGGGCGCCAGGTGGCGGGCGATGACCGAGGCCGCCGTCTTGACCGCCGACTGGACCTTGGTGTTCGGCGCATCCGAGGGGGCGCGGATCAGGCCGATGGCGGGCGAAGCCGCGCCGTCCGGCAGATCATTGAGGATTCGATACAGGATGTAGCTGCCGGCATCCTCCTCTGCGTCCGAGGCGGCCAGGGCGTCGAGGCCCGCAGCGGTCAGGTCGCGCACGATCTCGGCGGCCGGCGCGGTGGCGCGGACAACGCCGGGGCCGGTGTGATCCAGGCGGTCGGCGCCGTCCAGACGCCGGTTCTCGGCCCGCATCTGCAGACGGAAGGCGCCCGCATGGGCGGTTCGACCCACCAGCAGCAGGGCGCTGCATTCCCCCCTGGACAGCAGAGCGCTGAGTTCGGCCGCCAGGACGTCGGCGGCGGGTGATCCTGGCACGGGAAGGGTGCGCGCGCCGACCGGGTTCCAGGGATCACCAGACAGGTCCTCGACCGGGTCCCAGGCGGTGAAACCCGGGTCCCAGGCGCAGATGGCGATGGCGGGACGTCGATCGGGGCGTAGCCCGGTATCCATATCCAGCAAGAAATCCACCCTGTATGACACTAACGCGACAGCGGCCGAGACCGTGCGGGCAACCCTGCGAGAGGTCAAGCCCGCCGGTTTGAATCGAGGCGGTTTTACGGCGAAGGTCTAGTTCAGATCGCCGATGGCCGCGTCCAGCAGCATGAAGGCGCGGCCTTCATCTGTGGCGAGGCGCGCCTGCACGTCGTGGGCGTCTCCCTGGCGCGCCTGGTCCTGCATCTCGCGTCCGAAGGCGCGGACATAGGCGTCGGCGTCGGCGCGCAGGTCGGCGTCGGCCAGAATGCGGCGCGACACGCTGCGCACGGCGGCGGGCGCAACCCGACGCACGATCTGACGGGCGCGGTCCGGCTCCTGCATCGCCAGCGCGCGCGCCGCTTCCTCGATCCGGGCGCGGGGCAGCAGAGCATTGGGATCGACCCCCATGCGGCGGATGGCGGCGGTGATCCGATCGGCCAGGGCTGCGGCGTCGACGGGCGCGGCCACCGGGGCGTCCAGTTCTAGCGGCGGTTCGTGAGCCTCATTATCGAGGTCATTCGCCAGATCGTTCCAGTCCAGCGGCTCGTCCTGAGCCGGCGCAGGCGAGGCCTCCTCGGTCGGCTCAAGCCTCAGACGGCCGCGCAGGCCGAAGCCGCGTTCCTCTACCGTCTTGGCGGCGGGTTCAGGCTTGGGTTCAACAGGGCGCGGCTTGTAGCGCGGGGTTTCGGCAGCGGGCGTGGCCAGCAAGGGCTCCCGGCGGCGACTGGCGGGCGTGTCCCCGGACACCACGCCCATGACGCGCACGGCCTCGGTCAGCATCTCGTAGTTGCGGCGTACGCGATCCTGGAAGCCGCTTTCGAGAGCTTCGGTGTCATCGGCGGCCTTGCGCGACGCCGCCGACAGTGCAGCCAGACCCTGCTCCACCGAGGCGCGAACCGCGTCGACGCGAGCGGCGGCCTCCTCGGGCAGGCGGTTGGCGCGGGCGTCCATATCGGCCACGGCGCTTTCGACCTGGGCCAGGGCGGCGGTCATGCGTCCCAGCGTGTCCTCCAGCCTTTCGACCACCTTCTCGCCGGTCAGATCGACCATGTCGGCGGTCTGGTTGACGATCTTGCGGGCGCCGTCGATGCGCGCCTCGGCGGCTTCATCCGCCTTCTGGGCGGCGTCAAACAGGGACTCGCCCAGGCGGTCGGCGCGAATCTGGGCCTGTTCCAGCGCGGCGGCGGCGGCGGTCCGCTGCTCGTCGGCGGTGGCCTGCAGGGCCGAGAGGGCGCGTCGGGTTTCTTCGACCAGGACGTCGCGGGATTCTGCCGCCAGGGCCTCGAAGCGGTCGAGCGCCAGTTTGGTGGCGTGGTCGAATCCGTCGGCCTCGCGCTGCGACAGGTCGACGAGGGCGCGGAACTGATCGGTCACGGCCTCGACCTGGGCCTTCAGGGCGTCGCTGACGTCGCCCGTCGTCTGGTTCAACTCGCCGGCGGCGCCGCGGGTCAGGGACAGTTGCTCGGTGAACTGGGCCCGCTGGCTCTCGATCTGGGCCGAGAAGTCCTCCTGGTCGGTGCGCAGGGCGTAGGCGGCGGTGACCAGGGCGGCGCGCTGCTGGCTCAGTCCTTCCTCGACCGATTGAATCTGTTCAGCGACGCCCGTCCCGGCGGTTTCCAGTCGCAGGGTCTGGCGCGCCAGGTCGTCGGCGGCGGCGCGGGCGGCGTCCTGCGCCTCGCTGGCGGCGGCGGCCAGATCGGCGGCGCGCGCGGCCAGCGCGGCTTCGGCCTCGCGGAGTTGGGTCTGGGCCAGGTCGGAGGCGTCCACCACCATGCGCGACTGGCGCTCGACCGCATCGACGACGCCGGTGGCTTGGCTGTCCAGTTGCACGCCCAGGGCGCCCAACTGCTCGCGCTCACGACCGAGTTGGTCGGTCAGGCGGCGGGCGGTGCGGCCGGCGCTGTCGGCGGCTTCGTTCAGGCGAACGGTTTCCTCCGCCAGGGCTTCACGCAACAGGGCCATGTCCGAGCGAGCGCGTTCGGCGGCCAGCGCCGCCTGATCGATGTCGCCGCGCAGGGATGTCAGCACCTGGCCCGTCTGATGGGCGGCCAGCGCCGTCGGCCCGACCAGGGCTTCAGCCATGTCGCGGGCGCGACGGGTCTCGGTGGCCAGATGGGCGCCCTGTCGAACGGCGTGGGCCAGCATGATGGCCAGACCGGCGGGGGCGAGGGCGATCAGGGCGTAGACGGCCAGACGCAGCGGCTCCAGCGGCACCACGCCCGAGCCGAACTCATAGGCGAACCAGGAGGCGACGCCGCCGATCCAGAGCGCGGAGGCGAGGCCGGCGATCAGATAGGCGTTCCCGCCGGATGGTTGAGCCGGAGCGCGGCGAGCCGCAACGGGCGCCGGCGCCATAGGTTCGTCGATTGGGGCGGGTGGGGTGTCCGACGAAACCGCCAAGGGGCCCAGGTCGGGCGCAGGCTGGGCATGAAGCGCGGCCGCGCGCTCATCAGCCAGGCGCTGCTCTTCAAGCAGGCGGCGACGACGACGCTCGGACATCGGCTTTTCAGGCGCCGGCTGCAGCGAGAGCTCGGCGTCCGCAGTCTCGTCGCCCGACGCGACGGCGGCGGACTCGTCGAGACCTTCGCCCGGTTCAGGGTCGGAGAGGTTGAGCGGCGGCCGATGGCTGGATTTCATGGGGCGTCGATCTCGTTCACTAATCGCCGGAAACGCGACGAGCGCGCGCTGGGATCGACCCTAACGGCTTGATCCTGTCGCGCAAAGGCTCACACGTTCGGATTCCGCTGCAGATGTCGATCGCCGCCCGGAAGCCGTGCAGTCAGCAGTCGCTGGGCGGGGTGACGGCGATGCTCGCCGCCGGCGTGTCCCGGCAATCCTGAACGCGTTGAATCTCGCGCTCTGCGTGGCGGGGAGCCTGCAAATCGACGCCGAACTGCGACAACGCCGCCGCAGCGAGCATCGCAATCAGGCCAGCCAGCAATTCCAGCAGCATTTGCATAACCTCGCTTATGACAGAAGCAGGCCCGGATCACAATGCGGCCCCATTGTGAAGCTGAGCCATTGTCGGTTCAGTGGAACGAAAACGCTCGCAGCGTCACTGTATGACGCGGGCGCGTAGCGGATCGTCACGCGAATCAGACAGCTATGGCGCAATGCATGAACCGGGCGACATCTATGAGGGCAGCCTGCTTGAGCCGGGGCGGGACTGCTGGCGCATAGCCACCGCCCACCGGTTCACGCCATTGATGGAGAACAACGCCTACTTCGATGCGCTCGCCTCCTCCCTGCAAAAGGCGAAGAAGTCGATTGTCATCCTGGGCTGGCAGTTCGATCCTCGCACGAGGCTGGACCCGGAATCGCCGCTCATAGATCGGCGTGGAGAGATTGGACATCAACTCCGCAGCCTGGTGCGTCAGAAGCCGGATCTGGATATCCGTCTGCTGATCTGGAAGTCGCCGCTGCTGATTGCGGCGTCGCAGGGCTTCTATCCCCATCGGGCGCAGAACTGGTTTCGCAAGCGAACGGTCGAATTCCGCCTGGACAAGCCCGGCATCCTGGGCG
This sequence comes from Brevundimonas sp. UBA4553, assembly GCF_002387245.1. Classification (GTDB taxonomy): domain Bacteria; phylum Pseudomonadota; class Alphaproteobacteria; order Caulobacterales; family Caulobacteraceae; genus Brevundimonas. The sequence continues at coordinate 129,165 of NZ_DGLD01000014.1, forward strand.
CGTGCCACCACCAGAAGGTGATCGTCATCGACGACAAGGTGGCGTTCTGCGGCGGGGGCGACATCGCCACCGATCGCTGGGACACCGACGAGCATCTGGATTTCGATCCCCGCCGCTGCCAGCCGTCCGGACTGTTCAGCGCGCCTCGACACGAGGTGATGAGCGTTATGGACGGTCCGGCCGCCCGGGCCCTGGGGGATCTGGCGCGGGAGCGCTGGTATCGCGCCACCTGGGAACGGACTGTCCCGGACGATTCCGACGACGATCCGTGGCCGGACGGCGTCGAGCCGGCGCTGACCGATGTCGCTATCGGCATAGCCCGCACCGAACCGCAGGTGCGCGGCCGCCCGGAGGTTCGCGAGAATGAGGCGCTTCATCTGGAGTCCATCCGTCGCGCCAGGCGGCTGATCTATCTGGAAAACCAGTACTTCACCTCGCCGATCATCGCCGCCGCCCTGGCCGAGCGGCTGGCCGAGCCCGATGGACCGGAAATCGTGCTGGTCTCGACAGGGCGCAGTCCCAGCTGGTTCGACGGCCTGACCATGGATACTGCCCGCGCTGAGGTTCTCTACCGCCTGGAACAGGCCGACGCCCACAACCGGTTCACTGCGTTCAGCCCGCGCACCGCCGAGGGCGAGCGCATTATCGTTCACGCCAAGATGTCGATCATTGACGATCAGTTGTTGCGTATCGGCTCGACCAATCTGAACAACCGGTCCCAGGGCCTGGATACGGAATGCGATGTGGCCGCCGAACCGACCTCGGCGGAAGGACGCGAAGTCGTGCGGCGCTTCCGCCAGCGCTCCATCGGGCATTTCATAGGGGTGTCGGGCGAGGCCTTCGCTCAGGCCGAGGCGATCATGGGCTCGGTCGGGCAGGCCATCATGACGTTTGGATCCGACCGGATGACCCTGCTCGGCTCGACCCCGCCGTCACCCGTCGAGCGGCTGTTCGCCGAATGGCAGCTGGGCGATCCCATGTCGTCGCGTGACGCCTGGCGCCCCTGGAAACGCCTGAACCGCACGCACCGGACGCGACCCCGCTCAGAGGGCGGTCAGGCGCCGGGCTGACTTTCGAACTCGAAGTCGATGGCGAGCGGCAGGTGGTCCGAGGCTGTGCGCGCCAGAGGGTGCAGCGGCGTCATGGCCCCCGTCACCCTGATTTCCGGACTGACGAAGCAATGGTCGATGCGGATGGCGGGGAAGCTGGAGGGGAAGGTCTTCACCGAGGGCTTCAGCCCCAGTTGGCGCTGGGCGTCGACCAGCCGTCGTGTCAGCGCCTGGTAGGGGCGGGTGATCGAGGTGGCGTTGAAATCCCCGGTCAGGATGGTCGGCCCGATACAGGCGGGATCCCCCAGCCATTCCCGTCCGACCAGAGCCGCCGCCTGAAGTCTTTGTTCGCGCGGCACCAACCCCAAGTGCGTGTTGAAGACGTTCAGGACGGTCCCGTCGAAGTCGATGGCCGACCACAGGGCGCCGCGGGGCTCCAGCCCCCTCAGATTGGGCAGGGTCGGCAGGGCGGCGGCGCGGATAAGCCGTTCGGGCCGCGCTGTCAGAATGGCGTCGCCGTAAAGCTCCGCCTCGATCGTCATGGCCGGGTGGAAGCGGAAACCCATCGACAGGCGCTCGGCGATGGCGTGGGCCTGATCGACGCCGTTGGTGCGGGCGCGCCCGACGTCCAGTTCCTGCAGACAGACGATGTCCGGCTCCAGTTCGGCGATGACGGCGGCGATGCGCGCCACGTCCAGCTTGCGATCAACGCCGACGCAGCGGTGCACATTATAGGTGACGAGTCTGGGCATGGGTCCTTGTCGGCGCGGTCGATCCCGCCGCCGGTCTATCCGCTCTAGATGACAACCAGACGGTCGGGGACCTCGTTGATATCAGCGGATCGCGGCGGAAACTGTTCCGCCAGAACCTGACCGCACAGGGCGATGGCCTGTTGCATGCCTTCAACGGGTTGATGGCGGCGCAGCCCGGCCGTCAGGGCGGCGACCGCCTCCGCCCAGACTTCCGGACTGACACGGGAATGGATGCCCGCGTCGGCGATGACCTCGACCTGATGATCGGCCAGGGCGGCGAAGATCAGGACCCCGGTGCGAGCCTCGGTCTTGTGCAGGCCGTGGGCGAGGAACTGTTGCAGCGCGGCGCGGCGCACACGGGTGCGACGCAGGGCGGCGGGGGTCAGCAATCGCCTCATGGCGGGGATCAGGCTCAGCAGGAAGACGGAGAGGAAGACCGCCGCCTGGACCAAGGCGTAGGCGGCCAGGGTTTGGCTGATCTCCAGCTCTCGCCCGGCAGCGTGGGCGGCCTGCCAGTCGCCGCCCAAACCCGACAGCCAGGGCGCGCCGAAGCCGAGCGGGATCAGGGCCAGGGGCAGCAACAGGGCCGCCGCCGCCGCCCAGGCCAGGCTGACGTCACGATAGGAGGACACCTGCCGCGCCACGACGCAGAAGATCTCGCCAGAGGTGGTCTCCTCGGCGCGGGCGATGGCCTCGGCCACACGCGCGTGGTCGTCGGTCGTGAACTGCATCACCATCCCCCCGAAGCGCCGCCGCCGCCGAAACCGCCCCCGCCGCCGCCAAATCCACCGCCGCCAAATCCACCGCCGCCGAAACCGCCGCCGCCGCTCCAGCCGCCGCCACCGCGACCGCCGCGTCCCTGGTTCTTCAGCGCCTCGCTGGCGGCCCAGATCAGGATGGGCGTCAGGCCGTCTCGTTTGCCGCCGCGACGACGTTTGCCGCCCGCCGCCGCCATCACCAGGCTGATGAAAAGGAAGAAGAAGATCAGGAAGATGATGATCGCCGGCAGAATCGGCTTCTCGCGCTCGCTGGTCGCGCTTCTGGCGTCCGCCGCTCGGGCCTGGGCCTCGGCTGGGTCAGCAGTCAGCTGGGCGATGACGGCGTCGGCGCCGGCCATGATCCCGGCGGCGTAGTCGCCCGTGCGGAAGGCCGGCAGGATGTCGTTGCGGATGATCTGCGACGAATAGGCGTCGGTCAGCACGCCCTCCAGCCCATAGCCGACCTCGATCCGCACCTTGCGTTCGTTCGGCGCGACGATCAGCAGGGCGCCGCCGTCGTTTTCCTTCTGGCCGATGCCCCAGTGACGACCCAGCTGATAGCCGAAGTCCTCAATCTCCTGATCCTGCAGCGAGGGCAGGGTGACGACGACCAGCTGGTCGCCGGTCTGGCGTTCCAGTGTCTCCAGCTTGGCGGTCAGGACCTGTTCCTGTTCCGGCGTCAGAAGCTGGGCGTCGTCGACGACTCTGCCGGTCAGGGCGGGGAACCGGATCTCGGCGGCCAGGGCCGGCAGAGCCGCCAGCCACAGAACGAGGCCGAGCACCAGGGCCGGGAGCAGACCCGGCCCAAGTGGACCGAGACCGAGGCGGTCCCTCAGGGCGAGGGCGGAGGGGATCATGTCGGGCTTAGGCTGCCGGGGCAGGCGTGGCGGCGGGCGGGGGCGAACCGGGCGCGGCCCCGGGCGTGGTCGCGGGCGCGCCGCCGCCGGGTTGAGCGCCGGGAACACCGAGGTTGAAGTTCACGCTCGGCGCGCTTTGCGCCTCGGCGGTGGCGGTGAACAGCTGCATGGGCTTGGAGCCGCCGTGCAGGGTCTTGGCCCAGATCACGGTGGGGAAGGTCCGCAGGGTCGTGTTGTAGTCGCGCACGGCCTCGTTGTAGTCGCGGCGCGCCACGGCGATGCGGTTTTCGGTGCCTTCCAGCTGCGACTGCAGGGTCAGGAAGTTCTGATTGGCCTGAAGCTGGGGATAGGCCTCGACCGTCACTAGCAGTCGCGACAGGGCGGACGACAGCTCGCCCTGCGCCTGCTGATATTGCTGGAAGGCGGCGGCGTTATCGAGGTTGGAGGCGTCGATGTTGACGCTGGTCGCCTTGGCGCGCGCCTCGATCACCTGGGTCAGGGTGGTGCGCTCCTGAATGGCCGCGCCCTGCACGGTGGCGACCAGGTTCGGCACCAGATCGGCCCGACGCTGATATTGGCTCTGCACGTCGGCCCAGGCGGCCTCGGCCCGTTCCTGCTTGGTCGGAATGGTGTTGTAGCCGCAGCCCGCCACGGCGGGGGTCAGGACGACGACGGCGGCGACGGCCGCGAGACGGGGCGAGAAACCAGCCATGAGATATGTCCTCCGGCGGTCGGCAGGACCGCTGATCCGCTAAAGACTATCGGAGCCGAAAGGCTCCGCTTCAAGACCGGATTTTTCTCGCCGCTTCAGCGGTTGAGGTCTTCCGGCTCGACCCCCGCCGCGCGACAGGCGGCGGTGTAGGTGTTGGCCAGCAGGCAGGCGATGGTCATGGGGCCGACGCCGCCGGGCACCGGCGTGATGCGTCCCGCGACCCCGACCGCCTCGTCAAAGGCCACGTCGCCGACCACGCGAGTCTTGCCCTCGGCGGCCTTGACTGGATCGCGCGACGGGACGCGGTTGATGCCCACGTCGATGACGGTCGCGCCCGGCTTGATCCAGTCGCCCTTGATCATCTCGGGCCGACCGACGGCGGCGACCAGAATGTCGGCGGTGCGGCACAGGGCGGGCAGATCCCGGGTGCGCGAGTGGGCGATGGTGACCGTGCAGCTTTCACCCAGCAGCAGTTGCGCCATCGGTTTGCCGACGATGTTGGAGCGCCCGACAATGACGGCGTTCAGGCCCGACAGGTCGCCGAGCTGGTCCTTCAGCATCATCAGGCTGCCCAGCGGGGTGCAGGGGATCATGCCCGGCAGACCGACCGCCAGGCGCCCGACGTTGACCACGTGAAAGCCGTCCACGTCCTTGTCCGGGTCGATGGCGCCCAGAACGGCCGCCGAATCGATATGCCGAGGCAGGGGCAGTTGCACCAGAACGCCATGAATGCCTGCGTCGGCGTTCAGCGCGGCGATCAGAGCCAGCAGTTCGTCCTGGGTGGTGGTGTCCGGCAGGCGGTGGGTGTCGGAGCGCATTCCCGCCTTCAGCGTCGTCTCGCCCTTGTTGCGGACATAGAGTTGGCTGGCGGGGTCTTCGCCGACGATGACGACGGCCAGACCCGGCTTGATCCCTTGGGCGGCTTCCAACCGCGCAGCGGCGACGGCGACGCGTCCGACCAGGGTCTGCGAGAAGGCCTTGCCGTCGATCAGCGAGGCGCGGGCGGGTTCGTCAGCCATGATCGGCTCCATGGGATCGGGAACGTGAAAGCGTGGCCGCGATTTACAGCCGTGGCGGTTCGGCGTCTATGATGGCGCCAGCAAAGAGGTTTTCATGCGTCATTCTGAGTACGGGGCCCTGTTCGCAGCGGTCAGCGCCATCGCCCTGCTGTCGTCCGGCGTTGTTTTCGCCCAGACGCCGACCGATATCCGGATCGGCGCCGAGGTTCGCGGGCGTTTGGAGGAGGGCGACGCCCGCACCCGGGGCGGCGACGCCTATCGCTATGACGACTATCGCGTTCAGCTTCGCGCCGGTCAGCGCTTGCAGGCGGAACTGCGCAGCAGCGACTTCGACGCCTACTTGGAGGTTTACGCCGAGGGCCGGACCTCGGGCGACTCCCTGGCCTCCGACGACGACGGGGCGGGCAGCGGCACCAACGCCCGCCTGCGCTTTACGCCGGAAAGCGACGGCGTCTACATCGTGCGTGCGCGTCCCTTCTCGGGACTGGAGACCGGCGCCTACACCCTGGCGCTCAGCGAGCGGGTCGCTCCGCGTCAGCCGCGGCCGGGCCGGATTTCGATCGGCGGCGACGTGTCGGGGCGTCTGGCCAGCGGCGACGCGGAAGATGAGGACGGCGCCCGGTTCGACGCCTACGCCTTCCGTGCCAACGCCGGTGATCGCGTGGCGATCCTGCTGGAATCCGACGTCTTCGACCCGCTGGTTCGGGTGGGTCGAATGGTCAACGGCGGCTTTGTTCAGGCGGCCCAGAACGACGATGGCGCGGGCAAGGGGCTGAACTCCTATCTCGTCTTCACAGCCCCTCAGGCCGGCGAATATGTGATCCAGGCGGCCTCCGTCAGCGGTGACGCCGAGGGCGACTATCGCCTGTCGCTGGAACAGGGTCCGCCCGCTCCGCAAGCGCGCAGCATCGCCATCGGCGAAGAGGTCAGCGGCCGTCTGGACGAGGACAGCGCCCAGAGCGATTCCGGCGCCCCTGCCGACCTTTATCGCTTCACCGGCCGGGCCGGCCAGCGGGTGGCCATCAGTCTGAAGGCCGACGATTTCGACAGTTTCCTTGAACTGTTCGACGCCAACCACAACAGCCTGGCCACCGACGACGACAGCGGCGGCGAGCTGAACGCCCGCCTGACCTTCGTCCTGCCCGACGACGGCGACTATCTGATCGAGGCGCGCGGTTTCTCGGACGCCACGGGCGCCTATGACCTGAAGCTGGACGAGGTGGCGCCGCCGCCGCCGCCGACCGCCATCAGTTTCGGCCAGACAGTGCAGGGAGACCTGAAGGAAGGCGGCGCGACCGACGACGCCGGCCGTCTGTTCGACGGCTACGCCTTTAGCGGGACCGAGGGCCAGCGCGTCCAGGCCATCATGCGGTCGGGCGATTTCGACGCCCTGCTGCAGATCGGCAAGGCCGGAGAGCAGTTCGAGGAACTGGCCTCCGACGACGACGGCCTGCGTCAGGGCACGGACGCGCGTCTGACCTTCACCCTGCCGGAGGACGGCGACTACATCCTGCGCGCGTTGCCCTATTCCGGGGAAGGCAAGGGCCTGTATTCTCTGGAGTTTGCAGATCGCGGTCCCGAACCGGGACCGGGCAGCCTGCTGGTCGGATCGACCGCACGCGGCAGCCTGTCCGAAGCCGACGCCATGAACGACGAAGGCGTCTCGTTCGACGCCTACACCTTCAAGGCCAAGGCGGACGAGAAGCTGCGTTTCACCATGATCTCCCCAGCCTTCGACGCCTTCGTGGAGGTGGGCGAGGACAAGGACGGCGACTTCCGCAGTCTGGCCGAAGACGACGACAGCCTGTCGGACACCCACGCCCGTCTGGACTGGACCGCCCCGCGGGACGGGACCTATGTCGTGCGCGCCCGCAGCTTCGCGCCTAGCTCGACCGGCGACTATGTGCTGACGGTCGAACGTCAGCCCTGACGATCACGGCATGAGCGATGATCTGATCCTTGGGCGGAAAGACCAGCACCTCGACGTGGTGCTGTCCGGCGGCGGGCGACACGCCCTGGCGTCCGGCTTCGACGACTGGCGCTTCGTTCATGAGGCTCTGCCGGATCTGGATCACGCCAAGATCGACCTCGGCGCCGACTTCCTGGGGCGGCGGTTGCAGGCGCCCCTGTTGATCAGCGCCATGACGGGCGGTCCCGCCCGGGCCGAGGCCATCAACGCCCGACTGGCCGAGGCGGCCCAGCATCTGGGCATCGGCCTGGCGGTCGGCTCGCAGCGCGCCGCCATTGAGGGCGGGGCGACCGGTGGGCTCGACCGTTCGCTGCGCGATCGGGCCCCGGACACCCCGATCCTGGCCAATATCGGCGCGGCCCAGCTGACGCGCGGCTTTGGCGTCGAGCAGGCCAGGCGGGCGCTGGACATGATCGGGGCCGACGCCCTGGTGGTGCATCTCAATCCCTTGCAGGAAGCCTGTCAGCCTGAGGGCGACCGTGACTGGTGGGGCGTCGGCGCGGCGCTTCAGGCCCTGATCCGCGATCTGAACGCGCCGGTCATCGTCAAGGAGACGGGGGCGGGGATTTCGGCCGTCACCGCCCAGCGCCTCATCGCCATGGGCGCGGCAGGCGTAGATGTGGCCGGGGCGGGCGGCGCCAACTGGGGCTTGATCGAGGGCGAGCGCGCGGTCGATGCGGCGGACAAGGCCCACGCCGCCGCCTTCGCCGCCTGGGGCATACCCAGCGCCCGCGCCATCGCCGAGGCTCGCAACGCCCTGCCGGAAGCCCTGATCATCGGCTCGGGCGGGGTTCGCGACGGCGTCGATGCGGCCAAGGCGTTGCGGCTGGGCGCGGACGTGGTCGGGATGGCCTCCGGGGTCATTCAGGCGGCGACGGAATCGACGGAGGCGGTGGTCGCCCACTTCCAGACCGTCATCCGCCAGTTGCGCACTGTCTGCTTCTGCACCAACGCCGCCAGCGTAGCGGCCCTGAAGCGCGTCCCATTGTTAAGTGTAAAATAAATCAACTGTTTAGGCGCTCTATCTAGGGTGCTGGTTCGGAACATCTACGGAGACCTCCCCATGCGAACCCTTCTGATGACGACTATGCTGGCTTCGAGCCTGGTCGTCGCCGGCGCCGCCGCGGCCCAGAGCACCATTCGCCCCGGCCAGACCATTCAGGGCAATTTCACCGCCAAGGACGCCCGCATGGGCGACGGCTCGCACTACCGCTGCTACGTCGTTCAGACCAACCCGGACGAGGCCTACACCGTCACGCTCAGTTCATCGGACTTCGACACCTATTTGTCGGCCGGAGAGGGGGCTGATTGCGACCAGACCTCGATCACCAATGACGACGGTCCGGACATGGGCACCAACTCCCAGTTGCGCTTCGTCTCGGGCGGTGGGCTGTGGATCATCAAGGCCAACACCCTCAGCGAGGGCGAGACAGGCCGCTACGAATTGCGCGTCTCCTCGGGCGAGCGCATCCGGCCGACCACGCAGGTCCTGCCGATCGCGGTCGGCGAAAGCCGTTCGGGCCGTCTCGAGTTCAGCGACCGTCGCGCCGACGACGGCTCGTTCTACGACTGCTACGCCCTGACCATCGCGCGCGCAGGCAGCGTCGCGGTGCGTCTCGACTCCGGCGATTTCGACGCCTACCTCGGCCTCTACGAAGGCCCGCAGTGCGACGGCGACTCCTTGGCCACGGACGACGACAGCGGCGGCGGCACCAGCGCGCAGATCGTTCAAAGCCTGCGTCCGGGGACCTATTCGATCCGCGCCAATACCCTCGGCGCCGCGGAAGAGGGCGACTACACCCTCAGCGTCACCTCGCGTCGTTGATGTCTGCAGCGGCCCCGGTCGGATCGATCGGGGCCGTTTCTGCGACCGTCTCCGGCAAGGGACGGTCGAAGCCGAAGCTGTAGTCATCGGGCGGAAGCTGCACGATCCGCCGGACAGGCGCGCTGGCCGGCCCCACGACGACGGTGACGGGCGTGGCGACGGGCGGCGGCGTGGGTTCGATCCAGGCGACCTCCCACGCGCTCTCGTCAGCCGGCAGGGCTGCGAGCGGCTGTAGGCGGTCCGGATCGTGCTCATAGCCATTGTTGAGCGTCCCAACCGCCAGAATGGGGCGGGGCGTCAGTTCCGGCTCGACCGGCGGCACCACCTCTATGCTGATCGACGAGCCTTCAGCGGCTGGACCCTGTGCGACCGAGGTCGACCGCCACAGCGTCCAGCTGCCGCCCCCGAGCAGAGCGACGAGGCTGATCGCTGCAACCGTCGTCATTACCGCCTTCATCGACCACCGCCCGCTTTAGATCTGCTCCGCAGGGGAAGCGCATAAGGCCCCGTGCGGTTCAGATTATCCTTGGAGCGTCGTCGATGATTGCGACTGCTTCAGGCTGAAGGCAGCAGCTCGCCGGCGAAGGCGCGGTAGCGTCCAGCCTGCACCCCCGCCGTGGCCCGGGCGATGTCCGGCGCGAAATAGCGGTCGGCGGAATAGGGCTCGGCGGCCTCGCGCACGATGGCGTAGGTCTGCTCCAGTTCCGGCGACGAGGTCAGCGGACGACGGAAGTCGATGCCCTGCGCCGCGGCCAGAAGTTCGATGCCGATCACGGTCGCCGTGTTGGCGGCCATGTCCAGCAGCCGGCGCGCGCCGTGAGTGGCCATCGACACATGGTCTTCCTGGTTGGCGCTGGTCGGCACGGTGTCGACGACGCAGGGGTGAGCCACCATGCGGTTTTCGGCCACCAGGGCGGCCGCCGTCACCTGGGCGATCATGAAGCCCGAATTCACGCCGCTGTCCTTGACCAGGAAGGCGGGCAGATCGGTCATCTTTGGATCGACCAGGATGGAGGTGCGGCGCTCGGAGATATTGCCGATCTCGCACAGGCTCATGGCGATCATATCTGCCGCATAAGCAACAGGTTCTGCGTGGAAGTTGCCGCCGGAGATGACGTCGCCGTCCTCGATGAAGACCAGCGGATTGTCGGTCACGGCGTTGGCTTCACGCTCCAGCATGGCGGCGGCGTTGCGCAGAACGTCCAGGGTCGCGCCCATGACCTGAGGCTGGCAGCGCAGCGAGTAGGGGTCCTGCACCTTGGCGCAGTCGTGGCGGTGGCTGTCGCGGATGGCGCTGCCGGTCAGCAGTTCGAGCAGGCGACGGGCCACGTCGATCTGACCCGGCTGGCCGCGCAGGGCGTGGATGCGGTGATCGAAGGGCGCGTCCGACCCCAGCAGAGCATCGACCGACAGGGCGCCGGCAGCGATGGCGGCGGCGAAGACGTCCTCGGCGGCGAACAGGCCGGCCAGGGCCAGGGCCGTCGAGCACTGGGTGCCGTTCAGCAGGGCCAGGCCTTCCTTGGGACCCAGGACGACAGGCTTCAACCCGGCCTTGGCCAGGGCCGTCACGGCGTCCAGCGTCTGCCCCTGATAGCGGGCCTCGCCGACGCCGATCAGGACGCAGGACATATGGGCCAGCGGGGCCAGATCGCCCGAAGCGCCGACCGAACCCTTGGCCGGGATCAGCGGCAGGACCTCGGCGTTGACCATGCCGATCAGGGTCTCCAGCGTGTGACGACGAACGCCCGAGGCGCCCTTGGACAGGCTGGCGATCTTCAGCACCATCAGCAGGCGGGTGACGTTTTCGTCGAGCGGTTGGCCGACGCCGCAGGCATGGCTGAGCACCAGGTTCTTCTGAAGGGTTTCAAGGTCTTCTGCAGCAATGCTGGTGTTGGCCAGCAGGCCGAAGCCGGTGTTGATGCCATAGACCGTGCGGCCCTCGGCGAGGATGGCGGCGACGACCGCCGCCCCCTTTTCGACATTGGCCCATGCGGCGTCGGTCAGGCTGACGGCGACGGGACCGTTCAGCACCGTGCGAAGCTGGGCGAGGGTGAGCGGCGCGGCGCCGATTTCGATGGTGGTGGTCATGGGTTTACAGGTCCAGCGAGGGCAGGTTCAGGCCGTGCTCGCGCGCGACGTCCTTGGCGATGACATATCCGGCGTCGGCGTGACGCATGACGCCGGTGGCCGGGTCGTTCCACAAAACGCGCTCCAGCCGCTTGGCCGCTTCCGGCGTGCCGTCGGCGACGATGACGACGCCCGAGTGCTGGCTATACCCCATGCCGACCCCGCCGCCATGGTGCAGGGACACCCACGAAGCGCCCGACGCCGTGTTCAGCAGGGCGTTCAGCAGGGGCCAGTCGCTGACGGCGTCCGAGCCGTCCATCATGGCCTCGGTTTCGCGGTTCGGGCTGGCGACGGAGCCGCTGTCCAGATGGTCGCGGCCGATGACGATGGGCGCGCTCAGTTCGCCGGAGGCCACCATGTCATTGAACATCAGACCCGCGCGGTGACGGTCGCCCAGACCGATCCAGCAGATGCGCGCCGGCAGGCCCTGGAAGGCGATGCGCTCGCCCGCCAAGTCCAGCCAGCGGTGCAGACCGGCGTTGTCGGGGAACAGCTTCTTCATCGCCTCATCCGTCTTGCGGATGTCCTCGGGATCACCCGACAGGGCGGCCCAGCGGAACGGACCGATGCCGCGGCAGAACAGCGGGCGGATATAGGCGGGGACGAAGCCGGGGAAGTCGAATGCGTTCGTCACGCCCTGATCGAAGGCGACCTGACGGATATTGTTGCCATAGTCGGTGGTGGGGACGCCCTGGGCGTGGAAGTCCAGCATGGCCTGGACGTGGACGGCCATCGACTGGCGCGCGGCGGCCTCGACGGCGGCCGGGTCGCTGACGCGCTTCTCTTCCCACTCGGCGACCGTCCAGCCCGAGGGCAGGTAGCCGTTGACGGGATCGTGGGCGCTGGTCTGATCCGTCACCAGATCAGGGCGGACGCCGCGCTTGACCATTTCAGGCAGAAGGTCAGCTGCATTGCCCAACAGGCCGATCGACAAGGGTTTCTTGTCCTTGAACGACTGCTCCAGCAGGGCCAGCGCCTCGTCCAGGGTCTCGGCCATGACATCGACGTAGCGGGTGCGCAGGCGGAACTCGATGCGGCTGCGCTGGCACTCGATGGTGATGCAGGACGCCCCGGCCATGGTCGCGGCCAAGGGCTGGGCGCCGCCCATGCCGCCCAGGCCCGCGGTCAGGATCCACTTGCCCGACCAGTCGCCGCCATAGTGCTGGCGACCCGCCTCCATGAAGGTCTCATAGGTGCCCTGAACGATGCCCTGGGTGCCGATGTAGATCCACGACCCGGCTGTCATCTGGCCGTACATGGCCAGACCCTTTTTATCCAACTCGTTGAAGTGGTCCCAAGTGGCCCACTTGGGCACCAGGTTGGAGTTGGCGATCAGGACGCGCGGGGCGTCGGCATGCGTGCGGAAGACGCCGACCGGCTTGCCCGACTGGACCAGCAGGGTCTCGTCGGCTTCCAGCTTCTGCAGTTGCTCGACGATGGTGTCGAAGGCCTGCCAGTTGCGGGCCGCCTTGCCGATGCCGCCATAGACGACCAGATCCTCGGGACGCTCGGCCACCTCGGGGTCGAGGTTGTTCATCAGCATCCGCATCGCCGCCTCGGCGGCCCAGGTCTTGGCGGTCTTTTCAGACCCGCGCGGGCTGCGGATGATGCGGGTGTTGGGCGTGGCGCTCATCGATTCCTCCATGCGGCCCGGAATGCGACTTGGGCCGTCGTGCGGGGATAGTGTTATGTCTAGACATTAATGCGCGCAAGGGGCAGTTTCGCGTCATGGATCACGAGCCGCTTCATCGCCGCATCGCGGGCGACATCGAGCGCCGCATCGCCTCGGGCGAATGGCGGCCGGGTTTCCGTATCCCGACCGAAGCCGAACTGATGGCCGAATACGGCTGCGCCCGCATGACGGTGTCCCGCGCCATGACGGACCTGTCGGCGCGGGCTCTGGTGGTGCGCCGACGCCGCGCCGGGACGGTGGTGGCCCATCCGCCGGTGCATTCGTCGGCCCTCGTCGCCATCCCCGACATCCAGTCCGAGGTCGAGGGCAGGGGGCTGGCCTACGCCCACCGCCTGCTAGGGCGCATCGTCCGCCCGGCGCGCCCTGATGAAGGGCTGGGCGAGCGGGTGATCGAGCTGGAAACCCTGCATCTGGCCGACGACTTGCCCTTCGTCTTCGAGCGCCGCCTGATCTCCCTGAACGCTGCGCCTGAGGCCGAAGTCGCCGACTTCAACGCCCAGCCGCCGGGCGGCTGGCTGCTGGCCCACATGCCCTGGACCGAGGCCGAGCATCGCATCTCCGCCGTCGGCGCCGACCCCGAGACGGCGACCCATCTGGGTCTGGCCGACGGCGCGGCTTGCCTCAGGCTGGAGCGTCGCACCTGGCGCGACGGTCAGGGCGTGACCTGGGCGTGGCAGACCTTCCCCGGCGCGGCCTATGATCTGGTCGCACGCTTTTCCCCCACCAAAGGATGATCCCGATGAGCCAACCGTCTGAAGCCCTGGGATGGCGCTCTGTCGGCGATCTGGTGGGGAATCATCCTGACGCCCCGGTCGCCCTGATCGGCGCGCCGTTGAACGAGCGGTCGCTGACGCCGGGCCGTTGCGACCTCGGTCCGAAAGCCCTGCGGTCCGTTCTGCCGCGCCTGTCCACCTATGACGTCGAGACCGGGCTTGAGTTGGATGTGTTGGTGCATGACGCTGGGGACGTGGCCTTGAAGGCAGTCTCGCCGTTCGACGCCTTCGAGCCTGTGCGCGAAGCGGTGGCGGCCCAGGCCCACCGCGCCTTGACCATCCTTGTCGGCGGCAACAACGCCATCACCCGGCCGGGCGTGCATGCCTTGGGCTTGGACCGCGTCGGCGTCCTGACGCTGGACGCCCATTTCGACCTGCGCGACACGGATCAGGGCCTGACCAACGGCAACCCGATCCAGGCCCTGCTGGATGACGGCATGGACGGCCGCCGGATCAGTCAGGTGGGCCTCGCCCCCTTCGCCAACACCCGCCGCGCCCACGAAAAGGCCGAGGCGGCCGGCATCAGCGTCCGCACCGCTCGCGAGTGCCGCCAGCGCGGTCTGGCCACCGTGGTGGTCGAGGAACTGGAGCGCCTGTCGTCCCTGTGCGAGGTCATCTACGTCGACTTCGACATCGACGTCATCGACCGCAGCCAGTGGCCCGCCAGCCCCGGCGCCCGCCCCGGCGGGGTCTCGGTCCACGACTTCTTCGACGCCGCCCGCGCCATCGGCGCCTGTCCCAAGGTCCGCGCCGTCGACCTGACCGAATACGACCCCTCGCTGGAAGTCGGCGATCTCGGCTCCCTGACCGCCGGGCGCTGGTTCTGCGAACTGCTTGCTGGGGTACAGGGAAGATGAGGGTGTTGCTGGCGGCTGCGGTAGCTGGGCTTGCTGTCTCGGCTTCCCCCGCAGGAGCCTGTGAGGCGGTCAACCGCACGCGTGAGCAGACCCTTGAGCTCCAACGCCAACTGGCGGCTACCGCTGATAGCATCTACCTCGCGCGGGCCGTGCCCGTCTCCGGCGGCTACATGAGCACCTACCATCGTGTCGCCGTGATCGATGGTGCGGCGCCGCCCCGCAGGCTGAAAGATTGGCCCAAAGACTGTGGACGTGCCGACGAGGGGCTGACGGTCGTCTTCGCGCAGCGGGTTCGCCCCACATACAAGCTGTTCGATGGCTGGTTCTGGGGTGGCTGGGCTCTCTCTGCATTTTATCCGTCCGAGATCGCTGATCCCGAGATGGCCGCAGCCTTGCGTGAGGCTCAAGAACGACTCAGGAGCAACTGATGATCCTCGCTGACCGCCTCATCACCGACTGCCACGTCGCCGCCATGACCGAGGGCGGCGAGCCCTATGGCGCGATCGAGGACGCCGCCATCCTGATCCAGGACGGGCGTATCGTCTGGGTCGGGCCGCGCGCCGACCTGCCTGTGCACAAGGCTGTGGAAACCGACAGCCTGGGCGGGCGCTGGGTCACGCCGGGCCTGATCGACTGCCACACCCATCTGGTCTTCGGCGGCGACCGCTCAGGCGAGTTCGAGCGGCGGCTGGAGGGCGCGACCTATGAAGAGATCGCCCGCGCCGGGGGCGGCATCGTCTCCTCGGTCAAGGCGACGCGCGAGGCCAGCGAGGATGACCTCTACGCCTCGGCCTGCAAGCGTCTGGAGGGGCTGAAGGCCACCGGGGTGACCACGGTCGAGATCAAGTCCGGCTATGGTCTGGATCACGACAGCGAGCTGAAGATGCTGCGCGTCGCCCGCCGCATCGGGCGCGACGCCGGGGTGCGCGTCCGCACCTCCTACCTGGGTCTGCACGCCGTCCCACCCGAGCATAAGGCCGACCGCGCCGCCTATGTGGACAAGGCTGTGGATCAAATCCTGCCCGCCGCCCATGCCGAGGGTCTGATCGACGCGGTGGACGCCTATTGCGAGCCTATCGCCTTTACTACGGACGAGGTCGCCCGCCTGTTCGACAAGGCCGAGGAACTGGGCCTGCCGGTCAAGCTGCACGCCGACCAGTTGTCGGACGGCGGCGGCGCGGCCTTGGCCGCCCGTTATCACGCTCTGTCCGCCGACCATATCGAGCACACGACCGAGCCGGGTGTTCAGGCCATGGCCGAGGCCGGTGTGGTGGCGGTCCTTCTGCCCGGCGCCTTCCTGATGCTACGCGAGACCAAGGCGCCGCCGGTGGCCCTGCTGCGCCAGCACGGGGTTCGCATGGCGGTGGCGACTGACTGCAACCCTGGCACCTCGCCCGTCGCCTCGATGACGGCGGCGCTGAACCTGGCCTGCGTCCAGTTCCGTCTGACGCCCGAGGAAGCCATCGCCGGCGCCACCCGCCACGCCGCCAGCGCCTTGGGCATGCAGGACGAGGTCGGAACCATCGAACCCGGCAAGGCCGCCGACCTCGCCGTCTGGGACATCACCCGCCCGGCCGAGCTCTGCTACTGGCTGGGCGCGCCCCTGCTGCATCGGCGCTATCTGGCGAGCTGCGCTTCGTAACTTTAGGTTGTGTTAACTGTTCTGTAGTTGCATTCTTCGTGCCTGTATCTGGGCGCGGAGCTGAATGATGGCGCATCCTCTTGAACGGTCATCGACGCGCGGCCTGACGCTCGCCCTGACCTTGCTGACCGCCGCCGCCTCGGCAGGACAGGTCTATCTGATCGCCAAGGGCGTCATCGCCCTGTTCTGAAGGCCGACTGACGCCGTCGACTTCCGGTGCTAGCCTCGCTCCGCGGAGGGGTGGCATGGCGCAATCGGCTACGGACATCGTCATTCTGGGCGGCGGGCATAACGGCCTAGTCTGCGCCTTCTATCTGGCGCGCGCCGGGTTGAAGGTGACGGTGCTGGAGCGGCGGGGCGTCGTCGGCGGGGCGGCGGTGACGGAGGAATTCCATCCGGGCTTTCGCAACTCGACCGCCAGCTACACCGTCAGCCTGCTGAACCCGCGCGTCATCGCCGACATGGATCTGGCCCGTCACGGCCTGCGGGTGGTCGAGCGACGTGCGGCCAATTTCCTGCCGTTCGATGACGGGCGCTACCTGCTGACCGGGGAAGGGCGAACCCAGGCCGAGGTCGCCAAGTTCTCGACCCGCGACGCCGAACGCCTGCCCGAGTATGAGGCGCGGCTGGAGACGATCGCCGCCATCCTGCGCGACCTGATCCTGACCACCCCGCCCAACGTGGTCGAGGGCGGCTGGCTGGCCGCCCTGCCGGAAATGCTGAAGACTGCGTCTATGGGGCGACGGGTCTCGGGACTGGGCCTGGCGGCGCAGCGTGACCTGCTGGACCTGTTCGCCAAGTCGGCTGGCGACTGGCTGGACGGCTGGTTCGAGAGCGATCCGATCAAGGCCCTGTTCGGCTTCGACAGCGTCGTCGGCAACTACGCCAGCCCCTATACCCCCGGCTCGGCCTATGTCCTGCTGCACCACGTGTTTGGCGAGGTGAACGGCAAGAAGGGCGCCTGGGGCCACGCCATCGGCGGCATGGGGGCGATCACCCAGGCCATGGCCGTCGCCTGCGCCGAGCAGGGCGTCGACATCCGTCTCGATGCGTCCGTCGCCGAGGTCCTGACGGAAAAGGGCAGGGCGGTCGGCGCCGTGACGGAGGCGGGCGACGTGATCCGCGCCCGCGCCGTGGTGTCCAACCTGCACCCGCGCCTGCTGTTCAACCGCCTGGTCGATCCGGCGGTGGTTCCGGCTGACTTCACAGAGCGGATGAGCCGCTACGCTTCAGGCTCGGGCACCTTCCGCATGAATCTGGCTCTGTCGGAACTGCCCCGGTTCACAGCTCTGCCGGGAGCGGGCGATCACCTGACGGCGGGGATCATCATCGCGCCGACCCTGGCGTATATGGACCGCGCCTACGCCGAGGCGCGGCTGAACGGCTGGTCGTCAAAGCCCATCGTCGAGATGCTGATTCCCTCGGCCCTGGATAACAGTCTGGCCCCGACGGGCCAGCACGTCGTCAGCCTGTTCTGCCAGCACGTCGCGCCCGATCTGGCGGACGAGCATCGCGACACGGTGGCCGATCTGATGATCGAGACGGTCGAGGCCCTTGCGCCGGGATTCAAGGCCTCGGTGGTGGGCCGGTTGGCCCTGGGGCCGCGCGATCTCGAGCGGCGCTTCGGCCTGATCGGCGGCGACATCTTCCATGGCCGGCTGACGCTGGATCAACTGTTCAGCGCACGGCCCGTGCTGGGCCACGCCGATCACCGGATGCCTGTGCCGGGCCTATACCTGTGCGGTTCCGGCGCCCATCCCGGCGGCGGGGTGACGGGCGCGCCGGGCCATAACGCGGCGCGCTCCATCCTTCGAGACGTCAGGCCGCGCTGATGTTCATCGCCTTCATCAGGGCGTCGCGGATGGCCCCCTCGGTAAAGGGCTTCTGGATCGTCGGATGGCCGCGCCAGTGCTCGGGCAGGCCCGCCTCCCCATAGCCGGTCGAAAAGACGAAGGGCACGCCCCGCGCCTTCAGGGCGTCGGCCACTGGAAAGACTTCGCGACCCGCCACGTTCACATCCAGCAGGGCGGCGTCCAGCACGGCCTCGGTCGTAGCGGACTTCAAGCCGTCGTCGATGTTGGAATCCGGCCCGATCACATCGCAGCCCATATCGTCCAGGATGGTTTCCAACAGCATGGCGACCAGAGACTCGTCTTCGATGATCAGAACCCGGCGGCCCTGCAAAGCTTTGGTCATGCGGCTTCCTTGTTGAGCGGAATGTTGATGTCGACGATCAGACCGTCGTCGCGGTAATGCATCTGGACGACGCCCGCCAGATCATGTCGGACATTGCGTTCGACCAAACGACTGCCGAAGCCCCGGCGTTCCGGTTGTGCCACCTTGGGCCCGCCGGTCTCGCGCCATAGGATGGCGAGGCGAGGATCGTTGAGGTCTGCGATCGACCAGTCGACCATGACGCGGCCTTCACCCGTCGACAGCGCCCCGTACTTGGCGGCGTTGGTCGCCAGTTCGTGGAAGATCATGCCCAGCGAAACGGCCATGGCAGGCTCCAGCGCCACGTTCGGCCCGTTCAGCGTCAGGCGGTGCAGGCCGTGGGCCGTCGTCTCGTGTTCCAGCACCTCGCGCAGGTCGGCGCCTTCCCAGTGGCTGCGGGTCAGAAGGTCATGGGTGTGGGACAGGGACAGGATGCGCGACTGGAACGTCTCCGCGAACGTCCTCGGATCCTCGTGCGAGCGCGCGGTCTGCATGGCGATCGATTGGACGGTCGCCAGGGTGTTCTTCACCCGGTGGTTCAACTCGTCGATCATCAGTTTCTGGCGTTCGGCGGCGATGACGGTCTCGGTGACGTCGTGCCCCTGAACGAAGACGCCGATGATTTTGCCGGCCTCGTCGCGGATCGGTTGATAGGTGAAGTCGAGATAGCGGGTCGAGGGCGGACCCTTGCGGGCCTGCTGCAGTTGCACGGGGCTTTGACGGCCGCGGAAAGCCTCCCCCGTGGCCAGCACCTCGTCCAGACAGTCGTCATAGCCTTGGCCAGCCAGCTCGGGCAGAGCCTCGCGAATGGGCTTGCCGATGACCTGACGCTGGCCGATCAGTTGGCCATAGGCGTCGTTGTGCATCTGGACGATATGGTCCGGCCCATTCAAGACGGCCACGAAGCCCGGCGCCTGCATGAACATGTCCAGCAGTTGTCGCCGTTCGATCTCCAGTCGGCGATTGTCGGCCTGGACGCTCATGGCGCGCCTGAACATGCCGCCGCCGATCAGGCTGTCGAGCGCCGAGGGCGGTTCATCAGGCCGGAGCCGGCCGATCTGCCGGCGCAGCTTTTCCAATTCCGTGATGTCGGTGGTGTGTTGCAGGATGTGCGTGACGCGCCCGCCGCCATCCTTGATCGGGGTATGTGTGCAACTCCAATAACGATCATCATAGGCGGTCGCGCCGTCGTCCTGAGGCACGGGGATCGGATAGTGAAGCACGGCGAGGTGATCGGGCTGCCCGGTCGCCATCACCTTGTTGAACGATGCTGACAACTGGCGGGCGTTTTCGCTGGATTGCTCTCCTTGACCCCCGTCGAACATTTCCATCACAGGCTGGCCCAGAAGGTCCTCGCGACGCCGTTGGGTGACGTCGAGGTAGGCCTGGTTCATGCCGGCGTAGCGGAACTGATCATCCAGAAGCATGTAGGGGTTGGGCGACGCGTCGAAGGCTGCGACCAGATCGATTGTCTTCGCAAGTGTTCGCAACCTAGCCCCCGTGTCCGTTCAGCCTAACGCGAGCCAGGGCGAAAGGGTGCGTCATCGCCGCTAAAAGACAGGAATGTCATTGGACGGGCGCGGAGGGAAGGGGGCAGGTGCAGCGTCTAGGCGCTGGCGCGCAGGGTGTCCGCCAGGGCCCAGTACATGGGCTTGGGGCTGTAGGCGTCGTCATAGGGCAGGCCGCGGTTGACGCCTCTGTCGGCGCGCACGCGCGCGTCGACCTGTTCGGTCAGCCATGAAAACTTGTCGGTCAGCCCCCAGGTCACCACGCCTCGCACCTCCGGGAAGGCCAGCATGACGTCCAGGTAGCGTCTCGTCTCATCGGCAACCTTCTGATCGCGCGCCGGAGTGGAGGCGCTGGCTTCGGTTTCCTTGACGTCCAGTTCGGTCACGGTGATGTCGAGGCCCAGATCGATCAGGGCCTTGGTCATTTCCTGCAGTCCGACCCGGTCGATCGGTCCCTTGGACAGGTCGAGGTGGGCCTGGACTCCGACGCCGTCCAGCGGCACGCGCGCCGCCCGTAAACGTCGCGCCAGGGCCACGAAGGCCTGGCGCCGCGCCTTGTCCACGGGGTTGCCGTACTCAAAGCCGTAGTCGTTGATGACCAGATGGGCGTGCGGCGCGTGCGTGCGCGCCTCTTCCATCGCGCGCTCGATATAGGTCGGGCCAAAGGCTCTGAAGAAGGTGTTGCGACGCAGGGCGTGGGCGCCCGACACAGTGTCGATTGGTTCGTTGATCACGTCCCATTCGTCGATGCGCGACGCATAGCGTCCCAGAACGCGCGAAAAATGCTCCGACATCAGCCGCCAGTCGCGGCGATCCAGCATTTCATGCTTGGCCCAGTCAGGGGTGCTCTGGTCCCAGAGCAGGGTGTGGCCGCGCACTCGCAGTCCGTTCTCGTCGGCAAAGGCCAGAAGATCGTCGACGGGCGTGAAGTGGAACTGGCCTTTGCGCCATTCCAGCGAATTCCATTTCAGATGGATTTCGGGCGTCAGCACTTCGCAATCGCGGAGGACGGCGGCGCGAAGCGCCTTGTCCTGACGCAGGTGATCAGCGCGAGCGGCTGCACCGTAGTAGCGGCCGCCGCTGCGGGCTGCATGAGACAGGGAGGGCGTCGGGGTCGCCGATACGTGGACGGGAGACGCGCCTTCGCCTTCAGCCCAGGCCCCGTTCGGCGCAACGGTCAGCACGGGCGCCAAGGCCAGACCAGTCATTACAGAACGTCGTGACGGAAGCGTCAGCATAACACGCCTAGCCTTCTCAGGGAGGGAGAAGAATGAGCGGATTACTTAAGATACCCGGAGATAACGGCGGGTTAACAATTGCCGCGTGCGTCTCTGGCGCGACTATAAAGCGCTCACTTCAGCAAGTGAGACCGATTGGCATTATAGAATGGTCTGCTGGGAATGTCTCGCGCGGAAACGAACTGTTCTCGCGACTAGAAGCTCCGATAGAAGCCTACCCGCACATAGCCGTCCGAGCTGCGGTCATCGCCGTCGCTGAGCCCGGCTGAAATCTGGAATTCCGCCTGTTCGCCCATCTTGAAGCCGACGACGGGACCAATGTGGTAGGCGCTGTAGTTGGAATCGCCGTCTGCCGCGACCTCCAACCCGGCGCGAATTCGGCCGGAGCTTCCGACGGTATGCGTCAGGCTGACAAGCGCATCGTAGTCGTCAAGCCGGAAGCCGTAGGACCCGTACCAGTCCACCCGCCATGGGCCGGCGACATGGCCGCCGTCGAGGCTGACTATCATTTCGCCCTGTCCGCCCTCGCGACGGTTTCCTGGGTCCGCCGGGCTGAGATCCGTGTCGACATAGCGATAGCCCGCGCCGACGCTGCCCCAGGTGGCGCCTGAGCCGTATCGATAGACCAGTTCCGCTTGCCCCCCGGTGAAGTCGGCGTCGATCGTGGTGGACCCGCTCTCGTACTCGTAACCGCCGGTATAGATCGAGCCGCGGACGGCCCAACCCTTGCCGTCGATCGACCCCGGCAGTCCGACTGCGGCGCCGGCGTAGGCGGAATCCGCGACATCCAGCTTGCCGCCCGCGAAGACGGTCACGTCGCTCTGCGCCGCCGCCGTTTCGCTCCAGCTCACCGCGCCCAGGACGGCAGCGGCGGCGATGAAGGGTGTTTTCGATGCGAAGCGACGCGGTTGGTGGGTCATGACTTTCCCTGACGACAATATCGATGCGTCGCGCAGCGGTCGACGCTTAGGAATGCACTTCAGTTACGCTGCAACATTCTGGTTAATACTTTCAGACGACCAATCTTCCTCGTGACAGCTCTGCCAGACACTCGGCGCTGCGATCCACCGGCGGCTTGGCTCGTCCGACCCAGGCGATCAGTTCTTCCATGCCGGTCATCATGTCGCGTTGCGGCTTGAAGCCGTAGGCCCGCTCGATCTTGGAGATGTCGCCAAAGCAGTGGCGGATGTCGCCGACGCGAAAGCGGTTCAGAACCTCAGGCGCGATGTTCTTGCCCAGCAACCGCGCCAGCACCCCGGCGATTTCGTTGACCGAGATCGGAGCGCCGCTGCCGACGTTGAACACGTCCCAGGTCGCCTGATCGCTGTCGAGCACGGTGGCGAAGGCTTGCGCCACATCCTGGACGTGAACGAAGTCCCGCATCTGCCGGCCGTCCTCGAACACCAGGGGAGGCTGGTCGTTCAGCAGGCGGGCGATGAAGATCGCCGCCACCCCGGTGTAGGGATTGCTCAGAGCCTGTCGGGACCCGTAGGCGTTGAACAGTCGCAAGGCCACGGTCGGAATCTGCAGGGCCCGGCCGACCGAAAGGAACATCTCCTCGTGGTCGCGCTTGTTCACGGCGTAGATGGAGTTGGGCTGCAGCAGCTTGTCCTCCGCGGTGGGGACGGGCTCCAGTTCCTCGCCGTCGATCATCACCTCCCATTGCCGCGCTTCCAGTTGGGCGTGGGAGCGTATGTCGGCCGTCACATGGGCGTGGGTGGACGGACGGATATAGTCGCCTTCGCCGTAGATCGACATGGACGAAGCCACGGCGATCCGTTCGATCGTGTGCGGCTTCTGCGACAGCGTCTCCAGCATGACGGCGGCCGTCATGACGTTGTTGCGCGTGTAGTCGACGATATTGGTCATGCTCTGCCCGACGCCGACCGAGGCCGCCAGATGGGCCAGGTGGGTCACGCCGTCCAGCGCCGCTTCGAACACGCCCTCGTCCAGCAGGTCGCCCCGGATGCGACGGGCGCGGGGGTCGAGATAGGTCGGCCAGCCGTCCGCCGCCATTTCCCCGTCCCCGTGGACCTGCGGCGACAGGCTGTCGAGCACGCTGACGCGATAGCCCCGCGCCAGCATGGCGTCCGTCAGGTGCGAGCCGATGAAGCCGGCTCCGCCGGTGATCAGGATGTGCTTGTCCATGATCCTGTCCGCCTAGTGGTGATGGTGAGGAAGCACGCCGAACTGGTCCAGCTTGGACCGCACGAGCGCATTGTTGGCGTCGATCTTCTCGGTGCGCTGCCAGACCTGGCCGCTATCCTTCAGGTACATGACGAAGCCCAGGGTCAGCGGAATGATCCAGACGCACCACCAGATCATCACGAACACCGGATTGACCATAAGCATGTAGACGATGCGGTCGGTGGTGCGCTCCAGCACCAGACCTGTGCGTGTCCACGTCCGCATGTAGAGGCCGATGACCAGCAGGGTGAAGGCGATGATGTTGAACACCGACAGCACGACCAGCCACAGGGGCAGGAAACTGTCCCCGGCGGCGAACCGCCACGCGGCCCACACGCCCAGCGGGAAGCCCAGGGTGTTCACCCACAGCGACATGCAGGGCAGGAAGTTGGCCCAGGCGCGCATCCGTTCGCCAAACGAGAAATCCATCTCCTTCAGCGGCGCGCCCAGGCTCTGGAAGAAGCCGGCGACCCAGCGTTTCCTCTGCGTTATGCCTTCGCTGAAGGTTTCGGGAACCTCTTCGATCAGTGAACTCTCGATGATGCCCAGGGTCTTGCCGTTCTTCCAGAAGCGCTCGCCGACCTCGGGGTCCTCGATCGTGATCCAGGGATGGAAACCGCCCAGGGCGATCAGGTCGTCGACCTTGAAGAACAAGCCCTTGCCCAGCACCCAGAAGGGTTGTTTGGGATCCGACAGATGCCCGTATTTGGCCCCGTCCCAGGTCATGTGGTCAAAGGCGTGGAAGGCGGCGGCCAGGCTGGCGTTCAGGTTGCCGGCGACATTGCGCGCCTGCAGCACGTCATACTTCTGCAAACCAATGGCGGCCGCCTTGAAGTGGTCGGCGGGCGGGCAGCTGTCGGCGTCGATGTAGTCGATCGTCAGGTTGGTCTTGTCGCGATGGATCTCGGCGACCTGATAGAGGGCGTAGATCAACTGCCGCGTCTTCTTGGGGGGCAGGTCCTTGACCCCGGCGCGCTTGCCGCGGTGCCACCAATAGGCCTTGGGGTTGGCGTCCCAGGCGTTCCAGACGGCGTCCCAGCGCGGATCGGTGGTCGGCGGGACTTCCATGATCTCGACAAATGGGAAGGCCGTTCTCAACCTTTCCAGGCTCGCGACCGTCTCGTGGTCATTGGCGTTGGGGATGGCGACGACGCGATAGCGGCTGGTCGGATAATCGAGCTTGGCGAGCGCCGTGAAGGTCGTCTCCATCGTGCGCTCCAGTTCTCGCAGGACTGGATAGAGCAGGACGATGAAGGGCGTTTCCGCCTCGGTAGCGGGCAGCGGATCATCCATGTCCACGGTGTTGACGCACAGCGAGCGGAAATAGAGCTCCAGCAGGAAGCAGCCGAAGTACAGCAGTTGGGAAATGGCGAACAGCCACACCAATACCGTTGTGAATTCAGAGGTATTCATCGAAATGCCCGCCCAGGATTTTCGTGCTTGATTGCTGTATCGGTTCGTCGCGTCAGGTGATCCGTTGGAATTTCGCTGTGCTAGGAAGCCATTGCGCTGGTCGAAGTTCGTCCGCTGCTGCGCATCTCTTCCATGAAATAGGCGATGGTCTGGGACAGGCCCTCCTGCAGCGGCACCTGCGGGGACCAGTTCAGACGCGCCAGCGCATTGGAGATGTCGGGCTTGCGACGGCGCGGATCGTCGACCGGAAGCGGGTGGTGGACGATCCTTGATCTCGATCCGGCCATGGCGAGGATTTGCGCCGCCAACTGGTTGACGGTGGTTTCGTTCGGGTTGCCGATATTGATCGGGCCGTCGATGCCGGAGTCGGCGTTCATCAGGCGCACGAAGCCTTCCACCAGATCATCGACGAAACAGAACGAGCGTGTCTGTTCGCCGCTGCCGTAGATGGTGATGTCCTCGCCCAGCAGGGCCTGGACGATGAAGTTGGACACCACGCGTCCGTCGTCGGGATGCATGCGTGGCCCATAGGTGTTGAAGATGCGGACGATCCGCGTGGTCAGCCCGTGCTGGGCGCCGAAGTCCGTTACCAGGGTTTCGGCGAACCGCTTGCCTTCATCATAGCAGGATCGAGGACCGACAGTGTTGACGTTACCCCTGTAACTCTCGGTTTGAGGGTGAACTTCGGGATCGCCATAGATTTCGGATGTTGAGGCCTGGAAGAATCTGGCCCGGTCTTCTGCCGCTCTCTTCAACAGATTGAGCGTGCCTATGGAGCAGGTCAGGGCTGTCTTCACCCGATCATACTGGTAGTGGACCGGAGATGCCGGGCACGCCAGATTGTATATTTGATCGACCTTGGGAATATCCTGAGGGAAGGCATCGTTTATGTCGTGATGAACGAGCGTGAACCGATCTGACGAAATCAGGTGGTCGACATTCTGAGGTCGTCCGGTGTGGAAGTTGTCGATACAGAATACCGAGTGCCCGCCTTCGATCAATTTGGTGCACAGGTGAGATCCTAGAAAACCAGCGCCGCCTGCAACGACAATTACAGCTGCCTCAGGCTCGGCATAGTTTTCGTGACGATTGTAGAAATGACGATTTTCAACCATCTCTTACGACCTCAGGTGATCAGCTATTTCTAATCGACTTCTTTACGGGTGACGACTTCATTCATCTTGGACGCGAATCTTGGAAAGCGTAAATGCAGCGCTAAGAACCTGTTAACCAAGATGGCGAAAATGAGTTCCGCCTGATTTTGGTGCAAATGCGACAAAGCTATGCCGCGCGTGGCGCGGGTCGATGACGCGCACGATCTTGCAGGGCTCAAAGCGAGCCTGAAATCTCAGGACAGGGGGTTGCGGGGCGGCCGCGCGCCTCGGCTCAAACGGTGGGCGTGATCTCGGTCAGCAAGGCCAGAAGAGCGAAGCTCGCCAGCCAGTGCTCCCCCATATAGTCGCCCGTGACGTGAGGCAGGGCGACGTCGAGATGCGCCGTCGCCGCCGCCTCGCCGACCCTGCGGCGGACGTCCTCGCCCGGCAGCCCAGCGATGATTTCACGCCAGCACCAGCCGCGGCTCAGGTTCAGTCCGTCCAGGTGGGCGATCTTGCCGTCGGTGCGGTCGCTGACCCGGGCCGGCGCCAGCAGCGTCGCCGGCTGTCCGTCGCCCAGGTGGGGCAGGAAGGTGTCGAACCAGGTCCGGAACTCGCCGGCGGCAAGGACGCGCCGCATCAGCACGGCCTCCATCAGGGCCGGCGACAGGAACTCGTCCTGCGACGGCTCCCAGGCCTGGCAGTCGCGGTCTGCGGCGTGCCAGCGGACGGCGGCGGCGCGACAGGCGGCGGCCAGATCGACATCGTGGGTCTCGGCGTAGTCCAGCGTCAGGCGCAGGGCGAAGGCGGTGTTGTAATGGGTTCCGACCCGCACCGGGTAATCCGCCAGCGGCAGGAAGGCCTTGAATCGCTCGGCGAAAACCCGGGCCAGCGGCCGCAAGGTCTCGGCCCAGCGACGGCCCTCGTCGGTGTCGTGCCGTTCCAGTTCTGCGGCCAGCATCAGCAACCAGGCCCAGCCGTAGGGCCGCTCGAACCCTCGGCTTTCGGGACGCGCCAGATAGGCGGCCTCGCCCGCCACGGTCTCCGTCGTGAACAGGTCGTCGGCCAGGGCGCGGATGGCCGACGCCTCGGCCATGTCGGGATGCAGACGATAGAGGGTGAACAGGGTCCACCAGCCGTGGACGCAGGAATGCCAGTCGAAGCTGCCGAAGAAGATCGGATGCATGTCGCGCGGCGTGCGCGCATCCTGCGGACCCGTCAGCACATGCATGATGTGGTTGGGGTATTCGCGCGTCACATGGCCCAGGGCCGTGGAGGCGAAGCGTGAAGCGAGTGCGGCGTCGATCTGGGGCATGTCAGAACCGGAAGGCGAGGAAATACATAAGCAGCATATTGGCGACCAGCATGATCGCCGCTGTAGGGATCTGGGCCCGGATCACCCCGTTCAGCGGTGCATTGCGGTCTGGCAACTCCAGCAGGTTGGCTGGCACCACGTTGAAGTTGGCGGCCATGGGGGTCATCAACGTCCCGCAGAACCCAGCCAGCATGCCGATGGCGCAGACGATGGCCGGGTCGCCGCCGAACTGATGCACGACGATGGGCAGACCGATGGCGGCGGTCATCACCGGGAAGGCGGCGAAGGCGTTGCCCATGATGATGGTGAACAGGGCCATGCCGGCGCAATAGGCGAAGACGGCCAGGAAGGCCGAGGTCATGGGGATGACCCGCGCGATCAGATCGCCCACCACCTGACCCACGTCGGCGGCCAGGAAGACCGCGCCCAGCGAAGCCAGCATCTGCGGCAGCAGGGCGGCCCAGCCGATGGAGTCCATCAGGCGTCGTCCCTCCTGAACCGGCGCCATGACCGGGGGGCGGAACCAGACCATGGCGGCGACCAGGGCGATGACGCACCCCAGCCCCAGCGAGATCAGCGTAGTCTGCACCGGCGAGATCAGCCAGGCCCCGGCGGGCGTATGCTTGGCCAGCAGCGTGCCCCCGACGGCCACCAGAGGCACCATCAGGGCCGGCACGAACAGGGCGTTCCCCCAGCGCGTGGCGCTGGCCTGACGCTGCTCGGCTGAGGTGGTGACGGGCCTGCCGACGCCCAGCTTGCCGCTGGCGCCGATGACGACCAGAGCGATCACCAGCATCCCGTTGCCGAACCCGCCCAGCCAACTGCCGAACAGCATCGAAAGGGCGATCAGGCCCCAGAACAGGGCGCTGCGGAACCGCGTCGGATTCAACGGATCGCGCAAGCTGAGGATGGAAAAGGCCGCAAACATCAGGCCGGTGGCGATATAGGCGTGCTCCAGCGTGATCATCGACCGGCCTCCGCGTCTGCGGATACGTCGGGGACGGCCATGTCCTTTTTCACCTGCCGGTCGAACATCAACAGGCGGACCCCGTGAACAATAAAGGCGACGATGGCGGTGGGGATGGCCCACAGCGAGACGTGCAGGGCCTCGACCCGGACTCCGGCCTGTTCCAGAAAGCCGACGATCAGGACGATGGAGCCGATGGCGATGAAGATATCCTCGCCGAAGAACAGGCCGATGTTGTCCGTGCCGGCCGCCATGCCGCGGATACGGAACCGCGCCTTGTCGGTCAGGGGGCCGTGCTCGCTTTCGGCCGCGCCCTCGGCCATCGGCGCGATCAGGGGGCGCACCATCTGCGGGTGGCCGCCCAGCGAGGTCAGGCCCAGCGCCGACGTCGCCTGCCGCACCAGCAGGTAGATCAGCATCAGCCGCCCGGCCGTCGCCGCCTTGAATCGGGTCACCAGTTCACGGGCGCGTTCCTGAAGTCCCGCGCGCTCCAGCAGACCGATGACCGGCAGCACCAGCCAGGTGATATGGAAGTAGCGGTTGTCGTTGAAGGCCTGACCAAAGCGCGCGATCGTGTCTATCCCGGCCGTCAGCAAACCCTCCGCGTCAACGCCCGGTCCGACCGCCGCCAGCACCCCGGTCGCAATCGCCGCGATCAGGATGACGACCAGCGGATTGATCCGGGCGACAAAGCCCGCGACCACGATCAGAATTCCCAGAAGCACCAGCATTGATCACGTCCTCCCCAGACGGATGGTTGCGCGGAACGGTCGTTTCAGGAAGGCGCTTTCGCGCCGAAGCCGCCGCCGCCGGGCGTTTCGATGACGAAGACGTCGCCCGGAGCCATCGCGACCTCGGCGGTGGCGCCCAGCGGCTCGACACGACCGTCGGCCCGCTCGACCTCGTTGACCCCGACCGCGCCGGCGGCGCCGCCGGCCACGCCGAAGGGAGCGACGCGTCGGTGATTGGACAGGATGGCGGCGGTCATGGGCTCGAGGAAGCGAACGCGCCGCACCGTCCCGTCGCCGCCACGCCAGCGCCCGTCGCCGCCCGACCCCCGTCGGATCGCGAATTCCTCCAGCAGGACGGGGAAACGCGTCTCCAGAACCTCGGGGTCGGTCAGACGGCTGTTGGTCATGTGGGTCTGGACCGCGCTGGTCCCGTCAAACCCCGGCCCCGCGCCCGAACCTCCGGCTATGGTCTCGTAATACTGGCGCGTGGCGTCGCCGAAGGTGAAGTTGTTCATGGTCCCCTGGCTGGCCGCCAGGACTCCGAGCGCGCCGTAAAGGGTGTCGACCACCGCCTGGCTGGTCTCGACATTCCCCGCCACGACCGCCGCCGGATAGCGTGGGTTCAACATCGACCCCTCGGGCACGATCAACTCGATCGGCTTCAGGCAGCCCTCGTTCAGCGGAATGGCGTCATCCACCAGGGTGCGGAAGACATAGAGGGTCGCGGCCCTCGTAATCGAAAGCGGAGCATTGAAGTTGGTCGGTCGCTGCTCGCTGGTGCCGGTGAAATCGACCACGGCGCTGCGAGCTTCGGTGTCCACGTCTATGCGGACGCGGATGGCGGCGCCGTCGTCCATCTCATAAGTGAAGTCGCCGGGTTTCAGGGCAGCGATGGCCCGACGCACGGCCTCTTCGGCATTGTCCTGGATATGGCCCATATAGGCCGCGACGACCGGTCGGCTGAACTCCTGCGTCATGCGGGTCAGTTCATCCGCTCCCCGCGTGCACGAGGCGATCTGGGCCTTCAGGTCGGCAATGTTCTGATCGACGTTGCGCGACGGATAGCGGCCGGAAGCGAATAGGGCGCGGGTTTCGGCGTCGCGCAGTCTGCCGGCGTCCACCAGCAGGAAGTCGTCGATCAGCACGCCCTCGTCGTCGACCGTGCGCGAGGACGCAGGCATGGATCCCGGCGTGGTGCCGCCGACGTCCGCATGATGCCCCCGCGCCGCCACGAAGAAGGCGGGCGCATCGTCCTCGTCCAGAAACACCGGCATGATCACGGTGATGTCGGGCAGGTGGGTGCCGCCGTTATAGGGCGCGTTCAGCATATAGACGTCGCCCGGCTTCATGCCGCGCCCGCCGCGTCCGGCGCCGCGAGAGGCGATGACGGTGCGGATGCTCTCGCCCATCGAGCCCAGATGGACCGGGATGTGCGGCGCATTGGCGATCAAGGCGCCGCCCGCGTCGAAAACGGCGCAGGAGAAGTCCAGTCGTTCCTTGATATTCACCGAATAGGCGGTGGCGCGCAGGGCCTCGCCCATCTGTTCAGCGCAGGCCATGAAGCGGCTGTTGAACACCTCCAGCATGATCGGATCGACCTGGGTGCCGATCGCGGTGCGGGCGGGCAGGGGAACGACCCGTAGCAACAGCAGGTTGCCGGTCGTGTCGACCGTGGCGCGCCAGCCGGGCTCGACAACGGTGGTGCCGGTGTCTTCCAGCAGGATGACCGGGCCGTCGACGGCCGCGCCGGGCGTCAGGGCCTCGCGCCTGTAGACGGGCGTGGCGTGATCCTCGCCCGCCATGCGGACCGTCAGTTGCGCGATGGCGCTCAAGTCCCCTTCGCCAGCCGCGATCGACGTGGCCGGCGACTGCTCCGAGCGTCCGATCGCCTCGACCTCCAGTGTCTCGACCGTCAGGGCCTTGCCCTCGGCGAAGAATCCGAAGCGGCGGCGGTGCAGAGCCTCGAACGCCTCTGCCATGGCGCCGGCGGGACCGAAGGCCACCGTCAACGGGGTGTCCGATCCGGCGAACTTGATCTCGGCGCGTGGATACGTCGAGATCGCGTCAGGGGCGAAGCCCTGGGCCGCCAGGTCGGCGCGTGCGGCGCTGGCCAGTTCAGCGGCGCGCGCGGCCAGGCCTTCGTCCTGATCGGCGGCCAGCGGCGCGGCGACGGTGGTCTGGCGGATCGCCCGCACCTCGGACAGGCCCATGCCATAGGCTGACAGCACCCCTGCGAACGGGTGCAGCATCACCTGGGTCATGCCCAGGGCGTCGGCCACCAGACAGGCGTGCTGGCCGCCCGCGCCGCCGAAGCAGTTCAGCACATAGCGCGTCACGTCATAGCCGCGCTGGATCGAGATGGAGCGGATCGCCTCGGCCATGTTCTGCACGGCGATGGTGACGAAACCCTCGGCCAGTTCGCCGGGCGTGACCGCGCGGCCCATGGCGGCGGCGACTTCGGCCGCCATGGTCTCGAACCGGGTCCGCACCGCCTCCGCGTCCAGCGGCTGGTCGGCGTGGGCTCCGAAGACAGCGGGGAAGAAGTCGGGGCTCAGCTTGCCCAACATGACGTTGCAGTCGGTCACCGTCAGCGGTCCGCCGCGACGATAGGCGGCCGGCCCCGGCACGGCGCCGGCGGACTCTGGTCCCACCCGCAAGCGTCCGCCGTCAAAGCGACAGATGGAGCCGCCGCCCGCCGCGACCGTGTGGATGCTCAGCATGGGCGCCCGCAGCCGCACCCCGGCGACCACGGCGTCGGACGTCCGTTCATAGTCCCCGGCGAAATGGGACACGTCGGTCGAGGTGCCGCCCATGTCGAAGCCGATGACGCGCTCGAAGCCGGCGGCCTTGGCCGTCTCAGCCATGGCGACCACGCCGCCCGCCGGTCCTGACAGGATGGCGTCCTTGCCCCGGAAGGCGTCGGCGGCCGTCAGCCCGCCGGACGACTGCATGAACTGCAGCGGCGTCGCCTCGCCCAGGTCTGCGCCGACCTGGTCGACATAGGCGCGCAGGATGGGCGACAGATAGGCGTCCGCCACCGTGGTGTCGCCGCGCCCGATCAGCTTGATCAGGGCGCCGACCTCATGGCTCACGGAGATCTGCTCGAAGCCGACCTCGCGCGCGATCTCGGCCAGCCGCGTCTCATGGGCGGTGAAGCGCCAGCCGTGGACCAGGACGATGGCGATGGCGCGCAGGCCCGCAGCGTGGGCCGCCGTCAGATCGGCCCTCGCTCTGTCCTCGTCCAGCGGGCGATCCAGCGCGCCGTCGGCGGTCACGCGTTCGTCGATCTCGATCACGCGGTCATAGAGCTGATCATTCAGCACGATGTGTCGCACGAACAGTTCGGGCCGGGCCTGCCAGCCGATCCTCAGGGCATCGCCGAAGCCGGCGGTGATGGCCAGCAGCGTCGGCTCGCCCTTGCGCTCCAGCAGGGCGTTGGTCGCCACTGTGGTGCCCATCCGCACCTCGTCCACCAGTCCTGCGGCCAACGATCCCGGCGCGGCTTTCAGGATGCGGCGAATGCCCTCGACGGCGGCGTCGGCGTACTGCTCGGGATTGACCGACAGCAGCTTGCGGGTCTGCAGGGCGCCGTCCGGCGCGCGCGCGACGATGTCGGTGAAGGTGCCGCCGCGATCGATCCAGAAACGCCACGCTGTCATTCGGCTGCTCCTGTCGATGGAGCTCAGGCGGCCTGAACGCCGTCAAGAGCGGCGGCCGCGCCCAGCGCCAGCGGCTCGAAGATATGCGCCGCCAGATGCCGCACGACCGGGGCCGCCACGCCGTCGCCGGTCAGGTGATAGGCGTCGCTGTATTGCCGGGGCAGGATGTAGCTGTCCTTCAGCCCCATCAGCCGCGCCGTCTCCCGGGCCGAGATCAGGCGCGAACGAATTCGCCGCCCTTCGACAACCAGGATGACCTGTCGGCTGGACCCGCCCGCCGGCGTGCGCAGGCAGCCCGCCACGTCGTCAAAACGGACCTCGGCGCGCTGGACCTTGGCGCCCGTCTCATCGACACGGGTGCGGCGATAGACGCCGCCGACCATGCGGCGCCCGGCGCGGCGCGCGGCTGCTACCTTGGCCATATGGACCGGCGACATCATGTCGAGCAGCTTCTTCGTCTCGGGCTGCGTGTGCCAGGCGACGCTGGTGGGGCGGTCCTCGATGATGTCGGCGAAGGTGGCGATGCGGCGTTCGGGCGTCGGCACGTTCCACCACAGCAGGCGGTCGCGCACGTCCTGGGGCAGATCGCCCACCGCACGACGCAGGGCGCGGGTGTGGAAGGGCTCGATCGGTTCCGGCGACAGCAGCTCGGGCGCGACCTCCACGTCGGCGCGGACGCCGATGACGAACAGGCGCGGGCGCGACTGGGGCACGAACAGGTCGGCGTTGATGACCAGGGCGCCATAGCTGTAGCCGGCCTCGGCGAAGGTCCGGCAGATGGCCTCGAAATCCTTGCCGCCGTGCGACGTCAGGGCGCCGCAGACGTTCTCGACCGCCACAATGCGCGGGGCCCGGTCATCCGCGATCAGCCCGTGAATCAGGTCCCAGAAGGCGTAGAAGGTCCCGGAACGCTCGCCCTTCAGGCCGGCTCCAGCGCCCGCCAGCGACAGGTCCTGACAGGGAAAGGACCCCCACATCATGTCGGCGGTCCCCGGCAGTTGCGCCGGCTCCAGCGCGCGGATGTCGCCTACCGTCAGCTCGCCGCCGGTGCCCCAGTTGGCCTGATAGGAAAAGCCCTTCTTGGCGTCGAAATCATTGGCGAACAGGCAGGTCCAGTCGGCGCCCAGACCGGCGCGCACCATGCCGCCGCCGGCGAAGAATTCGTAGAAGCTGGGGGCCGAAGGGGGCGAATCGCGCATCCCGGCACTGTGACCCAGGCGGCCCTCCATTTCCACGCTCGCCACGCACGCCCTTGACGCCAGCGGGCAGGGGGCTACGAACCCCGGCCCGTCTCCCCGCAGGTTCTCCCCATGACGTCCGCGACGCCCGCCACCATCGGCATCGACTTCGGCACGACCAATACGGTGGTGTCGCTGACCCACGGCGACGGCCCGGCGACCCTGGTGCGGTTCCAGGCCGAGGAGAAGGACCTCTTCGCCTTCCGCTCGGCGCTCAGCTTCCAACTGCACGAAGCCCACGACGGCGGGGCGCCGGAGCGGGTCATCGAAGCTGGACCCTGGGCCATCGAGTCCTACGTCGAGGACCCGCTGGAGACCCGCTTCATCCAGTCGTTCAAGACCTTCGCCGCCAGCGCCGCCTTCACCGAGACGCGCATCGACAACCGCCGCTATCGCTTCGAGGACCTGCTGTCCGCCTTCCTGCTGCGACTGAAGCACCACGCCGGCGGGACGATGGACGCCCTGCCGCCGCGCATCATCGTCGGTCGGCCCGTGACCTTCGCGGGCGGCAATCCCGATGAGGCCCTGGCGCTGGAACGGTATGAAGCGGCCTTCGCCCGTCTGGGCTTCACCGACATCCGCTACGCCTACGAACCCGTCGGCGCGGCCTTCTTCTTTGCGCGCGAGCTGAAGCAGGACGCCAATGTCCTGGTCGCCGACTTCGGCGGCGGCACCAGCGACTTTTCCATCGTGCGGTTCGAACGGGCCGACGGCGCGCTGAAGTCCACGCCGCTGGCCCGGTCGGGCGTGGGCGTGGCGGGCGACGCCTTTGACTACCGGATCATCGACCAGCTTGTGTCGCCGGAACTGGGCAAGGGCAGCCTGTATCGGGCCTTCGACAACCGCCTGCCGATCCCGCAACGCTACTACAGCGCCTTTGCCCGCTGGGACCAACTGGCCCTGCTGCGCGCGTCGAAGGACATGCGCGACATTCGCGGCCTGGCCTCGACGGCGCTGGAGTCCGAGAAGATCGAACGCCTGATCGAGGTGTTGGACGACAACCACGGCTACGCCCTCTACCGCGCCGTCTCGGGCCTGAAAGAGGCCCTGTCGCGGGATGAAGAGGCGGTCTTCTCTTTCATCGCCGGATCGGTGCGGATCGAAAAGCCGGTCAAACGCGCGGATTTCGAGGTCTGGATCGCGCCTGAGCTTCAGGCCATGGAGGCCGCCGTCGACGAGGCCATGGCCCAGTCGGGTCTGGAGGGCCCGCAGATCGACCGCGTCTTCCTGACCGGCGGCACCTCCTTCGTCCCGGCGGTGCGCGACATCTTCATCCGCCGCTTCGGCGCCGACCGCATCGAGACCGGCGGCGAGTTTGAATCCATCGCCTCGGGCCTGGCCCTGATCGGCCGCGAAGCCGATCTGGACCTCTGGAGCCAGAAGGCGGCCTAGTCCCTGTCAGGCGCGCCCAGCGGGAAATAGGCGCGATAGGGCCGGGCCTCGTCCACCGCCCGCGCCATCGACGGTCGAGCCAGCAGCCGGGCGCGATAGGCCTTCAACGTCTTGAACCGCTCATCAATGGGATGGGTCCAGTCGGCGTAGAACAGCGCGGGCGCGGCGGCGCAGTCGGCCAGGCTGAAGCCGTGGTCGGTCGCCCATTCCCGCCCCGTCAGCCGTTCGTCCAGCCAGGCGTAGGTCGTGTCCAGCATCCGCTTCGCCTCGGCCACGCCATAGGGGTCGCGGTCCGCCTCGGTGCGGATCGCGTTAAAGACGACCTTCTGCTGCGGCGACGAGATATAGTTGTCGAACACCCGGTCCATCATCCGCACCTCTACGGCGGCGGCCGGATCGTCAGGAATCAGGCGTACTGGGCCGGGGTGATGCACGGCCAGATGCTCGATGATCGAAGTGGTCTCGACGATGGTGCGACCCTCGTCCTCCAGCACCGGAAACCGTTTCAGCGGCCACAAGGCCGCTAACTCGGCCATCGACGCCTCGTCCTCCAGGAGTTTGAACTCAAACGGCGTGTCGTTCTCATACAGCGCGATCAGCGCCTTCTGGCAGTAGGACGAGAAGGGGTGGGCGTAGAGCTTCATGGGCAATTCCTATCTCAAGCCCTCGTTGATCGCTTTTCTCCAGCTCGCATTGTTATCTACACGCGAGTGTGCCCAATCGATTTTGTCGCATCCGCCGTAGGCGCAGGCGATATCCTTTAAGGTCCGTGCAAGGGTATCGGGCATTTTGGGGCCGAAAACGACGCGTCGGATGAGGCTTGCGGGCATAGGTATAGTGTAAGTATCGGATGCCAACAGATCCTCTTCCCATGCAATGACGCGATATTCCTTCTCGTCCTTGAAGGTATCTCGTTTCAGGAAGGGGAGAACGTCGGTCTCGATTGGTCGAAGTTCACGGACCTCCTTCAGGTTCATGTATTTCATGGGGCCGTGGAGCACGGGCCAGCGTGCTCCATCACAAAAGGATTTGAACTCGTCTAGGTCAAAGAATAGGCACACGCCGTGTGATGAACCGGCAAACAGCTGCCAGTGATGGCCGGTCTCAGGCCCCTCAGTCATGCACAGTGCGAAGGCCTCACCCTCACCCTTTCGCCTACCGTACTCGTTCAGCCCGTAGGTGTCGTTCTGATCGAACCATGTTGCTGGCGACAATAGGGTCAACCGATTGTTCTTGATCATGTCCAATAGGGACAAAACGTCAGTGTATCGGCGCAGGTAAGGCATGGCCTAAAAGATAACAGCGGATTACCAAATAGCGATAGCGGTCACGCTTAGCCGCAACGGGTCGAAAGCGGAAACCCGCTTCAACTTGGCCTGCGCAATTTGACCCCTCCGCCTCCCGATGCCAGATCGCGGCCCTCAGCACGCGAGGGAGCGCCCCATGACCATCACCCTGTACGGCATCAAGGCCTGCGACACGATGAAGAAGGCGCGCGTCTGGCTGGACGGGCAGGGCGTGGACTACGCCTTTCATGACTACAAGGTCGCGGGCGCGAACAGGGCCGATCTGGAGCGCTGGATCGCCGAGCATGGCTGGGAGACGGTGCTGAACCGCGCCGGGACCACCTTCCGCAAGCTGCCGGACGCCGACAAGGCCGACCTGAACGCCGACAAGGCCGTGGCCCTGATGCTGGCCCAGCCGTCGATGATCAAGCGGCCGGTGCTGGACCTGGGCGACGGGCGGACCCTGGTCGGCTTCAAGCCCGAGCGCTACGCCGAGGCCTTAGGGGCCTAGTCCTCAACCTCGGTTTCCGGGCGGTCGTGGCCGTCCGCGCGCTCGGTGATCCACTGGCCCGAAGCGTCCTCGAACTCGATCCACGAGGTGCGGTCGGGCACCTGCTGCTCGCGCGAGACGGCGACGGCGGCGGCGCGTGCGGCGGCATGGGTGGCGAAGGTCTCGGAGAAACTGTCGCCCAGCTTGTAGGCCCAGCCGCCGTCGTGCGGGACGATGCGATAAACGATACGGGTCACGCGGTCTCCTTTACGCGAGAGCCGCCGTCGACAGGCGACGACGGCGGGACAAGAGCTGCAGGGTCACCCCCAGGATCAGCAGGACCAGGACCGTCAGCTGGAAGCCGACTACCAGAGGATCCTCGACGCCCGAGGCGACAGGATCACCCGCCGGCAACCGGGTCAGGGTCTCGGTGACGCTGGGCAGCAGCAGGGTGAAGTAGGAAATGCTGAGCGCGATGGTCTCGATCGACCAGCGATAGCGGGCCAGAGGCTTGATGAAGCCGACCGTCGCCCCGACGGTCAGCGAGATCAGGCTGAGCGCCGCCACTGCGGCTCCCGGCGGCGTGCGGATGACGAAGATCGCCGAGATCGCGCCGATGAACATGAAGACCAGATAGGCCTTGCCCAGTCGTGTGGCGGGATCGATTCGCCCGTGCATCAAAAGCAGGATCAGACCGATGGGCACGGCGGGCAGGCTGCCGAGCGTGTGAAACCAGCCCAGCGCAGAGAGTTGAGGCAGCATGGCGATACCTGGGGTTTGAAGGAAAGGATCAAAGCCACTGCACGCGCGAACGACGCCGCACCGTCACCGTTGATCGCCCCGCGCCCGCTGTCGAGTCACGCTGTGGTGACGACGCGCGCCGCCTTACAAAGAGTTCATGCGCGATCCTGCATCCGATCGGCGCGATCACCGCCTCTTGTTATCAGAAGGCCGCAGCGTCACGCTCGGCTGAACCATTCAAGAAGGGGCGAAACCCATGGACGGACTCGAAGTTCTCATTCCTCTGGCGCCATTCATCATGATCATTGCGATCGTGGTCGTGCCGGCCTGGCTCAAGAGCAAAGAGCGCAAGGAGATGCAGGCAACCCTGCGCTCTGCGATCGAAAAGGGGCAGCCGCTTCCGCCGGAAGTGATCGACTCGCTCAGCAAGGACAACATCAAACCGCCCGCGACGGCCGCGCGCGACCTCCGGGTCGGCGTCATTCTCCTGGCGGTCAGCCTGGGCATCGCCATCTTTGGCTATGCAGTCAGCTTCGCCGAGATGGACGCCTTTTATCCGATCAGCGGCATCGCCGCGATCCCCGGTATGATCGGTCTGGCCTTCATCGTTCTGAGCTTCTTCAACAAGAACAAGGGCTAAGGGCCGACGGAGAGGGGAAACCGTCATGGCCAAGCCTTTACGCGATCTGCACGATGTCGAGCTCGCCGCCCTGTCGGCGGCGGGCGGTCGTCGCGAGTTCGGAGAACTGGTGCGTCGTCACAGCTCGGCGGTCCGCGGTCTGCTGCGTCGGATGGGGGCGCAGCCCGCCCTGGCCGACGACGTGGCCCAGGACGCCTTCATGCTGGCGTTCGAGAAGTGCGCGGAGTTTCGCGGCGAAGGCACCTTCGGCGCCTGGATCAAGCGGATCGCCGCGCGCCTCTATCTCAAGCGTCGCTCGAAGGATGCTCGTTATGTGGCCGAGGTCGAGAACGACGAGGTCGCCCCTCCTGTCGACAGCGCCGGACGCATGGATCTGGACGAGGCGATGAAGGGGCTGACGGAAACCGAACGGCTGTGCGTCTCCCTGTGTCACGGGGCGGGCCTGTCCCATCCCGAAATCGCGGCCGCCATCAATTTGCCGCTTGGAACGGTGAAATCTCATGTCAAGCGTGGTCTGGATAAACTTCGGGCCCGGCTCCAGCCGGAACCGGTTGCCCACGGGAGCGCGTCCCATGTCGGTTGATGAGTTCGACCCTGCCATCGAGCGCCTGTTCTCCAGGGCTCCGGCCTTCGCCGATTCGGCGCAGTTCGAGGCCGGCGTGGCGGCCAAGCTGAACAAGTCGTCGCGTTTCAGGACTACGGCCCTGTCGATTGCGGGCCTGGTCGGGGGCGTCATCGCCGTTCGTGAGGTCATGAGCGTCGATTTCAACTTCGGTTCGTCGTCCGTGTCGGCCTCGGCGGGCTCGCAGCCCGCGACGCAGGGCCTGACCATGGCGGGCGTGGACGCCGCACAGGCCGCCCAATCCTTGCTGGATCGCGTCGGGGTGTCGGGACTGGACATGAGCAGCATGGGCGGAATGCAGCTGTTCTGGGCCACCGCCGGCGTGCTGGTCGCCCTGCTGGCGGCGGGCGTAGTGAAACTGTCTCAGGAAATCTGATCGCCGTTTTCCTGCCGAAGTCGCGACCTACTGCTGAAATTTCGGGTTGCGGCGTGAATGCCTGCGTTGCGGGCGCGACGACGACCCTCTAGGGTCGCGCCGATTTAGCGACCAGTCTTGGCAGCGGTTTTTGGGGCGACGTTTCGTGGTTGATGTCTTCGAACAGGTCGAGGAGGAGCTTCGCTCCGATCGATACAAGCGTATGGCTCGCACCTGGCTGCCGATCGGCGCCGGTCTGCTGGTCGTCGCCCTGGTGGCGGCCCTGGGCTGGTGGGGCTGGCAGAGCTACGTGACGAATCAGGCGGACAAGGCGTCCGCCGCCTATGATCGCGGCATGACCGCGCTCGAGGCCAACAACCCCTCGGGCGCCGACGCGGCCTTCGCCGAAGCCGCCAAGTCGGGCAACGGCGCCTACAAGGCGCTGGCCCTGATGCAGCAGGCCGGCATCGCCGTGACCGCCAACCGCACCCAGGACGCCGTCAAGCTGTTCGATGACGCAGCCAAGGCCGCCGGCGATCCCATCATCGCCGACGCCGCCGCCATCAAGGCCGCCTTCCTGCTGATGGACACCGCGCCTCTGGCCGACATCCAGTCGCGTCTTGAGCCGCTGGCCAACGACAAACGCCCGCTCCACGCCTTCGCCCAGGAAGCCCAGGCCATGGCTCTGCTGCAACATGGCAAGACCGCCGAGGCGCGTCAGATCTTCGTCCAGCTGCAACTGGGTCAGAACGTTCCCGACGACATCCGCCAGCGCGCCCAGGCGGGCGTCCAGGCGGTGGACGCCGGCACGGCCGCCAACCTGGGCGCCATTGTCCGCGCCGCCGTGGCCCAACCGGCGCCGACGGCGACGCCCGCAGCGGCTCAGCCGTCGGCGCCCGCTGCTCCTGCCGAAGCGGCCCCCGCCGCCGCTCGCCCGTAATCGACGCTTTCAGGACGCCCCGTATGAACCGAACGCTGAAAGTCGCCCTTCTGTGCGGTCTGGCCATGACCGTCGCATCCTGCGGCACGGTCCGTAACGCCCTGCCGTTCGGCCTGGGCGGCCAGAAGGAAGACGCCGCCAAGGCCACCGAGGGCCAGCGCATTTCGATTCTGGAGTTCGAGCAGCAGCTGGCGCCTTCGGCCGCCCTGTCGGGTCGCGACTTCTTCCTGCCGGGTCCGCAGGCCGCCACGGCCTGGACCCAACCGGGCGGCAACGCCGAAAACGCCGTCGAACACGTCATCGCCGCGCCCGAGTTCCGGGTCGCCTGGAAGCGCAACATCGGCGCCGGTTCCAGCCGCACGCGTCAGGTCATGGCTCCCGTCGTGGCTGACGCCGGCAAGGTCTTTGTTCTGGACGGCGAGGCCGGCGTGACCGCCGTCGACGCCGGCACCGGCGCGGTCCTGTGGAAGGCCGACGTCAAGGTCGACGAGGCCGACCGCGGTTCGCGCTTCCTCGGCATCGGTTTCGGCGGCGGTGCAGGCGGCGGCGGTTTCGGCGGGGGCGTGGCGGTCGGCGGCGGCAAGGTCTTCGTCTCGTCCGGCTATCGCAGCATGACCGCTCTGGACGCAGCGACCGGCGCTGTGGTCTGGACCTCGCGGGTCGATCTGCCGATCCACGGCGCACCGACCGTGGCGGGCCAGCGGGTCTTCGTCATCGACGTCGACAACCAGCTGATCGCCTTCAACGTCAACACGGGCCAGCAGGACTGGTCCTATCGCGGCATCACCGAGCCGGCCCGCATCATGCGTGCTTCCAGCCCGGCGGTCAGCGGCGACACGGTCCTGGCGCCCTTCTCCTCGGGCGAACTGGTCGCCCTGCGCGCCTCGAACGGCCAGCCCGTCTGGCAGGAAGTCCTGTCGCGCACCAGCCGCACCAGCGCCCTGTCCGAGATCCGCGACATCGCCGGCCGTCCGGTCGTCAGCCGTGGCTTCGTCTACGCCATCAGCCAGTCGGGCGTGCTGCAGTCGATGGACATCCGCTCGGGCCAGGCCAAGTGGTCCCTGCCGGTCGCGGGCGTCAATGCGCCTCTGCCCGTCGGCGACGTGGTCTATGTGGTGTCCAAGTCGGGCGAGTTGACCGTGGTCAACCGCGAGAACGGTCAGGTCTACTGGACGCGCGACCTCAATGAGGGTCGCGTCCGTCAGGAAGGCGGCGTTCTGGGCTTCGGCAAGCGCACCGTGCGTCCCACCTGGTCGGGGCCGATCCTGGCGTCCAACCGTCTGGTTCTGGTCAACTCGGACGGCGAGGCCGTGGCCTTCGATCCGAAGACCGGCGCCCAGCAGTCCAGCATCAAGCTGGGCGCGGAGGCCTACATCGCCCCCGCCGCCTATAACGGCGCCCTCTATGTCCTGACCGACAAGGGCGAGCTGGTCAGCATCCGCTGATCTTTTTTCTGAATTGAGTTAGAAAGCCGACATGGCTCTAAAAGTCGCCATCGTCGGCCGGCCCAACGTGGGCAAGTCGACACTGTTCAACCGACTCGTCGGCAAGCGCCTGGCGCTGGTCGATGACCGCCCGGGCGTGACCCGTGACCGTCGCTACGCCGACGGCAATATCGGCGATCTGGATCTGACGCTGATCGACACGGCCGGCTACGAAGACGTTACCGACGACAGCCTGGAAGCCCGGATGCGCGAGCAGACCGAGGCCGCGCTGGACGACGCCGAAGTCGTCATGTTCATGATGGATGCACGCGAAGGCGTGACCTCGCTGGACCGGATCTTCGCGGATCGTCTGCGCAAGGTGCACAAGCCGATCATCCTGCTGGCCAACAAGTCCGAAAGCCGTGAGAGCGGCGGCGGCGTCGGCGAGGCTCACGCTCTGGGCTTCGGTGAACCTGTCGCCATCTCGGCCGAGCACGGCGAGGGCATGGCGGACCTGTATCAGGCCCTGCTGGCTGCCTCGGCTGACATCTTCGTCGAGGAGATCGACGAGCCGGACAAGCCGATCCGCATCGCCATCATCGGTCGCCCCAACGCCGGCAAGTCCACCCTGATCAACCGTATGCTGGGCGAGGACCGCCTGCTGACCGGCCCCGAGGCGGGCATCACCCGCGACTCGATTTCGGTGGACTGGGAATACGAAGGTCAGGCCATCCGCTTCGTCGACACCGCCGGCATGCGCCGCAAGGCTCGCGTTCAGGAGAAGCTGGAGAAGCTGTCGGTCGCCGACACCATCCGCGCCATCACCTTCGCCGAGGTGGTCGTCCTGGTGATGGACAAGGACGACGCCTTCGATACCCAGGACCTGCAACTGGCCGACCTGGTCGAGCGCGAAGGCCGCGCCCTGGTTTACGTCGCCTCCAAATGGGACCTGGAAGAACAGCCCCAGGCCAAGATGGCCGAGCTGAAATCCCTGGCGGAAAACAAGCTGCCGCAGTTGAAGGGTTCGCCCTTCGTCGCCCTGTCGTCCCACAATGGTCGCGGTGTCGACCGGCTGATGCCGGCGATCATCAAGGCCTATGAAACCTGGTCGGTGAAGGTCAAGACCAAGGACCTCAACACCTGGCTGTCCATGGCCACTCAGAGGCACCCGCCGCCCGCCGTCAACGGCAAGCGCGTGAAGCCGAAATACATGGCCCAGACCAAGGCCCGTCCGCCCACCTTCGTGCTGATGGCCAGCCGCGCCTCGGACATGCCCGAGCATTATCAGCGCTATCTGGTGAACAGCCTGCGCGAGAGCTTTGACCTGCCCGGCACGCCGATCCGGCTGACGGTCAAGTCCAGCGCGCCCAACCCCTATGCCGAGGGCGGCGCCAAGTCCGGACCCGAACGCTACAAGGGCGACGCCAAGACCGCGCCGCGCAAGGTGCTGAAGGCCGAGAAGGCCGCCGAGGCCCTGTCCAACCTGCCCGGCAAGGCGCTGGAACAGAAGAAGTCGGGCATCAAGCCCAAGGTGAAGGCCCTGGGCGGCCTCAAGGCCAGCTCCAGCAAGAAGGCGGGCCAGTCCATCGCGATCCAGAAGGGCGCCCGCGGCGGCGCTCGCCAGGTGTCGCGC
The DNA here is from genome assembly GCF_002387245.1 of Brevundimonas sp. UBA4553. Classification (GTDB taxonomy): domain Bacteria; phylum Pseudomonadota; class Alphaproteobacteria; order Caulobacterales; family Caulobacteraceae; genus Brevundimonas. The sequence continues at coordinate 172,285 of NZ_DGLD01000014.1, forward strand.
TCCGGCCGGGTCCGCACCGGCCAGAAGCACGCGCCCAAGAAGTAGGGTTCGGACGTCACGGTCCGAAAAGGTTGAGGGGGCGAGCGGTCGGCGGCGACGGTTCGCCCTTTTTCCTGACCGACGCGCGATTCAGCCCTGACGGACTCTTCGCGTCCGGGAGTTCACGGGAACGACGCGGGCCGGCGCGTCCTGATCACCGATGACCGCCTTCAGGGCCAGGGCCACGAACAGCACCCAGCGGATGTTGTGCCAGTTCATGGTGATGCTCTCGGTCAGCATGGTCAGGGTATAGGCCGTCATCATCGGCATCAGCAGCCATCCCGAGGGCCGCGCATAGGCTGACCACAGGGCGCGCCCCCACATCTCGATCATCCAGGCGCCCAGCAGGATGACGCCTGGAATGCCCAGCGCCAGATAGACCTCCAGCCAGCCGCTGTGGGCATGGGCTGCGCTGAACTTGGCTTCGTGGGCGATCCAGGCCTTGGCTCCGCCGGGCGAGGCGTCGTCCCAAACCACGCCATAGCCGAATCCGGTCCACGGCCGTTGCTGCATCTGGTGCATGATGCCGCTCCAGATCTCGGTGCGCCCGGTCAGGGTCGCGTCCTTGCCCAGCAGGTCGAAGATCAGGTCGCTGCGCGTCGCCACGATCAGCAGGGCGGCACAAACAACCACGATGGCCAACCAGGTGCCGACGATGGCGCGCTTAGGCCCCGCCTGAACCAGACCTACGAAACCCATGCTGGCGAAGGACAGGATCAGCACCACCAGCCCCGTCTTGGATGTCGACAGGATCACCAGCCCGGCGGCGATGGCGGCCCCCACAAGCCACATTCGCCGCCTCTGCGGGACCATGACGGCGGCCGCGGCCATGCAGATGGCGGCCAGTCCCATGTTCTCGCCCAAGGCGTTCTTTTCGAGCCACAGGCCGCGCCAGGCGCCGGGGAACAGCTCATGCATCCGTCCCAGGTCCGGCAACAGAGCGCCCAGGAACAGCGAGGCGATCATCAGCACGCCCATGGCGCTGGCAAGGATCTCGGTCAGGGTGGTCCACCGCCAGCGCGCCGCCAGGGCGACCCCGCCCAGGGTCGTGAAGACGAGGGCCAGGACACGGCGCAGCGTCACGTCGGGCATGGTCGACCAGGCCACGGACGCCGTGGTCAGCAGCAGCAGCAGGATCAGCAACGGCGAACCGGCCAGCGCTCTCAGGGCCGTTCCGGGTCGGATCAGGAAGAGCCCGAGCGCCAGGCCATAGGCGGGATAGAAGCCGTTGCGCAGGAAGTCAGCCGATCGGGCGCCGTAGCCTGTCATGGGCGCGGCCCAGGCCTGGGAGTAGATCAGCACGATCATCACCGAGGCCAGGAAGGCCAGGATGTCGCCATAGGGGGTGGCGCGCGCCACCGGGCTCGGACGGGATGCGGCCTCGGCCGCGCGTCGAACGCTTCGTCCTGTCGGTCCTGCAAGCCGGCCCCCCGACGACTGGATCGACATGGGCCGAGCCCTAGGCCAGGGCGTCCGCCGACTGGCCGTGCTTCCAATCCTTGAAGCTGACGGTCAGGGGCGGCGAGCGGTCAGGGCGGGTCAGTTCGACCATCAGGGGGCCGATCTCCGAAGGATGAGGCAGGACCTCGGGATCTTCGCCCGGGAAGGCCTGGGCGCGCAACTGGGTGCGCATCCGGCCGGGATCCAGGATCGTGGCGCGGACCGGCGTGCTTTCGATTTCGTCCGCCCAGCATTTGACCAGGGCCTCGGCCCCGGCCTTGGTCGCCGCATACATGCCCCAGAAGGCGCGCGGGTTGGCCGCGACGCTGGTGGTCAGATAGACGGCGCGACCGGCGTCCGAGGCGCGCAGCAAGGGCTCCAGCGAGCGGATCAGGCGATAGACGCCGGTGAAGTTGATCTTCTCGATCTTGGCGAACTCGCGCGGTTCGGCGTGGGCGACCGGCGTCAGGCCCGACGGCCCCATGGTCGCGGCCGCCTGAATCCAGATGTCCAGCTTGCCGAAACGCTCGAACAGGGCGCCGCCCAGACGGTCGATGGCGCCGCCGTCCACCAGGTCGAACGGGACCAGGGTGGCGTGTTGTCCGGTGGCGGCGAAGATGGCGTCGTCCAGCTCTTCCAGCCCGCCCTGGGTGCGGGCGGTCGCCACCACGTGGGCGCCGGCCTTGGCCAGGGCCAGGGCGGTTTCGTAGCCGATGCCGCGCGAGGCGCCGACGACAAGGGCGATACGGTTGGCGAGGGGAAGGGAAGCGTGTTCGGACATGGCCCGCTGATAGCGCGCCCCGCCGCCGGGCGAAAGGCTCAGTTCAGTAACCCGGCGCAGGCTGCCACAGGCTGAAGCTGACGCCCTGATCATCGGCCACGACGGCCGATAGGCCTGACGGGCTTTCGGCCGGCATGGCGGCGTGTCCGCCCAGTTCCTTCACGCGGGCGCAGACGGCGTGAATGTCGTCCACGCGGAAGTAGAGGTGCGGAAAGGCGCGATGCTCGCCCTTGGTGATGCCGAACGCCGGATCCGACCCGTTGACGTGGGCGTAGGTCGGGTGGGAGCTGTCGTCGTCGAACGTCCAGCCGAACAGGCTCGCGTAAAAGGCGCGGGCCTTTTCGATGTCGGGCGTGTCGAGCGTGAAGTAGCCGAGCTGGATCATCCAGCCTTAAGCGGTCACCAGCAGGGAAAGTTGCGAACCGCGAGCATCGCGGCCGCCTTCTTCGATTTCACGGTCCACCAGACGGGTCGGATAGTCTCCGGTGAAGTAGTGATCCGTGAACTGCGGCTGCGCCGGATCGCGCGGGCCCACGCCCATGGCGTCGTACAGGCCGTCGATGGACAGGAAGCCCAGCGAATCGACTTCCAGAATGGCGCGCATCTCGTCCATCGTATGGGTCGCGGCCATCAGCTGCGTCCGCTCCGGCATGTCGATGCCGTAGAAGTCGGGGAAGAGGATCTGCGGGCTGGCCGAGCGCAGGTGAACCTCCTTGGCTCCGGCCGCGCGAACGGCGCGGACCAGCTTCAGCGAGGTGGTGCCGCGCACGATGGAGTCGTCGATCAGCACGACGCGCTTGCCTTCCAGCGCCGCACGGTTGGGGCTGTGCTTCATGCGCACGCCCTTCTGCCGGGCGCCCTGGCTGGGCTGAATGAAGGTGCGGCCCAGATAGTGGCTGCGGATGATGCCCATCTCGTAGGGGATGCCGCTTTCCTGGGCGTAACCCAGAGCCGCCGGCACGCCCGAGTCCGGCACAGGCACGACCACATCGGCCTCGACCTGGAACTCGCGCGCCAGACGACGGCCCATTTCCTTGCGGACGTTATAGACCGAGCGGCCGTTCACCACGCTGTCGGGGCGGGCGAAATAGACATATTCGAACAGGCAGGGGCGGGCGGCGCGAACCGGGAAGGGCTTGATCGAGGTCAGGCCTTCCTCGTCGATCACGACCACTTCGCCGTGCTCGACATCGCGGATGAAGGTGGCGCCGATGGTGTCCAGCGCGCAGGTCTCGGACGCCAGCACCCAGGCCTCGCCGACCTTGCCCAGCACCAGCGGGCGGATGCCCAGAGGGTCGCGGGCACCGATCATCTTGTAGCGGGTCTGGGCGACCAGGGCGTAGCCGCCCTCGATCCGGCCCAGGGCGTCGATGAAGCGTTCGACGATCTTGGCCTTACGGCTGCGGGCGATCAGGTGAAGGATGGCCTCGGAGTCCGACGTGGACTGGAAGATAGCGCCTTCCGACACGAGCTGCGCGTGCAGGTATTTGAAATTCGTCAGGTTGCCGTTGTGGGCGATGGCGATGCCGCCCTGATCCAGGTCGGCGAACATCGGCTGGATGTTGCGCAGGAAGCTGCCGCCGGCGGTGGAATAGCGCGTGTGGCCGACCGCGGCGCCGCCGGGCAGGCGGGTGGTCAATTCCGCGTTGCCGAAGGCCTCTCCCACCAGACCCATGTGACGCTCGGTGTAGAAACGCTCGTCATGGACGCTGGCGATGCCGCAGGCTTCCTGGCCGCGATGCTGCAGGGCGTGCAGGCCCAGCGCCACGATGGACGAGGCCTCGTTCTCGGGAGCCCCCCAAACGCCGCAGACGCCGCACTCCAACCGCAGTTGGTCGTCCTCCGGCTCACGCCAGTGTTCGCGGTGAACGATGGGATCGGCGATATGGTGGCGCATCGTCAGGCTCCGATGACCGGGACAGGATAACTCAGGCGGCGGCGCCGCGCACGTAGTCCGCCATTGCGTCGAGGGCAAGGCTCATTGATCGGAAAACCCTTCGCGGACGGAAGATCCGACCACCGGGGTCAGGGCGTCGGCGCCCTTTCCGAGCGTCGGCAGCACAGCCTGGATGGCTCTGGCCGAGCCTTCGCTGAGCGGCGACAGGGCCGCGCCCGTCAGCCAGCGCGGGGGATTGTCCGCCATGACGCCCATCAGCGTCAGGTGCACAGCGCCGATCAGGGCGAGCGCCCGAACCGCGCCCAGCGCGAGACCGAACACCTGATCGAAGGCCCCGAGGGCGTTGCCGCGCGCGCCCTTGGAAACGGCGGCCCCCAGGAAGCGCAGGCCGAAATAGAGAATCAGAAAGGTCAGGCCCACGGCCAGCACCGACCCGGCCCAGTCGGGATCGACCAGCGACCGCCCGAACGGCGCGGTCCAGGGCAGGGTGATCAGGGCCAGCAGTCCGGCCAGGAAGAAGCTGAACAAGGCCGTCAGCTCGCGCACGCCGCCCCGGAACCACCCGGCGGCGCCGGAGGCCAGAAGCACAAGGATGACAAAGACGTCGTAGCCGGTCACGCGCGCTGCAATCGCTGGAGGGAAGAGGTCCGCTTCAATAGCGGTTCTGGGAGATTCGCTCGACCACCTCGGTCAGCAGCCCGGCGGTCGTGACGGCCACGTCGCCCTTCTTGACCTTGTCCTTGGCCTGGGCCGGGGCCAGGGCGCGGTCGAAGCCGAGCTTCTGCGCCTCCCGCAACCGCGCCTCGGCGCGATTGACGGCGCGGACCTCGCCCGACAGGCCGATCTCGCCGAAGACGACGCAGCCCTGCGGCAGGGGCATGTCCAGCGCCGAGGAAATCAGGGCGGCGGCGGCGGCCAGGTCGGCGGCGGGCTCGCTGATCCGCAAGCCCCCCGCGATGTTCAGATAGACGTCCTTGTCCCCGAAGCCGAGACCGCAGCGCGCCTCCAGAACGGCCAGCAGCATGGCCAGCCGCCCGTTGTCCCAGCCCACGACCGCGCGGCGCGGCGTGCCGTAGGCGGACGGCGCGACCAGGGCCTGTATCTCGACCAGCACCGGGCGCGATCCCTCGATGCCTGCAAAGACGGCTGCGCCGGGCGCCCGCTCCTTGCCTTCGCCGAGGAAGAGGGCGGAGGGGTTTGTCACCTCGCGCAGGCCGACGTCGCTCATCTCGAAGACGCCGATCTCGTCGGTGGCGCCGAAACGGTTCTTGCCGGCGCGCAGGATGCGGAAGGGGTAGCCGCGCTCGCCCTCGAAGCTGAGGACGGCGTCGACCATGTGTTCCACGACGCGCGGTCCGGCGATCTGGCCGTCCTTGGTGACGTGGCCGACCAGGACGATGGCCGGACCGCCGTCCTTGGCCAGCCGCACCAGTTCGGCGGCGCAGGCGCGAACCTGGGTCACCGAGCCGGGGCCGGCCTCGTGGGCGTCGGACCACAGGGTCTGGATGGAGTCGATGATGACGATGTCGAACTTGTCGCGCTTCAGCGTCGTCAGGATTTCGCGAAGCGCCGTGGCCGACGCGAGCGACACGGCGGCGTCGGCCACGCCCATGCGCTTGGCGCGGGCGCGGATCTGCTCGATGGCTTCTTCGCCCGAGATATAGGCCACGCGCGCGCCGTTGCGGGCGGCCTTGGCCGTGACCTCCAGCAGCAGGGTCGACTTGCCCACGCCGGGGTCGCCGCCCAGCAGGATGGCCGAGCCCGGCACCACGCCGCCGCCGCAGACGCGGTCGAACTCGGTCACGCCGGTGACGATGCGGGGCGGCTCGGGCGTGTCGGACTGCAGGGTTTCGAACGTCAGGCCGCGCCCGCGCGCGGTCGAGGCGGGCTTCATCGCGCCGGGCGGGGCCGACTTCGACTCCTCGGACAGGCTGTTCCACTCGCCGCAGGCGGAGCACTGCCCCGACCACTTGGAATGAACCGCCCCGCAGGACTGACAGACATAGAGAAGGGTGTCGCGCGCCATGCTCATGACCTAGCAGGAATCGCGGCGCGGGCGAGGGGCCATACGTCGTCCTGCGTCCGGGTCTGACGCAGGCGAGGCGCGCGGCTTGCATCCAACCTCATATCCCCGTCATCCTGCCAAGCTATAGCGTCGTTACGACTCAACCCCGCCGAGGCCTTCATGACCGCTCCCAACCCGCCCGCCATTGATCCGGGCCTCGTCGCCCGCGTGCAGAACATCCTGATGCGGCCCAAGTTGGAATGGCCGGTCATCGAGGCCGAATACGCCACGACGCGCAGCCTGTTCGCCCGCTACGCCATGCTGCTGGCGGCCATCGGCCCGGTGGCCGGGCTGATCGGGGGGCAGCTCTTCCCGATCTCGATTTTCGGTTCGGTGATGCGCACGCCGATGGTCGGCGGCCTGCTGGGCGCCATCATCACCTGGGGCCTGTCCCTGCTGTCGGTCTTCGTGCTGGGCCTGATCATCGACGCCCTGGCCCCCAGCTTCAACGGCACGAAGGACAAGGTGCAGGCGATGAAGGTCGCCGTCTATTCGATGACCGCCGCCTGGGTCGCCTCCATCTTCAACCTCTTCCCGGCCCTAGCCTGGCTGGGCGGGCTGCTGGGCCTCTATGGCTTCTACCTGCTCTATCTCGGCCTGCCGGTCCTGATGAAGACCTCGCCGGACAAGGCGCTGGGCTACACCATCGTCGTCGTCGTCGCCGCCATCGTGCTGTGGATGGTGGTCAGCGCCATCGCCGCCGGCGTCGTCGCCAGCTTTGTGGTCGGGACCATCGGCCTCAGCGCGCTGGCGCTCAGCTAAATCAGCCGACGTAGAGACGCGGCACGCGCGGCGTGATCGAGGTCAGCATTTCATAGCTGATGGTTCCCGCCGCCGTCGCCGCGTCGTCCACCAGACGATTGGCGCCAAAGATCTCGACGGTGTCCCCGGCCGCCACGTCCAGGCCGGTGACGTCCACCGCCAGCACGTCCATCGACACCCGGCCGATGATAGGGCGAAGCTCCCCGGCCACCCAGACCTGCCCGTGCGGACTGTTGCTGCGCATCACGCCGTCGGCATAGCCGGTCCCGCAGGTCGCCACCCGCATCGGCGTTTCGGCGCGATAGCCCTGAGAATAGCCAACGGTTTCACCCGCCGGCACGTCGCGCACCTGCATGATCTGGGCGTTCAGCGTGGCCACAGGGGCGATCCGGCTGTCCGGCCGACCCTCGGGGCCGCCGCCGAACAGGCAGATGCCCGGACGCGCCACGTCAAAGGCGAAATCCGGCCCCAGGAAGCAGCCGCCCGAGTTGGCGAAGGATCGCGTCGCGCCGGGATAGCGGGTGACCGCCGCCGCATAGGCGTCGCGCTGGGCGCGGTTCAGCGGGTGGACGGGCTCGTCGGCGCAGGCCAGATGGGTCATCACCAGTTCCAGACCCTCGAACGACTCTGGCGCGTCCTCGACCCGAAAGCCCAGCCGGTTCATGCCGGTGTCCAGTTGCAGACCGCAGGCGCCGCCGCCCGCCGCCGTCCAGGCGTCGATCTGGCCGGGCTGGTTCAGCACCGGCCGCAGGTTGGCCGCCTTGATCACTCCCGCGGACGATCCGTGACACCCGTCCAGCACATAGATCACGGGTTCGGTCCCGAGTGCCTCGCGCAGCAGAACGCCTTCGGCCGCCCGCGCCACGAAGAAGGTCCGCGCGCCCTCGGCCATCAATCGTCTGGCCACGGCGGCGGCGCCCAGGCCGTAACCGTCGGCCTTGACGACCGGATTGACCGGCACGCCGATCAGCCCCTGAAGCGTGTGGAAATTGCGCGCCAGAGCGCTCAGGTCGACGGAAAGGGAGGCGGGCAGGGACATGAACCCCTTATGCCGCAAGTTTCGTGCGGCGCCAGCGGATTTGGATCAGATCACGATCCGGACGGCCATCCTCGTTCCGGAATGCGCGCTGTCAGACGCCAGCTCGCCTATCAGCCCGTTTCAATCGCTTGAACGGCTCGGGATTGCGCCCGATCCGCGTCGATCTGCGCGCCGCAGTTCGTCCATGGCCTAGATTGGCGCTCCCGGTCTTTGACATCGCTATCCGCCCGGCGCCGCCTCCGTCCCGTCAGCGCGCGCTGTATAACATAAGCTCAGGCCTCAGCCTGAAATGCCGCCCATTTTCATTGCACCAATTGCACTGTTTTTTCTTCGCCCAGTGCAATGCCGCCCCGACCCTACTCGGGAATATCCGCATAGGCGCTGCCGTAGCGGTCGTCATGGGCCAGGTTGCCGAAGCGGACGGTGTCGGCGTCGAAGGCCAGCTTGACGATGCCGATGGGGCCGTGACGCTGCTTGCCGATGACCACCTCGGCCTGGCCCTGAAGCCGGTCCATGTCCTGCTGCCATTGCAGGTGTTCCTCGGAGCCTTCGCGCGGCTCGGCCCGGCCCAGATAGTAGCTCTCGCGATAGACGAACATGACGCAGTCGGCGTCCTGCTCGATCGAGCCGGATTCACGCAGGTCGGACAGCTGGGGCCGCTTGTCCTCGCGTTGCTCGACCTGACGCGACAGCTGCGACAGGGCGATGATCGGCACGCCCAGTTCTTTGGCCAGAGCCTTCAGCCCGCCGGTGATCTCGGACACTTCCTGCACCCGGTTCTTCTGGCCGCCGCCTTCGCCCGTCGTCACCAGCTGCAGGTAGTCGACGATGATCAGGTCCAGGCCGTGCTCCATCCGCTTCAGGCGTCGCGCACGCGCCGCCAGCTTGGAGATGGAGATGCCGCCGGTGGCGTCGATGTAGAGGGGGCTCTCGCCGATCTCGACCGCCGCGTCGCGCAGCTTGCCGAAGTCCGAGGCGTCGATCTCGCCCTTGCGCAGCTTGTCCGAGGACACGCCCGAGGCGTCAGCCAGAATACGCATGGCCAGCTGTTCGGCGCTCATTTCCAGCGAGTAGAAGGCCACCACCCCGCCGTTGACCGTCTTGCGACCCTCCGGCGTGGGCTCCCACTGGTAGGCGCGGGCCACGTTGAAGGCCATGTTGGTGGCCAGGGCGGTCTTACCCATCGACGGACGACCCGCGAGGATTAGCAAGTCGGAGGGGTGCAGGCCGCCCAGCTTGCGGTCCAGATCGACCAGCCCAGTGGCCAGACCGGCCAGCTTGCCCTCGCGCTGATAGGCCTCGCCCGCCATTTCCACGGCCCCGGCCAGGGCGGTGGAGAAGTTGACGAAGCCCGACGAAGGCTTGCCCGTCTCGGCCAGCGAATAAAGGGTCTGCTCGGCCTGTTCGATCTGTTCGTCGGCGGGCGTGTCCGGGTTGGGCGCCTCCTTGATCATCTCGCCGCCGATGCGGATCAGGTCCCGCCGCAGGGCCAGGTCATAGATGACGCGGGCATAGTCCGGGGCGTTGGCCGCCGGCGGGGCGCGGTCCACCAGATCGGCGAGGTAGCGCAGGCCGCCGAACTCATGGAAGGCCGGGTCCTGCTTGAAGCGTTCCATCAGGATGGTCGGCTCGGCCAGCAGGCCCTGGCGGATATGATCCTCGATCGCTTCGAACAGCCGCTGGTGGAAGGGTTCGTACATGTGCGAGCCGCGCAGGCGGTCGCTCAGGCGCTCGAACACGGCGTTGTCGAACATCAGCGAGCCCAGCAGCGCCTGCTCCGCCTCCAGATTGTGGGGCATGGACGAAACGGCGACCTGATCGGCGTTTCCGTAGGGCAGGGGAGCGAAGGCGTTCATGGGCATACGCATAGCCCTAAGCCGCGCCCACGTCAGACGCGGCCATGGCCTTGGTCGTGGACCATCCGGCGGCGCCTGTGGACGGTCCCGAAAACCCTTGTCGGATCAGCAGGGATCAGGCCGGGCAGGGGTGCTCCACCGCCATCCATTCGCGTACGGCCTGGGTCACGCTGATATTGCGCCGGGCCGCCGGGATCGCGTTGAACCGCGCCAGCAGGGCTTCGGCGGAGATGCTGACCTTCTCCGGCATGCAGGTAGCGGGCCGGCGACCCGCCGCCTGGGCGGCCGTCTGCTCGCTGCGAACAGCGCCGAAGGCGGCCTTGGTCTCGTTCATCAGCCGGCGTGTGTCCGCTCGCAAAAGCGCGGTGGGATTGCGCGGGATACGGTTGGCAGCGGTCAGAAATTCCTGAACCGTCATGGCGCTGGCCGATCCGGCCCACAGGCTGGCGGCGAGCGCGAGGACAAGCGTGGCCTTCTTCATGCGGACCCCTCCGAATGGAATGCCTCAACCTGCCTTTTCGTTGATGAATGCTCGGTGAACGCCGTCAGGTCTCCAGGGGCAGCGACGGCAGGGTGTTTGGATAGATGCGTTCGATGTCGCTGCCAGCCGCCTTGGCCGATCGCGCCATGCGGAAGGCGTTCACCGGCTGGGTCTCGCCGATCCAAAGGGCGTTGATCAGGTGGTCGGCGTAGGGATCGTCCGTATTGGGGTGGATCAGTATTTTCAGCCCCAGGTGATTCAGCATCAGCCAGGGGATGACGGTCGGAACCTGCTCGTTGCTGAAGCCGAAATAGAAGGAGGGGGTGGTGTGCGGGCCGCGCGGCCCCTCGTTCCACTCGCCCAGCTCGACCTTGAATCGATGGATGACCCAGTCGCGCAACTGGGCGGCCCGATAGGCCGTATCCTCGTTGAAATAGACGTGGGCGTGGTAGCTGCTGATCTCCGTATAACGCCGAGGCGCGGCAGGCAGGTCGACGCCGCGCGGCAGCGGCTCCGGCGGCCCCTTGGGTGTCGCGCCCCAGGGGCTCAGCGTGCTCTCGTCGCCCACCTGAACCGCGGCTTCGGCGGGGTGGGACGTGACGGCTGCGGCGGTCGCCGCCGCAGCCGTCACGCCGCCCCCAACCAGCAGGGCCCGACGCGAGGCGGAGGGGAGAGGTCCGTCGCGTGGGGCGCCCGCTGCGGTCACCACTTCACGCTCAGCCGGGCATAGCCGTAGCGCCCGTTAAAGCCGAACGGAGAGTAGTAGGGGAAGCCCAGGACGCCGTTGCTGTTCAGGCTGGCGGGAACGAAGTCGGGATACTCGTCGAACACGTTGTCCACGCCGATAGCGACGCCGACCCGCTCCGTGACCTGGAAACGGCCTTCGAGATCCACAGTGGTCTTGGCGCCCGTCGAGTAGTCAGCGGCGGCGGTCGATCCGGGCTGCAGCACATCGGCGTAGTAGGTGGCCCGCGCCGTCGCGCCCCAGCGGCCCAGGCTCCAGTCGGCCGAGCTGGAAACCTTGGTGTCCGGCGTGCCTTCCTCGATGGTCAGGATGCGGCTACGCGCGAACAGGGTCGGGACCGGGTTCAGCACCGAAGACGAGGTCGGCAGCTTGGTCACGCTGACGTCATTGACGTTGGCGGCCACGGTGAAGTCCCAGTCGCCCGCGCTTTGGGTTCGCAGGCGATAGCGGCCGACGATATCCACGCCCTCTGTCTCGGTCGTCACGCCGTTGAGGAAGAAGCGCGCGGCCTGGACGCCCAGCGGGTCCAGCAGGCTGGCGACCTGGGGCGAGAAGCTGCGGTTGATCAGTTCGGACAGAACGATCTGATCCTCGATGGTGATTTTGTAGGCGTCCACCGTCAGGTCGAAGTCGCCCAACCGGACAACCGCGCCAAGGCTGTAGTTGGTCGAGGTCTCCGGTTTCAGCGCGCGCGCACCCAAGGCTGTGGCGACTGCGCTGGTGGCCGGGAATGTGCCCGTTTCGACCACGGCGCCGTTCTGGATCACCGACGAAGTCGAGGTGAAGAAGCTCTGCTGAAGCGAAGGGGCGCGGAAGCCGGTCGAGACCGAGCCGCGCAGGGCGAAGTTGGGGCTAAAGTCGTAGCGCGCGGCCAGTTTGCCGGTCCGGGCGTCGCCAAAGTCGGAATAGTCCTCAACGCGCAGGGCGCCCTCGACCGTGAACTTGTCCGTCAGCGGGATCTCCACGTCGGCGTAGAGAGCCACAGCGTCGCGGTCCTCATCGACTTCGTTCGAGGGCTGGAACCCGATGAACCCTTGGGAGCCGCCAGCGAAGGTGACGGTGGCGTTGGTGACGGGGTCGACACCCGTGCCGATGGGGCCCCGGTTCCAGGACTCCGGCTGGCCAGCGTCGATTTTGTAGCGCTCGCGGCGGGCCTCCACGCCCCAGGCGAAGTTGAGCGGGCCGCTGAGCCCCACCTCGAACTGCCGGGTAAAGTCAGCGCCGAAAACCAGTTGGTCATAGGTCAGGCCGCCCGCGTCGAAGCTGGTCAGCGATTGGGCGCCATAGGTGCGATTCAGCGAGTTCTCGGTGCGGAAATCCAGAGCGTTGCGGCCATAAACGAGGCTGAAGTCGGCGCTCCAGCCGGCGAGTTCACCCTTCACGCCCCCTGCTAGAGACAGGTCCTGCGAGTTGACGGCGATCTTTGGCAGATAGCCGTTGGGATAGATGGCTGTGACGTTCTGAGCGTAGTTGTTGGCCAGGCGGGGGAAGGCGGCGCTTTCGCTGTCGCGGTTCTGATAGCCGGCCCAGCCGTAGGCCTCCCAGTCAGTATTCAGAGGCTTTCCAGCGTTGGCGAAGACAGTCCACTGCTCGACTTCGGGGTCGCCTGCGCGAGCGGTGATCGCGGTCGGCGTGACGCGCGGGTCGTAGTCGGAGCGGTTGGTGGGCTCGCGGTTCAGGTACTCGGCCGACAGTGTCAGGAAACCATCGGATCCAAGGCCCAGGCCTTGCCAGGCGGACGCTGTCACGGTGCGGCCGTCGGTCTCATCCCGTTCGCCGCGCGCTGTCTCGACCGTGGTGAAATACTGGCCGTAGGTGACGCTGCCGCCACCGCCCTCGCGCGCTTCCTTGAGGCGCAGGTTGATGACGCCTGCGATGGCGTCCGAGCCGTATTGCGCCGAGGCTCCGTCGCGCAGCACCTCAACCCGGTCCAGCGCCCCGGTGGGGATGGCGTTCAGGTCGACGGCGGCCGATCCCCGCCCGATCGAGCCGTTGACATTGACCAGGGCCGAGGCGTGACGACGTGTGCCGTTCAGCAGCACCAGGGTCTGGTCCGGCGACAGGCCACGCAGCGTGGCCGGCCGGATCGAGTCCGTGCCGTCCACGACGGACGGACGGGCGAAGACCAGCGACGGCACCGTCTGGGCCAGGGCGGCGGCGAATTCGGTGGTGCCGCGTGTCGAAAGGGTTTCGGCCGTCACCACATCGACGGGGGCCAGGGTGTCGAGGCGCGATCGGCTCGGCACGCGGCTGCCCGTAACGACGATGTCATCGACGGAGGTGGTGTCGGTGGGCGCTTCCTGGGCGGCCGCAGCGCCGGCGATCAGGAGAGCGACGCCGGACGCGGCGAGAAACAGACTGGAACGATAGGCGGAGGTCATCTCGAGAGGTCAGCTTTTCTGATTTGGACGCATGGGAAGAGGCGTCGCCGTTGCTCGGCGTCGTGAGACTGCGTCGATGGTCTGGGAGGTCAGGGCCGGCGGCGGACCGGCCAGAAGGGGATCAGCGGCGGGCTGGACATCGCGCCGGTCGGACGACCGGACGGTGCGTGGTGGCGTACAGGCGCATTCGCATCTTCATCTCCCGCCCATCCAGCAGGGATGAGCCATGGCGATATTGCGGTGCGAAATCGGCGCGGAATATCGAGATTACGTCACCGCATGACGAGAAAATCTAAAGGATCATCCAAGAAAAAAGGGCGCGTCCCGAAGGACGCGCCCTTTGATCGATACCGTCAGTCGACAGATCAGGCTTCGTCGCCGAAGCCTTCCTGTTGACCAGCGCCGCCTTCGATCAGTTCTTGGGCGGCTTGTTCGGCGGCGTTGCGCTCGTCGTCGAACTGGGCGCGGATGACATCCTCGCCCTTCGCTTGACGCTCGGCTTCTTCGGCCGAACGAGCGATGTTGATCTTGACCGTAGCGCGGACTTCCGGGTGCAGGCGAACCGGCACTTCGTGGACGCCCAGGGCCTTGATCGCGACGTTCAGCACGACTTGCGAACGCTCGACCTTGCCGCCTTCGGACTGAATGACTTCAGCCACGTCGCGACCGGCGACCGAACCGTACAGGTGACCGGTTTCACCGGCCTGACGGATCATGACGTAGGTCTGACCGTCGATCTTGTCGGCGATCTTCTGGGCTTCGGCCTTGTTCTTCTCGTTGCGTTGCTCGATGGCGACGCGATCGAGTTCGAACGCCTTCAGGTTGGCCGAGGTCGCGCGGCGAGCCTTGTCGCGCGGCAGCAGGTAGTTACGAGCGAAGCCGTCCTTGACGGTGACGACGTCGCCGATGGCGCCGAGGTTCTCGACGCGTTCCAGCAGAACGACCTTCATCTTACTTCACCACGTAAGGCAGGAGGGCCAGGTAGCGAGCGCGTTTGATGGCCTTGGCCAGTTCGCGTTGCTTCTTGGCGGAAACGGCGGTGATGCGCGAGGGCACGATCTTGCCGCGTTCGGAAACGTAACGCTGCAGCAGCTTCACGTCCTTGTAGTCGATCTTCGGCGCGTTGGCGCCCGAGAACGGGCAGACCTTGCGGCGACGATAGAAGGGGCGACGGCCGGCCGAGCCGGAGCCGGCCGGGGCGCCCGGGATGGGGGCGGTGGTGTCGGTCATGATCCGGTTCCTTATTCCGAGGCCGCAGCTTCGTCGGTGCGTGCGGGGCGATCACGATCGCGCTCGCGTTCACGACGGGCCAGCAGGGGCGACAGTTCCAGGTCGAGTTCCTCGACGCGGACGGTCAGCCAGCGCAGGACGTCTTCGTTCAGCGACAGCTGACGTTCGACTTCGGCCACGGCGGCGGCCGGGGCGTCCAGAGCGAGCAGGGAATAGTGAGCCTTGCGGTTCTTCTTGACCCGGTAGGTCAGGTTGCGCAGACCCCAGTACTCGATCTTGGCGACGCTGCCGCCGCCTTCTTCGATCAGAGCCTTGATGGTGTCGTTCAGCGCTTCGGCCTGTTGCGCCGAGATATCCTGGCGCGTCATGACCGTGTGCTCGTAAAGAGCCATGCGGTAGTCTCCCTTGTGGGCGTCGGCGCGAGGCGGACCGGGTAAAGTCCAATCCCACGATGGCTCCTGAAGCGGCGGCCGAGATGACTTCCCGAACCCTTTGGCGTTCCGCAACAGGACCGAAGCCCTGGAAAGGCGGCGCGTATAGGCGAAAAAGCCTGTCAGAGCAAGGCTGATCGACCCGCGTTGCCAAGCGCGGCCGAAACAGCGGATGGTCCAGACCTGACCGGAGACGCCGCATGACCTCGTCCGAGCCGAACGCCGCCCTCAAGAAGCGCTGGACCCTGATCGGGCCGGGTATCGTCGTGGCGGCGACCGGGGTGGGAGCGGGTGATCTGGTGGCGACCCTGATCGCGGGCTCGCGCTTCGGCTATGCCCTGCTGTGGGCGGCCATCATAGGCACGGTGCTGAAGATTGCCTTGGCCGAAGCCGTCGGGCGATGGACGCTGGCCAGCGAGCGCACGATCTTTGACGGCTGGTCCAGCCTGGGCCGCGGCCTGCTGCCGGGTGCCATCGGCGGGCGACTGAACTGGGCCGGTCTCTATTTCGGCCTCTATGTCGTCATCTGGGGCTTTGTGTACGGGGCGGCGGCCATGACGGCGACCGCCCTGCCGCTGGCGGCGCTGTTCCCGGTGCTGAACCTGAAGGTTTGGGGGATGCTGAGCGGGATCGCCGGGCTGACCTTTGTCTGGTTTGGCGGCTACGGCCTGTTCGAGAAGGTGATGACGGCCTGCGTCGGGGTGATGTTCGTCACCGTGGTCGGTCTGGCCGTGATCGTAACGCCGGACATTCCAATCCTGCTGAGTGGCCTGTGGCCAAGCCTGCCGCAAGGATCGGTCTTCTATACCCTGGGCCTGATCGGCGGGGTGGGCGGGACCATCACCATGGCGGCCTATGGCTATTGGCTGAACGCCAAGGGCTGGCGTGGGCCGGGCTGGATGGCGGTCATGCGGCTGGACAACCGGGTCGCCTATCTGGTCACCGGGGTCTTCGTGGTGGCCATGCTGATCGTCGGGGCCGAGTTGCTTCATGCGGCGGGCATCGCTCTGCAGGGCGGCGACCGAGGTCTGCTGGACCTTGATCAGGTGCTGCGGGAGCGGTTCGGGCGTCCGGTCTCCATCCTGTTCCTGGTCGGCTTCTGGGCCACCAGTTTCTCAAGTCTGCTGGGCGTCTGGCAGGGCGTCAGCCTGATGTTCGCCGACTTCACCGCCCATGTGCGCGGCCGCTCAGACGATCTGACGGCGCGCGGCGACAAGAGCCGGCCGTTTCGCGCCTATGCCCTGTGGTTGACCTTCCCGCCCATGGCGCTGCTGTTCATGGATCGTCCGTTCGGATTGATCGTGGCCTACGGGGTGCTGGGCAGCCTGTTCATGCCCTTTCTGGCTGGAACCCTGCTGTGGCTGTTGAACAGCAACCGCGTACCAATGGAGTGGCGCAGTCACTGGTTGTCCAACACCCTGCTGGCGGCGGCGGCCATCCTGTTCGCCGTGCTGGCGGGCAAGGAATTGATCGGTCTGATCCCGTCGTAGGCGGCGCAATCCTCGCAGGAGTTTCACAAAAGCCCCGGCGAACCGTTGCAATGGACCTCTAGTTCCTGCCCCCGACTCTCGGGGAGACTTCCATGAAAATGTCCGCCGCCTTCCTGGCCGCCGCCTCTGTCTTGATGGCGGCTGCGCCGTCGATGGCCCAGATCGTGGCTCCGCCCGACCCCGATCCGATGCCTGCGCCGCTGCACGCGCCGAATGGCCGTTGGGCCGCCAAGGGCTGGGCCGACCGTATCGTGCTGAGCCCCGCAGCCGACGCCGCGCGCGGTGCGGGCGTGGCCTGGCGCACCGATGCCCGCCAGACCGCGGCCGAAGCCCAGATCGCCGAGGAGATCGACGGCCCTCTGCTGGGCTATACGGCTCGCTCCGTGGCCGGGACCACGGCCCCGATTGCGAACGAGAACGGCCAGGCCCTTTATCACCAAGTGCGGTTCGAGGGCCTGAAGCCTGATACCCGCTACGTCTATCGCGTTCGCGCCGCTGACGGTTGGAGCGAGTGGCTGCCCTTCCGCACGGCCAAGGCGGAGTTCGCGCCCTTCCGCTTCATCTATCTGGGCGACACCCAGAACGACATTCTGGAGATCGGCTCGCGGGTGATCCGTTCGGCTTTCAAGGAGGCTGGCCCCGCCGCCTTGGTCGTCCACGCAGGCGATCTGGTGGCCCAGCGCGAGGTCAAGGTTCACGACGACGAGTGGGGCGAATGGACCGAGGCCGGCGGCCGCGCCTTCGCCATGACGCCGCAATTGCCGGCGACCGGCAACCACGAGTACGTCGATCATATCCTGCCCGGCGGTGAAGAATCGCGGGTGCTGGGCCCGCACTGGTCGCTGCAATTCGCCTTGCCCGATAATGGCGCCGACGGCGTCAAGGCGACCAGCTACTTCGTCGACTATCAGGGCGTCCGCTTCATTGTTCTGGACGGCACGGCGGCGCTGGATCTGGGCGGGCTGGCGGCGCAGACGCGTTGGCTGGACGCCACGTTGGCCAGCAGCCCCGCCCGCTGGAACGTCGCCCTGTTCCACCAGCCCATCTACACCTGCGCCCGGCCCGAAGACACCGAGGAGCTCAAGGCGGCGTGGAAGCCGATCTTCGACGCGCGCAATATCGATCTGGTGCTGCAGGGGCACGACCACTGCTACGGTCGCGTCTCCAACCCCGCAGGAACCGAGGCCTCGCGCGCCGACAGCGCTGCGGGCCGTCCGCAGGGGCCGGTCTATGTCGTCTCGGTCACCGGCTCCAAGATGTACGGCCTGAACGATCGCGCGGATACGCAACCGGTGCGGGCAGCCGAGAACACCGAGCTGTATCAACTGATCGACGTCGAAGCCGACCGCCTGTTGTTCCGCGCCTTCACCGCCACTGGACAGCTCTATGACGCCTTCACCCTTACGCGGGGGGCGGACGGGCGCAACCGCCTGACCGAGAGCGAAGAGAGCCTGTTGGCGCTGCGCCGTTGTGACGGTGCGGCAGGACCGGACAACCGTCCCTGCACCGCTGAAATCAAGGACTGATAGAGGGCGATCCGCCGTTCTTCTTGCCGTAGGGGAGGGTTTCGCCTACCCCTCGGCCCCTTGAATCAACGGACCACGGATCGTTCCTCTATGACCCTCGCGCTTCTCTTCCCCGGTCAGGGCAGCCAGAGCGTCGGCATGGGCGCAGCTCTCGCCGAGGCCTTCGCCAGCGCACGCGACGTCTTCGCCGAGGTTGACGACGCGCTGAACCAGAAGCTGTTCGACCTGATGCGCGAAGGACCGGAAGACCAATTGACCCTGACCGAGAACGCCCAACCGGCTTTGATGGCCGTCTCGGTTGCGGCTGCACGGGTGCTGAAGGTCGAGTTCGGCGTCGATGTGACGAAGGCCGGCTTCGTCGCCGGTCACTCGCTGGGCGAGTATTCGGCGCTGGCGGCAGTCGGGGCTATCAGCCTGTCGGATACGGCCCGACTGCTCAAGCTGCGCGGTCAGGCCATGCAGCGCGCCGTGCCGGTGGGCAAGGGGGCGATGGCTTCGCTTATCGGACCCAAGACCGACCTGGCCCTGGCGGAAGAAGCGGCCAAGGCCGGTTCGGAAGTCGGCGTCTGCGTCGTCGCCAACGACAATAACAACGGCAACGTCGTCATTTCGGGCGACAAGGCCGCCGTGGACCGCGCCATCGAGAAGGCCAAGGAATTGGGCGCGCGCGCCATTCCGCTGAACGTATCGGCGCCCTTCCACTGCCCGCTGATGCAGCCCGCCGCCGACGAGATGGCCGCGGCTCTGGCCGACGCCAAGATTCTGGCCCCCGCCGTGCCGGTCGTCGCCAACGTCACTGCCCGCCCTGAAACGGACGCTGAAGTGATCCGCCGCCTGCTGGTCGAGCAGGTCACGGGCCGAGTGCGCTGGCGCGAGAGCATGGAGTGGATGGCAGGCGAGGGCGGCGTGACCCGCTTCGCCGAGATCGGCTCGGGCAAGGTCCTGACCGGCATGGCCAAGCGCATCGCGCCGGACGCCGAGAGCCTGGCGCTGAACACGCCGGGAGACCTCGAAGCGTTCGCCAAGTCGCTCTGATTTCATAGGGATAGAAACAATGTTCAATCTTTCGGGAAAGATCGCCCTGGTGACCGGCGCGACCGGCGGCATCGGCGGGGCTATTGCGCGCTCGCTGCACGCTCAGGGCGCGACCGTGGTGTTGTCGGGCACGCGTGAAGCGGTGCTGGCTGATCTGGCCAAGGAACTGGGCGAGCGCGCCCATTTCGCCACCGCCAACCTGTCGGACCCCGAGTCGGTCGATAATCTGGTCGCTGCAGCCGAAGCCGCCGCCGGTGGTCCGCTGGATATCCTGGTCGCCAACGCCGGCATCACCAAGGACGGTCTGCTGATGCGGATGAAGGACGAGGACTTCCAGTCCGTCGTCCAGATCAATCTGGAGAGCTATTTCCGCCTGACCCGCGCGGCGGTGAAGGGGATGATGAAGCGCCGCTCGGGCCGCATCATCGGCGTGACCTCGGTTGTCGGCGTGACCGGCAATCCCGGTCAGACCAACTATTCGGCGTCCAAGGCCGGCATGATCGGCT
>NZ_DGLD01000014.1:192153-192650 GCF_002387245.1 Brevundimonas sp. UBA4553
AAGGCCGGCATGATCGGCTTCTCCAAGTCGCTGGCTCAGGAAGTCGGTTCACGCGGGATCACGGTGAATTGCATCGCCCCGGGTTTCATCGCCTCGCCGATGACCGACGTGCTGAACGACCAGCAGCGCGAGGCCATTTTGACCAAAATCCCTTCGGGTCGCCTGGGCACGGGCGACGAAATCGCCGCCGCCGCCGTCTATCTGTCGTCGGACGAAGCCGCCTATGTGACGGGTCAGACCCTGCACGTGAACGGCGGCATGGCGATGATCTAAGGCGTTGCGCGTCGCCATCACGACGCGCAACAATCTGTTTCCCGCCCCGTTGGCTGTGCTAAAGGGCGGGAACGCTTCGCGGCGGTGAGTCCTTTCAAGGTCTTGCATCCACGGGGCTGCCGTGACACGGCGAACACTGAGACCCCGCCTTCACGGCGACAAACAACAGGCAGAGAGACACTCATGTCCGACACCCTCGAACGCGTCCGCAAGATCGTTATCGA
>NZ_DGLD01000013.1 GCF_002387245.1 Brevundimonas sp. UBA4553
ACACGGGTTGAGGGTGCGGCGCGTTGATTGGGGCCGGCGCCGGTCAACGCCGCTGATTTTCAGGGATTGGCGCTGCGGGATGTGAAAGCCCGCGCGTTTCCCTTCTCCCCTTGTGGGAGAAGGTGGCAGCCAAAGGCTGACGGATGAGGGGTCTCTCCACGCGTTGAATCGAGAGCCTTGGCCGCCGTCGCGCAACCCCTCATCCGGCCCTGCCGGGCCACCTTCTCCCGCAAGGGGAGAAGGGACGAGGAAGGCGTGGCTTCTCGGTTTGGGGCAGAAGGATTAGGCTTCCGCCATGCCTGAATTGCCCGAAGTCGAAACCGTGCGGCGTGGCCTGGAGCCGGTGCTGGAGGGGGCGCGGCTGACGATGACGCGTCAGAACCGGCCGGATCTGCGCTTTCCCTTCCCCGAGCGCTTCGTCGAGCGACTGGACGGCGCGACGGTGCTGCGGCTGGATCGGCGCGCCAAGTATCTGTTGTTCCCGCTGTCGACCGGCGAGACCTGGGTGACCCATCTGGGCATGACGGGGCGCTTCACCCTGGAGGGCGTGGCGCCGGGCGTGTTCGAGACCGATGCGCCGGTGGCGGGCAAGCACGAACATATGAGCCTGACGGCCGAGCGGGCCGGGGGGCTGACCCGGCTGGGCTACGCCGATGCGCGGCGGTTCGGCTTCATGGGGCTGATCCCGAGCGAGAGTGTGACGGGCCATGCCTGGTTCGCCGGTCTGGGGCCGGAGCCGCTGGGCAACGGCTTCTCCGCCGCCCATCTGGCTGAAGCGTTCTCAGGCAAGGCGCAGAACATCAAGGTCAGCCTGCTGGACCAGAGGATCGTGGCGGGGCTGGGCAACATCTACGTGTGCGAAGCCCTCTACCGGGCCCGTATCTCGCCGCTGACCCCGGCGGGCAAGGTCAGCCGACCCCGGCTGGAGCGGCTGGCGACCGAGGTGCGTCAGGTGCTGGCCGACGCCATCACGGCCGGCGGCTCGACGCTGAAGGACTTCGCCAATGTCGAGGGCGGGCAGGGCTATTTCCAGCATCGCTTCGACGTCTATGGCCGCGAGAACGCGCCGTGCCGGACCGAGGGCTGTTCCGGCGTGGTGGCGCGCGTGGTGCAAGGCGGGCGCTCGACCTTCTTCTGTCCGGTCTGCCAGAAGCGGTGATGTGTCGGGAAAATCCGACCTGATGTAAAAAATAATAGACATGATGTCTGCGGCGTGCGACATCGCCTCATCGCTTGGGATCAAGGAGAGGGCGCAATGTCGTTCAGGGAAAAACTGTCGTGGGGCGTGCTGCTGACCACGTCGGCGGTGTGGAGCTTCTATTTCGTGCGGCTGGGGCTGAGGGCGGCCGACGGCCTGCTGACCCAGGATCTGGTGCTGTGGACCATGGGGGTCTGCATCGGCTTCAGCGTGGCGGCCCATGTGGGCTTTTCCATTCTGGCGGCGGTCAGCACGTCGAAGGCGGAGCGGTCGGTGGTCGATGAACGCGAGCAGGGCGTAGCCTTGCGAGCCAGTCAGGCGGCGTTCCTGACCCTGAGCGCGGTGCTCGGCGGGCTGGCGGCCTTCGCCTATGTCTATGCGCGCAAGCATCCCGATCTGCTGGGTACGGAGCCCCTGGCGGCGGCCATGCTGCTAGCGGCCAATGGCGTGATCCTCGCCCTCGCCCTGTCCGAGGTGGTGCGTCACGCCACCCAGATCACCCTGCTGCGCCGGGTCGGCTGACAGTCGGCCTCGAATAGGAGCGTGTGATGACGTTTCGCGAAAAGCATCTGTGGGTGGCCATCATCGCCGGGCTGGCGGTCTGGGGCGCCTATGGCTGGAAGTTTACAGAGCGGGTGCTGGCCGGGGGATTGAGGCAGGCCGATTTCGCGGCTGACATGGGCGGGTTGTTCGTCCTCGGCCTGATCGCGGTGGTGGTGCTGGAGATGGGGCTGACGGCGCTGGCCCGCCTGACCACGTCCAGGGCCGAGCGCCGGGCGCGCGACGAGCGCGAGGGTCTGGCGACGCTGCAGGCCAGCCATGTCTCGCTGATGCTGCTGATCGGCCTGCTGGTGACGGTCGCGGCGGTCGCCTACGGGATCGGCTTCTGGGGCGCCGCCCATCCCGAGCGGCTGGCGCGGTGGATGATCCCCGGCAATGGTCTGGTGCTGGCGGCCAATGCGGTGCTGGGCTGCATCATGGCGTCGGAGCTGGCGCGCTGGGCCCTGTCCCTGGCCCTGCTGAAGCGGGGGCGGTGATGGGCAAGGCCCCCCCTCCTATAAGGAACCGCATCCGCGAACTGCGCTTCCACGCCGAGGAGATGACCCAGGCCGATCTGGCCGCGCGCATCGGCATGACCCGCCAGACCATCGTGGCCATGGAGCAGGGCAAGTATTCGCCCAGCCTGGAGGCCGCCTTCCGCATCGCCCAGGTCTTCGGCGTCGAGATCGGCGAGGTGTTCCAGTGGGAGGGCTGAGGCGCTAGACCTCCTCCGAACAGATATAGTGAGGAGCGCCTGATGGCCGACGCCTATTCCACCCTGCTGATCGAACGTCACGCCGACGGCTATGCGGTCGTGACCCTGAACCGGCCCGAGGCGCTGAACGCGCTGAACACCACCCTGACGGGCGAGCTGGGCGACTTTCTGGAGAGCGTGGCCGACGACGACGGCGTGCGTTGCGTGGTCCTGACCGGGTCGGTCAAGGCCTTCGCGGCCGGCGCCGACATCAAGGAGATGGCGGATCAGGCCTATGCCGACATGTATCGCGGCAACTTCTTCGCCCGCGCCCACGACCGGGTGGCTGGGTTCAGGAAGCCGATCATCGCGGCGGTGTCGGGCTATGCCCTGGGCGGCGGCTGCGAGCTGGCCATGCTGTGCGACTTCATCATCGCCTCGGAGACGGCGAAGTTCGGCCAGCCCGAGATCAACCTGGGCGTGGCGCCTGGCATCGGCGGTTCGCAGCGCCTGACCCGCGCCGTGGGCAAGTCGAAGGCGATGGACATGTGTCTGACCGGGCGGATGATGGACGCGGCCGAGGCCGAGCGCGCGGGTCTGGTGTCGCGGGTGGTGGCGTCCGACGCCCTGCTGGACGAGGCGCGGGCCGCGGCGGCCAAGATCGCCGGCCAGTCGATCCTGGCGGTCATGGCCAACAAGGAGCTGGTCAACGCCGCCTTCGAGACGACCCTGACACAAGGGGTGGTGTTCGAGCGCCGCCTGTTTCACTCCCTGTTCGCCTTCGAGGACCAGAAGGAGGGGATGTCGGCCTTCGTCGAGAAGCGCAAACCCGCCTTCACGGGGCGCTGAAACCCAGGCCCTGATTCAATTCCGGCCGTGTCGCGTTGACCGGCCGGAGCCTTTCCGCTATAGCCGCCCGCTCTTGAGATTTCCTCGCCGTGGACGTGGGTTCGCGGCGTTTTCGTTCGAAGGTTTTTACCCGATGGCCAACAATGCAGGCGCCCGCAAGGCGATCCGCAAGATCGAAGCGCGGACCGAAGTGAACAAGGCCCGCCGCACCCGCGTTCGCACCTACCTGCGCAAGTTCCAGGAAGCCCTGACGGGCGGAGACGTCGAAGCCGCCAAGAGCGCCTTCATCACGGCTCAGTCGGAACTGATGCGCGCCGTGTCGAAGGGCGTGGTTCACAAGAACACCGGCTCGCGCAAGGTTTCGCGCCTGGCCGCCCAGCTGAAGAAGCTGTCGGCCGCCTGATTTAGGCGGCGTCGGGACGGGCTTTCACGCCTTTGTCAAACGACGTCATCTAACGCGTCCGGATGACCCGTAACGGGGTTGTCGCAAGAAAATCTAGCGATTTCAACGGCGAGGGCGCGCAAGCTCCCTCGCCGTCTTGCTGTCTGGTGCTAAGTGCACGAGGGAATCCGGGGCTCGGAAATGGGGCGAAATCGCCATTTTCTCAAGCGCCGCCGAGGTTTGCCGGAGTCAAACAATTTAAGTGCGAATCTCGACTCGAATCAGCGTTGATCTCCGCCGCGCGGCGCGTAAGTTCGAGGGGTAACGCACTTCCATCCAGTCTGGATTGAAGGCGAGGGAAATCAAAGGTTTCCCTCGGCGGGAGATGTCTGTCTGTGAGTACGACCCCACTCGCGAAGCCTGGCTTCGCGGGGCAGGAGAAGTCGTCCCGGATCGGCGTGTTCGAAGGGCGTTCGTTCGGTGGACTAACTATTCTGGCGGGTGTCTGAGAATGATCGGGGGCGCACTAATGACGGGCATGACGGATCCTGACCGTATCTGGAACGAGGCGGCGGGCCGCCTGAAGACCGAGATCGGCGACGGGCCCTTCAGCAGCTATATCGCGCCCTCGGCCGTGCGTCTGGATGCGAACGGCAATCTGATCCTGGTGACGCCCACCGCCTATGCGCGGGACTGGGTGCGCAAGAACGCCCTGCGTCGCATGAACGAGCTGTGGCTGGGCCTGGACGGCCTGTCGCGCCGACTGGACGTGCGCTGCCGCGCCGAGGTGGGCTCGCCCGCCCCGGCCACCGCCTTCCCGGCCGGCGAGGCGCCGCGCCTGGCCTCGGTCGGCGGCGTGGTCGCCCCCGCCTCCGTCATGGCGCCGGCCGCGTCCGCCTTCGCCCCCTCGACCGACGGCGCCCGCGCCGTGCGCGCCGCCGGCCTGCAGGAGCGCCTGACCTTCGACAGCTTCGTCGAGGGCCAGGGCAACGCCTTCGCCCTAGCCATCGCCAAGCAGGTCGCCAGCTGGGCCGACGGCCATTTCAACCCGGTCTTCTTCTGCGGCCCCTACGGCTACGGCAAGACCCACCTGCTGAACGCCATCGCCTGGGAGGCGCAGCGCCTGCGCCCCGACGCCAAGGTGGTCTATCTGACCGCCGAGCGTTTCCTGTCGACCTTCGTGCGGGCCATGCAGGACCGCTCGACCGCGGCCTTCAAGGAGAGCCTGCGTTCGGCCGACATGCTGCTGCTGGACGACGTCCAGTTCGTCGGCGGCAAGACCTCGACCCAGGAAGAACTGCTCAACACCCTGACCTCGCTGATCGAGGACGGCAAACGCATCGTCCTGTCGGCTGACCGCGCCCCGACCGCCCTGACCGATGTCGAGCCGCGCCTGCGCAGCCATCTGGCCGCCGGCCTGACCTGCCCGGTCGAAGCCGCCGACCGCAGTCTGAAGGTCGCTGTGGCCCAGTCGCGTCTGAACGCCCTGGCCAGGCTGGGCGTCGTCTCGGGCGAGGCGCGCGCTGATGTTCTGGAACACCTGGTGGACCGCACCCCCGGCTCGATGCGCGAGCTGGAAGGCGCGGTGAACACCCTGGCCGCCGTCGCCGGCGCCCGCCTGTCGACCCTGACGGTCGATGAGGCGCAGAGCCTGCTGGGCGTCGCCCTGCGCGGCGGCCCCGAGCGCCGCATCACGGTGGACGAGATCCAGAAGACGGTCGCCGACCACTTCAACCTGAAGCAGGCCGATCTGCTGAGCGAGCGCCGCACCCGCGCCATAGCCCGCCCGCGCCAGATCGCCATGTATCTGTGCAAGCAGCACACCACCCGCTCCTATCCCGACATCGGCCGTCGCTTCGGCGGACGCGATCACACGACCGTCCTGCACGGCGTGCGCAAGATCGAGGAGCTGATGCCCAAGGAAGACCAGATCGCCCGCGACGTGGAGGCCCTGACGCGCAAGCTGCGCGGCTAGGAAGGGAGCGGCGCGCAAACTGCGCGGCCAGGCGTTTCGTCCACGGCGCGCCTGTGGATAGCGGGGGCAGACGTCTGAGGATGTCGGCCCCCCGTTGCCCCCGCCGCTCAATGCGCTAGTGTTCCAGCCCATCCTTACGGCGACGCTGCTGACGGCGTCGCGGCCCGGGCGAGACCACATGCAGCTGACCATCGAACGTTCCGCGCTCCTGAAAGCCCTCGGGCACGTTCAGAGCGTGGTCGAGCGCCGCAACACCATTCCGATCCTGTCGAACGTGCTGCTGAGCGCCGGGCGCGACCGCCTGTCCTTCGCCGCCACCGACCTCGACATGGAGATGGTCGACGAGGCCGAGGCCCAGGTGAACGTCGAGGGCCAGATCACGGCCCCGGCCCACACCCTGTATGAGATCGTCAAGAAGCTGCCGGACGGCGCCGAGGTCTCGCTGACCTATTCGGGCGACGATCCGCGCCTGGTGATCTCGGCCGGGCGTTCGCGCTTCAACCTGCCGGTGCTGCCGGCGGGCGACTTCCCGGTCATGTCGACGGAAACCTCGGGCGCGCGCTACAGCCTGCCCAAGGAAGATCTGGCGCGCCTGATCGACAAGACCCGCTTCGCCGTCTCGACCGAAGAGACGCGCTATTATCTGAACGGCCTCTACCTGCACACGGTGGCCGAGGGCGGCATTCCGCTGCTGCGCGCCGTGGCCACCGACGGTCACCGCCTGGCCCTGGCCGAGACCCCGGCGCCGGAAGGCGCGGCGGGCGGCCCCGGCGTCATCGTGCCCCGCAAGACCGTCGATCAGGTCCGTCGTCTGCTGGACGACGGAAACGGTCCGGTCGAGGTCCAGGTCTCGGTCCAGAAGATCCGCTTCGAGTTCGGCCAGGCCAGCCTGACCTCCAAGGTCATCGACGGCGCCTTCCCCGACTATCTGCGCGTCATCCCCAAGGGCAATGACAAGCAGGCCGACATCGACAACGCCCTCTTCTCCAAGGCCGTCGACCGCGTGGCCACCATCTCGGCCGAGAAGAGCCGCTCGGTGAAGCTGGCCTTCGACAACGACCGGGTGAAGCTGACCGTCCGCAACATGGAAGCCGGTCAGGCCGAGGAAGAGGTCGAGATCGGCTATTCCGAAGAGCCCTTCGAGATCGGCTTCAACGCCCGCTACCTGCTGGACGTCGCCGGCCAGATCACCGGCGAGACCGCCCACTTCAAATTCGCCGACCCGGCCAGCCCGACCCTGGTGCTCGACCCGGCCGACGTGGGCGTGCAGTACGTGCTGATGCCGCTGCGGGTGTGATTCTGCGCGTCATACCCTAAGGAGGGGGCGTGATCCGCTCCCTCGCCCTCACCGATTTCCGTTCCTATGCGGGCGCCAGCCTGCCGGTTTCCGGCGGGGCTGTGGTGCTGCATGGGCCGAACGGGGCGGGCAAGACCAATCTGCTGGAGGCGATCAGCCTGCTGACCCCGGGCAAGGGCTTACGCGGAGCGACGGCGCAGGAGATGGGGCGGCGCGAGCCGGGCGAGGCCGTGGGGCGAGCCTGGGCGGTCATGGTCACCCTGGATGAGGCGGGCGAAGAGGTGCGTCTGGGCACGGGGGTGCAGACGCCGGGGGCGGCCAGGCGCATCGTCCGCATCGACGGCGAGACGGCCCCGCCGGGACGGCTGCTGGACCATCTGCGCCCGGTCTGGGCCACGCCTGAGCAGGACCGGCTGTTTTCCGACGCGCGGGCGGGGCGCTTGCGGTTTTTCGACCGGCTGGTGTTTGCGGCCGATCCCGACCATGCGGCGACCGTCTCGACCTATGAAAAGGCCCTGCGCGAGCGGTTGCGGCTGCTGACCGACGGGGCGGAAGGTCGCCCTGCCGATCCCCTGTGGCTGGATGCGCTGGAGGCCCGGCTGTCCGAAGCCGGGGCGCGGGCCGCCCTGGCGCGGACGCGGGCGCTGGTCGCGCTTCAGGCGGGCATCGACGCGCGCGACGATCGGCCCTTCCCCCAGGCCGATCTGGGTCTGACCGGCCCGGCCGAGGAAATGGCGGCGGCGGGGGCGGACGAGGCCGATGTCGTGGGAATGCTGGGCGAAGGCTTCGTTCGGGCGCGGGGGCGCGATGCGGCGGCCGGACGGTCGCTGTTCGGACCGCATCGTTCGGACCTGACCGCCATCCACCGCGAAAAGAACCGGCCCGCCGCCGAGGGGTCCTCGGGCGAGCAGAAGGCTCTGGTGCTGAACCTGATCCTGGCCCAGGTCGGGCGTCTTGCTGGGCAGCGCGCCCAGCCCGTCTTGCTGCTGGACGAGGCTCCGGCTCATCTGGACGAGGCGCGCCGCGCCGCCCTGTTCGACGAGATCGAAGCCCTGGGATTGCAGGCCTTCATGACCGGCACCGAGCGCAGCCTGTTCGCCGCCCTGGAGGGCCGGGCGCATTTCGTGACGGTGGAGGGCGGCGGCCTGTCCGTCTGACCCTAAAGGCTCGCTTTTCCCGTCGAATTTCCTATATGTTGGCGGTGTCGGGGCGTGGTGATTTGCGACCTGACGCGGACGGCTGAGCGGCCGTCTTTTCCCTGTCCGTCCGCGGACCCTGAGCCGACGTTTTCATGACCGACCAGACTGACGCCTCGCCGGAATACGGCGCTGATTCCATCAAGGTTCTCAAAGGCCTGGACGCGGTGCGCAAGCGCCCCGGCATGTATATCGGCGACACCGACGACGGCTCTGGCCTGCACCACATGGTCTATGAGGTGGTGGACAACGCCATCGACGAGGCCCTGGCCGGTCACGCCGATCTGGTGACGGTCACCCTGAACGAGGACGGCTCGGTCACCGTGACCGACAACGGGCGGGGCATCCCCACCGCCATCCACGCCGAGGAAGGCGTGTCCGCCGCCGAGGTCATCATGACCCAGCTGCACGCCGGCGGTAAGTTCGACCAGAACTCCTACAAGGTGTCCGGCGGTCTGCACGGCGTGGGCGTGTCCGTGGTCAACGCCCTGTCCGACTGGCTGGAGCTGGTCATCTATCGCGAGGGCAAGAAGCACAGCGTCCGCTTCGAGCGCGGCGAGACGGTGCGTGCGCTGGCGGTCATCGGCGACGCGCCCATGCGCGAGGACAAGGGCCGTCTGCTGACCGGCACCGAGGTCACCTTCTATCCGTCGGTCACGACCTTCAGCCACATCGACTTCGACCTGAAGACGCTGGAGCACCGCCTGCGCGAGCTGGCCTTCCTGAACTCGGGCGTGGTCATCCAGCTGGCGGACCATCGCGGCGCCGAGCCGGTCGAGATCATGCTGCACTATGAGGGCGGCGTCGAAGCTTTCGTGCGCCACCTCGACAAGTCCAAGACCCCGATCCTCAAGGACGTCATCGTCATTCGCGGCCAGAAGGACGGCATCGAGCTGGATCTGGCCCTGTGGTGGAACGACAGCTACCACGAGACCATGCTGTGCTTCACCAACAACATCCCGCAGCGGGATGGGGGCACCCACCTGTCGGCCTTCCGCGCCAGCCTGACCCGCGTCATGGGCAGCTATATCGAGAGCTCGGGCCTGGCCAAGAAGGAGAAGGTCGCGCCGACCGGCGAGGACGCCCGCGAAGGCCTGACCTGCGTCCTGTCGGTCAAGGTGCCGGACCCCAAGTTCAGCTCGCAAACCAAGGACAAGCTGGTCTCGTCCGAGGTGCGTCCGGCGGTGGAGAACCTCTGCTCCGAGGGGCTGTCGCAATGGTTCGAGGAACACCCGGTCGAAGCCAAGCTGATCGTGTCCAAGATCATCGAAGCCGCCTCGGCGCGTGAAGCCGCCCGCAAGGCGCGCGACCTGACCCGCCGCAAGTCGGCGCTGGAGATCTCGAGCCTGCCCGGCAAGCTGGCCGACTGTCAGGAACGCGATCCGGCCAAGTCCGAACTCTTCATCGTCGAGGGCGATTCCGCCGGCGGCTCGGCCAAGCAGGCGCGCAACCGCGAGAACCAGGCCGTCCTGCCCCTGCGCGGCAAGATCCTGAACGTCGAACGCGCGCGCTTTGACCGGATGCTGTCGTCGGAACTGATCGGCACCCTGATCCTGGCTCTGGGCACCGGCATCGGCCGCGACGATTTCAACGCCGACAAGCTGCGCTATCACAAGATCATCCTGATGGCCGACGCCGACGTCGACGGCGCCCACATCCGCACCCTGCTGCTGACCTTCTTCTATCGTCAGATGCCGGAGCTGATCGAACGCGGCCACGTCTACATCGCCCAGCCGCCGCTCTATAAGGTGTCGAAGGGCAAGCAGCATCGCTACGTCAAGGATCAGGCGGAGATGGACGCCTACCTGATCGAGGAAGGCTGCGCCGACGCCGAGCTGGACCTGTTCAACGGCGAGCGCCGCATGGGTCTGGACCTGCAGGCCCTGGTGCGTGAGGCCAAGGCCTTCAAGGCCCTGGTCGATCGTCTGGCCGCTCGCGCCCCGGCCTTCGCCATCGAGCAAAGCGCCCTCGCCGGCCTGTTCACCGAGAGCGGCGAACTGGAGGCGCGCGCCGCCGCTGCGGCCGACCGCCTGAACCTCTATGCCGAGGAAGGCGACGGCCCCTGGTCCGGCGATCGCGCCGAGCAGGGCGGGGTGGTGTTCAGCCGCATCCGTCGCGCCGTCAGCGAAACCATTGTTCTGGACGAACAACTGGGCCGCTCGCTGGACGCCCGTCGTCTGGCCGAACGCGCCGCTGTCTTCGAGGGCCTGTTCGACCAGCCGGGCGTCTATCGCCGCAAAGACAAGTCGACGACGATCCGCGGACCCCTGGACCTGCTGAACGCCGTGCTGGACGCCGGCAAGAAGGGCATGGCCATCCAGCGCTACAAGGGCCTGGGCGAGATGAACCCCGAGCAGCTGTGGGAGACGACGCTGGACGTCAACGCCCGCACCCTGCTGCAGGTCAAGGTCGAGCATGGCGACGACGCCGACGACCTGTTCGCCAAGCTGATGGGGGATGTGGTGGAACCCCGCCGCGAGTTCATCCAGGACAACGCCCTGGACGCCGCCGTCGACGTCTGACCGGGCGCTGGGTCTTGGTCCTTTGATCGGGCGGATTGTGGCTCGATCATGACTTTTTCGTGTTCTGCTTGCGGCGTCTTGACGCACGGCAAGCTTGGCCGCATCCCTACCGATGTTCGGCGAAGCTTGTAGCGGGCGGAGGAAGTCGTGAAAGATCTGATCCTGGCGGGCGCGGTCGTTTTGGCCGTCTCGCCCATCTGTTCAGGGGCGCTGGCGCAGGACCCCGCCAAGACCGCCACCTATGGCGAGATCGTGCTGAGGGCTGGGTTCACCCCGGACCCCTATCGCGTATCGGTGACCGCCGGGGGCGCGATTGACGCCTATGTGGACACGCCCCTGCCGGCGGTCTGCGTCGGCAATGTCGCGGACGCCCCGGATTTCGAGGTGACCTATGAGGCGGGGCGGTTGCCGCTGGTGTTCCGCACCCTGTCGTCGGTGGACACGACCCTGATCGTCAACGGACCGGACGGCGGCTGGTCCTGCGACGACGACAGCTATGGCGACGGCGACGCCCAGGTGCGGTTCGACAAGCCGCGCACCGGCACCTACGACGTCTGGATCGGCACCTTCGGCGGAGGGACGGCCAGCGCCACCCTGCTGATCACCGAGACGCCCTAGACGCCTACTGGTCCTCGTCGAACTTGCGGGCGACCAGGTCGCTGAGGGCTTCGATGGCCTCGGCGGCGTCGGGGCCATCGGCCTCGATGTCGACGCCGCAGCCGATCCCCGCGCCCAGCATCAGCAGGCCCATGATCGAACGCGCGTCCACGGTCACGCCGTCGCGGGTGACGCGGATCTCGGACTCGAAGCTGGAGGCCAGCTTGACGAACTTGGCCGAGGCCCGCGCGTGCAGGCCGCGCTGGTTGCAGATGCCGACGGTGACCTGGATCGGTCCCTGAACGGGGGCGTCGGTCATTTCTCGCCCGCCAGAACCCAGGACGCCACCGAGATGTATTTGCGTCCTGCATCCTGGGCGTGGGCCACACAGGTCTCCAGGCTCTCGCGCCCGCGCACGCTGGCCAGCTTGATCAGCATGGGCAGGTTCAGGCCGGCGATGACCTCGGCATGGGTCTGTTCCATCACCGAAATCGCCAGGTTGGAGGGGGTGCCGCCGAACATGTCGGTCAGCAGGATCACGCCGTCGCCGTCGTTCACGGCGGCGGCCGCGTCGACGATGTCGCGGCGACGCCGCTCCATGTCGTCTTCGGGGCCGATGCAGATCGCGGCCACGCCCCTTTGAGGGCCGACCACGTGCTCCATCGCCGCCAGGAATTCGGAGGCCAGGCCCCCGTGGGTGACGATCACCAGCCCGATCATGAAGGCTTCACCAAGACAATACGCCCCGCGCTTCTGCTCCCAGCGGACGCCCTTGGGACGACCAGACTGATCTGCAAGCCGGCCTTCATAGGCCAATCGCGCGCCGGTTCAAAGAGCGGCGAACGCAGTTGCGACCACCTGACCCGCAGAGGCCGGGCGGGGGTCGAGGCGCAGGCGGGGAATCGCGACCCCCTCCCAGGTCCAGGTCGCGGCTTCCGGCAGGCGTTCGACGGCGTCATGCGTGCATTGAACGGCCAGGACGATCCGGGCCATCGATTGCTGCGGAACGCGGACGATGCCCAGGCCGCGCACCTCTATCCGCCCCGCGATGGTGGGCGGCGCCGCGCCGTAGAGCGCGCCGTTCGACACCCAAATATGGGTCCAGTCGTCGGCGACCAGGCGCCACCCCTCGGCGATCAGCCGCAGGGCCAGATCGCTCTTGCCGGCGCCCGAAGGCCCCTGGATCAGGACGCCGCGCCAGCCGGCGGGCGTGTGGCGGGCCACGGCGGTCGCATGGAGGGGCTGCAGGGAAGGGCTCACGGGCGTCGTCCAGCCAGGGGCAGAAGGACTTCGAAACGGGCGCCGACGACGTCGCCGGCCTCATCCACACGGTTCTCGGCATGGACCCGTCCGCCGTGGGCGTCGATGATCTGACGCACGATCGACAGACCCAGGCCCGAGTTGGCCCCGAAGGCCGTGCCCTTGGGCCGGGAGGTGTAGAAGCGCTCGAACACCGTCTCGAGGTTGTCCGCCGGAATGCCGGGGCCGTCGTCCTCGACCCGGATACGCAGCGGCAGATCGGCGCGGCTGTCGTCGCGCTCCAGCCGGACGCGGACCTCGCCGTCGGGCGGACTGAACGAGCGGGCGTTGTCGATCAGGTTGCGGAACACCTGGCCCAGAGGAATGTCGCGACCCAGGACGCGCGCGGCCTCCGCCGTCGAGGCGAAACGGACCACCGCCTCGCCCGGCTTCTGACTGCCGTCGTAGACCGCGACGATGTCGCCCAGCAGTTCGTTCAGGTCGATCAGGCGCGGCCGGTCGCGCGACAACTCGGCGTCCAGGCGCGAGGCGTTGGAGATGTCGGTGATCAACCGGTCGAGACGCCGCACGTCCTGCTGCAACAGGTTGGTCAGGCGCGCCCTCTGCTCATCGGTCTTGACCAGGGGCAGGGTCTCCAGCGCCGAGCGGATGGAGGTCAGCGGGTTCTTGATCTCGTGGCTGACGTCGGCGGCGAAGCGCTCGATGGCGTCCATCCGCGTCGACAGGGTGTCGGTCATCGACTCCAGGGCGCGGGCCAGGTCGCCGATCTCGTCCTTGCGGTCCTCGAGGTCGGGTAGAGAGATGGCGCGGGCGCGTTGCAGGCGCACCTGATCCGCCGCCGCCGACAGTCGCATGACCGGGCGAGCCACGAACATGTGCAGCACCAGGGCCGACAGCAGGTTCACGGCCAGGGCGACCAGGGCGAAGGGCGTCAGGGCCCGGCGCTGGGCGGCCAGGGTCTCGTCGACGTCGCCGGCCTCCAGCGTCAACACGCCGAGCACCTGCTGGACGTGGCGGACGGGCAGGGAGACGGAAACGACGCGGTCGCCGTCCTCGTTGCGGCGGATGTCGGCCTGGGGGACGCCCTGGAGGGCGCGCTCGACCTCGGCGGACAACTCGGCGTTGGCCCGGCTCAGCCGCATCTCTTCGCGCGGCGTCGGCTCGTCGGAGGCGACCGGCGTGCCAGCGGGCCGGGCCGGCGGCAGGCCTTCGCCGGGGATGGCGTCGGTGACGGCGTAGCTGTCCGAGACCAGCAGGCCGTCCTGATCGTAGAGGCGCGCCCGCTGGCCGGCGGGGATGAAGTTGTCGCGCAGCCACAGGCCCGCCGGTCCGGGCTCCAGCATGGGATAGGGCTCGCCGCGCGTGATGCCCAGCTCGCCCAGCACGTTGGCCAGAAGTTCGGCCTGGACCGACAGGGATTCCTGACGCGCCTCGATCAGGCCGCGCTTCCATTCGTTCAGGGCCAGGGCGCCGCCGAACAGGATCAGCAGGCTGAGCAGGTTGAGAGCCAGGATGAAGCCGCCGAGGCGCGATCCGCCGAAGCGGAATCGGCGCTGCGGCCGGCTGTCCTCGATCTCAGCTTTCGCGGTAGCGGTAACCGACGCCATACAGGGTCTCGATCGCGTCGAACTCGGGATCGACCACCCGGAACTTCTTTCGCATCCGTTTGACGTGGCTGTCGATGGTGCGGTCGTCGACATAGACCTGATCGTCGTAGGCGGCGTCCATCAGGCTGTCGCGGCTCTTCACGAAGCCGGGGCGTTGGGCCAGGGCCTGAAGCAGCAGGAACTCGGTGACGGTCAGCTTGACCGGCTTGCCTTCCCAGGTGCTCTCGTGGCGGGCGGGGTCCATCGACAGCTTGCCGCGCTTGATGGCCTTACCGGCGGCTTCCGCCGCGGTCTCGACCTCGCCGCCGTCCGCGCCCGTGCGGCGGAGCAGGGCCTTGACGCGTTCGATCAGCAGGCGCTGGCTGAAGGGCTTGTGGATGTAGTCGTCGGCGCCGAGGTTGAAGCCGAGGATCTCGTCGATCTCCTCGTCCTTGGACGTCAGCATGATGACCGGAATCTGCGAGGTCTGACGCAGGCGGCGCAGCACCTCCATGCCGTCCATGCGCGGCATCTTCACGTCCAGGATGGCCAGGTCCGGCGGCGTCGTCTCGAGCGCTTCCAGGCCCGAGGCGCCGTCGTGATAGGCCGTGACCTTGTGGCCGTGGCTTTCGAGGGCCAGGGACACGGAGGCGACGATGTTCTCGTCGTCGTCGACCAGAGTGATGTTGGCCAAGGGCTTCTCCTGAGTGCGGGCGGCGGCGGTCGTTCGATCATCCGTCGCGGGTCGATTGCTCAACGCGCGACAAGCGTAACCGTTCTATTCCATCGTGGTGACATTACGGCCACAGCAGATGGTTCGCCAGAGCCTGTCTTTCAACCTTGGCCGTGAAAAGGCGAAACCTCGCCTTAAAGCCTCCGGGCGCAGGGTGGCGGGCTGATACGCGCGAAAGACGCCATGGCCGGTCCGGTTCACTACGAAATCTACATTCGCAAGACGCCGCCGGCGTCCTGGTCGCTGTCCATGGCGACCGAGGACCGCAAGACGGCGATCGAAACGGCCGAGGACCTGCTGCGCGACGGTCAGGCCTGTGCGGTGCGCGTGACCAAGGAGACGCTGGACCCGGACACCATGGAGTTCGCCAGCGTCAACGTCCTGACGCGCGGCGCGCCCGAGATGAAGCAGAAGGTGAAGGTGCGCGAGGAGCGGGTCGGCCCCAGCTGCCGCGGGGTTCAGGATCTTTACACCCCCCACGCCCGCGACCTGATCAGCCGGGTGCTCGAGGACTGGCTGACCCGCCAGGGCGCGACCACGTTCGAACTGCTGCACCGCCCCGACCTGGCGGAACGGCTGGAGGCCTCGGGCGTCGAACTTCAGCACGCCATCCAGAAGGTGGCGGTGCCGGAAAGCCAAGCCACCGGTCAGCCGGTGCACGATCTGGTGCGTCACTACCTGAAGCTCAGCGAGCAGGCGATCGAGCGGGTCCTGCAGGCCGGACGCCGCAATCAGTTTCCCGGTCTGGCCGAACGCTCCGTCGCCGACGTGGCGCATCGCCTGAGCGGATCGCCCGACCGGGCCTTCATCATGGGCGGGGTGGTGGCCGGCGCGCTGAAAGGGCTGAAGGGCGCTCGGGCGCGGCTGGATCGGCTGATGGACCTGTGCGACCGGGCGCCGGCCGACGGACCGCCGCGCGCCCTGGTCTTCGTGCCGGTCGAGCAGGTGCTGTGCGAGCTGTTCGGATCACGCGCCAGCCTGGCCCAGATCGTCGGCCCGGCGCTGGATCAGGGGTCCAGCCTGGCCGCCGTGGTGCGCATGGTGGCGCCGCGCGAAATCAACGCCCTGATCGCGCACGATCCCAAGCTGGCCGTCCTGGTGCCGCCGGTGGAGGGCGGCCCGGCGCGGCTGGGCGAGCGGCTGGCCGCGGGGGAATTCCCGCTGCTGTCGGCGTCGCTGGCGCGGATGGTGGTGCGCGAGCTGATGAGCCCGCGCCGTCTGCGGCCCAATGATCCGCAAGGCGAGATCGACATCCTGCGCGCGCTGGCTGTCGCCCTGACGGCCACGGCGGGGCGCCTGCTGACGCTGGACGAGGTGCAGACCGCCTTCAGCGAACGCTCCAAGAGCCTAGTCACCGCCGACTTCGTCGCCGCCTATGTGCGCGGTTGCCCCACGGCGCTGAGGGAGGCGGAGCGGCTGGCGCGCCTGTGTGAAAACGTGACCGGCGGCGCCAACAAGCGGGCGGCGGCGCGGTGGCTGGACGCCTGCGTCACCTCCCTGCGGTTCGAAACCGAGATGCGGGCCATGAGCCAGGCGCCGGGCCAGAAGCTGGTCGCGCTGAACGCCCTTCAGCGGGCCGTCGGCAACGCCGCCCTGTCGGACCGGGATCGCGACGCCATCGTGACGGCCCTGGGCCTGGTCGGAGGGGCCATCGAGGCCGACGCCAAGCTGACCGTCCAGATCGTGCGCGCGCCCGTGCCCCCGGCGCAGAAGCTGGGGGCGCTGCTACGGCTCGCGGCGGCGGAGACCGGACCGACCGGGCCGGTGGCGGAACGGGCCAGGGCGGAGGCGCTAAAGCTGTTCCGCTCGCCGGACGTGCGCGCCGCCCTGGGCGCGGCGCCCGAGGCGGTCCAGGCTCTGCGACCGCTGATGAAGGCGGTCGGCCTGGCCGCCTGACCCGGAACAACGCGTCAGTCGAAGATGTCGAAGATATCCATCCGCTTCTTCTTCTTGCGGTGGTGATAGTCGTCGTCGCGGTAGCGGTCGTCCTTGTAGCGGGGCGGCTCGCGATAGCCCTGCGGCTGCCCGCCCCAAGGTTGCTGCGCGGGCTGCTGGTAGGTCGGTTGAGGCGGGGCCTGGGGCGCGAGTTGCGGGGCGGCGGCGCGTCCCTCGTCGGCGGCGCTGGCCATCAGCTTTTCCAGTTCGCCGCGATCCAGCCAGACCCCGCGGCAGGTCGGGCACATGTCGAACTGGACGCCGTTGCGGTCCAGGGTCTGCATGGAGGCGTTGTCGTTGGGGCACATCAACAGGGGCATGGGGTCCTCGTCATCGAATGATGCGGTCCGACATCACGCCGCCGAAGCGCCGCCAGAGGGGCCCGTCCCGCTGAGGACAGAGTTAGGGTCGCGCCCGCCCTGCGACAACGTGCGCAGACGCCGCAGGGCCGGCAGCCGCAGGTCAGCAGCTCTGGCCCGCGGCCCAGCCGGACGACCAGGCCCACTGGAAGTTGTAGCCGCCCAGCCAGCCGGTCACGTCCACCACCTCGCCGATGAAGAAGAGGCCTGGGACGGTTCGAGCCTCCATGGTCTGCTGGTCCAGGGCGGCGGTGTCGACGCCCCCCAGGGTCACTTCGGCGGTGCGATAGCCTTCCGACCCGACCGGCTTGACGGTCCAGGCGTTGACCGCCTCGGCCAGGGCCCGCAGCTTCTTGTCGCCGACCTCGGCCAGCTTGCCCGACAGGCCTTCGCGGGCGCAGATCACCTCGGCCAGACGACGGGGAATGACGTGGCCGAGCGCCGTGTGCACCGCCTGCTTGCCGTTCTCGGTCTTGGCCGCCAGCATCCGGGCGGCGACGTCCTCCCCCGGGGCCATGTTGACGGTGATGGCCTCGCCCTCGCGCCAGTAGGAGCTGATCTGCAGGATCGACGGGCCCGAAAGGCCCCGGTGAGTGAAAAGCATCGCCTCGGTGAAGCTGGGCCTATCGCCCTTCGGGCTATTTGGCGCGGAGTTGGGGGCGGCCCTGACCACGGCGTCGACGGCCACGCCCGCCAGCGGTTTCAACTGCTCCAGCAGGCCCGGTTCGAAGGTCAGCGGCACCAGGGCCGGGCGCGTCTCGGTCACGCGCAGGTCGAACTGGCGGGCGACGTCGTAGCCCCAGCCGGTCGCGCCCATCTTGGGGATGGACTTGCCCCCGGTGGCCACCACCAGCGAGGCGGTGGAGACGCAGGAGCCGTCGTCCAGCGCCACGTCGAAACGGTCGCCGTTGCGGTTGATCGAGGTCACGCCAAGGCCCAGCGACAGGGTCACGCCCGCCGCCTTCATCTCGTCGGTCAGCATACGGATGATCTGCTTGGCGCTGTCGTCGCAGAAGAGCTGGCCCAGCGTCTTTTCATGCCAGGCGATGCCGTGGCGTTCGACCATCTTGAGGAAGTCGTGCTGGGTGAACCGCTTCAGCGCCGACAGGGCGAAGCGCGGGTTCTCGCTGAGGAAGTTCGCGCCGCTGGTCCCCAGGTTGGTGAAGTTGCAGCGCCCGCCGCCCGAGATGCGGATCTTCTCGCCCGGCGCGCGGGCGTGGTCGATGACGCGCACGCGACGGCCGCGCTTGCCCGCCTCGATGGCGCACATCATGCCGGCCGCGCCGGCGCCGACGATCAGGACGTCGAGATCTGAAGACTTCATCGCCCCGCCCTAGCAGGCGCGGGACGATGAAGCGACCTCAGACGCCCCTACAAGCCCAGGGCGATGCGATAGCTGGGATGCACCAGATCGGCGTATTCGGGATGCTTCTGCAGATAGCCGGCGAAGAAGGGGCAGGTCGGCAGGATGACCAGGCCGCGTTCCTTCAGGTCCGCCAGGACGTGCTTGGCCATGCGGCTGGCGATGCCACGCCCTTCCAACGGGACCGGCACGATGGTTTCGGTGATCAGCAGGCCGCCCGCCACCTTGTTGTAGATGACCACGGCGGTCTGACCCTCGACGGTCAGTTCGTAGCGGGTGGCTTCGGCGTTGTCGCGGATCTCGGGATCCAGGCTCATGTCGGTCTCCATGCTTAGTGGGCTTCGTCCCAGTTGGCGGCGGCCTGGGCCTCGACCACAAGGGGAACGCTCAGGGCCACAGCGGGGTCGGCGGCGCCTTCCATGACCTTGCGCACCAGGGCCAGGGCGCGTTCGGCCTCTGCCTCCGGGGCTTCAAAGATCAGTTCGTCGTGGACCTGCAACAGCATCCGCGTCTTCAGGCCGGCGTCGGCCAGGGCGCCCGGCATGCGGATCATGGCGCGGCGGATGATGTCGGCGGCGGCGCCCTGGATCGGGGCGTTGATGGCGGCGCGCTCGCCGAACTGCCGCTCGGCCCCTGACTTGGAATGGATGGCCGGGATGTGGATGCGGCGTCCGAAGACGGTGGTGACGAAGCCGTCCGCCTTCACCTGCGCCTTGGTCTGGTCCATGTAGGCGCGGATGCCGGGGAAGCGCTCGAAATAGGTCTTGATATAGGCCCCGGCCTCGCCCTGATCGATGCCCAGCTGGTTGGCCAGGCCGAAGGCCGAAATGCCGTAGACGATGCCGAAATTGATGGCCTTGGCGCGGCGGCGCGTCTCGGACGGCATCCCTTCGACCGGCACGCCGAACATCTCCGACGCGGTGGCGGCGTGAATGTCGAGCCCGGCCTTGAAGGCGCGCTTCAGCTCGGGGATGTCGCCGATATGGGCCAAGAGGCGCAGTTCGATCTGGCTGTAGTCGGCGCTGATCAACACATGGCCCGGCGAGGCGATGAAGGCCTGACGGATCAGGCGGCCGGTCTCGGTGCGGATCGGGATGTTCTGCAGGTTGGGGTCGGAGGAGGCGAGGCGCCCCGTCGTCGCCGCCGCCAACTGATAGGAGGTGTGGACCCGGTGGGTGGCCGGATCGGCCGCCGCCACCAAGGCGTCGGTATAGGTGCCCTTCAGCTTGGACAACTGGCGCCAGTCGAGGATGGCGCGGGGCAGATCATGCGTCAGCGCCAGCTCTTCCAGCACGCTGGCCTCGGTGCCCCATTGGCCGCTGGCGGTCTTCTTGCCGCCGGGCAGGTTCATCTCGCCAAAGAGAATTTCGCCGATCTGGCGCGGGCTGCCGACGTTGAAGGGGCGGCCCGCCAGCT
Organism: Brevundimonas sp. UBA4553; assembly: GCF_002387245.1. Classification (GTDB taxonomy): domain Bacteria; phylum Pseudomonadota; class Alphaproteobacteria; order Caulobacterales; family Caulobacteraceae; genus Brevundimonas. The sequence continues at coordinate 19,903 of NZ_DGLD01000013.1, forward strand.
TGTGCGCCTGTTCCTCCAGCTCGGCCATGCGCTGGCCGAAGGTCGAGGACAGGGACCGCAGCCGGTCGGGATCGACCCGCACCCCGTTCAGCTCCATGTCGGCCAGAACGGCGGGCATGCCGCGCTCCAGCGTCTCATAGACGGTGGTCAGACGCTCGGTCGCCAGTCGCGGCTTCAGCAGCTTGTAGAGGCGCAGGGTGACGTCCGCGTCCTCGGCGGCGTAGCAGGTCGCCGGTTTCAGCTCGACGTGCTTGAAGCTCTTCTGGCTCTTGCCCGTGCCGGCCACGCTCTTGAACGGGATGGGTTCGTGGCCCAGGTGCAGCCGCGCCAGCTCGTCCATGCCATGGCCGTGCAGCCCGCCTTCGAGCACATAGCTGATCAGCATGGTGTCCTCGACCGGGGCCACGCGGATGCCGCGCCGGGCCATGACGGCGAGATCGTATTTGATGTTCTGCCCGACCTTCAGCACCGCCGGATCTTCCAGCAGGACCTTCAGCCGCTCCAGCGCGGTCGGCTTGTGAATCTGCGTCAGCGGCTCGCGCGGAGCCCCGCCGCCGAGGTCGAGGCCGAAGTCCAGCCCGCCGTCTCCCGTTGGCTCGTGGTCATGGGTCAGGGGGATGTAGCAGGCCTCGTTCGGCCCGACGGCGAGCGAGACGCCGCACAGCCCTGCGTGGGTGGCCGACAGGGCGTCAGTCTCGGTGTCGAAGCCGACGACGCCGGCGGCGCGGGCGCGGGCGATCCAGCGATCCAGATCCTCCAGCGTCTGAACGCACTCGTACTTGTCGCGGTCGAAGTCGTGGACTTCGTCCGGCGTCGCCACCTCGGCCGGGGCGTAGCGCGGGGTGGCGACCGGGGCCGAGGGCTGGCGCGCAAAGGCGGAGCCCTCCTTCGGCGGCGCCTTGCCGTCGCCGACGCGCCGCAGCAGCGAACGGAACTCCATCCGCTCCAGAAACTCGGACAGCACCGCCGGGTCGGGATCGCGGATCAGGAAGTCGTCGACGGGCTCGGGCGCCGGGGCGTCGCAGGTCAGCTTGACCAGTTCGCGCGACAGACGGATCTGGTCGGCGTACTCGATCAGGGTCTCGCGCCGCTTGGGCTGCTTGATCTCGCCGGCGCGGGCCAGAAGCGTGTCGAGGTCGCCGTATTCGTGGATCAGCTGGGCCGCCGTCTTGGGGCCGATGCCGGGGGCGCCGGGGACGTTGTCGACGCTGTCGCCGATCAGGGCCTGGACCTCGACCACCTTGTCCGGGGTGACGCCGAACTTCTCGAACACGGCCTCTTCCTCCAGGCGCCGGTCCTTCATCGGGTCGTACATGACGACGCCGTTCCCGATCAGTTGCATCAGGTCCTTGTCGGACGAGACGATGACCGCCTCGCCGCCCAGGTCGCGGACCTTGCAGGCATAGGTGGCGATCAGGTCGTCGGCCTCATAGCCCGGCAGTTCCAGGCACTGGACGCCGAAGGCGGCGGTCGCCTCGCGCACCAGCGGGAACTGCGGCACCAGGTCCTCGGGCGCCGGCGGGCGGTGGGCCTTGTATTGATCGTAGAGGGTGTTGCGGAAGGTCTTTTCCGAGTGGTCGAAGACGGCGACCAGATGGGTCGGGCCGTCCTCGCCCTTCATGTCGCGGATCAGCTTCCACAACATGTTGCAGTAGCCCTGCACCGCGCCGACGGGCAGGCCGTCCGACTTGCGCGTCAGGGGCGGCAGGGCGTGATAGGCGCGGAAGATGTAGGCCGAGGCGTCGATCAGCCATAGCCGGGGCGGCGGGCCGTCCTGCGTCAGGGGGCGGGCGTCAGTTTCGATGGGCGCGTCGGTCATGGCGCGAACATAGGGGGGACAAGCCCCCCCGTCATCCGCCCTTGTGCGCGATTACGGCTGCCAGCCGCCCGGGGTTTCCGGGATGGTGTCCGCGCCCTCCACGGTGATCTCGCCGCGCGTCTTGCGCACCTCGGCCCAGGCGGCGCGAAGCAGTTCGGTCACGCCTTCGCCGGACACGCCGGACACCAGATAGGGCGTCTTGCCGGAGGCGGCCTCCAGCTGGGCGACCTTGTCCGCGCGCTCTTCCGGCGACAGGGCGTCGATCTTGTTCAGGGCCAGCAGTTCGACCTTGTCGGCCAGGCCTTCGCCATAGGCGTCCAGCTCGCCGCGAATGATGCGATAGGCATCGGCCACGTCTTCCTGCGTGCCGTCGATCAGATGGATCAGGCTGGCCGAGCGCTCGACGTGACCCAGGAAGCGGGTGCCCAGGCCGGCGCCTTCGTGGGCGCCCTCGATCAGGCCGGGAATGTCGGCGATGACGAAGCGTTCGGACGGGCTCAGGTCCACCATGCCGAGGTTGGGCGTCAGGGTGGTGAAGGGGTAGTCCGCCACCTTGGGCTTGGCCGCCGAGACCGCCGCCAGGAAGGTCGACTTGCCGGCGTTGGGCAGACCGGCCAGACCGATGTCGGCGATCAGCTTCAGGCGCAGCCAGATCCAGCGTTCCTGGAACTCCTGGCCGGGGTTGGCGTGGTCGGGGGCCTGATTGGTCGGGCCCTTGAAGCGGGTGTTGCCCCAGCCGCCGTTGCCGCCGGACAGCAGCTTCACGCGCTGACCCGCCTTGTCCATGTCGACCAGGACGGTTTCCTTTTCCTCGTCCAGCACCTGGGTGCCGACGGGGACGCGAAGGACCACGTCCTCGCCCTTGCCGCCATGCATCTGGCGGCCCTGGCCGTGGTGGCCGGTCTGGGCCTTGAAATGCTGCTGGTAGCGGAAGTCGATCAGGGTGTTCAGGCCGTCTGCCGCCTCGATCCAGACGTCGCCGCCCTTGCCCCCGTCGCCGCCGTCCGGGCCGCCGTTGGGGATGAATTTCTCGCGTCGGAACGAGACGGCGCCGGCGCCGCCCGCGCCCGAGCGAATATAGATCTTGGCCTGGTCGAGAAACTTCATCGCCGGCTTATGCCAAAACTCGAGGCAAAGGGCGAGCGTCACGCTGTTCCGCTGCGTTTACGCCCCGTTAGGCGACGCAGAGGACGCTGGCCGGCCATGAACATCGGCTCTCTGTTTTCCGCGCCCGCGACGGTGAAGGCCGAGACCACGACGGCGCGGGAGGAGCGCCAGGCGGCCTTGGCGGACGCCCGGCTGAATGACGCCCGTGCGGCGGTCGAAAGCCTGAAACAGCGAACGAACAATGCGTCTGAAGATCAGAAGGCGGCCGCGAAGAAGAAGATCGAACAGATCAAGGCCCGCCTGCAAATGCTGCAGATGGCCATGATCGGGGACCCGAAGGGCGCGGCCCGCATGGCGGCGCAGCTGGCTAGGGAGCTGGGCGCGGCGGTCAAGGCCTATGCGGCGGCGGGCGGCGCGCCTGCCGGTCTGGGTGCGGCGCCCGCTGCGCCCGCTGCCTCCGGTGATGACGCGGGCGCGGCTGCAGCATCGGATGAGGCGATGGCTGAGCCGGCGCAGCCGGTCGTGGCCGACGAGGCTCGGGCTGCTGCCGGGTCGGAGGCTGATGGCGCCAAGCCGTCGAACCCCTATCAACAGGCCATCGACGCCTCTCAGGCCCGGGTTGCCGAGCAGGCGCGTCGCAGCGAGGCGCGTCAGGCGGATCGCGACGTCCTTGACGAGGTCAAGCGTCTGGCCGCCCAGATCAAGAACCTGGCGCAGAAAAGCGCCAAGGACACGCCGGAAGGCGATGAGGCCGAGCGCGCCGTCGCCGGCATGAACCGGGAGGTCGCCGCCGCCGTTCAGGCCGCGCCGCCCCTCGGCATAGCCCTGACGATCTAGCCTCGCGCCCAGACGCCGAAGGGATCGCTCCAGGGCAGACCCAGGGCCTCGGCTACGGCGGGATAGGTGATCTCGCCTTTCAGCACATTGAGGCCGCGCGCCAGATGCGGGTCCTTCTTCAGGGCGGCCAGTCCCTGGTCTGCCAGGGCCAGGCCAAAGGGCAGGGTGGCGTTGTTCAGCGCCTCGGAACTGGTGCGCGGCGCGGCGCCCGGCATGTTGGCGACGCAGTAGTGGACCACGCCGTCGACGACATAGGTCGGATCTTCGTGGGTGGTGGGCTTCGAGGTCTCGAAACAGCCGCCCTGGTCGATGGCCACGTCGATCAGGACGCTGCCCGGCTTCATGGATTTCAACTGGTCGCGCCGAACCAGGGTCGGGGCCTCGGCGCCCGGCACCAGAACGGCGCCGATCACCACATCGGCCTTGACCAACTCCTCCTCGATGGCGCCGATGGAGGAGTAGCGGGTGATGACCCGACCGCCGGTCAGTTCGTCGATCTCGCGCATGCGCGGGATGGAGCGCTCCAGCACCACCACCTCGGCGCCCAGGCCCATGGCCATGCGCGCGGCGTTCAGCCCCACGACTCCGCCGCCCAGCACCAGCACCCGCGCCGGGGCCACGCCCGGCACGCCGCAGAACAGCAGGCCCATGCCGCCATTGTGCTTCAGCAAGGTTTCGGCGGCGGAAAAGACGGCGATGCGCCCGGCCACCTCGGACATGGGGGCCAGCAAGGGCAGGCCGCCGTTCCGGTCGGTCACCGTCTCATAGGCGATGGCGGCGCATTTCGAGGCCAGCAGGCCCCTGGTCTGCTCGGGATCGGGGGCCAGATGCAGGTAGGTGAAGAGGATGTGATCCTCGCGCAGGCGGGCCCATTCGACGGCCTGCGGCTCCTTCACCTTCACGATCATATCGCTGTCGGAGAAGACGGTCGCGGCGTCGGCGACGATGGTCGCGCCAGCCTTCTGATATTCAGCGTCGGTGAAGCCGGCGCCCAGACCGGCGCCCGTTTCGATCCGCACCTCGTGGCCGTGGGCGACATATTCGCGGACGGCGGTGGGGGTCAGGCCGACCCGATGTTCATTGGTCTTGATCTCGCGGGGCACGCCGACACGCATGGATTTCGTCCCTGAGTTCACGCTCCACCAAGCGGAGCCTGAGCGAACGCTAAACCTGACCTCGGGGAAGGGCTAGGTCGAATTGCGGTCAGTGCGCCGAGGCGCGGCGTCCGAGGACCGGAGGTTTGATCCCGGGCGCAAAAATCCCCGCCGCCTCCGAAGGCGGCGGGGATCGATATGTCGGCGTCGGGTCCTAGTTTTGGACGTCGCGGGCGGCGCCTTCGACCGCGGAACCGGCGGCCTGGGTGTCCTTGCCGACACCGGCGACGGTGTTGCAGGCGGCGGTGGACAGCAGGGCGGCGGCGGCGGCGAGTACGAACAGTTTGCGCATGGTCGGCTCCAGTGAAAACAGCAGGGGGTCAAAGGACCGCCCCTGGAGACATCAACGCGACGACCTGTCCCGGGTTCCTGTCAAGCTGGCCGATGAGCGGCGGCCTGCGGCGCTTCCGGCGTGGCGAAGGTCAGGCGTGCGATCGACCCGCCGCCGGGCGCTTCGACCATCTCGGCCTGACCGCGCAACTGCTTGGCGAAGGCGTTCATCAAGGTGCGGCCGACGCCGGCGGTGTCGATGTCCGGCGCGCCGGGGCCGTCGTCCTGAACCTCCAGGACGCTGGTGTCGCCCAGGACGCGGAAGCGCACCTTGAGGTCGCCGCCGCGCCCGGCGAAGGCGTGCTTCTGAGCGTTGGAGACGGCCTCGACCAGCCACAGGGCCACCGGCGCCAGCCGGTCGGGATCGATGATCAGATAGTCCGCGTCGACGGAGCTGGTGACCAGGGGGCCGCGCATGGCCTCGCCGGCGATCAGTTGTCCCACCAGTTCGGTCAGGAAGGTGCGCGAGTCCGCCTCGCGAATGTCCTCGCTCTGGTAGAGGGTGCGATAGATCAGGGCCAGGGCGGTGATGCGTTGGCGCGTGTCGCCCAGGGCCGAACGGGCGGCGGGGTCGGTCACGGCTCGTTGCTGCATCGACAGCAGCGAGGAGATGATCTGCAGGTTGTTCTTCACCCGGTGGTGGATCTCGCGCATCAGCGCGTCCTTCTCGTCCAGCGAGTCCAGCAGAGCCTTGTCGCGGGTCGTGATGCTGTCGCCGAGCGAGCCGAGGGTGCGGGCCAGGGTGCGGATTTCGGCGGGGGCGTGCTCGGCCTGGACCGGCCGCACCGAGAACCGGCCGCGCGCATAGATGGCGGCGACCCGCTCCAGATAGACCAGCCAGCGGATGACGATCCGCTCGGACAGCAGCATGACCGCCAGGAAGGCGACCAGCCAGGCGGCGAGGGGCAGCATGAAGGAGCCGATCGGGTTCAGCCGCGCCCAGGACAGCAGTCCCGATGCGGGCGCCGACAGCAGGACGAACAGGTCGCGGCCGGCCAGGGGCGCGCCGGCATAGACGTGCTTGCGGTCGCGGGCGTCCCGCGCCTCGAACAGCGGAGCCTCGCCCTTCTGGGCGCGCTCGGCCCAGCGCGCGATCGCGCCCTCGTTGGCGAAACTCGACGGGTCGGTCGAGACCAGAAGGCGGCCCTGGGCGTCGATCAGCGCCGACTGGGCGCCGGACGGCAGGGCGGGGTCGCGAATGTCGGGTTGCAGGGCGGTCAGGGGAATGACCGCCGCCATGACGCCCTGGAAGGCGCCCAGGGGACGCTCCGAGCGGACGGCGACGATCAGCGATCCCGACGCGCCCGGCGCGCGGGCCATGACCACGTCCTCGCCTTGCCGCAGCCTCTGATACCATTCCTGCCCGCGAACATCGGCGGTCGGGGCGACCGCAGCGGCCCCGCCAGCCGGCCGAGAGGCGCAGACCGGCTCTCCCGTGGCGCTGTAGCGCTGCAAAGCGGACAGGGCGTCCAGTCGCGACACCAGGGCGGTCAGGCGCGGCTCGCAGTAGAATCCGCCGCCCTCGGGCGCCAGGGCCTGCAGCAGGACCACGGTGCTGTCGATCCGCGCCTTGGCGTCGGCGGCGCTGCGTTCGGCCGCCAGTTGCAGATCGATGCGGCGGTCCTCGGCCTGGCGACGGAACTCGGCCTGGGTCTGGGCGGCGCTGAGCAGGAGAATGGGCAAAAGGGCCACCGCCATGGCCAGGCCCATGCGGAAACGGATGCCCTGCACGCTCGGTCGGCCCAGCTTGCGGCCCCATGCGCGGCCGAAACGCATCATGCGTCAGCCCTGCCTGGCGCCGCTCAACCGGTCGGCGTCGGCCAGGATGGAGCGCATGGCGTCGCCGGCGGCCTTGCCGTCACGGCCGTATCCGCCGCGTTCCAGCGTGGCCGCCAGGGCCTTGCGCGCCCGCGATACGCGGCTTTTCACCGTACCCACGGCGCACTGACAGATTTCGGCGGCCTCTTCGTAGGCGAAGCCGCCCGCGCCGACGAGGATCAGGGCTTCGCGCTGTTCCTCGGGCAGGGTTTTCAGCGCCTGCCGCAGCTCATCCAGGGCGACCGGCGCCTCGGGATCATCGACAGCCACCAGGGTGCGTTCGGCGGCTTCCTGATCCAGCTGGGTCTGGCGCCACGAGCGGCGCTTTTCCGAATAGAACTGGTTGCGCAGGATCATGAAGGTCCAGGCCTTCATGTTGGTGCCCATCTGATAGCTGGCCCGCGCATCCCACGCCTTCATCATGGCTTCCTGCGCCAGATCGTCGGCGGCGGTCGGATCGCCGGTCAAGGTCCGGGCGAACGCGCGCAGATGGGGGATCAGCGTCACCAGCTCCTTCTTGAAGCCGGCGTCGTCGGCGGAGGCGGGCTTGGGCGGAGCGCTGGAGCTGCTCATTTGCCGTCCTTGGTCGACGACCGATCGTCGGCCCGCCGCAGGATATCCAGAAATTCGTCCGGAACCGGCTCGTTCACCACCTGGTCGAACATATGGCGCAGCTTCACGCCGATGGCCTGCTGGCGCAGGCGCACCTCTTCCAATCCGGTGTCCTTGGACGCAGGCGCGTCAGGACGCGGAGTGGTTTCCTTAGAATTGATCATGGAGTTCCGGCCGCCGCCCAAGCCTGTAAGAGTAGTTCATGGAAGCGAAAAACGCGGCTTCCCTCCAAGAGTTCCTAGGCCGCGGCGATTTAATGCTCAAGCTTGTGAAACCGCCATGGAACCGTTGCGAGCTGGACACGTTGAGGCAGCTGGCGCGTCACCAGATCGGGGACGCTGACTGTCGGGGAACTTGTATGAGTCTATTGGCGAGGCTTGCGCCGCATCTGCCCTATGTCCGCCGCTACGCGCGGGCGCTGACGGGCGACCAAATCACGGGCGACAACTATGTGCGCGTCGCGCTCGAGGCGCTGGCCGCCGGCGAGCGACAGCTGCCGACGGATATGACGCCGCGCGTGGCGCTGTATCACGTGTTCCACACCATCTGGTCCTCGACGGGCGCCCAGCTCGAGGACAGCAGCGGCATCGAGGGCGGCGAGGATGACGCGTCGCACCGCCTGATGCGGATTTCGCCGCGGTCGCGCCAGGCCTTCCTGCTGACGGCGCTCGAAGGCTTCACGCCTTCGGAAGCGGCCCAGATCCTGGGCGTCGACCCCCGCTCGGTGGAGCGCCTGATCGCCGAGGCGCAGTCCGACATCGACGCGGAACTGGCCACCGACGTCCTGATCATCGAGGACGAGGCCATCATTTCCGCGGATATCGAGAGCCTGGTGAAGGAGCTGGGCCATCGCGTCACCGGCACCGCCACCACCCACGACGAGGCCGTCGACGCCGTGACGCGTCATCGGCCCGGTCTGGTGCTGGCCGATATCCAGCTGGCCGACGGATCGTCGGGCATCGACGCGGTCAAGGACATCCTGAAACGCTTCGACGTGCCGGTGATCTTCATCACCGCCTTCCCGGAACGTCTGCTGACGGGCGAGCGGCCGGAACCGACCTTCCTGATCACCAAGCCGTTCCAGCCGGAAACGGTGAAGGCGGCGATCAGCCAGGCGCTCTTCTTCCATCCGTCGCGTCAGAAACAGGCCGCCTGAGTTCGCGACCCCGGTTTGAACATGGCCTCGACGGTTCGCCGTCGAGGCCGTTCTTTTATGAGGCCGGCGGGGACGGCGTGGACGCTGGCGTGTCGAACTGCGCGACATCCTCGCGCGTGCCGCCGGCGCCGGGATTGACGCTCTGGAACCCGCCGTTGCTGAGCAGCCACATGCCCAGCAGCAGGATGGCGGCGGCGCCGCCCGAGACGATCAACAGCCACAGAATGCGGACGCCGCCCCGGCCCTGACGGACGTACTGCGCCTCGATCGGCTCGTGATGTTCGAAGGCGTCGGCGGAGTGGGAATGGGGATCCTGATGGGTCATGAGGCGTCCGTTGTGGCCGGTCGAAGGGCCGCTCTTGCAGTCTAGCAACGCGGCGCGGGGGTGCGGCGTTCCGAGGGTCGCGATCCCCCGCGGGATCAAATGCGGCGGCTATGGAACCGGCTCTTCGAACCGCCGTTATCAAGGGGCGAAGGCGATAGACGCCCCTCGACCGGACGGTTCGCCGCCCCATCGTCTTCGCTCCTCATTCTCGATGATGCCACCTCAAGCGGATCGGAAACGGTCCGCTTTTTCTTTGAAAGCCTCTCGACAGGCCCGGCGCATCCGCCACTATGGGTCTTCAAAGAAAACGCATTGGAGCTGCGCCATGAGCCTTCGCAATCGTCAGTGGGTCCTCCGTCAGCGGCCGAAAGGCCTGATCCAGGACGGCGACCTGGAACTGGTGGAGACCCTCGTGCCGGACCTGAAGGACGCCGAGGTCCTGGTTCGCACCATCTACCTGTCGCTGGACCCGACCAACCGCACCTGGATGAATGATTCCGAGGGCTATCTGCCGCCGGTCGGGCTCGGCGAGGTCATGCGCGGTCTGACCCTGGGCGTGGTCGAGCAGTCCAGATCGGAACGCTTCAAGGAAGGCGACATCGTCACGCCGCTGTCGGGCGGCTGGGCCGACTACGCCGTGGTGAACGAGCAGGGCCTGCGCCCGGTTCACCGTGCGCCGGGCCTGCCGTTGACCGCCAATCTGTCGGTTCTGGGGATGACGGGCCTGACCGCCTATTTCGGCGTCACCGACGTGCTGAAGGCCAAGGCAGGCGAGACCCTGGTGATTTCGGCGGCGGCGGGAGCAGTCGGCTCCATCGCCGGCCAGGTGGCCAAGCAGCGCGGCGCCCGCGTCATCGGCATCGCCGGCGGCGCCGAGAAGTGCCGCTGGCTGACCGAGGAACTCGGCTTCGACGCCGCCGTCGACTACAAGAACGAGGACGTGGGCGAGGCCCTGGACCGGCTGGCGCCAAACGGCGTCGACCTGAATTTCGAGAATGTCGGCGGCGACATCATGATCGCGGTCTGGAACCGGTTGAACGTGCACGCGCGGATGGCGGTCTGCGGCCTGATCTCCAGCTACAATGCGACGCGGATGCCGCCGTCGCCGAATTTCAGCCGGATCATCACTCATCGCCTCAACGTCCAGGGCTTCCTGGTGCTCGACTATGCGCCGCGCGCCCGCGAGATGGTCGCGGAGATGGGGCCGTGGCTCGCGGACGGGCGCGTCAAGTGGAAGGTTCACGTCGACGACGGGCTGGAGGGGGCGGTCACCTCGCTGAACCGCTTGTTCACGGGCGACCATGACGGCAAGCTGCTGGTCCGGGTCTCGGAGGAGCCCGCCGCCTGAGGACATGGGATGACCGAACCGCTGCACGTCCACTTCGAGGATATCGAGATCGGCCAGGTCATCCCTCTGGGCGCCTGTGCGGTGGACGAGGGCGCGATGGAGATCTTCGTCGAGCGGTTCGCGCCCGGTTGGGATGTCGCCTACGGCGCTCCCGACGCTCTGGTCTATGCGCTGTGGAGCCGGTTGTCCGCCGAGAAGGCGGGAACCTGGGCCGGGACCAAGACCCTGGCGATCGACGGCTTGCGCTTTCTGCGCAATCCCCCGCCGGGCGAACTGCTGCGTGGCCGCCTGACGGTCATGGGCAAGGACCCGGTCGGCGACGAAAAGGGCATCGTCATCGCCCAGCAGGACCTGCTGGACGAGGCGGGGCGGCTGGTCTTCTCCTGTCTGACCCGCGCCCTGATCGCCAGACGCTAGACAGACAAACGCCCCGCCGGTTTCCCGACGGGGCGTTTTCATTTCTTCAATGGGCCTCAAGCAGCGCGCAGCGCGGTAGGCCCCCTAAAGAACACCTATCAGGCGTTCGCGGCGACCGGGGTTTCGGTGGCGGCGCGGGCGAAGGCCATGGCGATCAGACGGTCCCAGCCCAGCAGCGACACCAGGTGGGCGTAGATCTGGCCCAGGGCGCCGTTGTCGCGCAGTTCGGCCAGCTTCTCGATCGGCAGGGCCTTCAGCTTGTCCTCCGAGACGGCGAAGTACTCGGCCAGTTTCTGCACCTGGCCCGGGGTGCCGTCGGGATTGCGCGGGGTGAAGGAGGCTTCGCGCGTTTCGAACAGGTCCAGGTCGGTCAGCAGCTTCACGAACGATTCAGTGCGCACGCGTTCCTGCTCGAAGTTGTTGCAGAACTCCATCGCGTTGTTGACGTACTCGCTGGGCTGACCGTTCTCGAACAGGGGAATTTCGCCGCCCTCGCCGACGAAGTTCGCGGCGCGATCGATGCACAGGATCATGCGGTTCTGCGTGTCGTCGTTGGCGAAGACGAAGGGATAGCGACGGATATAGGCCGGGATGTAGGCCTCGGGACGGAAGTCGCCGTTGTCGATGAACAGGTTGTCGTTCTGACGCAGGCCCATGGCCACGACCGGTTGCTTCAACTCGCCGACGAAGATGACCGGGTAGGACAGGGCGGCCGGCGCGAACTCGGTCACGGTCAGCGGGACGATGTTGGTCTGGGCGACGAAGGCGTAGGGCTTGTCGGCCGGCGTCACGCCCAGCTTGCCGTGGGCCTCGATCGAGATCGGCTCCGGCTGGGTGTAGAAGAGGACGTTGCCGGACAGGGCGCCAGCTTGGGACGTGGTGTCGGTCATGATGTTGTCGGATCGGCTCTGAACAGAAAGGTCGAGCCTTCTAGCCTATGGCTCGGCGGGCGGCAAACGCGGCTGTTCGACGAACGGCAGACTGTCCACGGCGGACTGCGACGCCGCTACGGTTGCGATGCGGCCGCCGACCCCTTAGCTGTGGGGTATGGGCGCCGCTTGCGATCACAATCATGCCGACAGCCGACCGGGTCATGCCGAGGTGGAACAGGCGCTGGTCGCCGTCGAGGCGCGCTGCGCCGCCGAGGGCGAGCGCATGACCGCCCCGCGCCGGCGCGTGCTGGAACTGCTGCTGGCGGCGGGCGAGCCGGTCAAGGCCTATGACCTGATCGCGCGCTATGGCCTGGACGGTCAGGCGGCCAAGCCGCCGACCGTCTATCGCGCCCTGGAGTTTCTGGAGCGGCGCGGCGTGGTTCATCGCATCGCCTCCATCAGCGCCTATGTCGCCTGCACCGCCGTCGCAGGCGACGCGCCGGCCCACGCCGCGGCCTTCCTGATCTGCGACTGCTGCGGCGCGACCGAGGAGGTGGCCGTGGCCGGAGGCGAGGCCTTCGCCGAGGCGGCGTCTTCGGCCGGCTACGCCATCGAACGCACCACGATCGAGGGGCATGGCCGCTGCCCCGCCTGCCGCGTGGCGGCCTGAGGCGCATGGACGCCCTGGCCCTTTCGGCGCCGCGGCGTCTGACGGTTCCCATCGAGAACCGCTGGGGCGGGGGCGAGATGGCGGTTCTCGATTTCGGCGATCCCGCCCGGCCTGTCGACCTGATCTTCGCCCACGCCAACGGATTCAACGCCTACACCTACAGGTCCCTGTTACAGCCCCTGTCGGGCGCCCTGCGCATCTGGGCACCGGATCTGAGGGGGCACGGCCGGAGCCAGTTGCCGGCGCGGCCCGAGGGGCGGCGCAGCTGGCTGGATCATCGCGACGACCTGATCGCCCTGCTCGACGCGGTCGAGGGGCCGCCGGTGGCCCTGGCGGGTCACTCCATCGGCGGCACCAGCGGCCTCCTGGCGGCGGCGGAGCGGCCGGATCGGGTGTCGCGCCTTCTGCTGCTGGACCCGGTGATCTGGCGCCGTCCCATGGTTCTGGCGATGAACCTGCCGCTGATCGGCCGGATGTCGCACCGCATCCCCATCGTCGCCAGCACCCTGAAGCGGCGCGCCGTGTTCGACAGCCGCGAGCAGGCGCTGGCCGCCTATCGCGGACGCGGCGCGTTCAAGGGCTGGTCGGACATGATGCTGGCCGACTACCTGATCGACGGACTGGTCGAGACGGATCGGGGGCTGGAATTGACCTGTGCCCCGGCCTGGGAGGCGTCCAACTACGCGGCCCAGGCGCATAATCCCTGGCGCGCCCTGCGCCGGTTCCCTGATGTCGTCCGTATACTGAAGGCCGAGAGCGGAAGCCTGTGCGCCGTGCCCGCCGGCGCCTCGCCGCATCAGGTGGAGGCGGTGGCGGGGGGCGGACACCTGTTTCCGATGACCCATCCCGACATCGTGCGCGAGGCCCTGCTGGACGCCGCCGTCTGAGACGCGGGCAGGGTGGTCGTGGTAGGCCTTGGGCGTCATGAGTTCGCGCGCCGCCAGTGATATGAACCGCATCCTGATGGGCTCGGCCATCGGCGCCGCCATCGGCCTCGTGCTGCTGGCGCTGGGCGTGGCCATTCTCTGGAACGCGGCGGATCAGCGATTGGCGACCGAAAGTCCGGCAGCGCCGACGTCAGCGGCGCCGGTCGCGGCCGTCGCCGACGATCCGGGGGCCGAGGCCACGGCGTCGCCCATCCCCTATCCCGCCGTGGCGCCCCCGCCGAAGCCGCGGCCGGCGGCCCCCGAGGTGGAACGGCCCCGTGCGCCGGCGGCATCCGGCTGGCGCTCGATCTTTGAAGACGAGGAAAGGGCGGAGACTCGCGCTCCGGCGCCGCCTCCGCCAGCGCGGCCGGAGGCGCCCAGTCGCGCCGCCCCGCCCGCCGCTGCGTCCCGGCCTGCGCCGAAGTCGGCTCCGGCGCGACGGCCGCCAGAAGCGCAGCGACAGGCCGACAGCCTGTTCTTCTGACGCTTCAGGTCAGGCGGGCGCAGGCGTGGATCAGCCGCTCCACGTCCTCTTCCGACTGATAGAGGCTGAAGCCGAAACGGATGACGTCGTCGCGGACGTCGGTGACCACGTTCATGTGTTGCAGGTCGGCCTTCCAGCGCGACGCCTCGTCGGAACGCAGGGCGAGGAAGCGGGCGCGCGGCGCCTCGCCCTCAACGGGGTTGAGGATCTCGGCCTGCGACAGGGCTCCGGCCTCGCCGTTCAGGATCGCCGCCTGGAAGCGGGATTGAAGGCCGCGCGCATGGGCGGCGACCTCGACGGTGGTCAGTCCCTGTTCGTCCAGCATCCGGCGAACGGCGTTGAGGCGATACAGGGCGCTGACGTCGAAGGTGGCGCCCCAGAAGCGGCCGCCGTCGGTGCGGTACTGGACTCCGCCGGGCGGACCCTCCAGATGGCCGAACTCGGCGAACCAGCCGGTGATGACCGGGCGGGGGCAGAAGCCGGGCGGGGCATGCAGGAAGCAGGCGCCTTCGCCCGCCATGGCGTATTTGTAGCCGCCGGCCAGGTAGAAGACCTTGTCCGCCACCGCCGACAGGTCGGTCGGGGTCGCCATGAAGCCGTGATAGCCGTCGATGACCACCCACGGCCCCGCCGGGTCGGCCAGGACCGCCAGCTCGGGGATGGCGTCAAAGAGTTGACCTGTGCGGAAGAAGACCTGGCTGACCAGGATCAGGTCATGGCCGCCCGCCCTGGCCGCCGCGACGAAGCGCTCGGCGAAGCTGGCGAAGGGTTGCAAAGGCACCCGCGTCACGACGGCCTCGCCCGCCTCCTCCCAGCGCTCGGACTGGCGACGGAAGGAGTGGAACTCGCCGTCGGTGGACAGGATGCGCACCGGCTTCTTCTCGACGCCCGAAACCAGGCGGATCAGCAGGTCGTGGGTGTTGGAGGTGAAGATCAGGCTGTCCGGCGAAGGCAGGTTCAGCTCCTTCGCCACGTGCTTCTGGGCCTCAGGAATGACCTCGCCGAAGACCAGATCCCATTTGCGGTCGGCGAAGCGATTGGCCTCGGCCCAGGCCTGGACCTGGGCGTCGAAGCTGGCGTCGGGCCACAGGTGGTGGCTGTGGGCGGCGAAATGCAGCCGCTCAGGATCGAGACCTAGGGCGCGCGAGAAGAGGGGCTTGTAGCTCATGGCGACAGGCTAGCTCGCCACTAAGGCGGCGTCACGCGCTCCGCCTCAACACCGCCCAAAGAAAAAGGCGGCCCTGCAAAGCGAGGCCGCCTCTCTCAACTCAGTGTTTGGCGCTCAAGCCGCGAGCGACCGCGTCGCGAGCGTAGCGCCGCGCGGCAGCGCCTTAGATGAGACTACCGTGGCAGTGCTTGAACTTGCGGCCCGAGTGACAGGGGCAGTCGGCGTTGCGGCTGGTGCGTTCCCAGCCGACGGGCAGGGCCTCGACCGGCAGCTTGGAGCGGTCGTCGCCGGTCAGCATGCCTTCCGGGTTCTGGGCCATCGGATTAGCCATCTCGTTCTCGCCGGTGCCGGGGTTCAGGTGGATTTCCTGGAACTCGGGCAGTTCCATCGCCGGCGGCGCCTCGAAGCGGAACTCGACGGTCATCAGCCAGCGGGTGACGTTGTGGCGCAGGTCGTGCAGCAGCGTCTCGAACAGGTTGAAGGCTTCGGTCTTGTATTCGTTCAGCGGGTCGCGCTGGCCGTAGCCGCGCAGTCCGATGACGCCGCGCAGGTGGTCCAGATGGACCAGGTGCTCGCGCCACTGCATGTCGATCATCTGCAGCATGAACTGCTTTTCCAGACCGCGGGTCTGGTCGGCGCCGATCTGCTCCAGACGCTCGGCGGCGCGGGCGTCGGCGGCGGCGTTGATGCGCTCCTCGATCTCTTCGTTCGAGACGCCTTCCTCGGCGGCCCACTCGCGCAGGGGCAGCTCAAGGCCCAGGGTCGAGCGGACCTTCTCGTCCAGACCGTCCATGTCCCACTGCTCGGCGTAGGCCTTGGGCGGCATGTAGCGTTCGACCAGGTCGGACACGACGTCGAGACGGAAGTCGGTGACCAGTTCCGACAGGTCGGTGGAGTCCATGAACTCCTGACGCTGTTCGAACACGGCCTTGCGCTGGTCGTTCACGACGTCGTCGTACTTCAGCACGTTCTTGCGCATGTCGTAGTTGCGGGCTTCGACGCGCTTCTGGGCGGTTTCCACGGCGCGGTTCAGCCAGGGGTGGCTGATGGCCTCGCCTTCGGCGACGCCGAAGCTGCGCATGATCGAATCCAGGCGATCGCCGGCGAAGATGCGCAGCAGGTCGTCTTCGCAGGACAGGTAGAATTTCGAGGTGCCGGGGTCGCCCTGACGACCGGTGCGGCCGCGCAGCTGGTTGTCGATGCGGCGGCTTTCATGACGCTCGGTGCCCAGCACGAACAGACCGCCGGCGGCCAGCGCCGTCTCGCGGTGCACGGCGATCTCGGCCTTGTACTCGGCTTCCACCTCGGCGAGCATTTCAGGCGTGACCGCCACGGCCATGTTGCGCTGCTCCTGGGTCCAGCGCTGCAGGCGCATCTCCAGGTTGCCGCCCAGCTGAATGTCGGTGCCGCGACCGGCCATGTTGGTGGCGATGGTCACCGCGCCGGGCAGGCCGGCGTCGGCGACGATATAGGCTTCCTGCTCGTGCTGACGCGCGTTCAGGACGTTGTGCGGGATGCCGTGGCCGGTGGCGTAGACGATGTCATAGGCGTCGTCGCCGACCTTCTGGGCCTCCTTCTCGCGACCGGCGTATTCGGCCTTGAGGGTGCGGCCGGTCTCGACCTTGTACGCATAGTTCTTCAGGACGTCCGACAGCTCTTCGGACTTTTCGATCGAGACGGTGCCGACCAGGATGGGCTGACCCTTGACGTGGCACTCGGCGATCTGGGCGGCGATGGCCGCGTTCTTTTCCTTGAAGGTGCGATAGACCTCGTCGTCGTAATCCTTGCGCTGGATCGGACGGTTGGTCGGAACCTCGAGGACGTCCATCTTGTAGATGTCGAGGAATTCCTGGGCCTCGGTGGCGGCCGTGCCGGTCATGCCGGACAGCTTTTCATAGAGGCGGAAGTAGTTCTGGATGGTGACCGAGGCCAGGGTCTGGTTCTCGGGCATGATCTTGACGTCTTCCTTGGCCTCGATGGCCTGGTGAAGACCTTCGGACAGGCGACGGCCCGTCATCATGCGGCCGGTGTATTCGTCGATCAGGACGATCTCGCCCGCCTTGATGATGTAGTCCTTGTCGCGCGTGTACAGGGTGTTGGCGCGCAGGGCCTGGTTGACGTGGTGGACCAGGCTGACGTTGGCCGGATCATACAGGTCGGTGGTGTCCTCGGCGAAGTGGCCGCCGGCTTCCAGCATCTCCTCGATGCGTTCCGAGCCCAGCTCGGTCAGCAGGGCCTGACGCTGCTTCTCGTCCAGATCATAGGTGGCCTTGTCCTTGACCAGCTCCTTCACGATCGTGTCGACGATCTTGTAGAGGTCCGAGCGGTCCTCGGTCGGGCCCGAGATGATCAGGGGCGTGCGCGCCTCGTCGATCAGGATGGAGTCGACTTCATCGACGATGGCGAAATGGTGGGTCCGCTGCACCATCTCGCGGCGGTCGTAGACCAGGTTGTCGCGCAGGTAGTCGAAGCCGAATTCGTTGTTGGTGCCGTAGGTGATGTCAGCGTTGTAGGCCGCCTGGCGCTGACCCTGCGACAGGCCGTTGACGATGACCCCGACTTCCAGGCCGAGGAAGCGATAGACCTTGCCCATCGTCTCGGCGTCGCGGCGCGCCAGGTAGTCGTTGACGGTGATGACGTGGACGCCCTTGCCCGCCAGGGCGTTCAGATAGACCGGGGCCACGGCCACCAGGGTCTTGCCTTCGCCGGTCCGCATTTCGGCGATGCCGCCTTCGTGCAGGATCATGCCGCCGGCCAGCTGAACATCATACTGGCGCTGACCCAGGACCCGCTTGGAGGCCTCGCGCACCACGGCGAAGGCTTCGCTCTGGATCTTGTCCAGGCTGTCGCCGGCCTCGATGCGATCCTTGAAGGTCTGCGTCATCATGCGCAGCTCGTCGTCCGAGAAGGCCTCGAACCGGGCTTCCAGGGCGTTGATCTTTTGCGCCTGGGCCTGGAAGGCCTTGACCTTGCGGTCGTTGGAGGAGCCGAGGATTTTCTTGGCGAAGCCGAGCATGGGCGATCCGGTAAAGGCGGTCGAGCGGCTGAAGGCTCTGAAACAGGGAGCGTCGCGATCGCGGAGCCCAGGATCGACGCCGGTCCCGGCGACCCTCGAAATACGAGGCGTGCGCAGGGGCCGCGCAGACGATCGAAAACCCCTCGACTTGGGCGCAGCCGGGACTTAAGCACCGCCCTAACCCCTGTCAACGCGAGGGGCTTTCGAGGGCCTGGCGCCGCAGGCCCTTCGGTTCCTGATTTTCGTCCCCCTGTCGCCTTTTGGCCGGAGCGCCCGATGCGTCATTCGCGCCCCTCCTTCCGAGCATTGCGGCCCGTGCTGGCGGCGGTCCTGCTGGCCGTGACGCTGACGGGCGCCTGTAGTCGCGGAGACGCGGAAACCCCGCCGGAAAAGGGCGATCTGGTGGTGGCGCGGGTGCTGGACCGCTCGGTCTGGGCGTCCGACGTGCGCCGGGAAGCCGTCGCCCAGGGTCTGGTCGGCGAGGGCGAACCCCTGGACGTCAAGTCCGAGCTGTTCCGCCGGGTGCTGGACGAGGTGGTCGATCAGAAACTTCTGGCGGCCGAGGCGCGTCGTCGCGGTCTGGACAAGAACGCCGCCGCCCAGCGCCGGCTGGAGGCGGTGCACGAACGCATCCTCGGCGACATGCTGGTGGAATCCGTCGTCAGCGGCGCGGTTTCGGACCAGGCGGTCGAACGGCTCTATCAGGAGCAACAGCGCCGGGCCCAGACGACCGAGGAGATCCGGGTCCGTCTGATCCTGTCGCACACGAAAGAACAGGCCGACGCCGTGGTCGGGGTTCTGGGCCAGGGCGCCGCCTTCGAGGCTGTGGCCGCCCAGCGCTCGATCGACGACGCCACCCGCTATTCCGGCGGCGACCTGGGCTATTCGACGCTGGACGTCCTGCCCGACGCCTACGCCGCCGCCGTGCGCGGCCAGGCGCCGGGCGTGGTGGTCGGGCCCGTCCAGGGCGCAGGCGGCTGGGCCGTGCTGCGCATCGAGGATCGCCGCCTGGAAACGCCCCCGACCCTGGATCAGGCCCGCCCCCTGATCGTCCGCTATCTGACCTATGAGGGCGTACGCCAGCTGCTGGAGCAGTTGCGCGGCAAGGCTCAGGTCGAGGTCTTCCTCAATCCCGCCAAACCGGCGGCGCAAGGCTCAACCAAGTCAGCGCCCGCCGCACCTGCCGCCGCCCCTCCCGCCGGAACCGTCGCCTCATGAACCGTCCGCCCGTCAAATCCGGCTCGACCGGCCAGATGATCGAAACCGCCATCGAAAAGGCCCTGGACCCGCTGGCCTCGGCCCTGAAGCGCGCCACCCAACCGGCCGCCAAGCCGGCCTCGCCGGGCAAGCCGGGGCTGATGGTCTCGCCGCTGGCCGTGCCCTTCCCGACTATTCCGCCCATCGGCGGGGTCGAGATCGCCACCGCACGCGCCGGCTTCTACAAGCATGAGCGCGACGATCTGGTGGTCTTCCACTTCCCGGAGGGCGCGTCCTGCGCGGGGGTCTTCACCCGGCACAAGGTGGGCTCGGCGCCTGTCGACTGGTGCAAGCGCCACCTGGACGCCGACAAGGGCGGCGAGGGGGTCAAGGCCCTGGTCGTCAACGCCGGCTGCGCCAACGCCTTCACCGGCAAGGCCGGAGCCGACGCCGCCCGCCGCACGGCCTCGGAAACAGCCAAGCGCTTCGACTGCCGCCAGCGCGACGTCATGCTGGCCTCGACCGGCGTCATCGGCGTGGTGCTGGACGAGACCAAGATCACCGCCCGCCTGCCCGACATCAAGGCCGGGCTGAAGGCCGACGCCTGGGCTCGGGCCGGTCTGGGCATCATGACCACCGACACCTTCCCCAAGGGCTCCTACGCCGAGTGCGAGATCGAGGGCGTCAAGGTGAAGATCGCCGGCGTCGCCAAGGGCTCGGGCATGATCGCGCCCGACATGGCCACCATGCTGGGCTTCATCGTCACCGACGCCGACATCGCCCCGCCGGTCCTGAAGGCCCTGCTGAACCTGCATGTGCGCACCACCTTCAACTCGGTGACCGTGGACGGCGACACCTCGACCAATGACACGGCCCTGCTGTTCGCGACCGGGGCCTCGGGCGCGCCGCGCATCGGCCGGGTCGGCGATCGCCGGCTTAAGGACTTCTCGGCGGCGCTGGACAAGGTCATGCTCGATCTGGCCCACCAGCTGGTCAAGGACGGCGAGGGCGCGACCAAGTTCGTCCGCATCACCGTGGACGGGGCGGCCAGCCCCGCCTCGGCGCGCAAGCTGGCCAAGTCGATCGCCGACAGCCCCCTGGTCAAGACCGCCATCGCCGGCGAGGACGCCAACTGGGGCCGCATTGTCATGGCCGTGGGCAAGACCGAGGAGGCCGTGGATCGCGACCGTCTGGCCATCCACTTCGGTCCCCATGTCGCCGCCGTCGACGGCGCGCCCTCGCCGACCTACGACGAGGCGAAGATGAGCGCCTATATGAAGAACGCAGAGATCGACATCACCGTCCACGTCGGCTCGGGCCGGGCCTCGGCCACCGTCTGGACCTGCGATCTGACCAAGCGCTACATCGAGATCAACGGGGATTATCGCTCGTGAGCGAGGCTGCAGTCGGCGCCGTTCCCACCGTTCTCGTCGTCGCCGTCGCCCTGATCGACGCGGACGGCCGCGTCCTGATCGCCAAGCGGCCCGAGGGCAAGCAACTGGCCGGCCTGTGGGAGTTCCCCGGCGGCAAGGTCGAGCCGGGCGAGCGGCCCGAACGGGCCCTGATCCGCGAACTGAACGAAGAACTGGGCATCGACGTGAACGAGGCCTGCCTGGCCCCGTTCGTGTTTACCAGTCACGCTTACGATTCCTTTCACCTCTTGATGCCACTGTATCTGTGCCGACGCTGGTCCGGCGTGGTCACCTCGCGTGAACACGCGGGTCTGGCCTGGGTGAAGCCGAACAAGCTTTCGGACTATCCCATGCCGCCGGCTGACGAACCCTTGGTCGCCTGGTTGCGCGACCTGCTCTGATCAGCCGCCGCGGGAGGGGGCCTGGATGCGACGTTTCATCGGCCGGTTCCTGCGCGACGACAGCGGCGCCACCGCCATCGAGTATGGCCTGATCTGCGCCCTGATCTTTCTGGTCATCATCGGCTCGATGCGTCTGGCGGGCGAGAAGGCCGCGGGCGTGTTCAACGCCGCCCTGACCGCCCTGACCCAGGCGGTCAGCTAGGCTCTTCGCCCGTCCGCTCGCGCACCCCGAGGGCGTCGGCCAGCCGGGTTTTTGCCGATCCGCGCCGAGCCGGCTTCTGCTGGCTGTCGTGCGGCGCCCAACCGGCCAGATGCACCATCTCGAAGGTCGCCGGAATGCGTCCGTCCGCCTCGGCGTGGCGCTCGGCGTAGAGCTGAGCTGCGCGGGCCAGGACGGCGCGGCTCAGCGGCTTGATCGGTCCCGCCAGCACGTTTGTCTCGCCCATGGCGCGCAGGTCGCGCATCAGGGCGAAGGGGTCGGCGTAGCGCACCGTCACCCGGTCCACGTCGCTGACCGGCAGGGCGAAGCCCGCCCGCTGCAGCAGACCCGCCCCGTCGAAGCCGTCGGCGAAGGGCGAGACGCGGGCCTGGGCGCCGCCGTTGACCTCCAGCTCGGCCTCGGTCAGCACGCCGCGCAGCTCCTTCAGCGTCGCCGCCCCGAACAGGCTGGCGACGAACAGGCCGTCGGGCTTCAGCGCCCTGCGGATCTGGGCGAGGGCGCCGGGCAGGTCGTTGGCCCAGTGCAGGCCCAGCAGGTTCACGATCAGGTCGGCGGACTGGTCCTCGAGGCCCAGAGGCCCGGCGCCCGGCGCCGCGCGCTGGGACGTCGCACCCACCGCGCGGACCTCGCCCAGCCGGTCGCGGGCCGAACTGTCGGCGACCGCTCGCGCGAATACGCCCGGATGGGGCGACAGGTCGACGGGGGCCTGAAACTCGCGCAGGATCACCTCCAGACTGTTCACCGCGTTCTCGGCGGCGCGGACGTGCAGGAAGTCGGCGTCGGGGAAACGACGGGCGGCGCGGCTCAGGCGCGCGGCGCGGCGGGCGGCGTCGAAGATGATCGGGGGACCAGAGGAGGGGGCGCTCATGTCCGTTCAGGATGGGGGTTGGCGAGGTCGATTAAAAGGCGTGACCGCGCCTATAGCATCCGGCGCGCGCGATGCGGGGCGCGGTCTGCTGGATATTCTGCTGCCGCCCATGGCCCACGACAGCCGCGAGGCCACGGCGTCGGCGGGCCTGACGCCCGACGCCTGGAGCCGGGTCGTGTTTCTGGAAGCGCCTGTCTGCGACGGCTGCGGCGCGGCCTTTGAATACGACGGCGGAGAATTTGCTTCCGACCGCTGCCTGGCCTGCCAGGTCCAGCCCTACGTCTTCGCCCGCGCCCGCGCGGCCTGCGTCTATGACGAGGCGTCCCGCGGTTTGATCCTCAAGTTCAAGCACGGCGACCAGCAGCAGTTCGCCCCCCTGTTCGCCCGCTGGATCGCGCGGTCCGGCGCCGATCTGGTGGCCGAGGCGGACGCCGTGGTCCCTGTGCCGCTGCACCGGTCGCGCCTGCTGACGCGGCGGTTCAATCAGGCTGCGGAGATCGCCCGCCCGCTGGCCCGCACTGCCGGTCTCGACTACCTGCCGGACGCCCTGATCCGCGCGACGCCGACCGACAGTCAGGGCGGCAAGTCGGCGCGCGGGCGCCGTCTGAACGTGAAAAAGGCCTTCGCCGTGACCGAGGCCGGGCGTCGCCGGATCAAGGGCCGTCGCATTCTTCTGATCGACGACGTCCTGACCACGGGAGCCACGGCGGAGGCCTGCGCCCGCGTTCTCTTGTCGGCCGGCGCCCGCGCCGTGGACCTGGCTGTCATCGCGAGGGTGCGAACTGCGCGCGAACCGCCTAAGTAGGGCTCTGGTCTGAATTCAGGAGAGTCCGCGTTGGCCGAAGTCGTCATCTACACCAAGCCCGGTTGCCCCTATTGCATCGCCGCCATGGGCCTGCTGAACCGCAAGGGCGTGGCCTTCACCGAGATCGTGGCCTCGAACGATCCGGCTAAAAAGGCCGAGATGGTGGAGCGCGCCGGCGGCAAGTCCACCTTCCCGCAGATCTTCATCGGCGACAAACACGTCGGCGGCTCTGACGACATCCACGCCCTGGATGCGCGCGGCGGCCTCGACCCCCTGCTGGCGGCCTGATGGACGAGCGGCTCGACGTCGCGCTGATCCAGACGCGGACGCCGGCGACGGCGACCGCGGGGCTGGCCCATGTCGAGCCGCTGATCCGCGAAGCGGCGGCGGGCGGGGCGAAATTGATCCTGACGCCGGAGGGGACGAACTTCCTCGAACAGCGTCGGGGACTTCGCGACGCCGCCCTGACGACCGAAAGCGCGGACGTGGCCGTTCTCGGCCTGCGCGCCCTGGCCGCCGAGCTGGGCGTCTGGCTGCTGATCGGATCGGCCATCGTCCGTTCGGAGGCGCCTGGCGACGACCGCGCCGCCAATCGCTCCCTGTTGATCGACCCGGCCGGGTCGATCACGGCCCGTTATGACAAGCTGCACGTCTTCGACGTCGATCTGGCCAATGGCGAGACCTATCGTGAAAGCGCCTCCGTGCGGCCAGGCGACGCCGCGCGGCTCGCCGACACCCCGTGGGGCGGTCTGGGTCTGACCATCTGCTACGATGTGCGCTTCCCCCATCTGCATCGCCAGCTGGCCAAGGCCGGAGCATCGATGATCGCCGTGCCCGCCGCCTTCACCCGCCCGACCGGAGAGGCGCACTGGGAGACCCTGCTCCGCGCCCGGGCCATCGAGACCGGGGCCTTTGTCCTGGCCCCGGCCCAGGGCGGGACGCACGAGGACGGCCGCCAGACCTGGGGGCGCTCCGTCATCGTCGGGCCCTGGGGCGAGATCATCGCTCGGGCCGATCATGACGAACCCTGCGTCATCGCCGCGAGCCTGGACCTGAGCGCGGTGCGACGCGCGCGGCAGGCCGTGCCGTCCCTGGCGCACGACCGCCCATTCGACGAGCCTCAATGATCCGTTACGCCTTGATCTGCGACCACGAGCACGGCTTCGAGGCCTGGTTCGCGTCTTCCAGCGACTATGACGACCAGGCGGCGCGCGGTCTGGTCGAATGCCCCTTCTGCGCCTCCACAGGTGTGCGAAAGCAGGTCATGGCCCCCGCCGTCGCGGGCACGAAAAAGGCGGCGCCCGCCCCCGACGCCATGAAGCAGATGCAGGCCATGATGACGCAGGCCGCGCGCGAGGTGCGCGATCACGTCGAGCAGAACTTCGACTACGTCGGCGACGCCTTCGCTCGCGAGGCCCGCGATATCCATGAAGGCCGCAGCGAGAAGCGCGAGATCTACGGCGAGGCCACCCCCGCCGATGTGAAGAAGCTGAAGGACGACGGCGTGCCCTGCGCCCCCCTGCCCAGCCTGCCGCCGGACCCGAAGAAGGCGCACTGACGACATGGGGGAGGGGGAGAGATACGAGGAGTTCGCGCCGCCGGAATCCTTGCGCCCCTTCGTGCGCGTCCTGTGGACCTATGCGGCGCCAAGCCCGACGGGCGAGGTGCAGCGCATCGCCCCCGACGGCTGCCCCGAACTGGTGATCGATCTGGCCGCGCCCTACGAGGAAGCGGGCGAGGACGGCGTGTTTCGCCCCCAGCCGCCGGTCATCTTCGCCGGCCAGATGACCCGGCCCATGGCTATCCGTCCCGTCGGTCCGGTGGAGATCGTCGCCGCCAGGTTCGAGCCGGACGGCGCGCGGGCGTTTCTGGGGCGTCCCTTGATCGAGGCGACGGACCGCCGGCTGGATCTGGTGGCGCGCCTAGGCGGCTTCACGGCCCCTGCCGGCCATCCGGCCGCCCAGGCGACGGCCCTGGCTGACTGGCTGGAGGAGCAGCGCCAGGCGGGCGGCTGGCGCCTCGACCCTGCTGTCCGCGTCGAGGTCGCCGCCGCCGAGCGCGACGTCGACGGACCCGTCCTGAACCCTGCCGAGCGACGCGCCCTGCAGCGCCGTTTCCGTGATCGCGTGGGCGTGGCCCCCCGGACCCTGCGCTCGGTCTTCCGCTTCCGCCGCATCTTCGACCATGCGACGGGCCCTGACGCCGACGCGGCCTCCTGGCTGGAGGCGGGACTGGCCGCTGGCTATTTCGACCAGCCGCAGATGGCGCGGGATTTCCGCCGCTTCCTCGGCTGTACGGCCACCGCGTGGGCGCGGGACCAGATGGAGCTGGCGCGGCGGCTGGCGTCGCAAACCTACAAGCGGGACGACACGGACTGATCTAGCCTCTCTCAGAACACTGAGGAGGGAGACTTTGATGGCCTTGCTGACCGCGCTTTCGGCCGCCGTGCTGGTTCAGGCGGCCTCGCCCGCGCCCGACCTGTCCTGGATGGCGGGCTACTGGCTGGACTGCTCCGGCGGGCGCGAGGCGTCGGAGACCTGGAGCGACCCGCGCGTGGGCCTTCTGGCGGGCCATGCCGTGACTGTGCGTAATGGCCGCAGCGGCTTCGAGTTCGCCCGCATCGCTCCCTTGCAGGACGGCGTCCTGGCCTATCTGGCGCAGCCGGAAGGGGCCGCGCCCACGCCCTTCCGTCTGATCGAAAGCGGGCCGCAGCGCGTGGTCTTCGCCAATCCCGCCAACGACTTTCCGCACCGCATCCTCTATCAGCGCCAGGGGGATGTGCTGACCGCCCGCATCGAAGGGGCGGATGACGACGAAACCCGGAGTGTGGAATGGAGCTTCAACAGGGCGGAACTGAACGCCCGCTGTCCCGTCTAGAGTGGCGGCCGATGACGCCCGACGACATCGACGGCGTCGTCGCGGTGGCCCGCCTGTCCTTCCCCGACCATTTCGAGGCCCGCGCGTGTTTCGCCGAGCGACAGGCCCTGGCGCCCCAGGGCTGCTTCGTCCTGTCCGACGAAGACGGAACCGTAATGGGCTATCTGATGGCCTATCCCTGGCGGCGGAACGCGGCCCCGCCGCTGGACAGTCTGATCGGCGCGGTGCCCCAGGACGCCGAGATCATCTACCTGCACGACCTGGCCGTTCACCCCGACACGCGCGGCGGCGGCCATACGCGTGTCATCGTCGAGCGTCTGGCCGCGCAGGCCAGGGCGGCGGGGTGGCCCGTCATCGCTCTGGTGGCGGTGAATGAGGCGACCGCATTCTGGGAACGCAACGGCTTCGTCGTCCAGAGCCCGCCCGGCATGGCCGAGAAGCTGGCCAGCTACGGCGAGGACGCCCGCTACATGATCCGGACGCTCTGAGCGGAACCGGGGGTGAGGTTCGGGTCTTTCGGGCCTCATGACCTTGAAACGCACCCTCCCCCTCCTCCTCCTGGCCGGCGTCGCGGTCGCCGTCGGCGCCTGCGCCACCCTGCAACGCGGACCCGTCGGCAACGCCGCCGTGCCGCAGCCGGCCAAACCGGTCGAGCTCGACCGCTATCTGGGCCGCTGGTACGAGCTGGCCCGCTACGAAGCCGGCTTCCAGAAAGACTGCGAGGCGGTCACCGCGGACTACAGCCTGCTGGAGAACGGCCAGGTCCGGGTGCTGAACCGCTGTCGTCAGGGGGCTGTCGATGGTCCGATCAAGCAGTCCGAGGGCAAGGCCAAGCTGGTCGCCGACAGCAATGGCGCCAAGCTGAAGGTCTCCTTCTTCGGTCCCTTCTACGTGGGCGACTACTGGGTTCTGGACCACGCCGACGACTATAGCTGGTCGATCGTGGGCGAGCCGTCCGGCCGCTACCTCTGGATTCTCAGCCGCGAGGCGCGGCCAGGGGCGGAAACCGTTCAGGCTCTGCGCAACCGGGTTCAGGCCCTGGGCTATGACCTGTCGCTGCTGCGCGAGACGCGGCAGCCGGGCTAGGCCAGGCGCGACAGGACGAAGGCGAGGCGTTCGGCGACTGGAACCCGGGGCAGTTCGACCAACTCGTAGCCGAAGCGCGGATAGACGGCGGCCATGGCGTCGAAGGTGCGCTGAGCCTCATCCAGATCCTGCCGGCGCTCGGCGTCCTGGGCGAAGATCTCGGGCCAGACCGGGGCGATGAAGACGCGCCGATCGTAACGGACCTCACGCGCCGCCCGCTCGACATGGGGCGGGACCGGCAGGCCGCATAGGGCCAGATAGCCGACCACGTCAGGGACGCCGCGGTCGAAGAAGACCTGGTCGGTCGCATCCTCGGCGCGGGCATGGGCCTCCAGCTCACGGTCCAGCATCAGTTCGGCGAACAGGGCGCGGTCACGCCAGGGCAGGGCCTGTCCGTCGATGGCCTGCTGGCGACGAATGACGGCCCGTCCGGCCTCGGGCGAGGTGGCGTGCCCCGCCGCCGCCAAGGCCTCGATCAGGCTGGTCTTGCCCGATCCCGGCCCGCCGGTGACGACGATCCGCCGGGGCGTCATGCGTCCCGCGTCGCCATCATCATGTAGTTGATGCCCACGTCGTCGCCCTCGCTCCAGCGATCGCTCAGCGGGTCATAGGCCAGCCCGAAAGGGCCGGTGACGGTCAGGGGCTCGCCGTCCAGCATGGCGCGCAGTTCTTCGGGCTTGAGGAACTGACGCCAGTCGTGGGTGCCGGCGGGGACCCAGCGCAGCACGTATTCGGCGGCGAACTTGCCCAGCAGCAGGCCCTTCAGCGTGCGGTTCAGGGTGGCGACGATCATCATCCCGCCTGGCTTGATCAGCTTCGAGCAGGCGCGGATGAAGGCTTCGGGATCGGCTACGTGCTCGATCACCTCCATGGTCAGGACCACGTCGAAGGGACCAGCGCCGGCTTCCACCATCTGTTCGACCGTGGCGGCGCGATAGGCGATCTCCAGCCCGACCTGTTCGGCGTGGGCGCGGGCCGTGCCGATGTTCTCGGACGAGGCGTCCAGGGCCGTGACGTCAAAGCCCATGCGCCGCATCGGTTCGGCGATCAGGCCGCCGCCGCAGCCGATGTCGATCAGGCTCAGCCCCGCAAACGGCGCGCGGCTCCGGGCGTCGCGCCCGAAATGCGCGGCGGCGCGGTCGCGCACGAATTTCAGACGCGCCGGATTGAAGCGGTGCAGGGGCGCGAACGGCCCTTTGGGATCCCACCACTCGGCCGCCTGGGCGGAAAAGCGGGCGACGTCGGCAGGATCGATGCTCGGCCCCTCGGCACGATCGGTTGCAAAGGGTGAAAAACCCTCTTCGCTTTGGGGTTTGCGCGGCTCAAGGCTGTCGTTAGAAGCGGACATGGCTGCAGGCATGAACCGCCTTGGCCGCCCATGCAAGCAGGGGACGAAACGGCACGATGACGCGGCCCGAGACGACACGACTGGTGATGAAGTTCGGGGGGACCTCCATGGGGGACCTCGAGCGTATTCGTCGTGCGGCGCGAATTATCGCCGCCGAGGCCGCCAAGGGCAAACAGATCGCCGTGGTGGTGTCCGCCATGGCCGGCAAGACCAATGAGCTGGTGGCCTGGACCGACGGCGCGGGTCCCGCCGCCCCAGAACTGAAGAATGGGGGCCTGCCCCTGTCGGACGACGAATATGACGTGGTGGTCGCCTCGGGCGAGCAGGTGACGTCGGGCCTTCTGGCCCTGACCCTGCGCAACATGGGGCTGAACGCGCGCAGCTGGATGGGCTGGCAGATTCCGATCATCACCGACGACGCCCACGGCCGCGCCCGTATCGAGGACGTGCCCGGCGACGTCCTGGGCGCCGCCGTCGACGGCGGTCAGATCGCCGTGGTGCCCGGCTTCCAGGGCGTGACCCGCGACGGCCGCATCACCACGCTTGGACGCGGCGGCTCCGACACCTCGGCGGTGGCGGTGGCGGCGGCGCTGGAATGCCCCTGCGACATCTACACCGACGTGGACGGGGTCTATACGACCGACCCCCGCATCGAGAGCCGCGCGCGGCGCCTGGAAAAGGTCTCCTACGAGGAGATGCTGGAAATGGCCTCGCTGGGGGCCAAGGTGCTGCAGACCCGCTCGGTTGAACTGGCCATGGCCAAGCAGGTCCCGGTTCGGGTCCTGTCCAGCTTCATCGAGCCGGATGAGAATGGAAATCTGCCGGAAAACGCCGGCACCCTGATTTGTGACGAGGATGAGATCGTGGAAAAGCGCATCGTTTCCGGCGTGACCATGAGCCGGGACGAAGCCCGGATCACGCTGCTGGGTCTGGCGGACCGCACCGACGCCCCCGCCGACGTGTTCACGCGTCTGGCCGAGGCCAACGTCAATGTGGACATGATCGTGCAGAGCCAGGCCCGCACCGAGGGCGCGGTGAACCTGACCTTCACCACCGGTCGCCGCGACGCCCAGCGCGCCGCCGAGATGATGACCGCCGCCAAGGCCGAGATCGGCTTCGAGGAACTGCGCATCGATGCGGACGTGGCCAAGATCTCGGTCATCGGCGTGGGCATGCGCAGCCATGCCGGCGTGGCCCAGACCATGTTCCGGGCCCTGGCCGACAAGGGCGTCAAGTTCCAGGCCATCTCGACCTCCGAGATCAAGATCAGCGTGCTGATCGAGGACGCCTACTCGGAACTGGCGGTGCGGGCGCTTCATTCGGCCTACGGGCTCGACGCGCTATAGGATGAATGTGAGGGCCGCCCTATCTGATCAGCGGGCGGCAAGGCGGGAGCGACCATGGTGAAGGGCGGATTGACGACGAGGGGGCCTCGCAACCTCCTGCGCCAGATCCGCGAAGCCATGGCCGGCGGCGGCCCGGCGCAGGACCGGCTGGACATGGTGGTGCGCACCATCGCCCAGTCCATGGTCGCCGAAGTCTGCTCCATCTACCTGCGCCGCGCCTCGGGCGAGCTGGAGCTGTTCGCCACCCAAGGCCTGAACCCCGAGGCCGTGCACAATACGCGGCTGCGTCCGGGCGAGGGTCTGGTCGGCGAGGTGGCCCGGCTGGCCCAGCCGATCAGCCTGTCGGACGCGCCATCCCACCCCAGCTTCTCCTATCGCCCAGAAACCGGCGAAGATCCCTTCCACGCCTTCCTCGGCGCGCCCCTGCTGCGCGGCGGCCGGGCCATCGGCGTTCTGGTCGTCCAGAACCGCGCCGCCCGTCGCTATGACGAGGAAGAGGTCGAGGACATCCAGACCATCGCCATGGTCCTGGCCGAGACGGTGGCCTCGGGCGAACTGCTGGCCCAGGACGAACTGCGCGACGTCGAGGTGGCGCCCCACCGGCCCGAGCGGCTCAAGGGGCAGAAGTTCGCCGAAGGCCTGGCCTATGGCGTCGTCGTCCAGCACGAGGCGCCCCTGGCCCCCGAGCAACTGCTGTCCGACGATCCGGCTGCGGAGGAGCGGCGTCTGGCCGAAGCCCTGTCGGCGCTCAAGGCCGGCATCGACGAGATGCTGGAAGGCGGTCAGGGCAAGCTGGGCGGGACCTCGTTCGAGGTGCTGGAAACCTATCGCATGTTCGCCGACGACCGCGGCTGGAACCGGTCGCTGGAAGAGGCGGTGCGCTCGGGCCTGACGGCCGAGGCCGCCGTCGATCGGGTCCGCAACGAGCACCGCGCCCGCTTCGCCAAGGCCCGCGACCCCTATATCCGCGAGCGGCTGCACGACTTCGAGGACCTGGCCAACCGCCTGCTGCGCGTGCTGGCGGGCGACAATCCGGGCCAGCGCGACCTGCCGGACGACGCCATTCTGGTGGCGCGTAACCTCGGCCCCGCCGACCTGCTGGAATATCCGCGCCACAAGCTGCGCGGCCTCTTGCTGGAAGAAGGCTCGGCCGCCAGCCACGCGGCCATCGTGGCGCGGGCGCTGCAGATCCCCTGCGTCGGTCGCCTGCAAGGTCTGCGCGACCGTCTGTCCGAAGGTGATCAGGTCATCGTCGACGGCGAGACCGGCGAGGCCTATCTGCGTCCCCGCCCCGACATGCTGGCGGCGGTCCAGACCCGGATGGCCGTGCGCGACCAGCGCCGGGCCGAGTTCGACCTGCTGCGCGACACCCCGGCCGTCACCCGGGACGGCACCCGGATCACCATCCTGACCAACGCGGGCCTGGCCGTCGATCTGGAGAATCTCGACGCGACCGGAGCCGAGGGCATCGGCCTGTTCCGCACCGAGTTCCAGTTCATGGTCTCGGACGAGTTGCCGCGTCTGGACGCCCAGACGGCCCTCTACAAGCTGGTGCTGGATGCGGCGGGCGACCGTCCGGTCACCTTCCGCACCCTGGATATCGGCGGCGACAAGGTCCTGCCCTATATCGACAATGAGCGTGAAGAAAACCCGGCGCTCGGCCGTCGCGCCATCCGTCTGGGTCTGGACCGGCCGGCCCTGCTGCGAATGCAGGTGCGGGCGCTGCTGGCCGCCGCCGCCGGGCGCGAGCTGCGTGTCATGTTCCCCATGATCGCCACCGTGGACGAGTTCCGCGCCGCGCGCGAACTGGTCGATGTCGAGTGCGACTGGGCGCGGCGTCGCGGGCGCCCCCTGCCGTCCCTGCTGCGCGTCGGGGCCATGGTCGAATGCCCCAGCCTGTTGTGGCACCTGGACGCCCTGTTGCCGCTGACCGACTTCGTCTCGATCGGCACCAACGACCTGTTGCAGTACATGTTCGCCGCCGACCGGACCAATCCCCTGGTCTCGGATCGCTATGACCCCCTGTCGCCGCCGGCCTTGCGCGCACTGGCCGAGATCCAGCAGAAATGCGCCGACAGCGCCACGCCGGTGTCCGTCTGTGGCGAACTGGCCGGGCGCCCGCTGGAAGCCTTCGCCCTGATCACCCTGGGCTACACCCGGCTGTCGGCCCCGGCGGGCGGCGTGGGGCCGGTCAAGCGCATGATCCTGTCGGCTGACCTGCCGGCCGCGCGTCGCGGCATGGCGGTCCTGCTCGGCTCCTCGGCCGGATCGGTGCGCGGCGAAATCGAGTCCCTGGCGCGCAAGCTGAACGTTTCGGTCTGAGAACCAAGCGGAGCCGCTTTTCCCGCGTTGCCCGCGTGGAGCGCCTCGTCTAAGCGAAGGGGAGGGCGTGTTCGCGCCCGCACCAACGGATTCCCGCATGGATCAGGATCGGCAGAACGCGCCGTCCCTCGAGGACGCCGAGACGCTGGGCGAGGCCCTGCGTGCGGCCCGTCTCGCCTCGGGCCGCTCCATGGCCCAGCTGTCGACGATGACGCGGGTGCATCCGCGCTATCTGACGGCGCTGGAGCAGAACGAGTTTTCGGTCCTGCCGTCGCGCATCTTCTCCATGGGCTATGTCCGCGCCTACGCCGGGGCCCTGGGTCTGGACGAACTGACGGCGGTCGAGCGCTTCAAGCGCGAGTTTCCCGATGCCGCCGTGCCGCTGCAGGCCCCGACCGGCGCCGCCCTGCAGCAGATGCGCCGCACCTCGCCCCGGATCCTGGCCGCGCTGGGCGTCCTGGTTCTGGCCGTGGTCGGCTGGAACGTCTTTCAGCGCGTCGTCCGCATCGAGCCGCCGCATCCGTCCGACCTGGTCGCCGTGCCCAAGAACTGGGCCAAGGAAGCCGACTCTGAGGTCGAACGCGCCTTGTATCTGGGCGCGCCGCGCGCCGCGCCGCCAGACCAGACCACCCCGGCCCTTTACATCACGCCTGGTCTGGAGGCCCAGCTGACCGGCGTAGATCCCGACGATCCCAATGCGGTCGTGGCGGCCCTGCCCGGGCCCCCGGTCCAGGCCGCCTTCAACCCGCGCGGCGCCGTCTATGGCGCCTCGGCCACGGCCTCTCAGGTCATCCTGCAGGCCAGGAAGCCGGCCAGCCTGGTCGTGCGTCAAGGCGACGGCCGCGTCCTGTTCGCGCGTCAACTGGCGGCTGGCGAGGCCTGGCGGGCGCCGCCGAACGTCTCGGCCACGGTGGACGTCTCCGATCCGACCGCCTTCGACGTCTATCTGAACGGCGAGCATAGCGGGGCCCTGCCCGCGCCTCAGTCGCCGCTGGGCCAGCTGAACAGCCGCGCCCAGACGGAGGCGCGTCAGTCCGAGGCTCGGGCCGCCGCTGCGGCGGAAGCCCAGGCGCGGGCGCGCGCCGCCCAGGCCGCCGCCGCCCTGGCCGCAGCGCCGCCGCCCCTTCCTGTGGTCCCGGCAAGCCCGCCCGCCGGATGAATCGTCGCGGCCGGCGACTGATGTCGTGGTTTTGCCGTCGTTCCTCGCCTATGTTCCGCCCGACATGAGCGACCATTCCGAACTCGGCCACATCCGCCCCTGGCGCCACATCGAGCGCCGCAAGAGCCGCCAGATCATGGTGGGCTCGGTCGCGGTCGGCGGCGACGCCCCGATCAGCGTCCAGTCGATGACCAATACGCCGACCACCGACGCGGCGGCGACGCTGAACCAGATCCGTCAGCTGGAGGAGGCGGGGGCCGACATCGTCCGCGTCTCCTGCCCGGACGAAGAGTCGACGGCGGCCTTCAGGACCATTGCACGCGAAGCCCGCGTGCCGCTCGTGGCCGACATCCACTTCCACTACAAGCGCGGCATCGAGGCAGCCCAGGCCGGGGCCGCCTGCCTGCGCATCAACCCCGGCAACATCGGCTCCATCGACCGGGTCAAGGAGGTCGTCCAGGCCGCTCGCGACCACGGCTGCTCCATGCGCATCGGCGTCAACGCCGGCTCGCTGGAGAAGGAGCTGCTGGAAAAATACGGCGAACCCTGTCCCGACGCCATGGTTGAAAGCGCGCTGAACCACGCCCGCATCCTGCAGGATCTGGACTTCCACGAGTTCAAGATCTCGGTGAAGGCGTCCGACCCCTTCCTGACGGTGGCCGCCTATCAGCAACTGGCCGACGCCATCGACTGCCCGCTTCACCTCGGCGTGACCGAGGCGGGCCCCTTGCGCACCGGCACCATCAAGTCGGCCATCGGCATGGGGAACATGCTATGGGCCGGTATCGGCGACACCATCCGCGTGTCGCTGGCCGCCGATCCGGTGGAAGAGATCAAGGTCGGCTTCGATATCCTGAAATCTCTCGGCTTGCGCCACCGGGGGGTGAACATCATCGCCTGCCCGTCGTGCGCCCGTCAGGGCTTCAACGTCATCGAGACGGTGGCCATCCTGGAAGAGAAGCTGGCCCACGTCTCGACGGCCATGTCGCTGTCGATCATCGGCTGCGTGGTCAACGGCCCGGGCGAGGCTCTCTATACCGATGTCGGTTTCACCGGCGGCGGCAAGGGCGCGGGCATGGTCTATCTGAACGGCAAGATCGCCGGCAAACAGGCCAATGACGGCATGATCGACCACATCGTCGAACTGGTCGAACAGAAGGCCGCCGAGCTTGACGCCGCCCGCGCGGCGGCGGACGCTTCCCGTCACGCCGCCGAATAGAGGCGCGTGCAGGGAGAACGGTTCATGGCTCGATCCTTTGTCATCGCCGGCGCAGTCGCCGCCCTTCTGGCTCTGAGCACCGCATGCGCCCCCAAAGAGACGCCGCGCCCGACCATCGGCATGGCCAATCCGGCCTCCGTGTCCTGCGTGCAAAAGGGCGGCCAGAGTCAGATCCGCTCGACGGCCACGGGGCAGATGGGCGTCTGCCGCTTCGCTGACGGACGCGAGTGCGAGGAATGGGCCCTGCACCGCGAGAACCGTTGCGTTCGCCCCGACTGACTGCTGGAGCCGACTTGAAACTCTACATCACCACCCCGTCGCCCTTCGCTCGCAAGGTTCGGATCGTCGCCCGCGAGAAGGGCCTGTCGGACCGCATCGAGGAGATTGCCGTCGATCCCTACGCCAACGCTCCCGAGTTGCTGGCGACCAATCCGGTGGTGCAGGTGCCGACCCTGATCGCCGAGGACGGCCTGCCCGTGACCGACAGCCCGGTGATCGCCGAGTATCTGGACATGATCGGGTCCGGCCCGCGTCTCCTGCCGGCGGACGGGCTGGAGCGCTTGCGGGTCAAGCGCCTGGAGACCCTGGCCAACGCCACGCTGGAGATGGGGGTCAAGCTGGTGCTGGAGAAGCGCCGCCCGGAGCAGGAGCGCTCGCCGTCGTGGACGGAACGGTGGACCTTCAACATGGGCCGGGCGCTCGACGCCCTGGAAGCCGCCGCGCCGCAGTCCGAAGATTTCAACATGGGCGTGTTGAGCGCCGGGATCGCCGTCAGCTGGATCAGCTTCCGTCACCCTGACTACGACTGGAAGACGGGCCGTCCCAACCTGGTCGCGCTCCAGGCCGCGCTGGAGCAGCGCCCCAGCTTCCAGGCCACGATCCCGGTCTGACGTCGACGGCCCGGTGGTCGCCTTAGCGACCGATCAGTCCGGCCAGTTGCGCACCCTGGAAGGCGGCGAGGGCCAGCAACAGGCCTCCGACGGCGTAGGTCAGCGCCTTGCGCGGCACCTTCTTGACGATCAGACCCGCGAACGGCGCGGCGATCAGGCCGCCGACCACCAGTCCCGCCACGGCGGCGGCGTGGTTTTCCAGCGCCCCCGCTTCTTCCCAGTGTCCCGTGACCAGAGCCCAGACGAAGGTGGCCGAGATGGCGACGGTCAGGAAGAACTCGGCGGTGTTGACGGTGCCGATGGCCTTGCGCGGCTCATGCCCGGCGCCGACCATGGCCGAGGACACGGTCGGACCCCAGCCGCCGCCGCCGATGGCGTCGAGGAAGCCGCCGACCACGCCGATGGGCGCCGTGATCCAGGCGGGCAGGCGGCGCGGCCTGACGTCATGTCCGGCTCGCCACAGAATCCAGACGCCGATCAGCGACAGGTAGGCGACGACGAAAGGTTTGATGATGTCCCCGTCGATCCCCGCCAGGACATAGGCGCCCAGGACGCCGCCGATCACGCCGGCGATGGCCAGCGGAATGAACAGCCGCCATTCGACGTTCCTGTGCCAGGCGTGGCTGCCGGCGGAGGCGGCAGTGGTGAAGACCTCGGCCGCGTGAACGCTGGCCGAGGCCGTGGCCGGGGGCACGCCCAGGGCCAGCAGGACAGAGGACGAGATGACGCCATAGGCCATGCCCAGGGCGCCATCGACCGCCTGGGCCAGGACGCCCACCAGAAGGAACAGGAAGAAAGTGTCCATTCAGCCCCCTGGCCGCACTAAACGCTCAAGCGGCCGTCTGCACAAATAGCGTGAAACCGCTTTTGGTTGCCGGGTGCAGATGGTCAGGCGGGGCGCTCCAGTCGCGCCAGGGCGTCCAGCACGTCGCGTCCCGTGTAGGGCTTGATGACCATGGCGGCGGCCAGTTCGGCATTGGCGGCGGCGGCGCTGACATCGCCGGACAGGAAGATGACCGGCACCCCCCAGCGCGATTTCAGGCTGCGGGCCAGATCGGCGCCGCTGGCTTCTCCCGACAGATTGATGTCCAGCAGGGCCACGTCGATCGGATGAAGCGCGGTGGCGGCTTCGGCGGCCTCGGCGCTGTGGAAGGGACCGACGATGCGATGTCCGGCGGCGTCCAGCGCCTCGGTCAGGGCGGCGGCAGCCTCGGCGTCGTCCTCGACCAGCAGGACGGTCAATGGCTCGATCTGCGGCGTCGTCACAGGCGTCTCGGCCGGCGCCTGGCGCACCAGCACGGCGCGCACGGCGGGCCACAGTTCGCCCGCGGGACGGTCGGCGTCCAGGTCGAAGATCTGGGCCAGGGCCTTGAGTTCGGCGGCGGCTTCATCCGACACAGTCGCCTCGGGACGCTCCAGAAGACCATCGTAGAGGGCGCAGAGCCGCGCCACATTCTCGTCCGCGCCGGCGGTGTAATCTGCGTTTCCGTCGAACATGCCTGTCTCCTGTCAAGTTTCAGCCCCCGTGCAGCTAGGGGTTTTGCATCTGCGAAGGAACCGGTCTGACGGGCTTGTGACGGCTGGTCACAATCGCTCCATCGGCGCGTGTTCCGGCCTTGTCATCGACAGGCGGCGGTCCGGGGGGTAAGGCTCCGCCCTCGAAATTTCCTTCAAAGGACGCTCCCTTGCGACTGCCCCAGGCCCGGCTCGATCAGGTGCTCGACCGCTTCCACCAGGTGGAGGCGCGCATGGGCGCGGCTTCGGACGGCGCCGAGATCGTGCGCCTGTCGAAGGAACACGCCGAACTCAAGCCCGTGGCCGACGCGGTGCAGACCCTGGCCCGCGCCCGCGCCGAGGTGGAAGACCTGCAGGCCATGGCCTCGGATCCGGAAATGGCCGCCATGGCCGCCGACGAACTGGAGGCGCTGAACGCCCGCCTGCCCGAGCTGGAGCGGGAGGTCGCCCTGCTGCTGGCGCCGCGCGACGCGGATGAAAACGCTTCGGCCGTGCTGGAAGTGCGGGCCGGCACCGGCGGGGACGAGGCCGCCCTGTTCGCCGGCGACCTGTTCCGCATGTATTCGCGCTACGCCCAGGGGCGCGGCTGGCGGGTCGAGATCGACAGCACGACCGAGGGCGAGGCCGGGGGCTACAAGGAAATCATCGCCACCGTCACCGGCGAGGGCGTCTTCGGCCGCCTGAAGTTCGAGTCGGGCGTCCACCGGGTTCAGCGCGTCCCCGCCACGGAGGCGCAGGGCCGCATCCACACCTCGGCGGCCACGGTCGCCGTTTTGCCCGAGGTCGAGGATGTCGAGATCGAAATCCACGACAAGGACATCCGCATCGACACCTTCCGCGCCTCCGGCTCAGGCGGCCAGCACGTCAACAAGACTGATTCCGCGGTGCGCATCACCCACCTGCCCACCGGCATCGTGGTCACCTCGTCGGAGAAGTCGCAGCACGTGAACCGCGACAAGGCGATGCGGAACCTGCGTGTGCGGCTGTACGACATGCAGCGTCAGGCCAAGGACAGCGCCCGCTCCGACGCGCGCAAGTCGCAGGTCGGCTCGGGCGATCGGTCCGAGCGCATCCGCACCTACAACTTCCCCCAGGGGCGCGTCACCGATCACCGCATCGGCCTGACCCTGCACAGCCTGCCGCAGATCCTGGAGGGCGACATCGATCCCCTGCTGAACGCCCTGATCGCCGAGGATCAGGCCGCGCGTCTGGCGGATCTGGAAGCTGAGTTCAGCTAGGGATCAGCGGCCCTTGATGCGCCGCTTCAGCACCTTGTCTCCCAGGGCCTCGGCGTATTTCAGGGTGAAGGCCAGGGCCGCCGGATTGCCCCGGCGCGGGCCGACCGAATCGGCCATGACCGCGCCGCGCTCGCCGATGGGCAGGGGCGCGCCGGTGGTGGTGTCCAGCGCCGTCTGATGCTCGATCTCGGCGTTCAGGCGGGCGCCCATCAGGATCACCTGCACTGAAATCCACGTCCACAGCAGGAAGCCCATGGCCGCCGCCAGCGGGCCGTAGGAGTCGGTGCGGACGAAGTTGCTCAGGAACCAGCTGAACAGGAAGGACACCATCAGGCTGAGGCCGGCGGCGAACAGGGCGCCCGGGGTCAGCCAGCGCCAGCGCGCTCGCGCCCGGCACGGCCCCATGCGGTAGATCAGGGCCAGCGCCCCGACATAGCCGAAGAAGAGCAGCGGCCAGCGCAACGGCGCCAGATGCGCCCATTCCTCCTCGAGGCCGAAGACCGACAGAACCACAGGCACCCCGACCACCAGACCGGCGCTGATCAGCACCGCCAGCAGGGCCGAGACGGTGAAGGCCATGCACATCAGGTTGTAGGTGATGATGTTTCGGCGTTCGACCTCATGATAGGCGAGGTTCAGGCCATAGAAGAGCGTCTTCACCCCGCCGTTGGCCGCAAACAGCGTCAGGGCCAGGGTCCAGACCAGGGTGAAGGTCAACTGGCCGGTGGAGTTGCCGGCCAGACGCGTCATCTCGGCGCCCAGAAACTGGGCCACGTTCGACGGCAGGACCGAATAGAGGAAGCTCAGCCGCCCCCAGGCGTCGGCCGGATCGGCGAACAGGCCGTAGATGGTGACGAAGGCGCCGAGGGTCGGAAACAGGGCCAGCAGCATGAAGAAGGTCACGCCGCCGGCGACGAAGCCCACCCGATCGCCGAAATAGCCCATGCCGGTGCGCCAGGCGATGTCGATCCAGCCCTTGCGTGGGATATGGACCGGATGCTCGGCCAGGCGGCCGCGTCCCGGCTCCTTGCTGTCGAAATCCTCGGGGGTGGGGTCGCGCTGCGGCAAGGGCTCGGGGCGTTTGGGGCGCAGTTCGACGCCGAACCTGTGGCCTTGCGTGTAGACGAGATGCGCGGCCGTGGCGCCGGCCGCCAGACCGCCCGCCGCCGCGCCAATAAGCCGCCAGATCGCGCCGCTGGATCGCCTGTGCGACGACCGTCCGAAAAGATTCTGCATCCCCATCCGCTCCTGAACGGTCACGCTGTCTCTGCGTTCCGTCTTGAAATCGCCAACCGCAAGCGCCAATCACCCGATATGTCCGATCACACCCCCGCCGCCCCGACCCTGCTCAGCGCCTGGAAGGGCGCGCAAGCCCAGTTGAAAGCCGCCGGCGTCGACAGTCCGTCGATCGACGCCCGCCTGCTGCTGGAGGCGTCGACCGGCGTCGGCCGGGTCGACATCCTGAACGATCCCTATCGCGTCCTCGACGCCGACAGGTTCGCCGCCTTCGAGGCCATGATCGCGCGCCGCCTGAAGCGTGAGCCGGTGTCGCGCATTCTCGGCAAGAAGGGCTTCTGGAAGATCATGCTGAACGTCACCCCCGACGTCCTCAGCCCGCGCCCGGACACCGAGACCCTGCTGGACGTCGTCGTTCGCGCCTTTCCGCCGCACCGCGCCTTCGACATGATCGACCTTGGCACCGGGTCCGGCGCCATACTCCTGGCCGCGCTCGTCGAGCGGGCCGGAGCGCGGGGCGTCGGCACCGACATCTCGACCGAGGCCATCGCCGTGGCGCGCGAGAACGCGGCCAATCTGGACCTGGACGGACGCTGCACCTTCATCCGCACCGAATGGGCGGCGGGCTTCGCCGACGACAGCTTCGACCTGGTGGTGTCCAACCCGCCCTACATCCCGACGGCGGATATCGCGGGGCTGGACCCGGAAGTGCGTGATCATGACCCGCATCTGGCGCTGGACGGCGGACCCGACGGGCTGCAGCCCTATCGCGATCTGGCGCCCGAGATCGCTCGCATCCTGCGCCCCGAAGGCGTCTTCGCCGTCGAGATCGGCTGGGACCAGGGGGGGGCGGTCAAGGCTCTGTTCGAGGCCGCCGGCTTCACCGGGGTCAAGGTGGTCAAGGACCTGGGCGACCGAGACCGCGTCGTCACCAACGGCCCGGACCCGCGCGTCGATCCCATCCCGGAAGCGTGACCGGAGGCCGTGCAGGCCCTGCAATAAAACCCTTGGAAACCGCTTCGCCGCGCGCTAAGTCGTTTCTTGTCTCCCACTCAAACGCATCCTTTTCGGGCAGGTTTGCTCGCTCAAGCGCGTCTGGGCCAGTGACGGTCGGGCTGGTCAGTCCGGCGGACCACAGGGCGGCGAACGGTTTTCCGAGCACATCGATACGGGGATTGGCCCCGACCGAACGGAACGACGAACTGGGTCCTGCCCGTCCTTAACCGACGGCGGCCCGCACCAGCACGGTAAGCTCCGATGAGAGATTTCAAGGGCATGAAGCGTCAGCGCGGACGCAACCGGAAGCCCGGCAGCGGCGGCGGCAACAACGCCAACGCCACCAATCCGAACCGGTCGTGGGATTCGCAAGGCCCCGAGAACATCAAGGTCCGCGGCAACGCCCAGACCGTCTACGAGCGCTACATGCAGCTGGCGCGCGACGCCTCCGCCGCTGGCGACCGGGTGCTGGCCGAGAACTACACCCAGCACGCCGAGCACTATTTCCGCGTCCTGCGCGCCCTGCAGCCGCAGCGTCCCGTCAGCGAGATCGCTCAGCGCGAACTGGCCGGTCAGGGCTTCGACATCGACTTCGAGGACGAGTCGGGCGCTCAGGCCGCCGCCATCATCGCCGCCGCCCAGGCCGAGCAGCAGAAGGCCGAGGACGACGCCCGTCGTCAGGCCGAGCGCGCCGAGCGCGACGCCAACCGCGACCGGGATCGTGACTACAACCGCGACCGGGACAACAACCGGGACCGTGATCGCGAACCTCGCGCCGAGCGCGAACCGCGCGACAACGACCGCGAGCCCCGCGTCGAGGGGGACCGTGAAGGCGGCCGCCGCGAGACCCGTCGCGAGCGCTGGGAGCGTCGTCGCGAGGAGCGCAACCGTCGCTTCGAGAACGGCGAGGCCACGCCCGAGGACGAGGCCCGCGCCGCAGCCGAGGCCGAATACGTCCCTGAAGCCGCCGCCGAGGAACCGGCCGCCGCGCCCGTGGTCCAGAGCGAAGACGCCGACGCTCGCCCCGCCCGCGCCCCGCGCCGGCCGCGCGCCGAACGCGCCCCCGTCGAGGCCCCGGCTGAAGGCGAGGTCAGCGACGGCATGGGCCTGCCCGGCTTCCTGACGCGGCCGTCGTCGTCGGATGAGGCGGTGGAAGAGGCCCCGGCGCCCAAGCGCCGCGCGCCGCGCCGCAAGGTCGAACCCGCCGCCGACGAAGGCTGATCGACGGCGCGCAACCTTGGCGCGTATATTTACATAACTGCAATCTATGGGCGTCATTCTCGAGGCATCGGGAGGACGTGCGATGGAACTCGTTCTGGTGGTGGTCGCCTTGGCCCTGTCGGGCTGCTGGGCGGGGATGCGGATGGCGATCCGGGCGCGACGCGAGGCGGCGGCCCTGCGGCGGATCAACGCCACGCTCGAAGCCTGTTCACAGGAGCGGTCGCGCGAACTTCATGCGGCCCTGACCGCCGCCGAAGGTCAGGCGGTCCAGGTCGAGGCGGCGCACCGGGCCAAGACGGAGTTCCTGGCCAGCATGAGCCACGAACTGCGCACGCCGCTGAACGCCGTCATCGGGTTTTCCGACCTGATGCGCATGAACGAGGCGCAGGAGCCTCTGACCCACCGCCAGCATCAGGCCGTCGAGCAGATCCGCGCCGCCGGGGCCCGACTGCTGACCCTGGTCGACGAGGTGCTCGCCCTGGCCGATCTCGAAGGCGGACGCCTGGCGCTGGCGGTCGAGCGGGCCGACCCCCTGCTGATCGCGCGGGAAGTGTGCGAGGACCTGAAGCCGGTGGCCGAGGCGGCGAGGATCGAGTTGTGCGTGCCCGCCCCGACCGCAGGTCTGGCGGCGCGCGCCGACCGTGAGCGTCTTCGGCAGGTCCTGACCGCTCTCGTCACCAATGCGATCCAGTACAACCAACCGGGCGGCGCGGTGCTGATCGAGGCGGCGCAGTCGGCCGAGGGCGTCAGCCTGCGTGTTCAGGACACCGGCCCTGGCCTCTCGCCGCATGCCCTTGAGGGCCTCTTCCAGCCCTTCAATCGTCTGGGGCGCGAGGCGCTGGACGTGCCGGGCGCGGGTCTGGGCCTGGCGGTGGCGCAGCGTCTGATCGAGGCCATGGGCGGTCGACTGACCGCCGAAAGCCGGGAAGGCGAGGGCGCCGTCTTCACGATCCGATTGCCCGGCGCCGACGAAACCCCGCGCGCCGTGACGGCCTCGCCTGTCCCGGCGGTCAGCCTTCCTTCCGCGACCCTGCTCTATGTCGAGGACAATCCGTCCAACATCGCCCTCATGCGCCATGTGATCACCGCCCTGGGCGCCATGCAACTGCATGTGGCCGAGACCGGAGCGGACGGGCTGGCCCTGGCGCGGGACCTCAGGCCGGACGTCATCCTCCTCGACATCAACCTGCCCGGCATGGACGGGTTCGACGTCAGGGCGCGGCTGGCGGAAGATCCGCTGACCCGCGGTCTACCGGTCATGGCCCTGTCGGCCCGCGCCTCCCTGGCCGATATCCGCAAGGGGCGCGACGCGGGCTTTGTCGAATACCTGACCAAGCCCTTGCAGATTCCGGCTCTGGTCGAGGCCCTGTCACGGGTCCTGGCGCCGCCCCTGACGGCTTCGCCCGTGAACAGGACCGTCGCAGGCGCAGGTTGAGCGAACGATGTGCGGTCTAGCTGGGGTTGACGCGGCGCCTCGAGCGAGCTTCCTAAGGCGTCAGGGGGGCTTTTCGACCCTGTGCAAGGGAGAGCCCATGTCACGTTTGTCGGCCGACGTTTCGCGGGCCAGGGCCAGAGGGCGTCGCGCCCTGATCCCGGGTCTGGTGTCCGCGGCGCTGCTGGCCGGCTGCGCCACCACCCCGCCTCCGCCGCCCCCGCCTCCGCCGCCGACCGCGCCCGACGCGCCGAGCGGCGTGGTTCTCAGCGACTGGCGCGGCGTCATCACCGCGCCGGACCGTGATCGCTATCAACGTCGCGACGCCGCCTGGACCCTGGCCTTGCAGCAGGCCCGACGCCAGCCCGGTTCCGGCAACCTCGCCAGCCTCGGCGAACTGATCGACCCGGACGCCGCGCGTCCTTCGGTCACGCCGCCGACGGGCGACTATCGCTGTCGCACGGTCAAGCTGGGGTCGCAGGGCGGCGATGAAGGCCTGGGCTATGTGGTCTACGGCTGGTTCGCCTGCCGGATCGAGCAGACCCCCGCCGGGTTGAAATTCTCCAAGCTGACAGGGTCCCAGCGCCCCAGCGGCCTGCTGTTCCCTGAGAATGATCGCCACATGGTCTTCCTGGGTTCCATGGCCCTGGCGTCCGAACCCGCCGCCCGGTCCTACGGTCAGCGACCCGAGCGCGACATGGTGGCCGTGGTCGAGCGGATCGGCGAGCGCCGCTGGCGCCTGGCCATCCCCTGGCCGGCCAACGAGTCCAACCTTGATCTGATCGAGCTGGTCCCCGCCCCTCGCCGAGCTTGACCGCGACGCCCGGCGGCGTCCACCCTGACCACAGTTTCATTCAGGGGAGGCGCACATGCGCGGCGTAGGCTTTACACTCGGTTCCATCATCGCTGTCGCAGTGCTGATCGCCGTCGTCCTGGTCGGCTTCCCGACCTACAACGTCTACTCCAAGCAGATGGCGGGCAAGGCGGCCTATGAGGAGGCGGTGCAGAACCGTCGCATCCGTGTGCTGGAAGCCCAGGCCGCCCTGGATTCCGCCAAGCTGACCGCCGCCGCCGAGATTGAGCGCGCCAAGGGCGCCAACGAGGCCAACCGCATCATGGCCGAGGCCCTGGGCGGCCCCGAGGCCTATCTGCGCTGGTCCTACATCAACATGTTGCAGGAAACCGCCGGCAAGGAAGGTCGCCAGACCATCTACATTCCCACCGAAGCCGGCATGCCGATCCTGGAGGCCGGCCAGCGCCCGGCGGCGCGCTGACGCGTCAGACCGGCGCCGAGTGCAATCGGAGGTAGGTCGGGTCGAACTCGGCGATCTGGGCCAGACGCGGCCAGTCGAGGATCTCCACGCGGGGGTTGGTCCAGCGCACCAGACCTTCGCGCCGCATCTCGGCGATCAGCCGGTTCACGTGCACTGTCGACAGACCCAGGGCGTCGCCGAGAACGGTCTGGGTCAGGGGCAGGTCGAAGCTCTGTCCGTCCGTCAGGCCCACCGCGCTCAGTCGGGTGAACAGTTCGCAGACCAGATGCGACAGATGGCCCAGACCGCTGCGGCGCCCCATCGCGACCAGCCACTGACGATGAATGGCGGCGTCGATGATGGTGTCGAGCCACAGCAGGCGCGTCAGATGTCCATGCTCTTCCGTCAGCTTGCGCAGGCGGCTGTGCGGGGCATGGGCGATGACGCAGGGGCTCAGGGTGACCACGCCGTGATCCATCTGCTTCATCAGCAGACTGTGCAGGTCCACGAAGTCGCCGCCCACGTTGATCTCGGTGATCTGGCGTCGGCCGTCCGACAGGGTGGAGTAGCGCGCGGTGAAGCCGGCGAGCAGCAGGATGCTGTGGTCGGTGAAGGCGTGCTCCAGCACGATGTCGACATTGGCCTCCACCTTGCGCGGGGGCTCCAGCACCGCGGCGAGGGCGGCGACTTCGTCGGGAGAGATCAGGTCTCGCCGCGACAATTTCTCGATAAGGGCGTTGGTCATCGTGAGGGGCCCACAGTTAGCGAAGAGGCAAACGCCCCATCCGGACAAGCGTTGCCGTATCCCATGGCGGACTTCGTCGATTCCCGAACTTACATATGTGAATGCGGCCCGTTTTGAATGGCTTAGGCTACCGTTGCGCGGCCC
Source organism: Brevundimonas sp. UBA4553 (assembly GCF_002387245.1). GTDB lineage: Bacteria > Pseudomonadota > Alphaproteobacteria > Caulobacterales > Caulobacteraceae > Brevundimonas. Next base: position 64,892 of record NZ_DGLD01000013.1, read on the forward strand.
CCGCGTGGGGGAGCGCCGCATGAAAACCTATCTGTGCCTGATCACCGTCCGCGAGGGCGAGGTGCCGCAGCTCCGCCATCTGGACTGTCCGCACGACGATGAGATTTCCGTCTTTCTGGCCCCCGCGCTTGCGGAGTGGACGCGGGTGCACCGGGTCGAGGTTCTGGACGGCGACCGCCAGGTCTTTGTGATCGAGCCCTAGGTCGAGGCCGGGCTGGCGCAGGTGGTCAGACGCACCACCTCGGTCTGATGATCATCGGTGACGATGACCCGGAACTGTCGGGTCTTCCAGAAAGCGCGTCCCTGATAGCGCAGGATCTCGCCCATGGTGTCCAGGGCGACGGCGTGGGCCGCATCCAGGTTGGCCAGTTCCTGACCCTGATCATCGGGGACCAGATGGCCGTTCTCGGTGTGAAAGAAATAGCGCGGCAAGCGGGGGGCTCCTCTATGTCTTGCCATCTAAGAGCCCCGCGCCGGGTTTTGTTCACTCGCCTGCGAAAGGTCAGACCCGCGTCAGCCGCAGGTCCTGATAGTCGTAGGAGAAGTCGATGTCGGGCGAGACGCCCTTGAGCGTGGCGGTCGCGGGCCGGGCCGTGGCGATGCTGAAGGTGATGAAGGCGTCTTCCTCGCGCTTGTCCGGGAAGCGGGTGCGGAAGGTCTCGCCGTCATAGGGCTCCAGCCAGCCCAGAAGGGCCGGGGTGTGGGTGAAGCTGAGCCATAGGCCGGTCTTTCTGTTGCGGCCGCGTCCCTCGGTCTTCTGTTCGATGACGATGTCGCCGTACCAGGGGTCGCGCCAGGTTCCGGCATAGGCGTCCAGCGGCATGGAGGGCGGGGCGCCCGCCGCCTGCTTGGCGTCGATCTCGACGGCGGCCTTGAGCGACTTCTCGGTCCCCTCGGCCTCGCGTTTCTTGGAGTCCGCGATCCAGTCGACGTCGACCTTGTTCATGGCGATGTCGGAGAGGCCCGAGCGCAGCGCGCGCAGCAGGAAGCTTTCCTCGGCGTTGGTGAAGACCGAGAAGCCGATCTTGCGGCCGGGGATCAGGACGGTGGCCGAGATGCCGCCGGGCGAGCCGCCGCCGTGGGTGACCAGTCGCTCGCCGCGATAGTCCTGCACCTGCAGCCCCATGGCGTAGGTCGAAGCTACGGCCCGGTTGGGCAGTTCAGCCGTCGGCCCGTTCGACGACGAGACGATGATGTTGGGCTTGACCATCTCGCGGGCGGCGGCTTCCGAGAACAGCCGCGTTCCGTCGGCCAGCTTGCCGTCGTTCAGACGCACGGCGATCCACTTGGCCCAGTCCGTCGCGCTGGCGCAGATGCCGCCCGCCGCCGCCGCCGAATCCCAGTTCCACACCTCGACGATCGACTCGGCGATCTGGGTCATCGGTCCCTGATAGCGCAGGGGCGGACCGACACGGCCATGGGGCAGGGCCGACTTGGCCGGATCGGCCAGGCGCGCCAGGGGCACGCTTTCGCTCATGCCCACCTTGTCGAAGATGCGGGTCTGGACGAAGCCCTCCCAGGTCAGGCCCGACACCTTCTCGATCACCGCGCCCGCCACCACGAACATCAAATTGCAGTAGTGATAGTCCTCCCGGAATCCGTCCTCGATCGGCACGAAGGCGGCCTGGGCCAGGACCTCGGCGCGGGTCCGGTCGCTGTTGGGCCAGAACAGCAGGTCCCCGGCGCCCAGGCCGAAACCGGCGCGATGGCTCAGCGTATCGCGCACCGTGATGCGCTCGCCCACCATGGGGTCCGACAGGGTGAAGCCGGGCAGGTAGGTGCGGATGGGTTCGTCCCACTTCACCTTGCCCTCGTCGACCAGGATGGCGAGGCAGGCGGCGGTGACGTTCTTGGAGTTGGAGGCGATGGCGAACAGGGTGTGTTCGTCGGCGGGCTCGGCCTTGCCCTGACGGCGCACGCCATAGCCCTTGGCCAGCACCGTCTTGCCGTCGCGCACCAGGGCCAGCGACACCGCCGGCTGTTCCGGCCAGGCGGCCATGCAACGCTGCACCCAGGCGTCGGCGGCGGCGGCGATCTCCTGATCCGTGCGCGTGTCGGCGCTGGTCTGGGCCCAGCCGGTCGCGGGCAGGGCCGCGCCCGATGCGGCGACGGCGGAGGAAATCAGCGCGGCGCGGCGCGACAGGCGGATGGACATAGGCGAAACTCCCGACATGAGCGGCGACGCTAGCGCCGCCGCTCCGCCGGGCCAAGAGCTCAGGCCGCCAGCCGCCACCTTTGCAGGTGGTCCAGAACGTCGGCCACGATCTGCGCCCGGGTGAAGCCGGTCAGGTCGCGAGCGCGCGTGCCGTCGCCGGTCTGGGCCATCATGCGCCATTCCAGCGCGCGCCTCGCCTCGGGCGCCTCGAGGGCGGTCAGGGCGGGCAAGGGGCGTGAGCGGGCGCCGATCCGATAGAGGAAGTCGCGACCGTTGGCGTGTTCGACCACCAGCCAGACGCCGTTCTCGTCCATTTCGACCCGGCTGTTCTCAAGTCCGCCTTCCACCAGGGCGTCGCGCACCTCGACCAGGGCGGGCGCGCCCTGACGTTCGATCTGGCGGGCGATGTCCTTGCGGTTGGCGGGCGAGAAGATGCGCTTCAGGCGCTCGCCGATCGGCGGGGCTTCGGTCTCGACCGTCTCGCCCTTGAGGTCGGCGTTCATCTGTCGCGCCAAGCCAAAGGCCAGTAGGATCATGATGACGGCGAACGGCAGGGCCGCCACCAGGGTCGCCGCCTGCAAGGCTCCTAGTCCCCCGGCGACCAGCAGCAGGGCGGCCGTCAGGCCCAGCAGCACGCACCAGTAGACCCGCTGCCAGCGCGGGGTGTCCTCGGCCCCGCCGGAAGCCAGGGTGTCGATCACCAGAGAGCCTGAATCCGCCGAGGTGACGAAGAAGACCGCCACCAGGGCCACGGCCAAGGTCGAGGTGATTACTGTGCCCGGCAAAAACTCGAAGAAGTGAAACAGAGCGGTCGACAGGTCGGCCTGCACCGCATCCGAGATGGCGCCGCCGGCGACGCCGAGGTCCAGGCTCATGGCCGTGTTGCCGAAGACGGTCATCCACAAGAAGGTGAAGGCCGACGGGACCAGCAGCACGCCGATCAGGAATTCCCGAACGGTCCGCCCGCGCGAGATACGGGCGATGAACATGCCCACGAACGGCGACCAGGAAATCCACCAGGCCCAGTAGAGCAGGGTCCAGTCCGCCATCCATGCCCGCGGCTCATAGGCGTAGAGGGTGAAGGTGCGCTCGAAGAAGTGGTCGAGGTAGAGGCCGAAATTCTGCACATAGGCCCGCAGCAGGAACAGGGTCGGCCCCACGGCCAGGACGAACAGCATCAGGCAGACCGCGAGCACGAGGTTCAGTTCGGAGAGCCGCCGCACGCCCTTGTCCACTCCGGTCAGCACGGAAATCGCGGCGGCGCCCATGACGACCACGATGAGTCCGATCTGAATGGTCACGCTGCTGGGCAGGCCGAACACATAGTTCAGGCCCGACGTCATCTGCGCCACTCCGTAGCCCAGCGAGGTGGCGATGCCGAACAGGGTGCCGCAGATGGCGAAGATGTCGACCACATCGCCGACCCAACCGTTCACCCGCTTGCCCAGCAGGGGATAGAGGCTGGACCGCATGGTCAGGGGCAGGCCTTTGCGGTGGGCGAAATAGGCCAGGCTCAGCCCCACCACGGCGTAGATGGCCCAGGCGTGGACGCCCCAGTGGGTATAGGTGATGACCATGGCCTCGCGGGCGGCGTCTATGGTGCCAGGCTCCGCCTCGGGCGGGGCGATATAGTGCTGCACCGGCTCGGCCACGGCGAAATACATCAGGCCGATGCCCATGCCCGCCGCGAACAGCATGGCCAGCCACGAGACATAGGGGAAGTCGGGTTCGGCGTCGTCCGGCCCCAGCTTCAGCCGCCCGGTCGGCCCCAGCGCCAACACGGCGACGAACAGCAGGAAGCCAGCCACAGCCGCCACATAGAACCAGCCGAAGGTCTCGATGACCCAGGCCTGGGCGGCGCCGAAAATCAGGTCGGAAGTGGCTGGAGCGATCAGGGCGAGCAACAGCAGGGCGCCTGCGATGGCGCTGGCCCCCCAGAAAACACGGGGGTTCATCTTGGTCGTCAGCATGGGTCCCAAGCGCACAGCGACGCTTAAGGTTCCCGGCCTCGGACACAGACCCGCCGCCGGGATGAAAAAGATGTAACTGTGGTTGGCGACGGCCGACTGATAGTCGCAGCGCTGAGGGGACGTCGAGGGGACGTCCGCAGGGACGCGACCATGTCGAAACTCAAGCTTGCGCCTTTGCTCGGCGTCGTTCTGGCCCTGCCCGCCGGCGCCGTCATGGCCCAGACGCCGCCGCCCGCGACCGGCGCCCAGACCCCGAACCAGACACAGACGCAGAGCCCGCCTCAAACCCAAACGCAGGCGCCCCCGTCCCCGCAGGAGGACAAGGACCAGCCGGCGACCGTGGGCGACGTCGTCGTCACCGCCCGCGCCAACGACGTGCGGACCTCCATCGACTCCATCAGCTACAGCCTGGCGGACGACCTCCAGGCGACGACCGGCAGCCTGGCCGAAGCCCTGCGCAATGTCCCATCGGTCGATGTCGATCCCCAGGGCAATGTCTCTCTGCGGGGCGACGGCAACGTCACCATTCTCGTCGACGGCCGCCCGTCGGCCATCCTGTCCGGGCCCAACCGGGCCGACGCCATCCTGCAATTGCCCGCCGATCGCTATGCGCGGATCGAGGTCATGACCAACCCGTCCGCCGCCTATAGCCCCGAAGGGTCCGGCGGCGTGATCAACCTGATCACCAAGCCGATCCCCGCCGCTGCGCGCGGCGCGGCCGCAGCGTCGCCGGATGCGACCGTGACCACCGGCTCGCTGCGGCTCAACGTCGGCGACAACGGGCGCTGGAATGTCGGAGCCAGCGGTTCGCGTCAGCGCGGCAAGCTGACCCTGACCGGCGACCTCAGCTATCGCTACGACGAACAGAACTTCGCCTTTGACCGGCTGCGGGAACAGCTCAACCCGGTCACCGGCGCCGTCACCTCCACGACCACCACGGTCCAGGAGAACGACATGATCCAGAAGGGCGCCTTCGGTCGTCTCGCCGCCGAATACCGCCTGACCGAAAAGACGATGCTGACCGGCGAGCTCCGCGCCAACCGTTTCGAGGCCGACGCCGACGCTGGAGGTCTGTTCGAGACGCGCGACGCCTCGGGCGTCCTGACCAGCGCCTACACCCGCGACGGGGTCGGCGGGTTCACCATGGACGGTTGGGGCGCCACCGCCCGCGTCCTGCATCAGTTCGACACCTCGGGGCACGAATGGTCGAACGAGCTGCGCTACGATCGCAACGACAACGAGAACGCCTCGCTGAACGTCAACGTCTTCGCCGTTCCGGTCAGCCCGGCGGTCTATGAGGACCAGACCTTCCAGAACGCACAGGAAACGATCGGCTTCACCAGCGCTTACACCCGCCCGATGGACGACGGCTCCAAGGTGCGCGCGGGCTACGAATTGAGCATCAACCGCCCCGATCAGGATGTCGTGCTGCGACGCGGGCCGTCAGAAGCGACCCTCGCCCCTGTCCCGGGCCTGAGCAACCAGTTCGAGGCCGACCAGACGGTCCACGCCCTCTACGCCACCTACGAGCGCCCGTTCGGCGAGAAGCTGTCGGCCCAGTTCGGCCTGCGCCTGGAACAGGCCGAGGTCGATATCGAGGACGTCACCAACGCCGTCCGCGCCTCGCAGGACTATTTCCGCGCCTATCCGACCGGCCACCTTCAATACAAGCTGACGGACACCCAGACCCTGCGGGCCAGCTATTCGCGCCGCATCCAGCGACCGCAGCCGACCCAGCTCAATCCCTTCATCTCCTACAGCGACCCCCTGAATCTTCGCTCGGGCAACCCCAATCTGGAGCCGCAGGAGACGGACAGCTTCGAAGCCATGTGGCAGATGCGTCGTGGGCAGAGCTTCTATCAGGCCACGGCCTACTACCGCGACACCACTAAGGCCTTTACCGAGGTGGCCACGGATATCGGCGGCGGCGTTCTGCTGACCCGGCCCGAGAACCTGGGCGCGCGGCGCGATCTCGGTGTCGAACTGACGGCCAGCGGGCGTCTGCATCCGACCCTGCGCTACAACGCCAGCGTCAACCTGTTCCGGCAGGAGATCGACGCGTCGGGCATCCCGGGCGGGCGCGACCGCGAGGGCGACATGCTGACCGGACGCGTCAGCCTGAACTGGCAGGCGACGCCCAAGGACTTCGTGCAGGTCTCGGGCTTCTGGCAGGGCGACCAGCTGCTGGCGCAAGGCACGCGTGAGAGCGGCGGAATGCTCAACCTCGGCTATCGGCGCAAGCTGAACGATACGCTGTCGCTGCAGTTCACGGCCCGGGACATCCTCAACTCCTTTGGCGGCGCCACGACCTATGACGCCCCCCTGTTCCGCGAGAAGGTCGAGCAGGACCTCAACCTGCGCGCCTTCTACCTGGGTCTGACCTGGTCCTTCGGCGGCGGTCCGCGCAAGCCGGAGCCGCAGTTCGACTTCTCCACTGGCCCAACCGGCGGCTGACGCCGGAGCGATCCGCCGGACGCCCGTCGCCTCGCAGGCGGCGGGCGTTTTGGCATGAGCTCGGGGGCAGACCCTTGCGTGGCGGATAGGTCACACCCACCTCGTCTGGCATCACCCCGGCGCCGCTTCCAGTAAGGGCGCGGCGGGTGAAATTCCGCCTCCCGAGGGGACTGCACCGAAATGAATCTCGACCTCTATTCCGACCGCGCCAAACAGGCCGTCCAATCCGCCCAGTCGCTGGCCCTGGCTCGCCGCCACCAGCAGTTCGCGCCCGAGCACCTGCTGAAGGTGCTGCTGGAGGAACGCGACGGTCTGGCTCGCAAGCTGATCGATCAGGCGGGCGGCGATCCGTCCGCCGTGGAACTGGTGACCGAAGGCCTGCTGAAGAAGCGGCCCCAGGTCGAGGGCGGCTCGGGCCAGCTCTATCTGGACGGCGACACCGCCCGGGTCTTCAGCGCCGCCGAGCAAGCATCCAAATCGGCCGGGGACGCGTTCGTCACGACCGAGCGCCTGCTGGCCGCCATCGCCAAGGAGGGCGGGGCCGCCGCCGAGGCGCTGAAGTCCGCCGGGGTCACGCCCAAGAAGCTTGATGAAGCCGTGACCGAGATGCGCAAGGGCAAGACCGCCGACAACGCCTCGGCTGAAGACAGCTACGACGCCCTGAAACGCTACGCCCGCGACCTGACCGAGGCCGCGCGCGACGGCAAGGTCGACCCGGTCATCGGCCGCGACGAAGAGATCCGCCGCACCATCCAGGTCCTGGCCCGGCGCACCAAAAATAACCCGGTCCTGATCGGCGAACCCGGGGTCGGCAAGACCGCCATCGTCGAGGGCCTGGCCCTGCGTATCGTCAACGGCGACGTGCCCGAAAGCCTGAAGGACAAGAAGGTCCTGTCGCTGGACATGGGCGCGCTGATCGCCGGGGCCAAATACCGCGGGGAGTTCGAGGAACGCCTGAAGGCCGTGCTGAACGAGGTGGCCGCAGCCGAGGGCGGCATCGTCATCTTCATCGACGAGATGCACACCCTGGTCGGCGCCGGCAAGGGCGACGGGGCCATGGACGCCTCCAACCTCTTGAAGCCCGCCCTGGCGCGCGGCGAGCTGCACTGCGTCGGCGCCACCACCCTGGATGAATACCGCAAGCACGTCGAGAAGGACGCGGCCCTGGCCCGTCGCTTCCAGCCGGTCTTCGTCTCCGAGCCCACCGTCGAGGACACAGTGTCGATCCTCCGTGGACTGAAAGAGAAGTACGAGGTCCACCACGGGGTGCGCATCTCGGACAGCGCCATCGTCGCCGCCGCCACCCTGTCGAACCGCTACATCACCGACCGCTTCCTGCCCGACAAGGCCATCGACCTGATCGACGAGGCCGCGTCGCGCGTGCGCATGGCGGTGGACTCCAAGCCCGAGGCCCTGGACGAAATCGACCGCCGTCTGGTCCAGCTCAAGATCGAGCGCGAGGCCCTGAAGAAGGAAAGCGACAGCGCCTCCCAGCAGCGTCTCGAGAAGCTGGAAGACGAGATCGCCGACCTTGAGGGCCAGTCGGACGACATGACCGCCCGCTGGAAGTCGGAGAAGGACAAGGTCGGTCAGGGCGCCCAGCTGCGCGAAACGCTTGATCGCCTGCGCGCCGAACTGGCCGCCGCCCAGCGCGCCGGTGATCTGGGCCGCGCCTCAGAGATCGCCTACGGCCAGATCCCGCAACTGGAACGCCAGCTGGCCGAGGCCGAAGCCGCCGAAAAACCGGCGGAAGGCCCCCTGACCCCCGAGGTCGTCGACGCCGAGCAGATCGCCGCCGTCGTCAGCCGCTGGACCGGCGTGCCCGTCGACAAGATGCTGGAGGGCGAGCGCGAAAAGCTGCTCAAGATGGAAGACGAACTGGGCCGCCGCGTCGTCGGTCAGGACGAGGCGCTGGAAGCCGTGTCCGACGCCGTGCGCCGCGCCCGCGCCGGTCTGAACGACCCCAACAAGCCGCTGGGCAGCTTCCTCTTCCTCGGACCGACGGGCGTGGGCAAGACCGAGCTGACCAAGGCCCTCGCGGGCTATCTGTTCGACGACGACAACGCCATCACCCGCATCGACATGTCCGAATACATGGAGAAGCACAGCGTCAGCCGCCTGATCGGCGCCCCTCCCGGCTATGTCGGCTATGACGAGGGCGGCGCCCTGACCGAGGCCGTGCGTCGTCGCCCCTATCAGGTCATCCTGTTCGACGAGGTCGAGAAGGCCCACCCCGACGTCTTCAACGTCCTGCTTCAGGTGCTGGACGACGGTCGCCTGACCGACGGCCAGGGCCGCACCATCGACTTCAAGAACACCCTGATCATCATGACCTCCAACCTGGGCAGCCAGTATCTGGCCGACCAGCCCGAGGGCGAGGACGTCGAGGCCGTTCGTCCCCTGGTCATGGAACAGGTCCGCGCCCACTTCCGGCCCGAGTTCCTGAACCGCATCGACGAGATCATCCTGTTCCACCGCCTTGGCCGCGAACAGATGGGCGGCATCGTCCGCATCCAGCTGGCGCGTCTGGAAAAGCTGATGGCCGACCGCCGCCTGACTCTCGCCCTCGACGACAGCGCCCTGACATGGCTCGCCGACAAGGGCTACGACCCCGTCTACGGCGCCCGCCCCCTCAAGCGCGTCATCCAGAAGGAACTGGTCGACCCCATGGCCAAGAAGCTGCTGGCCGGCGAGATCGAGGACGGGTCTGTGGTCGCGGTCTCAGCGGGCGCGGACGGGCTGGAGATCGGGAAGGCGCGGGTGCATTGATGGCAATCGCCCGCCCCTCGGTCGCGTCTCTTTTCATCGAGATGAAGTTCCGAAACCAAGTGCTTGCAGCCGGGACAGCTTTCGTCGCCAGAGGGCCGCACGGCTCGTTGCTCTTTACGAACCGCCACAACGTGACTGGTCGCCACCAAGATACCGGTGCCTGTCTATCCTCAACCGGAGGGGTCCCGGACCGGATTGTGATCTACCACAACCGAGCCGGTGCATTGGGTCAGTGGTTTCCGGTGGAAGAACTTCTCTTTGACGACGAGACGCCGCGATGGCTGGAACACCCAACCCTTGGAGCTAAAGCCGATCTGGTTGGCATTCCCATGCAAAATCTCGCCGGCGTAGAACTGGTTGAGTACAACCTCGAAACGGCCAGCACACCGATATTGGTCGGCATCAGCGATCCAGTCAGCGTGATTGGCTTTCCCTTCGGTATCCGGGTTGCAGGTAGCTTAGCTGTTTGGGCAACCGGTTTTGTAGCGTCAGAACTTGACGTCGATCATGATGCTCTCCCGATGTTTCTGGTCGATTGCAGGAGTCGCCGTGGCCAATCAGGATCACCTGTTGTCGCGTATCGCTCAGGAGGTGCCGTCGCTATGGCCAATGGCGGTAGTGCCGTCTTCTCGGGGCCTGTCGAGAAGCTTATGGGCATTTACAGCGGCCGGGTGAATGAAGAATCTGACTTGGGACGGGTGTGGAAGACATCAGCAATCGCAGCCGTACTGAGGCGTCTTGCACCCAACCCGTTTGACATGAAGCCCCTCGATATAAATCTATCGCTCTGAGCTTCAGCTCTCTCCTTTCGTCATCCTCCGGCAAGCCGCGTCAGTGGCGCAGACCGGGGGACCCAGCGGCGCGCGGGAGCGCGACACTGTCGGAGGCGTCGGGCTAGCCGTAAAGATCGCCTGCGGCGCCGCTGGGTCCTCCGGTCTCCGCTTCGCTTCGCCGGAGGATGACGGAAGGGAGAAGGGCGGGTTAGCGTCGCCGCATGGCGACCCACCGCACCTTCATCGCGACCTACATCATGGCGAGCGGGCGGAACGGGACGCTCTACACCGGCTCGACCTCCAACCTCGAAAGCCGCGTGTGGAAGCACAGGGCGCGCGCTTTTCCCGGCTTCACCGACGAGAACGACTGCACCCGTCTGGTCTGGTTCGAGCAACACGCCCTGATGCTTGAGGCGATCCGGCGCGAGCGGCGCATCAAGAAGTGGCTGCGCGACTGGAAGCTGGCCCTGATCGAGCAGGATAACCCGGACTGGCGCGACCTCGCCGCCGACTGGTTCCCTGACCCCGACTGGAGGCCGCAGCCAGACGCGGACTGAGCCTCACCCCAGAACCGGCATCACCTCCACCCCGTCGCAGACGAAGATGCTCATGTGCGGGTGGTCCTTGAACAGGCGGGTCGCCGCCTCGTGGCTGTCGGCGCGGACCACCATGAAGACGGTCAGCAGGTTGACCATGTCGGTTACGGCGCTGTCGTCGCCGATGCGCCTGGTCGGGCCCAGCGGGCCGCCCTGATAGACGATGGAGTCGCGGTGGGCCTCTTCCCAGGCGGCGACGGCGGCCACGCCTATGCGGGCCGTCTCGGCCTGCTGGGCCTCGCTCATGGCGCGCCAGGCTCGCCATTTGGGGCCGGTCTTGTCGCTGGTGAAGACGGCCAGGTAGTGGGTCTCGGCGCTCATCGAAGCCTCCCAGGTTGCGGGAGGGTCGCGCGGTCGGCCGCTTCGGGCAAGCGAGGCCGGTTCCTTCTCCCCTTGCGGGAGAAGGTGGCAGCCGAAGGCTGACGGATGAGGGGTTTCGCTGGCGGTTGAGAGGCCCCTCATCCGACCTCGCTCCGCTCGGCCACCTTCTCCCGCAAGGGGAGAAGGAAGGCAGTCGTAAGCTTAGATATGAATGGCGTGGCCCAGCGCGCGCAGGCTGGCCTCGTGGAAGGCTTCGCCGAGCGTCGGGTGGACGTGGATGGTCCCCGCTACGTCTTCCAGCACCGCGCCCATTTCCAGCATCTGGGCGAAGCTGTTGGACATCTCGGAGACGTGCTGGCCGACGGCCTGGATGCCGAGAATGCGGTGGTCGGCCTTGGAGGCGATGACGCGGACGAAGCCGCCGTCCTCGCCGGCCTCGATGGCCAGGGCGCGGCCGATGGCGGCGAAGGGGAAGACGGACTGGATCACGTCGTCGCGGCCCTCGACGTCCTGCGGACCGAGGCCCGCCGAGACGATTTCCGGCTCGGTGAAGCAGACGGCGGCGATGGTGACGGGATCGAAGACGCGGTCATGGCCCGCGATGATCTCGGCGACCACCTCGCCCTGGGCCGAGCCCTTGTGCGCCAGCATGGGTTCGCCGGTCAGGTCGCCGACGGCCCAGACGTTCTTCATGCTGGTGGCGCAGCGGTTGTCGATCTTCACGAACGGGCCGTCCATGGCGACGCCCATGGTCTCCAGACCCCAGCCCTGGGTGCGCGGACGACGGCCGACGGTGACCAGCACCTTGTCGGCGTCCAGCTGCATCGGATTGCCGTCCTTGTCGGTGACGTTCAGCTTTCCGTCGCCGAAGCCGCCTGCGCGAGCGCCGAGGAACAGCTCGACGCCGTGCTTCTCGAGCCACTTCTGCACCGGGTCGGTCAGGGCCTTGTCGTAGAGGGGCAGCAGGCGGTCGGCCATCTCGACGATGGCGACTTCGGCGCCCAGTTTGCGGAAGGCGATGCCCAGTTCCAGGCCGATATAGCCGCCGCCGACGACGACCAGCTTCTTCGGCACGTCGGGCAGGCTCAGCGCTTCGGTCGAGGAGATGACGTCGCCGCCGAACGGCAGGAAGGGCAGTTCGACCGGCTCCGAGCCCGTGGCCAGGATGACGTGTTCGGCGGTGATGAGGATGGGGCCGTCGGCGGTCTCGACGCGGCAGGTCTTGGCGTCGGTGAACTCGGCCCAGCCCTTGATGACCTTGACCTTGGCCTTCTTCAGCAGGGCGGCGACGCCGGCGTTCAGCTTCCTGACGATGCCGTCCTTCCATGCGACCGTCTTGGACAGGTCGATGGCCGGGGCCGACGCCGTGATGCCGAGCGTGCCGTCGCCGGCGGCTTTCAGCACCGTCTCATACTTGCCCGCGGCGTGGATGATGGCCTTGGACGGAATGCAGCCGACGTTCAGGCAGGTCCCCCCCAGGCCGTCGCCGCCGTCCACCAGCACGGTGTCCAGGCCCAGCTGGCCGCAACGGATGCCCGCCACATAGCCGCCGGTGCCGGCGCCGATGATCAGGACTTTGGTTTTCAGGGTCTGGGTCATTTAGGGTCTCGATAGAGGTTGACCGGCTCTCGCCGCTCGCCAATCGCTCATGAAGCTGTCGATGTAGTCTGCGTCAGCCCTCAAAATGTAGAGCCAACGATTGTCTGCCAGACCGTCGGGGTTCGCCATAACGATGACCTTTGATCCGTTGCGAGGCGGACTATCGGACTGATCGTCCATGAGGAAGAACCAGTTGGTGCAAGCCCCTGCCTCAAACGACAGTCGGAAAGGCTCATGAGGCTTAGGGCCCCAGATCGCCGTGGCAGGTTTGATGGTGAAGTCGAGATTGTCCCCGTACTGATCGTGCAGCACGACGTTCTCGACCAGCGCTTCATATACGCTAGTGACCGCGCGAAGGTCCCGCGTCCGCGCCGCTACCTGATCCCCTGGCGCTGGAGTGCAGGCGAGAGCGGGCGCGGCACTGAGTGTCGCGAGCATGGCGGCGATGATCAGAGCGCCAGTCTTCATCTGCTGCTTCCTCCTTCCGCTCATCCCCGCGGAGGCGGGGACCCAGGTTTTTGGCTAGGCGCTCAAAGTCTCGACGAGATCGCGCCAGCCGGGGTTCATTTCTTCAATCAGCCGCAGTTTCCACTGACGGTTCCACTTCTTGATCTGCCGCTCCCGTCGAAACGCCGCCTCGCGGGTTTCATGGGCCTCGAACCAGACCAGCCGTTCTACGCCGTGCTCGGCTGTGAACTTCGATCCCGCCCCTTCCCAGTGTTGCGAGACGCGCAGACCGAGGTCGTCCGTCGAGCCCGTATCGAGCGTCTCATTCCGTCGGCTGGCCATGATGTAGGTGAAGAAGGCCAAGGGCGGGGTCCGAAGCTAAAGCCTGGGTCCCCGCCTCCGCGGGGATGAGCGGAAGGGGTTGAGTTTGATCAGTTCATCCAGAGTGTAGCCGGGTTCTCCAGCAGGCCCTTGATCCGCTGGACGAAGACCGCCGCGTCATGGCCGTCGACGATGCGGTGATCGAAGCTGGAGCTGAGGTTCATCATCTTGCGCACGACCATCTGGCCGTCCTTGACCACCACGCGTTCGGCGATCTTGTTCGGACCGACGATGGCGACCTCGGGGTGGTTGATGATGGGGGTGTGCACCACGCCGCCCAGCGTCCCCAGCGAAGTGATGGTGATGGTCGAGCCGGACAGATCCTCGCGCTTGGCCGAGCCGTCCTTGGCCGCGCCCGAGACGCGGGCGATTTCCAGGGCGGTGGCGTAGGGGTCCAGCGCCTCGGCGTGGCGGACGACCGGCACCATCAGGCCGTTCGGCGTCTGGGCGGCGATGCCCAGATGGACCGGGGCGTGCTGGGTCAGGACGCCGGCCTCGTCGTCATAGGTGGCGTTGATCTGTGGCTGATCGCGCAGGGCCACGACGATGGCGCGGGCGATGAAGGGCAGGACGTTCAGCTTGGGCTGGTCCTTGGCCCTGGTCGCGTTCAGGTGGGCGCGCAGCTCTTCCACCGCCGTCATGTCGATTTCCTCGACATAGGTGATGTGCGGGATGCGACGTACGCTCTCGGCCATCTTCTCCGCGATCTTGCGGCGCAGGCCGATGATCTTGGTCTCGGTGGCGCCCTCGGCGCGGACGTAGGTCGAGGAGGCCGTGCCGCCGGTCGCGGCGGGCAGCGAACCGCCGCGCGCGACGAAGGCGTCCAGGTCGGCGTGCTCGATGCGACCGGCGGGGCCGCTGCCCGGCACGAAGACCAGGTCGACGCCCAGATCGCGGGCGCGGTTGCGTACGGCGGGCGAGGCCAGCGGACGCTCGCCTGGCTGGCGGCCGGTCAGGGCCGGCACGGGTTTGGCGTCAGCCTTGGGCGCGGCCGGAGCGGCCTTGGCGACCGGAGCAGGCGCGGCCTTCTCGGCCTTGGCGGCGACGGGAGCCGTGGCCGCAGCCGGAGCGGCGGCGACATTGCCCTTGCCCTCGACCTTGAAGCTGACCAGGGGCCCGCCGACGGGGACCTGTTGGCCCGTCTCGCCGTGCAGGGCGACCACCACGCCGTTGATCGGGCTGGTGATCTCGACGGTGGCCTTGTCGGTCATGATGTCGGCGAGGATCTGGTCTTCCTCGACCGTGTCGCCGACCTTGACGTGCCAGCCGACCAACTCGGCCTCGGCGGTGCCTTCGCCCACGTCGGGCAGCTTGAAGACGTAGTTGGCGCCGGCGGCAGCCGCCGGGGCGCTGACCGGGGCGGCCTCGACCTTCGGCGCCTCGACGGCGACCGGGGCGGGCTCGGGCTTGGCGACAGGAGCCGGGGTCGGTTCGGCGTCGGACGCGTTGCCGGCGCCCTCGACCTCGAACTCGACCAAGGGGCCGCGCACCGGCACCATCTCGCCGGCCTGGCCGTGGATGGCCAGAACCTTGCCGCTGACCGGGGCGGTGATCTCCACCGTGGCCTTGTCGGTCATGACGTCAGCGACGATCTGGTCTTCCTCGACCATGTCGCCGACCGCGACGTGCCAGGCGACCAGTTCGGCCTCAGCGGTGCCTTCGCCCACGTCGGGCAGTTTGAAGACGAAGCGACCCATCTTAACGGCCTCCCGACATGACGGCTTTCAGGGCGTCGGCCACGCGTTGAGGGCCGGGGAAGTATTCCCACTCGAAGGCGTGCGGGTAGGGGGTGTCCCAGCCGGTCACGCGCGCGATGGGGGCTTCCAGATGATAGAAGCAGCGTTCCTGAACCAGGGCCGACAGCTCGCCGCCGAAGCCCGAGGTCTTCGGCGCCTCGTGCACGATGACGCAGCGGCCGGTCTTCTTGACCGAGGCCTCAATGGTCTCGATGTCCAGCGGCACGAGCGTCCGCAAGTCGATGACCTCGGCGTCCACGCCGGCGTGTTCCGCGCCGGCCAGGGCGACCCAGACCATGGTGCCGTATGCCAGGATGGTGACGTCGTTGCCTTCGCGCATGACGCGGGCCTTGCCGATGGGCAGGGCGTACTTCTCGGTGGGGACCTGAGCGAGCTCCTGGGTCTTCCACGGCGAAACCGGCTTCTCGTGCCAGCCGTCGAAGGGGCCGTTGTAGAGACGCTTGGGCTCGAAGAAGACCACCGGATCGTCGTCCTCGATGGCGGCGGTCAGCAGGCCCTTGGCGTCATAGGGGTTGCTTGGGATGACGACCTTCAGACCCGCGATGTGGGTGAACAGGCTTTCCGGAGACTGGCTGTGCGTCTGGCCGCCGAAGATGCCGCCGCCGTAGGGGCTGCGGATGGTGATCGGCGAGGTGAACTGACCGCCCGAGCGGTAGCGCATCTTGGCCGCTTCCGAGACGATCTGATCATAGGCCGGATAGATGTAGTCGGCGAACTGGATCTCGACGACCGGACGCAGGCCATAGGCGCCCATGCCGATGGCGGCGGCGACGATGCCGCATTCCGAAATCGGAGCGTCGAAGCTGCGGGTCAGGCCGTGCTTCTGTTGCAGCTGGTCGGTGACGCGGAAGACGCCGCCGAAATAGCCCGCGTCCTCGCCGAACGACAGGACGTTCGGGTCCTCGGCCATCTTGGTGTCGATGGCCGAGTTCAGGGCCTGGATCATGTTCATCGGCTGGACGCCTGAGGTCGGAGCCGCCGACTTCGGGGCGTTGTTCTGATCGACCATGTCGGGTTCGAGGCCGTCGTTGCGGTCGGCGTCGGTGAAGGTTTGCTCGGTCATGGTCAGACTCCGACCTCGCGGCGCTGTTCGATCAGGCGCCAGTCCTCGGTCGCATAGACCTCCTCGAACATGGTCTTCACACTGGGGCGCGACTGGCCCAGCGTGCCGATGGCTTCGGATTCCTTGCCGGCGGCGCGGACCTGCTCGACGGCGTCCTTCTCGGCCTCCGCCTGCTGCTCGTCGGACCATTCGCCCAGGACGATGAGGTGCTGCTTCAGGCGCTCGATCGGATCGCCCAGCGGCCACTTCTCATGCTCGTCGCCGGGGCGATAGCGGCTGGGGTCGTCAGACGTCGAGTGCGGGGCGCCGCGATAGGTGAACAGCTCGATCACGGTGGCGCCCTGGTTGGTGCGCGCACGCTCCTCGGCCCACTGGGTCGCGGCCCATACGGCCAGGAAGTCGTTGCCGTCGACGCGCAGGGCCGGCAGGCCGTAGCCGATGGCCTTGGCCGCGAAGGTGGTTTCCAGACCGCCCGCGATGCCCATGAAGGACGAGATGGCCCACTGGTTGTTGACCACGTTCAGGATGACCGGGGCGCGATAGACGGCGGCGAAGGTCAGGGCGTTGTGGAAGTCGCCTTCCGCCGTGGCGCCGTCGCCGATCCAGCTGATGGCGATCTTGTCGTCGCCCTTGTAGGCGCTGGCCATGGCCCAGCCCACGGCCTGGGGAACCTGGGTGCCCAGATTGCCCGAGATGGTGAAGAAGCCATAGTCCTTGGCCGAATACATGATCGGCAGCTGGCGGCCTTTGATCGGGTCTTCGGCGTTGGAATAGATCTGGTTCATCATGCTCGCCAGCGGATAGCCGCGTGCGATCAGAAGCCCCTGCTGGCGATAGGTGGGGAAGCCCATGTCCTCGCGGCTCAGGATCATGCCCTGGGCCACCGCGATGGCCTCTTCGCCGGTGCACTTCATGTAGAAGCTGGTCTTGCCCTGACGGTGGGCGCGGTGCATCCGCTCGTCGAAGGCGCGCGTCAGGATCATGGCCTTCAGGCCGCGACGCATGGTCTCGGGGTCCAGCTTGGGATCCCACGGGCCGACGGCCTGGCCTTCATCGTCCAGCACGCGGACCAGACGGAAGGCGTGATCGCGCATCTCATAGGGAGCGGTCGACACCTCGGGCCGGGCTACGGCGCCGGCGGGATCGAACTGCAAGTGACTGAAATCAGGGGCGTCGCCGGGCCGGCCCGAGGGTTCCGGCACGCGCAGCGACAGCGTGGGCGTATTCTTCATCATGCGTCCCGTCCGGTTAATCCGACCGCGTTTCCTCTATGAAGAGGGCATAGCATGGCGCGTCTCTATTGGCCTTCCTAAAAATACCCTTGCCAAATGGTCATTTGGGGTATTTTATTGCGTGAAATCCCCTTTTGGAGAAACGCCTTTGGCTGACGAACTTGATCCTATCGACGCCCGCATCCTCGATATCCTGCAACAGGACGCGGGACTGTCGGTCGCCGAGGTCGCCGATCGCGTCGGCCTCTCGGCCTCGCCGTGCTGGCGCCGGATCAAGAGACTGGAGGATAGCGGCCTGATACGCAAGCGGGTCACGCTTCTGGACGCCGGTCTTCTGGGTCTGGACTTCGAAGTCTACGCCATCGTCAAGCTGAGCCTGCCCTCGCGCGAGAACCTCGACATCTTCGAAGCCGCCGTCGCCAACTGGCCGGAAGTGGTGCAGTGCGCCACCATCACGGGCCGCGAGGACTATGTCCTGCGCATCATCACCTCGGACATGCACGCCTTTGACCAGTTCCTGCGCGACAAGCTGCTGACCTTGGGCATCGTCTCCGACTGCGCCTCGCACATCGTCACCCGCGGCGTGAAGAACGTGACCACCCTGCCGCTGGGCATCATCACGCCCCACGTCAGCTAGACGACTGGAAGACAGAGGGAGGCCGGCATGATCGAACTGGTGATCGACGCGCGCAGGAAGGACCTGGGCGGGTTCGAGGTCGGGCGCGTCCTGCCCTTCCATTCGCATCGGATGGTCGGCCCCTTCATCTTTCTGGACCAGATGGGGCCGGCCGAGTTCGCGCCGGGGGCTGACGCCATAAACGTACGGCCGCACCCCCACATCGGCCTGTCGACCCTGACCTATCTGTTCGAGGGCGAGATCATGCACCGGGACAATCTGGGCTACACCCAGCCCATCCGTCCCGGAGAGGTGAACTGGATGACGGCCGGGTCCGGCATCGTTCACTCCGAACGCACCGACCCGCTGAAGAAGGCGCAAGGCGGCAAGATGCACGGCATGCAGGCCTGGGTCGCCCTGCCGCTGGAGAAGGAAGAAATCGCTCCTTCCTTCACCCACCTGGGCGAGGACGCCCAGCCCACCTATGAGAACAACGGCCTGTTCGCGCGCCTGGTGGCGGGCGAGGCCTTCGGGGAGAAGGCGGGCACCCCGGTCGAATCCCCGCTCTTCTACATACACTGGGAAATGGCCGAGGGCATGCGCGCCGCGCCGCCGCCGCCGAAGTCCAAGGGCGGCTACAGCGAACGCTCGCTGTTCGTGGCCAAGGGCGCGATCGAGGTCGATGGCCGCATCTTCCACGAGGGCCAGATGGTGATCCTGTCGGCCAACGCGGAGCCGACCGTCACGGCCGTGCAGCCGTCCAGCGTCATGGCCCTGGGCGGGGAGCCGGTCGGCGAGCGCCTGATCTGGTGGAATTTCGTCGCCTCGACCCAGGATCGTCTGGACCAGGCCAAGGCCGACTGGAAGACCGGCCGCATGAGCCTGCCGGCCGAGGACGCCCTGGAGTTCATCCCTCTGCCGGACGAGCCTGCCCAGGCCGCCCGCGCGCCCGCGCCCGTGGAGCCCAAGCCGACCGATCCCGTCTAGTCGAAGTCGAAGCCGCGGCGACGCTGGATGTAGATAGACACCCCGACAAAGGCGACCCCTGCGGCGAGCAGGGCCCAGTGGATGGCGCCGGGAAAGACATCCCTGCGGACGGCGACAGGGCTGGATTCAGCGGATTTCCGCGAGGCGTGGATGTCGATCAGGCTGCTCGCCATCGCCGTCATCGGCGGCAGGGTCAGCGCCATCGCCAGCGCGGCGATGCGGAAATGGTTGATCATACTCATGCTCGCTGCCCCGAACGCGGAAAGCGTCGCCACTGAGTAGGGCGGCGGCGGGCAGCTGTGAATGTCTGGAAGTCTCTGAATCTGGGACGCTCAGGCCAGCGTGGCCGGCGTCGATCCTCGAAGGGGCTCCGCAGGCTCGGCCCCATGCGCTAGGATGCCGAGAACTGCAGGTTTTCGGAGTAAGCAGCGTCCAATGTCCTCGCGTTCGATCTCCTGGGAGGTGACGTCCCAGACGACGCCCGACGCGTTCGAGCGCTATGTTTACGGCATGGCCGACCTCTATGAGGTGTCGGGCGTCAGCGACCATGATCGTCTGAACTTCTATAATCACAGCCGGACCACCCTGACCGACGTCGGCGCCGTGGGGCATGGTCGTTCGGTGCGTCAGACCCTGGCGCGAAGTCCTGCGACGCTGCGTCGATCGGACGTGGACGGGCTCAATCTTCTGGTCAATCGGGCCGCCGTGGTGGGGGATGCGGACGGTCGTTCGGTCCGCGCGGCTCCGGGCGCGGTGCAGTTGCGCGACCTGTCACGGCCGGTGGCGTCGCGGCTGGACCGCGTGGATGTCACGACCCTGATCGTGTCGCGAAGCGTCGCGCCGGCCTGCCTATTGTCGCGGGAGGCCCATGGCGCGGTTATTCCCCCGGAGGCGCCGGGCGCCCGGCTTCTGACCGCGCACCTGACCAGTCTGGATGAACTGTCCGCCAGCCTGACGGATGATGAGGTCGAGGCGGGGATCCAGGCGCTTTTGCTGGTCGCCGCGCGAATGACTGGGTTCGAGGTGTCGCTGGCGCCTGCCGATGTCGCCGCCCTGCAGCGCTCGGTCCGGCGTCAGGCCAAGGGCTTCATCGAAAGCCGTCTGGCGGCGGGCGAGGCCGGGGTCACCAACGACGCCGTGGCCAAGGCGGCGGGCGTGTCGCGGGCCTCCCTCTATCGCGCCTTTGACGAGGATGGCGGAGTCAACCGCTATATTCAGGACCGACGCCTGCACCACGCCCGTCGCGCCTTGCGGCGGAGAAGCGGAGCGGCGCCCACCATCGCCGACATCGCCTATGCCTACGGCTTCGCCTCGCCCTCGCATTTCAGCCGCCAGTTCCGGGCGCGCTTCGGCTATTCCCCGTCCGAAGTCGAACCGCTGTCGCCGCCGCGGGACGTCTCCCTGTCGGACGGACCCATTCGACATGAAATCATGGTGGGTTGGCTCAAGGCGCTGCAGGACATTCCCGACCTGGGCTAGCCGACCTGATTCAATCGAGCCTCCGCAGAAACTCCACGAGCGCCACGCTGACCTCATCCGCCCGTTCCTGCTGCAGCCAGTGGCCGGCGCCGGGCAGGACCACCTGGCCGCGCAAGTCCGTCAGCCAGTCCTTTTGCGCCGCCTCGTGCGGACCGGCGTAGTGGCGGACGGGATCGCGGTCGCCGACCATGAAGAGGGCGGGCTGAACGATCTTCTGGCCCTGCAGGAAGGCGGTCAGGGCCCAGTTGCGGTCGAGGCAGCGATACCAGTCCAGCGGTCCCTTGAAGCCTGAGGCGGTGAAGGCGGCGACGTATTCACTGAAGTGCGCTTCGCTCATCCACGGCGGCAGGGTCGCCTGATCGGCAATGCTGTCCAGAAGAGACACGCCGTCGGGCATGAAGCCGGTCGACTGATCCGCCTCGGCGGTGGCGCCGTCGTAGGCCCAGAACATCTTCCTCAGCGCGGTCGCCGGATCGGCGTCCAGTTCGACGTGGGCTTCCGGCGACTGGAAGCGGTTGATGTAGAGGTCGCCCAGACCCGCCCGCCTGGTGATCGCCGCCATCGCCGCGGTCGGCGGCCCCTTGGGACGGCGCGGCTGGAAGGGCACCGACAGACCAGCCACGGCGCGGAAGACGTCGGGCCGTAGCAGGGCGCTGTGCCAGGCGACGGCCGAACCCCAGTCATGGCCGATGACCACGGCCTGCTCCTCGCCCAGCGCCCGGACCAGGTCGACCATGTCCCCGACCAGATGCAGGATGGTGTGGTCCTCCAGATCGGCTGGCTTGTCCGTCCCGCCATAGCCGCGCATGTCGGGTGCGACAGCGTGGAAACCGGCCTCCGCCAGGGCCTGCACCTGCGCCCGCCAGCTGATCCCCAACTCGGGAAAGCCGTGGAGCAGCAGGACCAGCGGCCCTTCTCCGGCCTCGAGCACCTGTTGCGTCAGGCCGTCGGTGGCGATGCGCCGGGTCTGCATGGGCGGTCCTCCGTTTGCGGGAAGCCTATCGTGTTTTCAGTGGCTGGCGAGGGGGATGAACGTTCCCGTTCCGTTTCGCGACGGGGGGCGCTATGGATCGGGGGTGACCGACGTCTCCGCCCCTCCCGCCGTCAAGCTCGCGCCCGCGTTCGTGGCGGACCTGCCGCCCGCCCTGGCCACGCCGCCGGGCGCCGGCGCGGTGTGCGACGCGGCGGGCGCCAAGAAGATCGGTCGCGGCGCAGCTGAAGGCGTCTTTCTGGGCGGCGCTGTCATGGTCGCTCACGCCAGCCTGACCGCGCGCCGTCTGGGCCTCAGTCCCCCTCAGCGCTCGACCGAGATGCTGGACGTGCTGGAGCTCTACGCCTTCGTGCGGCCCGCCAGGTTCTGCGCGCCCTCGCCGTCGGGCCTGGCCCTGGCGCTGGGCCGCTCCGAACCCAAGGGGGCCGAGGCTCAGGCGCAAGCTTTGCGCGACGCCGCCGCCGATCTGCTGAACGAACTGACTGACCCGACCTATCCGGGGCGCGAGGACGCTTACACCCTGGCCGGGACGCTGGACCGGGCGGGCTGGTCCTGGGGCTCGCGCGTGCTGGCGGCGCTTCAGGCCGGACCCCTGCGCGACCGTCGCGAACGCGGCTCCGGTCTGGACGTCTGGTCCCGCCTTCAGGAGTGGGAGGACGAGGCCCCGCGCGGCGAGGCCGGGTCCGCCCCGGTCGACAGCGAGAGCGCCCGCATCCGTCTGGACAAGCTGCTGCAGGCCTCGGGTCTGGACGAGACCCGTCCGGCCCAGTCCGACTACGCCGCAGAGGCCGCCTACGCCTTTTCGCCGCGCAACGAGGAGGGCCGCCCGCGCGTCCTGCTGGCCGAGGCGGGCACCGGCACCGGCAAGACCCTGGGCTACCTGGCCCCTGCCAGCCTGTGGGCCGAGCGCAATTCGGGGGCGGCCTGGGTCTCGACCTATACCCGCGCCCTGCAACGCCAGATCGATCGCGAAAGCCGCGCCCTGTGGCCCGACGAGGCCGAGCGTCGCAAGAAGACAGTGGTGCGAAAAGGCCGTGAAAACTACCTCTGCCTCCTGAACCTGCAGGACATGATGCAGGCGGCCCAGCTGGGAAACGGCGACCTGATCGGCATGGGGCTTGCCTCGCGCTGGGCGGCGCACAGCCGCGACGGCGACATGACCGGCGGCGACTATCCCGGCTGGCTTCCTGGCCTCTATGCGACCGCGCCCAGCCATCAGGCCAGCCCGGCCAATCTGGTCGACCGGCGCGGCGAATGCGTCCACGCCGCCTGTCCGCACTACCGCCTCTGCTTTGTCGAGAAGACCATCCGCGCCAGCCGCCGGGCCGATCTGGTCGTGGCCAACCACGCCCTCGTCATGACCCAGGCTGCCTTCGACGGCGCCCGCTCCGCGCGCGGCCTGAAGCAGGACGGCGAGACGGCGGCGCTGAAACGCATCGTCTTCGACGAGGGCCACCACCTGTTCGACGCCGCCGACAGCGCCTTCTCCGCCGCCCTGTCGGGTCAGGAAGCCGCCGAACTGCGCCGCTGGATCAGAGGGCCCGAGGGGCGCGGCCGTCGCGGGCGCGGGCTGGAGCAAAGACTCGGCGATCTGTGCGCCGACAACGAGGCTGCCGCCAAGGCCCTGAAGGACGCCATGATCGCCGCCGCCGCCCTGCCGGGCGAGGGGGTGTCGGGCCGCATCGCTCCGGCGTCGGGCGAGATCAATCCCATCGGTCCGATCGAGGCCTTCCTGGTCGCCGCCCTGGAGCAACTGCGCGCCCGCACCCAGGAGAGCGGCGGGACCGAGTTCGGCATGGAATGCGCCCTGCGCCCCGCGACCGAGCCGGTGCTGGAGGCCGCCCGCGCCGCTGCTCGCGCCATCGCCGCCGTCGAGGCGCCGCTTCTGGCCCTGTCGCGTCACCTCGAGGACATCCTCGACGAGGAGGCGGCCGAGCTCGACCCGTCGGCTCGCGCCCGCATCGAAGGCGCGCTGCGCGGCATGGACCGGCGGGCGCGCATGACCCTGCCGGGCTGGCGCTCCATGCTGGCGGCTCTGGAGGAGGGTGGCGACGAGCCTGATCCTGATTTCGTCGACTGGCTCAGCGCCGAGGCCGCTTTCGGCCGCATCCACGACGTGGCCTTGCGCCGCCACTGGATCGACCCGACGGTGCCGCTGGAGGCCGCCGTCGTCATGCCCGCCCACGGCGTGCTGGTGACTTCGGCCACCCTGTCGGACCCGGCGGCCGAGGACCCGTTCCAGCTGGCCCGGATGCGCACCGGCGCGGCCCGCCTGATCGAACCGGCGCGGACGCTGAAGGTGGACAGCCCCTTCGACTACGCCGCCAACAGCCGCATCATCGTCGTCAACGACCTGATGAAGGACGACCCGCGCCAGATCGCGGCGGCCATGCGCGAGCTGTTTCTGGCGGCGGGCGGCGGAGGCCTTGGCCTGTTCACCGCCATCCGGCGGCTGAAGACCGTCTACGAGCGGTTGGGGCCGGATCTCGCCAAGGCGGGCGTCCCCCTCTACGCCCAGCACGTCGATCCGCTGGAGGTGGGGGCCCTGGTGGACGTCTTCCGGGCCGAACAGGACAGCTGCCTGCTCGGCACCGACGCCGTGCGCGACGGAGTGGACGTGCCGGGCCGGTCCCTGCGGGTTCTGGCCTTCGACCGCGTGCCCTGGCCGCGCCCTGACCTGCTGCACAAGGCGCGACGCGAACGCTTCGGCGGCAAGACCTATGACGACGCCCTGGCGCGAGGCCGCATCGCCCAGGCCTTTGGCCGTCTGATCCGCCGCGCCGATGACAGGGGGGTCTTCCTGATGCTCGACGCCGCCTGTCCGACCCGGCTGTTCGCCGGCCTGCCCCCCGGAACCGAGGTCCAGCGCATGGGTCTGGCCGAGGCGGTGGAGCTGACGAAGAGCTTCCTGAACCCCGAGACGAGCTGATGTCCAAGACCACCCCCGCGACCGTGGCCCTAAGCAAGACCGGCGTCGCGTTCGAGCTCTTCCCCTACGACTATGATCCCGCCGCTCCGCGCGTGGGCCTGCAGGCGGCCGAGGCTCTGGGCTGGGCGCCGGAACAGGTGTTCAAGACCCTGATGACCCTGGTGGACGGCAAAGCCGCCTGCGTCATCGTGCCGTCCGACTGCGAGGTCAGCATGAAGAAGCTGGCGGCGGCCATCGGGGGCAAGTCGGCCCAGATGATGAAGCCCGCCGACGCCGAACGCCTGACCGGCTACAAGGTTGGCGGCGTCAGCCCCTTCGGACAGCGGAAGGCCGTGCCGACGGTGATGGACGAGACGGCCGTCCTGTTCGACCGCATACTGATCAACGGCGGTCAGCGCGGCCTGCTGCTGGGCATGACGCCGGACGAGGCGGCGCGGGCCACCAACGCAAAACTGGCCGACCTGACGGCCTAGCCTGAGCCCTCACCCTTCAAACGTCACCACCACGCTGTCGGCTGAGCGCTCCGCCTCGCCGTGGAAGACCGCCTCGATGTTGTTGCCGTCAGGATCCAGCAGGAAGGCGGCGTAGTAGCCGGGGTGATAGGGTCGCTCCCCCGGGGCCCCGTTATCGGTTCCGCCTGCCTCAAGGCCCGCCTTGTGGAAGGCTTCGACCATGGCGCGGTCCTTGGCCTGAAACGCCAGGTGGCAGCGCCCGGTCGGACGGCCCGCCGCGGCTATGCTGTCGACCGCCGAGACGAACAGTTCGTCGGCCCAGAAGAAGCGTTCGGCCTCGCCGCCGATCGGCACGCCCAGCGCCTCCAGCACCGCGCCGTAGAAGCGGCGGCTGGCCTCCAGGTCGGGCGTCACCAGTTGCAGATGGTCGATCAGCCGACCGCGATGAAGCTGTTGGGTTTCCATGGGCCTTGTCTCCTGTCGGCGCGCGATTCGAACGGGCGACAGCCTGGCCTGTTCCTGCTGACAGGGCGTGTCAGCAGCCGCGCGGCCTGCTAAACCCCGCCCATGACCGAAGCCCACGCTGAACCTGTCCGCCACAGCCGCAAGGGACTGATCATCCCCTTCGCCCTTGTCTTCGTCGGCCTGGCCCTGTGGACCGGCTGGTGGTTCGTCCTGACCCAGCAGATCGAGAAGAAGCTGGAGGGCCGCATCGCCCGACTGGAGCAATCGGGCTGGACCGTGAAGCATGCGGGGGTCAGCACGACCGGCTGGCCGTTGCGGGCGCGGGTGGCGATGAAGCATGTCGACGTCGTCGCGCCCTCGGGTCATGCGGTCGCCGCGCCCGAAATCGTGGCGGAGGCCAATGCCTACAACCCGACCCGGTGGGTCATCGTCGCGCCGGACGGGATGGTTCTGACGCGCGGGGCCAAGGGTAAGGTGGCGGTGCGCGCCGATACGATCCGCATGAGCCTGCACGGCCTGACCCAGCGCTGGCCCAATGTGGTCGTCGAGCTGGCCAAGCCGGTCTTCACCGCCCTTCCCGACGCCGAGCCCTTCCCCCTGTCGAAGGCGGGTCTGGTTCAATTCTACATGCGTCCGCACGTGAGCGGATCCAATGCGCCGACGGACGACGTGGACGTCCTGTTCCGCCTGGTCGACGGCGAGGGTCGTCCCAACGGCCCGGTTGAGGGGCTGACCCAGTCAGGCCGGCTGAACGCTCAGATCGAGGCCGTGATTGAAAAGGCCAGCGCCCTGAAGGGAGCCGACGCCCAGGGGCTGCTGTCCGCCTGGACCGTTGCGGGCGGCCGTTTCGTCGACATGAAGGGCGAACTCGGCGCGGGCGAGAGCAAGACCTTCCTGTCCAGCCCGGCCCTGTCGGCCGACGATAAGGGGCGTCTGGAGGGCGAGGTCTTCCTGCGCGCCGAGAAGCCGCTCGCCGCCATCGTCGGTCTGGCCGGCGCCCAGCAGGGCGGGGCGGTCGATCGCGCCGCCGCCGCCCGCGCCGCCGCCGCCACGCCGCAAGGCGGGAACGGCGATCAGGGGCAGGCCGTCGATCTGGTGTTGAATTTCAAGGGCGGGCGCACCTATCTCGGCCCCTTCGCCCTGGCCCCGGCGCCCCAGCTGTTCTGATGCTGGTCGCACCGCCCGAGGATGCAGAGCGCCTGGCCCTGGACCGCGCCTTGATTGCGGCGGCGCGGGCGCGGGTCGCCGCCGGGTCGCGCGGTTCCGTCGACGCCGACGCCATCGCCTTGCGGGACCTGCTGCGCGACATTCCGACCTCGGAACGTCCGGCCCTGCGCGCCGTGCTTGGCCGGATCGAGGCGGCTACCGGCCCGGCCTTGGCCACCTGCGGGCCGCTGTCGCAGGCCCTGGCCGCCGACCGCTGGGGCCTGATCGGCCGGCCGGCTGCCGAACCAGACCAGGCTCTGGCCACGGCCCGGCAAGGCGGGCGGGCCCTGATCGACCTCGGCGCGCGGCCCTGGTGGGGCAAGCTGCTGGCCCTGCCCATGCTCAAGGTCATCGCCGTCCTGCCCGATGATGCGGCGGGCGCGCCCCGGGCTCTGCTGGTCTCGACCGAGGCCCCCGGTCCGACCGGCGACGACCGTACCTTTTGGGTCACCGACAGTCCCGCCTCCGACGCTCGCATCGTCGCGGCCCTGGGCGAGGCGGGGCTGATCGCCGGACCCCTGGCGGCGGGCGGCGGCTTGAAGCTGTTCGTCCTGACAGGCTATGTGCAGGCCGAGGACGGGCGGCTGACCAACGCCCCCGGCCAGATGAGCGGCGTCATCGGCGCCGCTCCCGTTTACTGATTTCTTCTTCGAGGACGACGCCCATGACCGACGCGCCGAACGCCGCGCCCGCCCCCAAACCCGGCATCCTCGACATCGCCCCCTATGTGGGCGGCAAGGGCGCCATCGCGGGCTTCGCCGAGCCTATGAAGCTGTCGTCGAACGAGAACGCCCTGGGCGCGGGCGAGAAGGCGCGCGAGGCCTATGCGGCCGCCCTGAAGAACATCCACGTCTATCCCGACGGCCGCGCCACCAAGCTGCGCGAGGCCGTGGCCGCTCATCATGGGCTGGAGCCCGAGCGCCTGATCTTCGGCAACGGCTCGGACGAGGTCTTCGCCCTGCTGAATCAGACCTATCTGAGCGCGGGCGACAATATCGTCACCGGCCAGTACGGTTTCCTCGCCTATCGCATCTCGGCCAAGGCCTGCGGCGCCGAGGTCAAGCTGGCCGCCGAGCCGAACATGAAGGCCGAGGTCGAGGCCATCCTTGAACAGGTCGATGAGCGGACGAAGATCGTCTACGTCTCCAACCCGTCCAACCCGACCGGCAGCTGGAACGCGGGTGAAGAGATTCGCCGCCTGCACGCCGCCCTGCCGGCGCACGTCATTCTCGTGGTGGACGAGGCCTATGCCGAGTTCGTGGTCGAGCCGGAGTGGGAGACCAGCTTCGGCCTGGCCCGCGAGGCGTCGAACATCGTCGTCACCCGCACCTTCTCGAAAATCCACGGCCTGGGCGGCCTGCGCATCGGCTTCGGCTATGCGCCGCTGGCCATCGAGCAGGCGGTGGACCGCATCCGCCTGCCGTTCAACGTCTCGGTGCCCGGTCTCGACGCCGCCACCGCCGCCCTTTCGGATGAAGCGCACCAGAAGGCCTCGCGCGATCTGGTGCTGGACTGGCGCCCGCGCATGACCCAAGCCATTCGCGGCTTTGGCTTCGAGGTCTTCCCGTCGGCGGGCAACTTCGTCCTGATCCGGTTTGCGGACGAGAAGCGCACCGCGGCAGCCGCCAACGACTACCTGAATTCCAAGGGCATTATCGTGCGCCCTGTCGGCGGTTACGGCCTGCCCGACTGCCTGCGCATCACCATCGGCACGGAAGACCAGAACCGCGCCGTGATCGACGCCCTCAGCGAATTCGCCGCCAGTTGATCGGCCAGCGACTGACGCTGGGCCTCAGCGGTTCGGCGTCAGCAGGGCGGTCGAGGCGGTTTCGATCCGGCGCTCCAGCTCGGCCATGAACTCGGCGCGTTTCAGACCCGCCGGAATGGGCGGCAGGAACTCGAAAACGATGGTCCCGGGATAGCGCTTGAAGCCGTGGGCGGGCCAGTGAACGCCCGAGTTGGTGGCGACCGGCCAGCAGGGGCTGTCCAGGTCTCGGTACAGGGCGGCGATGCCCGGCTTGTAGTCGGGCGCGGCCCCGATCTCGCCACGCGTCCCCTCCGGGAAGATCAGGATCTGCCGGCCTTCGGCGTGACGCGCGCGGGCCTGACGCACCATGTCCTTCAGCGCCTTGGAGTGGGCCGAGCGGTCCACGGCGATCATCCGCGTCTTCCACGCGAACCAGCCGAAGAAGGGCAGGGGCATCAGTTCCTTCTTCATGACGAAGCAGGCGTCGTCCAGGAAGGCGAACGGGGCGATGACGTCGAGCATGCCCTGATGCTTGGCCGCGATCAGGGCGGACCCGGCCGGGCGATGCTCCAGCCCGCGCACCTCGACCTTGACCCCGGCGATCCAGCGCAGGCCGAACAGAACGAATTTCGACCAAAGCCGGATGACGCCCATGGCCGCGCCGTGCGGCATCAGCAGGGCGGGCGACAGGCCGACGGCGAAGATCACCATCGACAGGTAGAGCCAGAGGACGAAGAGCAGGGATCGGACGGTGGTCATTCAGGCGGTCTCGGGCTGGGTCTGCGGCGCCGATCGTTCCGGGTGGTGGCCCCTCAGGCGGTGCATCCCCTCGCGGCCCAGCACCGCGAGGTACTTCATGTATTCCAGCGTCATCCGCCGTGCGGTGACCGCTGCGCGCCACCAGCGGGTATTGTCCAGAGACGGCGTCGAGACGGCGTAGGGCGTCAGCTTGACCCCCGGCGCGGCGCCCCGGATCTCCAGCAGGCTGCGCGGCATATGGTAGTCGGAGGTGACGACGATCAGGCTGTCATACTGCTTGGATCGCGCCCAGGCCGCGATCTCCTGGGCGTTGCCGACCGTGTTCTCGGCCTCGAAGCCCAGGTCGACGCAGCAGTTGAACAGCTTGGACGAACCGGGCGTCAGGGCGCGCAGTTCCTGGCGGCGCACGTCGCGGTTGACGCCCGAGATCAGCACCCGGCGTCCCTTGTCCAGCTCCAACAGACGGATGGCGGCGTTGACGCGTTCGGCCGAGGGGCCGGTCAGGGCCACGATGGCGTCCGCGCGCGCGGGTTCCGGCGCCGGCGTCAGGCCGCGCACGCGCTCGGCGAAGGCGAACAACCCCACCAGCCACATCAGCGCCACCACGGCGATCAGCGTCAGGAACTTCATGCTGCTTAACTAGCGACGCGCGCCGAGCTTCGCCAGCGCCGTGAAGCGGGCGGCGAGCAGGGCGACGCCAAAGGCCAGAGCCGGGCAGGCGATCAGGATCAGCAGGTCGGTGAAGGCCAGCGGCAGGGCCGGGCTCAGTCCGCCTTCGCCGCCAAGGAGCCGCAGCAGGGCCAGCAGCACGGCGGCGGTCCCCGCTCCCAGGGCGCCCGCGCTCGCCGCCAGTCCCCCGAAACGGCGCTGGAACAGGCCGGCGACATAGCCGTCGGAGGCGCCGTTCAGGCTCAGGGTCTCGATCACGGCGGCCTGGGCCGCCATGCCGGCGCGGGTGGCGTAGGCGATGACCGCCGCCGTCGCGGCCGCGATCAGCAGGAAGGCCGCGCCGGCCAGAGCCGTGATGACGCCGGCGGAGCGTTCGACCTCGCCGCGCCACAGGCTGTGGTCGTCGACGGTGGCGTCCAGCCCGGCTTCGGCCAGGGCGCGGCTGAGCGTGGGGGCGCTGGCTGGCGACGCGGGGTCCAGCCGCACCGTGACCAGATAGGGCAGGGGCAGATCGGGCAGGGCCGCCTCTCCGACCCAGGGCCTCAACAGGGCTTCGGCGGCCTTGCGGTCCATGGCCTCGGCCTCGGCCACGCCCTTGACGCCAGCCAGGGTCTCGGCGGCGCGGGCGGCGGCGGTGGGTCCGGTCTCGTCTACACGCGGGCGCACCTGCACCGTGGCCTCGGCGCGCAGCTGGCGCGCCCAGCCGTGGGCGGCCCGGTCGGCGGCCACCGCCCCGACAGCCGTGATGGAGGCCAGGAAGCACAGCACCGCGACCACCACCATCAGCCAGCGCTCACCGCCGGCCTCGCGCGACAGCAGGCCCGGCCGGCGCTGGAACACGGCGCGGATCACGCGGCGTCTCCCACGGGTTGGCTCTGGCGCAGATGGCCGTTCTCCAGCCTCAGCACGGCTGCCCCGACCCGTTCGGCCAGGGCCTCGTCGTGGCTGGCGATCAGGATGGTGGCGCCCAGCTTGTTCAACGACTGGAACAGCCGCATCAGCTTCTCCCCCATGGCCCGGTCGACGCTGCCGGTGGGCTCGTCGGCCAAGATCAGACGGGGCCGGGTGATGACGGCGCGGGCGATGGCCAGCCTCTGCTTCTCGCCGCCGGACAGGGCCGGGGGGAGGGCGTCCATTCGGTCTCCCAGGCCCACCCAGCGCAGCATTTCGGCGACGTCGGCCGCGTGATCGACCCGGCGTTGACCCGCCAGCGTCAGCGGCAGGGCGGCGTTCTCGAAGGCTGAAAGGTGATCCAGCAGGCGGAAATCCTGGAACACCACCCCCATGCGCCGCCGGAAGGCAGGCACGCCGCCGCGCGGCAGGTCGGTGACTTCGCGGCCGAAGAGGCTGATTCGTCCGGTCTGAGGGCGTTCGGCGAGGGTCAGCAGACGTAAAAGCGAGGATTTGCCCGCACCGGAGGGTCCGGTAAGAAAGTGGAAAGAGCCCTGCGGCAGACTAAGGTTAACGTCGCGCAGGACGTCGGGCCTGTCCGCATAGCCGAAACCCACGCCCCGCAGGCGGACGGTGTCAGGCGCGGATTCGGGGTCGGCGGCGCGTCGGGTCGAGTTTGGCATTCAGGTTTCGTATTGGACCGGGGCGTTGCGGGCGCCTCGACAGGAGGGGGCGTCGAGCCTCGCAGTCAGCCGACATGATACTGACCTGCCCCGCCTGCGCCACCAGCTATTTTGTTCCCGATGAGGCGATCGGTCCGAACGGCCGTCGCGTGCGCTGCAAATCCTGCGGTCACGACTGGCGCGCTACGCTGGAGGACGAGCCTCTGGAGCTGTCCGCCGCCGAGACGCCTGTGGCGGAGCCCGGCTTCGGCAAGCGCGAGGAAGCGCCCGAAACCCTGGCCGAAACTCCCGCGCCCGAGCTGCCCCGCGCCTTCCGCGCCAAGGCCGAGCAGCAGCGCAAGATGCGCCGCGCCGCCGCCCAGGGCGCGGTCTGGGCGGGTCTGGCGGTGGTCTTCCTGGCCCTGCTGGGCGCCGCCTTCGCCTTCCGGCTTCAGATCGTTCAGGCCTGGCCCCAGGCTGCGGCTGTCTACAAGCTGGCCGGGGCGCCGGTGAACCTGGCCGGGCTGGAGTTCGAGGCGGTCGGCGCCAAGACTGCGGCCTATGATCCCGGCAAGGTCGTGGTCTCGGGCGCCCTGCGCAATATTCGCGACAACGAGGTCGTCGCCCCGCCGGTGCGGGTGGCCCTGCTGAACGCCTCTGGGGCCGAGGTGGCCCATCGCATCGTGCGTCTGGAGACGGCGCCGGTCCTGCCCGGCAAGGTGCAGGGCTTCGCCGTCGTCATCCCCGATCCGGACCGCAAGGCGTCGGGCGTGGGCGTCGACTTTGTCATGCCGCCGAAGAAGACACTGGCCGCCGCGTCCCCGTCGTCGCCGCCGCGCATCGAGCAGGCGGCGGTGCGCCCGTCGCGCCGGGCTCCGCCGCCCGCGCCGGAGGAAGGGCTGCGTCGCGCCACCGCCTATGATCTGACGCCGGTGGACGCAGAACCCCTCGACAGCCGCCCCGCCTAGAGAGTATCCGCCGGGCATGGCTGATCTTGACCCGACGCCCGCCCCCACGGTTCTGCTGCCCCAGGCCGAGATCGAGGCGATTGTCGCCGATCTGGCGCGGCGCATCGCCCCCGTCATTGACGACGAGACGGTGGCCGCCGTCCTGCTGACCGGCGGCCTTTGGTTCGCCGCGGACCTGACCCGCGCCCTTTCGCGCGAAGGCCGCAACGTTCGCTTCGACGCCCTGTGGCTGGCGTCTTACGGCGACGAGACCACCAGCCGGGGCAAGATCGACATCTACGCCCCCTATCAGCGGCCCATCGCGGGCAAGCGAGTCCTGATCCTGGACGACGTCTTCGACACCGGCCTGTCGCTGGCCGAGGCGGTTCGGATCACCAGGGAAGCCGGGGCGTCCGAAGTCCTGACCTGTGTCTTCGCCCGCAAGCCCTGGCCCAAGCCGCGCGCGCCTGAGCCTGACTTCGTCGGCTGGGAAGCCCCCAATCGCTTCCTTGTCGGCTACGGCCTGGATCACAAGGGCGGCTTGCGCGGCCTGCCGGACATCTGCGCCCTGGATTAGCGACATCGTCACCCTCTCCCGGCGGGAGAGGGCTGAGCCTCCGAGAGCCGAAGGCGATCGGCCAGGCGAAAGGCTGAGGGGCTACGGCCTCCGTCGGCGTCAGCCGTGGCGCGACGGCTTGCGCCGAAGGCTAGGGCCGACCCTCATCCGACCCTTCGGGCCACCTTCTCCCACCGGGAGAAGGGACGACGTTAGACCTTCAGCCAGTCCGCCATCGGTTCGCGGGCGAACATTTGCTCATAGGTCGGGCGCGGGCGGATGAGGGCCTGGCGGTCGCCGTCGACCAGAACCTCGGCGGCCAGGGGGCGGGTGTTGTATTCGCCGCTCATCACCGCGCCATAGGCGCCGGCGCTCATGAAGACGACCAGATCGCCGGCTTCGAGCGGCGGCAGGTCGCGGTCGCGGGCGAAGGTGTCGCCGGTCTCGCAGACGGGACCGACCACGTCGTAGGGGCGGTCGGCGCCCGCGCGCGGCCGCACCGGCTTCAAGTCGTGGAAGGCGTCGTAGAGGGCCGGGCGCATCAGGTCGTTCATCGCTGCGTCCAGCACGAGGAAGCGGCGCCCGTCGGTCCGCTCGTTGACCTGGATGACCCGGCTCAGCAGGACCCCGGCGTTGGCGGCCATCAGGCGACCGGGTTCGAAGGCCGCTTCGACGTTGAGACCGTCCAGCACTCGCGCGGCCATGGCCACATAGTCGGCAGGCGAGGCGGTTTCGGCGTCGCCGTAATAGGGCACGCCCAGGCCGCCGCCGAGGTCCAGTCGGGTGACGCTGTGACCCTGCGCCCGCAGGGTCTCGGTCATCTCACGAAGCACGCGGAAGGCGTTTTCCAGCGGGGTCAGGTCGGTGATCTGGCTACCGATGTGGCAGGCCAGGCCCACGGGCGTGACGTGCGGCGAGGCGGAGGCGCGGGCGTAGAGGGCCAGCGCTTCCTCGACCGGCACCCCGAACTTGTCGCCCGCGCCGCCGGTGGTGATCTTGGCGTGGCCGCCGGCGCCGATCTTCGGGTTGACGCGGATGGCGATGGCCGGAGCGGCCGACTTCCCGGCCGCCACGAGGATCAGTCGTTCCAGCTCCGCCGAAGACTCGACGTTGATCTGGCGCACGCCGACGTCGATGGCGAAGGCCAGTTCGGCGTCGGTCTTGCCCACGCCGGAGAAGATGATGCGCTGGCCCGGCACGCCCGCGGCCAGGGCGCGACGGATCTCGCCCTCGGACACGGTGTCGGCGCCGCAGCCCAGTTTCGCCAGCGTGGCCAGCACCGACAGGTTGGAGTTGGCCTTGACCGCAAAGGCGATCAGGGCCTCGCCCAAGGCAGACTTGTGGGCGTCACAGGCGTCGCGCAGCAGGCCGTAGTGACGGCGCAATGTGGCGGAGGAATAGACATAGGTCGGGGTGCCGACCTCCGCCGCCAGAGTCTCCAGCGAGACGCCCTCGGCGTGCAGAACGCCGTCCTTCAGGTCGAAATGGTGCACGGGCGGGGAGTCCGGTCGGGAGCGTGGAAGGTGGATCAGCGGGTCGGGGGGCGGCCGAACGGGTCCGAGGCGCCGCTGTCGATCGGATTTTGGCTGGGCGAGGTGTTGATGGTCGCCGGGTCGGGCAGGGGCTTGGCGTTCCGGTCGCGGGGCGCGCGTTCGGTCTGGACGGCGCCGGGCGCTTCCAGATCGGCCATGCGGCCGCAGCCGGTCAGAAGCAGGGCGGCGGCGCCCGCGAGGATCAGGGTCTTTTTCACAGGCGGCTTCTCCAGTCGGCGATGCGCGCGCGGACCTGTTCCGGCGCCGTGCCGCCGAAGCTCTGGCGGCTGGCGCAGGAGGCTTCGGGCGTCAGGACATCATACACGGCTTTGGTGACGCCGGGATGCAGCGCCTGCAATTCTTCCAGCGGCAGATCGCCCAGACCGACGCCCAGCGCCTCGGCCCGCTTCACGGCGGCGCCGGTGACATGGTGGGCCTTGCGGAAGGGCAGGTTCAGTTCGCGGACCAGCCAGTCGGCCAGGTCGGTGGCGGTCGAGAAGCCGGCCCCGGCGGCGGCGGCCATGCGCGGCGTGTTGGGGATGATGGCGGCGACCATGGCGGTCATGGCGGTCAGCGCCAGGTCCAGGGCGTCGAAGGCCTCGAACACCGGCGGCTTGTCCTCCTGCATGTCCTTGGAATAGGCCAGAGGGAGGCCCTTCATGACCGTGGTCAGGGCGACCAGGGCGCCGTTGATGCGGCCCGTCTTGGCCCGGACCAGCTCGGCGGCGTCAGGGTTGCGCTTCTGCGGCATGATGGACGAGCCGGTGGTCAGGTCGTCGGGCAGGGAGGCGAAGCCGAACATCGGCGTCATCCAGACCACGATCTCCTCGGCCAGGCGCGACAGGTGGCCGGCCGCGATCGAGGCGGCGGCCAGGCTTTCCAGGGCGAAGTCACGGTCGGAGACGGCGTCGAGCGAGTTGGCCATCGGGCGGTCGAAGCCGAGCGCCGCAGCGGTCATGTGGCGGTCGATGGGGAAGGGCGAACCGGCCAGGGCCGCGGCGCCCAGGGGGTTCTCGTTCATGCGGGCGCGGGCGTCGGCGAAGCGGCTGGCGTCGCGGCCGAACATCTCGACATAGGCCATCAGGTGGTGGCCGAAGGTCACCGGCTGGGCCGTCTGCAGATGGGTGAAGCCGGGCATCAGGTCGCCGGCGTGCTGTTCCGCCCGGTCCAGCAGGGCGGCCTGCAGGTCCTTCAGTTGCGCCACGGTGCGGTCGCAGGCGTCGCGCACCCACAGGCGGAAGTCCGTCGCCACCTGATCGTTGCGGCTGCGCGCCGTGTGCAGGCGCCCCGAGGGCTCGCCGATCAGCTCCGACAGGCGGGCCTCGAC
The DNA here is from genome assembly GCF_002387245.1 of Brevundimonas sp. UBA4553. Classification (GTDB taxonomy): domain Bacteria; phylum Pseudomonadota; class Alphaproteobacteria; order Caulobacterales; family Caulobacteraceae; genus Brevundimonas. The sequence continues at coordinate 100,624 of NZ_DGLD01000013.1, forward strand.
GTTCATGTGGATGTCTTCATAGGCGTCGCGGAAAGGGAAGGTCCCGCCCGTGATCTCGCCCTCGATGACGTCCAGCCCGCCCAGGATGGCCTCGGCGTCCGCCTGCGCGATGATGCCCTGCTGGGCCAGCATGCGGCAATGCGCCCGCGACCCCGCCAGGTCCTGCGCCCACAGGCGTTTGTCGACGCCGATGGAGACGTTGATGGCCTGCATGATGTCGGCGGGCTTGGCGCTGAAGCGTCCGCCCCATAGAGACTGACCTTGAGGGGTGCTGGAAGGCGTGTCGGACATGAGCGGCTCTAAACGGACTTTGGCGGGCGTGGCGACGGCGGTGCTGCTGATCGGCGCGATCAGCGGCGTGGCGCTGCTATACGCCAATCGCGAGGGCGGGGGCAAAGAGTCCGCGTCATCCTCGCTGGCGGTCTACGCCCGGGGTTCGCTGTCTAAGCTGCTGACGCCCGCCCCGGCGCCGGCGCCGGACTATGTCTTCAGGGACGCCGAGGGCCGCGACGTCCGCTTCGCCGACTTCAAGGGCAGGGTCGCGGTGGTCAATCTGTGGGCCACCTGGTGCGCGCCCTGCAAGATCGAGATGCCGACCCTGGCGGCTCTGGCCGCGCACTACCAGGGCCGCGACGACGTGGCTGTGGTGACCATCAGCATGGACGTCGACAAGGCCGTGCCCGAGGCTCGCGCCTTCATCGCCGACCACCCGCCGCTGACCTACTACGCCGATCCCCGGTTCCAGCTGCCGTTCGAGTTTCCCGGCAAGGGCGCCATGCCCCAGACGATCCTGCTTGACCGTGAGGGGCGGGTTCGCGCCGTCCTGACCGGTGAGGCCGATTGGGCGAGCGCGGAGGCGAAGGCTCTGGTGGACGCCCTGCTGGCTGAGGGCTGATCCTTCTCTCCCTTGTGGGAGAAGAGGCGAAGCCTGACGGATGAGGGGTGTCGGCGGGGCCCCCTATTGTTAGGCGGATAAAAGAAAAAGCGCCGCGATCATCTGACCGCGGCGCTCACACTCCTCATCCGAGCGCCTGCGGCGCCCACCTTCTCCCTCAAGGGGAGAAGGGAAATTAGCCCCAGGGGCGGAAGTGTTTCGACAGCTTCAGACCCTGGCTCTGATAGTGGCTGCCGCCTTCGCCATAGAGGCGCGTCGGACGTTCCGTCAGCGGTTCATAGACCAGGCGGGCGACGATCTGGCCGTGCTCGAGCAGGAAGGGGGTGTCGTGGGTGCGGACCTCCAGCACGCCTTTCGAGCCGGCGCCGTGAGCCTCGTCCGTGCCGAAGCCGGGGTCGAAGAAGCCGGCGTAGTGGACGCGGAACTCGCCGACCGAGGGGTCGATCGGGGTCATCTCGGCGGCCTGATCGACCGGAATCTCCACGTCGTCCGACGAGGCCAGGATGTAGAACTCGCCCGGATCCAGCAGCAGCTCGCCGCGACGCAGCGTCAACGGCTCCCAGAAGTCGCGCGGGTCGTGGCCGTCGATATGGTCCATGTTGACCACGCCCGCGTGGCGACGGCCGCGGAAGCCGACAATGCCGTGATCGCCCGCGCGCAGGTCGACGCCGACGCTGCGGGTCTCCAGCTTGGGCGGCTCGCCCGCCTTGAGGCGCAGCTGGTTCAGGCGGGTGCCGGGGCGGACCAGGATGGAGAAGGTCTGGGGCGCGATCTCGAGGTAGAGGGGGCCGTCGTAGCCCTCATCGACGTCGTCGAAGCTGCCGCCCTTGTCGGTCAGCAGGCGGACGAAGACGTCGACGCGGCCGGTGGAGCTTTTCGGATTGGCGCGGGCGTTCAGGCCGCGCGGCAGGCTGAGGCGTTCCTGCAGACGGGCGATGTAGACGCAGCCCTTTTCCAGCACCACGCCGCCCGACAGGTCGATGGCGTGCATCTCCACGTCGTTGATGCGGTCCTCGACCTTGCGCTGGCCGGGCAGGAAGGAGGCGCGCACACGCCAGGCCTGGTTCGACAGACGCAGGTCCAGGCTGGCCGGCTGCACCTGATCGGGGTCGAAGGGGGTGTCGGACTTGATCGCGCCGACGGCGATCAGGGCCTCGATGCCCTGGAAGGGCAGAATGCCGGGCTGGGCGGGAATCTCGAAGGTGCTCATGCCGTCCTGTCTCACACGGTTTTTTCCATCTGTCTCGCTTCGGAATGCGACATCCGCAGCGCCAGACGGGTTGAACCCCGAGGTCGGCGGAAGGCATATAGCCTATGCACGCCCCTCCTGCCTATACCGCCGAAACGCACGGCGTCCTTGTCCGCGTCCGTCCTTCCTATCTGGCGGCCCAGTCGGACCCCGACGGCCGGCGCTGGGTCTGGGCCTATCAGATCGAGATCGTCAACCTGACCGGATCGCCGGTGCAGCTGGTGGCGCGGCGCTGGACCATCACCGACGCCTACGGCCATGTCGAGGAAGTGCGCGGTCCGGGGGTGGTCGGCGAACAGCCGGTGATCGAGGCGGGCGACAGCTATTCCTACGCCTCGGGCTGTCCGTTGGGCGCGCCCTCGGGGTCCATGGTCGGCGCCTACTACATGACCGACGTGGACGGGCGGATGTTCGAAGCGGCGATCCCGGCCTTCAGTCTGGACGTGCCGGATACGCGGCGGGTGCTGAACTAGGGCGAAGCGCGGCAGCCAAAGAAAAACCCCCGCCTTGCGGCGAGGGCGATAGGGCTGCGTCAACCCGGATGAACCGCAGCCCCCTGATTTCATCCGGCAAGCCGGACGAAATCAGTTTCCTTGCGGGCCGCGGTCAAAAGGCTCCGCCTTTTCGACCCGACGCGGCCTGGCGCTTCGCGCGCGCTCAAGCAGCGAGCCGCCGCGCGGCGAGCGCTAGCGCCCTTAGATGTAGCGCCGCAGGCTACGCGCCAGCTCGGTGGCGCCGTCCTTGGACGCGCCGCGGCGGACTTGCGGCTGGTAGGCGACGCGGGCGTGTTCGCCGCAGTAGACGTTTTCCGTGGCGCGACGGCCGCAGAAGCTAAACTCGCGCGACGAGGGGTCGCCGATCGGCCATTTGCACATGTGGGCGCCCAGCGTCATCACCGTGGCCGTGCCGGGCAGTTCCGGCATGGGGGCGGGGGCCGAAGGCTGGACGGCCATGACCGGACGCGGGGCGGCGGCCTCGATGCGGCGCGGGGCCGACGGGGCCTGGACCGGAGCGGCCGGAGCCGCCGGGCGCGGACGGGTGGCGGCGCGGGGGAATGTGGTGCGGGCCGGTTGCGACGGCGCGGCGCGGCCCGACAGGCCCAGGCGATGCACCTTGCCGATCACGGCGTTGCGGGTCACGCCTCCGCCAAGGGTCTTGGCGATCTGGCTGGCGGACTGGCCTTCCAGCCAGAGCTTCTTCAACGCGCCGACGCGGTCTTCAGTCCAGCTTGCTGCGGTCATGGCCACCCTCCCGGGGTTCGGATTCAATATCTTGGGTCGCCAACGGATTTCACCGCCCCGACCTGCTACTAATCGTAAAGCAGGCCTTAAAACACGCAAGATGTGGCAATTCGGCTGTCCACAGAAACCAGATGTAGTGTGGTTAATGTCCCGTTTTGACTCAGTTTTAGGTCGCGTCGAGGAACGACGTGAGCCTTGCGAAACCAGCTTGGCGGGCGCATCTGGGCGGCCATGACGACTGATCTCGCCTCCACCCGCCCCTCGGGCCTGCCCCAGCCGCGTCGCTATGACGGGATCAACTGGGTGGGTCTGCGCACCCTTTACCTGCGCGAGGTGCGCCGCTTCTGGAAGGTCGGCGCGCAGACCGTGGCGGCGCCTGTCGTAACGACCCTGCTCTATATGCTGGTCTTCGTGGTGGCGCTGAAGGGCGCGCGGCCGCCGCTGCACGGCACCCCCTTCGCCGAGTTTGTCGCGCCGGGCCTGATCATGATGGCCATCCTGCAGAACGCCTTCGCCAACGCTTCGTCCAGCCTGATCCAGGCCAAGATCATGGGCACGGCCACCGACTTCCTGACCCCGCCGCTCAGCCCGCTGGAACTGACCATCGGCTTCACCCTGGGCGCCGCGACGCGCGGGGTGGCGGTCGGGCTGGTGACGGCCCTGTGCGTCCTGCCGTTTGCGAAGCTTGGCCTGGCCAATATCGCCCTGATCGTCTGGTTCGGCCTGATCGCCTCTCTGCTGATGGGGATGACGGGGGTGCTGGCGGGTTTATGGTCCGAGAAGTTCGACCACCTGTCGGCGGTGCAGAACTTCGTGGTCATGCCGATGACCTTCCTGTCAGGCACCTTCTACCTGATCGACAGCCTGCCGGAGCCGTTCGCCAGCATCAGCCGCTTCAACCCCTTCTTCTACCTGATCGACGGCTTCCGGGCCGGCTTCATCGGCCATGCCGAGGGCAATCTGATGATCGGGGTGGTCATGAGCGCCGTGCTGACGGTTCTGATGGGCGCGGCCTGCTGGCTGGTGTTCCGCTCGGGCTGGCGTCTTAAGAGCTGAGCCTTTAGGCAGGAGCATCGGCTCCGGGGAGAGGGGCCTCCGGGAGGTCCTTCATGCTGTTTCGTTCCGTTCTCGCGTCCGCCGTCGCGGCGTCCGCGCTTCTGTCCACGACCGCTTTCGCTCAGGATGCGGAGGCGCTGAAGGCCCAGGTCGCCGCCTACGTCCAGCCGTCCAACGCCGAGCGGATGAACGTCGTGGTCAGCCAGCTGCGCGCCGCCGGCTTCGCGCCGACCGTCGAGACCTTTGACGGCGGCGGTCGCGCCGGGCCGATGCAGGGCTCCAACGTCGTCGTCACCATCGGTGAAGGCGCCAAGGAAATCCTGCTGACGGCCCACTATGACGCGGTGAAGCTGCGCGACGGCACCATGTCCCAGGGCGTGATCGACAACGCCGGCTCGGTGGTGGCCCTGATCGAGGCCGCCAAGATCCTCAGGGACAAGCCCCTGTCGCACCGCGTCCGCATCATCTTCTTCGACCAGGAAGAGCTGGGTCTGATCGGCGCCAAGAAGTGGATCGAGGCGCATGGGATCGCCAACGTCGCCGCCGTGGTGAACTCTGACGTCGCCGCCTATGGCGACACCATGATGTACGGCCAGAACAACGGAGCCCAGTCGGCCTTCGTCACCCGCGCGGTTCAGGAGCTGTGCGCCGAACGCGCCATGCAATGCGTCGGCTTCCCTGAGTATCCGCCGTCGGATGACCGCGCCTTCTCGGCGGCGGGCGCGCCGGTGGTGTCGCTGGGCTTCCAGGACCAGGTCGGCGCCCACCAGATGTGGCTGGCCTTCAACGGCGGGGAAGCCAATGGTCTGGCCGAGGGCTTCGTGCCCCAGGTCTTCCGCGTCATCCACTCCAAGGACGACGCCATCGAAGCCGTCGAGGGCGCGACCATCGCCACCGCCGGCGCCACCTACGCCGCCCTGATCCAGAAGCTGGACGCGCAGCTGGTGACGCCGTGATCGTAATCGAGGACGTCAAGCCGACGCCTCGAGAGCAGCGACCGATTAAAAAGGGATGGGGTGCGGTCTGTTGGGCCTGCATCCCCTACACCTATGCCTATCTGGGCGGCCTGCTGGTCTATGGGTTCGCCGTCCAGGCCATTGCCGGTGAGTTTCTACCGCAGCAGTTGTTCAATGTGGTCTTGGTCGGGTCATTTCTGGCGTGGTGGGGAGGGGCGTGGCTGGCTCGCCGAATATGGATGGCGGCGGCGCTGAAGGCGCCGACGGGGCCTCTGACCTGGCGTTGGGCCATCGATCGGGAGGGACTGGTATTTGAGAACAGCCTGCAGGCCAACCGTGTCGATTGGGCTGGAGTAAAGTCGGTCCAGGAAGAGTCTGACCGCTTCGTGTTTCTCGTCACGCCCTCCTACAATCCGGTTCTTCCCAAACGCCTGCTTGATGATGAGCAAGCCGATCGTTTTCGCGCGCTTCTGGCGGAAGCCAAGGCTTCAGGTCGCCTCGGCGGCGGTGTTGACTATCTGGCCCCCTCGTCGGACAAGGCTTGACCCTTTTTGAAGCGGTCCCGTCGCAGATGCGCCGGGGCCGTCTCGCTTTATGGAGTCTGCCTGTGTCCGGTCATCTGATGGGTGTCTACAATCGCGCGCCGCTGGAAGTGGAGCGCGGCCAGGGCGTCCGACTGTGGTCGACCGACGGGACCGAATACCTGGACTGCGTCTCGGGCATTTCGACCAACGCCCTCGGCCACGCGCATCCGAAGCTGGTGCAAGCGGTCAAGGATCAGGCCGAGAAGCTGTGGCACGTCTCCAACATCTTCAAGATTCCGGGCCAGGACGCCCTGGCTGACGCCCTGTGCGCCAAGTCCTTCGCGGACGTGGTCTTCTTCACCAACTCGGGCACCGAGGCGGTCGAGTGCGCGCTGAAGACGGCGCGCAAGTTCCACTCGGCCAATGGTCAGCCGGAACGCATCGACATCTACGGCTTTGACGGCTCGTTCCATGGCCGCACCTATGGCGCGATCAATGCCGCGGCCAACCCCAGCTACACCGAGGGCTTCGGGCCCAAGATGGAAGGCTTCCATCAACTGGTCTGGGGCGACAAGGACGCGCTGAAGGCGGCGTTCGAGAACCCGACGACGGCGGCGATCATCCTGGAGCCGGTGCAGGGCGAGGGCGGCTGCCGCTCGACCCCGGAGGCCGACCTGCGCTGGATGCGCGACATGGCCGACCAGTACGGCGTCCTGATCATCTTCGACGAGGTCCAGTGCGGCATGGGCCGGACCGGCAAGCTGTGGGCCCACGAATGGGCCGGCATGACGCCGGACATCATGGCGGTGGCCAAGGCCCTGGGCGGCGGCTTCCCCATCGGCGCCTGCCTGGCGACGGCCGAGGCGGCCAAAGGTATGACGGTCGGCGCCCACGGCTCGACCTTCGGCGGCAATCCCCTGGCCATGGCGGTCGGTCAGGCGGCCTTTGACGAGGTGTCGTCGGACGCGATCCTGGCCAACGTCAACGAGGTCGCCGGCTATCTGAAGCAGCAGCTTCACGGTTTGGCCGAACGCTTCCCCGACGTGATCGTGGAGGTGCGCGGCAAGGGTCTGCTGGTGGGGGTCAAGCTGATCCCCAACAACCGCGACTTCATGGGCTGGGCCCGCGACGAGGCGAAGCTGCTGGTCGCCGGCGGCGGCGACAACCTGGTCCGCATCCTGCCGCCGCTGAACATCACCCTCGAAGAGGCCCGTGAAGCCGTCGAGAAGTTTGAAACCGCCTGCGAGTTCGCCCGGACGAAGCTGACGGCCTGATCGCCTCGGCCCGGCTGACGCCTCTGACCACGGAGACCTGAGATGGTCCGTCACTTCCTCGATATTCACCGGCTGGACGCCGCCGACCTGCGCGCCATCCTGGACGACGCCCACGCCCGCAAGCAGGCGCGCAAGGGCTGGCCCCAGGGGCGTCCCGACGCCGATGCGCCGGGTCAGGACCGCGTCCTGGCCATGATCTTCGAGAAGAACTCGACGCGCACCCGTTTCAGCTTCGACGCGGCCATTCGTCAGCTGGGCGGCTCGGCCATCATCGCCACCGCTTCGGACATGCAGCTGGGCCGCGGCGAGCCGGTCGAGGATACGGCCAAGGTCCTGTCGCGCATGGTCGACGCGGTGATGATCCGCGCCAACAACCATGAGGACGTCGAGCGCTTCGCCCGCGTCTCCACCGTGCCGGTGGTCAACGGCCTGACCGACCGCAGCCACCCGTGTCAGATCCTGGCCGACCTGCTGACGATCGAGGAGCATCTGGGCCCGATCGAGGGCAAGACCGTCGCCTGGATCGGCGACGGCAACAACGTCTGCCACAGCTTCATGCATGCGGCGGCCAAGTTCGGCTTCCGTCTGAACGTCGCCTGCCCGGCGGAATATCACCCTGACCTGCGCGATCTGGAGAAGGGCGGCGCCCAGGTTCACCTGACCAGCGACCCGCGCGAGGCCGTGGTCGGCGCCGACGTGGTGGTCACCGACACCTGGGTGTCGATGGGCGATCAGGACTATGAGGCGCGTCTGGCCGCCTTCGAGCCCTATACGGTGGATGAGGCCCTGATGGGTCTGGCCAACGCCGACGCGGTCTTCCTGCACTGCCTGCCGGCGCACCGCGGCGAAGAGGTGACGGACGATGTCATCGACGGCCCGCGCTCGCTGATCTGGGACGAGGCCGAGAACCGCATCCACGCCCAGAAGGCGGTTCTCGCCTGGTGCTTCGGCGGCTGAAAGCCCGCCTGCTTCCTTTGAAGAAGAGGCCCTGACGCCTCGCCCGCGGGGCGAGGCTGCTTGAGGGCGAGGCGCGCGACATAGCCTCTACTTCAGGTTGACGTCGGCGACGTCGCCGGCGTCGGGCAGGGTCTTGGTCACATTGGCCTTGGCGATCTCCCAGGCGAACTTGACCAGGCCGCCGTCGCTGACCCAGACCCGGCCGTCGTCGGCGTCGAAGCGCAGGATGGTCAGGTGCGGGTCATCCTTGCCGTCCGGATACCAGGCGGCCAGGACCGGGTTCCAGTAGCGGTCGATGATCGCGCGGTCGTGGCCGTGCACCGACAGATCGCCGTGGATGCAGGCCCAGATCTTCTGGTCCTTCGAGCCATAGCTGAACATGGCGGACTGACCGGGCGTGGCGGCGTCGCGCGCCAGGTCGGTGTCGTCGCGGGTGAAGAACCAGATGGTCCCGGTCTCTTCCTCGCGGAAGGCGGTCATGGGCTGGCTGTGATAGCCGGGCCGGTCCAGGCCGAGCATGCCGGTGTTGCTGTGCTTCAGGCTCTTCCAGAACTCGGCTTCGGCGTCGGCGGGGGTCAGGTCCTTGCTCATCCGGTGGTCCTTTTCTGCGGGGGAGGCAGAAGAACCGTCGACGCGCCGTCCCGTTCCGTCAGCCGGTGGGGAAGGTCCGGCCGCCCAGCACCGAGGCCAGGTGGATCAGCAGCAGCACCGCCAACGCGCCGGCCACCAGCATGATGAAGCGCCACGGCATCATGCGCGGGCCCTTCGACAGGTCGGGCGGCCGCGCCCCGCGCCAGCCGGAAAGGACGGCGACGGCGACGGCCACGGCCAGCAGGATGAGGGTCAGCGAAGGGCTCATGGCGAGGGCAGTTGGCGTCTGGAGCGGCGCTTGGCAAGGCGAAGCGGCGCCAGAAGCTGAATCTAAACGCGACGTTAACCATGCTGGCTTGAAAAGCGCGGAATCGCGATCCAGCGCCGCCAGTGATTCCCTCACCCCAGGCGCCAGATGTTGCGGTTAACGACGCGTTTACACGCTTGATCTGGAGCGGTAGCGTCCCACAAAGACTCGGGAGGCGAATCAGTGAGCGCAGCAGCGCCGTGGAGCGTGAAGGGGATCGACCCCAAGGCTCGCGAGATCGCCAAGGACCTTGCGCGCCGTTCAGGCATGACGCTGGGCGAGTGGCTGAATTCCATGATCATGGACGAGCCGGACGAGGACGAGGGCGTGACCCCTCTGCCGCGCCGCACGCCCATTCCCGACCCCTATGACCGCCGCAGCCGTTCGCGTCGGCTGGACGACGTCTACGGCGTCGAGGAAGACAGCCTGCGCGTCGGCGCGTCGCTGGAAATCATCGCCGGTCGGCTGGAAGCCGCAGAGCGACGCTCGACGGTGGCCATCCAGGGCATTGATCAGGCCGTGGCCGGCCTGGTGCGCCGTCTGGAGAAGCAGGACGAGATCGGCCTGGGCTATGCGCGTCGCATCGACGACATCGCCGACGAACTGCGCGAGGGCCACAAGCGCCTGCGCCGCTTCGAACAGGAGGCCGGTCCGAAGACGGAAGAAGGCTTCGCTCGACTGGACGCGGCCCTGGGCGCGGTCTCCAGCCGCCTGTTCGACCTGGACGAGCGCCAGCGCAGCACCATCGGCGACCTGCGGGAGCGGATGGAGGCGGTGGAGAAGGCCGCCGGCCCCGGCCCCGGCACGGACATCCTGGCCCAGGTCGGCGCGCGTCTGGACGAGGCCCAGGATCGCACGTCGGAAGCCCTGAAGGGGCTGGAGCGCTCGTTCGCGGCCCTTGACCAGCGCCTGCGCGACGCGGAGGGCCGGATCGAGCCCGAGCACGCCCGCGAGGCCGCCCGTTTCGAAAAGCTGGCCGAAACCCTGACCCGACAGGTCGAGGGCAGCCGCGTCGAGATGCTACGCCGCCTCGACGCGGCCGAGACCGAAAGCCGTGTGGACCGGATCGAGCGTGCGCTGGCGGCTGTCGGCGATCAGACCCGCGCCGCCGAGCAGCGCTCGGCCGACGCGGTCGAGGCCATGGGCCGCGAGGTCCTGCGCATCGCCCATAACCTGAACGTGCGGGTCGAGACGGTTGAAAGCGGCGGCGACGCCGGACGCGCCGAGGCCCAGGTCGCGGCCCTGGGGCGCGAACTGAACGACAAGCTGGATCGCGACATGGGCCGTTACGCCCAGGCCATGGACCAGCGGCTGACCCGGTCTGACGACCAGCACGCCCTGGCGCTGGAGCGGCTGGGCGGCGAGATCACCCGGATTTCGGATCGCCTCAGCGAGCGTATCGCCCAATCCGAGCGCCGCTCGGCCCAGGCGCTGGACGACATCGGACGTCGTCTGTCGGAGAACACCGACAAGATCGAACAGCGCCATGATCGCGCGTCGGGCGAACTGGGCGAGCGGATGCGCCAGAGCGAGGAGCGGACCGCGCGTCTGCTCGCCGAGGCGCGCGAAAGCATCGAGCAGCGCGGCAGCCGCGGCGGTCGCCGCGAGACGCCGCTGGAGAGCCCCGAGCCGACGCCGTGGAGCCCCGCCGAAAGCCCGAGCGGCGACTGGCGCGCGGCGGCGTTCGCCGATCCGGTGACCGATCTCTGGTCCGAAGACACGCTGGGCGGCGTTCTGGACGCAGCGCCCTTCCCGACCCCCGTCGCTCGGGACCCCGAGCCGGTCTTCGCCGACCCGCTCGACGTCGAGTTGAACGCGCCGGGCGCCGAGGCTGGATCGCCGGCGGCGCTGTTCGGCTCCGCGCCGGAACGGGCGCATTTCGGCGAGGTTTCGACCTCGTTCAATGACGAACCTGCCGACGTCGATCAGGCGACGTTCAAATCCGCGCTGGACGATTTCGGCGGAGCCGACGTCAGCGACGTGCTGGCCGATCCCGAACCGGTCGTGGCGGGCGGTTTGCCGCCTCTGGTTGATGGACCCGATAGCGAGGACGACGAGTTTTCGGCCGAGATCGATTTCGTCGATCCGCGCGCCTTGCAGGCGGGAGCCGCCGCCGGGCGGGCCTCGACCCGCGACACCCTGGACGCGGCGCGGGCCGCCATGGCCGATGTCGACGAGGCGCCGCGCAAGGGCTTCGGCCTCAAGCGTGGAGGCAAGTCCAAGCTGCAGGAGCGGCTGGACAAGCAGGCGTCGCGCGAAGGCTCGACGATCCGCAAGGCCTTTGGGGCTTCGGCCGTGGCCGTCGTGGTCGTCGGCGGCGGTTACGCCTCGCTGCAGCTGGCCGAGGGCTCGGGCCTGAACCTGCCGGGCGTCGCCGCCCTGACCAGCGGGCCCGTGGCCGGCGCGCCCGAAACCCCCATCGCGGCCGTGGCGCTCGACGCCGCCCCGACCGATGCGGTCCCGTCGCCCGATGTGGCGGCCACCGAGGGCGCGACCCTGTTCGCCCGCGCGATACAGTTGATCGACAACGGCGACGACAGCGGCCTGGAGCCGCTGAAGCGCGCGGCCAACCTGGGTTACGGCCCGGCGCAGATGCGGTTGGCCGGCCTCTATCAGGAAGGCGGCGCTGGGCTGACGCCCGATCCGGTCGAGGCGCGGACCTGGGCGCGACGCGCGGCCGAGGGCGGCGAGCCCCGGGCCATGCACTATTACGCCATGCAGTTGTATGACGGCGAAGGCGGCGTGCGGAACCGCGCCGAGGCCCTGTCCTGGCTCAGGAAGGCGGCCGAAGCCGGTCGCGTCGACAGCCAGTACAATGTCGCCCGTCTGTACGAGAAGGGCGACGAGGGCGTGGCCGCCAATGCGACCGAGGCCTTCAAATGGTACATGATCGCGGCCCGGCGCGGCGACCAGCAGGCCCTGGCGGCGGTGCAGCGGCTGACGCCGCTGACCTCGGCCGAGACGCGTCGGGTGGCGCGCGAGGCGGCGGACGCCTTTACGGTCGATCCGGTCGCATAACGAAGCGCGTCGAAGAGGCGGCGGGGGTGGCGGTTCGTCGCGGCCGCCGCTAAGACCAGAAGCCTAGTCGCCTTTCCGGCGCTGTTCTGCGTTCCCTTCCAGCCGAAGGCGCGTGCCGTGGATATTTACCTGCCGATCGCCGAGGTTTCGGTGAACTGGCCGTTCCTGGTGATGCTGGGCGCGCTGGTCGGCTTTGTCTCGGGCCTGTTCGGCATCGGCGGCGGCTTCCTGATGGCCCCCGTCCTCGTCTTCATGGGTATCCCCCCGACCGTGGCCGTCGCCAGCCAGGCCAGTCACGTCGTCGCCTCCTCGACCTCGGGCGTGATCCGCTATTCGGGGATGAAGGCGGTCGACTATCGCATCGGCGGCATCATGGCCGTGGGCGGGGCCCTGGGCGCGCTCGCGGGCGTCGAGCTGTTCCGCTACCTGCGCCTGCTGGGTCAGGCCGATCTGGTCGTGGCTCTGTCCTATCTGATCTTCCTCGGCGCCATCGGCAGCATGATGCTGTACGAAAGTCTGACGCAGATCCTGCACCGGGTCCGGGGTGAGACCCCGCCAAGGAAGGAACGCCGTCGCCCCATGTGGCTTTACGGCCTGCCGTTCCGCATGCGCTTCCCGCGCTCGGGCCTCTACATCAGCGCCATCCCGCCCTTCGGCCTGGGCGTCTTCGCCGGCATCCTGTCGGCCATCATGGGGGTGGGCGGCGGCTTCATCCTGGTGCCGGCCATGCTCTATGTGCTGCGGATGCGGGCTGGCGTGGTGGTCGGCACCAGCCTGTTCCAGATCATCATCACCACGGCCATCACCACCATCCTGCAGGCCGGGCGCAATCAGACGGTGGACATCGTCCTGTCGACCATTCTGCTGCTGGGCGGGGTGGTCGGGGCCCAGTTCGGGGCCAGGCTGTCGGGCCGGTTCCGGGCCGAGGAGATGCGCGCGGCGCTGGGCCTGATCGTCCTGCTGGTTGGCATCCAGATGGGGCTGGAGCTGTTCGTGCGGCCCAGCGACCTCTTCCTGCTGGCGCCGGGGGTGGGGGACTGATGTTCCAGGCCCTGCCCCCCGAACCCGCCCCTGTCGTCGCCCCGGCTCCGCCTGGCGTCATCGAACGCTCGGTCGCCACCGAGGGCGAGGTGCGCGTCGCTGCGGCCCTGACCGACGCCCAGGTCAAGGTCGACTCCAGCTTCCGCGGCGCCTCCATCGTCCTCTATGGCGCGGTGTTCAACCCGACCGACACACCCGCCGACGTGGTGGTGGTGGTGCGCGGTCCCGACGCCCCGGTGCGTCTGGTGAAGAAGACCCGCAACATGGGGGTCTGGCTGAACAGCCGTCCCGTCCTGTTCGAGGGGGCGCCCGGCTTCTACATGACCGCCTCGACCCGGCCCCTGTCGGACGTGGCCGACTTTGGCCAGTTGCGCCGGCTCGGCGTCGGCGTTGATCACCTGCGCATCGAAGCGCCGCAGGAAAGCCGCACCGTCACCCGCTACGGCGTGCGCGACGTGGTGGTCAGCCGTCTGGGCGAGAACTACCTCGACTGGCGCCGCGCCGTGATCCGGCTGAAGGAGGCTGCGGCCCTCTACAACACCGACCCCGACGGGGTGCAGTTCGTCGACAAGGGCCTGTTCCGCGCCGAGGTCGAGTTGCCCACCGTGGCGCCGACCGGCAAATACTACGCCGAGGTCTGGCTGTTTCAGGAGGGGGCGCCGGTCTCGGTGTCCAACCTGACCCTGACGGTCGAGAAGGTGGGTCTGGAGCGCGACATCTATGAGTTCGCCCATCGGCGGCCGTGGTCCTATGGCGCCCTGTGCGTGATCCTGGCGGCGCTGACCGGCTATGCGGCGTCGCGGGTGTTCAGGAGCAGATAGTAGGGCGCTATCGCTCGGCCCGCGGGGCCTCGGTGCTTGAGCGCGGCAGAGTCCAAAGAAAAAGGGCGGCTCTTGCGAGCCGCCCTTTCCATTTCATTCCAAAGTCAGCCCGATCAGGCTGCCTTCTTCTCCGGAGCGAAGCGGCCGTAGAAGGTTTCGCCCTTGGCGGCCATTTCACGCAGCAACTCCGGCACCTTGAAGCGATCGCCATAGGTGGTGGTCAGGCGGTCGGCGGTCTCGACGAAGGCCTTCAGGCCGGTCTGGTCGATCAAGGTGATCGGGCCGCCCGACCAGGGGGCGAAGCCCCAGCCCAGGATGGCGCCGAGGTCCGCTTCGCGCGGGTCGTCGATGACGCCCTCGGCCCAGCAGCGGGCGACCTCGACGGCCTGACGATAAAGCAGGCGCGTCTTCAGCTCGTCGACCAGTTCCGGGGTCGAGTCGTCGAACTTGACCGGGGCCAGTTCCGACAGGCCCGCCCACAGGGTCTTGGGCTTGGTGTCGTAGTCGTAGAAGCCCTTGCCGTTCTTGCGGCCATAGCGCCCGCCCTCGACCATCCTGGCGACGATGTCGGCGCCTTCCGACGGGACATAGGCGTCGCCCAGGTCGATCGCCGTCTGCTTGGCGATCTTGTAGGAGAGGTCCAGAGCCACGTCGTCGTGCATCTCCAGCGGGCCGCGCGGCATGCCGGTCATGCGACCGACGTTGTCGATCAGGGCGGGAGCATAGCCCTCCTCGAGCATGGCCATGCCTTCCATCAGGAAGGTGGAGAAGCAGCGCGAGGTGTAGAAGCCGCGGCTGTCGTTGACGACAATCGGGGTCTTCTTGATCTTCAGGACGTAGTCGATGGCCTTGGCGATGGCGGCCGGACCGGTCTTCTCGCCGAGAATGATCTCGACCAGCATCATCTTGTCGACGGGCGAGAAGAAGTGGATGCCGATGAAGTCCTCGGGACGGACCGAGGCCTCGGCCAGGCCGGTGATCGGCAGGGTCGAGGTGTTGGAGCCGAAGACGGCGCCCTCGGCCAGTTGCGCCTCGGCGCGCTTCGTCACATCGGCCTTGATCTCACGGTTTTCGAACACGGCCTCGATGACCAGGTCCGACCCCTTGATGTGATCATAGTCCGTCGTCGCCGTGACCAGGGCCAGGGTGGCGTCGAACTTCTCCTGGGTCATCTGGCCGCGCGACAGACGCTTCTTCAGCAGTTCCTCGACGTGGGCCTTGCCCTTGTCGGCGGCTTCCTGGGTCTGGTCGATCAGGACGGTTTCGATGCCGGCCATGACCTGCACATAGGCCACGCCCGCGCCCATCATGCCGGCGCCCAGAACCGTGACCTTCTTGGCGTCCGACTTGGGCACGCCCGCCGGGCGCACGGCGCCCTTGTCCAGTTCCTGCTTGGACAGGAAGAGGCTGCGGATCATGGCCTGGGCCTGCGGTGTCATCAGGGTCTTGATGAAGTAGCGGGTCTCGATGCGCAGGGCGGCGTCCATCGGCACCTGAACGCCTTCGTAGACGGCCTTCATCAGGTTGGTCGCGGCGGGATAGTTGCCGTAGGTCTGCTTGCGGATCATCGCATTGCCGACCAGGAAGTTCTGGATGCCGGCCGGGTGGTAGGGGCCGCCGCCGGGCAGTTTGAAGGACTTGTCGTCCCACGGCTGCACCGCCTTGCCGCCGTTCTTGATCCAGGTCTTGGCGGCCTCGACCGACTGACCCTTTTCAGCGATCTCGTGGACGATGCCGGCGCCCTTGGCGTCGTTCGGGCGGAAGGACTTGCCCTCGGTCATGGCCATCATGGCGGGCTGGACGCCGATCAGGCGCGTCAGGCGCTGGGTGCCGCCGCCGCCGGGGAAGAGGCCGACCTTGATCTCGGGCAGGCCCAGCTGGATCTTGTTGTCGTTCTCGACCACGCGATAGTGGCAAGCCAGCGTCAGTTCCAGCCCGCCGCCGAGCGCCAGGCCGTTGATGGCCGCAGCCACCGGCTTGCCGCAGGTTTCCAGCGCGCGCAGGGCGCCGTTCATCTTCCAGCCGGCGTCATAGGCGTCCTGCAGGCTGGCCCCGCCGATCATGCCGCCGGCGATGTCGCCGAGGTCGGCGCCGGCGCAGAAGCCGGAGGTCTTGCCTGAGGTGATGACGGCGCCCTTGATGGCGTCGTCGGTCTTGATGCGGTCCACCAGCTGCGGGATCTCAGCCATGACGGACGAGGTCAGGGTGTTCATCGAGCGTCCGGGGACGTCGAAGGTGATCAGGGCGATACCGTCGGCGTCGACGTCGATCTTGAAGTTTTCCATGGTCAGTCGCTCCCGGATCAGACGCGTTCGATGACGGTGGCGGTGCCCATTCCGCCGCCGATGCATAGGGTGATGAGGGCGGTTTCCTTGTCCGAGCGTTCCAGCTCGTCCAGCACCACGCCGGTGATCATGGCGCCGGTGGCGCCGAGCGGGTGGCCCATGGCGATGGCGCCGCCGCAGACGTTGATCTTGTCGTGCGGGATGTCGAGCGCCTGCATGTAGCGCAGGACGACGGCGGCGAAGGCCTCGTTCAGCTCATAGAGGTCGATGTCGGTCGACTTCATGCCCAGGCGACCCAGCAGCTTGTTGGTCACGAACTCCGGACCCGTCAGCATGATCGACGGCTCCGAGCCGATCGAGGCGGCGCCGCGGATCTTGGCGCGCGGCTTCAGGCCCAGGGCCTTGCCAGCTTCCAGCGAGCCGATCAGGACGCCTGCTGAACCGTCGACGATGCCCGAGGAGTTGCCCGGCGTGTGGACGTGGTTGACGCGCTCAACCTCGGGGTAGCGCTGGTTGATGACGCTGTCGAAGGCCATCTCGCCCATCATGGCGAAGGAGGCGTTCAACGCGCCGAGCGTCTGCATGTCCGTGTTCGGACGAATGGTCTCGTCATGGTCCAGGCGGACCAGACCCAACTGGTCCAGAACCGGGACGACAGACTTGTTGAAGCGGCCCTCGGCCCAGGACTTGGCCGAACGCTTGTGGCTTTCGACCGAATAGGCGTCCACGTCGGCGCGGCTGAAGCCCCACTTGGTGGCGATCATGTCGGCCGAGACGCCTTGCGGCACGAAATAGGTCGAGAAGGCGCTGGACGGGTCCACCGGCCAGGCGCCGCCATCCGAGCCCATCGGCACGCGGCTCATGGCCTCGACGCCGCCGCCGACGGCGAAATCGGCCTCGCCGGACTTCACCTTGGCGGCCGCCATGTTCACGGCTTCCAGACCCGAGGCGCAGAAGCGGTTGATCTGGACGCCAGCGGTCGTCTGGGCCCAGCCGGCGTTCAGCACGGCGGTCCGGGCGATGTCGGCGCCCTGCTCGCCCACCGGAGAGACGCAGCCGAGGATGACGTCGTCGACCTTGGAGGTATCCAGACCGTTCCGGTCGCGCAGGGCCTGCAGCACCTGGCTGGCCAGCGACAGGGCGGTGATCTCGTGCAGCGAGCCGTCCTTCTTGCCCTTGCCGCGCGGGGTGCGCACGGCGTCGTAGATATAGGCGTCGGCCATGAAATGTCTCTTTCTTTGGGGCCCTGCCGCTTGGCGCGCGGCGCCTCGCTACTTGAGGGACGTGCGTGTGGCGGGACGGGTCTGGAATTGAAACTTGGGGCGTAGAAACCCGACGTTTACGTCAACGTCAAGTAACAACCGGCGTGACCAGGTCACGCGGAGGCGTGACACACGGCTTCAATATTGAAACCGTCTGGGTCCAGGACAAAGGCGGCGTAGTAGTTCGGCCCGTAGCGGCCGCGCAGCCCCGGCGCTCCGTTGTCGCGCCCTCCCGCCGCCAGCGCCGCCGCATGGAAGGCGTCGACCATGGCCCGGCTCTCGGCGCGAAAGGCGACATGGTTTGCTTCTCCCGGTTGGTCCTTGTCGGCTATGACGAAGTCTGGCTCGCTCCCGACGCCGTACAACAGGACGGTCGAAGCGCCGTCTCTCTCCTGCGCGATCAGGTGATAGCCCAGCGGCGCCAAGGCCGCGTCGTAGAAGGCGCGCGAGCGCTCGATGTCATGCACGTCCAAGCCGATATGGTCGATCATCGCCTCTGGGTCTCCTCAGCGCTAACGATTCTCACCTAGCTACACCTTTGGAACGGCCCGGCCGCTCCGGGCGCTTCCCCGTTCAACAATTCAACGCAAAGGGGAGCCCGATGGCCCAGACTTATGAGGACATGGACGCGATCGCCATGCTCAAGGCCGACCACCGCAAGGTGGAGGATATCTTCGCACGCTTTGAGAAGGCGCGCGGCAAGGACCGCAAGAAGGCGCTGGCCGAAGAAGCCTGCCTGGAACTCAAGGTTCACACCATTATCGAGGAGGAGATCTTCTATCCCGCGTGCCGCGGCCAGATCGAAGGGGACCTGCTGAACGAGGCCTATGTCGAGCATGACGCGGCCAAGGTGCTGATCAATGACATCGAAGCCGGCGGCCCGGACGAAGCCTTCTATGAGGCCAAGGTCAAGGTGCTGTCCGAAATGATCGAGCACCACGTCAAGGAGGAGGAAATGCGCTCCGAAGGGCTGTTCAGCCAGGCTCGGGTGGCGGGCCTGGACATGGATGATCTGGCGGACCGGATGCGGACCCGCAAGAAGAGCGCCATGGCCGAGCTCCAGGGACATCCGGAGATCGCGGCCGAGACCCATACCTTCCATGGCGAAGACAACGCCTTCGCCATGGCCGATGAGCCGATGACCCGCAGAGGCGACCTGTCGGAGGCAGGGGTGCGGGAGGCGCGTTGACCTCCCGCCCTATCGGCTATTGAGCGGCGGCGAGCCGGACCAGCTTGCCGTCTTCCTCGTCGGTGATGACCCAGACGGATCCGTCGGCGGCCACGGCCACGTCGCGAATGCGCTCGTTCAGACCGGTCAGCAGGCGCTCCTCGCCAACGACGCGGTTATTCTCCAGCACCAGTCGCGCCAGGTGCTTGCCGCCCAGGCCGGTGACCAGCAGATTGCCGTTCCAGCCGGGGAACATGGGGCCGCTGTAGAAGGTCATGCCGCCAGGCGCGATCACCGGATCCCAGTAGTAGACCGGCTGCTCTGTGCCTTCGCGCGCCGTGACCGCTTCCGGGATGGCCTGGCCGTTGTATTCGACGCCATAGGCGACGCCCGGCCAACCGTAATTCTTGCCGGCCTGATCCAGATTGATCTCGTCTCCGCCGCGCGTGCCGTGTTCCACGGTCCACACGGCGCCCGTACCCGGCTGGACGGCGACGCCCTGCATGTTGCGGTGACCCAGGGACCAGATTTCGGGCTTGGCGCCGGCCTGCCCGACGAAGGGATTGTCGGCCGGCACGCTGCCGTCGGCGTTGATGCGGATGGTCTTGCCCATGTGCGAGCCGAGGTCCTGCGCCTGCGGGCGCATCGGCTTGTCCGAGCGCTCGCCCAGGGTGATGAACAGCTTGCCGTCAGGCGCGAAGGCCAAGGAGGAGCCGAAGTGCTTGTCGCCGTCATAGACGGGCAGGGCGCGGAAGATGACCTGGACGTTCTCGATCTTGGTCAGGTCGTCCGACAGGCGGCCGCGCGCGACCGAGGTGGCGTTGCCGCCTTCGCGCGGTTCGGCGTAGCTCCAGTAGACCATTCGGTCCTGGGCGAAGGCGGGGCTGATGATGACGTCCAGCAGGCCGCCCTGGCCGCGCGCCGAGACGGCCGGCAGGCCGGCGATCGGTGCGCCGACCTGACCCTGGGCCGAAACGACCCGCATCCGTCCCGGCTTCTCGGTCACCAGCCACTGGCCGTCCGGCAGCAGGGCCAGGCCCCAGGGGTGGAGCAGGCCCGAGGCGATGGTCTCGTTGCGAAGCGTCCCGGCGGTCTGGACGCCAGGCGCGCGGGTCTGGCCTTCGAAGGCCGGCTTCTGGTCAGGATTGTTGGCGGGGCGGGTCTCGACGGGCGCGCCCGGCGCCGCCGGCGAGGTCTGGGCGCCCGTCTCGCCATTGGCGCCGCAGGCGGCGGCGAGAACGAGGAGCGAGGCGGAAGCGGCGAGAACGATCGGACGCATGGGGCTCTCCTGGACAGCAGATGTGGCAATCCACAATGAAGCCTTGCCGTTCCCTGCGCGAGCCGAAACCGCCCGCGACCGATCGTCCCGCACGATTTCCCTGCTTAATCGGCTTGAACCCGGTCGAAGGCGGCGATATACGCACGCCTCTCGCGCTGCCTGGTCGTCACGACCTCGCGCGAGCTCCCGTAAGGGGTTGGGTAGCTCAGATGGTTAGAGCGGTGGATTCATAACCCACAGGTCGGCGGTTCGATCCCGCCTCCAACCACCACGGATTTCCCGGTCAGGCGGATTCTAGTTGTTCGGAAGGCGCGATGCGCCGCCGGTGATCTTGCAGACATTGTCCGTCTGGGGGCGGCCGGTTTGCGAGCCGGATGGCGTCAGGATTCCACCGCGCGCGGTGCATTCCGCGCTCAGCTTGTCGTACTCCTGCTGATAGGTGGGGTAGGCCTTGCCGGTGGCGCAGGCGCCCAGGGCGATGGGGGCGACGAGGGCGACGAGAACAAGAGCGGCGCGCATGACGGGAACTCCTTGCAACTGGCGGCTTAACGATTGGCCGAAGTTGGACGTTCCGCCAGTCGCCCGCCGGACGCAAGGCCCTTGTCAGAACGCCAGGACGCCCAGGTGCTCCAGCAGGATCTTCAGGCCGAGCGCGATCAGAGCCAGGCCGCCGATCAGTTCGACCGTCTTGCCGAGCCGCGTTCCCGCCGCCTTGCCGATCAGCAGGCCGAGGGTGGCGAGGGCGAAGGTCGTGGCCCCGATGCAGGCGGCGATCAGCCAGATGTTGGCGCCCAGCAGGGCCAGGCCGACGCCGACCGCGCCGGCGTCGATGGAGGTGCCGACGGCGGTGGCGACCAGGGCCAGCAGACCGCGTGATCCGGCCTTGCCTGCCTCGGCTCCCGCGTCCTCATCCTCGCGTTTCAGGGATTCCCAGATCATCTTGCCGCCGACCGCGCCCAGCAGGCCGAAGGCGATCCAGTGGTCGATGGCCTCGACGAAGCCGGCGGCGGCGACGCCCAGGGCGAAGCCGATCAGCGGGGTGACGGCCTCCACGATCCCGAAGACCAGACCCGAGCGCAGGGCTTGCGGCAGGGTCGGTCGATGCGCCGCGCCCCGGCCGATGGCGGCGGCGAAGGCGTCTGCGGACATGCTGACGGACAGGACGGCGATGGAAAGCGGGGTGATCATGGGGATACGCACTCAGCCGGTCGCGTGACAGCGCCCCCCGGGCGCAGGCCGGCTCGGCCCCCAGGGTGCGCTGGTCTCGCTAGGCGGACGGATCCGCTGGTCGCACCATGTCCGCGACGGACAAGTGTGTTGACGCGACCCCGGCTGGGCTATGCCGGAAGCTACTCCCCAACGGGCGCTGCTCTAGCGGCTGCGACGCCGGGGTTCAACCCGGAACTGGCCGGAGGCGACAAGACGCCCCATCTGTGCTAGACGCCGCGCCTTCACCCCCGCCGCAGGATATTCAGCCTTGAGCATCACGCTCGACCTTTCGCGTGCTTCCGCCGCAGTAAAAGCCCCCGTCAACCTGTCCGGTCTGACGCGCGAGGGCCTGCGCAATGCGTTGATCGAAGCGAAGATCTGCCCGCCTGAGAAGGCGAAGATGCGCGCCTCGCAGGTCTGGCGCTGGATCCACCACTACGGCGTCACCGACTTCGCCCTGATGAGCGACATCGGCAAGGAGACCCGCGCGGCCCTGGCTGACGTCTTCACCCTGGCTCGCCCCGAGATCGTCGAGCGTCAGGTGTCGAAGGACGGCACGCGCAAATACCTGATCCGCACCGCTCCGGGCATCGAGGTCGAAGCCGTCTACATTCCCGACGTGGGCCGGGCCGGCGCCCTGTGCGTCTCGTCCCAGGTCGGCTGCACCCTGAACTGCACCTTCTGCCACACCGGCACGCAAAAGCTGGTGCGTAACCTGACGACCGCCGAGATCGTGGCCCAGGTCCAGGTGGCCCGCGACGACCTGGAGGAATGGCCGTCGCCCAAGGAAGACCGCCGCCTGTCCAACATCGTCTTCATGGGCATGGGCGAGCCGCTCTACAATCTGGACAGCGTCGCCGACGCCATCGACATCATCTCCGACAATGAAGGCATCGCCCTGTCGCGCCGCCGCATCACGGTCTCGACCTCGGGCGTCGTGCCACAACTCCAGGCTCTGGGCGACCGCACGGCGGCCATGCTGGCGATCAGCCTGCACGCCACCAACGACGCCCTGCGCGACAAGCTGGTGCCGCTGAACAAGAAGTATCCGCTGGACCAGTTGATGGCCGGCATCCGCGCCTATCCAGGCCTGGCCAATACGCGCCGGGTGACGTTCGAATACGTCATGCTGAAAGGCGTCAACGACAGCCCCGACGAGGCCCGCGCCCTGGTCAAGCTGATCGAGGGCATCCCGTCAAAGGTCAACCTGATCCCGTTCAATCCCTGGCCCGGCACCGACTATGAGTGCTCGGACTGGAAGACCATCGAACGCTTCGCCGCCATCCTGAACAAGGCCGGCTACGCCTCGCCCATCCGCACCCCGCGCGGCCGCGACATCCTGGCCGCCTGCGGGCAGCTGAAGTCCGAGAGCGAGAAGCAGAGGGCCAGCGCGCGGATCAAGGCTGAGCGCGAGGCGGACGGAGACGACGCCGCGGTGGCATGATGTCGCTGACCTCGGTCTAACGCTGTTTTCCTGATCGGGTGTGGCTCCGGCGCCCTTGCGGAAGAGGCGGGGGATCGGGCAAGGCTTGTTTTGCTTTCGTTCCGTTTTCAGCAGGGGGCTGCGGGCTCGCACATCATGGACGCGTCGTCTCTGCCCAGCGTGCTGTCGAGCCCAGAGGTTCAGGCCTTCGCCACCGGCTTTCCGATCCTGCTGCTGCATCTGGTCGTGACGTTCGGCCTGCTGGCCATGGGGGCGACGGTTTACGCCCTGCTGACGCCGTGGCGCGAGGTGGCGCTGATCCGTCAGGGCAATCCGGCCGCCGCCGTGGCCTTCGTCGGGGTGCTGGTCGGTCTGGCGATCCCGCTGGCGACCTCGCTGTCGATCTCGACCTCCATTCGCGACATCGCCATCTGGGGCGTGGCGACGGTCGTGCTGCAACTTCTGGCCTTCCGCGCGGTCGACATGCTGCTGACCGGTCTGCCGCAGCGCATCGAGAAGGGCGAGGTGGCGGCCGCCGTGGTGCTGGCCGGCGCCAAGCTGGCCACGGCCCTGATCCTGGCCGCCGCCCTGACGGGCTGAGGGCGGCGTCATGATGGGTTTTCCCCGTCTTCCTGACTGGACCATCTATGCGGCGGTGATCGGCGCCCTTCTGATCGTGTCGCTGGGCCGCCGGGAAAAGGCCGACGCTCCCCATGCGCCCGAGGACGACGAGGCGCACGGCCCCTTGCTGGGGCCGGTGACGCCGTTTGATCCTTCCGTCACGGTCATCGCTCCCGACATTCCCTTTCAGCCGTCGTCCGGCACGGCCTTCTCCATCGCCGGCGACGGCCGCTGGGTTACGGCCCGCCATGTGGTCGAGGGCTGCCGCCGTCCGGCGCTGGTGATCGGCGGCGGACGCGCCCTGGCCGCCGACGTGCGACTGGCCGCGCGCGCCGACGTGGCCCTGTTGCTGACCGAGGGCGGACCGCCGGCGCTGCCGGTCGCCACGCAGACGCCGCTGCGCAAGGGCCAGCGCGCCTTCCATCCGGGCTTCCCGCAAGGCCATCCGGGCGAGGTCGCGTCGCGCCTGCTGGGCCGTGAGACCTTGAAGATCAGAGGGCGGGGCGAGCGCGACGAGCCGGTGCTGGCCTGGGCCGAGGCCGGGCGCACCAAGGGGCTGAAGGGAACCTTGTCGGGGCTGTCGGGCGCGCCGGTGCTGGATCGACGCGGCCGGGTGCTGGGGGTGACCATCGCCGAGGCGCCCCGTCGGGGGCTGATCTACACCACGGCCCCGGACACCTTCGTCCCCGCGATCCGGGGCGAGCAGCGCGCCGACGAGAAGGCCCTGGGCGAGGCGGTGACGACCGAGAACTACGGCCAGGTCGCCGACCGCCTGCGCCGCGACCTGCGCGTGGCCCAGGTGGTCTGCCTGACGGCATAGCGCCTGTCTCGATCCTTCCCTGCG
This sequence comes from Brevundimonas sp. UBA4553, assembly GCF_002387245.1. Classification (GTDB taxonomy): domain Bacteria; phylum Pseudomonadota; class Alphaproteobacteria; order Caulobacterales; family Caulobacteraceae; genus Brevundimonas. The sequence continues at coordinate 124,645 of NZ_DGLD01000013.1, forward strand.
AAGCGGGGGAGGGAACCATACGCATCATGGTGGAGGGGGCGGCTCGGGCCTGTCGGCCTTGTTCGATCAAGCGCGGAGGGCAAGCGCGGAGAGAAGGTTCGCCCCCTCCACGCTACGCGGTCCCCCTCCCCCGTCGCGAGGCGACAGGGGAGGATAGAGGCACCCTATCTCAGCGTTGCGCTGTTCAGGTTCAGGTCGGTCAGCGGGATGACCTCGACGTTCGGGTATTTGGCCCGCAGGGCGTCGATGAATTTGGACGCATCGCCGACGATGACCAGGCTGGCCTGATCCGTGGGCAGGTGTTCGGCGAAGGCGGCCTCGACCTGTTGCGGGGTGACCGAGCGGACGCGTCCGGCGTAGTCGGCCAGGTCGCTCATCGGCAGGTCGTAGAGGGCCAGGTTGGCGACGAGGCCACCCAGACCGTCCACCGTCTCCAGCGAGCGGCCGAAGCCGCCAATCAGCGCGGCGCGGCGGGGGGCCAGTTCGGCCTCGGCGGCGGGCGCCGTCCCCAGCTTGCCGACCTCGGCCAGGATCAGGTCGGCCACCTCGGTCGCCGTTTCGTTCTTGGTCTGGGTCGAGGCGGTGAAGACGCCGACGTCCTGCTGGGCGCCCACCGACGAACGGGCGCCGTAGGACAGGCCGCGCTTGATGCGGATTTCCTGATTGAGGCGCGACGAGAAGCCGCCGCCCAGCAGGGTGTTGCCCAGGGTCAGCGGGAAGTAGTCGGCGTCGGTGCGGCTAACGCCGCGGATGGCGGCGATGACGGCGGCCTGACCCGCGCCCGGCTGGTCGATGACGACGACGCGGGTGGGCAGGGTCTGGCCCGCCTTGGCGACGGGCGCAGGGGCTGCCGACGACGGATCACGCCAGTCGCCGAAGGCGGCCTGGGCCAGTTCGCGGGCCTCGGCTGCAGTCACGGCGCCCGAGAAGACGATCGTGGCCTGCGACGGGCGATAGCGGGCGGCGTGGAAGGCGGCCACGTCGTCGCGGGTGATGGCCGGGATGCTGGTCAGGGTTCCCCCGCCGGGCGCGCCATAGGGGGCGTCGCCATAGATGACGCGGCCGACCGACTGGGCCGCGATGGAGCCGGGCTGGCTGAGGGCGACGCGCAGGCCGTCCAGGGTCTGCGCCTGCTGGCGCTCCAGCTCTTCGGCGGCGAAGGCCGGATTACGCACCAGATCGGCCATCAGGCTCAGCGAGCGGCCGAAGACGTCTTTGGGGGCATTGGCGTAGACATTGGTGAAGTCGGCGCCGGAGCCCGCGCCGATACTGGCGCCCAGCTGCTCGATGGCGGTGGCGATCTCGGGCGCTGATTTCGACGTCGTGCCCTGGGTCAGCAGACCGGCGGTCATGGAGGCGACGCCCGGCTTGCCCGCGGGATCATTGGCCGAACCGGCGTTGAAGTTCAGACGGGCCGAAACCAGCGGCAGGCCCTCGGTCGGGGCGACCAGCACTCGCATGCCGTTGTCCAGGCGGAAGTCGGCCACGGCGGGGGTGGTCGGGGCCACCTCGGCGCCGGGCTGGGGCAGGCGGGCGCGCTCGGCTTCCGGCAGCAGGACGGCGATGGGACCGGCCGGGGCCAGTTCGGCCACGGTGACGGGGGCGTCGACGTTCATCTTCTGCACGCTGGCCGGATGCTCGTCGTCGGCAGGCTGGTAGTTGATGGTGATCTGGCGCTGCGGCGTCAGATAGCGACGGGCCACGCGCTGCACGTCGGCGGCGGTGACGGCCTGGATCTCGGCGATCTCGCGGTCGGCGGCGGTGGCGTCGCCGGTCATGATCAGGGCCATGCCGAGGGTGGTGGCGCGGTCGTCGATGCTCTCGCGGCCGCGCAGGGCGTTGGCGACCAGCTCGTTCTTGGCCTCGCTCAGTTCGGCGGCGGTGATCGGCGCATCGCGCAGGCGGGCGATCTCGGCCTCCAGGGCGGTCTTGCCGGCCTCGACCGTCTGGCCGTCGGCCATGATGGCGTAGGCCGTCAGGTTGCCGGCCTGCTGGGCGAAGTCGGGGCTGGAGCCGATCGAGGCGGCGATCTGTTGATCATAGACCAGCGAGCGATAGAGGCGGCTGGACTCGCCGGTGGACAGCACCCCGTCCAGCACGGTCAGGGCGGCGCGGTCGGCGTCGCGATAGGCCACGGTGTTCCAGGCCAGGACCACGGCCGGCAGGGGCACGTTGGGCGCGTAGTAGGTGGCGGTGCGCGGGCCGGTCGGCTCGGGCTCTTTCACATCATTGACCGGCATGGGCGCGGCCGGGCGCTTCAGCGGGGCGAAATACTCGTTCACCCAGGCGTCCAGCTGGGCCTGATCGAAGTTGCCGGCCACGATCAGCATGGCGTTGTCGGGCCGGTAGTAGGTGGCGTGGAAGCGCAGGACGTCGTCCAGGGTCGAGGCGTTCAACTCCTCGATCGAGCCGATGCCCGGACGGCGATAGGGATGGTCCTGATAGATGGTCTCGGGCGTGAATAGGCCGAACAGGCGGCCATAGGGGCTGGCGAGGATCCGCTGGCGGTATTCCTCCTTCACCACGTCGCGCTCGGAGACGAAGGTGGCTTCATCGACCACCAGCGAACCCATGCGGTCAGCCTCGGCGAAGAGGATGCGCTGCAGGTGGTTGGCGGGAACCACCTCGTAGTAGGCGGTGACGTCGTCGGCGGTGAAGGCGTTGTTCATGCCGCCGACGTCTTCGGTCAGACGGTCGAAGGTCTCGGACGGCATGTTCTTCGTCGCCTTGAACAGCAGGTGCTCGAACAGGTGGGCGAAGCCCGAACGGCCGGCCGGATCGTCCTTGGAGCCCACGCGATACCAGACCTGGACCGTGACGTTCGAGGTCGAGGCGTCGCGAGCGGTGTAGACCTCCATCCCGTTGGCCAGGACGCGTTTCTGGAAGCCCAGCGGCGGCACGGCGACGCCGCCCTGTGCGGCGGTGGTCGCGGTCGCAGGCGGCGATCCCTCGGCGATGGCTGCGGCGGGCAGGCCCAGCAGCAGGGCCGAGGCGCAGGCGGTCAGGATCAGGCGGGTCTTCATGGGCGTCAGGTTCCGGTCGCCCGCCGGCCGCGCCGGGGGCAGGTCGGCCGGACCCTATCAGGGCCGAAACCTGCCGCGCACCTTACGGTGCTGTAATGAAGTGAGCGGGCCCTACATGCCCCGCTCATCCCCGCCTCCGCGGGATGAGCGGATGAGAGGGAGGCGTTTAGCGCCCGAACACCTCGACCCCGACCTCGCCGTCGGTGGTCAGCCAGGCGCGCTTCATGCCCTGACTGTTGAAGGGGGCGACGATGTTGCCGTCGCGGTCCAGGGCGATCAGGCCGCCGTCGCCGCCCAGACCGCCGATGCGGTCGATGGTCGCCTGCGAGGCCTCGGCCAGCGACTGACCGGCGGCCACGCCGAAGGCTGTGCGAGCGGCGGCGGCGACGCGGATGAAGTACTCGCCCTGGCCGGTGCAGGAGACGGCGGCGTGGTCGTCAGCCCAGGTCCCGGCGGCGGGAATGGGGGTGTCGCCGACGCGGCCCGGCATCTTGCCGAAGACGCCGGCCGTCGAGGTGGCGGCGGCGAGGCGGCCCTGGCTGTCCAGTACGCAGCAGCCGACGGTGCCATGGCTGAGCGTGCCCGGCGGGTGGTTGTCCTCGCCCTGACCGGCCCGGGTGAACCAGGCCTCCTCGTCTCCGATCGGCTCCAGGGCCTGATCATGGGCGAACAGGGCGGCGCCTTCGCCGGCCAGCATGACATGGGGCGTGCGGTCCATCACGGCGCGGGCGGCGACGACCGGGTTGCGGAAGCCCTGCAGGGCGGCGACGGCCCCGGCCTTGCCCGAGGCGCCGTCCATCAGGCTGGCGTCCAGCTCATAGGCCCCGGCCAGGTTGGGCGAGGCGCCGCGGCCCGCGACGTAGAGGCCGGAGTCTTCGAGCATGATCACCGCCTCGACGGCGACGTCCACAGCGGAGGCTCCGGCGTCCAGCCGCGCCTTCATCGCCTCGACCACTTCGCGCATGTGCACGACCTCGGCGTCGTAGTTGCGCTCGCGCCGGGCGCCGGCGCCGCCGTGGAGGATGAGGGCGGTTCGCGCCATGGTCGTCTCCTGAAAGTCTGTTCGGCCTCTTTGCATCGGGCCGCGCGCTGATTAGCGTCGCAATCGTGTCGGCGCCATGGCCCGACGGGGGATCACGAAAGAAACCAGCATGCGCGCAGTCCTGTCCAAGGCCGTCGGCGGCCCTGAAGCTCTCGTCGTCGAGGAGGTCATGGACCCCACGCCCAAGCCGGGCGAGGTGGTGATCGAGATCAAGGCCGTCGGCATCAACTACCCCGACACCCTGATCATCGAGGACAGGTATCAGTTCAGGCCCGAGCGCCCCTTCTCGCCGGGCGCCGAGGTGGCGGGTGTGGTCGACGCGGTGGGCGAGGGCGTCAAGGGCGTGTTCAAGGGCGATCGGGTCATCGCCGTGCCGGGCTGGGGCGGTCTAGTCGAGCGTCTGGCGGTCCCGGCCTCCAGCCTGATCCCCATGCCCGACGGCATGAGCTTCGAGGAGGCCGCCGCCCTGACCATGACCTACGGCACCAGCTACTACGCCCTGAAGGACCGGGCGAAGCTGCAGCCGGGCGAGACCCTGCTGGTGCTGGGCGCCGCCGGGGGCGTGGGCGCTGCCGCGGTCGAACTGGGCAAGGCCATGGGCGCGCGCGTCGTCGCCGCGGCCTCGACTAACGACAAGGTGGAGTTCGCGCTTGAGCTGGGGGCCGACAACGGCCTGATCTATCCGTCAGGTCCGATGGACAAGGCGGCGCAGAAATCGCTGTCGGGCGAGTTGAAGCTGGCCACGGGCCGCGACGGCGCCGACGTGGTCTATGACGCGGTCGGCGGCGACTACGCCGAGCCGGCATTGCGCGCCATGGACTGGAACGGGCGCTATCTGGTGGTCGGTTTCCCGGCGGGCATCCCGTCCCTGCCGCTGAACCTGACCCTGCTGAAGTCGGTGTCGGTGATCGGGGTCTTCTGGGGCGCGGCGGTGGCGCGCGATCCCAAGGCGCACGCGGCCAACATGGCCGAGCTGATGCAGCTGTGGAAGGACGGCAAGATCAAGCCGCGCGTCAGCCGCACCTATCCCCTGGAAGACGCGCACGAAGCGATCAAGGCGCTGGGCGATCGTCAGGCCCTGGGCAAGATCGTCGTGGTGACCGAGGGATGAGCGACGGTCTGAACCTTGCGGTCGACGAGGTCGAATTCGCGGTCGCCGCCGAACGGCTGGCGCGTACCGGCCGTACGCGCGTGCCGGGTCTGTTGGGCGAAGGGGCCGGACGGCTGCATGACGAGATGGCGGACCCGATCCATGACTGGGCGCGGGCCTTCCACAATCCGTTCGGCGTTGACGTGTCCGCCGCCGGGTTCGACGCTCAATCGGATGAGGATCGACAGGCGGCGCTGGATCGCATCCACGCCGGCGCCGCCAAGGGGCTTCAGTTTCTCTTTGACCGGTTGTTGATCCACACGACGGGTGACGAGGCCAGCCACACGCCGCCTCTGCTCAAGGCGGCTGTCGAGCTGTTCAACAGCGAGGCCTATCTGGCGTTCGCGCGCCGCCTGACCGGCGACGACCGCATCGTCTCCGCTGACGGTCAGGCGACCCGTTATTTGTCGGGGCATTTTCTGAACCGGCATACCGACGCCAATGAGGCCTCGGGGCGCCTTTACGCCTATGTGCTGAATCTCTCGCCCCGCTGGCGGGCGGAGTGGGGCGGTCATCTGCAGTTTCTGGATGAGACAGGCGAGGTGACCGAAAGCATGATCCCGGCCTTTGGCGCGCTGAACGTCTTCAAGGTGCCCCAGTCCCACGCCGTCTCGGTCGTCGCGCCGTTTGCGCCCGCGCCGCGCTATTCCATCATCGGCTGGTGGCGCTCGCAGGCGCTGACCTAGTTCGCCTCGTCGCGGACGCGCTTCAGCGCCGTCTCGGCCTGTTCATGGTGCCTGCGTTTCACGTGGGCGCCGAGCGTCGCCAGGACGGCCGCGATCACGGCGGCGTCGTCGGTGAAGCCGATGCCGGCGAAGATGTCGGGAATGGCGTCGACCGGCATGACGAAATAGGCCAGCGCGCCCAGCATGACCCCCTTGGCCGCCATCGGAGTCTGCGGATCCTGGGTCGCGTACCAGGCGGCCAGGGCCTGACCCGCGAAGGGGATGCGAGAGGCCGTGCTGCGCAGTTTGGGCCAGAAGCCCTTTCTGACACGCATTTCATTGACCCTCTGCACCGTGGGGACCAGGGCCTTCTCAGGATCGATGGCGTCGGCCATGGAGTCGGCTGACGACGCCGGTTTGGCTTTGGCGGTCATGGCCGCTAAATCCTCGCGCAGACACTCGGTTCACCAGAATATAGGGACGATCTTCATGAAACTCGACGGTTCGATTGCGGCGGTGGTGACGGGCGGAGCCTCGGGCCTGGGCGAGGGCACGGCGCGCGCGCTGGCGGCCAGGGGCGTCAAGGTCGCCCTGTTCGACCTGAACGAGGAGCGTGGCGAGGTGATCGCCCAGGAAATCGGCGGCGTCTTCTGCAAGGTGGACGTGACCTCGGACGAAAGCGTCGCCGCCGGCTTCATCAAGGCCCGCGCCGCCCACGGCCAGGAGCGCCTGACCGTCAACTGCGCCGGCATCGCCACGGGCCAGAAGACCGTCAGCCGCAAGCGCGACACCGGCGAGGTCCGCTCGCACGACATGGCCTCGTTCGAGCGCACCGTCACGATCAACCTGTTCGGCACCTTCCGCGTCCTGTCGCAGTCGGCCCTGGGCATGGTTCAGGCCGAGCCGATGGCCGATGGCGAGCGTGGCCTGATCGTCAACACCGCCAGCGTCGCGGCCCAGGACGGTCAGATCGGCCAGGCGGCCTATTCGGCGTCCAAGGGCGGCGTCTACGCCATGACCCTGCCGGTCGCGCGCGATCTGGCCCAGGAGGGGGTGCGGGTGAACACCATCCTGCCCGGCATCATGTGGACGCCGATGATGGCCGGCATGGACCAGAAGGTTCAGGACAGCCTGGCCGCCGCCATTCCCTTCCCCAGCCGCCTGGGCACCCCGGCCGACTATGCGGCCCTGGCCCTGCATCTGGCCGAGAACGTCTACATCAACGGCGAGTGCATCCGTCTGGACGGCGCCATTCGCCTGGCGCCGCGCTAGGCGAGACGTCGACGGCTCTGGTCCGTCCTGCGTAGCGGCTGGCCGTCTGAGGGGAGGCGGCCCGCGGGATTGATCCGTGGAAGTTGTTTTCAGCGGCCCTCGCAACCTTCTCTCCAGAAGTGTTGCGAGGGCCGTTTTGCTTGAAATTGCAGGGCTATTCGAAAAAGCGTGGTGGATTGAAGGAAAAACCAAAAAGGGGGTTGCGCGAGCCGAAGAAGGTCCGCTATACGCCCCTCCTCGACGGGGAGCAGCACATCGCTCCCACGGGAATGCGGGCGTAGCTCAGTGGTAGAGCACAACCTTGCCAAGGTTGGGGTCGAGAGTTCGAATCTCTTCGCCCGCTCCAGTCGAGACTGGGAAAACGGGGCCCGATCGCAAGATCGGGCCCCGTTTCGCATTCCGCCTCGGACAATGGCGTGAAAGTCTGATTTCAGCATGACGACAGACGTTCCGTTTCGGGATGGAATGTCGCGTCCCTGTGGTCCGTTCGCAGATTCCTTTTCGTCAAACCGTCGCGGCCGCGTCGTCGCACGCCGTTAGCCAGCGCCGCCATGGACCGGAGCGCGAGGCGATTCCGGCGAACGGGGATGACTGACATGAAAATTCGACTTCTGGTGGGCGCGGCCTTGCTGCCCCTGACCTTCGCCATGGCCGCCCAGGCCGCCGACGTCGCGCCCAGCGCTGTGATCGAACCGGCCGGCGACGGCGTGATCGGCCGCGTGGTCAACGCCGACGGCGCGCCCCTGCCGGGCGCCGAGATCGTCGAGCGCGGCACGGGCCGTCGGGTGGTCAGCAACACCCAGGGCGAGTTCATCCTGAACGGCGTCTCGGGCCAGATCGAGCTGGACGTTCGCTACATCGGCCTGCCATCGGCCAGCCAGACGGTCGTCGCCACGCCGGGTCGCCTGACCGCGATCACCGTGACGATGGGCGGCGGCGACGTGACCACGGTGGCGGACGTCGTGGTGACGGGCGTCATCACGGACAGCGTCGCTCGTTCGCTGAACCAGCAGAAGAACGCCGACGGCACCATCAACGTCCTGTCGGCGGATGCGATCGGCCGTTACCCCGACCCGAACGTCGCCGAGTCCCTGCAGCGCGTCCCCGGCATCGCCATCCAGCGCGACCAGGGCGAAGGCCGCTACATCAACGTGCGTGGCGCGCCGTCGGCCTTCACCGCCGTCTCGGTGGACGGCGTGGCCGTGCCTGCGGTTGATCCGGGCACGCGCGCGGTCGATCTGGACACCCTGCCCAGCGACATCGTCTCGAACATCGAGGTCTCCAAGACCCTGCTGCCGAGCCAGGACGCCGATTCCATCGCCGGCGCCGTCAATATCCGCACGCGCTCGCCCTTCGACACCCGCCGCCTGGCCTTCAGCGGCTACGCCGGCGGCAGCTACAACGACTACGGCGGCAACGACACGCGCGCCGCCGCCACGGTCTCGAACGTCTTCGGCGAGAACCAGACTTTCGGCGCCCTGCTGTCGCTCAGCTACTCCGAGACCAACCGCCGTCCCGAGAACATCGAGAACGCCTGGGTCGAGGGCGGCAGCTCCTATGTGATCGAAGAGACGCTGTTCAAGCAGTATGAGACCCAGCGCACCCGTCAGGCCCTGACCGGCGCCCTGGAATGGCGCCCCACGGACCAGACGCGACTGTATGTCCGCGGCTCCTACGCCGACTTTGAGGACAACGAGTATCGCAACACCCTGATCCTCGGCTACGCCGACGGGGCGCTCCAGGCCGGCGCCACTGACACGACCGCCACCTACACCGGCGCGCGTATCTACCGCGGCCTGCGTCACCGCACCCAGAACAACCAGATCACGACCCTGGTGCTGGGCGGCGAGCACACCTTCGACAACGGCATGATCTGGGACGCCGACCTGTCCTGGGCCGACAGCGAACAGACCTATCCCCACCGCGACGAGCTGGTCTATCGCTCCACGTCGACGACGCTCAGCTACGACACGCGCGACCACTACGCCCCGACCTACTTCTATGCGGCGGGCAATCCGATCTTCGGCGACACGGCGACCGGCTTCTTCGCCACGCCGGGCAACTTCTCGTTCCGCGAGAACACCTTCCGCTCGAACACGACCCAGCAGGAAGACGTCGCCTTCCGCACCAACCTCGAGATTCCGAGCCAGTTCGCCGGCCGCGAAGTCGACTGGAAGTTCGGCCTGAAATACGCCACCCGCGACGTCGATGCGGACGAGGAACGCCAGCGTGACCGCGCCTCCTCGGCCAATCCCGGAACCCTGGCCTCGCTGTTGGGCGACACCCAGGGGCGCAACTTCGGCTATCAACTGGGCACGCAGTACGACAAGGGTCTGGTCGACGCCTATCTGGCCGCCGCCAAGGGGGCGTCGCCGCGCCGCATGCCCGACTCGCTGACGGCGGACTACACGGCCCAGGAAGACATCCTGGCCGGTTACGGTCAGGCGCGCTTCGACGTCGGCGCCACCAACATCACCGTCGGCCTGCGCGTCGAGCAGACCAAGTTCGACGGCTCGGCCCCGACCTATTCGATCGATGAGGACGAGAACGAGGTCTATGCGACGGCGAACGTCAGCCGCGACGACACCGACTTCTTCCCCAACCTGACCGTCCGCCACGCCTTCAACGACAACCTGATCGGTCGCTTCGCCCTGACGCGCTCGATCTCGCGTCCCGAGTTCAACCAGATCGTTCCGCGTCGGGTCGAGGAGGTGGACGGCACCGAGCTGAGCGCCAGCTTCGAGGTCGGCAACCCCGACCTGCAGCCGACGCTGTCGAACAATGTCGATTTCGGTCTGGAATACTACTTCGCCTCGCTGGGCGTGGTCTCGGCCAACGCCTTCTACAAGGACCTGACCGACTACCGCTATGTGCTGAACTATCAGCAGGACGTCACCATCGGCGGCGTGACCTACGTCGACGCCGACTTCTCGACGCCGATCAATGCGCCGGAAGGCCACCTGATGGGTCTGGAGCTGAACTGGCAGCAGAAGTTCGGCTTCCTGCCGGGCTGGATGTCGGGCTTCGGCGTCTTCGCCAACTTCACGGTCACGGACGCCGAGATCAAGACGGGCCAGAACTACGGCGGGCGCAACACCTTCGACCTGCCGGGTCAGTCCGAGACCAACTACAACGCGGCCCTGTTCTACGAGATGGCCGGCTTCTCGGCTCGCCTGTCCTACACCAAGCGCAGCGACTACCTGGAAGAGATCAACGCCGACAACGCCGACCTGGACCTCTATGTCGAGGGCCGCGAGCAACTGGACTTCACCGCCAGCTACGACTTCGGCAATGGTTTCGAGGTGTTCGGCGAAGCCAAGAACCTGACCGACTCGGCTGGGGTCAAATACTACGGCTCGCGCGAACGGACCTACGAGTACGAGAAGTTCGGCTACAACGCCTTCGTCGGCGTGCGCTTCAAGTACTGATCGCCCGGATCAACGATCCGCGGAGGGCCGGGCGGCGACGCCCGGCCCTTTGACGTTCGCGTTTGGCTTTCGTCGGCATGGCCCCCGGCGCAATCCCGGCCTATATGGACCGTGGCGGTTGACCCCGCCGGGGTCGGCGCTAGTGTCCGCGCCGCCTTCTCCCAGCGCCAGACCGATCAGAGGAATTCCATGGCCGACGCCGCTCCCCAGACCTACGACGTGGTGATCATCGGCGGCGGGCCGGGCGGCTACAACGCCGCCATTCGCGCCGGCCAGCTGGACCTCAAGGTCGCCGTCGTCGAAATGCGCGACACCCTGGGCGGCACCTGCCTGAACGTCGGCTGCATGCCGTCCAAGGCCCTGCTGCACGCCTCGGAGCTGTATGAGGCCGCCAACACCGAATTCGCCGGCATAGGCATCGAGGTGAAGCCCAAGCTGAACCTGGGCCAGATGCACAAGGCCAAGGACGACAGCGTCGGCGCCCTGACCAAGGGCATCGAGTTCCTGTTCAAGAAGAACAAGGTCGACTGGCTGAAGGGCCGCGGCCGCATCGCCGGCCAGGGCAAGGTCGAGGTCGAGGCCGCTGATGGCTCGAAGACGACCTATGACGCCAAGAACATCATCATCGCCACCGGCTCAGAGCCGACCCCGCTGCCGGGCGTCGCCTTCGAGGACGGCAAGGTCATCGACTCGACCGGCGCCCTCTTCCTGCCCAAGGTGCCCAAGCACCTGATCGTCGTCGGCGCAGGCGTGATCGGCCTGGAGCTGGGTTCGGTCTGGCGTCGTCTGGGCGCCCAGGTGACCGTGGTCGAGTTCCTCGACAAGGTCGGCGCCGGCATGGACGCCGAGGTGGCCACGGCCTTCCAGCGCGGCCTGACCAAGCAGGGCATGACCTTCCGCATGGGCACCAAGGTGACCGCCGCGACCTCGACCAAGGACGGCGTCGAGCTGACGATCGAACCTTCGGCCGGCGGCGCCGCCGAAACCCTGAAGGGCGACGTGGTTCTGGTGGCCATCGGCCGTCGTCCCTACACCGCCGGTCTGGGCCTGGAGACGGTCGGCATCGAGACCGACAAGCGCGGCGTTATCCCCAACGACCACTTCAAGACCACGGCGCCCGGCGTCTGGGTCATCGGCGACGTCACCTATGGCCCGATGCTGGCGCACAAGGCCGAGGAAGACGCCGTGGCGGTCATCGAGACCATCGCGGGCAAGGCCGGTCACGTCGACTACGACCTGGTCCCCAGCGTCATCTACACTGGCCCGGAAGTCGCCTGGGTCGGCAAGAACGAAGAGCAGCTGAAGGCCGCGGGCGTCGCCTTCAAGAAGGGCAAGTTCCCCTTCGCCGCCAACAGCCGCGCCAAGATCAATCACGAGACCGAGGGCTTCGTGAAGGTCCTGGCCGACGCGACGACCGACAAGGTCCTGGGCGTCCACATCTATGGCCCGCAAGCCGGTGAGCTGATCGGCGAGGCCTGCATGACCATGGCCTTCGGCGGTTCGTCGGAAGACATCGCCCGCACCTGCCACTCGCACCCGACCCGCTCGGAGGCCGTCCGCCAGGCGGCCATGGCCGTCGAAGGCTGGGCCATGCAGGCCTAAGCTTCGGCCGTCAGTCCGAACGCATCACGGCGCGCTTCGCAAGGGGCGCGCCGTTTTCGTTGGGGGATGGGATGACTCTACGGTCTCAACGCGTTCGGCAGGCGCCGTTGGGATCAGGCCCCAGGCTAACCATCAACCGCGGCCGGTTCCGTGCGGTGGACGACGACATCAGCAGAAAAAGCGGCCTTCCGTTCAGGGTCAAACAGTGCAGTTCCTGCCTGAAGCTGCCGTTGGAATCGCTTGAACCTGGCCCTGAGTCGCTTCTGACCTCGCTCACAGCCCCGGCCTCCGTGAAAACGGTCAGCATCTCTGCGCGCAGTTCATCCGGATCGCCGCGCGTCACGATGAGGGTGCACGCGTCATTGGCCTCTTCCTTCAAGGTGACGGCGTTGGTGACGGTGTGCTGACCGTCCACCTTGGGGCCGCGCGAGATCGCGGCGGTCTGGAAGAATTCCCGTGCTGGACGCCCCGTCATGACGTGCGGAACACAGCCCTGCTGCATCCCGTAACGCGCGCCGGCGGTTGGCGAAAAATGGATGCCGGGATTGGGCCGCTGGAAGACGTAGGCTTCGTTCTGGGCGTCGACGAGGCCGTCGAGCGGCGAAGCGGCCTGCGGCATCGCGAGGCCGGCAAGGACTGCGCCCAATATGATGGCGAACACGGGACTCTCCCCTTTGCGATCCGGTTGCCCGCGAACAATGCTTCAGCGAACGTTGTCGCGCGACCGATTTCTTCAGCCCTGCGCACCTCCGTCAAGGACAGTGCGCCGAAGGTCGAGGTCGGCCTCGTAATCCGCCGCGTGTATGACCATGTGCAGCCTCGATCTTCTCGCCACATTGGATACCGACATGGACCTGAAACTCTCCGGCAAGCGCGCCCTGATCTGCGGCGGCTCCAGTGGCCTGGGGCGGGCCGTGGCGACGGCGCTCGTGGCTGAGGGCGTGCATGTGGCCCTGTTGTCGCGCGATGCCGCGAAACTTCAGGCCGTGGCCGACGAACTGAACGCCATGGGGCCGGGCAGGGCGGTGATCGCGCCCGCCGATCTGGCCGACCATGAGGGACTGCTGAAGGCGGTGGACGGGGCCGAGGCGGCTCTGGGCGGACCGATCGAGATTCTGCTGAACAATACCGGCGGGCCGCCGCCGTCGGGCGTCAACGGGCTGGAGCCGTCGGTCTGGCGCGATCATTTCGAGTCCATGGTGCTGTCGGTCTTCCGTTTGACCGACCGGGTGCTGCCGGGGATGCGGGCCATGGGCTGGGGGCGCATTCTCAACGTCGCCTCCATCACCGTGATCGAGCCGGTGGGCACCTTGGGCGTGTCCAACACCCTGCGGGCCTCGGTGGCGGCCTGGGCCAAGACGCTGGCGGGCGAGGTCGCGGCCAATGGCGTGACGGTCAACACCCTGCTGCCGGGCCGCATCGACACTCCGCGCATTGAGCGTCTGGACGCCGCTCGCGCCGCCGCCACCGGGGTCGAGCCCGCCGAGGCGCGCGCCGAATCGGTCAAGTCCATCCCGGCCGGCCGCATCGGCACGACCGAGGAGTTCGGCGCCGTCGCCGCCTTCCTGGCCAGTCCGCTGGCGGGCTATGTCACCGGCTCGCTGATCCGCGTCGACGGCGGGGCGGTCAAGGCGATCTGACCCCTGTCGGAGGCGTGAGCGGGGTCGGGCGGCGGATCAGGCCGCCGAACGCGATCCGCGACTGACCATAGTCCAGGGTGATGCGGCTGAACCGGGTCAGGATGTCGGCGCCCAGCAGCAAGGCTGGCCGCTCTACTAATCCCAGCACCCGAAAGGCGTGCAGGTCGCCGAACAACAGCGGGGTGGGCCCCATGTCCCGCCGCGCCAGCCGCAGACTGGATACCGCCCCGGAATCGACCATCAGCGACTGGCCGATGACGCCATAGACCCGGATCGACTGACGCGCAGCGCGCCCGATCCGGGCGTCGATGGACCGCATCAAGGCCGTATTGGCGATGGAGTATTGTGCGCCGCTGTCGACGAAGGCGACCGCATCAACGCCGTCGACCTGAACGCTGGTCAGAATCAACTGGCCGAAGCGGGCGCGGCGGGTATCGGTGATGTCGTTGCGGACTCGGCTGGCGCGACCAAAGGCGATGCCGCGCTCCACCACGTCGGGGCCGGACGGCGCCATCATGACCCGACGCCGTCTGAGATCCAGCGTCAGCCGAAAACGCGACAACACGTCCAGGCCCAGAAGTCCGTCCGCGCCCAGAACCTCATGGGGAAACACCGGCGGCGTCATATTGGCGAAGCGTCGCCCGGAGAAGTCCAGACGAGGCAGGGCGACCGTCTGCGTCATCTCCGCCGCCGTGATGCCATGGACCAGAACCGGGGATGCGGGCGCCAGGTCGAGTTCGGCGGCCAATCGATCCGAAATCGCGGTGCGTTCCGCGCCCGTATCTATGACGAACAGCGGATCGCGGAGGCTGCCGACCTTCACCTTGACGGCCATGCGCGTCAGCAGGTTTTCGAGAAGGCGCGCTGTTTCGTCCAGTGGCGGGGGCGACGGGGTCTGGGCCTTGGCCGGCCACCCCAGCATCACCGCGCCTCCGGCCGTCAGGGCCAGCGCCAATCGGCGCGAGGGGCGGCGGGCAAGCTCTGGTTCAGGCAATGGCTGATCTCCACGCCGCATTCATCCCCATGCGGAGAATAGGCGCCGTTCGCGCTCCGTGGCGAGTCAGCTTCTGGGATGCGCCTCGGCGTAGGCCGCCAGCAGGCGGGCGGCGTCGACCTGGGTGTATTTCTGGGTGGTGGACAGGCTGGCGTGGCCCAGCAATTCCTGGATCGAGCGCAGGTCGGCTCCGGCCCCCAGCAGGTGGGTGGCGAAGCTGTGGCGCAGGGCGTGGGGCGTGGCCGACGCTGGCAGACCGAGGCGGCCGCGCAGGCGCTGAACCGTGGCCTGGACGTGGCGGGGACTGAGCGCCCCCCCGCGTTTGGCCCGAAACAGGGGGGCGCCAGCCTCGAGGAGGAAGGGTTGCGCGGCCAGATAGGCGTCCACCGCCTCGCGCACCTGGGGCAGGACCGGGGCCAGCCGCATCTTGCCGCCCTTGCCGGTGATGCGCAGGGCCTCGGGCAGGGGGGCGTCGGACCGCTTCAGCGACAGGGCCTCGGAAATCCGCAGCCCGCAGCCGTAGAGCAGGGTCAGGACGGCGCGATCGCGCGCCGCCTCCCACGGCTCCATGTCGGGGTCTGCCTCGGGTTCGTGCAGCAGCCCCTTGGCCTGATCCTCGGTGATCGGGCGGGGCAGCAGCGGCTTGACGCGCGGGCCGCGCACCAGGGCCAGCTGCGGTGCGGCCACGCCGAAGCGCCGGTCGAGGAAGGCGTGGAAGCTCCGGATGGCGGCCAGGGTCTGGCTGAGCGAACGGGCGTTCAGGGGCCGATCGCCGCTGCGCCGTTCGGCCAGATGGGCGCGGACCTCGGCGGCGGTGACGGCGCCGAGATCAGACAGGGTCTGCGGCTCGCCGCGATGGCGTTCGAGGAAGGCGACGTAGAGGCGGCCGACATGGCCGTAAGCCTCCAGCGTGCGCGGCGACAGGCGACGCTCGTGCGCCAGATGCTCGAGCCACGCGAGGAGCGCCTCGGGGGCCGTCAGCTTTGCGTCGGCCATCGCTCGGCCATGCGTTCGACCACGCGGGTGATGAAGGCCACCAGTTCGCAGCCCATGGCGGGGGTGAAGCCGTCGTCCTCATGCGAGCCGAAGGCGCACAGGGCCGGGCGGGCGCCGTCCGAACCGGGCAGGTGCAGGCTCATCCGCACCAGGGCGACGGACTTCACCTCGCCCTCGGCGGGGCCGAACAGGTCCAGTCCGGTGAAGTTGGGACCGAGCCATTCCAGACCGTCGTCGCCCAGCAGGGCGTCGACGCGGCCCGGCTCCAGCGATTTCCAGCCGAAGGGCACGGCGCCGGGTTTTTCCATCGCGATGGCGCCGCCGGCCAGGCCGAAGCGGGCCTGGGCCGTGGCGTCCAACTGGCGGGACAGTTCGGCGTGGGTGGTCGCCTCCATCAGATCCAGGGCCGAGACGTGGGTCTGGGTCTGGGCAGCGAAGTTGGCGCGGGCGATCTCTTCGATCTGCTTCCTCGCGCCGGCCTCGCGCTGGACCACGGCTTCCAGCCGGGTCAGGGCCGCGCGGCCGAAATCGACCACGTTGCGACCGGTGGCGCGCAGGCCCAGCTCTTCCAGCAGGGTGCGGTCGTCCAGCAGACGATCGGGATGGGCGTTCAACCAGGCCCGCACCTCGGGCCAGTGAAGGCCCTCGGCGGCGTCAGGAGAGAGGTCCAGGGAAGTGCTCAAGCGGACCTCTTTCCGGGTCGGGATCTACAGGATCGACTGACCGGTCTTGCCCCAGTCGGCCAAAAACGCATCAAGCCCCTTGTCGGTTAACGGGTGCTTGACCAAGGCCTTGAAAGTGTCGGCGGGCAAGGTAGCGGCGTCGGCGCCGGCGATGGCGGCGGCGGTCACGTGATCAGGGTTGCGCAAGGACGCCGCCAGGATTTCGGTGTCGAAATCGTGGATGTCGTACAGGGCGCGGATTTCCTCCAGCAGGCCCACGCCGTCTGCGCCGACGTCTTCCAGACGACCGACGAAGGGCGAGATGAAGGTGGCGCCCGCCTTGGCGGCCAGCATGGCCTGAGCCGCCGAGAAGCAGAGGGTGACGTTGGTCTTGATCCCCTTGTCCGCAAAGGCCCGCGTGGCGCGCAGGCCGTCCCAGGTCAGGGGCAGTTTGACGACGACGTTCGGAGCGATGGCGGCCAGTTTGTCGCCCTCCTTCACCATGGTCTCGAAGTCGGTCGCTACGGCCTCGGCGGAAATCGGCCCCTCGACGAGGGCGCAAATCTCAGCGATGACCTCGGCGATGTTCCGACCCGACTTGGCGATCAGCGACGGATTGGTGGTGACGCCGTCCACCATCCCGGTGGGCAGCATGTCCTTGATGACGGCGACGTCGGCGGTGTCGAGAAAGAGTTTCATGCCTGGGATGCTAGCCCTTTGGGACGCGCGGTGAAAGTCGCCTCCGTCCTCATTCCCCTGCCGGTGCCCGAGGCCTTCGATTACGAGGTCCCGGAGGGGCTGACGGTCGTGCGCGGCGATCAGGTGAGCGTGCCCCTGGGGCCGCGCCTGATCCGGGGCGTGGTGGCCGAGGTGTTCGAGACCACCGGCTCGAACCGGCGGCTGAAGGCCATCGAACAGGTGGTGAGCGAGCATCGCCTGCCGGAACGGACGCTGACCTTTGTCGAATGGGCGGCGCGCTGGACGCTGAGCCCGCCGGGCGAGATGGCGGCGACGGCTCTGAAGGGCCTGCGCGCGCCGCGGCCCCGGCCCGAGCGACGGGTCAGGCGCGTCGAGGGCCGCAGTCCCGCCCGCCCCACGGCGACGCGGACGGCGGTGTTGGAGGCTCTGGGCCCGCGTTCAATGGCGGCCGCCGATCTGGCGCGCGCGGCCAATGTCTCGGCGGGCGTGGTCAAGGGACTGGTCGACGAGGGCGTGCTGACGATCATCGAGATCGAGGCGGTCGCCGCCTTCGACGCCCCCGATCCCGACCATGCGCCCGCCACCCTGAACCCGGATCAGGCGGCCTCGGCCACGGCCATCGCCGACGCCGTGGCCGCGGGCGGCTTCGCCCCCTTCCTGCTGGACGGGGTGACGGGGTCCGGCAAGACCGAGGCCTATCTGGAGGCGGCGGCGCGGACCTTGCGCGCCGATCCGAGCGCGCAGGTGCTGATCCTGCTGCCCGAAATCGCCCTGACCCAAGCCCTTATCGAACGGATCAGCGCCCGCTTTGGCGCGGCTCCGGCGGAATGGCATTCCGGCGTCTCCCCGCCGCGTCGCCGTCAGGTGTGGGAGGCGGTGGTCGCCGGGCGCTGCAACATCGTGGTCGGGGCGCGCTCGGCCCTGTTCCTGCCCTACGCCAACCTGCGGCTGGTGGTGGTGGACGAGGAGCACGACGGCTCGTTCAAGCAGGAAGAAGGGTTGGTCTATCACGGCCGTGACCTGGCTGTGGCCCGCGGACGGATCGAGGGCGCGACCGTGGTCCTGGCGTCGGCGACCCCGTCGCTGGAGACCCTGTGGAACGCCCGGCAAGGCCGCTACGGCTGGCTGAAGCTGGCGGCGCGGCACGGAGCGGCAGTCTTGCCGGATATCGAGCTGGTGGACCTGCGCACCTGTCCGCCGGACCCGCAGACCTGGCTGTCGCAGCCGCTGCGCGAGGCCATCGGCGAGACCTTCGCCAAGGGGGAGCAGAGTCTGCTCTTCCTCAACCGGCGCGGCTACGCCCCGGTCGTCCTGTGCCGGGCCTGCGGCCACCGGCTGACGGCGCCGGACACGGATTCATGGCTGGTCGAGCATCGCTACACCGGGCGGCTGGTCTGCCATCTGACCGGCTTTTCGATGATGAAGCCCAAGCACTGCCCGTCGTGCGGGGCCGAGGATTCCCTGGTGCCGGTGGGGCCGGGTGTCGAGCGGGTCGAGGAGGAGGTTCGCCGCCTCTTCCCCGAGGCGCGCACCGCCATCTTCAGTTCGGACACCGTGCCCGACGGCGTCTCGGCCCGCGCCCTGATCCAGTCGATGGCCGAGGGCGAGATCGACATTCTGGTGGCGACCCAGGCCGCCGCGAAAGGCCACAACTTCCCGCGTCTGACGCTGGTGGGGGTGGTGGACGCCGACCTGGGCCTGCGTGGCGGCGACCTGCGCGCGGCCGAACGCACCTATCAACTGCTGGCCCAGGCCACGGGTCGGGCGGGGCGGGCGGACAGGCCGGGCCGCGCCCTGTTGCAGACCTGGACGCCGGAGCATCCGGTGCTGATGGCGCTGGCGGCGGGCGACCGAGACGCCTTTGTCGAGGCCGAGATGGGCGAGCGTGAGGCGGCGTCGCTGCCGCCGCATGGCCGTCTGGCGGCGATCATCCTGTCCAGCGAGAACGCCGTGGCGGTGGAGAAGGTCGCCCGCGATCTGGCAGAGGCCATCCCCAACGCCGAGCGGCTGGAGGTCTATGGCCCCGCCGACGCGCCGCTCGCCCTGGTGCGCGGGCGTCGGCGCAAACGGCTGCTGGTTCGGGCTGACCGGGACGTCAATCTGCAGGCCTTCCTGCGCGCCTGGCTGACGCGGGTGAAGGTCCCGGCTTCGGTGCGGCTGACCATTGATGTTGACCCCTACAGTTTCTTGTAGGGAGGGCTAACGCTCGCGACACGGTCGCTCGCTGCATGAGCGCAGCCCTCACCGCTCACTCAGGCGTCCGCCGGGATGAGCGGTAAGGAGGGTTAGCGCGGTCCTGTCAGCCTGATCTCGAATAGTGACGGCCAGTTCTTGCCGGTGACGAACAGGCGGCGGGCCTTTTCGTCCCAGGCGATGCCGTTCAGGACGTCGTCGGCGGGGTCTTTCACCGTGCCAGCGGGAAGCAGGCCCTTCAGGTCCACCACGCCGACCACATGGCCTGTGTTCGGATCTATGCGGACGATGTAGTCGGTCTGCCAGACATTGGCCCAGACCTCGCCGTCGATCCATTCCAGCTCGTTCAACTGGCGGACCGGACGGCCGTTCAGGGTGACGGGAACGCGGCCGGTCTCGGCGAAGGTGGCGGGATCAAGGAAGCGCAAGGCCGCCGATCCGTCCGACAGGATCAGGCGCGTTCCGTCGTGGGTCAGGCCCCAGCCTTCGCCTGCGTAGCTGAAGCGCGCGGTCTGGGTCAGATCGCGAGGGTTCCAGACGAAGCCGACGCCGTTGTTCCAGGTGAGGGTGACGACGCGGCCGTCGATCTCGGTCAGGCCTTCGCCGAAATACTGAGCATCCAGTTCGCGCTTCTGCAGCACGACGCCGTCTTCCAGCCGCACCCGACGCACGCTGGACGGGGCGCGGCCCGTGCTCTCGATCAGTTCGCCGTCGCGAAACACCAGGCCCTGCGTGAAGGCGGTCGGGTCGTGGGGGAAGGTCCGCACAACCTCATAGCCGTAGACCGGCGTGACGGGGGCGCGGGGAGAAGAGGCGGCCGGCCCCGGCGACTGCGCGCCCGCCGACGCGGGAAGCGCCAGCAAGAGCATCGCCAGGACCGGCCAAAGACGCACGATCAGACGCCAGGCTCGGCGGTTTCGGCCTTGTTGCGGGCCGCCAGCGCCGCCTCGGTGGCGAGGTCTTTTTTGATCTTGGCGTTTCGGGTCCACATATTCAGACCCTCGACCAGGGCCGAGAAGGCCATGGCGGCGTAGATGTAGCCCTTGGGCACGTGGACGCCGAAGCCGTCTGCGATCAGCACGGCGCCGATCATCAGCAGGAAGCCGAGGGCCAGCATGACCACGGTCGGGTTCTTGTCGATGAAGTTGGCCAGCGGATCGGCGGCCAGCAGCATGACGGTCACGGCGGCGATCACGGCGACCATCATGATCGGCACGTGATCGGTCATGCCGACGGCGGTCAGGATGGAGTCGACCGAGAAGACCAGGTCCAGCAGGATGATCTGGAAAATGGCCGAACCGACGTTGTTGATGACGACGTCCTTCTTGTCCTTCTCCAGCATGTCGTTGGATGGCGTCGTGTCGACCGCGTGGTGGATTTCCTTGGTGGCCTTCCACACCAGGAAGAGGCCGCCGGCGATCAGGATCAGGTCGCGCCAGCTGAAGGCGGTGTCGAAGGTCTCGCCGTGAAGGCCCAGGTCGAAGACGGGCGCCGTCAGGCCGACGATCCAGCCGATCGTGGCCAGAAGACCGAGGCGCATGATCAGTGCCAGGCCGATACCGATGCGGCGGGTGCGCTGGCGATGCTCGGGCGGCAGCTTGTTCGACAGGATCGAGATGAAGATCAGGTTGTCGATGCCAAGAACGACTTCCATGACCACCAGGGTCACGAGCGCGGCCCAGGCGGCCGGATCGCTCAACAGGGGAGTTATGCTTTCAAGCATCGGGATTCCAGAATGTGATGATAGCCATAAGCGGTAACGGGATCGTGAGGTTGCATCAACCCGGCGAGGGCGGCGATGTCGTCGCACCCGGCGCCGTCGCGAAGGTCTGGAGTCCGGCGAAAGAGCGCAGGTGCGACCTTATCGTTCCGTTCCCGTCGGTTGCGAGCGGAGACCTTGCGTGTTATCAGCCGCGCGGCTTTGACGAAGGATGCATCGCAAGATGTGTCCCAAGTATGCTTTCCATAAGCAAATCAAGCCCTTGTCTGGCGCGAGCGATCGCGGCCGGACTCGACCCAAACGCTTCAAATCGCGGACCTTTATTACGTGGCGGACGATTTCAGAACGACGGAAGTCGGCGAACGGTATGCTCAGGCGCTGTTCGACCTCTCGCAAGAGACGGGGGCGCTCGACGCCGTGCGCGGCGATCTGGCCTCGCTGAAGGCCGCCTGGCTGGACAGCGCGGACCTGCGTCGCCTGGCCCAGTCGCCGGTGATTTCGGCTGAGGATCAGGCCAAGGGCCTGGCGGCGATCGCCGACAAGGCGAAGTTCCACGCCACCACCAAGAAGTTTCTCGGCCTTCTGGCCGCCAACGGCCGCGTCCGCGACCTGCCCGGCGTGATCGCCGGCTTCCAGGCCCTGCACGCCAAGGTGACGGGCGTTGTGGCCGCCGAGGTCGTCTCGGCCCTGCCGCTGTCGGCGGCCCAGACCAAGAGCATTCAGTCGGCCCTGCGCGCGTCGCTGGGCCGCGATCCTGAACTGACCGCCCGCGTCGATCCGTCGATCCTGGGCGGGCTGAAGGTCAAGGTGGGGTCGAAGCTGTTCGACGCCTCGCTGAAGACCAAGCTCGACCAGATGAAGTTCGCGCTGAAACGCGCTTAAGCCCCGAATTCCAAGTTCAAGCCGGGCCAGCGGGCCCGCACCGAAGACGAAAGCCAGAGAGCCCACCATGGACATCCGCGCCGCCGAAATCTCGGCCATCCTCAAGTCGCAGATCGCCAACTTCGGCGTTGAAGCCGACGTTTCCGACGTCGGCCAAGTGCTGTCGGTCGGCGACGGCATCGCCCGCATCCACGGTCTGGACAACGTCCAGGCCGGCGAAATGGTCGAGTTCCCCAAGGCTGGCGTGAAGGGCATGGCCCTGAACCTCGAGCGCGACAACGTCGGCGCCGTGATCTTCGGCGCCGATGCGCAGATCGCCGAGGGCGACGAAGTCCGCCGTCTGGGCGAGATCGTGGACGTGCCGGTCGGCAAGGGCCTGCTGGGCCGCGTCGTCAACCCGCTGGGCGAGCCGATCGACGGCAAGGGCCCGATCCAGTTCGCCGAGCGTCGTCGCGTGGACGTAAAGGCGCCGGGCATCATCCCGCGCAAGTCGGTTCACGAGCCGATGCAGACGGGCCAGAAGGCGATCGACACCCTGATCCCCGTCGGCCGCGGCCAGCGCGAGCTGATCATTGGCGACCGTCAGGTCGGCAAGACCGCCATCGCCATCGACACCATCCTGAACCAGAAGAACGTCAACAAGTCGGACGACGAGTCGGCGAAGCTGTACTGCATCTACGTCGCCATCGGCCAGAAGCGCTCGACGGTGGCCCAGATCGTGAAGACGCTCGAAGAGTCGGGCGCTCTGGAATACACCATCGTCGTCGCCGCCACGGCTTCGGAACCGGCCCCGCTGCAGTTCCTGGCCCCGTTCGCCGGCACCGCCATGGGCGAGTTCTTCCGCGACAACGGCATGCACGCCCTGATCGTCTATGACGATCTGTCGAAGCAGGCTGTGGCCTATCGCCAGATGTCGCTGCTGCTGCGCCGTCCGCCCGGCCGTGAAGCCTACCCGGGCGACGTCTTCTACCTGCACAGCCGCCTGCTGGAGCGTTCGGCCAAGCTGAACGAAGACTATGGTTCGGGCTCGATGACGGCCCTGCCGATCATCGAAACCCAGGCCAACGACGTCTCGGCCTACATCCCGACCAACGTGATCTCGATCACCGACGGCCAGATCTTCCTGGAATCGGACCTCTTCTACCAGGGCATCCGTCCGGCCGTGAACGTCGGCATCTCGGTGTCGCGCGTGGGCTCCTCGGCCCAGATCAAGGCCATGAAGCAGGTCGCCGGTTCGATTAAGGGCGAGCTGGCCCAGTATCGCGAAATGGCCGCCTTCGCGAAGTTCGGCTCGGACCTGGACGCCTCGACCCAGAAACTGCTGGCCCGCGGCGCTCGCCTGACCGAGCTGCTGAAGCAGCCGCAGTACTCGCCGCTGGCCGTCGAAGAGCAGGTCGTGTCGATCTACGCCGGCACGCGCGGCTACCTGGACAACGTGGCTGTGTCGGACATCGGCCGCTTCGAGAGCGAGCTGCTGGCTCGCGTCCACTCGAACCACGCCTCGCTGCTGGAAGGCATCCGCACCAAGAAGGCTCTGACGCCGGAACTGGAAGCCGAACTCAAGGACGTCCTGGCCGCCTTCGCCAAGACCTTCGCGTAAGAACTGACCAGAGAGCGAGAGTAGCGCCGGATGGCCAGCCTTAAGGAAATGCGCAATCGGATCGGAAGCGTCAAGGCGACGCAGAAGATCACGAAAGCCATGCAGATGGTCGCCGCGGCCAAGCTGAAGCGCGCCCAGGAGCAGGCCGAGAACGCCCGCCCCTATGCGTCGCGGATGGCCTCGGTCATCGCCAACCTGGCCGCCGGCGTCTCGGGCGACGGCGCGCCGAAGCTGCTGGCCGGCACCGGCGCCGACCAGCGCCACCTGATCGTGGTCGCCACGGCGGACAAGGGTCTGGCCGGGGGCTTCTCGACCAACGTCGTCCGCGCTGCCCGCGACCGGATCAACAGCCTGATCGCCCAGGGCAAGGACGTTCGCGTCATCGCCGTCGGCAAGAAGTCGCGTGATCCCCTGACGCGCCTGTTCGGCGACAAGGTCGTGAAGACCTTCGAACTGAGCGAGCACAAGGTCCTGGGTCTCGCCGCCGCGCAACCGATCGCCGAACTGATCGCCGAGAGCTTCGAAGGCGGACAGGCTGACGTCGTCACCCTGTTCTACAGCGAGTTCAAATCGGTCATCTCGCAGGTTCCGACCGCGAACCAGCTGATCCCGGCCGTGGTGGCCGGCGACGCCGAGCCGATCGACCTGAACGGCGCGGTCTATGAGTATGAGCCCTCGGAAGAGGAAATCCTCGAGACCCTGCTGCCGCGCAACCTGACGACGCAGATCCTGGCCGCCCTCTACGAAAACCAGGCCGGTTTCTTCGGCGCGCAAATGGCCGCGATGGACAACGCCACGCGTAACGCGGGCGACCTCATCAACAGCCTGACGCTCCAGTACAACCGCAAACGCCAGGCCCAGATCACAACCGAGCTGATCGAGATCATCGCCGGCGCCGAAGCGCTCTGATCCCGACCCGCCAGACATTCCGATACGGACACGCACGATGACCGACACCACCGCCCCGAAGAAAACCGCAGCCAAGAAGCCGGCTGCTCCCAAGAAGGCAGCCGCCGTCGCCGCCGTCGCTGGCCAGGGCAAGATCGCCCAGGTCATCGGCGCCGTCGTCGACATCGAGTTCGAGGGCGCCCTGCCGGCGATCCTGAACGCGCTGGAAACCCAGAACGTCGACCAGAAGACGGGCCAGCCCTTCACCCTGGTTCTCGAAGTCGCCCAGCACCTGGGTGAGAACATGGTCCGCGCCATCTCGATGGACACCACCGAAGGCCTGACCCGCGGTCAGCCCGTCGTGGACACCGGCAAGTCGATCATGGCCCCGGTCGGCCCGGGCACCCTCGGCCGCATCATGAACGTCGTCGGTCAGCCGATCGACGAAGCCGGCCCGATCAAGACCACCGAATACCGCCCGATCCACAAGGAAGCTCCGACCTTCGACGAGCAGTCGACCTCGGCGGAAATCCTGGTCACGGGCATCAAGGTCATCGACCTGATCTGCCCCTACACCAAGGGCGGCAAGACCGGCCTGTTCGGCGGCGCCGGCGTGGGCAAGACCGTGACCATGCAGGAACTGATCAACAACATCGCCAAGGCTTACGGCGGTTACTCGGTTCTGGCCGGCGTGGGCGAACGCACCCGCGAAGGCAACGACCTGTATCACGAGATGATCGAGTCCAACGTGAACGTGGACCCGGCCAAGAACAACGGCTCGACCGAAGGCTCCAAGTGCGCCCTGGTCTACGGCCAGATGAACGAGCCGCCCGGCGCCCGCGCCCGCGTCGCCCTGACCGGCCTGTCGATCGCTGAATACTTCCGCGACGAAGAAGGCAAGGACGTGCTGCTGTTCGTCGACAACATCTTCCGCTTCACGCAAGCCGGTTCGGAAGTGTCGGCTCTGCTGGGCCGCATCCCCTCGGCCGTGGGCTATCAGCCGACGCTGGCCACCGAGATGGGCAACCTGCAAGAGCGCATCACCTCGACCAAGAAGGGTTCGATCACCTCGGTCCAGGCCATCTACGTTCCCGCCGACGACCTGACCGACCCGGCGCCCGCCGCCTCGTTCGCTCACTTGGATGCGACCACCGTTCTGAACCGCGACATCGCGGCCCAGGCCATCTTCCCGGCCGTGGACCCGCTGGACTCGACCTCGCGCATCATGGACCCGCTGGTCATCGGTGAAGAGCACTACACCGTCGCCCGCCGCGTTCAGGAAATCCTGCAGCAGTACAAGGCGCTGAAGGACATCATCGCCATCCTGGGCATGGACGAGCTGTCGGAAGACGACAAACTGGTCGTGTCGCGCGCCCGCAAGATCCAGCGCTTCCTGTCGCAGCCCTTCTTCGTGGCTGAGCAGTTCACCAACTCGCCGGGCAAGTTCGTCGAGCTGAAGGACACCATCCGTTCGTTCAAGGCCATCTGCGACGGCGAGTACGACCACCTTCCGGAAGCCGCCTTCTACATGGTCGGCGCCATCGAGGAAGTCGTCGAGAAGGCCGCCAAGATGGCTGCGGAAGTCTGATCCATGGCTGGTAAGCTGAACTTCTCCCTCGTCGCCCCGGAACGCGAAATCTTCGCGGGCTCGGTCGATCAGGTCGATGCGCCGGGCGTCGAGGGCGACTTCGGCGTCCTGCCGGGCCACGCGCCCTTCATGACCACCCTGCGCGAGGGCGTCGTGACCCTCTATGACGGCGCCGTGCGTCGTCAGTTCGCGGTCAAGGGCGGCTTCGCCGACATCAACGCCCAGGGTCTCAGCATCCTGGCGGAAGAAGCCTCGGAAATCGTCGAAGCCTGAGGCTTCTGCGAGACCGACAAGATCAGGGCCCTTCGCTTCGGCGGAGGGTCTTTTTCTTGAAGTCAGCTCTTCGGCAGGTCCTCGAAGGCCGCCACCACCTGCTGATAGACCTCGCGCTTGAACGGTACGATCAGGTCGGGGGCTTCCTCCAGCGCGCCCCAGCGCCAGGCGTCGAACTCGGGCTCGCCGTGGGCCGCCAGATCGAATTCGGAATCCTCGCCGGTGAAGCGGAAGGCGAACCAGACCTGCTTCTGACCCTTGAAGCCCTTCCAGGCCTTCGGTCCGCCCATGCCCGCGGGAAAGTCGTAGACGATCCAGCCGCCGGTCCGCCCCAGCAGTTCGACCGAGCGGACGCCGGTCTCTTCCTGCAACTCCCGCAGGGCCGCCACCGCCAGATCCTCGCCCTCGTCCACGCCGCCTTGCGGGAACTGCCAGTTCCACGGCTCGGGGGTGTTCGCCCGGCGACCCAGCCAGACCTGGCCGGCGGCGTTGAACAGCACGACCCCGACATTGGGGCGATAGGCGGAAAGATCAGTCTGGCTCATCCGATCCGATTACGCCCCGCCGCGTCGGCCCGCCAGCCGTAACCGGGCCTTAAGCGGACGGGTGATAGACGCAAGGGCATGGATCGTCGCGCATTGATCGGCCTCGCCGCCCTGAGCACCGCCCTTGTCGCGGAGGCCGCCGAGGCCTCGGGCAAGAGCGAGGGCGGGGGCGCGCCCGCCAACGCCTACATCCCGCTGCCCACCGCCACGGCCACCATTCTGCGCCGCGACGGTCGCCGGGGGGTAATGACCGTCGAGGTCGGGGTCGATGTGCCCGACGCGACCCTGCGCACGCGCGCCGACCAGTCCAAGCCGCGTCTCAGCGCCGCCTACAACGAAGTGGTTCGGCTGGCGGGCGAGCGCATCCTGCCCGGCGCGCCGCCGGACGTGGAATGGCTGAGCCGGGCCCTGCAGGCGGCGACCGATCGCGTCCTGGGCCGCGCGGGGGCGAAGCTGCTGCTCGGGACGGTGATGGTGGTCTGAGGCCGCGTCTGAACGTCATTCCGGCCCGAGCAGAAGGCGAAACGCCGGGACCGCCCGCATCGACAGTAGAAGCGGCTGCGCCGCTTGCGGGATGACGAGAGGCCGTTAGTCCTGTGTCGGGCTCGGCCGGGTGGAGTCGCCGTAGGTCAGGGCCAGGAAGACGTCTTCCAGATCCGGGTCCTCGGTGGCGATGTCCTTGATGGTCACACCCGCCGCGCGCACCGCCGCCAGCACCTGTTCGACGCTGGATTCTCCGGTCCGATAGGTGACGACGAAGGCGCCGTGCGGACGCGGCGCGACCGCAAAGCCATGCAGGACCGGCAGGACGTCTTGCGGCGTCTCCGGCGTCACCACCACGTTGCGGGTGTCCAGGCGCTGCAACAGGGTCCGTGTCGGCTCGCAGGCCACGACCTCGCCTCGGTTGATGATGGCGATGGTGTCGCACAGCTCCTGGGCTTCTTCCAGGTAATGGGTGGTCAGGATGACGGTGACGCCTTCCTCGTTGATCTTGCGAACATAGTCCCACAGCTGGCGGCGCAGCTCGACGTCTACGCCCGCCGTCGGCTCGTCCAGGATCAGGACCGGCGGATTGTGCACCAGGGCCTTGGCCACCATCAGACGGCGCTTCATGCCGCCGGACAGGGCGCGGACATAGGCGTTGGCCTTGTCCGACAGGCCCAGCGCCGCCAGCAACTCGTCCGAGCGGCGCTCGTCGGCGGGCACGCCATAGAAGCCGGCCTGGACCTCCAGGGCTTCTCGCGGGGTGAAGAAGACGTCGGCGACGATCTCCTGCGGCACCACGCCCAGGGCCGCACGAGCGTCGCGCGCCTCATGGTCGATGTCGCGGTCCCAGATGCGGACGGTCCCCTCGGACTTGTTCACCACCCCGGCGATGATGTTGATCAGGGTCGACTTGCCGGCGCCGTTGGGGCCCAGCAGGCCGAACATCGAGCCGCGCGGCACGGTCAGGTCGACGCCGCGCAGGGCGGTCTTGGCCGGCGACTTCTTGTTGCCCGCATAGGTCTTCTTCAGGCCCCGCACCTCGATGGCGTTGACGGGCAGGGCAGGGGTCTCGGTCATGCGGCGGGTCACTCGGAGCGGCGGAAGCGTGCGGCATAGGTAGGGGGCCAAGGCCCGTTCGCCAAGCCGGCGTTCAGGGGATGTCGGACAAGCGTGCACGTCTTTGTGTAAATGTCGCTTGACGTTGCGTGTGGGGGTGTCTAGGTTGCTTGTCATAAAGACAACCTGCCTTGATGGAGAGATGTTCATGACCGCGCTGCAAGCCCAGATGAAGAAGCCTCTGACCAAGACCCGCCTGATCGGTTTTGCCGCCCTGGGCGTCTGCGCCATCGGCTACACCGGCATGGGGCTGGCCCTGCTGGCGGGCAAGCTGGACTATCTGGACATGACCCATGCGGCCCTGCTGGCCGCCGCCGCCGCGCTGATCGGCGAGATCGGCCTGTGGGTCGGCGCCGGTTGCCTGGGGCTGACCCTGTTCAAGAAGCGCAAGGCCATGCTGGACAAGCTGTTCGGGCGTAAGCCGCGCCCTTCGGAAGTTTGACCTTGAGGGCCGGTCCTTCTAGGAACGGCGCGAGCCTTCCAGACCCGGACCGGACCCATGCCTCCCCGCCATACCGACGCCGTCATCCCCGCCCCCGAAGAGATCGTGGTCTCGTCCAAGCGCGTCGCCTGTGACGGCGGCGGCGTCCTCGGCCACCCGTTGGTCTATCTGGAGATGGGCGAGGACGACTTTGTCGAGTGCGGCTATTGCGACCGCCGCTTCGTCCTGTCCGCCCATTCGCACCCCGAGAATGAATACCTGGACCCGGCGGCTCGCCCGCCCGAGGCCCACTGAGCCATGCGCTATCTGCACACCATGGTCCGCGTGAAGGATCTGGAGGCGTCGCTGCACTTCTATCGCGACCTGCTGGGTCTGGTGCAGACGCGCCGGATGGACAGCGAGAAGGGTCGTTTCAGCCTGATCTATCTGGCCGCGCCGCAGGATGTCGGCCGCGCCGAGGCCGAAAAGTCGCCCGAGGTCGAGCTGACCTACAACTGGGACCCCGAGGATTATCAGGGCGGTCGCAACTTCGGCCACCTCGCCTTCGCGGTCGACGACATCTACGCCGCCTGTCAGCGGCTGATGGATGGCGGCGTGACGATCAGTCGTCCGCCGCGTGACGGCCACATGGCCTTCGTCCGCTCGCCCGACGGCATCTCGATCGAATTGCTTCAGGCCGGCGAGCGCCTGGCGCCGGCCGAACCCTGGGCCTCCATGCCCAACGTCGGAGCCTGGTGATTTGATCAGGGCGCGCCTGATCGTCCTGCTGGCCGCGACCGCGGTTCTGGCCGGTTGCGCCTCGGTGACCGAGACCAATCCGGCGCGGACGGCTACCGACATGCTGCTGGTCAACCGCGCCGCCGATCGCGCGGTCGAGGGGCTGACCCTGCCGATCCCGCAGGGCGCGCGCGTCTTCATCGACGAAACCTATTTCCAGGCCGAAAACGCCCGCTACGCGCTGAGCGCCATTCGCGCCGCCCTGTCGGACGCCGGCTACGCCATCAGTCGCGACCGCGACAGCGCTGACGCCATCTTCGAGGTTCGCGCCGGCGCCCTGTCGCTGGAGCAGATGCGCCGCGTCTTCGGCATCCCCGACATGCGGGTGCCGATCAATGAGACGCTGAACGTCGTCTCCATCCCCGAGCTTTCGATCTACTCCAACCGCGACCGCATGGGCGTGGCCGAGTTTTCCGGCTTCCTCTACGACGGTCGCACCGGCCTGCCTCTGGGCGCGGTCTCCCCGATGATCGGCCAGTACAAGATCCGCAGCCACAAGGCTCTGATGGTCGTGACCTGGGGCCAGCAGCTGGCGCAGCCGGGCGAACGCGATCCGGGTTCGAGCTGGAAAGAATTCTGAGACTTTCGTCCGTCTGCTGATGCGAGACAGGGGCGGCGCGGCGTGTTAGGGCGCGGGTGAGCATAAGTCCGCCCTCTCGTCGTCGCCGCCAAAGAGCCGCCCTTGTCCTTCTTCCACGCTGGTCCCGCGCCGAAAGGCCTCGGCCCTCGACCCGGCGCCCTGCGCGACGGGCTCGGCCTGCAGCCGGGGATGAACGTCGGACTGTTCGGCGGCTCCTTCAATCCGGCGCACGACGGCCACGCCCATGTGGCCGAAACGGCGATGCGCCGCCTGGGCCTGGACCGGGTGGTCTGGCTGGTTTCGCCGCAGAACCCGCTGAAATCCAGCCGCGACACCGCGCCCCTGTCCGCGCGCATGGCCTCGGCCCGGGCGGTCGCCGCCACGGTCGGACCCGCCATGATCGTTTCGGATTTCGAAACCCGGGCGGGCGTGCAGTGGACCGTCGACACCCTGCGGGTGCTGAAGGCCCGTTATCCCGGCGTGCAGTTCGTCTGGCTGATGGGTTCGGACAATCTGGCCAGCTTCCATCGCTGGCGGGGCTGGACCGACATCATGCATCTGATGCCGGTGGCGGTGATTGCGCGGCCGGGCAGCCAACTGGACAGCCGCTCCGCCCCGGCCGCCTCGCGCTATGCGCGTTTTCGCATCCCGGCGCCTCGCGCGGGCCTGCTGCCCAGCCTCGAAGCGCCCGCCTGGACCTATCTGACGGCCCCGCTCAATCCGCGCTCCTCGACGGCGATTCGTCGGGGCGAGGCGTCGAATCTCCGCGGTGGGTGACCTTTCGGCGGGAACGTGCTAGATTGCCCCTTTAGTAATCTCCCCGGAGCCCTCCGCTGACCCCCTCGCCCGCGCACGATGCGCAAGACGCCGCCGTTTCCAACGCGGCCCACGAAATGGACCCGATGGATTCCGTCCATTCCGAAGACGGTCAGGTCGAAGGCGGTCCCAGTTTCGGCGATCAGGCCCCGCTGCCGGTCGGCCTGACCGATCTGGAACGCGCCATCATCACCAAGCTCGACGACGACAAGGCGCTCGACATGGTCCTCATCGACCTGCGCGGCAAAAGCCCGATGTCCGACGCCATGATCGTGGCCTCGGGCCGGTCGAACCGTCACGTCGGCGCCCTGGCCGATCACCTGCTGCGCCTGTTCAAGGACATGGGTCTGGGCAAGGTGAAGGTCGAAGGCCTGCCGCACTGTGACTGGGTGCTGCTGGACGCCGGCGACGTCATCGTCCACCTGTTCCGCCCCGAAGTGCGCACCTTCTACAACATCGAGAAGATCTGGGCGATCGACAGCGCCCACCGCGGCGCCGGCGCCGCCTGATCCTCGAGCCGGGCTGACTGCATGAAGCTGGCGATCGCGGCCATCGGCAAGCCGGGCCGCGGTCCGGAGGCCGCTCTGGCCGACGACTACGCCCGACGGGCGACCCTTGCGGGTCGTCCGCTGGGCTTGGGCCCGCTCGAGTTGGTCGATCTCGAACCCCGTAAATCCGGCAAGGCGCCCGAGGCTGAGTTGATCCTGGCCGCCGCCGAGGGCGCGCACCTGATCGCCTGCGACGAGCGCGGCAAGACCTATTCCTCCCGCGCCTTCGCCGATCATATCGCCGCCCTCCGCGACCAGGGCGAGCGGCGTCTGGTCTTCGCCATCGGCGGGGCGGATGGTCTGGATGAAAGCGTGCGCCGCGCCGCCCGCTCGACTCTGGCCTTTGGACCTCAGACCTGGCCCCACGCCCTGGCTCGCGCCATGCTGGCCGAACAACTCTATCGCGCCGTGACCATCC
Source organism: Brevundimonas sp. UBA4553 (assembly GCF_002387245.1). GTDB lineage: Bacteria > Pseudomonadota > Alphaproteobacteria > Caulobacterales > Caulobacteraceae > Brevundimonas. Next base: position 156,690 of record NZ_DGLD01000013.1, read on the forward strand.
TGTCCGGCTCTCCCTATCACCGCGACTGATGCGCCGGGGGGCGGGGCTTCTGTTGCTGTCCGGGGGCCTGGCCCTGGTTCTGGCCGGGCCGGCGTCCAGCCAGCGCGCCGCCGCGCCCAATCCTGAACTGACCCGGCTGCAGGCGGAGTATCGCGACGAGACCGCTCGCGCTCGTCGCCTGCGCGCCGAGGCCGCCGCCGCCGGCGACGAGGTGGTCGACCTGGATCGCCAGTTGGCGGCCCTGCGCCGGGCCGAGGCCGAGGACGACGTGCAACTGGAAGCCCAGCGCGCCCGTCTGAAGGAGCTGGGCGACCGCGAGGCCGCCCTGGTCGCCTCCCTTTCCCGGGAACGCGCCAGTCAGGGACGCCTGTTGTCGGCCCTTCAGATGATGAGCCGCAAGCCGCCGCCGCCCCTGCTGATCCCGGCGGACAAGGCGGTGGATACCGTGCGCGCCTCCATCCTCATCCGCGCCATGACCCCCGAACTGCAGGGGCGGGCCAGGTCCCTGGTCGAGCGTCAGGCCGAGGTGATCCGCATTCGTCGTCTGGCCGCCCTGTCCAGCGAGCGCCTGTTCACCGTCGAGAGCGCGCAAGGCGACCGTCGCGCCGAGATCGAGAGCCTGTCGGCCCGGAAGGTCGCCCTGCGCGCCGTCCTGCGCGCGGAGGCCGCTCGCGCAGAACGGGCCACCCGGTCGCTGGAGGCCCGCATCCGCGAGTTGGGCGGTCAAGCGCCGGTTATCGCCGAAGTCACGGTCGAAGCCCCTGCCGCCCGTCTGCCCGCCGGGCGCAGCCGCCTGACCGCCCCGGTCCAGGGCGCGCCGTCGCAGCGCTTCGGCGGCGGTTCCAGCGGGTGGCGCTGGCGCTCCAGTCATGAGGTCATCGCCGCCCCGGCCGCCGCGCGCGTCGCCTACGCCGGGCCGCTGAAGGAATGGGGCGAGGTGGTCATTCTCGATCTGGGACCCGGCTGGCGCGTCGTCGTGGCCGGACTGGATCAGCTGTCGGTCGACACCGGCCAGCGCGTCGCCGACGGCCAGGCCCTGGGCCGCACGGGCGAGGACGGCGAGGCCTATTTCGAGCTGCGTCGCGATGAACGGCCCATCGACCCGGCGCCCTGGCTGCAATAGTCCGCGATAGGGCCGGGTCCGCGCGAAAGTCCTTTCAAATCCGCGCCGAGGCTGATTGTATCGTCACATCTGACGTCGGCGGCTGAACGCCTGCGCCTCCCTGGACGACCGGAGCCCGCGCGGGTCCGATGGAAAGACACCGAATGCGTAAACTGCTTCTCATCGGTTGCGCCGCCCTGGCCCTGGGCGGATCGGCGGCGGCTGTCGCCAGCCAGACCCCGCGCAACGAGACCTTCCGCATGCTCCAGATGTTCGGCGACGTGCTGGGCATCGTCGAGCAGGCCTATGTGGTGCCGGTCGACAACAAGAAGCTGATCGAGGCGGCGCTGTCGGGGATGATGACGGCGCTGGACCCGCACTCCAACTATCTGCCGCCCAAGTCCTATGGCGAACTGCGCGAACGGACGACGGGCGAATATTCCGGCGTGGGTCTGACCATCACCTCCGAGGGCGGCCTGGTGAAGGTGATCTCGCCGATGGACGACAGCCCCGCCGGCCGCGCCGGGGTGCAGGCGGGCGACGTCATCAGCGCCATCGACGGCCAGAACGCCGCCGGCCTGACCGTGTCCGAGGTGTCCGAGAAGCTGCGCGGAGCCATCGGCGCCAGCGTGACCGTCACCTTCCTGCGCGACGGCGAGGAGCCGCGCGAAGTGGTCCTGACGCGCGAGGTCATCAAGGTCGAGTCCGTCACGGGACGACTGGAAGGCGACTTCGGCTACCTGCGCATCTCGACCTTCAACGAGAATACCGGCCGCGAACTGACCGAGACCATCAACCGCCTGAAGGCCGAGAAGCCGGGCATCAAGGGCTACGTCCTCGACCTTCGCAATAACGGCGGCGGGCTGCTGAACGCCGCGATCGACGTGTCGGACACCTTCATGGAACGGGGCGAGATCGTCAGCCAGCGCGGCCGCAAGCCCGACGACATCGAACGCTACGCCGCTAAGCCGGGTGACCTGACCGGCGGGCTGCCGCTGGTGGTCCTGATCAACTACGGCTCGGCCTCGGCCTCGGAGATCGTGGCCGGCGCCCTGAAGGATCAGGAACGGGCGACCGTGGTCGGCCTGACCAGCTTCGGCAAGGGATCGGTGCAGACTGTCATCCCCCTGCGCGGCGGGGCCGACGGCGCCCTGTCCATCACCACGGCGCGCTATTTCACGCCGTCGGGCCGGTCGATCCAGAAGATCGGCATCGAACCGGACCTCGAGGTCGCCCGTTCCGAGGCCGAGGCGCGCATCGTCTCGCGTTCCAGCTTCATCTATTCCGAGGCCGCCTACGCCACGGCGCTGGACTCCTCCATCGGGGCCGAGCGCAAGGGGCCGCACACCCCGCACGAGGCGCCGGGCGAGGGCTTCGACAAGACCAAGGACTATCAGCTGCAGCGCGCCCTGGACGTCCTGCGCGCGGGCGGCGACCTGACCCGACTGGCCGCCGCGCCGGATACGGTCGTGGTCACGGCGCCTGGGACCAAGCCGATCGAGACGGCGGAGACTGCGTCCACAGACACGCCCGCGGCCTCGCCGGCGCGCACGCCTGAGATCACGCCGGGCAACGAGCCGAAGAAGGACTGATCCTTCCTCGGCGTCGCCGCCGCCAACGTGGTGAATGGTGCGTTAGGGTTTCTTAACCGGCGCTCGGGATAAGTGAGGCTTGAGGAGCGTCGCGTCGTGCGGCGCTCCAGTCCGCCCCTGACGTTCGAGCGCCGCCCTGTCCATGTTCGCCAAGCGCCAGTCCGCCCTCGCCGCCACCGCCGGCCTGCCGCCGGAGGCGCGCTCGCGCCTGACGCGCGACACGATCGTCGCCGCGCTGAAGAAGCCGCCGGTCGCCGTAGGCGCGGCGGGCGTCTTCCTTCTGGCCGCCGGGGTGCTGTTCGTGGCGGTGCTGGGCGACCCGCGCGCCGGCGCGCCTTCCGCGCGCGTGGCGCTGCAACGCCCGGTCGCCGCCGCAGCCCCTGCGCCGACCGGCGTCGACGCCTTCGCCATGAGCGGCCTCGATCTCTATCAGGACATGGCGGGCGGCGATCCGGCCCTGCTGGATCCCAATGGCGCGGCGGGGCACGAGGCCCTGATCACCCTGCCCGACGGCGCCAGCGTGGCGGGCGGCTCGGCCATCGTTGCGCCCGTTCGCGCGCCCTCGAACCCTCTGCCCAAGGCCCCGATCGCGGGCCTGTTCTCGCCCGGTCCCAACGGCCCCCTGCCGCGCATCGCGCCGGACGGCCGCGTCCCGGCCCAGGCCTACGCCCGGCCCTTCCGCTCGAACGGCAAGCCCATGGTGTCGCTGGTCGTCGGCGGTCTGGGCCTGAACGCCGTCACCACCCGCGCCGCCATTGAACGCCTGCCCGCCGAGGTGACGCTCAGCTTCGTGCCCTACGCCGAAGGGCTGCAAGCCTGGATCGACATGGCCCGTGCCCAGGGGCACGAGGTGATGATCGAGCTGCCGATGGAGCCGACCGGCTATCCCGACAACGACCCCGGCCCCTACACCCTGCTGTCCAGCGGCGGCGCCGACGACGTCGAGGTCAAACTGGACTGGCTGCTGGGCCGCGCTACGGGCTATTTCGGCGTGACCAACTATCTGGGCGACCGGTTCGCGACCTCGGACGAAGGCATGGGCGCCATGCTGGCCGTCCTGCGCCAGCGCGGCGTGGCCTTCCTCGATGACGGCTCCATGCGCAGGAAGCCCGGCGCCTTCGCCCGCGCCAGCGCCGACCGCATCATCGACGAGAGCCAGACCCCGGCCGCCATCATGGGCCAGCTCAACGCCCTGGAAGCCGCCGCCAAGACGCGCGGCGCAGCGCTCGGAACCGGCTTCTCTTACCCCGTCACCGTCGAAGCCGCCGCCCGCTGGACCGCCGGACTTGAAGCGCGCGGCCTGCAACTGGCCCCGGCCTCGGCCATGACGCGGCGACCGGGGCGGTAAGCTCTCCCGCCGAGGCTTGGGCGTTTTGAATGGCGGCTACGGGCGGTTTGCTGACCTTCGCATACATGGAGTGAGGCCCCAACTGGCTTGCTGCACCAGTCTGCTTGGCCGACACTGAGCAAGGTTGAGCTTCGCGAGGGGTGTGATGAAGTGGTGGGCTATTGCTGCGGGGTGTGCCGTTCTAGCCATCGGTGCCGCCTTTATCGTGCTGGGAATAATCCCCCAGCGTGAGCTGTCAGTGACTGCGGTTGCCAAGATAACAATTGAACTGGGACCGGATAACTATGCAATCGGCGTTGATGACTATGCCAACTTCGATTTGGGTTCATTTGCAGGTCTATCAGAAGCTCAGTGCATCGCTCGTGAGCATTGTTCCGTCAGGATATGGCGCGAAAGAGATATGCCTGATGCGTCCTCTCTAAACAGGGAGCAGATCAAATCGCAGCTTTTTGCCTTCAAGACCGATCAGAATAAGGCACGGATCGGGTTTAACTGCCGCCTCTATCGAGAAGTCCCAAGCAATATGTGCTTGGGTGTTTTGAAGATGGAATAAGCGCAGGTCGCGATAAGCGCTCGCGTTCTCTCATGTCTGTCAGGAAGGTCCGCAACGGGTCGTAAGCAGTCCCCAGCCCTGACGCCGCAAATGGACATTGGCGTTTGGCTCAGAGCGGCGTCGATTGGGCCGTTCAGGACGAAGCGGGGCGTAGGCATGGGCGTGAGCGGCGCTCGCCCCTGTATCCTTGGCTGGCGCTGTTCGTAACGGCCTAGCTTCGCGCCTCGACCTTCAGCGGCATGGGCTTGAGATCCAGCAGGGCGAACAGCCTGGCGTCGTCGTCTTCTTCCGGGTTGGGCGTGGTCAGCAGCTTGCCGCCGACGAAGATGGAGTTGGCGCCGGCCAGGAAGCACAGGGCCTGCATCTCCGGCGTCATGCCTTCGCGACCGGCCGACAGGCGGACCATGGACCGGGGGCAGACGATGCGGGCGACGGCGACGGTGCGGACGAACTCGATCGGGTCGATCTCGCCCTCCTTCAGCACGCGCTCGCCCAGGGGCGTGCCGCCGACGGGGACCAGGGCGTTGACCGGCAGGCTGTCGGGATGGACGGGCAGGGTGGCCAGGGCGTGCAGCAGGCCGGCGCGGTCGCGACGTTTCTCGCCCATGCCGACGATGCCGCCGCAGCAGGTGTTCATGCCCGCGTCGCGGACGTGCTGCAGCGTCTCCAGCCGGTCCTGATAGGAGCGGGTCGTCACCACCTCGGCGTAATACTCGGGCCCGGTGTCGAGGTTGTGGTTGTAGTAGTCGAGGCCCGCGTCCTTCAGCTGTTTCGCCTGGTCGGCGTTCAGCATCCCCAAGGTGGCGCAGGTCTCCAGGCCGAGCGCCTTCACGCCCGAGATCATGGCCGCCAGCTTGGGCGTGTCGCGGTCCTTCAACTCGCGCCAGGCGGCGCCCATGCAGAAGCGGCTGGCCCCGCCAGCCTTGGCCGCCATGGCCTCGGCGATGACGGCGGTCGGCTCCATCAGCTTCTCGGCCTTGAGGCCCGTCTTGAAGCTGGCCGATTGCGAGCAGTAGCCGCAGTTCTCGGCGCAGCCGCCGGTCTTGACCGACAGCAGCTGCGACTTCTGCACCTCGCTGGGGTCGAAGGTGCGGCGGTGCACGGTCGCCGCCTCGAACACCAGCTCCATGAAGGGGCGGGCGAACAGGGCCTCGACCTCCTCCAGCGTCCAGTCGTGGCGGGGGATCGAGAAATCGCGGGCGGGTCGGATCGAAGCGTCGTCAGCCATGGCGACGGCTTAGCCGTGCGCGACGGCGCGGCCAAGCCGGAATTCCCAAGCCGGTGTTCGCTGGATTAGCCGACCGCGCGCAGCTGCGGCGCGGCGCCGCGGTCCAGACGGAAGCGGCTGACCTGCTGGTGCAGGCCGACGGCCTCGGTGGCCAACTGCCGGGCGGCGGCGGTGGCCTCTTCGGTCATGGCGGCGTTCTGCTGGGTGATGTCGTCCATCTCGCCCATGGTGCGGCGGACGCGGGCCAGACCTTCGGCCTGTTCCTGGGCTGAACCGGCGATGCCGCCGGCCAGTCCGTCGATGGCCACGACGCGGCCGCCGATCCGCTCCAGCGCCTCGCCGGTGCGTTCGACCAGATCGACGCCGCGCGCCACCTGGGCCGAGGATGTCGAGATCAGGGTGCGGATCTCGCCCGAGGCTTCGGACGAGCGTTGGGCCAGGGCGCGCACTTCCTGGGCCACCACGGCGAAGCCGCGACCGGCGTCGCCGGCGCGGGCCGCCTCGACCCCGGCGTTCAGGGCCAGCAGATTGGTCTGGAAGGCGATCTCGTCGATCAGGCTGGTGAAGCGGGCGATGCCGGTCGAGGATTCGGCGATGGCGTGAATGGCGTTGACCGCCTCTCCGACCACCTGGCTGCTTTCCTCGACGTCGATGCGGGCGGCGGCCAGGGCCTCGGCGGTCTGGCGGGCGTTGTCGGCGGTCGAGGCCACGGCGCGGGCGATGGCGTCTGCCTCGTGGACCGTACGCTCCAGATTGGCGGCCTGACGTTCGGTGCGGCTGGCCAGGTCTTCGGAGGCGGTGGCCAACTGGTTGGAGCCGGCGCTCAGGCTCTGCACGCTGTCGGCCACGGCGCGGACGGCGGTGCGCAGGGCGCGGGTGGCGGCGTGGAAGTCGTTCTGCAGGCTGCGGTACTGTTCGGGGAAGACGCCGGGAATGGTGGTCGACAGGTCGTTCTCGGCCAGATCATGCAGGGCGGCGCCCAGGGCGCGGACCACCTCGGTCTGACGCGCCTCGGCCTCGTCGTGGGCGGCCTGGACCTTGTCGCGTTGCTCCTGCAGCACCTCGAGGTAGATGGAGATGGCCAGGTCCATGTCCAGCATGACCCGCTGGGTCAGCTCGGCCACGGCCTCGGCGGTGACGCGGTCGTGCTCGCGCTTGTTGGCCCAGAACTTCCGGGGACGCTCGGCGATGGCGCGGGTCAGGTGGGCCAGGATGACGCTGTAGCCGCCGATGTACCAGCGCGGCTCCAGCCCGATGCGGGCGTGGACATGGCCGATGGTGCGCACGGACTTGGCGTAGTCGGCGTCGGCGCGGCCGTCGATGATGGCGTCCCAGTGGCGCTGCTGCGCCGTGCTGGCGGCGGTGATATGCGACTCTTCGCGGAAGAAGCGGCGGGTCGTCGGCTCGGCGCGCACCCGGTCGTAGAAGGCGGCGAGAGCGATCGGCGTCTGCGCCCGCAACAGCGGCCCCATGGCGCGGTATCCTGCCGAGGCCTGGCCCAGGCCCATGAAGCCCATGCGGTGGTCGATGTTTTCGCCCGCCATGATCGTCGTCTCGCTACCTACGCCGGCGCAGGGGAGCGCGCCTGTTTATCCCTTTGAACCTTAGGGGTATTGCGGCTCTTAAGAGGGGGGTGCGTAGAATCCCTTAGGCCGACGTCGCCACTCAAGCCGGGCCTCATATAAAGACATCCTTATGTGTTGATTGCCCCCGGGCTGCGGGCGCGCTATAGCGACGCCTTGCAAATCCTCGCCGCGAGAGCTTCCGTATGACCGACTATATCGTTCGCGACATTTCCCTGGCCGATTTCGGCAACAAGGAAATCGCCATCGCCGAAACCGAAATGCCGGGCCTGATGGCGCTGCGCGACGAGTTCGGCGCCGCCAAGCCGCTGAAGGGCGCCCGCATCGCCGGCAGCCTGCACATGACCATCCAGACGGCGGTCCTGATCCAGACGCTGGAAGCCCTGGGCGCCGAAGTGCGCTGGGCCTCGTGCAACATCTTCTCGACCCAGGACCACGCCGCCGCCGCCATCGCGGCCGCCGGCACGCCGGTCTTCGCCACCAAGGGCGAGACCCTGGAAGAATACTGGGACTACGCCCACAAGATCTTCGAATGGGCGGACGGCGGCTATCCGAACCTGATCCTCGACGACGGCGGCGACGCCACCCTGCTGTGCGTGCTCGGCCCGAAGGCCGAGAAGGACATCTCGGTCCTGGCGAACCCGCAGAATGAGGAAGAAGAAGCCCTCTTCAAGGTGATGAAGCGCTACATCGCCGAGAAGCCCGGCTTCTACTCGGCCATCCGCGACGCCATCGGCGGCGTGTCGGAAGAGACGACCACGGGCGTTCACCGCCTGTATCAGATGGCCGAGCGCGGCGAGCTGCCGTTCCCGGCGATCAACGTCAACGACAGCGTCACCAAGTCGAAGTTCGACAACCTGTACGGCTGCCGTGAATCCCTGGTCGACGCCATCCGTCGGGGCACTGACGTCATGCTGTCGGGCAAGGTCGCCGTGGTCTGCGGCTACGGCGACGTGGGCAAGGGCTCGGCCGCTTCGCTGCGCAACGGCGGCGCTCGCGTCATCGTCACCGAGATCGACCCCATCTGCGCCCTGCAGGCCGCCATGGAAGGTTACGAAGTCCAGACCCTGGAAGACGTCGCCGACAAGGCCGACATCTTCGTCACCACGACGGGCAACAAGGACGTCATCCGCGTCGAGCACATGCGCGCCATGCGCAACAACGCCATCGTCTGCAACATCGGTCACTTCGACTCGGAAATTCAGGTCGCCGGCCTGAAGAATTTCAAGTGGGACGAGATCAAGCCGCAGGTCCACCACATCGAGTTCCCGGACGGCAAGAAGATCATCCTGCTGTCGGAAGGCCGTCTGGTGAACCTGGGCAACGCGACCGGCCACCCGTCCTTCGTGATGTCGGCTTCGTTCACCAACCAGACCCTGGCCCAGATCGAACTGTGGACCAACGCCAAGTCCTACGGAAACAAGGTCTACACCCTGCCCAAGCACCTGGATGAGAAGGTCGCCTTCCTCCACCTGGCCAAGCTGGGCGCCAAGCTGACCACCCTGACCCAGGAACAGGCCGACTATATCTCGGTCCCGACCGAGGGCCCGTTCAAGCCGGAACACTACCGCTACTAAGACCGGCTGAAGGTCTGAAAGCAGAAACCCCGCGCCGGCGACGGCGCGGGGTTTTTCTTGCTTGAGAGCGGACGCTAGGCGGCGTCGCGGGGATCGTAGACGTCGGTCTCCCGGCCCATCAGGCCGGTCTCGAAGTCCATGAATATATCGATCAGTTCGTCGACGCCGACCGGGGGCGCCTTGGGCCCGAAGCGAAAGCGCCAGAAGCTGACGATATGCTGCACCGCCCCCAGTTGGTCGCCCAGACGCGCGAACAGGGTCGGGGCCTCCAGCAGGAAGTCACGGAAGGCGATCGGCTTGCCGTCGCGGGTCAGGCTGGCGTAGGCGTCGTCGTAGTAGCGCAGCGTCCGGCTGACTTCCTCGCACGTCTTCATGATGCGGCCGCGCAGGACGGAGCGTCCGCGGTCGATGTATTCCTTGGCGGCGCGGTCGCTGGGGCCGACGGGTTTGACCGAGCCCACTTCGTCGGCGACGACGACGATGTCGTTCATCAGGCTGGCCAGGGTCCATTTGTAATAGAGGAAGCCCTTCCAGCAGAAGACGCCCTCCTGATACTGCTCGGGTTCCAGTCTCAGGGTGGCGCGAAGCGCCTCCAGCCGGTCGCCCGGCGCATTGGACAGGATCTTCGATGCCATGCGGGCGGTCGAGCCGACCGCCGCGATCCCGCCGCCCATGCTCAGCGTGACCAGGGGTTCGATCTCGCTCTGCACGAAGGTCAGCATCCGTTCCAGGTCCGCCTCGCTGAGCGCGAAGTAGCAGGGCGCTGCATCGACCTCGCCGCGCCGCAGTTGCTCGCGCAGCAGGAAGGGGTCCAGCGACGGAAGCTGATCCATCAGCCGCAGGGTTTTCAGATCGGGGTGGTCAGGTGCGATGCCGAAGGCCTCGTGCATGGCGCGCTCGAAGCCGATCTGGTTGACAAAGACGAAGCGGCCGCCGGTCTTCAGGTCGGTGCTGTCGATCGGCACCACCACCTTGGTCGCCACCTGGCGCCGTCCGGGAAAGGAGTCGGTCTCGTTGCGCCGCAGACGGTGCTTGATGATCAGGGCGGTGTTCAACGCCGGCGTTCGGAACATGGGGCGCTCGGCCCAGTCGTCGGTCTCGCCATGCTCGTCAAAGACCTTGAGCAGGTTCAGCACCCGCGCCGTCGAGGCGGTGCGGCGCAGATGTTCCAGATTGCGGACGGCGCGATCAGTCATGGCCGCCATCCTGCCCGACAAAGATGACTAACGGCTTAGCTGTAAGCAAACAGGGCCGCCCCTTGCGAGGCGGCCCTGTTCAACGCGGATCGGAACGGATCAGAAGCGAGCGTTGATGCTGAGCCAGAAGCTCCGCGCCTTGTCCTTGTTGTTGTAGTGGTCGAGGTAGACCACCTCGCCGGTGGTCTGGTAGCGGCCGTCGTCGTCCAGGTCGTAGAAGGCCGTGTCGTAGGTGGTGAAGTCGCGGTCCAGCAGGTTGTTGACGCGTCCGTTGACGGTCAGCCAGCTGTTCACTTCATACGACGCCGCCAGGTGGAGCACGGTGTAGCTCTTGTAGAAGAGCTCCTTGCTGTTGGCGACGTCGTAGCTGCGATAGCGCTTGGAGCGCATCTCGCTCGACAGCAGGAAGTTGAGCTTGTCGGTGGCCTGCCATTCGACCATGGCGTTGGCCATGTGGCGGGCGCTGTTGCCCAGGGGGCGGCCGGCGTTCTGGCCGCTCTTCTGTTCACTGTCGGTGAAGGTGTAGTTGCCGCGCAGGCTGAGGGCCTCAAGCGCCTGCCAGCGTCCGGCGATCTCCACGCCGCGGATTACGACCTCGTCGATATTGGTCGCGCGGCTGCTGGTGCCGTAGCCGATGTCGGCGAACTCGCCGCTGGAGGCGCAGGGCAGGTCGGTGCCGGCGCCGCAGGGCTGGTTGGCGATCTTGTCTTCAAAGACGTTGTTGAAGACCGTGGCGTTGAAGTTGTGGCGGTCCGGGTGACGCCAGTAGACGGCCAGTTCGGTGCTGACGCTGGTCTCCGGCTGCAGGTTCGGGTTGCCGAACATGGGCGAGGTGCCCTGGCCGCCGAAGCCGGTCACGCCGTCATAGAGCTGGGTCGTCTGCGGCGTCTTGAAGCCGGTGCTGACGCCGCCCTTCACCGTCCACTGGTCGTTGACGTTGTAGACACCGTAGAGGCGGGGGCTGAACTGGCTGCCGAACAGTTCGTGGTCGTCATAGCGCAGGCCGGCCGTGACGGCGAAGGCCGTCGTGGCTTGCCAGGTGTCCTCGGCGAACAGCGAGAACATGTTGTGTTCCTGCTTCTGTCCCGGCGTGCCGCTCTCCATGCCGAAGACGCCGTCCGTCAGCTCCCCGCGGATGACCTGGCCCCCCAGGACCGCGATATGCTCGCCCGCGAGCTGGAAGGGCAGGTCTATCTGGGCGTCGAGGGTGTACTGCGCGCTTTCCAGCGTGCGCTTGGGACGCGGCAGGAAAGTCGTTTCCGCCAGGGCGCGGCGGTCCGCCGTGCTCATACCGGCGTACTGGCCCGTGCCGTCGAACATGGCTAGCAACTGGGCGCGTTCGGCCACCGTGAAGGGCATGGTGCGGCCTTCGTTGTTGGTGGCGACGTGCGACAGCGACACGCGGCTGTTGCCGAAGCTCCAGCGGCCTTCGTGGGTCAGAGCCCAGCTGTCGCGGGTGAACTCCTGCGTCGGGCTATAGCCGACGCGCGGGTTGGCGCGGCGCGACCACACCCCGCCGTTACGGCCGCAAGTCGCCGCATTGGCTCCCGTGGCGCCGAGGCAGAAGTTGCCTGCGGTCCAGATGCTGGCGATGTTGTCGACCGTGCCGACCGGATACTCGGGATCGCCGGCGTCGTTGATGCGGATCTGGTTGTTATATTCCTGCTTCGACATGTCGTAGTCGAAGGTCAGCGTCTGTTCGCTGGTCGGGGTGAAGATCAGGCTGAAGCCGGCCGTGGTGTTGGTGTTGTCGACCGTCTTGCCGCCGCCGCCGAAGCCGAGCGACCGGTTGTGCACGTCGCCGGCCGGATCCTCGACCGACGCGAAGACGGGGTTCGAGGCGCTGCGGTCGTACCAGCTGGCGCGAACGCCCAGGTTCAGCAGGCCCCGGATCAGCGGGCCCGTGGCGTAGAGGTCGGCGGTGGTGTCGTCGCCGTAGGCGTCGTTTTCTTCAAAGGTGCCGCCCACCGTCATCGAGCCCGACCAGCGGTCCAGCGTGCGCTTGGTGATGATGTTGATGACGCCGCCCATGGCCTCGGCGCCGTACAGGGTCGAGGCGGGGCCGCGGATCACTTCGATGCGCTCGACCGCGTCCATCGGCGGGATGTGGTTGAACTGGTTGCCGCCGAAGTCATTGGGATAGATGTTGCCGTGGTTGTTCTGGCGACGCCCGTTGACCAGGATCAGGGTGTAGTCCGAGCCCATGCCGCGCATGGAGATGGTGCCCTGGCCCGTCTTGTCGCGCGTCTCGCCGACATCGACGCCTTCCAGATCGCGCACGGCGTCCAGCAGGGTGATGTAGGGGCGACGCTTCAGCTCTTCCTGGGTGATGACGCTGATGCTGGCCGGGGCGTCGGTCAGCTTCTGTTCGAAGCCGGCGGCGGTGACGACGACGTCGTCGACGGTCGTGGTCTGGGTCTGGTCGTTCGCCAGCGCGCCCTGACCCAGGGACAGTGAAGCCAGCGCCGAAGCGGCCAGCAGGGTCGAGCGACGAGAGACGGCGAAGGAAAACATGAATAACCCCGGTTAGTTGCGAGCGCCTCTCAACAGCAGGTCGCCGAACGTGACAATGGGGGTGTGCGAATAGGTCGCAACTGCAGTTCGGCGCGTGGGGTGCTGGCGCGCGGAGGGCGGCGCGCCTAGAAGGCGGTCATGGAAATCTTCGACATCCTGATCCTGATCGCCATCGCGGCCGTCACCATCACCCTCGGCTTCGGGGTCTACACCCTGTATCGCGGCGGCGATTTCGCCCGCACCAACTCCAACAAGCTGATGCGGCTGCGTGTCGTGCTGCAGGCGGCGGCGGTGCTTTTGCTGATGGGCGGCATGTGGTGGAAAGCCACGCACGGCGGCTAATCCGAGGGGGCTGAGACCATGGTCACGCTGAACAAGATCTACACCCGCGCTGGCGACGGCGGACAGACGCGTCTGGCGTCGGGCGCGCCCGTCTCCAAGACCGATCTGCGGGTCGAGGCCTATGGCGCGGTGGACGAACTGAACGCCGTCATCGGCCTGGCCCGTCTGAACAGCGGCCAGAACGACCGCATCGACGCCATGCTGGGCCGCATCCAGAACGAACTGTTCGACCTCGGCGCCGACCTGGCGACCCCGCTGGAGCCGGCCCCGAAATGGGAGGCGCTGCGCATTGTCGCCTCGCAGGTCGAGCGGATCGAGAGCGAAATCGACTGGATGAACGAGAGCCTGAAACCGCTGGGCAGCTTCATCCTGTCGGGCGGCTCGCCGCTGTCGGCGCACCTGCATCTGGCGCGCACCGTCTGCCGTCGGGCCGAGCGGGACGCCATTCGTCTGATGGAATCAGGCGAGCCGGTGAACCCGGACGCCGTGCGCTATCTGAACCGGCTCTCCGACCACCTGTTCGTCGCCGCCCGTCGCGCCAACGCCAACGGCGCCGCCGACATCCTGTGGAAGCCTGGCGCGACGCGATAGCGGCAGGCGCTTAGCGTTGCAGGGCCGCGACGCGGGCGCGTTCGGCGTCGGTGGCGGCGGCGCGCGCGCGTTTCTCGGCGTTCAGCTGGTCCTCGATGACGACCAGTTCCTTGTTCTTCTCGGCCGAGGCTTCCGCCCTGGTCACGCCGATGGGGCGGCCGGTGATTTCGGCGATCGAGATGGGCTGGGCGCAGATGCGGCTTTCCATGTCGTACCACTTGCCCTGGGCCTCGCAGCGCTCGCCCGGCTCCATCCAGTAGCGCTGGAACACGAAGACCCCGGCGATCATCAGGCTGAAGATGCCGAAGAACAGGACGCTGAGGCGTCGGATCGTCAGAAAGCGTTTCATGCGGGTCTCATAGATGAAAAATGCGCCGACGACACGGCTGCAGTTCACGTAGCGTTACGTTGACAGGCCGGTTTAGCCGGTCCAATCCCTCGACCCATATTTCGATGACCAAGTGGATAGGCTCATGAAGGTACTCGTCCCGGTGAAACGGGTGATCGACTCGAACGTCAAGGCTCGCGTCAAGGCGGACCAGACCGGCGTCGACCTGGCCAACGTCAAGATGAGCATGAACCCCTTCGACGAGATCGCCGTCGAAGAGGCCGTGCGCCTGAAGGAAGGCAAGGAACACCATGCCGCAGGCACGGCGACGGAAATCGTCGTCGTCTCCATCGGCGTGACCCAGGCCCAGGAAACCCTGCGCACGGCCCTGGCCATGGGCGCCGATCGCGGCGTCCTGATCCAGTCGGACGCGGACCTGGAGCCGCTGGCCGTCGCTAAGCTGCTGAAGGCGGTCGTGGACGAAGAGAAGCCGGACCTGGTCCTGCTGGGCAAGCAGTCGATCGACGGCGACAACAACGCCGTGGGTCAGATGCTGGCCGCCCTGCTGGACTGGCCGCAGGCCACCTTCGCCGGCAAGCTGGTCATCGAGGGCGGCAAGGCTGTCGTCACCCGTGAAGTCGACGGCGGTCTGCAGACCGTGGCGGCCGAGTTGCCCGCCGTGGTCTCGGTCGACCTGCGCCTGAACACCCCGCGCTACGCCAGCCTGCCCAACATCATGAAGGCCAAGAAGAAGGAGATCGCCGTAAAGGCGGTCGCCGACTACGGCGTTGATACCGCCGACCGCCTCAAGGTTCTGAAGGTCACGACCCCGCCGACCCGTTCGGCGGGCGTCAAGGTCGCCGACGCCGCAGAGCTGGTTTCCAAACTCAAAGACGCAGGGGTTCTGTAATGGCCGTTCTCGTCATCGCCGACCATGACGGTTCGGCTGTTCGCGACACCACCCACAAGACGGTGACGGCGGCTCTGGCCCTGTCGTCGGACGTGGATATTCTGGTTCTCGGCAAGGGCGCTCAGGGCGTGGCCGCCGCGGCTGCGAAAATCGCTGGCGTGCGCAAGGTCCTGCTGGCTGAGGGCGACGCCGTCGCCCACGGTCTGGCCGAGGCCGTCGAGGCCACCGTCCTGCCGCTGGCCGGGAACTACGACGCCATCCTGACCCCGGCCAACACCGACGGCAAGAACTTCGCCCCGCGCATCGCCGCCAAGCTGGACGTCGCGCCGATCTCCGACATCGTCGAGGTCGTCTCGGCCGACACCTTCGTGCGCCCGATCTACGCCGGCAACGCCCTGGAGACCGTCCAGTCCGCCGACGCCAAGAAGGTCATCACCGTGCGTCCGACGGCCTTCGCCGCCGCCGCTGAAGGCGGCTCGGCCTCGGTCGAGACGGTCGCCGCTGGTGAAGCGCCCAAGACCGCCTTCGTCTCCGAGGAAATGGTCAAGTCGGACCGCCCCGAACTGGGCGCCGCCAAGATCATCGTCTCGGGCGGTCGCGCCCTGGGTTCGGCCGAAGAGTTCCACGCCGTCATGGACCCCCTGGCTGACAAGCTGGGCGCCGCCGTCGGCGCCTCGCGCGCCGCCGTCGACGCGGGCTACGCCCCCAACGACTATCAGGTCGGTCAGACCGGCAAGGTCGTGGCCCCGGCCCTCTACATCGCCATCGGCATCTCGGGCGCCATCCAGCACCTGGCCGGCATGAAGGACTCCAAGGTCATCGTCGCCATCAACAAGGACGCCGACGCCCCGATCTTCCAGGTCGCGGACTTCGGCATCGTCGGCGACTACAAGACCGTCGTGCCGGAGCTGATGAAGGCCCTGGGCTGAGGGCTGCTGCAGGCCGAATGAAGAGGGCGCGGCGCTGCAGGGCGCCGCGCCCTTTTTCGTGGCCCCGCCAATGCCATCACCCCGTTCTGTCGCTTGCCGGGGCCGGCCCCCGGCGGACCCCGTCCTCGGCGGACGGCGCGGCCGTCTCGCGCGCGACCTCTGCCTCGAAGGCGTCGCGCTGGGCCTGGATGTAGGCCTGATAGCCTTCGCGGTCGACGAAGGCCTCGGCGCCCAGGGTAGCGGCGCGGGCGCGCTTGGCGTCGAGGCCGAACCGTTCGGTGTGCGAGACCAGCCAGATGTCGGGCCGCAGCGCCGCCAACCGCTCGCCGGTCCGGCGATAGTCGTCGCCGATGCCGGGGTAGGAGGGGTTGCGCGCCACCCGGTAGCCCGGATTGACGCTCAGCCCGTCAGGCCAGACCACCTTGTATGTCTTGCCGTTGTCGGTGACCGTCGTGGTCCAGCTGGTGTCGCCCCGCGTGTGGCCGGGGGTCGCCAGCGCCGTCAGGGTGACCCCGCCCAGCGCGACCGTGTCGCCGTCGTGCAGCACCCGGTCGACCTTGACGGCCGGCCATCCCATGGTTCGCCAGTCCCAGCCGTAGTGGAAGTCGCTCTTGCCGCCGTCCTCGATGGCTGCGACGTCCGGTTCCATGATCGCCACCTGGGCCCCAGGGGCCAGTTCCTTGAAGTAGGCCAGCGCCCCGGCGTGGTCGGCATGGGCGTGCCAGGTCAGCAATACTTTGAGGTCCTCGGGCCGGAAGCCGAGCTTGCGGATGGAGGCTGCAATCAACGGCCCGGACGCGGGCGTCCCCGTGCCCAGCAAGATCAATCCGTCGGGGGTGTTGATCAGGTAGGATCCGAGACCCTGGGTGCCGACGAAGTGGATGGGGCCGACGATCTTCGTCGGCTCGGCCGGCTCCTCCCACTTCAGCGACTTGGTCGCGGCCTGGAGAAACAGGGCGTTGTCCTTGGCCAGCTGTTCCCGCGTCGGTGGTGCGACCGCCGGGGCTTTAGTGTCGGCCGCCGGGGGCTCGTCGGACGAACCGGTACAGGCCGACAGCAGCATGACTCCAGCCAAGGCGACGGCCAGCCGTGAAGTCTGGGGGAGTTCGCAATCCATCCTCTGGGCTCCGCTAAAGAGCGGTTGTCACTTGGCGCCCGTGGGATTCATATCCGGTCAAACCCCTATCGCGATGTTGTCCTGAACGACGCCCGTGGCTTGAATGATCGTCGACTCCGCCGTCGCTGAACCTCCTGATCCCATGACCCGCCTCCCCATCCGCCTCACCCCCCGCGCCGCCGCCGACCGCATCGACGGCTGGGGCGTGGACCCCGACGGTCGTCCCGTGCTGAAGGTCCGCGTGCGCGCCCAGCCGGTCGAGGGCGAGGCCAACGCCGCCCTGACCGCCGTCCTCGCCAGGGCCCTGAATGTGCCCAGGCGCGCCGTGACCCTGGCGCGCGGCGGCCAGTCGCGACTGAAGATGATCGAGGTCGAGGGGCTGGACGAGGCCGAGGTCCGCGACCGCTTGTCCGGCTCCTGACAATTCCCCTTTACGGCGAGGCTGAACCCCCTTTGTATGCCGTCCCATTGTCAGCCCGCCGTCCGCGGGCGCGAGGGGGTCTCGCCCATGTTGCTTAACCGTCTGCGGGGCCCGAGCCTCGCTGTCCTCACCTGCGCGCTCGGCGCCCTGGCCCTGTCGGCCTGCGCCACGACCGGCGACGCCAAGCCCCGGACCGAGACGGCCTCGACCGCTCCGGCGTCCAGGGACCGCACCATGGCTCCGGGCCTGGACGGCTGGGCCAACACCGACCCCTATCCCTCGACCTATCGCGGCCTGCCGCGCGAAAACCTGGCCCTGGTCGGCGCCACGGTCCTGACCGGCGCGGGGCAGAAGATCGAGAGCGGCGTGGTGATCGTCACCGACGGCCGCATCGCCGCCGTCGGCGGCGCCGACACCCCGGTCCCGGCGGGCCACAACGTCATCGACGCGCGCGGCCGTTATGTCACGCCTGGCGTCATCGACATCCACAGCCACCTCGGCGTCTACCCCTCGCCCGGCGTTCAGGGCATGAGCGACGGAAACGAGGCGACCAACCCGAATACGGCCCAGGTCTGGGCCGAGCACTCCATCTGGCCTCAGGACCCGGGCTTCAACACAGCCCGCGCCGGCGGCGTGACCACGCTCCAGATCCTGCCCGGCTCGGCCAACCTGTTCGGCGGGCGGGGCGTGACGGTGCGCAACGTCCCGTCGGTCACCATGCAGGGGATGAAGTTTCCGAACGCTCCCTACGGCCTGAAGATGGCCTGCGGCGAGAATCCCAGCCGCGTCTACGGCGGTCGCAACACCTCGCCGGCCACCGGCATGGGCAATGTCGCCGGCTATCGCGCCGCCTTCATCTCGGCCCGCGACTACAAGGAGAAGTGGGACAAGTGGCGTGAAACGGGGCAGGGCACGCCCCCGACCCGCAACCTTCAGCTGGAGACGCTGGCCGGGGTGCTGGACGGCTCCATCCTGGTCCAGAACCACTGCTACCGCGCCGACGAGATGGCGGTCATGCTCGATGTGGCCAAGGAGTTCGGCTACAAGGTCACCACCTTCCACCACGCGGTCGAGGCCTACAAGATCGCGCCCCTGCTGGCGCGTGAAGGCGTCTGCGCCGCCATGTGGACCGGCTGGTGGGGCTTCAAGATGGAGGCCCTGGACGGCATCGAGGAGAACGCCGCCCTGACCGACGCGCCCGAGGGGTCGTGCGCGGTGATCCACTCCGATGACGCCGAACTGACGCAGCGCCTCAATCAGGAAGTCGCCGCCGCCCTGTCGGCCGGTCGTCGCGCCGGGATGAACATCTCGGAAGAACACGCCATCAGCTGGATCACCCTGAACGCCGCCCGTTCCATCGGCATCGACAAGGAGACCGGCTCGCTGGAACCCGGCAAACGCGCCGACGTGGTGATCTGGAGCGCCGATCCCTTCTCGATCTACGCCCGCGCCGATCAGGTCTTCATCGACGGCGGTCTGGCCTTCGACCGGTCCAACCCCGCCTTCCAGCCCGTATCCGATTTCGAACTGGGTCAGCCCGGCTTCGGCCAGTCCGCCGCCGGCGTCGCCCAGGGAGCTCGCTGAACCATGCGTATCCAAACCCTTCTCGCGGGCGCTGTTGCAGCGTTCGCCCTCGTCGGTCCCGCCGCGGCGCAGGACGTCGCCATCACTGGCGGCCGCATCCTGACCGGAACCTCGGTGATCGAGAACGGCACCGTCGTCATCCGTAACGGCAAGGTTGTTTCCGTTGGGACCGGCGCGGCCCCGGCCGGCCTGCGCACCATCGACGCGCGCGGCCAGATCGTGGCCCCTGGCTTCGTCGCCGTGGACTCCGGTCTCGGCGGTTCGGAGGTCGGCTCGGTGCGCGGCTCCAACGACCTGTCGAACAGCGCCAACACCCTGAGCGCGGCCTTCGACCTGTCCTATGGTCTGGATCCCTGGTCCTTCACCCTGCCGGTCGCCCGTCTCGGCGGCGTCACCCGCGCGGTGGTCACGCCCCAGCACGCCGGCTCGGGCGGCGGCCACAGCCATGACGACAGCGACTTCGCCGGCGCCGGCCACGGCGGCTATCAGTCGCCCGGCCTGTTCGCCGGGCAGGCGGCGGTTATAAAGCTGGGCGGCGCCGACATTCTGGTGAAGCCGCGCGTGGCCATGGTCGCCCCCTTCGGCGAGGCCGGCAAGGGCGTCGCCGGCGGTGCGCGCGGGGCCGAATTCGTCCTGTTCAAGGAAACCCTGGCTGAGGTGCGCCTCTACGCCCGCAACAAGGCCGCCTATGACCGCGCGGCGCTGCGCGACCTGTCGCTGTCGCGGGCGGACCTCGAGGCCCTGATCCCGGTGGCCAACGGTTCCATGCCGCTGATCGTCAGCGTCAACCGCGCCTCGGACATCCAGCAGGTCCTGCGTCTGGCGCGGGAGGAGGGCGTCAAGGTCATCCTCGACGGGGCCGCCGAAGGCTGGCTGGTCGCCAATGAGATCGCGGCGGCCAAGGTCCCGGTCCTGTTGCACCCGATCACCAACCTGCCCGGCAATTTCGAGATGCGGGCGGCGCGGATGCAGAACGCGGCGGCGCTGAACGCGGCGGGCGTGGTCATCGCCATCAAGGGCAACGAGGGTTCGACCCATCGCGCCCGCGACATCCGCTACAACGCCGGCAACGCCGTCTCGCACGGCCTGCCTTTCGCGGCGGCTATCCAGGCGATCACGGTCAACCCGGCCCGCATCTTCGGCTTCGACGGCCAGTTCGGCGAGCTGAAGCCGGGCGCGGCGGGCGACGTCGTGGTCTGGTCCGGCGATCCGCTGGAACCGCTGAGCCAGCCCTCCGCCGTGTTTATCGACGGCGTGGAACAGCCGCTCCAGGCTCGCAACCTCCTGCTGCGCGACCGCTATCGCACCGGCGGCGAAGGGGCCATGCCGGTGGCCTACCCGCAGTAGAATCCTTCTCCCCTTGCGGGAGAAGGTGGGCGCCGCAGGCGCTCGGATGAGGGGTGTCAGCGCCGCGATCGAAAGGTCGCGGCGCTTTCTTTTGAGCATGAGGCGAGGGGCAGCGAGACCCCTCATCCGTCAGGCTTCGCCTGCCACCTTCTCCCGCAAGGGGAGAAGGGCCATAAGGAGCGCATGGCCACCACCCTCTACATCGACGCCGACGCCTGCCCCGTGAAGGAGGAGGTCTATCGCGTGGCCCGCCGCTATGGGCTCAAGGTCTTCGTGGTCTCCAACACCTGGATCAACGTCCCGCGCGAACCCCTGATCGAACAGATTGTGGTCGATGCGGGCCCCGACGTGGCCGACGACTGGATCGCCGAGCGGGCGACCGCAGGCGACATCGTCATAACCGCCGACATCCCCCTGGCCGACCGCTGCCTGAAATCCGGGGCTCAGGCCTTGAAGGCGAACGGCCAGCCCTTCACCCCGGATTCGATCGGTTCGGCCCTTGCCGGGCGCATGGTGGGCGAGCATCTGCGGTCCATCGGCGTGGCCACCAGCGGCCCCCCGCCCTTCTCCGCGGCTGACCGCTCTCGCTTCCTTCAGGCCCTCGACACGGCGGTCGTCCGTGCACGGAAGGTCAGTCCGTGAGCCGCATTCCCGAGGATGAGCTGGAGTTCCGCTTCTTCCGCTCCGGCGGACCGGGCGGCCAGAACGTCAACAAGGTCTCGACCGCCGTGCAGATGCGGTTCGACGTCAAGAACTCGCCCAGCCTGACCGAGCCGGTCAAGGCGCGCCTGATGAAGCTGGCGGGCAGCCGCCTGACCCTGGACGGGGTCATCCTGATCACCGCCGTCCGTTTCCGCACCCAGGAACGCAACAGGGCGGACGCCATCGAACGGCTGGACGACATGGTGGCCGAGGCCTCGATCAAGCCGGTCTACCGCGTTCCGACCCGTCCCACGCGCGCGTCCAAGGAGCGGCGGCTGAAAACCAAGTCCACCCGCTCGACCATCAAGAGCGGGCGCGGCAAGCCGTCCCTGGACTGATCCGGCTCACCCCGGCGCGGGGCGATACAGCAGGGCCGCGATCTGGTCCTCGTCATCGAACCCTATGACCCAGTCGGTGGCCTGCTTCTCGAAGACGACCCGGAACAGGTCCGCCCCGTCCTGCTGGCCGCGGTGTTCGACCGTCCGGACCGCGCCCAGTTGCTGGATGCGCGGCGCGAACTCGGCGGCCCGGCTGCGGATCTGTTCGGCCAGGTTGGGGCTGAACACGGAATAGTCGATCTGACGCGATTGCAAGGAGGCGATCACGGCGCGCAGGGCCTGTTCGGCGCGGGCGATGTCGGGCGCTTCCGCCGATACAGGGGCGGGCGGGGCTGCCCGCGTCGCGGGGGCGGCCGCCGCCGGCTGTCCGAAGGCGTCTGGAAGCGTGGCCGCCGCCGTCTGGGCCACAGCAGGCAGGGCGAACAGGCTGCAGCCTAGCACGGCGCCCAGGACGAGGGCTTTGGTCGGGGTCGTCATGGGCTCGGGGCTCCGAAGAAACGTCAGGCGACGATCATCGGCCAGAGTGTCAGGACCAAGGCGGCCATCGACGCACAGACAGCGACGGTGACGGCGGCGACCACCCAGGGCCGCGTTCCGGCCTTCTCGATCACCAACGTCTGAGATTGCGGCGGGTTCTGCGCCAGGTGCGACAGGGCCTTCAGCGTGGCGATGGCCTCTTCCACCGTCTCCCGGATCTGGGCCTGCGGGCCCAGTTCGCGCTTGATCCAGCGCTCGACCACGGGCTTGGCGGCCTCCCACAGGTCGTGGTCGGGGTTGAGGCGGCGCGCCACCCCCTCGACCGAGACCATGGTCTTCTGCAGCAGCACCAGCTCAGGGCGCATATGCATGTCGAACAGGGCCGTGATCTCGAACAGCTGGCCCAGCAGACGGCCCATCGACACCTGGCTGGCCTGGCGGCCGATGACCGGCTCGCCGACCGCGCGCAGGGCCTGGGCGAAGGTATCGACCGAGTGATGCGGCGGCACGTAGCCAGCCTCGAAATGGACGCGGCTGATGCGGTCGTAGTCGCGGCTGATGAAGCCCCACAGGATCTCGGCCAGATAGCGTCGCTCGGCCGGGCCCAGCCGGCCGACGATGCCGAAGTCGATGGCGGTGACGTGGGCGGGAGCGTCGGCGAACAGATTGCCCTCGTGCAGGTCGGCGTGGAAGACGCCGTGGTCCAGGGCCTGCACCAGGAAGCCGCGCACGACCGTGTCGGCCAGGGCGTCCTTGTCGAGGCCGGGCAGGGCCTCAAGGGCCGGGTCGGTCATCGGCAGGCCGGGGGCCCATTCCAGCGTCAGCACGCGCTTGCCCACCCCGTCCCAGACGATGGCGGGGGCCGACATATAGCCGTCCTTGGCCATGACCTCGGCCAGTTCTGAGGCGGCGGCGGCCTCCAGCCGCATGTCCAGTTCTAGCGACAGGGCGCGGGCGATGATCTCGACGAAGGCCTGGGGCTCCAGCCGCCGGGCGGGCTCGACGAACTTCTGCACCAGCTTGGCGCCGAGCCGCATGGCGTCCAGACCGCGCGCCACGCGACGCTCGACTCCGGGACGCAGCACCTTGACCGCCACCTTGCGGCCGTCGGCCAACCAGGCGGGATGGGCTTGCGCCAGGGAAGCGGCGGCGACCGGCTCGCCCAGATCTCGGTACAGGCTCTCGACCGGGCGGCCCAGCGAGCGTTCGATCTCGGCGCGGGCCTCGTCCAAGGGGAAGGGGGGCAGCTTGTCCTTCAGTCGGCCCAGATCCCGAGCGAACTGGATGCCGAAGATGTCGGCGCGGGTGGCCAGGACCTGACCCAGCTTGATGGCCACGGGGCCGAGGTGCTCGAAGGCTTGCCCCACGCGCTGTCCGGGGCGACCGGCGCGGTGCTTGCGGCTGGCCGTCATCTGCACCAGCCGCGCGAAGGGGCGGGTCCAGGCGGGCAGCAGCGGATTGACCTCGCGCGGGATCAGGGCGCCGTGACGCGCCAGCACCCAGCCCCAGCCGATCAGGCGCAAGCTGGCGCCCAGCGGATCGCGAACGGGCTCCGGCGTCGGGGCGGCGGGCGGGGTCTTGACGGAGAGCCGGCTCAGA
Organism: Brevundimonas sp. UBA4553; assembly: GCF_002387245.1. GTDB lineage: Bacteria > Pseudomonadota > Alphaproteobacteria > Caulobacterales > Caulobacteraceae > Brevundimonas. The sequence continues at coordinate 180,068 of NZ_DGLD01000013.1, forward strand.
TCGCCCACCCGTGGTGGATGGCTGCGATCCCGCCCGACAGGTTGGTGACGCTGACGCGGCTGAACCCTGCGTCCTCGATCATCCGCTTGAAGGTCGCCTGATCTGGGAAGCGGCGGATGCTTTCGACCAGGTACTGATAGCTGTCGCGATCCTTGGCGACCCATTCGCCGATGCGCGGAATGGCGTGGAAGGACCAGGCGTCATAGGCCTTGCGCAGGGCGCTGGTCGTGGGGTGCGAGAACTCCAGGCAGATGAAGCGGCCGCCCGGCTTCAGCGCGCGCCGGGCCTCTTTCAGCGCCCCCGCCACATCCGAGACGTTGCGGATGCCGAAGCTGATCGAATAGGCGTCCAGACAGGCGTCGGGGAAGGGCAGGTTCATGGCGTCGCCGACGCCCCAGGCCATCTCGGGCTCGCCGCCCTTGGCCACGCCGTTCAGGATCATCTCGGCGTTGTAATCCATGACGATGACGGTGGCGTCCTCGCCGCCGCGGCGTTGCTGGGCCGCGCGCGCCATCTTCGAATAGCGCCGCGCCATGTCGCCGGTGCCGCCGGCCATGTCGAGGATGACTTCGCCGGGACGGGCGTTCAGCTTGGCCGCCGTGGCGTCCTTCCACAGACGGTGCACGCCCGCGCTCATCAGGTCGTTCATCAGGTCGTAGTTGGAGGCGACGGAGTCAAAGACGCCGCGCACCATCTGCACCTTTTCCCTGGCGTCCACGTCGCGGAAGCCGAAGGAGGAGGTCTTGCCGGAGGAGGATGAGTTGTCGGCCTGTGTCATGACAGGGGGTGTAACGCCTCATGCGCGCGGCGTCATCCGGGGAAGCGTCGCAGAACATCGACAGGCTGACGCGGCGTCACGGCTTGTCGCCTTGGCGGGGCCGCGATACGCCTGAACAAAATCAAGGAGACGCCCATGACCGCCGCCCTCGACGTCAACGCCGTGCTTCAGGGTTTGCCCGACTGGCGCCGCGCCGACGATCCGCGTCCGGCCATCGCCCGCTCGCTGAAGTTCGCCGACTTCAACGCCGCCTTCGGCTTCATGACCCGCGTCGCCCTGCTGGCCGACAAGGCGGATCACCACCCCGAATGGTCCAACGTCTACAATCGCGTCGAGGTGCTGCTGACCACCCATGACGCGGGCGGCGTGACCGAGCGCGATGTCGCCATGGCCCGCTTCATCAACGAGGCCGTCAAAGGTCTGGTCGAGTGAGCGCCCCTCGTCAGGGACGCGTTTCCGGCAAGGCCGCCCTCATCACCGGGGCGGCGGGCGGTCTGGGCCAGGCCATGGCGCGGATGCTGGTGCGCGAAGGAGCGAAAGTCGCCGTCTCCGACCGCGATCTGAACGGCGCCAAGGCTCTGGCCGACAGCATCAACGCTGATTACCCGGGCTCGGCCTTCGCCTATGAGCATGACGTGACGCGTGAGGACGATTGGGTCCGCGTGGCCGCCGCCGCCGCCGAGGACATGGGCGGCCTGTCCATCCTGGTGAACAACGCCGGCATCGGCGGTTCTCTGGCCTGGGCGGAACAGGACACGCTGGACAACTGGCGGCTGGTTCAGGCGGTGAACATCGAGTCGGTCATGCTGGGCTGCAAGCACGCCATGCCGCATCTGCGGGCGTCGGGCGCAGGCTCCATCGTCAACATCTCGTCGATCGCGGGCCTGGCGGCGGCGCCGGGCATGGGCGCTTACAACGCCACCAAGGCGGCGGTCTGGCTCTACACCAAGACGGTGGCGCTGGAGGCGGCCAAGGCCGGCTGGAACGTACGCGCCAACTCGGTCCACCCGGTCTTCATCAAGACGCCGATCCTCGATCCCTTCGTCGCCATGGCCGGCGGCGACGAGACGACGGCGCATGAAAAGCTTGCGCGCGGCATTCCGCTGAAGCGCATAGGCGAGCCCGACGACGTGGCGTATTGCGTCCTCTATCTGGCCTCGGACGAGTCCAAGTTCGTGACCGGCGCGGAGTTCAAGATCGACGGCGGCCTGACGGCGCAGTGACCTAAACCCCCGCTCATCCCCGCGGAGGCGGGGACCCAGGCTTTGGCCACGCGTGTTTCGGTCACCGATGGCCGTGAAGTCTACCCGTGTCGCGGCGCGTGAAGCTCCTACTGCGTCCCCGCCTCCGCGGGGATGAGCGGATCAGTATGGTCCCAAAGAAAAACGCCCCGGTCGCTCGACCGGGGCGTTGTCATGTTCAGGCCTGACCGTCGCGGAGACGTTTCAGGTCCGGCGCCAGGGCCTCGTCGGTCAGGATGGCGATGGCCTCCTCGACGGTGACGATGGTCTGGGCCTGGCTGCCCAGGCGGCGGATGGCGACCTTGCCTTCCTCGGCTTCCTTGCGGCCGACGACGGCGATGGCGGGCACCTTGCCGACCGAGTGTTCGCGGATCTTGTAGTTGATCTTCTCGTTGCGCAGATCGATCTCGGTGCGCAGGCCCGCGGCGCGGAACTTGGCGACGACTTCCTCGGCATAGCCGTCGGCGTCCGAGGTGATGGTGGCCACCACGGCCTGGGTCGGCGCCAGCCACAGCGGGAAGGCCCCGGCGTAGTTCTCGATCATGATGCCGATGAAGCGCTCGAACGAGCCCAGGATCGCGCGGTGCAGCATGACCGGGCGGTGCTTCTGGCCGTCCTCGGCGATGTAGGTCGCGTCCAGACGGTCCGGCAGGACATAGTCCAGCTGGATCGTGCCGCAGGTCCATTCGCGACCGATTGCGTCCTTGACGATGAAGTCCAGCTTGGGCGCGTAGAAGGCGCCGTCGCCCTCGGCGATGACCACATCGACCCCGGCGTGGCGTGCGGCTTCGGCCATCTGGGCCTCGGCCTTGTCCCAGAACTCGTCCGACCCGGCGCGGACGTCGGGGCGAGTGGCCAGGTTGATGTAGGCCGTCTCCATGCCGAGGTCGGCGTGGACCGACTGGGCCAGCTTGATGAACTCGGCCGTCTCGTCGACGATCTGGTCTTCGCGGCAGAAGATGTGGGCGTCGTCCTGGGTGAAGCCGCGCACGCGCATCAGGCCGTGCAGCGAACCCGACGGCTCATAGCGGTGGCAGGCGCCGAACTCGGCCATGCGCAGCGGCAGTTCACGATAGGAGCGCTGGCCCTGATCGAAGATCTGCACGTGGCCGGGGCAGTTCATCGGCTTCAGGGAAAGGGTCTCGCCCTCCACCGTCTCGCAGACGAACATGTTGGGACGGTACTTCTCCCAGTGGCCCGAGGCCTCCCAGAACTTGCGGTCCAGCACTTGCGGCGTCTTGACCTCGACATAGCCCGAGGCGTCCAGACGGCGACGCATATAGGCCTCCAGCACGCGCCACAGGACCCAGCCCTTGGGGTGCCAGAAGACCATGCCGCGGCCCTCTTCCTGCATGTGGAAGAGCTCCATGGCGCGGCCCAGCTTGCGGTGGTCGCGCTTCTCGGCCTCCTCGATGCGCAGCAGATAGGCGTCCAGGTCCTCCTTGGTCGCCCAGGCGGTGCCGTAGATGCGCTGCAGCTGGGCGCGGTTCGAATCCCCGCGCCAGTAGGCGCCGGCCAGCTTGGTCAGCTTGAAGGCCTTGCCGACGAACTTTGTGGTCGGGAAGTGCGGTCCCCGGCACAGGTCGGCCCATTCGCCCTGCTTGTAGACGGTGATGGTCTCCGTGCCCGGCAGATCGCGGATCAACTCGGCCTTGTAGGTCTCGCCGATCTTTTCGAAGTGGGCGATGGCCTCGTCGCGGTCCCAGACCTGACGCTCCAGCGGGGCGCCTCGGTCGATGATTTCGCCCATCTTCTTTTCGATCTTGGCGAAGTCATCGGTCGAGAAGGGCTCGTCGCGGGCGAAATCGTAATAGAAGCCGTCCTCGATGGCCGGGCCGATGGTGACCTGGGTGCCGGGGAACAGCTCCTGCACCGCCTGGGCCAGGACGTGGGCGGCGTCGTGACGGATGGTCTCCAGCGCCTCGGGATCGTCGCGCATCAAAAGACGGAAGTCGCCGTTCCCGTCGATGACGCGGTCCAGGTCGCGCTGCTCGCCGTTCCAGACGACCAAGGCCGCCTTCTTGGCCAGCGAGGGCGAGATGGCGGCGGCCACGTCGCGGCCCGTCGAGCCGGCCGGATACTGACGCACGGCGCCGTCGGGGAATTTCAGTTCGATCATGACGGTCGTTCTTTTTCGATCTTGGCGGGCGGCACGGGATCATAGCCCGAACCGCCGAAGGGATGGCATTTACAGAGACGGCGCACGGTGAGCCATCCCCCCCGAACCGGACCATGCTGGAGCAGGGCGTCGCGCCCATAGTCCGAGCAGGTCGGCAGAAATCGGCACGACTGGCCGAAGAAGGGGGACAGCGTCACCTTGTAGCCCCGATGGGCCGCGCGGACGCTGCGTTCGTAGAGAGACATCGGTCCCTTCGCCGGGGGCTCTGTTTCGGGTTCGCGCCGCTTATCCCTTGTCATCGCAGGGGGATCAACCGGGCGAAGCCTCAGGCCGCGCCGGCGAGGCGAGTTCGCGTATCGCTGTGGTGCTTTTCCAACGCCTGATTGACAGCGTCCAGCGTGGCTTCCAGCGCCACCATGGTCGAGGCGTGGCGCGCCGGATAGTCCGCCACCTGTTTCAGCACCCGCAGGCCCTCGAAGCGCCCGGCCGGGCCCTCGCCGCCGGACTTCAACATGGCCAGCATGGCGTCACGGGCCTCGGCGATTTCGTGAGCCGTGGCGCCGATGATGCTCTCGCCCACCACGCCCGCCGCCGCCTGACCCAGGGCGCAGGCCTTCACCGCCTGGGCGAAGTCGCTGATGCGGCCCGCGTCGTCCAGCGCCACATCGACGATCGCCTTCGACCCGCACAGCTTGGCCACGCGTTCGGCGGTCCCTTGCGGGGCGGCCAACCGCCCGCTGTGCGGCAGGTTGGCCGCCAGCGACAGGATGCGCGCGCTGTAGAGGTCGTCGATCATGCGGTGAAGATAGGCGTGATGGGTGGAAGAATGAAGATGCGATCCTCTCCCGCTGCGCCTGGGCGGATTAGGTCAACCGCCCTGAACCGAAGACCAGGTGCGGGCCGTGCCGGGCTCGACAGCCGCCGTGACGGGGGCGCCTCTCGCCGCGGCCGTTCTTTCAGCCAGCCAGCGCAGGTTGGCGTCGGCCACCTCGGGCGGCAGATCACGGCGCAGGATCTGTTCGGCCTCGGCCGTCTTGCCCTGCAGGCCCAGCGACAGGGCCAGGTTCTGGCGCACCTTCAGGGTGGCGGTCGGTTGGGCCGCGGCGCGGCGCAGCAGGATTTCAGCCGAGGGCGCGTCGCCCTCGCCCATGCGGGCGATGGCGGCGTTGGTCAGGACGTCCGGATTGTCGGGCGACAGGCGCAGGGCTTCGTTCCAGGCGGTCTTGGCGTCGTCGGCCCGACGCACCTGCTGATAGGCCACGCCCAGTAGCGACAGCGGCCGCCAGTCGCGCGGGGCCGAAGCGCGCGCCTGTTCCAATGCGGCGATGCCATAGAAGGCCTGACCGCGCGCGATGTGGGCGCGGCCGACCTCCAGCATGGCTTCGATATTGGCGGGCTGGACGGTCAACACGCCCTGCGCCGTCTCGGCGGCCTGATCGAACTGACCCAGTTCGCGCAGGGCCTGGGCCGTCTTGACCCCGGCGACCGGGTCCATCGGATTGATCTGCTGTTCCTGCGACCAGAAGACCGAGCGCGTCAGGGCGTCGGCGCGGTCATAGCTTGCGCGCGTCGCGGCGTCGGCGGGCGCGCGCGTCTGCACGGCGGCAGGAGCGGGCGTTTGCGCCTGAACGGCGCCCGCCAGGCTCCAAAGAGCCAGCGTCATGGTTGCGGCGGCGACGGCGGTGCGCGACATGGAGAGGGTCCGGACGGTTTCCTGCGGCCCCAGCGTCGCGCCTCCGGGTCAAGGTTTGGTTAATCGGCCTTTAAGGGCCGGAAAGGCTCGCCCCATGTCCGTGGTTCACTCCGACCTGCTGATCGCCGCTTCCGACGCCGCGCGCCCGGTGCGCCTCGTGGCGCAAGGGCAGGGGCTGATCGGCAAGGCGGCCGCCTGGGCCGAGGCCAACGGCTTCACCGGCAAGACGGGCCAACTTCTCATTGTGCCCAGCGACGACGGCGCGGCGTCTGAGGCCCTGTTCGGCGCGGGCGAGACGTTTGATCCCCTGACGGCCCGTTCCCTGCCGACCCGTCTGCCCGCCGGCGACTGGCGTCTGGAGGGCGTAGAGGGCGAGGCGGCGTCGCAGGCCGCTCTGGCCTTCGCCCTTGGCGGCTACCTGTTCGACCGCTACAAGGCCCGGCCCGAGCGCGGCCGCGCGCGCCTTGTCGCGCCTGCGGGCCTCGATCTGGCCGAGGCCCTGAACATCGCCGCCGCCGCCGCCCTGGCCCGCGAGATGGTCGACACCCCCGCCGCCGACATGGGGCCGCTGCAGATCGAGACTATCGCCCGCGAAATCGCGGAAGCCGCGGACGCGACGCTTGCCGTCACGACTGGCGACGCCCTGCTGGAAGAGAACTATCCCGCCGTCCACGCCGTCGGCCGCGCCGCCGCGCCGCATCGCGCCCCGCGCGTCATCGAGCTCGGCTGGAAGTTGGACCGAACCGACCTGCCGCTGGTGGCCCTGGTCGGCAAGGGGGTGGTGTTCGACACCGGCGGTCTGGACCTCAAGCCCGCCGCCGGGATGCGCAACATGAAGAAGGACATGGGCGGTTCGGCCCATGCCCTCGCGCTCGGGCGCCTCATCATGCGGGCGGACCTGCCCGTGCGTCTGGTGGTGCTGGTCGCCGCCGTCGAGAATGCGGTATCCGCCGACGCCTTCCGCCCCGGCGACATCCTGAACAGCCGCAAGGGTCTGACCATCGAGGTCGGCAACACCGACGCCGAGGGTCGCCTGATCCTGGCCGACATCCTGACGCGGGCGGGCGAGCACGAGCCCGACCTGACCCTCGATTTCGCCACCCTGACCGGTGCGGCGCGGATGGCTCTCGGCCCCGAACTGCCGCCGCTCTACACCGACGACGAGGCCTTGGCCGAGGGCATCCTCAGCGCCGGTCAGGCGGTGGGCGATCCCCTGTGGAGGATGCCGCTGTGGGCCGGCTATCGCGCCTCTCTCGACAGCGAGATCGCGGATGTGAAGAACGATTCCGCCGCCTGGGCGCAGGCCGGATCGGTGACGGCGGCGCTGTTCCTGCAGAAGTTCGCGCCGACGACGGGATCGTGGGCGCATATGGACATCTTCGCCTGGAACCCCCGCGCCCGTCCCGGCTGGCCCGAGGGCGGCGAAGCCCAGGCCCTGCGCGCCTGCTACCGCTATCTGCGTGACCGATTCGCCCAATAGCCAAGGCTGTTAACGCCCGATTTGGCTTCGGCGTTTACAAGGGGCGACTTACCCGCGTGAACCGCCGAGCCCTCGTATTGTCCGACGCCCTCGACCTGATCCCGCCCGGCGCCCCCCTGATCCTTCGGGACGGGGATCGCGTGGTGCTGGCCGAGCAGGCGCTGGAAGGTCTGATCCGGGCCGAGGCCTATCTGCGCCCCGAACCCATGCATTGCCGGGTTCCTGTCGCGGACATCCTTTCCGACACGGACCAGCGCATCGACCAGCTGCTGTTCGGCGAGGCCTTCGACGTCCTGCATCGCCAGGGTGAGCGGGCCTGGGGCCGCGCCCGGCGCGACGGCGTCGTCGGCTGGGTCGCGCTGAACCTGCTGTCGTCCGGCGCGCCGCTGGCCACCCACCGCGTCTCCTCCGTCGCCGCCGCCCTGCCGCTGAACGCCCTGATCGGCGAGACGGCCGACGGCCTCAGCGAGGCCGACCTTCAACCGGTCGGCGATTTCGAGCGCGAGCCGGTGGCGGTGGCCGAGCGGCTTCTGGGCCGTCCCCATGCCCTGGGCGCCCGTTCCTCGTTCGAGACGGATTGTTCGGGGCTGGTGCAACAGGCCCTGTTGGCCTGCGGTCTGCCCGGCCCGCGCCGCTCCGACGCCCAGGCCGATCTGGGGCGCCCGATCGCCCGGGCCGCCGCGCAGCGCGGCGATCTGGTCGTCTGGATGGCCCCGAACCAGGACCACGACTGGACCGGCCATTCCGCCATCATGGTGGACGCCGATCAGGTCATTCACGCCACCGGCGCCCATGGCGGGGTGGTCATCGAGCCCCTGTCCGAGGTCGAGGCCCGGCTGACCGGCGAAGGCTTTGCTTCGGCCGTCTTCCGGCGCATCTGAACTCCCTTCTCAATCCTTCCCCGTTTTCACGAGCGAGGATCAGACGCCCAAACGCAGAAAAGGCGGCCCGAAGGCCGCCTTTTCCGTTGTCTGGATTAGCTGACGCTTACGCCGTCGGGGCGCTGGTCGCGGCCGGCGGAGCGGCCGGGGTGGCCTGGGTCGTGGCCGGAGCCGCGCCTTCCGCCGCCGGAGCGACCTCGGTGGCGGCGGCGCCTTCGGCCGGAGCCGCGCCCTCGGCGGCCGGAGCCGCTGCGGCGCCCGGCTGACGCGCCGGATCCGGCGCGGGGATGCCGAAGCCGCCCGAGCCCTGGGTGCGCAGCCAGGCGATCAGGTTGATGCGGGTCTTCTCGTCGCGGATGCCGGCGAACGACATCTTGGTGCCGGGGATGTAGCGGCCCGGCGCGGTCAGGAAGTGGTCGATCTCGTCATAGCCCCAGGTCGGGGCCTCGGCCTTGTGCTTGGCCATGGCGTCCGAATAGGCGAAGCCGGCGCGGTGCATGGCGGGGCCGCCGATGACGCCGAACAGGTTGGGGCCGATGCCGTCCGCGCCGCCCGTGTTGGCGGTGTGGCAGGCCTGGCAGCGCGCGAAGGCGGCTTCGCCGGCGGCCAGATCGGCGGTCGGCAGGACCGTACCCCAGTCGATCGGCAGGGCGGCCGGTTCAGCGCCCGCGGCCTCGTCCGGCGCGTCCACGAAGTAGCCCATCTTTTCGGGTTGCTTGGTGTGGTACACCATGCCCGAAACCTGCTGGACCACCAGGATCACAAAGGCGGTGCCCAGGCACGCGCCCATAATCTTGTTCCACTTCAGATCGCCGCTCATGCGCGTCGTCGCTTCCCGTCTCTAATGAGCCCCCCAACCGCGAAGCGGCCTCAGGCATATTCTTGCGTCGGCGTCTCTGACACGCTAGCGCGACCTTCGCAACCGGCCCGGCCGCTTCCGGGCGCCTCTGGACGTCGTCAAGTCGATGAATCCGCTGATAATGATACCCGCTCGCATGGCGGCGACCCGTTTGCCCAACAAGCCGCTGGCCGATATCGGCGGCAAGCCGATGATCGTGCGCGCCTGGGAACAGGCGGCCCTGTCCGGTTTCCGCGTCGCCGTGGCCGCCGGTGATCCCGAAATCGTCGAGGCGGTGGAGGCGGCCGGCGGCCTGGCCGTCCTGACCGATCCTGGCCTGCCCAGCGGTTCGGACCGCATCCGCGCTGCGGTCGAGGCGGTCGATCCCGACGGCGCACATGATCTGGTCATCAACATCCAGGGCGACATGCCCTTCGCCTCGCCTGGTCTGGCGCGCGCCTGCGCCGATCTGCTGGCAGGCGAACCGGCCTGCGACATCGCCACCCTGGTCGCGGCCGAGGCCGAGGTCTCGGACCGCACCAACCCCGATGTGGTGAAAGCCGTCCTGGCCCTGCCGGAAGGCGGGACCAGCGGCCGCGCCCTCTATTTCACCCGCTCGACCCTCTACGGCGACGGTCCCATCTGGCGGCACGTCGGCATCTACGGCTATCGCCGCGACGCCCTGATGCGCTTCTGCGCCGCTCCGCCGTCGCCGCTGGAGAGGCGCGAAAAGCTGGAGCAGCTGCGCGCCCTGGAAATGGGCCTGCAGATCTGGGCCTCGGTGATCGACGAAGCCCCGCTGTCGGTGGACAACCCGGCCGATCTGCAAGCGGCCAGAGCGCTCGCCTGACCCTGCCTTCTCCCCTTGAGGGAGAAGGGCCTTATTCCTCCGCCCAGGTCTCCAGCAGCCGCCGCGCGATGGCGAACGGCGGCGGCGCATGGATCGTCCCGTGCGTCCCGGCCAGCACTGCCCGCGCCTCGGCGCGCGTCAGCCAGGCCACGGCTTCCAGTTCGGTCTGGTCCGGGGCGGCGTTGTCGTCCGTGACCTCGGCGATCAGCCCGATCATCAACTGGGCGGGGAAGGGCCAGGGCTGGCTGGAATGATAGGCGACGCCCGACACGGTCAGCCCCGCCTCCTCCATCACCTCGCGGGCGCAGGCCTCCTCGATGGATTCGCCGGGTTCCATGAAGCCGGCCAGGGCCGACATCCGGCCTTCGGGCCAGGCGGCCTGGCGGCCCAGCAGGCAACGAGGTTCCGCACCGCCCTTGTAGACCGGCAGCATGATGACGACCGGATCGACGCGCGGGAAATGTTCGACCCCGCAGGCCGGGCAGACCCGCCGCCACCCGCCCGAGGCCTGATCGGTCGCCTTGCCGCAGGCGGCGCAGAAGCCGTGACGGCGGCGCCAGTCGAACAGGCTCTTGGCCGTTCCGGCGATGGCCACGTCGGCCTCCGCCAGGGCGGCGGCGGCGGCGCGCATCTCGATGAACTGGCCCAGTCCCCCGGCCGGCCCGGTCGTCGGATCGATGGAGCCCTCGAACTCCACCGCAAAGACCGGCGCGCCCTTCCACAGGCCTAGGAAGACGTCGCGGTCCGGGACCAGGTCGCGACCGTGGCCCAGCGACAGCCAGACCAGCCGTTGTCCGCCTTCATGATCCTCGACCAGAGGCCGTCCCTCCCACAGCACCATGGCCAGGGCCTCGGGGTTGGCCTCCTGCTCGCCCAGCCAGGCGACGTCGTTGCGAAGGTCGCCGGAGCGGTCGAGCGGATTGCCGGAGAAGGCGTTGCGATAGGGCATGGCGCTTCATACCCCCGAGACGACCGCGCGGGGAGGGGTCTTGATTCCCGGCTCGGCAACCGTCATATCCCTCCTCGGAGATCGCGGGCGAAGGCTTCGCCAATCTGGTCAGGGCCGGAAGGCAGCAGCCACAACGAATTCCCCTTCGGGTCGCGGTCTCCACCTCCTTTTTTGCGCTACGCTCCCGACGCGGTCGGTCGCCGCTTGAGCGCGATTTCAGACTATTCAGACGAATTTGGACTCTGTTTTTTAGCAGGGCTCTTGGCTGCGTCGCGCAAGCGTCACGGAACCGGACACGCCTTGACCCGCTGAATGGGCTTCACCCTTTCAGGAGCAGGCGCATGAGCATTCTCGGGTCCATTCTCGGCGGCATCTTCAAGAAGAAGAAGGAAGACGCGGCTCCTGCCGCCCCGGTGGCGCCCGCGCCGGCCGCGACCCCGGTCCAGCCCCCGGTCACGGCCGCCGTCGCCAGCGCACCTCAGCCGGCGCCCGAGGTCGATGTCGCCGGCATCCTTGACTTCATGAACGACCAGCGCGCGCAGAAGCTGAACTGGCGCACCTCGATCGTTGATCTGATGAAGCTGGTCGGGCTGGAATCCTCGCTGGCCGAGCGCAAGGAACTGGCCGACGAGCTGGGCTACACCGGCGACAAGTCCGACAGCGCCAGCATGAATATCTGGCTGCACAAGCAGGTGATTCAGAAGATCCGCGACAACGGCGGCCGTCTGCCCACCGATCTCTGAAGTCCGTCTCTCGCGAGGGGGTGCGCGACCGCGCCCTCTCGCGCTAAGACAGGATCATGAGCGACGTCGATCCGAGTCTTGATGGCCCTCCCTGGGAGGAGGACGTTCCCGAGCGGGACGAGAACACCGACGACATGTTCGGCGCGCCCGCTGCTGCGCCCGAGCCTGTAGCTGCCCCGGTCGTCGCGCCCGCTCCCACGCCTGCGAAAGCCGAACCTGTCACCGACGAGCCCGCCGACGACGGCGCCTACAAGGTTCTGGCGCGCAAGTACCGCCCGCGCACGTTCGAAGATCTCATCGGGCAGGAGGCCATGGTCAGGACCCTGACCAACGCCTTCGCCACCGGCCGCATCGCCCACGCCTTCATGCTGACCGGGGTTCGGGGCGTCGGCAAGACGACGACCGCCCGCCTGCTGGCCCGCGCGCTGAACAACGAAACCGACGTCATCGACAAGCCGTCGCTGAGCCTGACGGCGCATGGCCGTCACGACGCCTCCATCATGGCCGGCCAGCACATGGACGTCATGGAGATGGACGCCGCCTCGCACACCGGCGTCAACGACATCCGCGACATCCTTGAAAGCGTCCGCTACGCCCCCGTAGAGGCCCGCTACAAGGTCTATGTTCTCGACGAGGTCCACATGCTGTCGACGCAGGCGTTCAACGCCCTGCTGAAGACGCTGGAAGAGCCGCCGCCCCACGCCAAGTTCATCTTCGCCACCACCGAGATCCGCAAGGTCCCGGTGACCATCCTGTCGCGCTGCCAGCGCTTCGACCTGCGTCGCGTCGAGCCGGAAATCCTGGTCGAGCACCTGTCGCGCATCGCTGATCGCGAGGGCATGAAGATCGAGCAGGAGGCCCTGGCCCTGATCTCCCGCGCGGCCGAAGGCTCTGTGCGGGACGGCCTCAGCCTGCTGGATCAGGCCCTGGTTCAGGCCGAGAGCGGCGCGACGGTCCAGACCGCGACCGTGCGCGACATGCTGGGTCTGGCCGACCGGACCCAGACGATCGCCCTGTTCGAATCCATCATGGCCGGGCGCACGCCCGAGGCGCTGGAAACCTTCCGCACCCTTTACGGCTATGGCGCTGATCCGGTGCAGGTGACCAACGACCTGCTGGAGCATTGCCACGCGGCCTCGGTCGCCAAGATGCTGGGGCCGAACGCCACCCGCCTGCCCAATGATCAGGCGCAGAAGCTGACGGCCATGGGGGCGGCGATTTCCGCCGGGACCCTGTCGCGGACCTGGCAGATGCTGCTGAAAGCCCTGGACGAGGTGCGGCGCGCACCCAATCCGGCCGACGCCGTCGAGATGGCCATCGTCCGTCTGGCCTACGCCGCCGACCTGCCGGGACCGGAAGAAGCGCTGAAGGCCATCCAGTCGGGGGGGACCCTGCCGGGCGGCGGCGCGGGCGGTCCTCGTAGTGGTGGGGGCGGCGGCGGAGGCGGCGCCTCAGCCATGCTGGCGGCGCGGCCCATGGCCCAGCCGGCATTGCCGGACCCCCAGACCTTCGAGGCCGTGGTCGCCCTGATCGGCGACAAGCGTGAGATCACGCTGCAGATGGACGTCGAGCGCTATGTGAAGCCGGTCTCGTTCAAGCCGGGCGCCATTGTCTATGAACCGGCGGCGGGCTCCCCCGTCGATCTGGCGCGGCGCCTGGCCTCGCGGCTCAAGGAATGGACCGGCCGCACCTGGCTGATCGCCGCCAATGGCCAGGGTGGCGGCGAGACCCTGATCGAGGTCGAGAAAAAGGCCCGCTCCGCCCGCCGTGCGGCGGTCGAGGCGGACCCCTTCGTCGTGTCCATCATGCAGGCCTTCCCCGGCGCCGAGATCAAGGAGATCAAGCTCCTGGCCCCGGCGGTCGAGATGCCCGCCATCCCCGAGGACGACGAAGCGGGCGAAGACGACTGATCGCCCTCGCCGTTTTCGCGCTTAGAGAATCTGCGCGGCTTCCTCGAAGGCGAGTCGGGGTGAACGGGGGAAGAGGTTCTCGTCCGTGCCGTAGCCCAGGTTCATGATGAAGTTCGGCTCGACATGGCTGTCAGGGAAGAACTCGGCCTTCACGCCGGCGGCGTCGAAGCCCGACATAGGTCCGACATCCAGTCCCAGGGCGCGCGCCGCGATGGTCAGATAGCCGCCCTGCAGGGAGGCGTTGCGGAAGGCGGCTTCGCGACGACCGGCCTCGTCCAGGAACCAGTCGCGTGCGCCCGGCGCGTGCGGGAACAGTTTCGGCAAGGTGTCGTGGAAGTCGAGGTCCTGAGCGATGATCAGGTTGACCGGCGCGGCCAGGGTCTTGGCGCGGTTGCCTTCGCTCATGTGCACTGACAGGCGCGCCTTGGCTTCCGGCGAGGTGACGAAGACGAAGCGGGCCGGGGTCATGTTGACGGCGGTCGGGCCGAACTTGGTCAAGTCGTAAAGCTGGCGGATCAACGCTTCGGACACGGGGCGGTCGCTCCAGCCGTTGCGCGTGCGCGCCTCGGTGAACAACTGGGCTAGCACGGCGTCGGCGACCGGAACGTCGCGGGTGGAAAGGGCGTCGAAGGCCATGGGAAAAGCTCCTGAGCAGGATTAGCAACTTCAATTGTGGCGAATATGGCTCGCCACACTCGCCCGTCAAGGGGATTGCCACAAAAACTGTTGCTGATTTGGAGCGATGTTCGGCACGAGGGTCTGGAGCCGCGCCGCGGATCGCCCTATCTAGGGGGCATGAAAGACCTCAACGCCCTGATGCAACAGGCCCAGGCCATGCAGCAAAAGCTGCAGGACGCCCAGGCGAAAATGGCCGAAACCACCGCCGAGGGCACCTCGGGCGGCGGCCTTGTCTCCATCGCCCTCAAAGGGCCCGGCGAGATCACCGCCGTGAAGATCGACGACAGCCTGATGGCGCCCGGCGAGGGTGAAATCCTGGCCGACCTGATCGTCGCCGCCCACGCCGACGCCAAGCGCAAGCTGGACGAGGTCAACAGCGCCCTGATGCGCGAGGCCGCCGGCCCCATGGCCGGGATGAACATCCCGGGAATGCCGAAACTCTTCTGATGGCCGCCTCCGCCGGGCCGGAAATCGAACGGCTGATTAGCCTGCTGGCCAAGCTGCCGGGCATGGGCCCGCGCTCGGCCCGGCGCGCGGCCCTGGCCCTGCTGAAGCGGCGCGAGCAGCTTCTGGTCCCACTGGCGGCGTCGCTGACCGAGACGGCGGAGAAGGTGGTCAACTGTTCGGTTTGCGCCGCGCCTGACACGCGCAATCCCTGTTCGATCTGTTCCGACAACGCCCGGGACAACAGCCTGATCTGCGTGGTCGAGGAAGCGGGCGCCCTGTGGGCCATGGAGCGCTCCGGCGCCTTTCGCGGCAAGTATCATGTCCTGGGCGGACTGCTGTCGGCGCTGGACGGCGTCGGCCCCGAGCAACTGCGCATCGCCGAACTGATCGGCCGCGTCAAAGGCGGCGAGATGGGCGGCGGCGAGGCGAGGGAGGTCGTTCTGGCTCTGCCCGCCACCGTCGACGGCCAGACCACGGCCCACTATCTGGCCGAGCGCCTGTCGGCGGCGGGGGTCGAGGTCACCTCTCTGGCGCGGGGCGTCCCCGTCGGCGGCGAACTGGACTGGCTGGATGACGGCACCATCGTTCAGGCGTTGCGGGCCAGGCGTCCCGCCTGATCCCCTGCGTCCGCGGTTGACGCGGCTCCGCTTTCAACGGCCGGCGACTCCCGTTAGGAACGGAGCATGAACACGCTCGAACTCATCCTGCTGGTCGTCGCCGTGGCCGCTGTGGCCGGCTTCTTCTGGGCCTTCATGGGCTGGCAGAAGGCCAAGGGCGCGCTGGACGCCGCCGACGCCCGGCTGGAGTTGATGGAGGAGAGCCGCGATTCCATGGCGGAGTTCCTCAAGGCCCAGGCCTCGCAGTCGGCCGAGGCCGTGGCGACCAAGCTGGTGGCCCGCGCCACCGAGAGCTTCCAGGCCCAGGACCGCGTCGCCCGCGAGCGGATGGAGGCCCAGCTCAAGCCCGTTTCGGAAACTCTGGCCAAGTTCCAGGAGCACGTCGCCGCCCTGGAGAAGACCCGCGCCGAGGACACCGGCGGGCTGAAGGAGCAACTGGCCGCCCTGATGACCGCCTCGACCGCCACTCGCGACGAGGCGCGCCGCCTGACCGAGGCCCTGAAGGGCAATACCGGCCGTCGTGGTCGCTGGGGCGAGCAGACCTGCCGCAATGTTCTGGAAGCCGCCGGCATGGCCGGGCGCTTCGACTTCGAGGAGCAGAATTCCTCGGCCAACGACGAGGGCCGCCAACAGCGCCCCGACTTCATCGTCAAGCTGCCCGGCGGCGGCATGTTCGTCATCGACGCCAAGGTCTCCTTGGCCTTCGCCGACGAGGCGGACGGCGACGAGGAGGCGCAAGGGCGCGCCATGTCGGCCCGCACCGCCGCCAGCATGAAGACCCACGTCCGCCAGCTGTCGTCCAAGGCCTATCAGGACCAGTTCAAGCCCAGTCCCGACTTCGTCGCCATGTTCGTGCCGGGCGACGCCTTCCTGGCCGCCGCGCTCGATCACGAGCCGAACCTGATGACGGACGCCATGGCCTCGCGCGTGGTCATCGTCACCCCCACTACGCTGTTCGCGCTGTGCAAGGCCGTCGCCTATGGCTGGCGCGCCGAGGAGCAGGCGAAGAACGCCGAGGACGTCGCCAGGCTGGGCAAGGAGCTCTACAAGCGCCTGTCGGTCATGGGAGGCCATGCCGCCTCGGTCGGTCGGGCGCTGGAAACCGCCGTCGGCAAGTACAACCAGTTCGTCGGCTCGCTGGAGAGCCAGGTCATGGTCTCGGCCCGCCGCTTCGAGGACCTGCAGGTGGACCATGAGGGCAAGGAATTGCCCGAGCTGCCCGCCGTCGAGCAATCCCCACGCACCCTCAGCCGCCCCGAGCTGCTGAACGCGCCGGCCGCGGAGTAGGATCGCCTTATCCCGGCGACCTCGCTTGACGGCCGGGCTCCGCGTTGTAAAACGTCCTTGTCAGAGCGGGAGGGCGTCGTGGCCAGCAAGCGTAAACTTTATATTCAGTCCGCCGTCGCGCTGGGCCTGTTCCTGGCGGCGATCTTCGTCACGGGGGGCGTCATCGGCTACCTCAGCGCCAGCGATGAAGATGTGCTGGCCAATCCGGTTGCACTGACGATCATCGGCGTCTTTGCGGTGATCAGCATGGTAATCGCCATGTGGATCAGCCTGAAATGGATGCGTTCGATCGACGAGGCCGCGCAGGAGGCCCACAAATGGGCCTGGTTCTGGGGCGGATCCAGCGGCATGGCCGTCGGCGGCGTCTTCGTCATCCTGGCCTCTCTGCCCCAGGCGGCGGCGATCAATATCCCGGCCTGGTATTCCGAGCGCTCCGACCCCGCCGCCTACGCCGCCACGGGCGCCTTCGCCATGCTGACGCTGATGCTGATCGGCTACGGCGTCGCCTGGGCCTGGTGGTGGCTGGGTCGGCGTTGAGGAGGGCGGCATGAACAACCGTCTCAAGGTCCTGCGCGCCGAGCGCGACTGGAGTCAGGCTCATCTGGCCACCGAACTCGGCGTCTCGCGCCAGACCGTCAATGCGCTGGAAACGGGCCGCTACGACCCGTCCCTGCCGCTGGCCTTCAAGATCGCGCGGCTGTTCGCCCTGCCGATCGAATCCATCTTCTCGGACGAGGACTAACGGTCGTCGCCCGCGCCCGCCAAAGGATGCCCGCCATGCGTTTTCCCCGATTGTCCTCGCGTTTTCGCGCGATCCTGATGGCGGGAACGGGGGCGGGGCTTCTCCTGCTAGCGCCCTCCGTCCAGGCCCAGGCCCCGGCGCCGACCGTCGAGCCCGCCGCCGTCGTGGCCGCGTCTGCCGGGTCCGGCCCGGGCCTCTGGGTGGTGAGAGACGCGGATTCTACCCTCTACCTTTTCGGCACGGTTCACGTCCTGAAGCCTGACACCGCCTGGGGCACTCGGCGCGTCGACCAGGCCTTCGCCAGCGCGGATGAATACTGGTTCGAGATCGCTGACCTGAATAATCAGGACGGGGTCGTGCCGCTGATCCAGGCCAAGGGGCTGTCGCCCCAGCGCCCGCTGTCCAGCCTGTTGACCACCGAGGAGATGGCCGACCTCGATCTGGCCGCCCGCACCGTCGGCTCCACGGCGGCGCAACTGGATCCCTTGCGCCCTTGGCTGGCCAGCCTGCAACTGGCGCTCGCCTCGATTCAGAAGGCCGGCTATGTCGCGGCCAACGGCGGCGATCAGGTCCTGCACGCCCGCGCCGCCGCCACCGGCAAACCCATCAAGGGTTTCGAGACCGCGCCCCAGCAGATCGGCTTCATCGCCGACATGTCCGAGGAGGCTCAACTGGCTATGTTGCGGTCGGGGCTCAAGGAGTTCGATCAGGCGGAGGCCTTCCTCGACCGCATGGTCACCGCCTGGTCCACCGGCGATGTCGACGGCCTGGACAGCCTGATCGGTCAGGAGATGAAGGCGGAATCGCCCGAGATGTACGCCGTCATGCTGACGCGTCGAAATCAGGCCTGGGCGGATCAGATCCAGACCCTGCTCGCCGGTTCGGGCACCGCCTTCATCTCGGTCGGCGCTGGCCACCTCGCGGGCGTCGACAGCCTGCAAGCGCAACTCGAACAGCGCGGCGTGCGCGTCGAACGCATCCGCGACTGAGGCATGGCGCACGCCCGCTCGCCCAAGCGAGCCGAGGCTCTTTTCTTTTCAGCCCCGGCCTCTATGGTCCGCCCAGCGCGGCCGTAGTTCAGAGGTAGAACGTCAGCTTCCCAAGCTGAATGTCGTGGGTTCGATTCCCATCGGCCGCTCCAGGGCCTCGGGGCGTGGTCCGGCGTCTGGCGCGCCCTCAAGCCTCCACCAGATTGTCGGCAGGCCTGGCGCTTCGGCGACGACTCCGGTCGCGCGGGACGCTGGGGGGCGTGCAATCCCGCGGCGAGGCTGTCGCGCCGAAGCGCCGATGTTTAAGCGAGAACGCTTGCGCCTCGCTCGGCCCGCCCTTTGGCGCGTCGATCCCGCAGAGCGCGGTGGTGGCGATCGGCGTGTCAGGGTTGGTGCAGCTGAACGAAGTTCAGCAAACTCAAGGATTTAAATCCCTAATCTATTATTAGTAATCGCGCTTTCACTTGTAGAGCAAGTAAATGATACATGTTCTACATATCGGCCAAGCTCTGTATTGTAGAAACAAATATTTCGTCGCTCTGTCTGTGTAGACCATACGAGACATTCGCGATGATGGGCATCACCAATCTGTGGGGTGTTCATGAGAATATTTTGGGGTATGGTGAATTCGTCGAGATTGTGGCGTTGCGTTAGGTGGTGGAGCAACAAGCGGTCGGACGGGGGCGGCCAAAGCTGGAGCGACGGTGTGATACACGGTTCTGCTGAGGCCGAGGCCCCTGAGGCGTCGCAAAGGGCTTTCTGGCTGTCGGTCGATCGCCGCGTGTCGCGCGATCGGCGGCGTTCATCCTCTAGCGACGGCGCCGATCTGGACGCGGTCTGCGGGCGCGCGCTGGCCAACTGGATGGATGGGGAGCGGCGCGCGCGCCTGATCGTGACGCGCGAACTGGACGTCCTGTGGATGAACGAGGCGGCGCGGGTGCTGCGCGACGACGGCGAGGCTTTCGAGGTCAGCGACGGCCGTCTGGCGCCGCGTTCGGCGATCATCGCCAGCCTGGTGGCTGGGGCCCGACCCGAGGAATCCGGCTGCGCCGTGGCGCCCGGCGAAGGCGGCCGTCATTGGGTGGCCTGGGCGCGCGCGGTTTCCGGGCCGCCGCACGACCTGGTCGGATTGACCCTGCAAAGGGCGCGCAGCGAAGTCCGCTTTCAGGCCCTGATCGAGAACCACCTGCTGACCCCGTCCGAGGGCAGGATCATCGAAATGCTGCTGGCGGGTGTCGAGACGGGTCGGATCGCCCAGGCGCTGGACATCTCCATCGAGACCCTGCGCACGCATCTGAAACACGCCTATCAGAAGCTGGGGGTGCGCAGCCGGGGCGAGTTGTTCGCCGAGGCGCTGAGCTTTATCGGTCCCTAGGCTTCAGGCCGCCGGTCTTGGCGCGCCGACCACAGCGGGCGTCGGAGCCGGCGCGGCAGGCGCGGCGGCGACGCCGGGATCGACCTGGATCAGCAGCGGGCCGAGCGCGAAGGCGGCTGCAGCCGCCCCTGCCGACAAGGCCAGGACGGCGACGACGGCGTAGGCGGCCACGGAGCGGGAACGGCGGCGACGGAAGCCGCCCGATTTCACGGCGCGGATGATGACGAACGGACCTTTGTTGAAGGCCTCGGAACCCATGATGTTGTGTTGGGACAAGAACGCGCTCCCCGACTGTCCGTGATTGGATCAGTTCAGAGAGCGGCCCCGTAAGGCCAAAGGATGGCGAACGCCGATCCCCGTCGCTGTTCAGCCCCCGAGGGTGACGTTGACCATCCGTCCGCCGCGCGTCTGAACGCGCTTCATCAGGACCACGATGTCGTCGCCCGCCTTCACGGGCGAAATCAGGAACCAACTGCCGTCGGGCAGGCCGCTGAAGCGGAAGGCGCCGTCAGCGCAAGGCTGGGCGCGTTCGTACGAGCGATAGTCGGCTCCCTGTTCGCCGGCCGAGCGAGCCCGGACCACGGCGGCGGGCACGGCGGCGCGCTCGGTCGAGCCATAGAGGCGCTGCATCCGGGCACGGGTGTAGCCGGTGTCGGGGATCAGGCCGACATTGCCGACGCAACTAAAGGCCTGGCCGTCCTGGGCGAAAGCCACGCGGCCCTCGATCGAGGCCTGGCCGGCGCGGGTCGACCAAGCGAAGGCGTCGGCGCTGAACTCGGCCGGGCTCGCTCCGCCGCCCACAGGCGTGGTGGCGCAGGCGCTGAGAGCCAGAGCGCCGGCGAGGATGGCGGCGAGGGCGAGGGAGGGGCGACGGTTCGACATGGAGGGTTCCCGAAACTCGTTTCAAGCGTGACCGGCATGGCCCCCCACGACCCTTGGAGTCAAGGTTGCCCGGCGTCGCGTGGTAGGCCACAAGAGCGCCGGAGACCGGACGCAGAGACCGGCCAGAAACGTTTTCAGGAACTTCATGACCGTCACCTTCGACGACATCCGCGCGGCGCAGGAACGCATCGCCGGCCAGGTCGACCGCACGCCCGTCCGCTATTCGCGCCGCCTGTCGCAACTGACCGGCGCCGAGATCTGGATCAAGTTCGACAACCTGCACTTCACCGGCAGCTTCAAGGAACGCGGCGCCCTGAACCGGTTGCTGCAGTTGACGCCGGACGAAATGAAGCGCGGCGTCGTCGCCGCCTCGGCGGGCAACCACGCCCAGGCTCTGGCCTATCACGGCGGTCGCCTCGGCGTGCCCGTGACCATCGTCATGCCCGAGGGCACCCCCTTCGTGAAGGTGGACGGCACTCGCGCCCACGGCGCCAACGTCGTCATCCACGGCCTCGACTTTTCGGGTTCGACCGAGGAGGCCAAACGGCTTGAGGCCGAGCATGGCTATGTCTTCGTCTCGGCCTTCGACGATGAGGGCATCGTGGCGGGCCAGGGGGTCTGCGGGCTGGAGTTCGTCGAGGACGCGCCGGATCTGGACGCCCTGATCATCCCCATCGGCGGCGGCGGCCTGATCGCCGGCAGCGCCATCGCCGCCAAGGCGATGAAGCCGGACATCAAGATCTTCGGCGTCGAAGCGGCCCGCTATCCGTCGTTCACCGCCCGTCGTCGCGGCGAACCGGCCAAATGCAGCGGCCAGACCATTGCCGAGGGCATCGCCATCAAGGCCGTGGGCGAGATTCCGTTTGCTCTGGCCGACAGCCTGATCGACGAGGTCTTCGTCTGCGAGGAGGCCGATTTCGAAAAGGGCGTGGCCCTGCTGGCCACGCTGGAGAAGACGGTGGCCGAGGGCGCCGGCGCCGGCGGTCTGGCCGCCATCCTGGCCAATCCCGAGCGGTTCAGGGGCATGAAGGTCGGCGTCGAGCTGACCGGCGGCAATATCGACGCCCGCATGCTGGCCGTGGTGCTGAACCGCGAAATGGTTCGCGAGAAGCGGCTGATCGTCTATCGCATCCTGGGCGACGACCGCCCCGGCATGCTGTCGGCCATGGCCGCCGTGATCGGCGGCCTGGGCGGCAATATCATCGACGTCGTGCACAACCGGCTGGCGCTGGACGTGCCGGCCAAGGGGGCGGAGTTCGACATCATGGTCGAAACTCGCGACGCCAGACATGCCGAGGAAATCGGCGAAGCGCTCAAGGAACGTGGCTATGAACTTCGCATGGGCTAAGCCCGCATTTGCTGCGGCGACCGTCGCCGCCCTGCTGGCTACGGCCGCCTGCAATCGCCAGCCCGCCGCATCCGGCGCCGATCTGGCGAAGAACGCGGAAGAAGCCGCCGCCTTCATGAAGACCAACGCCTCGGCGGAGGGGGTCCAGACCCTGCCGTCGGGCCTGCAGTACAAGGTCGTGGCCAGCGGCCCTGCGGGCGGCGTTCGTCCCGACCGCAACGATCTGGCGCGGGTCGATTACGAAGGCAGCCTGACCGACGGCACGGTCTTCGACAGCTCGTTCAAGCGCGGCTCGCCCGCCGTCTTCAGCCCCGAGCAGGTCGTGCCGGGCTGGACCGAGGCGCTGCAACTGATGAAGCCCGGCGATGAATGGCTGCTCTACGTCCCGCCGGAGCTGGGCTACGGCGAAGCCGGCGGCCCGCCGATGATCCCCGGCAACGCCGTGCTGGTGTTCCGGCTGAAGCTGCTGGACGTGGCCCCGGTCCCCGGCGGCGGTCGTGGTGTGGGTTCCGCCGACGTCTGAAGACCCTTCTCCCCATTGCGGGAGAAGGTGTCAGGCGAAGCCTGACGGATGAGGGGTTTCTCCAAGTGGGAAACCCCTTTTTGCTAGGTCTGAGGGCGGCGAGACCCCTCATCCGACCCGCTGCGCGGGCCACCTTCTCCCGCAAGGAGAGAAGGATTCCATTCCGCCTTGACGCTCTCGTTCTCTTCGACCGCCAGTCGCACCTCACGCAGCGCCGCGAACCGCTCGCCATGCAGCCGCGACAGCGCCCAGACGGCCGCCCCGCGCACCACGGGGGCCGGGTCGTCCAGCAGGGCTTCGACCGGGGCGACCAGTGCGGCGTCGCCGGAGTTCCCCGTCGCATAGAGGACGTTGCGGATGAAGCGATCCCGCCCGATGCGCTTGACCGGGCTTTTGGTGAACAGGGCGCGAAATGCCGGGTCGTCCAGGGCTAGGAGATCGGCAAGCCGCGGCCCCTTCAGGCTGTCGCGGGCGTGCAGGCGCGCCTCCGACGCCCCTTGCGCGAACTTGTTCCAGGGGCAGGCGCCCAGACAGTCGTCGCAGCCATAGATGCGCGGCCCTGTCGCGATGCGGAACTCGACCGGCCAAGGATCGGCGTATTCTATGGTGAGGTAGGAGAGGCAGCGTCGGGCGTCGATCTGGAAGGGCGCAGGAAAGGCGTTGGTCGGGCAGGCGTCCAGACAGGCGGTGCAGCGGCCGCAATGCTCGGTCTCGGCCTCGTCGGGCTCGATCTCGGCGGCGGTCAGGATGACGCCGAGGAACAGCCAGTTGCCGTGGGTGCGGCTCAGCAGATTGGTGTGCTTGCCCTGCCAGCCCAGACCGGCGCGCTGGGCCAGGGGCTTCTCCATCAGGGGGGCGGTGTCCACGAAGACTTTCACCTCCTGCCCCAGCCGCGCCGCCATCTGGCCAGCCAGGATCTTCAGACGGCCCTTGATGACCTCGTGATAGTCGTCGCCGCGCGCATAGACCGAAATATAGCCCGCCGACCTGTCTTCGAGCTCCGGCAGGGGATCGGCCTCGGGGCCGTAGTTCATGCCCAGAACAATGGCGGTCTTCGCCCCGTCCCACATGGCGGTCGGGTGGGCGCGGCGCTCCAGCGTCGTCTCCATCCAGCCCATGTCGCCGTGACGGCCCGCTTCGACGAAGTGGGCCAGCTTTTCGCCCGCGCTCCACGGGTCGCTGGCCGAGGCGAAGCGGCACACGCCGAAGCCCAGTTCGGCGGCGCGCTGTCGGATGAAGATGCGGGGATCGGCCGCCATGAGGGCGCTTTAGCCCTCGTTAGCCTCAGAAGTCGAGGTCGGCGTACCAGGTGGCGGGGTGGACGCCGGGGAAACGATCCCCCAGCAGGGGGCGGAAGCAGGGCCGCGACTTCAACTTGGAATACCAGGTCTTCAGCGACGGATAGGAGGCCCAGGTGATCTCGCCGAAATAGTCCAGCACCGACAGGTGGCCCGCCGCGATCAGGTCGGCCTGGCTGAGGCGACGTCCGGCCAGCCATTCACGACCGGCGGCCAGACCTTCCAGCATGGCCAGATGGGCGCGCAGGGCGTCGCGCCCCTCGCGCAGCATCCGCGCCTCGGGTGGCCCCAGCCGCAGCAGGGGCTTCTCCATCCGCTCGTGCAGCAGGACGGCGTCGACCTCGTCGATGAAGCGGCGGTTGAACCAGGTCGCCAGCCGCCGCGCCTCGGCGCGCTCGCCCGGATCGGCGGGCATCAGGACGTCGCCTTTGGCCCGGTCCTCGATCCAGCCCAGGATGGCGTCGGTTTCGCACAGGGTCAGGGTCTTGCCCTTCTCGGTCACCGTCAGGACTGGCGGCATTCCCGAGGGATTCAGGTCGAAGAGGGGGCAGTCCTCCTCCCAGGGTTTGACCGGTTCTTCGCCGAACTCGACGCGCGCCTCGCCCAGCGCCAGTCGCGCCGTGCGCGAACCGGGGTGGAAGGCGAAATGATAGAGGACGGCGGGCGCGGACATCGCCCAATCCATACGCGCCGCTCGTTAAGGGCGCGTTTACCGCGACGGACCGTCGCAGTTCATGACCAGGGACCCGGGCGGATCGCCAGCGGCTCGACTTCCGTGTCGGCGGGGGCGGCCGGGATCGGAGCGGCGCCGTCGCGACGCCCGTGGCTGTCGCCGCTGCCGCGCGGGTCGGCGTGGATCAGCAGGTCGGCGTGAGGAAAGGCGGCCAGCACCCGTTGTTCGGCTTCGACGACGATGGCGTGGGCGACGTCCAGCGTCAGGCTGGGTTCCAGGTCGACGTGCATCTGGATCATCAGCACCTGCCCGGCCATGCGGGTGCGAAGCTGGTGCACGCCGGAGATGCGCGGATCGGCCAGGACGGCCGCGACGACGGCGGCGCGGTCGGCGTCGGGCGCGGTGTGGTCCAGCAGGTGGTCGGCGGCGTCGCGCAGGATGGAGATCGCGCCCCAGAACAGCCAGACCGCCACCACCAGGCCGGCGGCGGCGTCGAGGCCGGGGGCTCCGAGATAGGCCCCTGAAACGACGCCGATCAGCACCACGACATTGGCCGCCAGATCGGCGGCGTAGTGGGCGCGGTCGCCTGCGACGGCGAGGGATCGGGTCTTCTTCAACGCCCGGCTCTGCATCCACACCAGCCACAGGGTGACGGCGATCGAGATGATCACTGCGCCTACGGCCCAGCCGCCGGCGGTGACAGGGCGGGGATCAAAGATGCGCTGCACCGCCTCCCAACCGATGAAGATCGCCGAGGCGAAGACCAGTCCGGCCTGCACCAGGGCCGCCAGGGCCTCGGCCTTGCCGTGACCGTAGCGATGCCCCTCGTCGGCAGGCGTCGCGGCCCAGCGCACGGCGAAGAAGGTGGCCAGCGAGGCGATCAGGTCCAAGGAGGAATCGGCCAGCGTCGCCAGGATCGACACCGAGCCCGAGGCGCCCAGGGCAAAGGCCTTTATCACGATCAGGATCGTGGCCGTCCCCACCGACAGGGCGGTGATGCGGCGGGTCGTGGCGTGAGCGTCGTCGAGGGGAGAGGCGGTCATCCCCGCCCTTGTCGCGCAAAACCGGTCATCCGCCAATGGCGGCGTCTTGTCCGGGGCGCTAAGGAAGGGGCTGCTGGCGCGGACGGACCGCCGCCAGTCGAGACGGAGTTTTCATGGCGGACTGGCTGACGGCGATCCTTCTGGGTCTGGTCGAGGGATTGACCGAGTTCATACCGGTGTCCTCCACCGGCCACCTGCTGCTGCTGGGGCATTTTCTCGGCTTCGAAAGCACCGGCAAGACGTTCGAGATCGTCATCCAGCTGGGCGCTCTGCTGGCCATCATCAGCGTCTATTTCCAGCGTCTG
This sequence comes from Brevundimonas sp. UBA4553, assembly GCF_002387245.1. Taxonomy (GTDB): domain Bacteria; phylum Pseudomonadota; class Alphaproteobacteria; order Caulobacterales; family Caulobacteraceae; genus Brevundimonas. Next base: position 205,757 of record NZ_DGLD01000013.1, read on the forward strand.
TGGACCCTGGCGACACGCTGGCCCTTCGACCCGGCGGCGCGGCGCTTTCTGATCGGCCTGCTGGTCGCTTTCGCGCCGGCGGTGGTGATCGGCTTCATGGCCTACGGCTTCATCAAGACCGTCCTGTTCGAGACGCCCCTGGTCATCTGCGTCGCCCTGATCGTGGGCGGCCTGCTGCTGCTGTGGCTGGATCGGTTGAAGAAGATGCCGAGCTATCTGGATGCGGATCGCTACCCCTTCCGCGTCTATTTCCTGATCGGCCTGTTCCAGTGTCTGGCCATGATCCCGGGCGTGTCGCGCTCGGGCGCGACCATCGCCGGCGGCCTGTTGCTGGGGACGGACAAGCGTTCGGCGGCCGAGTTCAGCTTCTTCCTGGCCCTGCCGACCATGGGGGCGGCGGTGGCCTATGATCTGTTCAAGAACCGCGATGTGCTGGATTTCAGCGACTTCGGCCTGATCGCCATAGGCTTTATCGCCGCCTTCATCTCGGCGCTGGCGGTGGTGCGTTTCCTGCTCGATTTCGTGTCCAAGCGCGGCTTCGGCCTCTTCGCCTGGTGGCGGATCGTGGTCGGCGTGGCCGGCATTATTGGTCTGGCCGCGACGGGCGCCCTCTAGGGCGCAGGGGGCGTCGGGCAAGGAAAAACCCCTCGGGACGCGGGTCCCGAGGGGTTTTTCTTTTTCGTAAGTGCGCCGATCAGGCGGCGGCGGGGTTCTCGGCGTATTGCCCGCCGACGCGGTAGCGGAACAGGTAGCTCGGCGCGATGGCCTCCAGGCCCGTCGCCTCGATGCCCAGCTCGGCCAGACCGTCAGCGCCGGGCGAGACGATGTTGTCGCTCTCCAGCAGCACCACCTGATCCTTGGTCAGGGCGGGGGCCAGGCCGATGGCCGCGGGGATCTGCGCCAGCGAGCCGAGGATGCGGGCGGCGAAGAAGGGGACGGGAACCAGGAAGCGATTGCGGTTGGTCTCGCGCAGGATGAACTTGAGGATGTCCTCGAAGGTCCAGACCGACGGGCCGCCCAGCTCGAAGGTCTTGCTCTCGGCCTCTGGCGAGACGGTCGCCCGGGCGACCGCCTCGGCCACGTCGCCGACATAGACGGGCTGGAACTTAGTCACGCCGCCGCCGATCAGCGGCAGGGCGGGCGAGAAGGTCGCCATGGCGGCGAAGCGGTTCAGGAAGGCGTCTTCCTTGCCGAAGATGATCGAGGGGCGGACGATCACGGCGCCGGGGAAGGCGGCGCGGACGGCGGCCTCGGCGGCGCCCTTGGTGCGGGCGTAGTCGGCCTTGCCGTTTACGTCGGCGCCGATGGCCGACATGTGGGTCAGGCGCTTGACGCCAGCGGCCTTGGCGGCCTCGGCGACGTTGACGGCGCCCTGGACGTGCAGGGCCTCGAACTTGCGGCCGCCGGTCTCGAACAGGATGCCGACCAGGTTGACCACGGCGTCGGCGCCCTTCAGCGCCTCGGCCACGGCGGCCTTGTCGGTGATGTCGCAGCGGACGGTCTGGATCTGGCCGACGTCGCCGGCCATGCGCAGCTCATAGGCCAGGGCCGGTTTGCGCACGGCGACGCGCACGCGCCAGCCGCGCTTGGCCAGGGCCCGCACCACCTGGGTTCCGACAAAGCCCGAGCCGCCGAAAACGGTGACCAGTCCGGGGGCGAAATCAGCCATCTAGCGCTCCAACGCCAAGCCCGGCCGCTGGCGGGCGGCCGGAGAAGAAAACCATGGCCGGGGCTTAACCGATGCGCCGCCCCGCCGCAACGCACGGCAGGGCGAGCGGCATCTAGTCGGCCCGATAGACCACCTGGCCGTCGACCACGGTCAGGACCGCGCGGCCCTTGGGGATGGCGGCGGCGGGGACGGTCATCAGGTCGATGTCGAAGGCGGTGAAGTCCGCCCGCTTGCCGACCTCGATGGAGCCCAGCTCATCCTCGCGGAAGCTGGCGTAGGCCGGCCACAGGGTGAACATCTTGAGCGCCGTCGCCCGGTCCACGGCCTCGTTCGGACGCCAGTCCGGCCCCTGGAAGCCGTTCAGGTCGCGGCGCGCCACGGCGGCGTAGAACTCGATCAGGGGATCGCCGCGCTCGACCGGCGCGTCCGAGCCGCCGACCACGATCACGCCCCGGTCCACCAGGGTATGCCAGGCGTAGGCCCCGTCCAGCCGGGCGTCGCCCAGGCGGTCGGCGGCGAAATGCAGGTCGCCGATGGCGTGGCTGGGCTGCATCGAGGCGATGATCGGCAGCTCGTCGAAGTAGTGGTAGTCGGCGGGCCGGATGATCTGGGCGTGTTCGATGCGCCAGCGCGGGTCGGCCAGCTTCCACTCGGCCTTCGGCACGGTGCGCAGGGCCTCTTCGTACCAGGCGGCGACGTCATGGTTGCCCTGGTCGCCGATGGCGTGGGTGGCGATCTGGACGCCGGTGCGCAGGGCCTCCTGATAGAGGGGCATGACGGTGTCGCGCGAGGCCAGCATCAGGCCCGACGTCTCCGGCCGATCCGAATAGGGCTGGAACAGCTTCGCCCCGCGCGAGCCCAGGGCGCCGTCGGCGTAGAACTTGACGGCGCGGGTGATGATCCGCCCGTCAGCGGCGTCGCGGGGGCCGCCCGCCATCAGGGCGCGGGCGTCGCCCATGTCGATGCTGTTGTAGACGCGCAGGGGCGCCTCGCCGTCGCGCGCCATCTGCTCCAGCAGGGGCACGTCCTTCCACGGGGCGCTCATGAAGTGGACGCCGGTCCAGCCGTAGCGGGCGTAGACGTCAAACCCGGCGCGATAGGCGGCGCGTGTCGCCGCGGCGTCGGCCTGTGACATGAGGGGTTCGACCAGGGGCATGGCCCCGTCGACCAGCAGGCCCGTGGGCTGCCCTGCGGCGTCCTTGAGGATTTCGCCTCCCGAGGGGGCGGCGGTCGCGGCGTCGATCCCGGCGGCGGTCAGGGCCGCGCTGGAGACGGCGACCGCGTGGCCGTCGGCCCGGCTGAGCAGCACCACGCGACCAGGGGCGGCGGCGTCCAGATCGGCTGCGGTCAGGAAGCGCTTCTCGGGCCAGTGGGTCTCGATCCAGCCGCGCCCGACGATGACGCCCTCCGGGTGCGCCCTGGCCCAGTCGGTCAGCCTTTGCATGGCCTCGGCGACCGAGGTCGAGCCTTCCAGGTTCAGCGTCATCTCGCGCCAGCCGATGCCGTCCAGATGGGCGTGGCCGTCGGTGAAGCCGGGAAACAGGGTCGCGCCCTTCAGGTCCACCACCTCCAGCCCCTCGGTCGAAGGCGCGCCGGCGGCGGCCCCGACATAGGCGATGCGACCGTCGCGCACGGCCACGATCTCGGCGGTGGGTTGCGCCTCGACTCCGGTGTGGATGGTCCCGCCCCGGATCAGCAGGTTCTGGGCGAAGGCGGCGGGCGCGGCGGCGGCCATCAGGACGGCGGCCAGCGGGATAGCCTTCAGGGTGGTGCGGATCATGGGGCGTCCTCCAACGTCAGCGCAGGGAGCGGGTCGCAAGGTCCGCCGTCAAGTCCGGGCCGGCGTATTGCACGGCGCCTCGGAAAAAACAGTGCAATAGGTGCAATGGCGAGCCGCAGGAGCGGGCGCTCCGTGGGAACGGGCCGGACGACCTTGCTCGGTGATGGGGCGGTCAGGCGGCGAATGGCGATGTCAAAGACCCGAAGCCATCATCGCACGCCTGGCGACAGCGCCTGGAATGAGGCGCCGAGCGGCGCGCAAACCCGGAAAATCACGAGGTTTGGAGCGCGAGGTTGCGACAGCGGGGGCGAACAGTCTGCATGCCCGTGCAAATTTCAGACGGCTTGTGCTTCGGGAAAGCGCCACCTGTTTTGCAGCACCTCATCTTGGGGTCGGTAGAGACGCACCATGTAGTTCCAACCCGGGGAGGTCGGCAGACAGTTGGGCGTTGTCTCGCTGCAGCCGCCGAACTGGATAGCCACTCCGCCGTCCGCATCCTTGATGGCGGTGAGGTTGTTCAGTGTGTAGCGATCCGAGGAGTTCGGATGATAATAGCCGTCCGCGCCATAGACGCTCACGGACCAGAACCCATCGACAGGCACGTCCGCCGGCACCTTCAATCTGTAGACCGTCGCTCCGTCATTCTCGTTTGGGACGAAGTTGAGATAGATGGCGTCGCGTGGCGAGTTGGCCCCCCAAGCTGAGGCTGCGCCAAGCAACCTCTGTACGGGGTCGACTTCCGCCTTCGAACCAAACGCCTTGCTGGTATCGCTGACCGTCCCGGCCAGCACGAGCAGCGCGTCGCGCACCGTCTTCTGGCTCTCCGGGTCCCAGGCCGGAACCTCCCAACGGCCGGGGCCGCCCGGCTGCGCGATGGCGATGGCGTCCTGCAGCGCATGGACCTGTTCGAGATCGCCGGGCTTCATCGGGTCCACCAGCGTGCGAATGCCGACCATGACGTAGCGGGTGTCGAAATCGGCGCGGTCGAGCGTGTAGCTGCCGAACTTGTAAATCGTAGGTCGGGTGTATTGGTCCTCGTCGAACACCTGCATCGAGAGGAAGCGCTGACCGGGATCGGGCAGGGTGATTGTCACAGGTCCGGCGTCCAGATCGAACACGGCCGATGAATAGACCGTGTCGCGATTGCCGCGAATGACGGTCTGCCGATCCAGCGGCATCAGCTCTCTGGCATGATGCCACTTGCCGATGCCCACCAGAGCCACCGGATGGCCGAAATACATGTCGCTCTCGGCGCGAACGAAGTTGTCTACGGTGACGGGGATTGGATCCGCCATGCGCTGTCCTCCTCAGGCGCCCTCCCTCAGGGGCGGTGGAAAGTAGTCGCCGCTCACCACATCTTCGGACGGCCCGTAGAAGCGGAAGGTCAGGTTGTAGCGTCCGCCCTTCGGCGTCGGCAGCCAAGTTGGGTTCCGGGCTGGCGTCGGGCTTTTCCGGCGCGAACCACAAGGTCAGGGACCCGTCGCTGTCGCGGTGAAGACCGGACTGGTTATTGAGCAGGAACCGGCCGAGCGGGTTGGCGATCACCCGGAACTCGCGCGAATCCACGGCGATCACGGACCAGAAGTAGCGCGTCTTCTGATCGGGCGACGCGTTGGCGGGAAAGGTTAGCGAGATCGTCTTTCCGCCATCGTTTTCACGCGCGACGAAGTAGATCACTTCCTGTGTGTTGTTCGCCCAAATGCCTGTAAAATTGGCGATTGTGCGCATCTGCCAGTCGGAGCCGTAATTGCCGATAATGCGGGGGCGAACCCAGCCGTTGACGGATTGGCCCATGCCTTTGACGGCATCGAGGAAGGTCGGGACAGCCTGGGTTTGAATGACGCCATCTATTCGGGTGCGTTCCGCCGGATCGCGCACGGCCGCCGCCACGGCGCGGGCCTTGACCTGCAAGGACGCCACGCCTGGATTGATGTCTGCTCGTCGTCCAGGACGTCGTCGGTTCGGTCAAACGCTTCGGCGCCGGGGAAAAGTTCGAAATCGATCGGGACAGGATCGGGTAGGCGGGGCTCGCCGGTAGCCCGCAAGGTCGTAGATTTCTGGAGCCTGATCGCCTCCGCCGGATCACTGCCGAGCTCCACGCGCATCAGCAGTCGCGACTTCCGACCGGGCAGATCAACCCGAAGCACGTCGTCTGGCAGGTCAACCTCCGCTCCCTTCAAACACAGCGCGAACCGGCCGAAGGCATGATCCGGGAAGTTTCGCTCGTTGATGTTCAACACCACCTCGCCCCAGCCGTTCAGAAGCTGAAAGGTGTAATATCGATCCCTGATCTCGGGCAGATCGAGGATGGTGGCGCTGTCGTCGTCGACGGCGATCCAAGCCTCGCTATAGGCGACGTCGAGGTTGGGATTGGCCCAGGAAACGCCGCCGGGCGCGCGGTGGATGATCGCGTTCCAGCGAAAACCCTCGTCGAGATCGCGTCGCTCCTGCCGCAAAACCAGCCAGCGGGCGAGCATGTACTGGTAGGCTTCGACGATATCCCGGTCCGAAATTCCCGCCATGCGCCTCTCCTGGATTCCAGGAGTGTATCGGCCTCCGCACTGGATCCCATCGGCTCAAACCCTGAGACCCGTGCTGGCCATACCGTGGAGGCGTCCGGGCCTCCCCGCATCGCAGGGAAGCCCGGACAGGTCGGCCTTACGGACGGCCCACCAGCTGATCCACCGAGCCCGAGGTGACTGGGTGATAGAGCGGCCGGGCCTTGGCGTAGATGCGGGTGGCGATCGGGCGGCCCCAGTCGCCCTCGCCCCACAGGGTCTGGAACAGGGGCAGGACGAACTTGCGACGGCCCTGGCTGGTCAGGAAGCGGTCGGCGGTGGCGACGGCGGGCTCATAGCGATGCGCCAGGGCGATCTGCAGCCAGGCGAAGGTCAGCTCGGCGTTGCCTTCATTGGCCAGGTTGAGCGTCTTCTCCAGGTCGGCCAGTTGCGCCGGGGTCAGCCAGTCGGCGCCGGCCACTAGGCCCTCGGGACGCCAGGCCAGGAAGCGTTGGCGTTGCTGGGTGTTCCAGTTCTTCCAGTCGATGGCCGATGCCGGACCCTTGTCGGCGAAGAAGGTCTTGGCCTGTTGGTCCACGGCCTCGAAGGCGTGGGAGACCGGCGGGATCCAGTTCGACGGCATCCCCGGTTTGTAGATCCAGTTCTCCAGCTGCAGCTGGGCCTCCAGCGCCGCGTCGCCCTTGATCAGGTGCTCGCGGATGTCGGCCAGGAAGCCGACGTCGGTCATGGGCTGGAAGGCGTGGCGGTCGAAGTAGCCGCGCAGCCAGCCGTCGAACGTCTCGCGGCCGACGATGCGTTCGATGGTGCGCAGCATGGCCGCGCCCTTCTCATAGGGCACGCCCGACAGGCCGTCGTCGGGGTCGCGCCCGGTCAGGTCGATGTGCAGCTTGGTGTCGTCCGGCGCGGTGGTCGCCAGTTCGGCCGACAGCTCGCCCCAGCCCAGGACCTGCTCCTGCAGCGCGCGGTCGCGGCCGTACAGGGCCTCCATGATCCGGTTCTCGAAATAGACGGTGGTGCCTTCGTTCAGCCAGATGTCCGACCAGGTGGCGTTGGTCACCAGATTGCCGGACCAGCTGTGGGCCAGTTCGTGCGCCACCAGCGAGACCAGGGACTGATCCCCGGCGATGATGGTCGGGGTGGCGAAGGTCAGGCGCGGGTTCTCCATCCCGCCGAAGGGGAAGCTGGGCGGCAGGACCAGCAGGTCGTAGCGGCCCCAGCGATAGGGGCCGTAGAGGGCCTCGGCCGCATCGACCATGCGCGGGGTGGATTGCAGCTCGGCGCGGGCGGCCTCCAGACGGCTCGGCTCGGTCCAGACGCCGGTGCGGCCGTCGAAGGAGGCGAAGGCGATGTCGCCGATGCCGATGGCCATCAGATAGGGCGGGATCGGATGATCCATGTCAAAGCGCCAGGCCTTCTGGCCGGCGCCCGCGGCCTCGCCCTGCGGCGTCAGGTGCTCGGCGGACATAACCACGGTCAGGTCGGCGGGGGCGACGATGCGGGCGGAATAGGTCTGGCGGATGCCGGGGCTGTCCTGGGTCGGGACCCAGGTGCGGGTCAGGATGGCCTGGCCCTGGCTGAACAGATAGGGCTTCTGGCCGCCCGCCGTCTGCTGCGGGCTGAGCCATTGCAGCGCCGCCGCGTCGGGGCGGGTTGAATAGTCGATGACGACCTTCTGGACCTCGGCGCCGGCGAAGGCGGGCAGGTGGACGGTCAGGGCCTGACCCTTGATGGCGTCGACGGCGCCCAGCGCATGGCGCAGGGGACGGCCTTGGGCGTCGCGCACGCCGCGGATGTCCAGGTTCTTGGTGTCCAGCACCACTTCGGTCGCGCCGACGCGGCCGGTGACGTCCAGCGTGGCCGAGCCCGACAGGGTCTTGGCGGCGAAGTCGGCGGTCAGGTCCAGCGCCACATGGCCGACGCGCGCCTCGGCCGGGCGGGCGTTGGAGTGGATGTCGTTGGCGTAGGCGAAGGCGGGGGCCTCAGCGGCAGGCGAGGTCATCGACGAGCCTCCGGGCGCGGTGGCGCAGGCGCCCAGGGAAGAGACAAGGGCGGCGGCGAGGGCGAGGGCGGAAACCTGCCCAACCAGCTTCAGGGACATCGAACGCTCCGTATTCAGATGCGTGCGAAAAGGCTCCCTCCGCCGCGAAAGATCAAGCCTTGGTTGAGCCCGGGGCGGCGACCGGGCGCAGGTGGTGAGCCTTGAACAGCCGTCCCTTCTCCGCCACCAGCACCAGCACGAGGGCCAGCACGCCGAGGGCGGCGAAGCCGACCGTCATCGGCACGGTGGTGCCGTCGAAATGCTGGCCGATCCAGAAGCCCAGCAGGGCGCCGCCGATGGTCGAGATGAAGCCCTGGGCCGAGGCGGCCGTGCCGGCGATATGGCCCATGGGCTCCATGGCCATGGAGCCGAAGTTCCCGGCGATGAAGCCGAAGCAGAACATCTTGCAGGCCTGCAGCGTGGCGAACATCCAGAGACTGTCATGCCCCGCATAGGCGATGACGGCGTGCAGGACGCTGAAACCGATGAAGCCGAACAGGGCCGTGTGAGCGATCAGGCGCGAGCCCAGCTTCTCGACCATGCGCGAGTTCAGCACCGAGGCCAGGGCGATGCCGCCCGCGACCATGGCGAAGACGGTGGTGAACAGGCCGGGCGACTTGAAGACGTCGAAGAAGATCTGCTGCGACGAGTTGATGAAGGCGAACAGGGCGCCGCTGATCGCGGTCATGGCCAGGGTGTAACCCATGCCCTGACGATTGCTCAGGGCCTGACCAAAGGCGCCGGCGATGCGTTTGACCTTGATCGGCATCCGGTCTTCCGGGTGCAGGGTCTCGGGCAGGCGCAGGGCGGCCCACAGCAGGAAACTGCCGCCGAACAGGGCGAAGAAGCCGAAGATCCAGCGCCACGGCGCCACCAGCATGATTAGTTGCCCCACGGTCGGGGCCAGGATCGGCACGCCGAGGAAGACCAGGAAGCTCAGTGACATGACCCGCGCCATGGTCCGGCCCGAATAGCGGTCACGCACGATCGACACGGCCAGGACCCGCGTCGCCGCCGAGCCCAGGCCCATGCCGATGCGCGACAGGATCAGCCACTCGAATGACTGGGCGAAGGCGGCCAGGATGCTGAACGCCACATAGAGGCCGATGCCGGTGAACAGGATGGGTCGGCGACCGAAGCGGTCGGCGAGCGGGCCGTAGAACAGCTGCGCGCCGCCGAAGCCCAGCAGATAGGCGGTGATGACCCATTGCCGCGTGTTTTCATTGGCGACGCCCAGGTCCTCGCCGATGTGCGGCAGGGCCGGCAGCATGGCGTCGATGGCCAGGGCGTTCAGCGCCATCATGATGGCGATCAGGCAGACGAATTCGGCGAACCCCGGCCCCTTGGAGGCGGCGGCTGTGGTGGTCGGGGCGTTGGTCATCGGGACCTGATGCGGCCTGCGTCAGGCTGACGCAACCCCGAAGGCGCATGAATTTTGCGTTGCAACACGACGTCAGCGCCCGTCGCTGACGTCGATCCGGGCCTTGACCGACATGCCGGGGGCCAGTCGCGCGGCGGCCTCCTGACCGGGGTCGATGGCGATGCGGACGGGAATGCGCTGAGCCACCTTGGTGAAGTTGCCGGTCGCGTTGTCGGGGCGGATGACGCTGAACTCCGATCCGGCGGCGGGCGCGATGCGCTCGACCCGGCCGGTCAGCTTCGTCCCGCCCAGGGCGTCGACGGCGATCTCGACCGGCTGGCCGACGCGGACATCGCGCATCTGCGTCTCCTTCATGTTGGCCGTGACCCAGATCGCGTCGGGGACCAGGGCCGTCAGCTGCGTGCCGACCGAGACCTGCTGACCCACGCGCACCGACACCTCGCCCAGGCGACCGGCGCGCGGCGCGGTGATGCGTGTGTTGTCCAGGTCGATCTGGGCCAGACGGACCTGGGCGCGGGCGTTCTCTACTGCGGCTTCCAGGGAGCCGCGGCTGACCACGGCGGACGTGACGCCGGTCTGGGCCACGCCCTCGGCGGCGCGGGCGGCGGCCAGCTGGGCCTCGGCGGCGCGCAGGGCGTTCTGGGCCGTGTCCACCTGGGCCTGGGCGACCCAGCCCCCGGCGAACAGGGTGCGCACGCGCTGGGCGTCGGCGCGGGCCTTGGTCACGGCTGACTCGGCGCCGGCGATGGAGGCGCGGGTCTGGGCGACCGAGCCGCGCGCCGAGGCCTGGCTCTGGGCCGAGTTGGCCAGGGCGGCTTCGGCCGCGTGCAGGGCCGCCTGCGCCTGTTCCAGCTTCTGGCGATAGATGCGGTCGTCGATCGTCGCCAGCAGCTGGCCCTGCTGCACGGTCTGGAAGTCCTGCACCGGGACGGAGGTGACATAGCCGCTGACCTGGGGGCTGATGACGGTGACCTGACCGCGCACATAGGCGTTGTCGGTGGTCTGCGGCCCGCCGTCGAAGGGCGGCAGCCGCCAGGCGTGCAGGATCAGGCCGACACCGACCAGGGCGATCAGCGCCAGCACCACGCTGATCATGACGCGTCGACTGCTGGACGGCTGGGGCGCGGGCGCGGCGGGCGGCGGCGGGGCGGCTGGAGCCGGAGCGGCGGGAACGGGTGAGGGAGTGGCGTCGGTCATGGTCGGGTCCGGGTCATTCGACAGCGGCGGCTGCGGCGGCTTGCGCCGCCTCGCGGTTGGCGGCGCGGCGCGCCTCGATACGGGGGCGGAAATGGTTGAGGGCGACCCAGGCGGCGCCCAGGGCTGCGGCGGCGGAGATCAGCAGGAAGACGTCGTTGTAGGCCAGAACCTGAGCCTGCTGGCTGACCTGCTGCTGCAACAGCTTCAGGCCCTGAGCCTGGCGCTGGGCGGCGTCGCCGAGGGTGTGGGCGTAGGCTCCGCCCAGCTGCTGCAGGCGCAGGACCACGTCGGGGTCGCCCAGGGTGATGCTCTCGCTCAACTGGTTGGAGTGATACTTCTCGCGGATCGTCTGGATGGTGCCGACCAGGGCCGAGCCCATCAGGCCGCCGATGTTCTGGCCGATGGAAAAGACGACGATGAAGCTGATCAGGTTCTTGCCGCCGCCCTGCAACACCTTGCCGAAGCCGATGATCATGGTGGGGCCGATGAAGAAGGCGGCGGCGAAGGCCAGAAGGGCCTGGCTGAGATAGAGGTTGGACGGACGCGTCAGCACCGTGGCGTGACTGTCCATGAAGGCCCCGACCGCGATCAGACCCAGGGCGATGGAGATGGGCTTCCACAGCTTCAGCGGGTTCAGGGTCAGGGCGCTGGTCAGGGTGCCGGCGGCCGTGGCCAGCAGCATGACCCAGAACAGGCCGTGCATCTGATCGTTGCCCAGCCCCATCTGCTGCAGGAAGCCGACCGCGCCCGTCGTCTGTTCCGACAGGACGATCCGCACCAGGATGATGGCCAGGGTCAGCCGCACGATGTCGCGCCCGGCCAGCCATTTCAGGTCGATCAGCGGATTAGTGCGATTGTATTCGACCACCACGGCGGCGGTCAGCAGGATCAGAGCGCCGATCAGGGCCCAACCGATCCACGCCGCCTCGGTCCACCACACGATCCGGCCCAGGCCGAGCACGGCGGTCAGCAGGGCGATGCCCGGCGCGAACAGGGCGAAGGTGACGAAGTCCAGCTTCTCGAAGGTCTTGACCCGCTGCGACGGCGGCATCTTCAGGGCGAAGACGGCGGGCAGGGCGATCAGCACCAGGCCCAGATCGAACATATAGACGGCGCGCCACAGGTCGTGGTCCAGCAGGCGGCCCACGCCCAGCCGCGCCAGCGGGATGGCCAGGCTGGACAGGCCGACGCCGATGATGATGCCCTTCAGCCGATGCTGCGCCGGGAAGGCCTGGATGATGTAGAGGATGCCGAGGGTCGACATGCCCGCCGCCGCGATCCCGGCGATGCCCCGCACCACCAGGGTCGAGCCGTAGTCCTCCAGGAACAGGTGGGCCGCCGCCGTCGCCAGGAAGACCATCAGGATGATCTCGGTGAACAGGCGCAGGCCATACTGCATCCGGAACTTGACCAGCAGCAGGTTCATGCAGGCGTTGGTCATGACGAAGACCACGGGCAGCCAGGCGGCTTCGGTCGTGGTCACGCCCAGCGACCCCGCCAGCAGGGGTATGTTGGCCGTGACCGCGGCATTGCCGAGACTGCCGGTCAGGGCCACCAGAACGCCGACGGCGGCGTAGGCCAGGCGCCAGGCGGTCGAGTGGTCGGGCGTGGCCGGCGAGCCCGGCAAGGCCGGCCGCTCGTGCGGCTTCAGCGTCGCCAGATAGTCGTCCCAGGGCAGGTCCCAGTTGCGGCGGCTCATGCCGGGCGCCCCTGGGGTCGGACGGCGTCCAGCACCAGCTCCAGAGTGCGGCGGCTCAACAGGTCGCGGTCGGCGGCGGCGGCTGTGCGCGACGGCGCGCCCAGCATCAGGGCGATGACGCGGATGTCCTCGATCGTCAGGTCCGGCCGCACCCGCCCCGCCGACTGGGATACGCGCAGCGCCTCGGCGCCGGCCTGCTTCAGGCCGCTGCGGATCGGGGCCAGGGCCTCGTCCCTCAGGTCGCGGATGGCGGTGGACAGGCCGGCGCTGCGGATCATCAGCTCGACCATCTGGCCGAGAAACCACAGGAAGACCTCGGGATCATCCAGGCGGTCGTGCGTCCGGCGACCCAGGTCCTCGATCTGTTCCAGAAACACCGCCAGGGCCAGCTCCGACCGGTCGGCGAAGTTGCGATACAGCGTCGCCCGTCCCACGCCCGCCTGTTCGGCGATCAGGTGCAGAGGGGCGTCCAGCCCATCGCGCGCAAAGGCCTCGGCGGCGGCTATCAGCAGCGCCTCGCGGCGTTCGGCGGCGTCTTTTCGCAAGGGACGGGTCATGAAGATCGCCAAGTGGACACTTGTGTCCGCTTAATCAATAGCGCTCGAACTCATTCTTTGTTTCGTCATGCGACGGCGCGCGACATTCCTCCTCGCCCAGCGGAATGCGCCAGAACGGCCAAGGCTGCGTTCCGGGTCGATGACGATGTCAGGAAGCGTGGGGAAAGCGCCTCTTCAGGCGCTCATCCAGACGTGGTGCCGGTGGCCGGGCTCGAACCGGCACTCCTCTCGGAACAGGATTTTGAATCCAGCGCGTCTACCAATTCCACCACACCGGCACAGGTCTGGGAGGCGCGCAATCTAGCGGCGGAATTCGGGGGGTCAATCCGCGAAAGCGCCGCTGCCAAAACTAGGCTGCAACCTCGACGTGACGATCGGTTCCGCCGGCCAGAATGCGCCGGGCGCGGATGTACATCTCGACGCGCTGCATCACGATCAGGCCGATGGCGAAGATCATGAAGGCGTCGGTGACGACGACCGCGTCCAGATGCCAGGCGGCGGCGTTGGCGTCCATCACCTCGCGCAGGCCCGCCCGCGCGGCGAACAGGCCGATCACCAGGATCAGACCCAGCGGCGAGGCCTGGGCCTTCAGTGAGCCGTCCGGTTCCTTCTCGATGGTGATGGTCTTGCCGCGCCACCAGCCGGCGACGCCGCCCAGACCCAGGGCGACGATGAAGGCGAGCCAGGCCAGGGGGCCGAAGTGCGGATGCTGGGTGTTGGCCCAGAGCCCGACCCCGATCAGCGTGGTGACCAGAACGGGCGTGACCCACAGCAGATGCGGTCGCAGCGTCCGTTTCCGGCGATTGCGCAGCAGGACGATGATCACCGCGACGGCGATGCCGATCAGCGGCCCCATGGTTTCAGGCGACATGCGGAACTCCCCCTCCGAACGCCGTCAGCCTAACGCGGCGAACGGCGCTCGAAAAGCGGAGATCAGGCGGGCGAGACCGTCTGTTCGATGGCGCCGAAGATCGTGTGGCGCGCGTCGTCCAGCATCTCAATGCGCACCGTGTCGCCGTGCTTGAGGAAGGGCGTTTTCGCCTCGCCGGTCAGGATGGTCTCGACGGTGCGGACCTCGGCGATGCAGGAATAGCCCAGGCCGCCGTCGGCCACCGGCTTGCCCGGGCCGCCGTCGGCGTCCTTGTTCGACACAGTGCCCGAACCGATGATGGTCCCGGTGCCCAGCGAGCGCGTCTTGGCCAGGTGGGCGATCAGCACGCCGAAGTCGAAGGTCATGTCCACGCCGGCGTCGGCCTGGCCGAAGTCCTGGCCGTTCAACTGCACCGACAGGGCGCCCGACAGCTTGCCGTCGTTCCAGCGGTCGCCGAGCGCGTCGGGCGTGACGAAGACCGGCGACAGGGCGCTGGCCGGTTTGGACTGGACGAAGCCGAAGCCCTTGGCCAGTTCGCCGGGGATCAGGTTGCGCAAGCTGACGTCGTTGACCAGACCGACCAGACGGATCGCGGCCAGAGCCTCGTCGCGGCTGGCGCCCAGGGGCACGTCGCCGGTCACGACGACGATCTCGGCCTCCAGGTCGCAGCCCCAAGTCTCGTCCTTCAGCGGGATGGCGTCGCGCGGACCGAGGAAGTTGTCGGAGCCGCCCTGATACATCAGCGGGTCGGTCCAGAAGGTGGCCGGCATCTCCGCGTTGCGGGCTTTGCGCACCAGTTCGACGTGGTTCACATAGGCCGAGCCGTCGGCCCACTGATAGGCGCGGGGCAGGGGGGCGGCGGCGTCGCGCTCGTGGAAGCGGCCGCGCGGCACGGCCTCGTGCTCGAGGCTTTCGGCCAGGGCCCGCAGCAGGGGCTCGCAGCGGTCCCAGTCGTCCAGCGCCGCCTGCAGCGTCGGGGCGATCAGGAAGGCGTCCGTGAACCAGTTCAGGTCGTTGGAGACGACGACGAGGCGGCCGTCACGGCCGTGCTTGAGCGAGGCGAGTTTCATGGCGAAAGTCTAGGCGCTTTCGGTCGTCCTGATCAACGTCCTGCAGACGCGTCAGGATGCGCCCAGGGCGCGACGCAGGGTCAGACCGACGTAGGGGCCGGTGCGTTCGACGCGATACTCGATACGATCGGGCGAACGTCCGTCTCGCGGCGTGTCGAACAACTGCCGATCCACCCGAATGGCGCGGTCGCCGAGATTCTCCGCCTTGAGGCCGACCGTCCAGCGTGGGCTTGGCGTCCATTCGATAAAGGCGCCGTACCAGGGCTGGTAGAATTCCTCGACCACCTCATCGAAACGGAACTCGCGATAGGGCGAGCCGATTTCTGCGGTCAGGCCCCATTTCAGGTTTTGGCCCGGCAGATCGCGCGTCAGTTCGATTTCGGCTTCGAAGGGATTGTAACCGGATAGGCGGCGTTGTTCGCCGGTGGTGGGGTCCGTCACCCGGGTATGGGCGCGCTCCACCGTCGTTTTCAGCAGGCCGCCCGACAGGCCGACCCTGTCCAGCGGAAGGGCCAGTTCGACCATGAAGACGGTCCGCCGGGCGTCGCCGATATTGCCCGGGGCGTCGAAGGCGAAGCCAGGTCCTGTCAGCAAAACGCGGTCCGTCGCGTCGGTGATCTCCTGATGCAGCAGGGCCGCCTTGATCGCGCCTTCGGTCCAGAAGCGGCGCTCATAGACCAGTTCGCCGGTCCAGGCGTCCTGAGGCCTCAGGTCGGCGGCCCCCGCCGTGACGACCCCCGTGTCCAGGCTGGCCGAGGTGACGAAGTCACTGAACGAGAGCTGGCCCAGTTCGCGTTCGACCCGCAACCGCCACTGACTGGCCGGATCGGGCGTCCAGGTCAGCAGCAGGCGCGGTTTGGCGTAGGTCAGGCTGCGTTCCAGCGGCGCGTCTCCGCTGAGGGACAGGGTCGAGGTCTCGACACGAAGACCGGCTTCCGCCGAAAGATCGGGTCTGGGGCTCCAGGCAAGGCTGACGAAGGCTTCGCCCCGTCTTTCCTCCACGCGCACATTGGAAGAAGGCAGAACCACAGCCTGGCCGTCTTCCTCGGCGCTGATCGCCCCCTCCAGCCAGTTGAAGGCGCCCTCGACGCCGCCCTCGATCGTCAGGTTCCGCGACGCCAGTTCACGGCTGATCGCGGCGCGTCCGATGGTCTCGCCCGCGCGCTCATTGCTGCGGAAGAGGTCTTCCCCGTCGCCGCTGACCGAACGCGACAACTCCTGATCATCCTCCAGGGTTTGCAAGCCCGTCAGACGCAACCGACTGGCGCCGAAGGCCCGCTCCCAGCCCAGGCCCAACTCGGCTTCGAGGACGTCCTCAACCTCGTTGATCCGCCTGGCGTCGCCAGCCGCAGGTCGTTCCAGCAGGTCGAATTCATAGCGTTCTCCGACCAGCCGTCCATTGGCTGACAGGTCGCCGCCGGCCAGGGTCTGACGCCATGCGCCGCTGATCCTGGCGCCGTGTCCGGCGGCGTCCGTCAACCGGTCCGCCGAACCGATCAGGGCACCCGAAGCATCGCGCAACTCCTCACGTCCGTCCCCGGCTTCGTCGTCGACGTAGTTGTAGAGCGAGCCGGACAGTTCCAGCAGACGACCGCCTGACAGGCTGCGAGTCATTTCAGCAACGACATCCGTCGCCCAGCGATCACCGGCATGTCGTTCTGTGGCCAGGGTCACAGCGCCGCTGGTGGTGGCCGCATCGGCGCGGCGGACGATGTTGGCGACCACGGGGTGGCCCTGCATGTCCAGCCCCGCGCCCCGGTCGCGCACGATATCGATTCGTTCGACCTGACCCGCAGCGATGCGGGCGATCAGATCGCCCAGGTCCTCGCCCTTGGAGGTCGGACGGCGGCCGTCGATCAGCACATTGCCCTGGGCGCCCGAAAGACCGCGCACGGAATCGCCTTCGTCCAGGGTGAAGCCCGGCGTGCGGCCGATCATGTCCAGCGCCGTGACAGGCCGCGCCGCGGCGTAGAAGTCGGCCGGATAGCTGAGGGTCCCGGTCGGGGCCGCGCCCCGGCTGCGCGCATCGGCTCCCTCTGCTGGCGCTGTCTGACCCCATGCCGGTCCGGCCAGCAAGGCCGACAACAGCAGCCAGGCTGCGCGCGAACCGATCATCGAATACCCCTTTAATGCGAGCGAATCGCAAGCGAACCCTATCCCTGCACTGTCATCGGGTCAGATGCGAGCAGACAAACCGTCGCCTGGGGTCAGGGCTGCTTACTGTTTGGGGGCGAGATCACGGCGCGGGCCTCGGCCCCGGTGCGCAGGGCCGGGTCGCGCACCTCGACCTCGACGGCGATGGCGCCGGCGGGCTCGTGCGCCCACAGGTAGCGACGCTCGATCTCGACCGCCCGGCCCGATGGGGCCGTGCCCTCATAGGTGTCGCCCCAGGGCGTGACGGCCTTCATCTCGACCCACAGCAGGCCGCAGGCGGCGTCCAGTTCCTCAATGGCCATTTCCGACAATTCGTCGGCGTGCGGAGCGGGGCGGTTCGGGGTCACAGCCATCGGCGGACCTTTCCTTTGTAGGCTTCGTATTCAGCGCCGAACTTGCCCGTCAGGTAGCGCTCCTCGCGGGCGATGACGAAGCGGTCGACGACGATCAGGCAGGGGATCAACAGGGCCAGGGCGAACGGGCTGTCCATGGCCAGGGCGAACCCGGCGTAGGTGATGGCGAAGCCGACATAGATGGGGTTGCGGCTGTAGCGATAGAGGCCGCCGGTCGCCAGGGCGGTGGTCGGCTTCCATGGCTCGGGCGGGGTGCCCAGACGGCGGAAGGTCCCCGCCGCGATCCCGTCCAGCAGCAGGCCGCCGATCACCAGAACAAAGGCCAGCCCGCGCCGCAGGTCGACGTTCAACCCTAGGGAAGGCTCGCTGACCAGTTGGCCGAGGCCAAATCCGGCCAGCAGGAAGCCGAGGTAGATCAGGGGCGGCGGGGCGATAACGCCCGGATGGTCCTTTGCCGTCGTCAACGGGCGGCCTCTTCGTCGGCGTAGATGGCGACGCGCGACGGGCGGCCCGAGCCGGCCTCGCCGCGATACATGCCCGAGGTGTTCATCGAGAAGGCGACCGCGCCGTCCTTGCCCATGACGATGACGCCGCCGTCGCCGCCGATGGCGCCGACCTCGGCGATCTCGGCGTCAGCGGCTACGGCTTCGATTTGGAGTTCGTGGACGGCGGTGATGGTGTCGCCGTTGCTCGTCTTGTTCGCGGCGTCGGCGCGTTCAAGGGCGGCGTTGAGGTTTCCGTCTTGATTAGCGCGCATCAGGCCAATGCGCGCACAGATGTCGCGCGCCACGGTGGCGCGGATGAAGTACTCGCCCGATCCGGTGGCCGAGACGGCGCAGCCGTCGGCGTTGGAGGCGTAGGTGCCGGCGCCGATCACCGGCACATCGCCGACCCGGCCCCACTGCTTGGCGGTCATGCCGCCGGTCGAGGTGCCGGCCGCCAGACGCCCCTGGCTGTCCATAGCCACGGCGCCGACAGTGCCGAACTTGCGCTCGTCCAGCGGGGCTTCATTGAGGGAGGCCAGAGGAACCGGCCGGGCCAGGGTGGCGGGTTCCGGCGGCGCGCCTTGCGGACGCGGCGGCAGGGGCAGGTTCTTGTCGCGCAGGGCCTTCAGCAGGGCCTGCCAGCGGCTCTCGGTGAAGAAGAAGCCCGGCTCGACCTGCTCCAGACCGACCGAGGCGGCGAAGGTCTCGGCCCCTTCGCCGATCAGCATGACGTGGGGGGATCGCTCCATCACCGCGCGGGCCGCCGCGATCGGATGGCGGGTTCGGGTCAGGCCCGCCACGGACCCGGCGGTCAGGTCGGACCCGTTCATCACGGCGGCGTCCAGTTCGTTCTTGCCGGCGGCGGTGAAGACCGCGCCCCGTCCGGCGTTGAACAGGGGGTTGTCCTCCATGGTCTGAACCGCGGCCTGAACCGCGTCCAGCGCCGAGCCGCCCCGGGCCAGAACCGCCGAACCGGCGTCCAGCGCCGCCTGCAGGCCGGCGCGATAGGCGGCGTCGCGTTCAGGGGTCAGGTTGGCGCGTTCGATGACGCCCGCCCCGCCGTGGATGGCCAGCGACCAGGTCGGCGCCTCCTGCGCGAGCGCGGGCGACGCCAGCAGGGTCAGGGCGGCTGCGGCGGTCAGGACGGATTTCATCGGCGGTTTCCCCTCGGGTTTCTCCTCCACATGAAATGGGGAGGTGGCGCGGCGCGCAAGCGCCGTGACGGAGGGGCCACTTTTGAAGTGGCAAAGCCCCTCCACCACTTCGTGGTCCCCCTCCTCACCAGAGTGGGGAGGAAAACGTCAGCGGTGGTGCAGTCGCTTCCAGACGCGGTAGCCGAGGATGGGGGCGAAGCCGCAGACCAGCGCCGCCAGCAGCACCATCCAGAAGCCTCCCCCTAGCCAGTATTCCCCGGCCAGCGCCCCGGCCCCGGCCGCCAGAAGCGGGCCGAGCCAGGGCAGCCAGTGCGGCGGCCGCCTCTTCATTCAGGCGTCGACCTTGATGACGCCGCGACGGATCTGGTCCAGCTCGATCGAGTCGAACAGGGCCTGGAAGTTGCCGTTGCCGAAGCCCTCGTTGCCCTTGCGCTGGATGATCTCGAAGAAGATCGGGCCGAAGGTGTCCTGGGTGAAGATCTGCAACAGCAGGCCCTCTTCGTCCGACCCGTCGATCAGGATGCGGTTCTTGCGCATCCGCTCCACGTCCTCGCCGTGGTTGGGCAGGCGCTTGTCGATCAGCTCGAAGTAGGTCTCGATCGTGTCCTGGAAGTCCACGCCGCGGGCCTTCATGGCCTCGACCGTCTCGAAGATGTTCTCGGTGGTCAGGGCGATGTGCTGGATGCCTTCGCCGTTGTAGCGACGGATGAACTCCTCGATCTGGGAGTTCTCGTCCTGGCTCTCGTTCAGCGGGATGCGGATGGCGCGGTCGGGCGCGATCATGGCTTGCGAGAACAGGCCGGTCGCCTTGCCCTTGATGTCGAAATACTTCTGCTCTTCGAAGTTGAAGATCGAGTTGTAGAAGCCCGACCAGGTGCGCATCTGGCCGCGACGCACGTTGTGGGTCAGGTGGTCCAGGATCTCGAGGCCCATGGAGTTCTTGCGCTCGGCCTCTTCCCAGCCCTCGATCTCGTCCCAGGCTTCGTACAGCGAGCCCTGCTCGCCATACTGGTCGATGACATAGAGCAGCGAACCGCCGATGCCTTGCAGGATGTAGGGATAGTCGCTCCCCAGGGCCCCGCCGCTCGCGCCCTCGGCCTTGACCGCGCCGCGCGCCAGCGCGCCCTCATAGGCGGCCTTGGCGTCGGCGACGCGGAAGGCCATGCCGTTGGCCGAGGGGCCGTGGTCCTTGGCGAAGTCGGCCGCCTGGCCCGCGGGCTTGCGGTGGACCAGCATGGTGATGTCGCCCTGCTTCAGACGCACCACGTCCGTGGTCGGGTTCACATGGGTCGGGGTGAAGCCCATCAGCTCCAGGCGAGCGATCATGGCTTCCGGCTCCGGGCCGGTGAACTCGACGAATTCGAAACCGTCCACGCCCAGCGGGTTTTCCTGGTCGAGTTTGGCGGCGGCGTCCTGCATGACGCGTCTCCTCTGACTGTCTTATGGGGCGCCCCCGACCCTTGAGCCCGGGCGCCGATTGGGGCGGAACCTAATGGTCGGCCCCCATGGCGCGCAAGGCGGGCCTGCGTCGAAACAGGACACGTTGCGGTGTCGCAGGCGATTATCGACGGGTGCGCGCCGGCTTTGGGCCTGCTAGAGCCGACGGCTCAACCGGGACGCCTGTATGCTTCGCAAGCTTTATGACTGGGTCTTCTCCCTGGCCCGCCACCGTCACGCGACCCGGTCGCTGGCCGTGGTCTCGTTCGCCGAGAGCTCCTTCTTCCCCATTCCGCCCGACGTCATGCTGGCGCCCATGGTGCTGGCCCGGCCCGAGCGCGCCTACTTCTACGCCACGGTCTGCACCATCGCCTCGGTCCTGGGCGGCTTGCTGGGCTACGCCATCGGCTACTTCCTCGAGCCGGTGGGGATGTGGATGCTGTCGGTCCTGGGCAAGGCCGAGACCTTCGAGGCCTCCAAGGCCCTGTTCCAGCAGCACGGGGCCTGGGTCATCCTGATCAAGGGACTGACGCCCATCCCGTTCAAGCTGATCACCATTGCCTCGGGCATCTTCCAGTTCAATCTGGCCCTCTTCATCGCCCTGTGCGTCGTCACGCGGGGCGCGCGCTTCTTCCTGGTGGCCTTTGTGCTCAAGCGCTGGGGCGAGCCCATGCTGGCCGTGATCGAGAAACGACTGGCCCTGTTCACCGTCCTCTTCCTGGTCCTGCTGGTCGGCGCCGTGTTTGCGGTCAAGCTGATCGGACACTGATCGACGCCGGCCCCGGCTGCGTCTAAGAAGGCGTGATGAAGCGCCTGTATCAACGTCTGACCGGCTGGTGGACCGCCTTTGCGCTGGCGGCCTCTCTGGCCATGCTGGGCGCCGCCCACGCCTTCGAGCGGGTCGCCGGCCTGGCCCCGTGCAACCTCTGCCTCAAGCAGCGCGAGGTCTACTGGGCCGCCGTGGCCATCGCCGGGGCCGCCACCTTCTGGGCCGTGTTCAGCCGCGCCAGCCGCGGCACGCCGCGCATCGCCTCCTTCCTGCTGGCCGCGGTCTTCTTCACCGGCGCGATCACGGCGGGCTTCCACGCCGGCGGGGAGCTGAAATGGTGGGACCTGCCTGCGACCTGTTCGGCCATTCCTTCGACCACCATCGACCTCAGCGCGCTCAGCGCCCTGGCCGACGGCACCGCCGAGATGAAACCCATTGTCGGCTGCGGTGATGTGGCGTGGAGCTTCGGCGGCGTCTCCATGGCGGGGTGGAACTTCATAATCTCCCTGGCCCTGGCCGTATTCAGCCTGCTGGCGGCGAAACGTCCCAAGGACGCGCGAGCGCCCAAGGCGTAAGGAAGCGATCATGACCGAGGCCACCGACACCGTCGCCGCCGCCCGCCGCATCCCCCTGCCGCGTCCTGGCGTGGGCCAGACCCGCGCTCGCATGGCTGAAATGCTCCGCGTCGATCATGCCGGCGAGTTCGCCGCCGTCCACATCTACCGCGCCCAGCGCGCCGTGCTGGAAGGCCGCAAGGGCAAGGCCGCCATCGCCGCCGACCTGACCGAGATGGAGGGGCACGAGGCTGTCCACCTGGCCCGCTTCGAGGCCCTGCTGACGGAAAACCGCGTTCGTCCCACGGCCATGATTCCGCTGTGGAAGCTGGCCGCCACGGCGCTGGGCGCCGGCACCGCCCTGATCTCGGAGAAGGCCGCCCACGCCTGCACCGAGGCGGTCGAGAGCGTCATCGAGAAACACTACGCCGACCAGATCGAGGAGGTCCGCGAGCGCGACCCCGAACTGGCCGCGGAGCTGACCAGGTTCCGCGAGGAGGAACTGGCCCACCACGACCACGCCATCGAGCACGGCAGCCGCGAGGCTCCGGCCTATCGCCTGCTGTCGAGCGTCATCAAGGTCGGCTGCAAGGCCGCCATCAAGATCAGCGAACGGATCTGACGCGCCGCCCTAGCGGACGTCGAACGCCAGCATCATGGTCCGCTGCACGGCGTTGAAATTGTCGTCGGACAGAATGTAGAGGCGCGTCCGGTCGCCGCGCCGTTCGGCCGCGATCCCCTCGAAATTGTCGGTCGTGCCGGGCAGCTTCAGTTCGATCAGCACCGGCCCCAGCGTGCCATCCTGCGCCATCCGCCGCACCCGAGCCCGCACGTCGATCGGCGCGCGCCAGGAGCGCTGCACCACGAACCAGCCGCCTGCCGGGTCGCGATCCATGCCGGTGATGCGATAGTCGCCCTCGCGCAGCGGCGTCTCGGGCGGGGGCGTCACGACCGTGCAACGCGCGGGGACGCAGTCCCAGACTCCGCCGGATTCGCCGGCGACCCGCCAGCCCTCGCCCGACGCGGCCAGGCCCTCCATCCCGTCGTTCTCGGCGAAGGGGAAGTCGGGGCGGCGCACGGCCTGGGGCGACCGCAGGGCCGTCAGCGGCCCATAGTTCCAGATGCGGTGATCGCGTTCGAAACTGACCAGCAGGTCGCCGTTGGACGTAACGGCCAGTCCCTCGGCGTCGCCCTCGGCCTTCTGGCTGATCAGGGATCCGTCGGTCAGGGTCAGGCGGCGCACGCGCAAGCCGTCGAGACCGATCAGCCGCCCTCGTCGATCCAGCATCAGGCTCCCGCGCGCCAGATCGCCGACGTCGGACACGGTGATGAAGCCGCCGCCTCCGGTCAGTTTCAGGTCGGACAGGCTGTGCAGCGGCGAGTCGGCGCCGGCCAGCACGGTTACGCCGCCGGCGTAGCGCACGCCGTCGCCCAGCACCGCAGCGCCCGGCAGGCCCAGCCCCACGGGGCGGGTCGAGGCGCTGACCGCGCTCCAGCCATCGGCCTCTGGCGCGGGCGTCCAGGGTTGCGAGGTCACGACCGCCCCGGCGCAGGCGGCCAGCGTCAGCGCCGCCAGGGCTGCGACATAGATCCGTCGGTTCACGCGGCGCGTTTCCCCAAGGTCCGGTGGGAGGATCTGGAGACCGCCTTGGGCTTGGCCTCGAACAGCTCGGCCAGCTTCTCGGTCATGACGCCGGCCAGCTGCTCGACGTCGACGATGGTCACAGCGCGACGATACCAGCGGGTCACGTCGTGGCCGATGCCGATGGCGATCAGCTCGACCGGCGACTTCGTTTCGATCTGCTCGATCACCTGGCGCAGATGCTTGTCCAGATAGAGGGCGGCGTTGGCCGATTGCGTCGAGTCGTCCACCGGCGAACCGTCGGAGATGACCATCAGGATCTTGCGGGATTCCGTGCGCCCCTTCATCCGGTCGTGCGCCCAGGTCAGGGCCTCGCCGTCGATGTTTTCCTTCAGCAGGCCCTCACGCATCATCAGGCCGAGGTTCTTCTTGGCCCGGCGCCAAGGCGCATCGGCGGACTTGTAGATGATGTGGCGCAGGTCGTTCAGGCGGCCCGGATTGGCGGGCTTTCCGGCGGTGATCCAGGCTTCGCGCGACTGGCCGCCCTTCCAGGCGCGGGTGGTGAAGCCCAGGATCTCGACCTTGACCCCACAGCGCTCCAGCGTCCGCGCCAGGATGTCGGCGCAGACCGCCGCCACCATGATCGGCCGCCCGCGCATCGAGCCCGAGTTGTCGATCAGCAGGGTCACGACCGTGTCGCGGAACGGGCTCTCGCTCTCCATCTTGAACGACAGGGGGCTGGTCGGATCGGTGATGACGCGGGTCAGGCGCGCGGTGTCCAGCACGCCTTCTTCCAGATCGAAGGCCCAACTGCGGTTCTGCTGCGCCATCAGGCGGCGCTGCAGCTTGTTGGCCAGACGCGACACCACGCTGGACAGGGTCGCCAGCTGGGCGTCCAGCAGCGAACGCAGCCGGTCCAGCTCCATCGGGTCGCACAGTTCCTCGGCCCCGATGGTCTCGTCATAGGCCGTGGTGAAGACGCGGTAGGCGTCGATGGCGCGCCCGTCGTCCACGCTGTCCTGTCGGTTGGGCAGGGCGCCTTCGTTCAGTTCGGGGCCGTCGTCCGAGGCCTCGCCGTCGGGATCGGCGGGGGCGCCGTCGGGGCGGGTCTGGCGCTCGTCCTCGGCGGACTGGTCGTCGGCCGTGCCTTCCAGCGACTGGCCGCCTTCGCCGCCGTCCTCTTCTTCCTGTTCGTCCTCGTCGGGCGAGTCCTGCTGTGACTGGTCGGGCTCGTCCTCGCCCTGTTCGTCATTGGCGTCCTCGGCCTGACCGTCGCCGGGATCGAGGTCCAGCGCCCGCAGCACGTCCTTCAGCCTGGCGGCGAAGGCCGTCTGGTCGTCCGCGACGGCGGCCAGCGCGTCCAGTTCGGCGCCCGCCTTCAGCTCCATGTTGGAGCGCACCAGGTCCAGCATGGTCTTGGCGCCGTCCGGCGCCGGCTCGCCGGTCAGGCGTTCACGCACCAGCAGGGCTGCGGCCTCGGCCACGGGCACCCGCTCGGCCTCGGCCCGCAGGGCGCCGGACTTCTCCAGCCGGGTCAGCAGGGCCGCGTTCAGATTGCTGCGCACCCCCTTCAGTTCGCGCGCGCCGACGGCCTCGACCCGCGCCTGTTCGACCGCGTCGAAGACCTCGGCCGCCGTCTGGTCCACAGGACGCAACCGGGCGTTCAGGGCCTCGTCGTGATTGGCCAGGCGCAGGGCCAGCCGGTCGGCCTGACCACGCAGGGCGGCGCTTTCAGGCGCGCCCGGATCGCGCGGCGGATGGGGCAGGGTGAGGACGCCATTCGACAGCCGCGGCCCGTCCGAGCCGAAGTGAACCTCCAGCTCGGCCTGCTCGGCCAGGGCGCGCGCGGCGTGCGCCAGGGCGCGTTTGAAGGTCTCGGCGGGGGTCTCTGCGGCGGCCATGGCCCACACATAGACCACCCCGCGCGTGGGGGAAGGGGGCGTCCGTCTTCAGCGCGCGAAAAGCCCGTCGTCGCTAGACGCCCTCAGGTATGCGCGTGCCCTGCACCTCGCGCAGGCGATCGCCTGCCGAGCGGTCTCGGGCCGAGCTGTTCACCGGGACCTGCCGACAGACACGCTGCGTCACATTGGAGCCCGGCGCCCGTTCCCGTCGGCAGATTTCACGCATGGGCGCGCCCTGCGGAACATTCGGGGCGGCGGTGATGGTCATGCCGGATGGATTGGAGGGGCGTCCCGCGGAGGCGGGGTCCGGATCGAGAGCGAGAACGGCGACCGACGCGACAAGGATCATAAACATCTGCGAGGCTTCGAAGTTTTCCGGCGAGAAACGAGCGTGGACACATCGGGCGGCTTTGGCCGCCAGAGGCGCATTCTATTGATCACGTCGTGCGGACGAACAAGGGGCGATCGGGGCCGACCGCCAGGAACCGCCTAATGTCTGTTCGAGCTCTTGGCCGGGGTTGCCACCGGGACCATGCGGCAGAGGTTCTGGGTGACGTTCGATCCGGTCGGCTTGCCGCGATAGCAGACCTCGCGGACGGCCATGCCGGGTTCGACGGCCGAGCGATCCCGGACGACGGCGCCGACGGGCATGGCGGAGGCCGACTGCGCATGGACGGGCGCGGCCACGGGGCCGGAAAGGTTCAGGACCAGAATGAGCGAAACAAGCATCGGAAAACCCACTTGTGGCTACAGGTTCAGATCAGTCGCCTTCAATGCGGCCCAGCCGCTGCATGTCCTTGAGCATGTCGCTGGCCATGCGTTCGCGTTCGCTGCTGTTCACCGGCACGCGCCGGCAGACGCGGCGCTGGATGTTGCTGTCCATGGATCGCTCGCGCGTGCAGACCACGCGCGTCGGGCCGTCCGGCAGGGTCGGGGCGCGAGCGGATATGGTGCGCGACGGAGTGCTGGCGACGATGAGCGGACGCGCAGATGCGGGCGCCGTCGCCTCGGGCGACTGGGACAACATCGCGACGGCGATCAGCGTGGCCAGCATGTCAGTTTATCGAGCGGCCGCCGGGTTGGCGCTGATTGGGGCCGCTGGTGGAATCCAGGCCGATGCTCTGCATCTGCCGCAGATAGTCGCCTGACATGCGTTCACGACCGGCGCTGTTCACTGGCACCTCGCGGCAGACGCGGCGCATGATGTTGCTGTCCATCGCCCGCTCGCGGCTGCAGACCGTGCGGGTCGGGCCATCAGGCACGCTGGGCGAGCGAGCCGAGATGACACGCGACGGCGTGCTCGAGGCGACGCGCGGGCGGGCGTCATCCTCTTCCTGAACTACAGGCGCGCCCAGCAGGCTCAGGGCGGCGGCGGCGATCAACAGCATGGCGAGCTCCTCTGCAGGCAAAAGTATTCGCCATCCTGCCTGTGGTTTCCTGTTGTGGCAACACTGTTACACGAACGGCGCCGCTTGTCAGCGAGGCCTGACCCGCACCCGCATGGCTCCGCCCGCCCCGGCTTCGACGTCGAAACGGCCGGTGGCGCGGATCAGGTCGGACAGCTTGGCGTGGCCGTAGGTGCGCTGGTCGAAGTCGGGATAGGCGTTCCTCAACCGGTTGCCGATGCCGCCGATGTTGACCCAGCCGTCGCCGTCCTCGTCCATGTCGGCGATGGCGGCGGCGATCAGGCGCACCGCGTCCGCCGGCTTCTTCTCTGCGACCGGGGCGGACGCGGGCTCTCCGCTGTCGTCATTGCCGCCGCCCCGACCGGTCAGGTTTTCAGTGTAGATGAAGCGGGTGCAGGCCTGACGGAAGCTCTCGGGCGTCTTGCGCTCGCCAAAGCCGTAGACCGGCACGCCCTGTTCGCGGATCCGCGCCGCCAGCCGGGTGAAATCGCTGTCCGAGGACACCAGACAGAAGCCGTCGAACCGGCCCGAGTGCAACAGGTCCATGGCGTCGATCACCAAGGCGATGTCGCCCGAGTTCTTGCCCTTGGTGTTGGCGAAATTCTGCTGCCACTGGATGGCCCATCGGGGCAGGACCTCGACCCAGCTCTTCAGGGACGGGCTGGCCGCGTCGCCATAGATGCGCCTGGCGCTTGCCTCACCCAGAGTGGCGATCTCGGTGAACAGGGCCTCGGCGATCCGAGCCGACGCGTTCTCGCCGTCGATCAGCACGGCCAGCCGAGGCGCGCGGGCGGTTGTGGGCAGGTCGGTCGGCATAAGCAGGGCCTTCTGTTGACGCCGCGCCAGCCTCGACCTGCAAGCAGGCGCGGTCAACCGCTGTCGGACGTGCTACAGGGCACCATGACCCAAGCCTCGCTCCGCCGCCTGATCGACCTGCCCGGCGTCGATGATCTGGAACTGAAGGCGCTGATGAAGCCGCGCTACGCCGATCCCGACGCCCGCGAAGAGTTTCCCGAGATCGACGCCCTGACCAGCGCCCTGTTCGGCCTGACCGGCGAGGCGGCCGAAGCGGTGGCGCTGCCGGACGACTGGGACGACATCCACCGTCTGGAAGGGGCCGATCTGGCCGAGGCCTTCGAGGCTCTGGGGTGGGACGTGACGGACAAGCGCAGGAAGCCCCTGCGCCTCATGTCCCACTACGCCCTGCCTCTGGCGCTCGCGATCCGCGGCGTCGCCGGCGAACTGCCCTTCCATGTCGAGCCCGATCATCCGGCGACGGATTGGGGTTCCGGCCTGGCCGCAGACGCCGCCCGCTTCAGGAAACGGTAGCCAAAGTAAAAGGCCGGCGGGTAGCCCCGCCGGCCTTTCCATTTGTTTTGATCGACGGCTCTTACTGGGCCGTCGTAGGCGCGGTGGCCGAGCGGACCTCGACCGGCAGGCCCAGGGCGTCCAGCTGCGGCTTGACCACCGAGGCGTCGCCGACCACCACCCAGACGAAGGTGTCCGGCTTGATGGCGGCGCGGGCGGCGGCGTCCATCTGTTGCGCCGTCAGGGCGTTGATGCGCCCGGCCAGGGCCTCTTGATACCCGTCGGGACGGCCATAGAGGGCGTTGGAGCGCAGGGCGCCTAGCACCTGGGCCGAGGTCTCATAGCTGCCCGACAGGCCACGCGTGTCGCCCAGCACCGTGCGGTCGCGTTCAGCCTGTGTCACGCCGTCGGCGCCCAGGAAGCGCTCGTACTGGCCGATCAAGGCGGCGATCGACTCGCCCGTCCGGTTGGCCTGAACCGGAGCGTTGACGATATAGGGCGAGCGGTTCTGCAGCGTGTTGACGTTGCCGCGCACGCCATAGGACCAGCCCTTGGTCTCGCGCAGGTCGGCGTTGATCCGCGACAGGAAGTCGGCCCCCAGCACGGTGTTGGCCGTGGTCAGGGTCAGGATGTCGTCGGCGCCCGACACCGGCAGCACCTGACCGCCGTAGATCAACGACTGCGGCGATTGCGGACGGTCGATCAGGACGATGCGGGCCGAGGTCTGGGGCAGGGCGGCGTTGAAGGCCTTGGTCCCCTTGGCCGTCGTCGGCGCGCGCCAGTCGCCGAAGGCGGCTTCCAGTTGCGGCTTCAGTTCGGTCAGAGGCAGGTCCGAAACGACGAACAGCTTGGCGTTGTCCGGACGGATCCAGGCCGCGTGGTCGGCCACCAGATCGGCGCGGGTCAGGCTGCGGACGACGGCCTCGTCGCCGGTGCCGCTGAACGAACGGCCATAGGGGTGCCCCTCGCCGTAGATCAGCGGCGGCAGGGCGCGACCGGCGATCGCGGCCGGCTGGGTCTTCTCATTGGCCAGGCCGGCCAGACGCTGGGCGCGCAGGCGCTCGACCTCGGCCGGAGCGAAGGCGGGGTTGCGCACCACGTCCGACAGCAGGGTCAGCGACGGCTGCAGGTTGGTGGTGACGGCCGAGAGGCTGGCCGTGGTGCGGTCCATCGACGAGCCGACCGAGACGCTGGCGCCCAGACGTTCCTGGGCCTCGGCCAGGGCCTTGGAGTCGCGCGTCGTCGTGCCTTCCTGCATGACGTTCAGCATCAGGGTGTGGGCGCCCAGGCGGTCGGCGCGGTCGGCGGCGACGCCGGCGTCGAACTCCAGCGCCACGCGCGTCACCGGCACGGTGGTCGAGCGGGCGTAGACCACCTCGATCCCGTTCGACAGGGCGGCGCGCTCGACGGCGGGGAAGTCCACGTTCGACACCTGGCCGATGGCCGGGGTCGCTTCGCGGGCCACGCGCTGGATCGGCGCGGCCGGGGTCGGGGTGGCGCCCGACGGCGCGGCGGCGGCGTCGACATAGGCCTCACGCTCGCCCGGCATGACGATCTGGCTATAGACGGGACGGCTCAGCCACTTCTTGAGCGCGGCCTGAACCTGGGCCGGGGTCACGGCTGCATAGGCCGCCAGCTCCTTCTTGTAGAAGTCGGGATCGCCCGAATAGAGCTGGCCCTCGGCCAGGACCGAGGCCTTGCCGTTGGCCATTTCCAGACCCTGGATGCGACGCGAGGCGTACTGCGTCACCACGCGGTCGATCTCGTCCTGGGTCGGACCGTTGGCGATCAGGTCGGCCAGGACCTCGTCCATGCGCTTGGCCACGGCGTCGGCGTCGGCGCCCGGCTTCACCATGGCCGAGTAGCTGAACATGCTGACGCGCTGGAACACCTGGTTGCCGGCCGAGACGCTCGAGGCGATCTGCTCGTCGCGCACCAGCACGTTGTCCAGACGCGAGCTGGCCAGCCCGCCCAGCACCGAGGCGCCGACGCTCAGCGGCACCGAGTCCGGGTCGTTCAGGCCCGGCGTCGTCCAGGTGCGGCTGATTCGGGTCTGGGCCACGCGGTCGTGCAGCACCTGCTCGACGGGGGCGGACAGGGTCGGGATCGGCGCCTCAGCCGGGGTGTTGACCGGGCCGCGGGCGATGGCGCCGAAGTATTTCTGGCTCAGTTCGCGGGCCTTGGCCTCGTCGATGTCGCCCGACAGGACCAGGACGGCGTTGTTCGGACCATAGTTCTCACGGAACCAGTCCCGCACCGTCTCCATGCTGGCGGCGTCCAGGTCGGCCATCGAGCCGATGGTCGAGTGGCGATAGGGGTGACCCTCTGGGAACAGGGCTTCCAGCGTGGCGTAGTAGGTCAGGCCGTAGGGCTGGTTGTCGCCCTGGCGCTTCTCGTTCTGGACAACGCCGCGCTGCAGATCCAGCACCTCCTGGCTGACCTGCCCCAGCAGATAGCCCATGCGGTCGGATTCCAGATACAGGGTGTAGTCCAGCGCCGGGGTCGGCACCGTCTGGAAGTAGTTGGTGCGGTCGAACCAGGTCGTGCCGTTCAGGCCCGTGGCCCCCGCCGCATTCATCGTCTGGATGTGGCTGGACGGCGAGTTCTCCGACCCGCCGAACATCAGGTGTTCGAACAGGTGGGCGAAGCCGGTCGAACCCTTGGGCTCGTCCTTCGACCCGACATTGTACCAGACCGACACCGCCACCACCGGCGCCTTGCGGTCCTCATGGACCAGAACGGTCAGGCCGTTCTCCAGCTGGAAGCGCTTCCACGGGATGTCGACGCGGGCGATCAGCTCCGACACCGGAGCCGCGCGCAGCGGCGTGGCCGACGGCGCGGTCACGGCCGTCGTGGCGGCGGGCGCGTGGGCCAGAACGGGCGAAGCGACAGCCACGAGGGCGGCCAGCGCGACGGAAGAGGCGGCAAGGCGCATGGATTTCAGTCCCCAACAGATAATGCTGGGGCCGGACCTTAGCCGCGCACGCTCGCGCCGCAACGCGACACAATCGTATGTGAAGGATTGTTCATGTTGAGCGTGATGGAAAAAAGGGCGGAAAGCTCGGTCTTCCGCCCTCCTCCTGTTCTCGATCGCCTCAACCGAGGATCAATCCTCATCCATCTTCAGCGCTGCGATGAAGGCTTCCTGCGGGATCTCGACCTTGCCGAACTGGCGCATGCGCTTCTTGCCGGCCTTCTGCTTCTCCAGCAGCTTCTTCTTGCGGGTGGCGTCGCCGCCGTAGCACTTGCTCGTCACGTCCTTGCGCAGGGCGCGGACGGTTTCGCGGGCGATGATCTTGCCGCCGATGGCCGCCTGGATCGGGATGACGAACATGTGGGGCGGGATCAGCTCCTTCATCTTCTCGACCATGCCGCGTCCGCGCGTCTCGGCGCGGCCGCGGTGGACCAGCATGGAGAGGGCGTCGACCGGCTCGGCGTTGACCAGGATGCTCATCTTGACCAGATCGCCGACCTTGTACTCCGTCAGCTCATAGTCGAACGAGGCGTAGCCCTTCGAGATCGACTTCAGGCGGTCGTAGAAGTCGAACACCACTTCGTTCAGCGGCAGCTCATAGACCACGAGGGCGCGGCTGCCGACGTAGGACAGCTCGATCTGCGAGCCGCGGCGGTCCTGACACAGCTTGATGACGCCGCCCAGGTATTCGTCGGGGGTCAGGATGGTGGCCTTGATCCACGGCTCGCTGATGGTCTCGATCTGCATCACGTCGGGCAGGTCGGCCGGGTTGTGCAGGTCGATCTCGCGTCCGTCGCGCAGGCCGATCTTGTAGACGACCGATGGGGCCGTCGCGATCAGGTCCAGGTTGAACTCGCGGCTCAGGCGCTCCTGAATGATCTCCAGATGCAGCAGGCCGAGGAAGCCGCAGCGGAAGCCGAAGCCAAGGGCCGCGCTGGATTCCATTTCGAAGGTGAAGCTGGCGTCGTTCAGGCGCAGCTTGCCGATGGCGGCGCGCAGGTCCTCGAAGTCGGCGGCGTCGACCGGGAAGAGACCGCAGAAGACCACCGACTGGACTTCCTTGAAGCCCTTCAGCGGTTCGGCGGTCGGCTTCTTTTCATCAGTGATGGTGTCGCCGACGGCGGCGTGGGCCACTTCCTTGATCTGGGCGGTGATGAAGCCGACCTCGCCGGGGCCAAGCTGATCGACCGGGGTGTTCTTGGGCAGGAAGACGCCGACGCGGTCGACCAGATGGGTCGAGCCCGACTGCATCATCTGCACCCGCTGGCCGGCCTTCAGCACGCCGTCGAAGACGCGCACCAGCAGCACCACGCCCAGGTAGGGGTCGTACCAGGCGTCGACCAGCATGGCCTTCAGCGGGGCGTTGACGTCGCCCTTGGGCGCCGGCAGGCGGGTGACGATGGCCTCCAGCACCTCTTCGATGCCGATGCCCGACTTGGCCGAGGCCATGACGGCGTCGGAGGCGTCGATGCCGATGACGTCCTCGATCTGGGCCCGCACGCGCTCGGGTTCGGCGGCGGGCAGGTCGATCTTGTTGAGGACCGGGACGATCTCGTGGTTGTTGTCGATGGCCTGATAGACGTTGGCCAGGGTCTGGGCCTCGACGCCCTGCGAGGCGTCCACCACCAGCAACGAACCTTCGCAGGCGGCGAGCGATCGCGACACCTCATAGGCGAAGTCGACGTGGCCGGGCGTGTCCATCAGGTTCAGCACATAGTCCAGCCCGTCCTGGGCCTTGTAGTGCAGGCGCACGGTCTGCGCCTTGATGGTGATGCCGCGCTCCTTTTCGATGTCCATGTTATCAAGGACTTGCGCCGACATTTCACGCGCGGTCAGGCCGCCGGTGTGCTGGATCAGCCGGTCCGACAGCGTGGACTTGCCGTGGTCGATGTGGGCGACCACCGAGAAATTGCGGATGCGTTCGATAGGGGGCGTCGTCATGGTCCGGCGCGCTTAGCATCCGCAGCGTCCGAACGCCATGCACCCGGTGTTCGGCGAGCGCTTCTGACCGTGTTCCCGAAATGATGAAGTTTATTCCGGGTGGTCAGTCCGTCAAATGATCCGATCCGGGGACGAAAACGGCGGTTAACCATAACAAATGGCGCGTCGCGCCGCGCGAGGGGCCGAAGAACGTCGATTTTCAGGCCGATTCGCCTGCCGCGCGAACGCGGAACGACGGTCGTTCAGGGCGATTGGGTTGTCCGGAGGTGGAGGAACCTCCGTATCCATTTTGATCTGGAGGCTAAAGATATGCGTGCCAAATTGATGACTTCGGCGGCGGTCCTGGTGGGGGTGCTCGCCTTCTCGACCATGACCCAGGCCCAGTCCACCTCGAGCGGCCCCAACGGCGGCGTCGGCGGCAACACCACCGCCACCGATTCCTACAACAGCACCGACCTGGGCATCGCCGATTCTCTGAACGACAGTTCGGACAACTCGACCAACACCGATCTCGCGGTCGGCATCACGGACTCGCTGAACGACAACTCCGACAATTCGGACAACTCGGACAACTCCACCAACACCGACCTCGCGGTCGGCATCACCGACTCGCTGAACGACAACTCGGACAATTCCGACAACTCGGTCAATGACTCCGGCAACGACAACTCCACCAACCTGGCCGTCGATATCGCGGATTCGTTCAACGACAGCTCGACCAACAACTCGAATAACGACAACTCGACCAATACCGACAGCTCGACCGATCTGGCCGTCGATATCGCTGACTCGTTCAACGATAATTCGGTGAACGACTCGGGTAACGACAACTCGACCAACACCGACAACTCCACCAACCTGGATCTGGCGGTGGATATCGCTGACTCGTTCAACGACAATTCCGTCAATGACTCGGGCAACGACAACTCGACCAACGTCGGCATCACCGACTCGTTCAACGACAACTCGACCTGGCGGGTGTCGCTGAGCAACCAGTCGCTGGCCGCCAACGTCAGCGATCTGAGCTTCGACCTCTCTGAAGGCGGCGACGGTCCGCAAAACGGCCGTGTCCGCAGCGGCGACATCACCCAGAACGGCGGCGCCTTCGCCGGCTTCGCGGGGATTCAGACCGTGAGCAACATCTCCGGCCAAGCTTCGGTCGGTCAGGCTGCCACGGCCATCAGCGCCAACGCCAACGTGACCTTCGGCAACGGCGGCTAAGCGTTCTGTCGGCGGCCGGGCGACCGGCCGCCGATCCCTTTCCGGGAGGAAGCCATGCTAATTGTTCTTGCGGCTGCGTCTTTGCTGGCCGGCTCGGACCCCGCGTCTTCGGGCCAAGCCTCCGCGCCAGCTGTGGCCGAGCCGCCCGTCGCCACGGCGCCGGCACCGGGTATCCAGCCCCTGGGTCTGGACGAACTTCACGACCTCAACGGTCGCCAGGGCGTCAACGTGATCGTCGCCAGCGATCAGCTTCTGAAGGCCACCAACAGCGGCAACAGCGTCACGGCCAATACGGTCGGGTCGGGCAGCATCACCGTCGGCGCCAACGCCTTCGCCGGTTACAGCGGCGTCGGCAACTTCGTCATGAACACCGGCCACAACAACAACCTTCAGGGCGCCATCACGATCAATATCGTGACCACGAGTCCGACGCCGTGACGCGAGTGGGGGTGAACGTCTTCATCAGCGCCTGCCTGACGGCGGGCGTACTGGGCGCGACGGCCCTGTGCGCCGCGCCCGCCAGCGCCGACATCCTGCTCAGCAGCGGGCCGGCGCCGTCACGCGTCAGCGTGGTCAGTTATCGCGACATTCCCTTCCGCACGGTGGTTCGCCAGCGCTATGACTTCAGCTGCGGCTCTGCGGCCCTGGCGACCCTGTTGCGCTATCACTACGATCGCGAGGTGGGCGAAGAGCAGATCTTCCGGGCCATGTACGCGGCGGGCGATCAGGATACGATCCGTCGCGTGGGCTTCTCTCTGCTGGATATGAAGAACTACCTCGAAGCTCACGGCTTCAACGCCGACGGCTATCGCCTGACCCTCGACAATCTGGCCAGCATGGAAAAGCCGGCGATCGTCATGATCGACACCGCCGGCTACAAGCATTTCGTGATCTTCAAGGGCGCGGATGCGGGCCGGGTCCTGATCGGCGATCCCGCCCTGGGCCTCAAGATCTACACCAGCGCCGAGTTCACCTCGATGTGGAACGGCATCGCCTTCGTCGTTCGCGAACCGGCCGACAATTTCAACGACAAGGCGGAGTGGAAGCCCTGGAACCGGTCGCGGCCCGAGCAGGCCCTGCCCAACAGCTCGCTGGCCGAGCTGACGCGGGAACTGCCGCCGCTTTATCAGGTCACCACGCGCTTTCCCATTGACCCCTATCTGAGGTGACGGTGATGCGTCGCGCGCCATTTCTCGCCTTGCTGGTCGCAGCGGCCCTGGCCCCGGTGGGAGCGTCCGCCCAGGCCTGGCTGCGGCCGATGCTGCCGGAAGCGGCGGGCGGGGCCTACGCCGGAGCCACGACCCCGTTAGGGGTGCCGCAGGGCGCCCAGTCCCTCTCTGACGAGGAACTGTCGGGGCTTCGTGGGGGCTTCATCACCACCAACGGCTTCACCTTCGGGTTCGGGGTGGTCATTCGATCCTATATCAACGACCAGCTCGCCCTGCAGACGCGGCTGACCTGGACCCCGACCGGACCGCTGACGGAGCAGGTGCGCGGCGACGTGCCCGGTCTGACCGACCTGGCCAGCGCCATGACGGCGATGTTGAACAGCGGCATCGATCTGAGGGGGCTGAGCGGCACGAGCGGCGGCGTCGCCCTGGTCAGCGGCGAGGGCGCCACGGCCCTGATCCATAACGTCACGACGGGCCAGTTGCAGAACCTGATCGTCAACAGCGCCAGCGACCGCAATCTGCGGCAGGACATGGAGCTGAACCTCTACCTGCCCGATCTGGCGGCGATGCAGACCGCGAACAGCGCCCAGCAGCAGGTCTCGCAACTGACCTACGACCTCAACACCTCTCTGGTCGGATCTCTGGGGCGCTGACGGCCTCCGCCTCGGGACGAAGGCCCCAGACGATCAGAAAATGATCGGCACGCGCAGAACGAACCGCATGTCCGGGGCGTCTTCCGTCACGCCGAACTCGAAGTTGCCGTTCAGGCTGAATCGCTCGCTCAGCAGGTAGGACAGGCCGAACTGCAACGCGCCCACCTGCAGGGAATCGGATTTCTCAGTGAGATCGTTCAACTCGCTTGAAGTCGGGCGGATGTAGCTGTGCTTGTAGCCCAGCGAGAACGAGAACTTGGGATTGAGCGAGAAGCCGAAGCCGATCGACATGCCGATGGCGTCCCCCGGATCAACCTCGCCGATGAGGACGTCGCCCTCCATTCGATTGATGTCGCGGGGCAGGTGGGCGAAGTAGCTGAGGCTGCCGTAGATGACCGCCGGATCGCTGGGATAGAGGAAGCTGACGCTGGGCTCGACGCCCCAGAAGCCCGACCCCGTCGCCAGACGGCGAGCGACGCCGAACTCGTCGCGCGGGATGTCGAACGGGCCCTCGCCGGTGTCGCTCTTGACGCGCAGCGCGGCGATGAAGATGGGGCGGCCGCGTTCGCCGCCGTTGATCTGATAGCGGATGGCGCCTTCCACATCGCCTATGCCGTCGCCGCTCAGATCGATGGTGCGGGTCACGGCTTCGTCGCGCTGCTGCACCGTGGTGATGGTGTCGTTGCGCCACACGTATGGCGCGCGAAGCTCGACCTCCATGCGCGAGTTCACGCCATACTTGGCGGCGACGGTCGCCACCCCGGTGTCGCGATCCGCCTCATTGGCCTCGATGACCCCGATCTGGACGCCGGGCACGATCTCGATGCCGCGGAAGACCAGGCGGTTGGCGCTGGAGCGGGTGTACTCCGTGGACAGGTCGACGGTCAGGCGTCCCGGTCGGGTCAGGACCGCCACGCCTTCCGGTATGGCGGCCAGTTGCTCGCGACGCGCTTGCAGAAGCGGGGGCTCGACCGGCGGCGCCCCGGCGGGCGCGGGGGTCTGCAAGGGTTGCCCGTTGGCCGTCAGCTGACTGGCGGACTGACCCGGCGCCGCCTGCCCAGAGGGGGGCTGGCTCGGCGCCGCCTGGCCGGCGCGCAGGGCGTTCATGTCGCTGTCGGCGAACAGGGCGGGGCCGTTCTCCACGCGCCAGCGGCCATCCACGTCCGAGGCGGGAATCCCCGCGGGCGGCGTGGTCCCGGCGGCGCGCTGGGCCAGAAGCGCGTCCTGGGCCTCGATGCGCTTCTGTTGCTCCACCACCAGGGCTTCGAGCCGCGCCACTCGCGCGGCCAGATCACCGTCCTGGGCCCAGGCGGCGCCCGGTCCGAGCAGGGCTCCCGCCGCGACGGTGGCCAGCAACAGGCCCGACCGTCCGTTTGCGAGAGCGCCGCGCGGCTCGGGCCGCCGAGGCGAAGGACGATGCTGTGTCATGACGCGCTCTCTCTTTCTACAAGGGGATCAGTGAAGGACCGGGTAGTCGGCGCCGTAGTCGCAGACGGAGCGCAGATAGGATTCGTCCAGGATGGTCAGCCAGCCGCTCTGCATTGCGATCAGGCGGTTGCGCTTCATCTGGCTGAGCGTCCGGCTGACATGCACCAGGCTGAGGCCGAGGGCGTCGGCAAGCGCCTCCTGGGTCAGCGGCAGGTGCATGCGATCGACGCTGCACAGCCCGGCGCGTTGCAGGCGGTCGCGCAACTCCAGCAGCAGGTGGCCTATCCGCGCCATGGCGGACTGCCGCCCCAGCCGCACCACATGGTTCAGCAGGCAGATGTCCTCATAGCGTCGGGCGGCGATCAGGGCGCGGCGCAGGCGGTCGTGCCGGGGGTCCTGAAGGCTGAGAATTTCGCGCAGCATCACAGCGTCGACGCATTCGACGCGCGTCAGGGCGACCGTGGTGGTTTCATCGAGCGGGCGAGGCTCGGCCGCCAGTCCCAGGCCGTCGCCGGGCAGAAGGAAGCCGAAGATCTGACGTTGGCCGTCGGCCAGGGTGCGCTGCCGGCAGGCCCAGCCGCTCAGGATCAGGCGGGGCGTGACCGCGCGCCCTTCCGAGGTGAAGGCGTCGCCGGCAGGTATGACTTCCTGAAAGACGCAAAGCCGGCGCACCAAGGCGCGTTCTTCTTCGGAAAGACGGGCGACGGTGTTGAGAATGCGCAGGGCCGCCGTGTCCGCGGGCACGGAAAAGCTGCGTCGCACGTTCAGCGCCCGCGACGTCATTCTCCGCCCGCTTTCTGGCGCGACGACGGCCCTCCAGCCATACGACGCCCCTCCCTCGCCCAAGGCATACCCGCGCTCCTCCGACCCGGCAAACGGCCAGAGAACGCCGGTGTTCCACCGACATTAGGGAAACATTTATTTCCGCGTCATCTGTGATCTGGGAGGCGAGGGCGGTGACCCGACAGGTCTGAATAGAAACGGCCCGGCGCGCGCCGTGTGAGGGCTTATGCGGCGCCGGGCCGTCGGCAATCTTCCCCACGAGAATGCACAGGGTTAACCCGGATGCGTCGCTCCGGGTTCCACCTTAGACACCGGTGCAAAAGCCAAGCTTCGCCGTGTGCGAATCTGGGCCCACCAAGGGCTGATTTTACTGGAAAGAAGAATGGTGGACGCGACAGGGATTGAACCTGTGACCCCTACGATGTCAACGAACCGAACTGCGCTCCAAACCTGCGCCACCACTGGTTTTCGCTGTCGAAGCGTGTCGATCTTTTCCATCTGATACCGATCGTTTCCATCTGTTGTTGGCTAGTTTCCGGTCAGCAAACGGGCCAGCGGCATTGACGCGAGCGGCGATGCGCTGCGGATGTACACCCTCAGAAGAGGTTGCCTCTGACCTCTGGAAAGCCCGTGAAAGGTGCAACCTCGCATCGCCCGTATGCGGAAAACTTGTCACCGTGCAGCGACCATCTCATCTCCGCGAAAACGCCATTCTCCCGCGAGACGCCAAGGTATTCTTTCGTCGGCGTAGCTTCACGGTTGTTGTCTGCGATGGTGAGGGAAGGACGATCCATGAAGGTGACGAACGCATCGCCGATGGTATCGATCTCGAGCGCACCGGCACATTCGTCCCTACACCAGTATCGACGCTCAAGATCGACTCTAAGCGTGGTCGTGAATGGCTCTGCATGATCATTGGACAGAATGCGTCGCCCCTCGCAGACCAGATTGAACTGAGGTGAAGCGAGCGAGGGCGTGGCGGCAGCAGCCAGAGTGGCTGCAATGCTTGCGGCTCGAAATATCAGGATCATTGTCCGGCGAACTCCTCGCCCATGACGTCTTCAAGCGACAGGCCAGCGTCGTTGACCGCCTTCAAGAAAGCCAAGCCGCAGAGCGTTGTGCCGGCTTGCGAACGCTCGGCGGCCTGGCGTGCATCGGCGACTGCTGACGGGCGCATGTCCCCATTCAGAACCGTAGCCATCTGATCGAATGCCGACGATTTGGCGTAGTAGGCGTTACGGCAGGTTTCGACCGCGTCACTGAACGCGCCGCGCTTCGATGACGGGATGTCGTCCGATACCCGAAGGCGACCGATGTTGGTGCCGGTCTCGCTGCAAATCCGGCTTGCTTGCCGGGCCAGGTCGTAAGCTTCGTAGACGCTCGCGCCACGTCGGCCCATATAATCGGCCAGGTTCTTTCCGGTCACGTCACACGGCGACGCCTGCGCGCTGACCTGTTCCCAGAGCGTTTTGGCGGCGGCCGTCATGGCGGGCTTTTGCTGCGCTAAAGCAGCAGCTTCGCGTTCCTCGCGCGCCCCCTCCTCCGCTGCGCGTTCAGCCGCTCGTTGCTCGTTACGCTTCTCGCGGTCAGCCGTGGCTTGAGCCGCAGCGGCCTCCCGTTGCGCAATCTGCTCGGGAGTCGGCTCCGGCAAAATCAGACCGCCCATAGTGAACAAGGCAATGGAAGCCAACAGCGCCAGTCCCGCCCGCTTCCGAGTGCCCAGTTTGATCGCTCGGATAGGCCGGATCAGGCAAACGATGGCCACCAAGAACAGCAGCATCCCCGCGAGGCCGATAAGCGCCCCGATAGCTTCAAGCATAGCTTCCCCCTAGAGTTGTGAATGCTATGCCAGCGCGGCGGGGTCGCGCCAAGCCGCCAGGCGACGTAGTGAGGCGAAACCGGAGGAAGCATGCGTCAAATAATGATTGCGGCCGTCGCCGCTATGGTGGTCGCGGGCTGTGAAAAGCCAGATCGATCCGCCGAAACTTTCGGTTTGAGCTACGACGAATGCATCCTGAAGAACGCACGTGACGGCGGCGACCAGTCCAGTCGAACCATGGCGATCGATGTCTGCGTCCGCAGGTTCGTCGAGGACGTTCCGCTGAACCTGCGGACCGACACCGTCGCCGTGAACCGCACCGCGCACTACGCAGTGCAGGATTATGCGAACGGCGGCACCGAAGACGCCATCGTGATCGAGGTCAGCAACAGCTTCTCGGACAAGATGTTGACCGAGGTTGAGGTGATAGCCGACTTTTCGGACAAGCCCGCTCTCCCGAACGGTCAGTTTCCGGCCGACGCGAAAATCACGACCCTCACCTGGACCTTCAACACGAGGCTGGCGCCGAACGAGCAGACCAGCTTGCGAGGGACCTTCCAGGATCGCAATGCACCGACACGCAACTGGCAAGCCGACGCCTATCCGATGAAATGGGTCCCGCTTGGCTCAATGCGATGACGTCAGTTTCTCGATAATGTCACCTAGGCGCTGCGCGTCGATCTAGTCGGTGATCACGACATAAAACGGCTCGCTGATGGATGCGAGGCTCCCGTCGATTCGTCGCACGACGAATGCTTCCGCCAGGTGGACGCCGCGCCACTCAAGCGTCTCGGCGCGTTCATGGCCGAGTTCAGAGGCATAGTAGTCACCGCGCGGCGCAGGCACGTCACCGGTGTTCGTAATGCGCCAATGGACCACGAACTCTGATCCGATCGGCTCCCCGGACGAGCGTAGAGCGTGAAACCAGATCTTCTGATTCGGCTTCAGAGGATCACCGGACAAGACTGGGACCGCGTACATACTCTTCGCGCCGCCCTTCAACGTCGCGCCGACGACCACTTCGAGGTCTGGGTCGCGACGATCCGTCCAAGTCGGTCGCTGCATGTGCGGCACGCGACGGAAGTTCACTGGTATGGCAGAGCGCCCGAAAGTGACGACCAGATCGACGAGATCCTGAAGCGCAGTGCGGGCCGGAGCCGTCGGGCTAGCCAGCGCAAACCGGCCGGCGCTCTCGTCCAGCTTGACGGACGCCGCGAAGTCGTCGCCGAACAGCCGTCGCCAGGCTCTTACGCTGGCATCCCGATCGGCCGTGACGATCGCCTCATCGATCCAGCCGCGATAGCGATGGATGGAGGCTCGAAAGTTCGTGTACTGATCCTGCGTCCAGGCGCTGGCGAAATCCTCTGCATCGGCGCCCGCAGCCAAGAAAGGGTTGCAGACGGCCGGTTTGTCAGCTCGAGCCTGAAGCCAGTCATCGAGGCGGCCCATCACGGTTTGAAGCGCGGTGGGAACATCAGCGAACTCGGCTGACCCCTTGTCGGCTTCGTTGATCTGCTGAGCGAGCAGGGTCGTCAACAGCACCGACGAGCAGACAAATCGGGTCTTGATGTCACGCAGGAACTTGATGAGGCGCGTGACCTTTCGAAAAGAGTTCGAGCCTGAGTAGCTGTTCTTCTCGATGAGCCAGGCGGTGTAGGCCATCGGCTCGGATCGTTCAAAGCGGTCCGCCGATCGATTGCAGACCTCCGGTCGACCGGCGATCTCACGACCGATGACCAAGGGCGCAACATCGACCATCGCATCATTGGCGTAGGTGATGGTTGCGCAGTAGGGCCAGCCCTTGACCTTGTCGCGATAGACGCCACTCGAGCGAAACGTCGCCACGAGAGAACGGACATAGTCCGCGGCTGTCCAGTCCTCGACGGGGTCCACCAGCACCAGAAGATCGGCGTCGAACTCTCCTTGATCGACCGGGCGGATGATTGTGCCATGCGCCCAAGAGCCCTGACGTTCAAAGCACTGGATCGATGGTTCCCAATCCGAACCACGCAGGTAGGTCTCAATAGCTTCGCTGTTCTTTTCCAGCGTCTGCAGGCGAGTGGCGTTCAGGTTGACCGTGTCGCGCAGGAAGTCGTTGAAGTGCTCAATCAGCTTCATCTGTCCAACGCCTCCCACTCGGCGACATAGCCTTCGGCAGCATCATTCATCGCGACTTCCATCGCCTTGCGACGGTGCTTGTA
Organism: Brevundimonas sp. UBA4553; assembly: GCF_002387245.1. Classification (GTDB taxonomy): domain Bacteria; phylum Pseudomonadota; class Alphaproteobacteria; order Caulobacterales; family Caulobacteraceae; genus Brevundimonas. Next base: position 247,833 of record NZ_DGLD01000013.1, read on the forward strand.
GACGCCCGGGAAGATCAGACCGGTGCTGGCTCGGCGCAGGTAGATGGCATTTTGCAGTTCGCGCGCCTGCAGGAGGCAATCGGCCTCGCTGCACCTGCCCTTCTTGGCGTCTTCCCAGAGCGATTCGGCCTCACCTCGCAGCGTTTCCTGAGCGTCGGCGGCGTCTTTCTGCCGGAAGTACTCGCGAGCAGACCAGATCAGAATGGGCGCGGCCGGTGCCAGAACCGTCGTAACGAAACTGTCGATGGTCAAACCAACGTAGCCGGCGATCGCGAGAAGGATCATCGGCAGGCCTACACCTATGCCGATCAACCACCGGCCATAGTGGCGACGTAGCTCTCCGTCATACCAGAGGTTGGTTCGCTGGCAGATGATCCGGCCCAGATGATGAGGCGGCCGTCCTGCGGCAACGGGATACCAATCCCTCAGCTTGTCATCCTTACCGCCCCATCGCGCCCATCGACGCTCTGCCGAAGCAATATCAGGATAAGGCGCGGACTTGCCGGCCACCAACTTGTTCCAAGGCACCTGGAGTACAGCTTCATCGAACTTTTCTGCGATCTTCGCTGACAAGCGGATGCGATGGCGTTGGGTCCGATCCAGGATGAGGACGTCGAGCAGGGTCACAGCCAGCGCAGCAGCCGCTGCCCACGGTCGGATACTCTGTGCGAAGATGCCTGTGATCGTCAGCCCCATCGGCATTACGACGGTCAGGCTGAACTGAACGACCAGCCACAGGCTGGCATCGTCAAGAATGCGCTTTCGGGCCCGCAGCAGCCGAAGCTGGGGCTCTTGGTTCTGTCGCTCGGGTATCGCGTTCATGTCGGCGTTCGATGGCTGGTCGGAGACAACCTAAGCTATACCAGCGACCAAATGCCTGGACGACGAAATTCACCCGGCTGCGCCGATTGAGGCGCTATCGCATTTCGCTATCGTTCGTTGCCTGGCGTCCCCAGAACCAGACGGCGGCCCGCAGCACCTCGATCGCATCTCGCTCTGCCGGTCCGTCGGTTATCGTAAGCGCGGCGACTGAGGTCGGGTCATCCCCAGCATGTCTTGCCTGGGTCTGTATCAGCCGTTCCGATTTGACATGCTTGGAGCCATTGCAAATGCTCTGACACAACTCCAGTTCAGGACACTCGCGGATCGCCCAGGCGACCAGATCGCTCTTCTTGAGCGGCGTCACTGCCCCAATGTACCGCGCGACTTCCTGGCTGTTTCGGTTCGTCGCGGTAATGCCGTTCCAGCACCAGTCGGTCATATGCCACGCCGTTATGGCGCAGTTGATCGCGGCATCCACGCGGTCATCTGTCTCTGCGGCGTTCTCGGCTCGTTGCAGCTCCCTGGAGGCCTTGCGCGCCATGGCGCTGGCCTCCTGCATGCCAAAGCTTCCGCTGGCGCCCCATAAGGTGGTGTGCATGACAGCCATTCAAAGCGCCTCCCCGATTTGTCTGATCCGCATATGTTGCAGGCTGCACGATGCGATCCCGACGCGCCGAACGACGGCGTCAACACGGGTTTGACACAACTTCTGATTGGCCGGTAGCCTTTGTCTTTCCTCGGGGGAGGGTAGTTTGTCGAACAAGGCGGGCGCAGGCTGCCTGGGCTGGTTGGTTGCGGGCGTGCTCCTGATCGCCCTGGTCGGTAAATGCGGAGGCGAGCATACCGGCGGTACAGATGGCGTCGGGCTGAGCGAGCCTCGCCGGTCGATCCAATCCTGGCGGTACATTCGCCCTGTCTCGGCGAATTGCAGGAGCGACGTCTCTACAAATTCGGATTCGGTGGCGCGCCTCGATCGCAACGAGTTCGTGGGCGTCATTGAGTCCAAAAACGGGTGGTCCCTGATCGACCGCCCGAGCGATTGCTGGGTGCGCGACGACCTATTGGCCGCCACTCGGACTAATGACCGGACGCAAGTCCGCGGTCTCGTCAGCACCGACGCGCCATCAGCCCGCGGGTCAACGCCGCGTTCGAATGGCGGATCAGCCTACTACCGCAACTGCGCCGCCGCTCGCGCTGCAGGTGCTGCGCCTGTCCGTCGCGGCGACCCGGGATATGCGCGAAGGCTTGATCGCGACGGTGACGGCGTGGGGTGTGAATAGGGCGTCGTTCATTCGTTTCTTGAAGACTTCTCCTTGGGTCCCAGACCAACCGATCGAGTGGTTGCAGGTTGGCGGCGGAACTCTGATCTGAGAGCGACGAAATGATGGAGTACCGGTTGCCACAAGGCTGCAATCGCTCCCCTCTCGCACCCCATCACGGAGCACCACCATGTTGATCAGCCAACGGCAAATCCCGCCCACGACCAAGGCCACCTTCGGAAATGAGCTTTTCGCCGCTTCGCCGGGAGTTGCGATCGAACTGATGAATGCCATCAACGCCTGGGCAACATTGGAAGCCAAGGTCGAAGGCATTTTCGGCCATCTCACCGAAGGCGATCCGTCGGCGATGGCTGCATTCAAAGACCTGCTGGGTTGGGATCGCAGGGCGAAAGCTCTTGGCGAGAAAGTTGCCGCGGTTCGACCAGAACTCCAGGATCACGTCGCCGGCTTGCTCAACCACGTGAAGGAGGCCGCAGATCTGCGCAACGAAATCGCTCACAGTTTGTGGGGAGTAGATCAAGATGGACAGATGCTGATCAGCCCATCCGACATGTACGGACGCGTTTCGGTGCATGCGAGCGGCGAGAACGCGGACGCAGAGATGCCAGAGTTCATCTCAACGCTGTTCCGCGACGGCAGAATGGTCGGAATGGCTGAGGCTACTGCGGCTCGCCAGGCCATCGAAGCTGCCGAAGGCTTGATGCACGCGGCCTGGCTCGGCTTTTTCTCTCCCGAACGAGATGAGACGGGCGCATCGTTCGAAGATCTCATCAACTCGCTGAAGACCCACCCCGGCATTGCGGAGCGCGCTTTGAATCGCGCTCGTTGGCGCGCCCGCGAGGAAAAGTCGAAGGCGAAGGCGGGGCGCTCCAACCTTGACGCTGGTTTCGACCTCGGTTGACAGCGCGGAACCTTCTCCGAACGCGATGATTCCGCAGGGACAGGTAGGAGTTCCCTCATGTCGAAGCGCGAACTTATCGAACCGACCCCCGGCGACAAACGCTATGCCCGTCGGGACGATGACGGCCAGTTTTCCGAGCAGACCGACGTCGGCAAATCGTCGGCCCAGGACCAACGGCGTGACGCCAAGACCGAGGCCAAGCCGGGCCACGGCGATCGCGGCGATCGCAAGGACTAGGCGCGACGGCGCGCCGGCGCGCGGGCGGCTTTCGTCGCCGCCGGACGCGCCGCCGCCCGCGGGCGGGCCGACCGCGTCTTGCCCGCGCCTTGCCCTTGGAGGCTGGCGCGCAGCGCCGCCATCAGGTCGTCGTTGGCGGTGTCCTTCGGTTCCGCCGCGCGGGTCGGTTTGCGACCGGTCTGTTTGGCGGCGATCAGCGCCTTCAGCGCCTCTTCATAGCGATCGACGAACTGGTCCGGCTCAAAGGCTCCAGCCTGCTGCTCGATGATCCGACGGGCGATGTCGATCATCGCCGGCTCGGGCGGGGTATCGGAGATCGCCGCGAAGATGTCATCGGCGTCACGCACCTCGCCGCGCGTGCGCAGTGAATAGGCAAGAATGCCCTTGCCGCGCGGTTCGAGCGCCAAAAGACGTTCGCGGGTCGACAGCACGACCCGCCCCAGGGCGATCTGACCTTCGGAGCGCATCGCTTCGCGGATCACGCCGAACGCTTCTTCTGCCAGCTTGCCGTTGGGCGCCAGGAAGTAGGGATTGTCCCAATAGATCCGATCGATCTCGCTTTCAGGCACGAACCGCTCGATGTCGATCGTGCGGGTGCTCTCCAGCTTGACCGCCTTGATCTCCTCGTCCGTCACCAGGATGTATTCGTCCTTGGCCACGGCATAGCCCTTGACCAGACTGGAACGCTCGACCGGCCCGGTCTCCGGGTCGGTGGTCACCATCTTGATCCGGTTGCCGGTGTCGGGATTGATCAGGTTGAAATGAACGTCGCCGCCGGAATTCGTCGCCGTGTACATCGCGACAGGGCACGTCACGAGCGACAGTTTCAGGTGTCCTTGCCAAGTGGGGCGATACGCCATGGTCGAGCCTCCAGGCGGCTCAGGGCCGCGAGACTCGACTCAACACGATGGGCGGCGAATCGCTCCGATCAGTCGCACGGCTCGGGCGCGCCGCCCTGATCAAAGTCGAGCGTGAAGCAGTGTTCGACGCCGTCGGCCGGATCAATCACGAAAATCCGGACATGATTGTCGCCATCGACGGGCGGAGACCAGGCCTCCACATAAGCCACCGCCGCGGCCTCAAAGCTCTCGGCCGACACGGTATGGCCGTGGCTGCGTCCGACGGCGTCGGCGTAGGCGTAGAAGGACTGGGTTGAAGCTGGCGTCATGACCGATCTCCTGAAGACCGAAACGCATGACGGCTAAAACGGATTCATCGGCGGATCAGAAGATGACCGGCTCGCCGCCCGGTGCACAATAGTTGCGCCAGACCGCCTCGAAATACTGTCCCATCTGACCCTGCTCGCTGTCCAGCCGGGCGCTGGCTTCGCCGCGGTCCGGAACACTGGCCTCGAAGCGGACGAAGGCCGATCGCCCTCCGGCGCGATTGAGCGCGCTGACCTCGCCGCAGTAGGTCGCCACGCCGGCCACGATCTGGCGACGCCGAACGTTCCGGAACTGCGCCGAACTCGGCTGGCTCAGTTGCAGCTCGACGGCGCGACGCGCGGCGATCTCGCGATCGGCGCCGCGGAAATCACGCCTTGGCTGTTCGCGTCGACGGGCTTCGGCGCAGGCGCTGTAGGATCCGCTGCTGAGGCCGCGCAGGCGCGACATCAGGGTGCCGGGCGAGCCTTCGGGGTAGCCGCCCCCATTCGAACACGGGTCTGCTCCGGTGGCCGATTGAGCACCGACCGATCCGGGGACCGATGCGGTCACGAGCACCGCCAGCGCCAGCGCAGGTATGAGTTTCGATTGGTTCACCGCGGCCTCCATCAAAGATAGGAACCATAGTTCCCATCAGAGGTAACCGAAGAGTTAGGCAGTATGGTTCCTAGAGCTATCTTGCCTATCGTCGTCCACTGGCCAGATGCGGTGGGAGGATCAGGTCGGCGCCAACGTCAGGCGGCTGCGCAAGGCGGCAGGCCTCAGTCAGGAGGCCCTGGCTGACCGGGCCGGCATGTCGATGCGCTATCTGGCGGGCTTGGAACGCGGCGAAGAGAACCCGACGGTGACCTATCTGGTGAAGCTCGCCAACGCGCTGGACGTCTCGCCCGCGGCGTTCTTCGAACAGGCCTGATTACCGGCCGCGGCCGCCCTGCCCCAACGCCCTGGACACGTCGGACTGATGCGTCGGGCGGTGGTGGCCGTATACCCGCTCGAGCGTCTTCTCCGTCATGCCCAGGTATTGGGCGGCTCGTCGCAACGGCACATTGTCCTCCATCAGCCAGGTCGCTGCGGTGTGGCGGTGCCAGTGCGGCGTGATCTCGGCGGCCAGTCCCGCATCGGCGACAATCCCGGCGTAGCCCTTGCGAATCCGCCCCCGGATCGCCCGTCCCCCGTGGTGCAGGACGGTCGTGATCGGCGCAAGACCGGCCTTCGCGCGCTGGAGGTTGAGAGCGTCATCCTGCCGACGCCAGCGGCGCATGTGCCCCAACAGGCGCTTGGGAATGCGCATGACCGGGCGCCGCTTCGTGGGGTGATCGCGCTCCAGCCGACCCCGCCGGTAGATCCAACCCTTGTCCAGATCGACCCAGGCGCTGTCGTCGGACGGCTCCCACTGCAGCTTCGGCAGGACGCCCGGGCGGCTGCCGGAATAGACGCCCAGGAGCACGAACCGGGTCAGATGGGCGCGATTGGATCGCGTCGAGGCGGCTGTGCGGACCCAGCGCTTTGCGGGCCGGCGCCAACCGCGCGCCGCCAGCAACAGGGCTGCGACCTGGGTGCGACTGAGGGAGTCGCGCGGGCTTTCGCCGGCTTTTTCCGGGTAGGTGAAGACCGGCTTGCGCGTCAGGGGATGTTCGGCCGCCCACCAGGACGTCGCCGCAGACAGGTCCTCCAGTTCGCGGCGCGCGCCAGCTTCGGTCACCTTGCGCGCCTTCGTCGAATCCTTGAACGACTTGATCGGTTGGTTCGTCCGATAGGCGACATAGGCTTGGCAGCTGCTGCGACGGATGTCGCCCAGCGTTTTTCCGCTCCAGAAATCGAGGATGGCGCCCAGGCGCGCCGCCACAGCCTTGGGGTCGGCTGCCCTGGGCGCTTTGTCCAGCGCATAGAGCGCCACCACCTCGTCGATCAGGACCTCTTCGGGATCCTGCGCCCGGCCCTTGGGGCGCGCTGCCGCACGCTTGGCGGTGACATACTCGGCTAGGGCGACTTCAGCCTCTTCAAGGCGGTCCGGGCCGCAACCTGTGCTGATGTTTTTGTCGCCATCGCGGATGAAGTAGACGGCGGCGAGCGCTCGGCCGGTGCGCTTGTCGATCCGCCCGGCGCGCAGGTAGAGGCGGGCGCCTTTTCGCGGCCTACCCACGCGTGCAGCTCGAACAGGGCGCGCACGGAGCGCGGCGTGACGAACCAGCGACCGGCGCGTTTGACCGCCCGCAGGCGCCCGTTGCGGATTTCGGTGCGGAACGACGACAGGGTGAGCGGGCCGCGCGGATAGAACAGCGCGACGGCCTCCACGAGGGTAAGCGGCTCGTCGGGGTCCCAGTCGGCAGGAGATGGACGCAGCCGGATCCGCGCCAGCCCGTCGCGCTCGACATCGTCATCGATTTGTGAAAAATGTTCAGATTGAGCCGTGGAAATGGGATCCTCCTGTTTTGCGCCTCCGATGGATGAACATGGCCCGACTGCCCGCCCTCGTGGACGCCCTGGTCGCAATCGACGGGCGCGAACGGGTCGTCATCGACAATGTCGCGCGCGCCGTTCGCGAAGCCGGCTTCATCCAGACGACCAAGCGCGGGCGCGGCGCCGCCGAGATGACCGCCCATGACACCGCCGCCCTGATCGTCGGCCTTTACGGGTCGGCCGGAATGGGTGACGCGCCCCGCGTCGTCGAAGCCTTCAGCGAAGCGAAGCGCAAGCACCCGGCCGGCGCCATCAAGGATGGCCCGACCGCTCTGGGCCCCCTGTTGCGCAGCCGCACCCTGCTCGATGCGGTGGCGCGCCTGGTCGAGCTGGGGCCCGTGCTCGATCCCGTCGACCGGATCGGCGCCCCCGCCCCGGGTCTGGCTCACATCCAGCTGACCCTCCGTCGGCCCCACCTTCACGCCAGCATCAAGGTGGTGTTTCGCCAGGCCGAGGCGCAGGTCTACGAGATCGAGCTGCACTACGCCGCCCGCGGCGCGCCCTTCGCCCCGCCCTACGAGGTCGCCACCGAAGTGCGCCAGCCGATCTTCCTCACCCTCCATAAAGCAACACTTCCTTCGGGGTGAGCGGCTTGGTGGCCGGGTCGACCGGCCCGAAGAAGACGCGGCGTTCGGGCTGCAGAACCATTTCGCCTTCGATGCCGTCCAGGCGCATCCGCTCGCGCTTCGACATGGCCATGAAGGCCAGGTAGCTGTCGCGACCCAGGTAGCTGGACAGGGTCTCGTAAACCCAGCTGAGCGCGTGCCCGGTGACCGAGGCGATCTCGGGCACCGAACAGCCGCCGCGCGCCAGCTGCAGGATGCAGGTGTGACGCAGCGTCCGGATCGTCAGCCCGCTCTCCTCATAGCCGGGCGTCCGGTCGCGCAACGTCGCGAACGCCCGGCTCAGGTTGCGCTCGGTGAACGGCTCGCCGTCCTGGCGGCGCACGAACATGTAGTCGCCGTGCCTGTAGTCGCGATCCAGCAGGGTGCGGGACGTCGGATTGAGGATCGGGATGCGCACCTCCCGATTGGTCTTGCGACAGCGGTGAACGAGCATGCCGTCGCGATACTGGTGGCCGTAACGCATGTTGCGCGCGCTGGTCAGGCGCTGCCCAAGTTCCCACTGGAACAGGATCAAGCGGGCCAGACCCACCTCGTTGCAGTACAGCGCCGAGCGCACCAGCGAATGGACGTCACTCAGTTCCCACAACTGAAGGCTCACGTCCGGGGGACGGACCATCGGCCGGAACAGCAGGTGGTCCGGCCGTTTGCTCTCCACCATGGCGTGGTCGACCAGGACCCGCAGTTCGGAATAGATCGTCTTGCGCGTCCATTCGCTGTTGAACGCGCCGCGCAGCGCCCGTTCGAACTGGCTTTCGGTCGTCCGTTCGAGCGAAAGGTCGAGACGGCGACAGACGCGGACCAGTTGGCGATGAGCGTGGGCGTAACTTTCCTGGGTGCGCTCGGCCAGACGACGCCACTTCTCGCTATCGCGACGAACAGCAATGATTTCGTCCCAGAGGTCGGTGACGGGCTCTGTCGGCTCAGCGACGGATCCGGCCTGGGCCTTGAACGCGTTGAAGTCGACGTAGTGGTTCTTCGCCTGACGCTGGAGCTCGGCCTCCTGTGCGGGGGTCAGGTTGTCCAGGTCGATGCCGTCCTCACCCTCGAGATAGAGGGGCTTGGAGGACGGCCAGCCCTCGGGGCGGACGCGGGGCTCGAAGCGGAGCCTGACCCTGCCGTCCGAGCGCGGGTAGGCGCGGATATACAAGCCGATCGAATTCAAATCTTCCTCCTGTCTGGGCCCAGCCCGGCGTCGTTGCTCCTGATTTCTGAACTTTCTTCAGAATCAGGGGCGTCTTTATTCTGAACTTTTTTCAGAGTCAAGCGCGACTTTGCGCGATTGGCCATCAGACGGTCGAACCGGGCGGCGAACCCGGCGTTCGCAGGCGGGCTCGTCGGCGTCGGGCGGTTGAGCGCGTCGGCCACGGCCCTGGCGCAGAACAGGGCCTGGCGACCGTGGTCGATCGGGCCGGGCAGGCGCCCGGCGGCGATGCGACGCCAGACGCTGGCGCGCGACAGGCGCGCCAGCTGACACACCTCGGTGGTGGTGAGGCGCAGGGGCGATGGGGGCGCCACTACCGGATCGGTCATGAGCGGCGCCATCAGTTCAACGTCCCCGGCTGCAGCGGCAGGCCGCGGCAGCGACGGCGCAGGCGCGCCATCTCGGCGGCGCCTTCGTTGGCCCCGCGGCCGGCGATGTTCAAAGGCGGCTGGGCGCGGGCGATCAGACGCTGCTCGACATCACGGGCGCGCGCGTGCGGACGAACCGCAACGGACACATGCTCGGCGATCCAGGCGCTGAGCAAAGCCTCGCTGTGCGGCTCGAACCCGAAGTAGCGCTGGCCGGGGCGCGCGCGGACCTCCAGGCCCAGCGCTTCCATCAGCACCGCGCCCAGGCTCATCCGGAAGGTCGACATACAGGTGTCGTCGGCGAGGTGATGCTTCAGGCGGCGGCGCAGACTGTGGCCGGTGGCCCCGATGTAGAGGACGTGGCGGCCGCTCAGGAACACCTCCTCCAGCTTGAGGCCGGCGCGATCGAGCGAGGGATCGAGTTCTTCGGGGTGATCCAGGATCAGGGCGTACAGGCCGCCGACGTCGGGGATCATTTCGGGGTGGGCCCGCATCGCGCTGACGGGCTGAATGGTATAGGTCTGCATCGTAGTAGCTCCGTTTGTGGGTGTGGACGAAAAATGCCCATGTGGGCCATATCGACCCATATGGGCTGTTTCAGCCCACAACGGCGCTCGTAACACGGCGTTCGCTCTTGGTCAAAGTCCCTCCTCCTGCGCGATCCTGGCCCACGCCGGCGCAGCTGCGCGCGGCGCGCGGCGCCCTGGGGCTCTCGTTGCCGGACGTCGCGCGTTTGACCGGCCTGGGCCTCAACACGCTCAAGCGCGCCGAGCAGTCGGGCCTGGCGGTGGTGACGCCCGCCAATGCCGACCGGATCGTGTCGACGCTTCACGGTCTGGGCGTCACCTTCCTGGACGATGACGGGGCCGGGCCGGGCCTTCGCTTCAAAGCCGACTGACCCCTCGCCTGGCGACCCGGGCCGGGCCCTCTCAACAGCGGCGATTGCAGCGGCCGTCTCACCCGGCGCCGGCTCGCGCGGGTAGCGCGAGCGGTCGACGACCCCGGCCTGCCCTCGCCGGAATCCTGAGCGCTCACCCCCGACCCTGACCCCCGCACCCTCATGCCTGCGCGGCACCCTGCGCGCCGGTCCGCCGGCCCTTGCGCGGCGAGTCCGGAGCCGAGTCGGGAATCGAGTCCGGAGTCCGGACCCCCGAGGCCCTGCGCGACCAAATTTCGACGTGAAAACAACGCCTTGATCGAGCGCGGGCGCGAGACCGGGACTCAAATAGGGGGTGTCGCCCCGTCCGGAGATTTATAACGAAAACAACGAGTTAAAGACCACCAATTGAGACAGCCTGACGCTCGCTGACGCACACCGTCTCAAGCCGGCTCACTGCACTCAGGCGTCATCACCAACAAAGAAAGGAGCATCGCGAATGAGCAGCCACACCAATTCTTTCCTCCAGGATGCCGAGGAACTCTCCGGCGAAATCAACGTCGCCGTTCTGCATCCAAGTCACATTGACCGCGTGCACTACGGCCTGTCGGTGCTTGATCAAGCGATGCTGCAGATCGGCAGGGCCAATGGCGACGAACTGATCAACTGCGAGATCGAAACGGTCGATCTCGATGCTGATGATCTTTTCGACATCGTGTCGATCGTGATGGACCTCGAAGACCCCGCGGCGCGGAAGGTCGGCCTGACGGGCTTAGTGAACGCGTTGCGCGCGCCCGATCTCGAAGCTCTTCAGATCAGCTGCCTGGCGGTCCAGCGGTTCTGCGGCTTCGTCTCCTCCCCGAGCCACGCCCGCCACTGAGGCGGCCTTTCGAACATCCCTATCCATACCAGCAATCAATGGAAGCAATGACCTCTGACCAATTCCACCCCAGTCGCTCGATGACCCGCTTGGTGGGTCACGTCGTCGACCACCCCGATCTCGACTTCCGCCTCTGGGCCGGCATGACGTTGCTGATCAACCTGGACGTCCTTGACTCCGTCGAGGAGGCGGAAGCGGTCGCGACTGACGTCATCAGCTCCTGTCTGATCAACGGGCGCTACCAGGATCACCTGGATGGTCAGTTCTCTTCGACGACCGACGACGCCGGCGAAGTCCTCGAGGTGGACTACGACGAGGTCTACGGCGACGACCCGCGAGCCGAGGCCATCTTGACCACCATGAAGTCCTCCGACCGGGGCGTCCGCCTGGCTGCTCTGCTGGCGCTCGTGGCCGCCACCCTCGCGATTGGCGCCGATGTCGACGCCGTCGCGCTCTCCATCCTGTCCGAAACCAACCGGCCCTAAGCCTAGATCCTGGACCTGAAACCTATGCCCCACGTTTCTCATCTGACCGGACAAGCCGGCTCGACCTACAGCCCGCTGCCCACCGTTGGGACGCAAACCGAGTACGCCCAAGGCCCGTTCGCCGCTGAACTCGCCCCCGCTCTGTCTGTCCGCAGCACTGGAGCTTATCCCGAGCACCTGTACATCGGGCTGCTGACTTCCAAGCCTGATCCGGACGGCGTCGGCGGTGTCGAACTCAGCTACCCCGGCTACGCTCGTCAGTCCGTCGATCTGTCGCCGCGCAGCAACACCCATTTCGCCATCGGCCGCCCGGTCTTGTTCGAGATTTTTGGCTGTCCTGCGGTGACCAGCATCGCCCTGTTTGACGGGGCGGGTGCCGTCGTGGCTCACGGTACGCTGCGCGGCCGCTCGACTGACGTGGCGCCGCCGAGCCGGTTCGAGTTCCCCAGTCATCAGATCCTGGTTCGCAAGCCGAACCAGCGCTGACGCGCCGGTACCCGGCTGGTCCGGGTCCCGATCCCCCAGTTCTCAGTCCATCATTTTTCCTAAAGAAACGGACCATGCACAGCCACCAAACGCAGCTGAACCCCATCACCATCGCGCCGATCAGGGACCCCCTCGAGGGCGAACAGGCCTTTTTGACCTACAACGAGGTGACGGCCGCCTGGGACATTGTCCAACTCGACTTTGGTGATCAGCTCGCCATCGACGACTTCTCCGTCGGCGTGACCCACTGGCTGGACCTCGGCCCGTTGGAGCCTGGCGACGCGCAGGTGCGCCGCGAGCTGCGCCAGGTCGCGTGGGAGGAAGAACTCTCGGCGATCCAAGGCGAAGGAGGGTAAGTCAAGATTTCGACTTCGCCCCGCGACGTCCGCCCCCCTTTGGTTGTGGTTGCGGCGCTTCCATTGCCGACAGCATGCTGCCCTGACCGGTCATTGCAGCTTCCAAGTCATCAAGGCGGCGCAACACTTCGCGCATGACCCGATCAGAAGGACTGTCGTCGCGGGGCGCTTGTCGAGCGTAGCCGTATTGACGAGCGACGGTCGCGACAGCGCGCGGCGCCGCCACGGTGTCTTGACTGTCCGCGACCAGGCTTACGGGAGCAACGACGCCAGCGATGATCTCGACATTCAAGTTGCGCGAGGACATCGCCCGAATGGCGGGCCGCTTAGAACCCGGCGCCCCAAGCCAGCGCGCCAACTCGTCATAGGCGATGTCAGCGGTCGGACGGTCATTCAGATCCGTTCTGCCTTCGAGGGATTTCAGGATGAGCCGACCCAGACCCTGGTTGTCGTTCAGTACCTTCGAAGGTGACCAAGCGCCAGCGAAGGCTCCCAGCCACAACGGCGCCATCGGCATCCGATCTGTATGTCTGCGCAGGAGATCCGGCAGGGCGGCGACGCCAGGATCAACCAAGCTGGCACCGAAGCCGAGTAAAGCGTCCCGCATAGGAGAGGCTGGACCATCACCAAGTCGCTGCGCCAGCCGATCGACAGCTTCAACTCTCTGAGATTGAGACCCTTGGGCACACTCCCAGAGCTCAGGCAGGTTGAAGTCTCCTGCGGCTTGGCGAGCAATCGGTTTCAGAGCCTCCAAACCGCGCTCGGAAATCTGATCCAGAAGCTCGGTGAGATCATCAAGAAGCCGAGGGTTAGCCGTTGACCGACTGACGATTGGGGTATCGGCCAGCACGACCCAGAGCGGCATGAGACTGCGACTTGTCAGAGTACGCCGGCTCACGCTGTAACGTTGCTGAAGGTCGTCGTAGCGTCGGCTGAGGTCTTCAATATCCAGAAGATCGCCCCAGATGGCTGCCCCGCGCGCGGCCACGAAGGTCGATGTCGCCAACGCAGCCGATCCCGGCATCTCTTTCAGACTGAGTCGGTAGTTGGCCTGTACCAAGCACTCACCAACGATCGCGCCGATCCAAGCCCCCAGTCGGCGTCCCAAGCCCACCTCGGCAGCCATATCCAGACGACCGAACTCGGATTGGCGCCACACCCGGCACCACTGCGTGATCGGCGTCAAACCGTTGAAGTAGGCGGACACCCACGCGTACGTGTCTTGCAGATCGTCATCCCGGACAACGACAAACTCCGGGAGTAGTCCTGATGGCCGCAGACCAAACTGACCCAGGATGGCACCCCCGCGAGGAATGACGACTTCCTCCAAGTCGCTGGGGACGCCGGACGTCAGAGCTTCACCTGCCAGGTTACCCAAGGCGGTGGCGAAGCCCTCTCGGTCCACTGTGCGGAACATGAGTGGCAGGTGCATCCCCGAGCCTTAGAAGATCGAACCAAGAGGCGGAAGGGTATTCGACTTGGGCGTCATGTGCCCAGGCAGTGGTTTCACATGATAGAGGACCAGCTCGGTTTTTGCGCGGGTCACAGCAGTGAACGCCAACTCCCTCATGCCGGTCCGGAATTTTTCGGCGCCGAGCAGATGGACAGCCCTGAATTCAGAGCCTTTCGCCGAGTTGACCGTCATTACGCGAATGAGAGAGTTCGGACCGAACGGCTGGTACGCGTCCTCCTTCTGGATGATGGAGATCGGGCTCAAGTCTTCGTCGCTGCTAATGGCCTCCCAGAATCCATCCCTCATCGCGCGGGTGTGACAAATGACACCGATCGGCTCGTCAGTGATGTAGCGCCGCTGCACTTTGATGCGCTCGATGCACGCCGCATACTGGGCATTGAGGTTGGCCGAAGGGACCACATCGACAGACGACTCCCTTTGGTCCTCATCGTAGTTTGATCCTTCCTCGAGCGTCTGCCCACCGGGTGGCGGCGGGAGGATCTTGTCGGCGAAGGCACAGATTTTTCGTCCTACGCGGTAGTGGGTATCCAGTTCCAACACCTTGTCGACCATCCCCTCGATCGTCGGGAGACCTTCTCGATGCTCATAGATACGTTGCCGCGCATCACCGGCCGCGTTGATCCGGTCTGTTACCCGCTGGATAATCGCTAGTTCATCAGCTCTGAGGTCCTGAACCTCGTCGACAAACACGACATCGTAGAGCTCACCAATCTTGTTCCCGTCGAGCAGGCGGTTCAGCTCTTCGATCACCGCTTCTCGCTGAGCATCGAAGTCGCCATCGGGCTCGTAGTCGCCGCCATGCTCTTTGATCGTTCGGATACCCCATCCCATGAACGTCATGATTTCATTGGGTTGGAGCTGGTCAGCACGAACGACGTTCGGGCCCGCTCGGAGAAACTCCGTCAGAGTGCGGGTGAATGTCAGGAAAAGCATGCGAGGCGCGACGGACCTGACATAGTTCGCCCGCAAGATGAGGATGTTCGTTTTCCCAGACCCCGGCGGTCCGATAATGAGGAGCGAGCTATCGGGCCCTTCTGCAAGGACCTTGAGCTGGGATTCGTCGAGATCCGCCGGATCTACCCACCACGTCTCATTCATCGGTCGTCTCTTCCTCGGTTTCGCCATCTTGCGCGGCGTCTAGAGCAAACAGGATCAGCTCACGCAGCTGTCCCACAATGGCCTCCTTCTCGAGGCCGGGACCCTCCTCGTAAATCTCGAGCAGGGGAGCGCCTTCTGCGGCAGCGCCGTCATCAATGCTAAGTGCAAGGTAGGGGCCGTCTTCTGCTCGCTCTAATCGCAGGCACAGCTCAAGCCCGAGCGATTTGAGTTGCAGAGTCCAACTGACACCGGTCGCATCCTTTTCGGCCTTAAGCAGATGTGGGCCGATGATCGCCTTTTCCGCGTCCAACGCGGACCGGATCCACCCTGCGACCTTTGCTGTCCAGAGTCGGAGCGACGGGCCTGCGGCCTCCGGTTCTCGGTCTGGTCGCTGCGCGGCCAAGCGCCGTCGGACCGCTTCTGTACTATCGACGGGCTGAGCGAGATCGCTAAGTTTTACGCCAGCGAGGCGCTTGGCGGGGTCTTTCTGAAGCGCCGCTCGACAGAGCGAAACCAAACGCGCTGGAAGGTTCTTGTTGAAGAGCATCGGCCTGTTGAACGTGACGGCCTTGAACAGCACGTACTTGTTCTTGGACTTCACCTCTTCGTCGAAGATCGGCCGCTTCATGATCATGTCATGCAGGACTGCTCCGACCTGGTAGACGTTCAGTGCTTCGAAGCCTTCTTCACCCTTGGCTTCGTCACGGGAGAGGTACTCCGGCGGGCTGTACTGGGTGGTTGCGACGAACCGTTTGCTGTCCGTGCCTCCACCTTCTTCCGGATTCATGCGGCGTAGAACACCAAGGTCAAGCAACTTGAGCTGGCTGAAGTCCGGCGCGATCGCAATATTCGCAGGCTTAATGTCCCGATGCACAAGCTGACGGCTGTCGAGGAAGCGCACAGCCTCTACGAGCTGACGCAGCAGGTCCTCGACCCGGTCATCGGGAAGTTCAGCAATGTGTTTGTCGAGAGTCTTCCATGGGCACAGCTCCATGATGAGGTAATGGGTTTCGCCCGCCGGGTACTCGCCTATCTCGAAAATCTCGACCAAATACTTGTTGCCGTGGCCCTTCAGCTCTTCCTGAAGAACGACGCGCCGGACTTCGATGGCGGCGTCGTCACCCTCGAAAAAGCTCGGATCGTAGACCTTCAGAGCGGCAGGACCGTGCTCCGGATGCTTGATTTCAAAGACCGCTCCAGAGGCTCCCGCATCGATGTAGTCGACGAGTTCCCAGCCTTTTTCAGCGACCAGATCGGCCGCCAGCTTTTTCACGTGGTCCAGGTTCATTCTTCGATAGCCTCCGCTTCGACAGCCGGTGGCGAGCCGTTTTCTACGGGCACGCGACTACGGATTTCGCGAACGATGATTGTTGGGATGTCCATACCGTCGAACTGATCGATGTGTTCGGCGATCCAGTCCCGGCAACCTTCGAGATCTAGGTTGTCGTCAGCCATCTTCTCGTACAGGGCGACCGCGCTCATCCTGGAGAGTCCCAGTTCCATGAGGTTGAGCAGCGTCACATTCGAGATGCCGAACTCGAGAGCCAATCCCATCTCCAGGCCGTCCGGAATCAAATCCTGACGGCCAATCCTCTCGAGATGGAGTTTCAACACATCCATGTAGGCCGCGAGGAATTTCGGCGCTGCGAACCGCGCGGTCTGTTCGACCAGCTTCATCGTGCTCAGGATCAGGTCGGCGATCTTGTAGGGCCGCTTCTTCTCCTCGTTGTACTTGATGCGGGCCTTGATGATCCGCGCCAACGACATTCCCTGGAGCCACTCCACGACGACCAAGGCATCCAGCGGGACACGGGCCTCGGGCAAGAAGGCACCGTACATGTGGCTATTCACCCGGCTCATCATTGCGATGAGACGCTGATAGGCGTCATCGCTTTCCACCGGAGCGGGGAGCAGATTCTCCACGTTGGACGACTTCTCGAAGTAGGCCAGCAACTTCTGAAGACCCAGGGGGCTGACGCCTGAATGCCGTGCGATGAGATCGTCGGGAAGGTCGATCGACTTGGCTAGGTCACCAACCGACTTCTGCAACAGAGCGAGAGCAAACGGGTCGTGACGCTTCGCAAAAGGCGCATCCGTAATCGAACCCTCGCGCAGGTAAGTCGACAGCAGATAGCCGGACACCTGCTCGAACTGTGCGTTCTGGCTGAGCGCGCGCGGTGACATCTCGCTGCGGCGATCGAGGAAGCCCAAGAGCTCCTGAGGCTGATCGAGCACAACATCCGTCTCACGCCGAATGGGATGGCGAGTACGCGCCGGGACACCGTTTGGCCAAGCGTCGATCTTGTGCGGCTCGATGCAGATGATCGAGCCTTGGAACTCGTCACCCCATCGGCCGGCCCTGCCCGCCAGATTCCAGAAATCATGCGGCTCCATCGGCTTACCGAGCCCCTTGCGCGGACCTCGAAGGACGATGTTACGACACGAGAGGTTCACCCCCTCGATGAGCGTCGAAGTGCACACGAGGAAGCGGATCTTCCCTATTCGGAAGAGCCTCTCGATCTCGTTGCGCAGCAGCGAGGGCATGTTGCCGTAGTGGAAGGCGACCCCACGCTCGACGACAGACGCGAGGAGATATTTCTCGTGAACACCCTTGCGCGAGAGGTCCGCAAGTGCCGCCAGATCAGGATCGATTTCCTTGGGACGGGGCTGCTTCTGCATAAGCAGGAATGCGACGTCCTCCGCCTCTCGTGCGCCGTTGACGTAAACAAGGGTGCCGCCCCGTTCGCCTATGGCCGACGCGATGAAGGCCAGCTTCTTTTTGTTCGTACCCGGCGCCGTCGGAAGCTTCAGAATACCGAGCGGCTCCATCGCGTCGCCGTGCCGCTGGACCAACTCCCACTCGGTTGGCTTGCGCGGCACCTGAGTGGCAAAAATTACGTTCTGAAGAACCGTCGGAACGTCGCTGTCGATGGGTTCCTGCTTGGCGTCCGAGGGTGCGTCTTCGAGCAACGCGCCAGGGTTTTGTGTTGCAGGACTGATGAAGATCGCCTTCATCCCTGCATTCTGCCGGCTGATCCGCTCGACAGCGTCCTGAAGGATAACCCCTCGCTGCCGGTCACCCACCTTGTGAGCCTCATCGACGACAAGCAGGTCGACGTGCAGGCCTGGCACCACGTTGGCAAGCAGGTGCAACCGTTCTTGAGTAAAGACACCGACTACGCCTGATCCGCCCGCCATCGGCGACGAGAACTTGCTGGCGATCGGCAGCGACGTGACGCTCAGCCCGTCGATATTGAGCTCATTGATGAGCGCATTCAGATTGGACTCGATCTCGCTGACTAGTGCGCGGGTTGGGGCAAGGTAGATCGCAGTCGTCGCGCGCTTCGAATGCATCCAGTCCAGAAGCCAGTGCAGAACGAGATAAGTCTTGCCCGACGCGGTCGGGGCCGACGCCGAAATCCAGTCGGCAGGGCCCATCGCCCCTCGCCAGAATTTGCTCTGAAAGTCGTTGACCCGGAGGAGTTCGCCAGAGCTCTCGACGAGCACCGAGCCCGCCAAGGCTCGTCGCGTCGCCTCCATCCGAGCCGAAACCCCGAGCCTTCTGCGCCAGCCATCAGGCAGATGCCCTCGGCTCTCGGCGAGCATCACAGCGCGATGGTTGGCAACCTTGTCGAAAAGCACTGCGGCCGCATCGCGATACGGCGCCTCCAAGGGCAGTGTCATGGCCGCGGTAGCGATCCGGAGCACGGCTTCTTGGTGTTCGCGTTTCTGCGAACGACCCAGGACACTGCCGGCAAGCATGAGGCGGTCCCAATCAAGACGGCTGAGACGCGCTTCCAATCCACCGCTTGCGACGACGTTCGTGAGCTCGAGCAGCGCGGTGTGAGCTCGAAGGGTTGCAAGTTCGGCTTTCAGGCCGTCGTTGACGAGCCAGTCCTGCAGTTCATCTTGGGTCATGCATCGAGCCCCAAGGCGGTTTTGAACGCCTTCCGAAAGCCTTCAGCGGAGGGCAGTGGAAGGCAGAACAATTCGATTTCACACTTCTCGAGCTTTTCCTCGACGAGACGAGCGCCTACCCGCTCGACCCACTTCTCGACCTGTGCTTTTGCCGATTGCGCGATTTCGTCGGCGACAGCTTCCGCGTCGTTCTCTGGATAGAAGTCGGCATCAAAACCCACCAGGGCGACGCCGGCGTACCGCACCCGAGTCGAGTGCTTCTTCGTCTTGTCGAAATACAGTTTGAACGCCGCGGTGAGTTTGGGATCGTCCAGGTCCGCGTTGTCGCTCAGCAGAACAAGGTCTCGATCACGGGCCGCCGCCTGACTGTCGGGCTCGGTCAGGAAGGGTGCGATTGATTGCAAACAGGCGCGGATGGCGTCGCTCGCAGATGCATAGAGTTTGGACTCGCCCCAGAAGAGCTTCAGAACGCCGTCATCATCCACCGATGCGTAGACGCCATCAGCGCCGTGGTAGTGCATGCGGCCATCGGTCTTCAGCGCCATTTTGCATAGCACTTGGGGCAGCTTGAGGAATCGCTGCGCCAACAGATGGAGAAGGAGCTCGCCGCCCTCGCCGGACTGATCCAAGTCGGTGAAGGTCGCGCGTGCTTCGTGATAGAGGCCTGTCATAGCGCTGGTCGATTTGAACTGAGCATCACGCGCCCGCGCTTGCTCCCGCTTCGATCGCGGGATGGCGTAGTCCACGATCGCGTCACGCATGAACTCTGCCAGACGCGCCAAGCGGATCTTCCCCGACGCATCCACCGTCAAGCAATGGCAGTGCACTTTAACCTTCAGGCCGGTGCTGGTGACAACATCCCGTTCGACGAGATGAAGGTGGACATTGAGCTCGTCCGGATCGCCGACGGCGAGTTCGGCCAGCTCCAAAGGCGTGATCGAACTCATACCTCGGCTTCCGATCGCACAATGTACGGCGCGCGACGCGCCTCAAGCAGGCCCACGGCCCCCAACACCATAAGCTCCATCCAAACGATCATTCGAAACGATACGCCGGCCCAGACTTGAGCCTCAGCCCCCGAGAACATCACCACCCACGACCCTATCGAAATGAGTTGAACGCCCGCGGCTGCGATCAGCCACCAGCGGTTCGCGAAAAGGGCTAGCGTCGCCAGGGCAAAAAATAGAGCCACCGCCAGACCAGCCACGCCCACACGCACGCCCTCAAGACTGATGTGGTCGACGAAGGGGGTCCCGAACATCGCAACCAGCAGCGCGACTGATGCGCAACGTTCCGGCCCGCGTCCGAGGAATAGAAGCGAACCCAAGACGCCGAGGCTAAAGGCAGCCATCGCGTATTGAGCCAGCGTCAACACTGCGCGATCAGGCCGCGACCGAGACTACGACGGCCGTCGGCTTCACCTTTTCCTCCAGCGGCCCTTCAAGCCGCCACGCGATGCCCTGATTGTCTGCGACCTCCGCAAGCGCACGGTGGCCAGCGACGACCGCCTGACGCACGTCGTTCAGCTGAGACAAGCTTGAAACCATCTCGCTCAGAGCGACCTGACCGACTTCCGCAGCAAGGCGCGCATCAGCGCGCGCTTCTAGCATTGTCTGAATGAGACAGCTCGTCGCGACCATGGCTGCGTCTACCGCGTGCTCGGTCGTCTGAAGATTGCGTGCAACGCGTGCACCCATGCGAATGTTCGTCATCTGGCTTCCCCGCCCTTATTTTCCGGCGCCAGGATTGCGTTCGACGGAGCGTGGCCAGCGAAGACCGACATCCCGGCCCCGACAACTGACACCATCCCGATCGTCGCGACCGCAGCGACGATGGCGAGAACCAGAATGGCCAGCGCTCTGGTCGAACGCCGCTTTGGAGGTGGCGGCAGAAACCAGTTCGATGGGACAGTCGTGTCACCCCCGTCGCCATGGTCAGAACCCGGCGTGGTTGGAGGGAGCACAACATCCCGGCTGGGGGCTACGGGACTGGGTTGGAACCGGGAGAAATCTGGGTAGTCACTAGCGGCGATCGCCGCCGCGGTGCTCCGATCCGATGTACCCAACTTGGCATACGCATGGGTGAGGTGATTGTTCACCGTACTCGGCGACAGCGCGAGATCGCGAGCGATCTCCTTGTTGGAACGCCCTTCGCCGGCGAGCCGGACACACTGAATCTCTCGCCGCGTAAGACGCTGAACCATAAGCCCTCCCGACGTCCAAATACGACACTGGGCAGACTGTCGTCTAGATTGCCAAGCACCTTCGCCTCGGTTGTACTTCGTTTTGAAGTTGGGTTGTTGGACTGAAGCGCATTGCGGTCCTACTCGCTGGCTGGTCCTACAGCGCTCATTGAATTTCTCAACGCAACGCCAGCGAGATTGGCAGCCCATCCCGCGGCTTCGAAATAGGAATCCACTGCATGTCCATTTCGTAATCCGCACTCACGACGATCGTCCGTTCCCGAAGCAGATCCGAGAGGAAAAGCTTCACCTGCATCGATGCGAAGTGCAGCCCGAGACACATGTGCGCTCCACCCCCGAATGGGATCCAAGCGTACTTGTGGCGCGTGCGTACATGCTCGGGAGAGAAGCGAAGAGGATCGAAGCGCGTCGGCTCGGGCCAAAGCTCAGGCATGTAGTGGGTATGCAGGATGTGAATGCCCACCGCCGAGCCGGTCGGGAGTGTACAGCCGCCGAATTCAACATCCTTGACGAGCCCTCGCGGTAACGACGCGACGGGTGGATAGAGCCGCAACGCTTCATGGAGCACCATTTCGGTGACTTTCAGATCGCGGAGCCCGGCATAGAGGTCACCTTGGTCTCGCCAGGCGAGCAACTCGTCGCGGACGTAGGCCTGCCACTCGGGATGGCGTCCCAGAAGATAGACGATGGACGTGAGTGCGGACGTGGTCGTGTCATGCGCCGCCATCAGCAAGAGGTTCATGTGATCGACGATCGCCTCGTCGGCCATGGCCCGTCCTTCGTCGTCAGTCGCGTTGCAGACCGTGCTGAAGATGTCGCGACCCGGGTTCACCCGCCTCCGCGGAATTTCGTCGAGAAGAAACCGTTTCAGCCGGCCCCTCGCCTTGATGCCTCGCCAAAGGGCGTTGCCCGGTAGGGGATGGCGAACCAGTGCCGCAGAGGCTCCCAGCATCGAAACGAACGCGCGGCTGACTGCATCGACTTCGGCTCCCAGCGACAAGCCCAGCAGATCCCGCGCCGCCGACGCCAAGGTCAGCTGCTTGATGGCGGGATAGAACGTCAGCTGTTCGGGCCAGGCGCGGATCTCATTCGAAAACCTTTCCCCCATCGCTTTCAGGTAGACCTGCATTGGCTCGGGCTTGAACGCCGCGCCTATCATTCTGCGGTCTTCCCGATGATGGTTCCCATCCAGCGAGATGAGGCCATTCGGGAACGTGGAACCGATGACCGGCGTCCAACCAATCTCGGACGAGAACGCATTGTCGCGGTTAAGCAGGACCAGTTCGTTGGCGAGCGGTCCTAGAAGGACCACCGCCTTCATCCCGAAGAGGTTCATCTGCGCCACGCCACCGTGGTGTTCGTGGATCGACCGCATCGTGCCCAAGGGATCGCTCAGATAGTCCCGCGTCATCTTCAAGGATGAGAGCCAACCATCGGGATTGGCCTTCGGGATTGAATCAGATCCCGACGTCACAGCGTCTTCAAGATCGCGACCCATTATTCGACCTCAAGGCGATCGGCTCCAGACCGATCCGAGCCGGCGCCCTGGCCGTCATTCGCGAGCACCAACGCCGCGTCCGCCGGAACGAGGTCAGTCATCATTCCGAGATACGCGTCAAACCAAGCCTTGTGAGACGCACCGACGATGACGAGCAGTCGCTCTCCGGGATAGGCTGCAGCCGCTTCGCGGATGTGGGCGACTTGGCGCAGGTTCCGGGCTTCCCACTCAGCGACTCGAATGCGACCCGCGTCTCCCGGGATCGGTTCTCGAAGCATGGTCAGCCACTGGAGTTCGGCATCTCGCCGGCCGAAGCCCTCGCTGTTCATATCGCGATAAAGCTCCAGCGCAGCGGACGCCGATGACAGGCGATCGCCTTCGCCCTGAAGCGCCACCATGAAGGGGTCACTCATCACGGCCTGAAAGCCCGGGTTCTGGCTAATCGCGGTCGTCAGATCGCGGACCACCTCCGGTGTCATCAGGTCATCAGCATCGTGATCATCAATCGAGTGAAGGCGCTCGAGTTTCAGGCGCACGGCCAACTCCACGCCGACCCGCCAGACCTCGTTGTGCCGGATCCAAACGTCATCCAGAGCAGCAGCCAGATCGGCCGAGACACCGTCGCCGGGCCGCCGTTCATCGGGACCCCAACGGCGCCACTGAACCAGCGCCGACCCGAGGTCTCCGGACGCCGCGAAGATGGCGGTGAGCCGGCGTCTCTGGCTCGGTGCCACGGTTTGATCCAAATCTTTCAGGAGCCTGCGAGCCTGCCCCTCAGCCCTAACCAGGCTCAGGCCCGTCGTAGCTTTCGCCATGTCGGCGAGCTGGAGCTGGCGGCCGCCAAAGCTCTCGGCGGACTCTGGGTAGAGCACCTCATAGGCCTGCAGGCGATGGAGACTTTCGCCTGACAGCTGTTCCACGGCGATCCCCGCAGGATTGAACCGGGCAAGACGCTCCAGCAATGGCTCGAGGGTGGCCGCATCGAAGTCCGGTCCGACCCTGGACAAATTTGGTGAGGCCAGCACGAGAACCTCACCGGCAGGCTCGGCGCCCAAGGTTCTGAAGTCTGCGGGATTGAAGGACTGAGCCTGACCGCTTCCTGCGCTCAGGAGTACCAAAGGAGCTGCAAGGATCAGTGTTCTGACGATCTTCACGAGTTCGATTCCGATGCTGAGACTGGCCCGAGAGCCCCGTTCGGCTCCCGGTCATGCCGCTGTTAGCGGTCCTGCAAGATGAACTTGCCGACTTCTTCTGCCACGCCGGGCGCCAAGGGCAGCGCCGGATCGCGATAAGTGGCGACATTGGCTGCCCGATCCGCCGGCGCGGATTTGAGGACGTGGTTCACGCCTTCGAGGCGAACCAGGTTCGATGCGGGCTGGGCCGCGTGGAGCGCCTCAGCATCCGACATCGTGACCTGCAGATCCGTGGTGCCCTGCATTACGAGCATCGGCCCCTGATAGGCGGCCGCCAGAGCCTGGGGATCCATAGCCAGCCAAGAGATAAGATACGGTTGGACCGAAGGTCTGAGGAGAGACTCAAGTCCCGGAATGCTGGCCGTTGCCCGCCCGGCCTCGAGTTCCGTCAGTGCGGTGTCCACCTGCGCCATCATCGGCTCGGGCAGTTGCCGTTGGAGCTGCTCGCGAAGCACGATCCCCGCGCGTCGGCCAGGTCCAGCGATCAGAACGACGCCACAGACCTTATCCGTCGCCTGCCGCACCGCAGCCAGACCCACCGTCGCGCCTTCGCTGTGTCCGATGAGCCAAGCGCACGGCTGATTGGTGCGTGCCCCCGCCTCTTCCGCCCAGGCCCGGGCATCACGAGCCAAATCATCGAAGCGCAAGTCGGCCTCACTGGGCGCCGCAGCCGCGCTCTCGCCGACGCCCCGCTTGTCGACGCGAATGGTGGCGATGCCTTGAGCGGCGAGTGCTTCGGCGAGAAGAGCGTAGGGCTGCGCCACCAGCCCTGCAGCGGCCGTGTTACCGTTCCGATCTGTGGGTCCGGAGCCCGGCAAAATCACTGCCACCGCTCGTGCAGCGCCGAAAGGTTCCAGAAGCGTGCCATGCAATGGCGCTGGTTCGGAACGGATCGAAACAGGAGTCTCGGTCTGGGGCCAAGCTAGGGCTAGCGATGCCGCAATGGCGAGGGTGATCATTGGCGTGTCCTAGCTATAAAGGAGGTGTGTTGAAGAAGATTTCCTGCCTGCGTCTCTCCAGCACCGATTGACTGGTGCGCGTCCCCGCAATGCGATGCGCCGGTTGCATAGGCGGCCAGCCAGGCGGGGGGATCGGAATCCTTTGACCCGTCCACGCGAACGCCTTGGTCCTTAGCCCAACGGTAGCCCCACATCGGCCCATAGGGCGATACGAAGGTGTTAGGCGATGCGTAGGCGGGATCAGCGTGAGCAGTCTCAAGAGAGACAAAGCCGAAGCCTCGCGCGCGATAAAGGTCGAGAAGTTCTGGCAGCGTGTCGGCGTTGATCTGATTGAGATGCAGGAGCGCAATCTCGGCAGGAGCGCGACCGAGTACTTCGAGATTGAGAGCGACGTAGTAATCAATCTTGGCCGCAGAAAAGGCGAGATACGCTTCCCGGATCCTTGTCGCGCATTCCTCGTCTTCTGCGGCGAGCGCGATCGAGTAGGCAGCCTCGAACTGATAGTCGGAAGTATCGATCGTTGAGGCCGCGGCTATGTAACCCCTCGCCGACAACATTGCGGAGATCGCGTCACGCTTGGCCTCTGTGTCCCCTGTGTGATTTTGGGGGAATCTCACGAAACGAAGCGGTTTTCCCGCTGCGACCATGAGGGGTCTAATCGAGATTTCTCCTCTTACGATTTCGTCTTCGATCTGCCCCGACGTCAGCTGATTTATGTCGCTGTGGGAGTAGCTGTGGTTACCTAGGGTCAGATTGCCGGTAGTCCACTCGCGCAGGACCGCCCAGCGCGCCTCGCCCAAGCCGGCCGCGGTCTGCTCGACAACGAACCCCGTCGCCGGCGCTCGAGCCTCGGCCAAAACTGATCGAACACGCGCATTCAATGCCGCTACATCGTCTACTGACAGCGCGCCGGGGCTCTCGCCGATCCGGCCGGCATAGGGCAGATCGTCGAAGGTGATGGCCACGACGCGAGACGGTTCCTGGGCGCAGGCTTCGGGCGCCCCGGCCGCAAACAGCAAGGCGCACAGGCAGCCTGAGGTTAGGTTGAGAAGCGCACACGCGTTGGTCTTTCCCATTGGACTCGCCCGCTCGCTTACGATGGGTCTGAAGGCCGGCGTTCAAGCCGGGCAAGCTCGCGTCGATCAGCCGCCGTCAATCCCTCGCCATCCGTGATCCGCCACAGCGTGTCTTGCACTACGGCGGCGTTCTCCAACGTCAGGGCCTTGTCCTGAATGAGTGCGACAAAATCTAGAAGCGCGGGGTCCTCGGTGACTGGTCCCGGCCTGTAGCGGTCACCAATGAATCCCGGAGATCGGCCGGCGTTGAGGCACTGCAACCCGACGTCCACGAAGTAAGGCATGTCGCCGGGCGGAACTTCAAAAGTTTCGATTTGCAGAAGGAGTCCGTTCTGGCTCTCCGTGTCGAGCGAAACGAAGATCAGTCCCGCGGGCAGGCGCACCTGTATGGGCCGAGACGTCGTGTTGATCAGCGACAGGCAAAGCCGCACGTTTCCGCTGGCTCCGGTGGCTTTCAGAGGCCGGTCTTCCTCCGCACCGCAACGATCTTCGTCGAACGCGTCGATCGGCTCTTGGACGACTATGCCCGCCGGCCAGGCAAACTCGGCTCCCACGGGGTCGCCTGGAACATCTCCGATGCCCCGGCGACCGTCACGGCTTTGCGATGCACCCGACGCCAAGGCCGGCGACGCAATGGCTCCGACAAGCAGAAGACTGACTAAGAAAGCTGTGAAAGACGACGCTCGACGAGACATCATCATCAAGCCTTTGAAGACGAGAAGACTGAGCTCGTTTCGGGATAGCCAAACCGATTTGAGCCTTGGCTTCCGACTCCAATCGCCAGCCAGATGATGAACGCCAGGGCGGCGAACCCAACGACGAGACCGGCGATTGCCATCACCGAGGCGACGGCGAGGAACACTGCCGGGTTCAGGGCCAGCACGGCGACGAGTGAGCCGACCGCACCAAGACAGGCGCTGGCGACTGCCATCACGATCGCCAGCGTCCCGCTGCGATTCATGTCGTGCAATCGCTTGATGGCGATGACCGTCCACGGCCACAGCATGGCGAGCGACACGATCTGTCCAGCGATGGGGACGACCGTGCAGACGATGCCAAGCGCGAGAAAACCCGCCGCGGAAACGATGAAGGTCTTGCGGCCGATCCGGCCCGCAGGATTGAAAAGATGATCGATGATAGGGGCCACGGAGAGCTCCTTTCGAAAGTGGGTTGAAAGATTCGTGCGCTGCAGAGGGAATGATCCGGGCAGCAGAGACCGCCCGGATCTCCAGGTCGCTAGACCGGACCGCCGGGGCCTTCGGGAACTTCGGTGTCGTCGTCGCCGCCCGAACTACCGAAGGCATTCAGGGTGCGCATCATCGGGTTGAAGCGCAGGGCTCCGCCCTTACGGTCGCGTTCCTGGAGGTCGCCTCCGAAGTTGAAGCGCAGCCCGATCGTCCAAGTATCGATCTCGACCGCTTCCCATTCGAGGCGATTGAAGTCGCCGACCACCGTGAATGCGGTGTTGGGGAGCCAGTATTCGGCGCCGGCTCCGTAGGACCAGGCATCCACGTCTTCGTCTGCCATCTGGACGCCGTTATAGGTCGCGTCGATGTGCAGACGCAGGCGCGCCATCGGGTAGAAGGCGGCCTCGCCGCCGAGCGTCCAGACATCCATGTCCAGGTCGTCGACCGACGTATAGGCGGTCTGCGCAGTCAGCGTCGCCTTGGAAAGGTATTTCTGAGCTTCCAGGCCGCCCAGCCAAGACTGGTCCCCATCGCCCAGGCCATCGGCGCCGACGAAACCGCCGAAGCGGATGTCCGAGCCGAAGGTGCGGGTCAGGTGAACGGCTCCACCGCCGAATGTCGTGTCGCCGGCGTCCGAGTCCGCCTTGTCGACCACGCCGTCCAGCGTAACCGTCCAGTCGGCGACGGGGAGAGCGACCGTGCCATCGACCGTCCAGATGTCAGCATCGGTATCGCTGTCTTCGATTGCGAGATTGGCGTTGCTGTAGTTGACTCCGACAGAACCAGCCCGGTCCTGAGCCAAAGCAGGCGTAGCAAGAAGGGCCGCGACCGTGACGGTCGCGAAGTAGAAGGATTTCATAGTTTTTCTCGATGAAAGTGTTGGGCGCGGGAAATCACGGGCTGCGGGGGAGCACAGCGCGCGTCGTCGGGTCAGCGCGGTCCCGATGAAAACTTAGGAGGCTCAGCGGTTCTGGAGGCTCGCCAACCAGGCTCGATCGTGGTCGTACAGACGTTGGTTGTCCGAGACGTTCCAGACGTAGTCCTGCACTCCGATATGATCATCGAGATCGTCTCTGATCTTAAGACCATCCAGAAGTGCGATGACGCTCAGGAGCTGCTCATCTTCGGTGACCGGGCCGAGCTTGAAGAAGTCGCGCGCGCCTCCCGGCGCACGTCCGATGTTGAGGCAGTGAAGTCCAAGCCTGACAAAATAAGGATCGTCGCCAGGGGGGACTTCGAACGTCTCGGTGATGATCAGCAAGCCGTTCTGAGTCTCGTCGCTGATCGAAACCACGATCAGGCCGGCAGGCAAACTGACCTGGATGGGCTCCGGCGTGGTGTTGGTGAAACTGAGGCAAACGTCGACACTGGTTCCGTGGCCAATCTTGAGATCGGTCGCTTCGCCCTCACGTTTGCAGCGATCCCGGTCATGACCGTCAATCGGCTCCTGCAGAACCAATCCGGCGGGCAGCTCGAACGGTTTGCCGACGGGATCTTCGTCTGAGCGACCGATGCCCGGGCGAGGATCGCTTGGGTTCGCCAGTGCAACGCCAGATATGGCGACACTGAAAAGCAGAGCCAGCAGTACCCTTAAGAACGTCATTGTATGGCCTCCAGGGCATCCCGGTCTCGAGGCAGCAGGCCGTCGCCATCGGTCACTGACCACAGCGCATTCTGCACCGCGGGAATGTGCTCATCGGTCAGCGCTTTGCCATCAAGCATTCGGATAAGTTGAGTGATGGGTTCGTCCTGCGTGATCGGACCCACATGGTATGTGTCGCGTGCTCGCCCTGTGCTCCGGCTCGCGTTGAGGCACTGGAGGGACAAGCTCACGAAGTACGGGTTATCACCCGGTGGCACCTCGAAGGCCTCGGTTTGGATGAGCAGACCGTTCTGACTGCGCGTATCGAAGCTGACGAAGATCAATCCGGCGGGGAGGCTGATCGTGACAGGCGTCGGCAGCGTATTCGAGAAGCCAAGGCACAGTTGAATGTTCGCGCCATGCCCTTCCTGCGGCCTTACTTCCTGTTCCTCTGGGAAGCAGTGATCTTCAATGTAGGCCCCGATGGGCTCGCTGACGACAATCCCGTCGGGCAACTCAAGCGGTCGTCCTACAGGCGTCTCTTTCGACCGTCCGATGCCAGCGCGAGCATCGTGCGCAGCCGCCGGCTCTGCGAAGGACACGCCGATGGCGAAGATCGCCCCGATGATGAAATATGGAAGCTTCATCAGAACACTTCGTGCCAGGTCTCGGCGCCCGAGTAGGCGTCTCGCTTGCCCAGGCACACCAGTCCCGGGCGTTCGGTCACGACCGGATTCGGACCTCGCGTACTGATGCGGTGACGCAGTTGGCGACATTGGAAGCCGCCGACCGGGACTTCGCTCAAGACGGTGATCCGACCATCGACGACCGTACCGCGCCAGTCGATTACGCGCCCGACCGTCCAGGGCGCGATCACTTCCGACCACGCGGAGTAGGTGTCAGGAATCGGCTGAAGAGCACGGCGCCAGGAGTCGATGTCCACCGAACCCTCGCAAGTGTTGCACGGGAATCGACTTGCATCCGTGAACCGCTGTTTCTGGGCGATCATCTCGGGGGAGAAGGCGAACTGGGTCGGCCGGACGACGGCGCGATGTCCGGCGTTGATCGGCCAAGGCTCCACACCTTGGGGCGCGGGCGTCACAGCCGGGGCGGCACGATCTTGAGGGGCGGGCGCGCCGCTCCTGCTTTCGGCTGCGTCGGAGCGGCCAGGTGCGTCACTGTCATCACGTGGGCGGGTCAGCTCGTCAGCAGCATTCCGCGCGGCGCGTTCGGCAGTTCGCTCGGCGAGTCTGCCCAGCATGCGGCCAAAATCCTGAGCTGATGCAGGCTGCGCGCCGCAGAGGGACGCGCTGACAACTGCCGTAGCGACGGTGGCAAGGGCGGGGTACTTCATTAGAGGCGCCTTTCAGGCGCGCGCCATCGCTCGCTTGCGAACAAGCGTCGATGGCGCGCCAGGTTTTTGAAGAGGATCTAGCGGAGCTTGATCGAAACGATCGCAAGGCCCGCGGCGGCAAACGCCAGCAGCATCAGCCAGAGAGCTGCGGGAAGAGCGCTCATGCTGGCGGCGCCATGTTGAACATCTGCCCCGCGACTTCCGGATTGTAGAAAGCCATGTAGCGATCCGTGCCGGCCGGGGGCAGCACTTCGACGAGGAAACGGTTCTCAACCCAGACCTCGACCAAATCGAAGACGCCGCCGCGATCGCAGGTAACGGCTCGCCAACCTTGGGCGCGAGCGACCGTCACGATCTCCTCGGCCGACAGCGGGCTCGTCAGCGCGACGTGAAAACCGCTGGCGTCCTGCGCGGCGCCGTCCTGTCGGATCTGGACT
Source organism: Brevundimonas sp. UBA4553 (assembly GCF_002387245.1). Taxonomy (GTDB): domain Bacteria; phylum Pseudomonadota; class Alphaproteobacteria; order Caulobacterales; family Caulobacteraceae; genus Brevundimonas. Next base: position 277,954 of record NZ_DGLD01000013.1, read on the forward strand.
TCCCACGGCATGACTTCCGGGCCGTTGGCCTTGCGCGACGGGTCAGCATCCCCGTCACCTTGGTTGTGGGCGGACGCTTCGGGCAGCACTTCGATACCGGTGCCCGAGCCATCCTTGGCGATGGCGACCCAAGCGCCGGGAACGACCGGGAACGGCATGGCGACGCCGTCGATGAGGTCAGCGAAAACCGCCGCCACGCTTTGGGGGTCGCGGGCGGGGAGCGAGAAGTGGGCAATCATGGAAGGTCTCTAGGTTTCGTGCGGGGGGAGGAGCGGCGTCGAGCCGCGTTGTTCAAGGTCTTTCACAAGGGTACGCGCCGCCCACTGGACCGCGGCGGAGGCATCGGTCCCTTCCAGCGCCCACTGCTCGCGCAGTGAGATCCAGGCATAGGCGGAATACAAAAGCTGAAGGACAGCGGCGGCTCGCCGCTGATCTTCGACAGGGAGATCACGAGCACCCTCAGCGACCGCCGCAAGGAAGGCGGCACGCCGGACCTCATCCTGGCTGGCGCGCATCTCGCGGCCAGTCGGCGTGGTGACGGTGCTCGTGATGTGAGCAGGGTTGGCGTCGAAGGACGCAAAGAGCTCGGGGAGTCGCTCGATCATCGCCTCGAAGCGGTCGGGGAAACCACCCGCCACGCCCTGCTTGTCGTTGATGTGACGCCAAAGCGCCTCGTCGAGCACAGCTCGGCTTGGGAAGTGGCGATACACAGTCATCTCGGTCACGCCGGCTTCTGCGGCGACTTTGCGGTTCGTCATGCCCGCGTCGGCGCCATCGCGCTCGAGAATCCGCGCTGCGGCATCGAGGATTCGCATCCGCGTACCCTCCGCTTGTTCGCGACGAAGATCCGAGTTGTAGGTGCGTGTGCCGGTCATGATGTTAGTGGTTATAACATCGAAATCCCGTTCGCAACATGAATTCGATTCCGCGCACCATCTGAGCGCATTTTGATCGATCGACCGACCTCGTCGATCGGTCGGATAAGGTGCAACAGCGCCCATTAATGCCAGTGCTGGCGGGGTTTCTAACGGTCCAGCCTGCTCCGATGTTAGTTGCACTAACATCACATATTGACGACTTACTTTAATTTGGTCACAGCGTCGCTCACCCCCAACCTTGCAGGAATGAGCAGCCCGATGCCCACCCCACCGAACCCGACGTCCGGAGTCTGCCGACACCGCGTGATAGTCAGTGCAATCGCTGCCCTGTTGACCACTGCCACAACTACGTCCGCATCTGCTCAAGACTTCGGCCGTGTACTGGGACGACTGGCAGAACGAACGGTCGAGCGCAGCGTGACGAGCGTGATTGATGAAACGACGCGTCCGCGTGACGAGCGACCCGCCACGAGCCAGCGGCAGGCCTCTGCTCGAACTGGAGTGCGCGGCGGTGGGCAAGGCCCTTCGGCGACCGCGCATGCCGGCCAGCGGGGCGTGAACGTTTCCGCGACGACCGAAGTCAGCGACATACGCGTGCGGGCGTCGGATGGGCGCCGAATGCATGAACGGCTTCGGGCCTTGTTGAGCATCTTGCATCGGCAAGAACGCTTCGCCGCTCTCGACGGATTCTCGCTGCGCAATTCGGTTCAAGCGCGCAGCACGCCTGACCGACCGTTCCTCCAGGGTCAGGCGCTTACTCTGGTGACCTTGCCGATCACAGGCGGCTCCGACTGTCCGTCCAGAGACGGCCAACCGGCGAGCCAGTGCGGACCGGGTCTCACCTTGCGAACCAATGATCCGCTGGCTGCGGTTCTGCGGGATGCCGGTGACTACCGCGGACACGTGCAGCTGCCGATGACGCCATTGCCCCAGCAAAATGGATTCGAGGTCTATCGCGAAGGCGACCAGACCGTTCTGGTTCGATCGCGTCCGGGCGTCCCGCTCTTCATCCCCATGAGTCGCCAATCTTACCTGGAGTACATGGGCACTCCCGGCGCAGCGGCCGAGCTGGCGACGCTGTCGCCGGCCGAGCGACAGGAAACGGCATGCGCCGCGACCCGCAGGACCATCTTGAAGCGCTGCGAAGACACCGACCTCTACATGGCGACGATCAATCCGGCTTACTTCGATACCGCCAAAGGCCCTGCATCGGTCCAGCTCATCACCTTGGCCTACTTCGAGCGAAACACCGATCGGCATCAGGTTATTCGGGACGCCGTCTCGACGCTGCACGCTGACGATCTGCCGCTCGACTAAGGGCTGCTTGGCGACGCCGGCCAACGAGGTCGGCGTCATCAAGCGCAGATCGGCACTAGGGATGGCGCTGAGCATGATCCGCCATCTCCCACGCCATGACACGCCGCAACGCGGCCCGCTCGTCGCCCTCCACGTAGAGGTCGAAATGCCCCTTGCCGGGTAGGTATCTGAACGAAGCCCGACCAGAGACCGAAGTGATTGCCCGCTCCAAGTCGCGGGCGGAGTCATCGAGGGCGAACTCATCATTCTCGCCCACCACGACATGGATCGCGCCGTCCAGGTATGCAGCGTTGTTCACCCATTCACGGCGAACCTTCTCAGTCAGGTCCCAGTGGTCTCGCCACCAAGTAGCAACTTGCGCATCCACCAGACCCGTTTCCCGATCGAACAATGGCGCCGGCATGCCGTCGGAACCTCGGGGTGACCAGACCGCCTCAAAGGAAGTGTTTTGCCCGCCATAGGCGCCCAGCACAGCTTCGGCGCGCGCAAAGTTCAGACCTTTCATCCGGCCCCCCGGAGCTGTCAGATCAACGCCGCCGAAGTTGGAGAAGTCGCTGTAATCAGGAGACGTCGCCCACGCGCCGCCGAAGATGTCGGCATATTCGAGTTGCAGCCACAGTGCCGCCCACCCGCCCGAAGAATGCCCCATGACAAACCGGGCGTTCCGTCTCCGCTGGGTACGGAAACGGTCGTCGATGACCGGTATCAGCTCCTGGGTGAGAGCCGCCCCCCATGGGCCGTTGTTCAAGCTGTCGGCGAACTCGTGGGTGCCCATCGGACCGCTTTGGTCCAGCAGGACCCAGATCAGGCGCGGAAGAACGCCGGCCTTCATCTGTCGCACAAGACCCGCCGCCGTATCCTGCAGCGAGGCCATGCCGCCGCCGAAGCCGTGGGTGAAGTAGACGACCGGAAGACGATCCTGCGTTTGATCATAGTCTAGCGGCGTGACGACCAGACCGTTCAGCGAGATCGGCCGGCCCCAGAAGCGGCCCAGGCGCTCAGAAGGCACAGTTAGCGGGCGCGTGTTCTGCTGGATGAAGGCCAGCTCCTCGGGTGGGGCGACAGGACCCCATGGGCCATGCCAGGGCGCCAGCTCAGGGATCACATCGGTCAGCTCGAGCGAAAGAGCCGATGTCGTCTCACCGATCCGGACAGTGGCGACGCGGCTCAGAACGTCGCCAGGGCCCCGACCGGAGTAGGCATAGTTGAAGTCCCGATCGAAGACCGCCTGAACCACATAGTCCCCAGGGGCCAGCGAACTAAGCGGCCCCGGCCAAGCATCGGCCGCATCGTCGACCACGACCGTTCGTGGCACTGAAAAACTGACGTTGCGCGCCGCCAGCTGGAGGCCGTCACGCTCGAAGGCGTTTCCGTCCACGGCCGTGGCCGCTGGATTGGTCGCGCGTCGGACAAACAGGATTAGTCGACCGCGGCCCAACATCTCGTTTGCGGATACCTCGACCCGCAGTCCCGAAACGGCGTCAGGCGCGGAGGCCTTGCCTGAGGCTGGGCTGACGAACTGTAAGGTGAAAACCGCAACCGCCAGAACACCCGCGTTTCGAACCGGCAGGCGGGGCAGCTTGGCCATAAGAGTGCCGACCGAAGTACAGCTCGCGGCGGTTGCCGATGTGGAGGCGATACGCTTTGCGAGGGGCTTCGATTGCATTTCTGGGCCTAGCCTAAGAAGGTCTCCGAACTCGAGGTGTGGTTCGGCTCGAACCTTCCTAACCGTTTTTGTATAGCACGGACTATATTTATGGACAATGCCATCGCCTCGCCCCGGCGACGGGGTCGTGCGCCATCGCTCGAAAAGCGCCAGGCGATCCTGCAAGCGGCGATTCGTCTGCTGGCCGAGCGCGGCGGCGATGGCGGCTCGACGCGGGAGATCGCCGACTTAGCGGAGACGACCGAACGTACCCTGTTCAAACACTTCGGAAACAAGGCGGCCTTGAACCAGGCTGCGATCGAAGAGGTCTCGATCGAATTCATGCGTCTGGCCGCGTTCGGACGTATCCACGACCCCGAGCCGTTCAATGTATTGGAGTTCCGACGTTGGCACGCCGACTTCTTGTCAGAGCGCGTAGAGACGGCGGGAAAATCACAAGACAGCTACAGGATCGTCTTCAGCGAGCTACTTCGCGATCAAGCGTTCACAGATCGCTATAGATCGCGATGGTCACAGGGCGTCTTCCAGCCTTTGGCCAATCACCTGGAGCAGATGCAACGCCTCGGTCTTTGCTCGACGCGCTTGGACGCCATGGCCTTGGCCGGCGTCTTCTTTGCCTTGAACCTCAGCTATCTCGTCTCCCGCTTTGCTCTGGCCCCAAATCATACCTGGACTTCCAAGAAGGATATTGCGGCGGTAACCGATGCGTTCGCCGCCTGCTGCGGCTGGCCTGCCGACTGAGGCGCAGCGCCACACTTTACCGCTGGTGTCTCCACCGGTAGAACCCCTTTATGTATAGCGACTGCGCTACATTTGAGTGGACTGCTGGGCCTTGCGGCCCGGGCGGCCGTGCCGCCGTGCTCAAGCGGTTCGGCGGACCCGAGCAGCTTGTGCTGCAGGCTGCGCCCAGTCCCAAGATCGGCTGCCACGACGTGCTGGTCCGCGTCCATGCCAGCAGCGTCAATCCGATCGAATGGAAAATGCGCGCCGGCCTGGGACTGCCCCATCCGATCTGGCGGTTGTTAATAGGTCGCCATCCTGTGCTGGGACTGGACTACTCGGGCGTCGTGATCGGGGTCGGCTCCGGCGTCGATCGATTCCGGGTCGGGGATGAAGTGTTCGGCGCCCGTCGTCTGAGTGGCGCCTACACCGAGCGCATGGCTGTGCGTCAAGCCTCCGCAATCGCCCTGAAGCCCGCTACCGTGGCGCATGCTCACGCGGCCCTCGTACCGTTCGCTGGTCAGATTGCCTTGGCCTGTCTACGCGCCGGACCTCGGCGGGGTGAACTGACAGACGCCCGAGTCTTGGTGATCGGCGCCTCGGGCGGCGTCGGGCATCTGGCAGTCCAAATGGCGCGCCGAGTGTTTGGGGCTGCACATGTCGTCGGCGTTTGCAGCAGTCGCAACGCGCCATTCGTCTTGAGCTGCGGCGCCCATGAAGTGATCGCATACGACCGCACGCCACCCGAGGCGATCGCAGCGGCTCACCCGCAGTGGGCCGGAGGCTTCGACCTCATCGTCGACGCGGTCGGCGACGAGCGATACTACAGCGCCCTCGCGCCCAACCTGTTGGCGCCGAAGGGTCACTACGCGGCGGCCGCCTTGCCTGCGGTAAGCCCGGACCGCCCTGGCGAAGACGCTCGACTTTCGGATCTGCCCAAACTTCTGAGCCGGTTGATCGGTCGCTCTATCTCCGGCCGCTACACAATGATCACCGGCCTGATTGGCGGTCTCGGCGGCGCCGCAGACGTGGCCGACATGGCGCGTTGGTTGGCCGATGGGCGACTGCGGCCTCACGAGCACGCGCAGTTCGATCTGAATCAGATCGCCCAAGCACATCAGCTGAGCGAGGCTGGCCGGACCGTCGGCAAGATCTCCATCCGAATGACCTAGGCTGAGACCAAAGACGCAGATGATCTCCTCCCTCGTCTGGACACTCACATCTCTTTTCCTACCGGATGTGTCGGCGCAGCCAACATTCCTCGACCAGGCGCGGCTGGCCTGTAGCGCCGCGCCCGGCTCGCACGTGATCGACGGGATTCACATCGAGCCGCGCCCGGCGGCGCCTGGCGATTTGCCAGGGCTGACCGTGCGCGACGAGGTCTCCGGCGCTTGGATGACCGTCTTCCACGACGCCCCCTCCGCGACAGCGGCGGCTCGGTTCGCACCGTGTCTGGGGGCCCAGTTGCGGCTCTTGCATTACAAGACAGCCGATGTGCGATCTGAAGCTCGATGGGCGTCGGTCGCCTTCACAACCGATGCAGCCTACCAGCCGCCCCGCGACGGAAGCGAAACCCGCTGGACGATCGTCACCACTGCGCATGGCGCTGTTGATGACGCCGCCCTGACGCGTCTGAACGTGACCATCCCCCACGAACAGGTGCACGCCTTCCAGAAGCACGCCGGCGCCGTGACGCCGCGCTGGTTCCATGAGGGTCACGCTGAATGGGTCGGGCGGCAAGTCACCCGAGCGCTTAGCCCGACCCATGCCGATCAACATGCCGCCGATGGCGAGGACTCCTTGGCCCGAAGCACAGTCGCCGTCGCCCTGGATCGCTGGGGCGGGGTCGCGGTTAAGCGTGAAGCCTTATTGCGTCAGCTCTCACCCGAAGATCGACGCCGGGCCGAACATGATCCTAGCTTTGTGCCCCCGGGGCCTTTCTCGTTCGGTCCGGATGATTTGGAGAGCGATGAAAGCAACGCGCCGGCTCGTTACCAAGCGGCGTGGAGGCAGTTTGAGACGTTGGCCCGAGAAGTTGGTGATGCCCCGGTCCGCGACTGGGTCAAGGCGATCACCGAGACGTCCGGGCGAGTGGCGAACACAGACGTCGATCAGGCTGCGGTCGTCCATCTCGGTCGCCAGCTCACCGAGCGTCCGTAGGGGACGACAGCCAGCGACGACACGGAATGCCGTTCAGCCGCGTGTCGCGTTGTGGCCGCCCGCCTCACGCGGGTTGCGGCCGAACGCCTCTTCACAGACTGCTCGGCCGAACGCTTCGGATACCATCATCTGACGGTCGCCCATGAGGCTGGCGGTCCGTCCTTGGGCTTCTACCGTAACTTGGATCGGATACCGCCCGAGCACTGCGTTGTTGCGAGCCGGATCGACAAACTCGACCGTTCCGTTCAACGAATAGCGCCCGTTGCCGGCGAACAACGCTTCCGCTCTGCTCGATCGCTGCATCCCCTCGAGGTGTACCCGCAGATCAACGGGAGCCGTCCCCCACATGCAGCGACCGACCTCTTCGCGAACTTCCTCCATGAAGGTATCTGCGAAATCCCCTTCGGCATCAAACGTGGCGCTCGACATCATCACCGTGCCGATTTGCGCGGTTTCTTGAAGACCGACAGGCAAGGCGATAGGCGCCCCCCCGACCACGACGGGTGCACACGCGCTCAATGCTGAAGTTACGGCCAGTACGGCCGCAAGATTTGGCGTTTTCATTTCCCACCCCTGAAATGCATCGCTATTCATATAGCGATCGCTTTACAGTTTGAAAAGCGAGGCATGACCGTGTTAGTTGGCGCAATGAACCTGTCCACGAACAGATCCTCTTGGTGGCGCCCCTTCTCATAAGGGGCGGTCGTTCATGCTCATCCCAGCACGACGCCGCCGGCCTACGGCTGGATCGTCATGCGCGAGGACCCTCCGGCCGGACTGCGACGTCTCATCCCCGGAGAAACACAGATGACCAAAATCTCGACTCTACCTGTCGTTCTGACAGGCGACCGGCCAACTGGATCGCTTCATCTCGGTCACTACGTCGGTTCGCTGCAGAACCGGCTGAAGCTTCAGGAGGATCACCTTCAATACATCCTGATCGCTGACGCGCAGGCCCTCACAGACAATGCCGACCGCTCGGACGTGATCGGCCAGAACGTGGTGAAGGTCGCGCTGGACTATCTCGCTGTGGGGATCGATCCCACCAAGTCGGTCGTCTGCGTCCAGTCACAACTTCCGGCCCTTGCCGAGCTTTCGATGCTTCTTCTCAACTACGTCACCGTGAGCCGGCTTGAGCGCAATCCGACAGTCAAGCAGGAGATCGGCCAGAGAGGTTTCCATCGGGACATTCCCGCGGGCTTTCTCTGCTACCCGGTCGCGCAGGCAGCGGACATCATCGGGTTCAGGGCCGGAGCCGTACCAGTTGGCGAGGACCAGCTGCCGATGATCGAACAGTCCAACGAACTCGTCCGTCGCATCAATCGGCAATGCGACAGAGACCTCCTCCCGGAGGCCACCCCCGTCCTGTCGTCGGTAACCCGGCTTCCCGGGATCGATGGTCGAGCGAAGATGAGCAAGAGCGCCGGCAACGCGATCTCGCTGTCGGCCTCACCTGAGGAAATCTCTGCTGCTGTCCGAGCCATGTTCACGGACCCCGATCACCTGCGCGTCAGCGATCCCGGTCGGGTGGAGGGAAACACGGTCTTCACCTACCTCGACGCTTTCGACGAGTTCCCTGAAGAGGTGGATAGCCTCAAGGCGCACTACCGTCGGGGTGGACTGGGCGACATGGCGTTAAAACGGCGATTGGAGGCGCGCCTGCAAAATCTGGTCGCTCCCATTCGAGAGAAGCGATTAGCCCTCGCGCAGCAGCCAGGGCTTGTAATGGATATGCTGCGGACAGGCACCCAGCAAGCTGCCGCGACAACCCAACAGACGCTCGACGAGATGCGGACAGCGCTTGGGATGTTCCGATTCACCTAGATGAGACGGTTGAGAACTTGGCTAGGTGCCGGCCCGCTCTCGCCACCTGAACGAGATGGCGAAATGATCGGGTCGTCGACCACCAGCTGGTCCACATCAAGATCTAATGGCCGTTCGCGACCTGCGGCACGCAACGCCTTCAGATGATCGATGAACTTTTGAAGGAGGGACTTGCGATCGAATTCACCGAGCTCTTGCTCTGCGCTCTCGACGAGCCTCTCACTCGCATCGAGCATGCTTTGGTCCCAACCAAGAGCTTCGCGAACGGCGGGCGACATAGCTCTGTAAGCCGTCTGCACTGCGCTCTGATAGGCGCGAGGATCTTGGCCCGCACCCAACGCGAACGGCGCCAAGGTCACTCTGACTCGGGCGCCCAACTCAGCCCAAGCCGTCTGTTCCTCGTTCTTTTTAAAGAGTCCGTCGGCGTCGGTCTTCACCGCAGCCAACTCCTCGTCCGTTAGGCCCGAGACATTGAGATGGCGACCGCCATAGGCCGTGTCCGACACGATCCAAGTTCCGTCAGCACGCGCCTTAGCATAGTCCGCATCTAGTTTGGCGCGCGCCGACTGAGCCGGAGTCGCAGACGGAGGGACCTCGCCTAGCCCTTGCGCCTCTCTCGATAGAGTGACGCTGACCGTCGGACGGGGTCCGCTTTCGACTGGAGAGCCTGTCTTGTCGAAGTTCCGTTCGGTGGCGGCTGCAAGACTGAGCCTCGCAGTGGTTGTCGCGATCGAAGAAACCGTCATGGAGATCTCCGGCCATGCTGTGAGGAATTCTTGTATCGCGTATGCTATACATATTTCCCGGTGACGGGTTAACGCGATGGCGTCGTTCGCTCGCTCTGGCGTGTCAGATGTTGACGAACTCATTGGCCCTTGGGCTGTAACCACGCAGGGTCATCCGGCCCGCGCAATACAGCCGCCGGCACTTTGCCGACTTGCCCCACGGGCTCCATCCCCGTCCCTTCAGTCTAGCGATGGTGTCGACGTCAGCAGCCATTGTTAGCCCACAACGCTGACAATGTGCGGTCAGCCGCCAGCCCCTGCGCGCCATGTCGCCGATCGTGGGGCAATAGCCCCGCCAGTCCTCATTCGACCACATTCGGAAACGGGGGTTATGTCCCATGGCTAGGCATCGGCTTGCCGGTCTTGTCGGCAACTTGCTCGACGACCTTGTGCTTGGCCTTTGACCACCAATGCACCCGCATCCAGGCTTCCTCGCCCGTGAATTCCGGATACTGGCCTGGCGACACGAAACTGAGATGGTCGAACAGGCCACCCGAGTAGCTCAGGACGCAGTAAAGCGTTCGAGACCCATCATTCGGCAGGGAACGATACCGACGCAGATGTAGGATTCGCTCCTGCGGCTTGCGGCCGGTCATCTCAGAACCACAACGCCAAAGCGGCCGGGTGGATCGTACCTTCCCGCGCATAGGCGTCGCGCGTGTAGGCAACGGTCGCCTGCCGGCTTCCACATATGCAGCGGAAGCGATCCGACGCGCCCTCTCGGGGCCAGTCACGGGCGCTCGAAAAATACCGGCGCTGGTCGATTAGTGCTGCGTGCCCGCAGGTCTCCGCCAGGCATCGAACAACCATGCGGCGGCCGACCGGCGGTGCGATGTCTTCGCGCGCAAGCTTGGGTTCTCCGGACGCGACCATCACAGCGGAGCCAAGCCCAGAAGGCGGCCGATCCGACGCGCTTGGACTTGATCAACGGCTTCTGGCGCTACCGTTTCGATCGCAGACAGCAGAGCGCGCACATGGCTTCGCCCATGTTCGCCACTGGACCAAAGATGAGCGACCAACCGGTCGAGCGTCATGGTTTCGGAGGTGGGAACATCACCCATCGCCGTCTCTCCTCATGCTGCTCCGACCCGAGATCGCTTCCAACATACCGACGGAACGATCTCAAGAACGAAACAGGAACATTCTGTGGAAGTTCCGGAAGAGTGGTGCTATATGAATGCGCATGAGCACCGCGACCAACCCTGATGCCGACGCCGAGTTCGTGATCTTCGGAAGCCGCCTGAATAACGGGTCGGTCGGCTACGCCAACGACAACGGAGACTTCGTGCCGTTCGATCGCGCCAGGATCTGGACCGTGTACGAGGCCGCGATGACGCGGGCGCGCGCGCTCGCTGAGTCCATCCGCCAGACGGTGTATGTCGCGCCCCTGCTGTTCGGCATCCCGGACCTTGAGGTCATGGAGACGCTGTCGCCCGACCGCGCCTAGTTTAGCGACCCGGATCGCCTCGCCAATTCGCCTCGCTCGATCAGCGCGCGCCCAATCTCGATCGCGGCGTCCGGCGTCAGCACATAGCGAGACGCCGATCCTTCCATCAGAAGGAGCTGTTCGACCGTCTCGGCGGAAACCAACTCTAAGGCGATGGCTCCGTCCACGATGCCGGCGCTGAACTGAACGACCGGCCGCAGGGGCACCTCGTCGTCGTCGCTCAAGCCGGATCCTCCAGCGGCTCGCGCTTGCCGCCGCGCTGGATCACCGTCAGGGATCCATCCGGCAAAGGTCGCTGCAGCGCCTTGGCCTCGTCCCAAGACGCGCGCATCCAGACATCCCGCTCCTCTGCTGTGGTCAGGATCACAGGCATAGCTTTCGGGTGAACGGCCGCGACCTCGGCGTTGGCGTCGGTGGTCAGAAAGCCGAAAGCTTCGAACTCTTCCCAGCTGGTGCTGATCTTTCGAACGCAGGCGTGCGGCGTCCAAACGCCGGCGAAGAAGGCGAGCGGCCGATCCTCGGCGAGGGCAAACCAGGCGCTGTCGGTTCGGTTGACCTGGTCCGGCTCATTGAAGGACGTGAAAGGCACCAGGCAACGGTTCTCCGGTCCGAGCCAAGGCCACCAGTGACGGCTCTCGGTCCGACGGATGTTGGTTGTCCCCTTGTCCGGCTCCATCCGCAAAATCTCGTCGAAGTCGACCGCGCCGCCCTTGGCGCGTAGCTTGTCGGCCCGGTTGGTCGCGGCTTCGAACAAGGCCCGCTTGCTGCTAGGCATGCCCCAGCGCGCGAGCGCCAGCTCCAGCGAGCCGTCGGCCTGGGCGCGCAGGATCGGCGCGGAATAGTCCGGGAAGATGCCTGGCATCGGCCCGAAGTTACCGATGTCCTTGGTCATGGCCGCGACCATTTGAATGATCGCCTGCAGCCGGTGCGAGAGGCTGTAGAGATTACACATCGACGCTCTCCCCTGAGCTTGTCGCGAGCTGCCCGCAGGAACCGCGGACCGGCGCTAGGCCGATGATCCCCAGACACACCGGCGGATGCAATGATGTCCGCAAGCAGTCCGGGAAGGAAAATCCTTTAGCTAACTCTGCGATGCTGGATACCAAGACCGACGGCCCGAATTGTCAGAAGTGGCTGCGAAGCTTGGCAGGTGCGGAAACCATGCGGGTTTATCATTTTCTTCCTGCCAACTTCGGACTGGAGAACCTTCGTCGGCGCCGCCTGAAACTTGCCAGGATCGCCGCCCTGAACGATCCGTTCGAGTTTATCGGACCGAGTGCTCCAGACCCGGCCACGCGGAAGGCGTTCGCTGATACAAAGACTGAGCTTGCAGCGCAGTTCGGCCTTCTGTGTTTCAGCCGAAACTGGAAAAACCCGGTCCAATGGAGCCACTACGCAGATCATCACAGAGGCGTGTGCCTCGGTTTCGATGTTCCGGATGGCCTGCTGACCGTCGTGAGCTACGTTCGAAAGCGCCCGCTGCCGGACGTTGATTTGCTCCGGCGGAAGGATGCTGCCGCAAGAGATGCCATGCTGAAGGTCCTATCGACCAAGTTTAGTCACTGGCGATACGAGGACGAGGTTCGGCTGTTTGCGCGTCTTGATACGCCCAGCGCGGGCGGCCTGTATTTCAGACCATTCGACGCTGATCTCCAACTGCGAGAGGTCATTGTAGGAGCCTCGTCGGATCTAAGCCGTCGTGAAATCAGCGACGCGTTAGTCGGGACGGCAGCGCAAGTACGCAAGGCGCGACTGGCTTTCCGATCATTCAGGGTGGTCGAACAGCGCAAGGCTTCGCTTTGGCCGTAACCCGCCAACCGTGGTGATGGCCCGTCTGCGACCTCGCCCGAACGACCATGAAGCTGGCCAGTAACTGGTCAGCGCCAAAGTCACCGCCAACACTAACGTCTTGATTTTTGAGGAAGAAATGGTGGACGCGACAGGGATTGAACCTGTGACCCCTACGATGTCAACGTAGTGCTCTCCCGCTGAGCTACGCGTCCGCCTGTTCTGCGGCCCGCCGACTGATGGGCCGGTGGGCGGGAAGGCGGCGTCTATAACCCGCAGTTCGCGGGGGCCGCAAGGGGCTTGTGTCTTCTTTTTCCGGATTTTTTCGTCAGGCCGCGATCATGCGTTCGACCTCGTTCACCAGGTCGCGCAGGTGGACGGGTTTGGACAGGACCTTGGCCTGGGGCGTCGCCTGGGCGGCGGACAGGGCGACGGCGGCGAAGCCCGTGATGAACATGATGCGGATACCAGGTTGACGCACTGCGGCCACGCGCGCCACCTCGATCCCGTCGGCGCCCGGCATGACGATGTCGGTCAGCAACAGATCGAAAGGACCCTGCTCCAGCGCGTCGATGGCGTCGTCGCCGTTCTCGCAATCCACCACGGCGTGACCGGCGCGTTCCAGCGCACGGGTCAGGAAACCTCGAAGCGAGCCGTCGTCTTCGGCCAGCAGAATACGCGCCATGTGGGGATCAGGTCCTTGAATACAGGCGCGAAGCCTAGGCGCCGATCGGTAAACTCGCGGTGAAAATCAGCCTTGGGGCGAGCGCGTAGAGGGCGCGGTCGGGGATAAATCAGGTTATGGCCAAGCCATGAGTTCCTCGCCGACCGAAACCAGCTTCAGTCTGACGCCTGCTGCGAGCGGCCGGGCGACGGCTCTGGTCTTCGCCTCGCCTCATTCGGGCATGGTCTACCCGGACGACATGGCGGCGGCGCCGGGCCTGTCGGCGGCCTCGCTGCGCAGCGCCGAGGATGCGGCGATGGACCGCCTGCTGACCGCCGCGGCGGGGGCGGGGGCTCCCTTGATCGCGGGGCGGATCGGGCGGGCTTACGTCGATCTGAACCGGGCGCCGGATGAGCTGGACCCCGCCTTGATCGAAGGCGCGCCGACCGCGCCGCCCCCGGGCCTGAAGACCCTGGCGGGCTATGGCGTCGTGCCGCGCCTGGCGGGGGACGGGACGGCTCTTTATGACCGCCGTCTGGGCCTGGAGGAGGCGGAGGCGCGCATCGCGCGGGTGCACGCCCCCTATCACGAGCGGCTGGCCGAGCTGATGGAGGCGGCGCATGGGGGGCATGGCCGGGCGGTGCTGATCGACTGGCATTCCATGCCGTCGCGGGCCACGGGAACCCGCGGGCCGGATGTGGTGCTGGGCGACCGGCATGGAACCAGTTGCGCGACCGGATTGACCCGAGCCCTGCGACTGCTGTTCGAGGGGCTGGGCTGGCGCGTGGCGCTGAACCGGCCCTATGCGGGGGGTTATGCGACGCAGCTGTGGGGGCGGCCGGACGAAGGGTTCGAGGCGATCCAGATCGAACTGACCCGCCGACTTTACTGGGACGAGGCGCAGGGCGCGCCCTCGGTGGGTTGGGGGCGGTGCCAGGCCGGTCTGAACCGGGTGATCGCGGCGCTGGGGCGCGATTTCGCCGTTTGAGCCAGCTGGCAGACGGGCCAAAAAAAAGCCGCGCCCGGGGGCGCGGCATATAAAGTCTATAGGGAGGAAACGCCCAGGAAGGGCATGACGCCCGGAGGCGTCGATGAACAAGTTAGGTTGCAGCGCACAAAATTTCAAGCGCCGATTTTTGACTCGCGATCACAGGCTGTTACGGAAATACATTTCGCCGTTACGCTGCGCGCCGCTGGGTGCGCGCACGAATCGTTCGCGTCCGCAATAAGACCAAAGTCGGGCCTAACTGCGCTCGAGCAGGCGTCGGGCCGCGCGAACGGCCTGGGCCGCCGGCGATCCGGCCTGGCGCCAGACCAGCAGACCGAAGGCCGAGATCACGCCCAGGGCCAGCCACAGGGGGCCGAACAGCCAGGCCGCCGCCGCCAGGGCGAAGTAGTAGCCGCGCACCCCCTGGCTGAAACCGCCCAGCGCCGGGTTCAGCACCCGCGCCACGGCGTGGCCATAGGCGACCTTGTCGGTCTCGGAATGGATCTCGGGCGCGGCCCCGATCAGGGCCAGGGCGTAGTTCATCTGACGCAGGGACCAGATGAAATCGAGGAAGCCGCGCGCCAGACAGATCAGCACCAGCGCGAGCTTGGCCTCCAGGATCTTCATCGGCACCGCCTCGGCGCCCACGGCGGCGAAGCCCTTCAGCGCATTCTCGCCGCCGAACAGGATGCCGGCGACCGCCGCGATCAACAGCAGGTTGGTCGAGGCGAAGAAGGAGGCGGAGTTGATCGAATGGCCCATCAGCTGGCTGTCGATCAGCCGCATTTCACGATGGGTCATGGCCGTCATCCAGCTGTCCCGGACCACGAGCATGTCGTCGTTCAACGACCCGCTGCGTCGCGAGATGAGCTTGAGCAGGGGCCCATAGCCCAGCCAGGCCGTGAAGAAGAGGAAGAGGGCGATCCAGTCGAGCAGGGTCATGCCCTGTTGATGCCTTCAGTCGGGGCTATGGAGCAAGGGTGAAGGCCGCAGAAAGCCCGCCCTGAAGCTTGCTGTTCGGCGACGCAAAGCTTATCACGCGCCCCAACTCCCCGTTCGCACCTGCAACAAGAGCGTAACATGAACATCGAAGCCATTCCGGTCGGCCCGAATGCGCCCTGGGACATCAACGTCATCATCGAGATCCCGCAAGGCGGTCTGCCGGTGAAGTACGAGATGGACAAGGAATCCGGCGCCCTGTTCGTCGACCGCTTCCTGCACACCGCCATGTATTACCCGGGCAACTATGGCTTCGTGCCGCACACCCTGTCGGACGACGGCGACCCCTGCGACGTCATCGTGCTGAACCCGACCCCGGTGGTGCCGGGCTGCGTCATCCGCTCGCGCCCGATCGGCGTGCTGAAGATGGTCGACGAGGCCGGCGGCGACGAAAAGATCCTGGCCGTGCCGGTCGACAAGCTGAACCCCTACTACACCGAGGTCTCCAGCTACCGTCAGCTGCCCGCCATCCTGATCGAGCAGATCGAGCACTTCTTCACCCGCTACAAGGATCTGGAGAAGGGCAAGTCGGTCACGGTCAACGGCTGGGGCGACGCCGGCGAAGCCGCCGAACTGATCGCCGCCGGCATGGCCGCGCACCAAGCCAAGCTGGCCAAGGCGGCCGCCGAAGCCGCCTGATCCGCTTTCGGTTCTGAATAAGAGAAGGCCCCGCCGGTTCGACCGGCGGGGCCTTCTTTTTGGGGCGCTATCGCGCGCGACGCGGTCGCGCGCTGCTTGAGCGCAAGTCCTGCTACTTGGCGCGGAACGCCGCGATGGCGTCCACCGTCTGGCGCACCTTGGCTTCGATGCCGGCCCAGTCCCGGGCCTGAATGGCCGCGTCGGTGATCAGCTTGGAGCCCATGCCGGCCGCCACTATGCCGGAGCCGAACCATTTGGCGATGGAGGCCTCGTCGGGGTCGACGCCGCCGGTCGGCATGATCTTGGTCCACGGCATGGGGCCCAGCACCGCCTTAACGAAGTCCGGTCCGCCGACCGAGGCGCCGGGGAAGAGCTTGACGATCTCGCAGCCCAGGGCCTGGGCTTCCGAAATGTCGCGCACCGAGCCGCAGCCCGGCGAATAGGCGACCTGACGGCGGTTGCAGACCTGGGCCACTTCGGGGACCAGGCAGGGGCTGATGACGAAGCGCGCGCCAGAGGCGAGGTATAGGGCGGCGGTCGGCGCATCCAGGATCGAACCCACGCCCATGATGATGTCGGGATCGGTCTGGGCGAACTGCTTCGACAGCGTAGTGAAGGTCTCCCAGGCGAAGTCGCCGCGGTTGGTGAACTCGACCGCCTTGGCTCCGCCGCGAGCGCAGGCGCGGATCACCTCGGCGCAGACTTCCGGGTCGGCGTGATAGAAGACCGGGACGACGCCCTGGAATTCGAGGGCGGTCAGCACGCTGAGACGATCGTGGCGCATGGGGTCTCCTTACAGGCCTTGAGGCCCGCAGATCGGCGGTTCCCGGCGTCCCCGTCAAGTGACACCGGGATCAACACTGGTAAGCGCCGCCTATTCGGCGGTCGCCAGCGTCACGAGACGCTGAACCATGCGGCTGTCCTTGTCGGCCAGCGGGTCCAGCATGGTGAAGTGGTCCAGCCCGTCCAGCACCTCGACATGGGTGTCGGCGCCCTTGCCGCCCCACTCGGCGGCCATGCTGCGACTCTGGCGGATGAACTCGTTGCTTTCCGCCCCGCCGACCCAGCAGTCCAGCGCCCGCCCGCCCGGCGCCCCGCCGTTCGGCGCGGGCCAGTAGATCGGCGACAGGGCTCGCGCCGTCATGGCGTCCAGCGCCAGGGCCTCATTCAAACTGGTGTGGATCAGCGGCTCGATATCGAACACGCCCGAGATCGCCAGCGCCGCCCGCGCCCGTCCTTCGGACAGCATGCAGGCCGCCATGTGCCCGCCGACCGAGTGGCCGAAGACCAGGGGCCGCTTGCCGGTGCGGTCGCGCACCAGTTCGGTCGCCCGCCGCATCTGGCTGATGATGGCGCCGACCTTGACCGCCGGGGCCAGATCGTAGCCGGGGATGACCACGCTGATCCCCTGCTCCAGCAGGGCCGGCGCGACCCAGGCGAACCAGGCCCGGTCCAGCGCCTGCCAGTAGCCGCCGTGGATGAAGATGGCGGTCGGCGCGCCCGATCCGGCGTCGAACCATTCCATCTTCTGGCGCTCGCCGGGGCCGTATTCGACGGTGTCCGGCCGCCGGGCGTCGATGACGCGGGCCGAATCCTCTCGCCATCGTTTCAGGATCGCCGGGTGACCCGGCACGCGTTCTCGATTGTTGTAGGCCGCCTCGTAATCGACTGGAGGGGCCGTCACTGTCGCCGGAGCCTTACCCATGCCGTTTCCATCCGCTATGCACCTCCGCTTGAACGGGAGGTTCCGACCATGATGACCGCCATTTTCGTCTTCATCAAATGCGAGTTGGGCTACGCCAACGACGTCGCCGCCGATCTGGTCGACAACGTTGAAAACGTGTCGGAAGTTTACTCGACCTCGGGTCAGCACGACCTGCTGGCCAAGTTCCAGCTGCCGAAAGACGCCGACATCGGCACCTTCGTGACCAAGCAGGTCCAGACGCGGCCGCACATCCGCGACACCTTCACCGTCATCACCTTCTCGCCCTTCCTGCCGTCGCAGAAATGACCGATCTGGTCCTCCTGGCGCCGGGTCTGCCCGACAGTTTGCTGGCCCCGCTGCGCGCCTCCGGCCTGAGACTGCAGACGATGGACGGCGCGCCGTCCCCGGAGCAGGCCGAGGCGACGACCGCCTATGTCGTCTTCGGCGGCAGCCCGGCTTCCGCCGACCTGATCGATTCCCTGCCGAACCTGAAGATCATCGCCGTCCACGGCGTCGGCTATGACGGGGTGGATGTGGCGCACGCCGGGTCGCGCGGGGTGGTCGTGACCAATACCCCCGACGTCCTGACCGAGGACGTGGCCGACCTCGCCCTGGCCCTGACGCTGAACACCCTGCGCGCCCTGCCCACGGTCGAGCATCATCTGCGCAGCGGTCGCTGGGCGGCGGGCGAACGCGCGCCCCTGACCCGCCGCGCCAGCGGACGGCGCTACGGCGTTCTCGGCCTGGGTCGTATCGGCGCAGCCATCGCGCGACGGCTGGAGCCCTTGGGCGGAACCATCGCCTATCACAGCCGTCGCCCGGTCGCAGGCGCCGCCTACGCCTATCACGACAGCGCCCGCGCCTTGGCCAGGGCGGTGGACGTGTTGATCGTCGCCACGCCGGGAGGCCCCGCGACCGACAAGCTCGTCGACGCCGAGGTGCTGGCCGCGCTGGGCCCCGACGGCGTCCTGATCAACATCGCGCGCGGCGGGGTGGTGGACGAAGACGCCTTGATCGCCGCCCTTAGCGAGGATCGTCTGTTCGGCGCCGGCCTTGATGTCTTCGCGCATGAGCCGAGCGTGCCTCAGGGCCTGCTGGATCATCCGCGCTGCGTGCTGACGCCCCACGTTGGCTCGGCCACGGTGGAGACCCGCGCCGCCATGGCCGGATTGCTGGTCGAGAACCTGCTGGCCGTGCTGTCGGGCGCGCCCGCCGTCACCCCGGTGTCGACCTAGGCCTTCTTGCGCGCGGGCGGGCGGCGTTTCGGCGTGGGCTGCGCGTCCCGCCGTTCGTCGGCCGCGTCGTCGTCGCCCACCTTCTCCTCGACGGTGGCCGAGAAGCGCTGGTAGGCGCCCAGCCCCACCAGAACCACCACCGCCGCGATCAGCAGGGCGGTCGGATAGACCAGCAGGGCCACGTCCTCGCGCGCGGTCTTGAACACCACCACCAGCGCCTCGAGAAAGACGGCGATGATGATGGTCGACAGGAATTTGGTCAGGCTGCGCCGGGCCTCCGCCGCGCTGCGCCGCTCGCTGCCGCGCCGCACCTCGTCCTCGAACAGATACTTGGCCACGTCGAAGACGGCGATGGCGACAATGACATAGCCCAGCACGTCCAGGATCGCGTCGGCCCCGGACTGGTCGGGGCTGCGAACGGCTTCCCAGGCGTCGCCCAGCCCCAGCCAGACCAGCCCGAGCGCCAGCAGGAGCAGCAGCAGACTGGCCGCCCCGAACACAAGACGATTGAGAATGATCATGACAAGGCCCCTCTGTGCGGGCCGAAAACGCGCCACAACCGCAGCGGTTCAGAACCTTCGTAGAGCCCGTAGCCAATCGCAACGGATTGCTGTTAGCGTGGTCTCAGGGAAACGCAGCAAGGGCACGCAGATGGCCGATCTGGAGACATTCCGCGCCGAGACGCGCGCCTGGCTGGAGGCCAACTGCCCGGCCGAGGTGAGGGGGCCGCGCGACGGCGACGAGGACTATGTCTGGGGCGGCCGTAACGCGGTGTTCAAGACTCCGGCGCACAAGCTCTGGCTGGACCGCATGGCCGAGCGCGGCTGGACCGCGCCGGAATGGCCCAGCGAATACGGCGGCGGCGGCCTGAGCCGCGAAGAGGCCAAGGTGCTGGCCTCGGAAATGCGCCGCATCAAGGCGCAGATGCCCCTGGCCAGCTTCGGCATCTGGATGCTGGGTCCGGCGCTTCTGGCCTTCGGCACCGAGGAACAGAAGCAGCGCTTCCTGCCGCCCATCGTGCGCGGCGAGATCCGCTGGTGTCAGGGCTATTCCGAGCCGGGTTCGGGCTCTGACCTCGCCTCGATCCAGACGCGGGCTGAAGACAAGGGCGATCACTGGATCGTCAATGGCCAGAAGGTCTGGACCTCCTACGCCGACAAGGCCGACTGGATCTTCTGTCTGGTCCGCACCGACCCCGAGGCGCCCAAGCATCTGGGCATCAGCTTCGTCCTGTTCGACATGGCGACGCCGGGTGTCAGCACCCGGCCCATCACGCTGATTTCGGGCAAGTCGCCCTTCTGCGAGACCTTCTTCGACGATGTGCGCGTCGAGAAGGAAAACCTGATCGGCACGCTGAACCGCGGCTGGGACGTGGCCAAGGCCCTGCTGGCGCACGAGCGGACCATGATCGGCGCCATGGGCGACACCGGCGTCGGTCGTCCCCTGGGCCAGGTGGCGACCGATGCGCTCGGGGTGGACGAGGCCGGGCGGCTGGACGAGCCGTCCTTGCGCGCCCGCATCGCCGACTACGACATCGACGCCGCCGCCTTCCGGCTGGCGATGGAGCGGGTGGGGGATCAGGTAAAGGCGAAACAGGCCCACCCGGCCATCGCCTCCATGCTCAAATACTATGGCTCCGAACTGAACAAGCGCCGCCACGAACTGGCCATGGCGGCCGGCGGCGCCGACGCGCTGGAATGGGAGGGTGAACGGTCGAAAGACGGCGCCGCCGCCCGCGACTGGCTGCGCACCAAGGCCAACTCCATCGAGGGCGGGACCAGCGAAATCCAGCTGAACATCATCGCCAAACACCTGCTGCAACTGCCGGGAGCCTGAGCCGATGCCCCTGATCCTGACCGAAGAGCAGACCATGCTTCAGGACGCCGCCGACGGCTTCCTGAACGAGAAGGCCCCCATCGCCCACTTGCGCCAGCTGCGCGACAGCCGCGATGCCGATGGCGTCTCGCGCGACCTGTGGCGGGCCTTCGGCGAGATGGGTTTCGCCGGCGTCGTCATTGATGAGGAAGACGGCGGCTCCGGCCTCGGCGCCGTCGAGGCGGGCGTCATCGCCGAGAGCCTGGGCCGCACCCTGACGCCCTCGCCCTTCATGGCTTCGTCGGTGTTGGCCGCGACGGTGCTGAAGGCGGCGGGTTCGGAGGCGCAGAAGGCGTGGCTGGGCAAGATTTCGGCGGGCGAGGCCATCCTCAGCCTCGCCGTTGACGAAGGACCCAAGCACGCGCCGAGCAAGATCAGGACGCGGGCCGAACGGTCCGGCAACGGCTTCAAACTGAACGGCGCCAAGGGCTTCGTGCTGGACGGACACGTCGCCGACGCCCTGATCGTGGCCGCGCAGACCGACGAGGGCCTGACCCTCTTCCTGATCGACCCGAAGACGCCAGGCGTGGCGGTCGAGCGCACCGTCATGGTCGACGCCCACAACGCTGCGCGGATCACCCTGGCCGAGGTGATGGTGGACGCCGACGCCGTCATCGGCGCCGTGGGCGAGGGGCAGGGGCCGCTGAACGCCGCGTTCGTTCTGGGCCGCGCTTGCGCCGCCGCCTCCCTGGTCGGAGCCGGGGATCAGGCCTTCAAGTTGACGCTGGACTACCTCAAGACCCGCAAGCAGTTCGGCAAGCTGATCGGCGAGTTCCAGGCCCTGCAGCACCGCGCCTCCCACCTCTTCACCGAGCTGGAGCTGGCCAGGGCCGCGACGCTCGCCGCGCTTCAGGCCATCGACGCCGGCCGCCCCGACGCGGAACAGACCGCCGGCATCGCCAAGGCCAAGGCTGGCCGCGTCGCCGAACTGGCGGTGCAGGAGGCGGTCCAGATGCACGGCGGCGTCGGCATGACCGACGAGTTCGACGTCGGCCTGTTCATGAAGCGCGTCCGCGTCCTCAACGAACTGCTCGGCGACGCCGGCTTCCACGCTGAACGGCTGGCGCGGGCGCAGGGCTTCTGACTTCCTTCTCCCTCAAGGGGAGAAGGGAATTTGATCCAGGACAAGGCTGGACGCGGCCGGGGTGACGCATCGGTCGCGCCCGGCTAAACCTCCCGCAAGGGAGAAACCACATGACGCGATCCAACGCGCCCGCCTATCAGACCGGCTTCGCCAATCATTTCGCCACCGAGGCGGTTGAGGGCGCCCTGCCGGTCGGCCGGAACTCGCCGCAGCGCCCGGCTCTGGGCCTCTATGCCGAGCAATTGTCGGGCGCGGCCTTCACCGCCCCGCGCGACCACAACCTGCGCAGCTGGCTCTATCGTCTGCGGCCCTCGGCCCAGCACGGCCCCTATGCGCCGTTCGAGCAGAGGCGCGTCCGGTCCGGCCCCTTCACCGAGACCCCGCCCAATCCCAATCGGATGCGTTGGGACCCTCTGCCCCTGCCCGACACCCCGACCGACTGGGTTGAGGGCCTGACCACCTATGGCGGTAATGGCGATGCCGATTCCGGCGCGGGCGTGGGCGTCCACCTCTACGTCGCGAACCGCTCGATGACCGACCGCGTCTTCTATGACGCCGACGGCGAACTGCTGATCGTGCCGCAGCAGGGCGCGCACCGCTTCGTCACCGAGATGGGCGTGATCGAGGCTCAGCCCGGCCATGTCGTGGTCATTCCGCGCGGCGTCCGGTTCCGCGTCGAGGTCGACGGACCCGTGCGCGGCTATGTCTGCGAGAACTACGGCGCGCCCTTCCGCCTGCCGGACCTTGGACCCATCGGCTCCAACGGCTTGGCCAATCCGCGCGATTTCGAGACCCCGGTCGCCCGGTTCGAGGACGTGGATCGCCCGACCCAATGCGTGCAGAAGTATGGCGGTCAGCTGTGGGCCACCACCTTTGACCACAGCCCGCTGGACGTGGTCGCCTGGCACGGCAACTACGCCCCCTATCGCTATGATACGGCGCGGTTCAACACCATCGGCACGGTCAGCTTCGACCACCCGGATCCGTCGATCTTCACCGTCCTGACCTCGCCCAGCGATACGCCCGGCACGGCCAACTGCGACTTCGTCATCTTCCCGCCGCGCTGGATGGTGGCCGAGGACACCTTCCGCCCGCCGTGGTTCCACAGGAACGTCATGAGCGAGTTCATGGGGCTGATCTTCGGCGAATACGACGCCAAGGCGGGCGGCTTCGCCCCGGGCGGCGCTTCCCTGCACAACCGCATGAGCGGCCACGGCCCCGACCAGGCCAGCTGGAACGGCGCGACGAAGGCCGAGCTGAAGCCGCACAAGATCGAGAACACCCTGGCCTTCATGTTCGAGACACGGATGCCCATCCGCACCACGGCCTGGGCCGAGGCGACGCCGCAGATGCAGCTCGACTACGACGACTGCTGGACCGGATTTGAAAAAGGAAACGCCCAATGACGATCAAGGCCCTGCTGCTCGCCGCCGGTCTCGCCATCTCCGGTCTGGGGCTGGCGGCCTGTTCGCCGACGCCGGCGCCGGAGCCGGTGATCGCGCATACAGACGCCGAGCCCGCGCCGACGATGAGCGTCAGCTCCAGCGCCTGCACCGCCCAGGGCGGCGAGATGCGCCAGGTCGGCCGGATGCAGTCCTGGCAGTGCGTGGTGAAATACGCCGACGCGGGCAAGCGCTGCACCGACGCTTCTCAATGCGAGGGCCAGTGCGAGATCGCCGGCAACAGCGGCGTCACGCCGGGAGCCGCCGCCGTCGGCGTCTGTCAGGCTGACAGCAACCGGTTCGGTTGCCGCACCACGGTCAAGGCCGGCAACGCCGAGGCGACGCTCTGCATCGACTAGCCTGGCCGCCATGGTCACGGCATGAAAAAGGCCCCCGTCGCTTGCGCGGCGGGGGCCTTGTCTGTTGGGCGCTTGCCTTAGTTGGCGGGCGCCGGGGCCGGCGGGGTGGTGCTCGGCGAGGTGTTCGGCGTGTTCTGGGTCGTCATGCCCCCGTCGGCGTTGCCGGCCTGTTGCTCGATGCGGTCAGCCTCGGCGTTCAGCGCCTGCTCCTGGGCTTCGTTCGGGGTCGCTGCGGCCTGGGCTTCCAGGGCGTCGGCCTTCTGTTCGGCGGCCTTGTCAGCGGCGCTTTCACCGCAGGCGGCCAGGCCGGCGACGGCGACGATCGAAGCGGCGGCGAGAACGAGTTTACGCATGGTGTTCCTCCTTGTTGAGCGGGAAGAACGTCGCGCCTCACATTCGGTTCACGCCTGTGTGATCACATTTTCAGGCCGCGTCGGCGAAGGCGACGCGCGCCGCGCCAAGCAATGCGGCCTGCTTGTGCAGGATGACCTTGGTCGGGATGGCGGCCATGTAGTCATGGAACCGGCCCTTGCGCTCGAACCGCTGGCGGAAGGGGCTGGTCTGAAGGAAGGGCAGGATGCGCGGGGCGATGCCGCCCGCGATATAGACCCCGCCGCGCGCGCCGGTCGTCAGGGCGATGTCCCCCGCCACGGCGCCCAGGATGGCGCAGAACCGCGCCAGCGTATGACCGCAGGGGCTGTCGGGATCCTTCAGGGCCGCCTCGGTGATCTCGGCCGGGTCGTCGATATGGGTCTCGCGTCCGTCGATTTCGGCCAGGGCGCGGTGCATGTTCAGCAGTCCAGGGCCGCAGATCAGCCGCTCGATCGAGACGCGATCATAGCGACGGCGCATGATGCGCAGGATTTCGTCCTCCACCGCGTCGCCGGGGGGGAAGCAGGCGTGTCCGCCTTCGGACGGCATGGCCATTTCCCGGCCGTAGGCGTCCCGCACCAGGGCCGAGACGCCAAAGCCCGTGCCGGGCCCCACCACGGCCAGGGTGGCGTGCGGATCGCCCTCCGCAGGCCCGCCCAGGGACGCCAGCTCCGCCTCCGGCACGACGGGCGCGCCCCAGGCCAGGGCCTCGAAATCGTTGATCAGCCTGACCGGATCAAGGCCCAGGGTCTGAAGCTCGCCCTCCGACACCCGCCACGGCGAGTTGGTCAGGTCGATCTCGCCGTCGGCGACCGGTCCCGCCACGGCGATGACGCCGCCCGTCGGCTTGACCTCGCAGCCGTCGAGAAAGGCCTTCACCCCTTCCAGGAAGGTGGGATAGGTCTCCGCCGGAAAGCTCTCGTGATGCTCCACCACCGGGCGGCCGTCGACCATCCGGGCCAGGGCGAAGCGAGCGTTGGTGCCGCCGACGTCCCCGACCAGCAGAGGGCCTACGCGAGGGTTCAGATCGTTCATGGGCGTCTCCTGCGCTCGGCCGGGCGGATCAGGCGTCCACCGTCCGGTCGACGAAGTTGGGGTGGGGCGGCGTGTCGGTGTGCCCGCCGGGACGGACGGGCACGGCGAAGCAGACGGTCGCCCCCTCTTCGGCCGTCGTGACCACGTGACGGAAGGCGCCGAACAGGTCGCGGCCATAGCCCCAGGAGGCGCCGTGGGCGTTTGCGGGCGAGCGCACGGCGAGCGGCCGCGCGGTCAGGTCCAACACGCCGACGGTCGTCAGCACCCCGGCTTCGGCGTCCAGTCGGATGATGTCGCCGTCCCGCACATGGGCCAGAGGGCCGCCGGCCAAAGCCTCAGGCGAGACGTGGATGGCGGCGGGGGTCTTGCCGCTGGCGCCCGACATGCGGCCGTCGGTGACGAAGGCCACCTTGAAGCCCCTGTCCTGGATCACCGACAGGGCCGGCGACAGGCTGTGCAGTTCGGGCATGCCGTTGGCCCTGGGGCCCTGGAAGCGCAGCACCAGCACCACGTCGCGGAACAGCTTGCCGTCCTTGAAGGCCTGCAGCGCGTCTTCCTGGGTCTCGAAGACGGCGGCGGGGGCCTCGACGATGCGGTTCTCCGGCTTGACGGCCGAGACTTTGATCACCGCCCGGCCCAGGTCGCCCTGCACCAGCCGCAGACCGCCGTCCTTCTGGAAGGGATCGGACGCGGGGCGCAGGATATCGCGGTCCAGAGTCTCCGACACTCCGTCGCGCCAGACCAGCTCTCCGTTCACCAGCGACGGTTCCTGGAAATAGGCCTCGATGCCCTGACCCATGACCGTCACGACATCCGTGTGGAGATTGCCGGCCATCGCCAGTTCGCGCGCCACGAAGGCCACGCCGCCCGCCGCCTGGAAGGCGTTCACATCGGCTGAGCCATTGGGATAGACCCGCGCCAGCAACGGCGTCACCGAGGATAGCTGATCCATGTCGGTCCAGTCGATCAGCACGCCCGCGGCCCGCGCCATGGCCACCAGGTGAATGGCGTGGTTGGTCGAGCCCCCGGTGGCCAGCAGGGCGACGATCATGTTGACGATCGACTTCTCGCTGATGACGTCGGCCATGCGGCTCTCGCCGGTCCGGGCCAGCTCGACCGTGCGCCGCGCCGCCGCCGCCGTCAGGGCGTCGCGAAGGCCGGTCTCGGGGTGGACGAAGGCGGTTGAGGGCAGGTGCAGTCCGCCCAGTTCCATCATCATCTGGTTGGAGTTGGCGGTGCCGTAGAAGGTGCAGGTGCCCGGCGAATGGTAGCTGCCGATCTCGCTGGCCAGCAGGGTGGGACGGTCCACCAGACCCTGGGCGTACTCGGCGCGAATGCGGGCCTTCTCGGCGTTGGGTATGCCCGACGGCATGGGACCGGCGGGGGCGAAGACGATCGGCAGATGGCCAAAGGCCAGGGCCCCCATGAAAAGGCCGGGCACGATCTTGTCGCACACCCCCAGCATCATGGCGGCGTCAAATGCGTCATGGGTCAGGGCCACGCCTGTCGACATGGCGATGACGTCGCGGCTGAACAGCGACAGCTCCATGCCGGGACGACCCTGGGTGACGCCGTCGCACATGGCCGGGGTCCCGCCCGCCACCTGGGCCGTGGCGCCGACTTCGCGCACCGCCTTGCGGATCATGTCGGGAAAGCGCTCGAACGGCTGATGCGCCGACAGCATGTCGTTGTAGGCGGTGACCACGCCGATGTTCGGCTTCGACCCGTCCATGGCCGTCAGCTTGTCGGCGATGGTCTGGCCGGCGAAGGCGTGGGCCCAGTTGGCGCAGGACAGCTTGGCGCGCCCGGCGCCGCTGTCGCGGGCGGCGTCCATGCGGCTCAGATAGTCGCTTCGGGTCTCGCGGCTGCGTTCGACGATGCGGGCGGTGACCTCCGCCACGATCGGATTTAGGTTGGGGGGATTGAGCGCCATCAGACAGCCTCCGTCCAAAGCACTTCAAGGGGAACCTTCGCCGCGATCATTGCGGCGATCGGATGGATGCGCGGATCGCCTTCGGCCTCGCGCTCGAACACCGCGCGCTTGGTCGCCCCGGTCAGGGCCAGCACCACGCGCCGGGCGCCGATCAGATAGGGCAGGTTGATCGACAGCCGTTCCTGCGGCGGCGCCATGTCGTCGCGTCCCGCCGGCACGCCATAGACGGCCGGCTTCAGACCGGGGGTCAGCAGGGTCTTCAACGTCGGGCTCTCGGGGAACATGGAGCAGATATGTCCGTCCTCGCCCATGCCCAGCAGGACGGCGTCGAGGCGTCCGCCCTGCGTCTCCAACGCCTTCGACGCCTCGGCGGCGGCGCGATCCACGGTCACGGCGGGGGCGTAAAGCGGCAGGAAGCCCGCAGCGGCGGCCCGTCCGGTCAGCAGGGTGCGCTTCATCAGCGCCGCGTTCGAGTCCGGGGAGGTCTCCGGCACATAGCGCTCGTCCACCAGGGTCGCGGTGACCCGGGACCAGTCCAGATCGATCGGCGCCAGCCGCGCATAGATGGGCGAAGGCGTCGATCCGCCCGCGCCGGCCAGGACGGCCCGACCGTTGTCGCTCAGGCCCTCAGCCAGGGCCTCGGCCAGGCGCGCGGCGCAGGCCGCGGCCCAGGCGTCAGCGGTGGGAAAGATCTTGATGGCGTCGTTAGGCATCGCGCGTGTTCCACCGACGGCCGGTCCGCGACAGCAGCAGGTCCGCCGCTTCCGGGCCCCAGGTTCCGGCGACATAGTCCAGCGGCTTGAAGCTGGCGCCCGACCAGGCGTCGGACACCTCGTCGACCCACTTCCAGGCCTGTTCAGCCTCGTCGCGGCGCACGAACAGGGTGCTGTCGCCGTGCATGGCGTCCAGCAGCAGGCGCTCATAGGCGATGCGGCGGCGCGGCGGGGCGGCGCCCTTGCCGTCCACGCCCCAGGACAGGCTCATCTTGATCGGCTGCAACTGCATCCGCTGATCCAGCCCCGGCTTCTTGTTCATCACCGACAGCGAGATGTCTTCCTCGGGCTGCAGTTCGATGACCAGACGGTTGGCGTTGATCTCGCCGCGCTCGCCGTGGCCGAAAATGGAGTGGGGCACCGGCTTGAACTGGATGACGATCTCGGTGCGCTTCTCGGGCAGGCGCTTGCCGGTCCGCATGAAGAAGGGCACCCCCGCCCAGCGCCAGTTGTCGATGTCGGCGCGGATGGCGACGAAGGTCTCGGTGTCTGACGGCTGGCCGCGTTCCTCGTCATAGCTCTTGGCCGGCTGACCCTCACTGGTTCCGGCCACATACTGACCGCGCACGGTGACGCGCTCGGCTTCCTCCGGGGTGATGGGACGCAGGGAGCGCAGCACCTTGACCTTCTCGTTGCGCACCGAGTCCGGGTCCAGGTCGCTTGGCGGCTCCATCGCCACCAGGCACAGCAGTTGAAGCATGTGGTTCTGCAACATGTCGCGCAGGGCGCCGTAGTCGTCGTAATAGGGCCAGCGGTCGCCGACGCCGACGGTCTCGCCCACCGTGATCTGCACGTGATCGACCGTCAGATTGTTCCACAGCGGCTCGAAGATGGTGTTGCCGAAGCGCAGGGCGATCAGGTTCTGGACCGTCTCCTTGCCCAGGTAGTGGTCGATGCGGAACACCTGCCGCTCGTCAAAGGCGTGAGCCACGGCGTCGTCGATTTCGAGGAAGCTCTCAAGATCGCGGCCGACGGGCTTCTCCAGCACGATGCGGCAGTTCTTCTCCGCTAGGCCCGCCGCCTTCATCGCCGTGACGATGCGCCCGTAGAGCGAGGGGGAGACCGCCAGGAAGGAGGTCGTCTCGCCGTCGCCGGCCTTGGCCTTCAGCGCCTTCAGGCTTTCGGGATCGGTGGCGTCCACGGCCAGATAGTCGAGGCGGGCGGCCATGCGCGACCAGGTGGTCTCGTCCCAGCCGCCGTCGGCTTCCGCGCGGGCCTTCACCGCCGCGTGGACCTTGGCGACATACTCCTCAGCCGTTTCGCTTGAGCGGGCGGCGCCGATGATCTTCAGCCCCTCGGGCAGCAGGCCGTCGTGATCAAGGAAATAGAGCGAAGGCAACAGCATCCGCATGGCGAGGTCGCCGCCTCCGCCGAACAGAATCAGAGCCGCCATTCGCGTTTTATCCTCCGTGGCCCCGGCAGGCGGGGTCTTGGCCGTTAAAGCTTAGCCATCGTCCTTGGCCGCTTCCGCCCGCTTCGCCAAGACGACCAATACGTCTTGAAACACCATGTTACGCGCATGGAGAAGGACGAGCAGGTGATAGATCAAATCCGCCGCCTCGCTGGCGAGTTCCGCATTATCTCCCGCCGCCCCGGCCAGAGCCGTCTCCACCCCCTCTTCACCGACCTTCTGCGCCGCGCGTTTCGGCCCCTGGGCCATCAGGCGCGCTGTCCAGCTGTCGTTCGGGTCGGCCTGGGCGCGCACATGGATGGTGCGTTCCAAGCGTGCGATCCGGCCGACGCCCGGCGCGTCTTCGTCGCCGAAGCAACTGATCCGGTTCAGGTGGCAGGCGTTGCCGACCGGGCGGACCTTTACCACCACGGCGTCGCCGTCGCAGTCGGGCGTCACCGAGACCACGTTCAGAAAGTCGCCAGACGTCTCGCCCTTCCTCCACCGTCCGCCGCGCGAGCGCGAGAAGAAGGTGGCCTGTCCGCTGTCCAAGGTTTCACGCAGGGCCGCCTCGTCCATATAGGCCAGGGTCAGCACCTGCAGGGTGTCGGCGTCCTGCACCACGGCGGGGATCAGGCCGTCGCCCTTGGCGAAGTCGATTTGGGATATGTCGATGGAAGCAGCGAGGGTCATTTGTCTTGTCCGCTCATCCCCGCGGAGGCGGGGACACGGGTTTGAGCCATCTGACGGACGGCGGCCTTGTTCGCGAAAACCGGCCCATGGCGTTCGTCGCCAAAGTCCTGGGTCCCCGCCTCCGCGGGGATGAGCGGAATGAGGGTGGTCATATCCTCACCTCCACGCCTTGCGCGTCCAGGTAACGTTTGAGATCGGGAATTGCGATCGCGCCCGAGTGGAAGACGCTGGCGGCCAGCGCCCCCGATACGTCGGCTTCGACAAACACGTGGCGGAAATGCTCGACCGCCCCGGCGCCGCCCGAGGCCACCAGCGGAATGGTCAGCCGCCGTCGCGCCTCGGCCAGTTGGGCGATGTCATAGCCGCGCCGCACCCCGTCCTGATCGATGCAGTTCAGCACGATCTCGCCAGCACCCAAATCTTGCGCCTCGACGATCCAGTCCAGGGTCAGCCTGCCGGCGCCGCGCCGGGCGTCGGGATCGCCGGTGTATTTGTGCACCCGCCACTCGCCGTCCTGAAAGGCGCTGTCGACGCCGACCACGACGCATTGCCGGCCCAGCCGCGCGGCCATCTCGCCGATCAGCTCGGGGCGTTCCAGGGCGGGCGAATTGATCGACACCTTGTCGGCCCCGTGATCGAGACAGCGCGCCGCCTGTTCCACCGTGCGAATGCCGCCCGCGACGCAGAAGGGGATGTCCAGCAGCCGGGCGATGTCCTGCACCCAGCTATAATCCAGCGTGCGCCCCTGCGGGCTGGCGGTGATGTCATAGAAGACCAGTTCGTCGGCGCCCTGATCGCGATAGCGGGCGGCCAGTTCGGCGGCGTCGCCCATGTCGACGTGGCCCTCGAACCGCACGCCCTTGACCACCCGCCCGTCCTTGACGTCCAGGCAGGGGATGATGCGTCTCGCGGTCATCGGGCCACGGCTTTCAGCGCCTCGGCGGCGGTGAAGCGACCCTCGTAGATGGCGCGCCCGACGATGGCGCCGTCGCAGCCCAGATCACGTGCGGCGATCAGGTCGTCCAGCGACGCCACCCCGCCCGAGGCCTGCAGCTTCAGTTCGGGGCGCCGGGCCAGCGCCTCGCCCAGCAGGTCGAGATTGGGTCCGGTCAGGGCCCCGTCACGGCCCACGTCGGTCATCAGCACATGGGTCAGCAGGTCCGACGGATAGCGGTCCAGCACGCTCCACAGATCGACCCCCGCCGACTGGGTCCAGCCCTTCAGCGCCGGGACGGGAACGCCGCCTTCGTATTTGACGTCCAGCGCCAGGGTGATGCGTTCGGGTCCGAAGCGGTTCAGCCAGGCAAGCACCTCATCGGATTTCGTCACGGCCAGCGACCCGACCACCACGCGGCTGACGCCCGCCTCCAGCAGGCGCTCGACATCGGCTTCGGAGCGCACCCCGCCGCCCGACTGAATCCTGACCGCGACGGAGGCCGCCAGCTCGCCGATCAGACCGTGCTGCATGGCGCGCCCGGCCTCAGCCCCGTCCAGATCGACAATGTGGACCCAGTCGGCGCCCTCGGCGGCGAAGGCGGCCAGGCGCGCGGCCGGGACCTCGTCGTAGCGGGTCACCTGATCAAACCGACCGTGCATCAACCGCACGCAGACGCCGTCCTTCAGGTCGATTGCGGGATAGACGATCATGCGGGCAACTCGAGGAAATTCTTCAGGATACGCGCGCCCGCCGCGGCGGACCGCTCCGGGTGGAACTGGCAGCCCCAGCGGTTGGCGCTGTTGACCACGGCGGGGACGGCGATGCCGTAGTCGGCGGCGGCGAGCGTCGCCGGGCCATCGGGGCAGACGAAGCCGTGAACAAAATAGGCCCAGTCGCCGTCCTTGACGCCCTCCAGCAGGGGGTCAGGACGCCGGATCGTCAGCCGGCTCCAGCCCATGTGCGGCGAGGGGCGCGACGGGGCGGGGGCGATGGCCTCGACCCGACCGGGGATCAGGCGCAGCAGGTCGGCACCCCCATCTTCGGCGCTGGTCTCGAACAGCAGTTGCTGGCCCAGGCAGACCCCCAGCAGGGGCCGCTTGAACCGCCGCAGCGGCTCCCCCAGTCCGAGCGCGTGCAGGCGCTGCATGGCGTAACCCGCCGCGCCTACGCCGGGCAGGATGACCCGCTCGGCCTCGTCCAGATCGGTGGGGTCGGCGGTGATCCGCACCCGCGCGCCCAGCCGCTCCAGCGCGAACCGCACCGAGGCGACATTGCCCGAGCCGTAACCGATCAGGGTGACGTTGCTCATAAGCCGGTTCCGATCCTCCCCTGTCGCACGGCGACGGGGGAGGGGGACCATGCGCAGCATGGTGGAGGGGGCGAGATAGGGGCGCGGCGGGCGGGGCTTGCCCCCTCCACCGCTGCGCGGTCCCCCTCCCCCGCTTCGCAAGGGAGGATCAAGGCTGCTGCGCTCATCACAGCACCCCCTTGGTGCTCGGCACGACATCGCCCTCGACGCGGATGGCCTGACGCAGCGCCCGGCCCAGGGCCTTGAACACGGCCTCGGTCTTGTGGTGGTCGTCGTCGCCGGTGACGCGGACGTGGATGGCCGCGCCCAGGTTCTCGGCCAGCGAACGGATGACGTGGGCCGTCAGGTCGGTGCGGTAATCGCCGATGAAGGGGGTCGCGAAGGTCCCCTCGAACACCGGATAGGGCCGCCCTGACAGATCGATGGAGACGCTCGCATTGGCCTCGTCCATCGGCAGGACGAAGCCGTAGCGCTGAATGCCCTTCCTCTCGCCGAGCGCCTGTTTCAGCGCCTGACCCAGGGCGATCGCGCTGTCCTCGATGGTGTGGTGCGGATCGGTGTGCAGGTCGCCCTCGCAAGACAGGCGGATGGAGAACCCGCCGTGCGCCGCCACCTGTTCGATCATGTGGTCGAAGAAGCCGACGCCCGTGTGGATCTTCACCGGCCCGGCGCTGTCCAGATCGACGGCGCAGACGATGCGCGTCTCTTTCGTATCGCGCACGGCCTGTCCGACGCGGGTGCGGCGGACCTTCGGGGCTATGGCGCCCAGGGCTGTCAGCAGCCGGTCGTTGACTTCGGGCTTCAGCGACACCGGCAGGCGAACCCGGTCGCCCGCTTCATCGGCTTCGAGGCCAAACCGGCGCAGGTCGGCGATGAGCGCCGCCGGATCGGATGGTCGGGCGATGATCACCGGCCCGACCCCGGCCTCCAGCGGCATCAGCCGCGACAGGGCCTCGGCCACGCGGGCGCGTTCGCGGCGCACGCCGTCGATGCGCGCGGCGGTCTCGATCATCCGCGACGGGTCCAGGGCCTGCCCCGCCAGCCGCACCGAGACCTCGGGCAGGGCGTAGGGCTCCAGCACGCTGGCCAGCCGCGCCAGGGTCTGCGGCTGCGCCACGGCGGCGCCGACCCGCGCCCCGGCCAGGCCATAGGCCATCGACAGGCTGCGCAGCACGATCAGGTTGGCGTGGTCCTTGACCACATTCGCGGCCGACTCTGCCTCCGCGAACTCGACCAGACCCTCGTCCACCACCAACAGGGCGGGGGCGACGCGCTCAGCCATCTCGGCCACCGCCTCGGGCGAGCCCAAGGCGCGGATGACGACGGCGGCGATCTCGGCGCCTTCCGCCGGGCGGGCGTAGAGCGCCGCCAGTCCTTGATAGGGCTCAGCCTCGGGCGCCTGCACCTTCAAGCCGTCGCGGGCGGCCAGACGCCAGACCAGTTCCAGCCCGTGCGTCAGGCCGCGCACCGGTAGGACCTGAGCGGCGGCGACGCCGTAAAGCTCGGCCAGTCGCGTGCCCAGCGCGGTCGGGTCGGCCGGATAGCGGTCCAGACCTTCGCCGCCGGACACCAGCGGGGGATAGGGGGCGGGCAGGGTCACGCTTCGGTCCTCAGATCGGCGGCGCGGGCGTGGCCTTCCAGTCCCTCCATCCGCGCCAGACGCGCGGCGACCGGGGCCAGGGCGGCGGCGCCGGCCTGCGTCACCATCTGCACCGACATGGTGGTCATGAAGCTGGCGGTGGTGATGCCGCCGAGCGTCCGCGCCCCGCCGTCGGTGGGCAGGACGTGGCTGGGGCCGGCGGCGTAGTCGCCCAGGGTCTCGGCCGCCCACTGGCCGACGAAGACGGCGCCGGCGGCGGTGATCCTGTCCACCAGCCGTTCGGCCTCGTCGGCCTGGATCGACAGGTGCTCGGGACCATAGAGGTTGGCGACCGCACAGGCCTCGGCCATGTCGGCCACGCGGATGGCGCGGGCCTGTTCCAGCGAGGCGCGGGCCACGGCGGCGCGGGGAAGGGTCTCCACCTGACGCTCCACCTCGGCGACGATTTCGGTCAGGGCCGTGCCGCTGTCGGAGACCAGGATGACTTGGGCGTCGGCGTCGTGCTCGGCCTGGCTCAGCAGGTCGGCGGCGACGATCTCGAAATCGGCGTCGCGGTCGGCGATGACCAGCAGCTCCGACGGCCCCGCCGGCATGTCCTGCGCCGGACCGCCGGGCAGGGACGACGCATAGCGCTTGGCCTCGGCCACATAGGCGTTGCCGGGACCGAACAGCTTGTCGACCGGGGCGATGACGCCGTCGTCCAGTTCGACCCCGAAGGTCAGCGCGGCGATGGCCTGCGCCCCGCCCAGCAGCCACAGCTCGTCCAGGCCCGCCTCGGCGGCGGCGACGATCATGGCCGGGTGGACCGATCCGTCCTTCGACGGCGGGGTGACAGCGACGCGCCGCCCGACCCCGGCCACGCCCGCCGGAATGGCCAGCATCAGCAGCGAGGAAAACAGCGGCGCCGTGCCGCCGGGCGCATAGAGGCCGGCCGAGCCGATGGGTCGCCAGACCAGCTTCGACTTCACGCCCGGCGTGGTCTCGATGAAGGCGGTGTCCTCCGGCCGGGTCGCGGCGTGGAAGACGCGCACATTGTCGGCGGCCACCCGCAGGGCGCGCGCGGCGGCGGGCGGCAGGTCGGCGCGGGCCTGGGCGGCGGCCTTTTCGGTGATCGCCACCCGGCGCGGCGCGGCGCCGTCCAGCTTGATCGCCCAGTCGGTGACGGCCTGACCGCCGCGCGCCTGAACATCATCGAAGATCTCGCGCACCACGCTGGTGACGAAGCCCTCGGTGCGCTGCTGCGGGCGGGCCAGCGCGGCCTTGCGCCCCGCGGCGTCCAGCCTGTTCCAGTCGATACGCTTCATCACATCATCTTCTCGATCGGCAGGACCAGGATGGCCGAGGCCCCCGCCGCCTTCAGCTTCTCCAGCGTCTCCCAGAAGACGGCTTCCTGACAGACGGCGTGAACGGCCACGGCGTCGTCACGGCCGGACAGGGGCATGACGGTGGGCGACCCGGCGCCGGGCAGGATGGCGGTGATCTGATCCAGGGCCGAGCGCGGCGCGTTCAGCATGACGTATTTGGCCCCCTGCGAGGACACGACGCCCGCCATCCGCTCGATGATGCTGTCCAGCAGGTGCTGCAGCCCGGCTTCCGGCGCGGTCGGCGACTTGATCAGGACCGCCTGGCTGTCCAGCACCGTCTCATGGGCCGTCAGGCCGTTGGCCTCCAGCGTGGCCCCGGTCGAGACCAGATCGCAGATGGCCGAGGCCAGCTTCAGCCGGGGGGCCACCTCGACCGCCCCGCGCATGGTGACGATGTCGGCGCGCACGTACCGTTCGTCGAGGAAACGACGCAGGATCTTCGGATAGGAGGTGGCGATGCGCAGACCGTCCAGCGACAACGGCCCCGCGTAGTCCAGGCTCGGCGGGACGGCGATCTTCAGGGTGCAGCGGCCAAAGCCTAGCGGCATGACCACTTCGGCGTTGGGCCCGCCGTTCTTCACCTCCTCCAGCACGTTCTCGCCGACGATGCCCAGGTCGCACACCCCGTCCGCCACGAAGGTGGGGATGTCGTCGTCGCGCACCCGCAAGAGGTCGATCGGATAGTTCTCGATCCGGTACAGCAGGTCGTTGTTGCCCTTGACCACGCGCAGCCCCGCGTCGCGGACCAGGTCGAGGCTGCGTTCGGCCAGACGGCCGGATTTCTGGACGGCGATGCGAAGCCGCCCCTGCACGGTGCTCATGATCTCAACTCAGGCTTTCAGTCTGTCCAGCACCAGGCGATAGCCCTGGTGCGGCATGTCCTTCAGGGAGCGCGCGACGCGCACCACGGTTGTCGGGCTGGCCGAGGCCTCGACCGCGATCTCGCGGTAGGTCTTGTCCCCGCCGTCCAGCAGGCGCGCCACCTGCCACCGCTCAGCAAAGGCGCGCAGCTCGGCGGGGGTGCAGAGGTCGGACAGAAAGGCGTCGGCCTCCGCCCGCGTCTGCAGCGAAAGCAGGGCGTCCAGCAGGGCGGTCTTGGCGGCGTCGGTGCTCATGGCGCGTTCCATTATGCTGTAACAATGGAACGGTCAAGCGAGGCGAGTTGACGATGGGGCTTTTTTCTCCCCACCTGTGGGGAGGAAAAGGAATGTCTCGCCACTCGCCACTGACTGCTCTCCACTCTATCTGTCCCCCATGACCAAGGTTCTGATTATCGGCGCGGGACACGCGGGGGGCTCGGCGGCGGCGCTTCTGAGACAGTATGGCTTTGACGGCGAGATCGTCCTGGCCGGCGAGGAGGCTGCGGCGCCCTATCAGCGACCGCCCCTGTCCAAGGCCTGGCTGAAGGGGGAGGCGGGTCTGGAGGACCTGCTGCTGCGGCCCGAGAGCTTCTACACGGAGCAGAATATCGACCTGCGCACCGGCGTCACCGCGACGGCCATCGACGCAGCGGCCAGGACCGTGACCTTCGCCGACGGTCTGGTCGAGACCTATGACGTGCTGATCCTCGCCACCGGCTCCATGGCGCGCAAGCTGGCCATCCCCGGCGCGGATCGGTCTGACCTGCTGGAACTGCGCACGTTAGAGGACGCCGAGCGGCTGAAGGCGGCGCTTTCTCCCGGCAAGCGGCTGGCGGTCGTCGGCGGCGGCTATGTCGGCCTGGAGGCGGCGGCCTCGGCTCGCGCCCTCGGCGCCGAGGCGGTGGTGATCGAGCGGATGGACCGGGTGCTGGCCCGCGTGGCGTCGGAGACCCTGTCGACCTTCTTCACCGCCTTGCATCGCCGGCACGGCGTCGAGATCCTGACGGGCGCCGAGGTTTCAGGCTTCGAGGACGGCGGTGTCCGGCTGGCGGATGGCGAGTTGATTGCGGCGGACGCCATCCTGGTCGGCGTCGGCGCCCTGGCGCGCGAGGCCCTGGCGCGCACCGCCGGCCTGGCCTGCGAAAACGGCGTGGTGGTGGACGAAGCGGCCCGCACCAGCGATCCCAGCATCTACGCCATCGGCGACGTGACCCATCGGCCCATCCCGATCCACGGCGGGCGCATGCACCGGCTGGAAAGCGTGCCCAACGCCCTGGAGCAGGCCAAGCAGGCGGCGGCCGCCATCGTCGGCCGCGCGGCGCCCGCGCCCGAAACGCCCTGGTTCTGGTCCGACCAGTATGACGTGAAGCTTCAAATCGCCGGCCTGCCGTTTGACGCCGACGCGCAGGTGGTGCGTGGCGACCCGGCCAGCGGAAGCTTCGCCGTTTTCCACCTGACCGGCGACCGCATCGTCTGCGTCGAGGCGGTCAACGCGCCGGCCGAATTCATGGGCGGGCGTCTCCTGATCGGCAAGGCGACGCCCGTGGATTCGGCCCTGCTGGCCGACCCGGCCGTCTCGATCAAGGCGGTCGCGAAACCGGGGTGAAGGCGTTCTCATGACGTCAGTGTGACATCTCTGCCGCAATTGCGATTTAGTCGCAGGAGTCAGATTGTCGCACCCTGAAAAGGTGATATTGCGAGCCGGTCTCAATATCAATTGACTGGTTCCTCCCCATGTCCGACGCCCGTTCCACCGCGCTCAAGGCGCTTCTTTTCGCATCCAGCGCCGCCGGAATGCTGTGCGCTTCGCCGGTTCTGGCGGCGGACGACGCCCCCATCGCCACGGCGGACGTGACCCAGGACGCCACGACGCTGAGCGCGGTCGACGTGCATGGCCAGCGCGTCAAGCGTGAGCCGAAGGACCCGCAATTCGTGGCACCCCTGCTGGACACCCCGCGCTCGGTCACGGTGATCCCGCAACAGATCATCGAACAGACCGCCGCCACCTCGCTTCAGGACATCCTGCGCACTTCGCCGGGCATCACCTTCGGCGCCGGTGAAGGCGGCCAGCCTCTGGCCGACCGTCCCTTCATCCGCGGCCAGGCCTCGGGCAACAACATCTTCGTCGACGGCATCCGCGACACCGGCGGCCAGCAGCGCGAAGTCTTCAACCTGGAGCAGGTGGAAGTCATCAAGGGGCCGGACTCGGTCTACTCGGGCCGCGGCTCGGGCGGCGGCAGCATCAACCTGGGCTCCAAGGCCCCGCGCCTGCAGAACTTCATCCACGGGTCAGCCGGCATTGGCACCGACAGCTATGCGCGCGGCACGGTCGACGCCAACTGGCAGGTCAGCCCGACCGCCGCGATGCGCCTGAACCTGATGGCTTCGCAGGGTGATGTCGCCGGTCGCGACGCAGTCGATTTCGACAAGTGGGGCGTCGCGGCCGCCATCGCCGTGGGCCTCGGCACGCGGACTACCGTCACCGCCAGCTACTATCACCTCGACAGCGACCAGATGCCTGACTACGGCATCCCGCTCTACACCAAGCTGGGCGGCGCGAACGCGCCCCGTCCGGACGCCTCGGGCGTTCTGGACGTGCCCTACGACAGCTTCTACGGCCTGACGGCGCGCGACTACCTGACCAATACGGTGGACTCGGTCACGCTCACCCTGGAGCATCAGCTCACCGAGAACCTGAAGATCCGCAACGTCACCCGCTACGCCGAGACCCTGAACGACTACGTCGTCACCAACCCCGGCGACGGCGGCGCCGCGCAGCAGATCAACGGCGTCTGGTGGATGAAGCGGGGCCTGAAGTCGCGCTGGAACCCCGCCGACACCCTGGCCAACGTCACCGACCTGACCGGCACGTTCCAGACGGGCGGCGTGAAGCACAGCTTCAACCTCGGCCTGGAGCTGTCGAGCGAGATCAACGACAACGCCGGCTACACGGTCACCACCCTGACCGGCACGGCCTGCCCGGCGCCCCTGACGGGTCTGGACTGCACTCAGGTCTACAACCCCAACCCGAGCGACCCCTGGACCGGCACAATCACGCGCGGTCTGGTCAGCTCGACCGACACCCAGTCGACGGGCGTCTACGCCTTTGATTCGATCAGCTTCGGTGAGAAGTTCATCGTCAATCTGGGCCTGCGCTGGGACGACTATTCGGTCGACGCCCGCAACGCCTCGGGTACGGTCGCGGCGCCGGTCTACGCCTCGACCCGCTCGGACTGGGACTTCGTCAACTATCAGATCGGCGCGGTCTACAAGCCGACGGCCAACACCAGCATCTACGCCTCCTACGCCACATCCTCGACCCCGCCGACCATTTCGGCCGGCGACCAGAACGGCGGGACGGGTACGGGCACCGGCAACCTCGCCACGACCCTGCTGGATCCAGAAGAGACCGACAGCTTCGAGATCGGCGCCAAGGCCAATCTGTTCGGCGACCGCCTGGCGGTCAGCGGCGCCCTGTTCAAGACCGTGCGCAAGAACGCTCAGATCCAGGTGGAAGCCGGCCGCTATGAGCAGGCCGGCAAGGCCGAGGTCCAGGGTCTGGAACTCGGCGTCTCGGGCAATGTGACCGACAAGTGGCAGGTCTTCGGCGGCTACACCTGGATGGACTCGGAGTTGGTCGAAGGCGCCTATAACAACGTCAACGTCGGCGACGAACTGGCCAATACGCCAGAACACACGGCCAGCCTGTTCACCACCTATCGCCTGCTGCCCAAGCTCAGCCTCGGCGGCGGCGTCTACTATGTCGGCAAGTCCTACGGCGGCAATCAGGGCGGCGCGGGCGGCGGCGGCAACCGTATCTACGCCCCGGCCTACACCCGCCTGGACCTGTTCGCCTCCTATGACGTGACCGACCGCGCCTCGCTGCAACTCAACGTCCAGAACGCCACGGACGAGGAATACATTATCCGCACCAACGGCGTTCACCACGCCGACGTGGCTCCGGCCCGCTCGGCCATCCTGACGCTGAACGTCCGCTACTAAGCGGCG
This sequence comes from Brevundimonas sp. UBA4553, assembly GCF_002387245.1. Taxonomy (GTDB): domain Bacteria; phylum Pseudomonadota; class Alphaproteobacteria; order Caulobacterales; family Caulobacteraceae; genus Brevundimonas. Next base: position 317,803 of record NZ_DGLD01000013.1, read on the forward strand.
GCGTTTCGCGCCATCATGTCGGCCCCGTCGTTCAATCGAGCGGCGGGGCCGATGCGTTTCCTGCGGTGAGAGAGCCATGCTGCTGCACATCCCCGACGTCTTCACCAAGGCCGAGGTCGCCGCCCTGCGCCGGACCCTGGACGCCGGCCCCTGGGCCGACGGCAACATGACCTCGGGCCATCAGTCGGCCACCGCCAAGAAGAACCAGCAACTGCCCGAGGACAGCGCGGCCGCGAAGGAGGTGTCAGCCCTGATCGTCCAGGCTCTGAACGCCAACCCCATGTTCGTCTCGGCCGCCCTGCCGCACACGATCTTTCCGCCCCTGTTCAACCGTTACGAGGGCGGCGGCGAGTTCGGCGTCCACGTCGACAACGCCATCCGCCAGCGAGGGGACGTGCGCATCCGTAGCGACCTCTCGGCCACCCTCTTTCTGTCCGAGCCCGAGGATTATGAGGGCGGCGAACTGATCATCGAGGAGCTGTATGGAGCGCAGTCGGTCAAGCTGCCGGCCGGTGACCTGGTCCTTTACCCGTCCAAGAGCCTGCACCGGGTCACGCCTGTGACGCGCGGCGCCCGCGTCTCCAGCTTCATGTGGCTGCAAAGCCTGGTCCGCGACGACGCCGACCGCGAAAGCCTGTTCCGCCTCGACGTCGCCACCCAGAGGGTCAATCTCGACAAGGGGCCGAAGGACCAGGCGGTCATCGAACTGACTGGCCTCTATCACAACCTGCTGCGCCGCTGGTCGGAGGTCTGACGCCTCAGTAGACGTCGCGCCGATAGCGCCCGCTGTCGGTCAGCCGCGTCAGCCGTTCTTCGCCCAGCGCCGCCTCCAGCGCGGCGTGGACGCCCTTGGACATGCCTTCCAGGCTGCCGCAGACGTAGACATAGGCCCCGCGATCGACCCAGTCGGCCATCGGCCGGGCGTGTTCCGCCACCAGCGACTGGACGTAGCGGTTCTCGCCCCCGTCGCGTGAGAAGGCGCGGTCCAGACGGCTCAGAACGCCTGCCGCCAGCCAGGCTTGCAACTCGGCGTCGTAGAAGGCGTCGTGCGCCCGTGTCCGTTCGCCGAACAGCAGCCAGGCGCCGCCGGTCTTTTCATGCTGCGCCCGCGCCTTCAGATGTCCGCGCAGGCCGGCGATGCCGGTGCCGTTGCCGATCAGGATGACGGGGGCTTGCGGCGGTGCGGCGTGGAAGCTGCGGTTGGGGCGCACCCGCATGGCGACCTCGTCGCCGATCTGGGCGTCCTGCGTCAGCCAGCCGGAGGCCAGACCCGGCGCGCCGTAAGGACCGGTCATCAGGCGGACGCAGAACTCGACCCGGCCGTCCGAAGGCAAAGAGGCGACCGAGTATTCGCGGCTGGCCTGCTGCTCGCCGTCGCGGACGGGCAGACCGACCTCGGCGATGTCGCCCGCCGCCCAGTCGGGGGCGTGGTTGATCGGCTCGAAGGCCAGGTGCCAGGCCGCGCCGCCGGGGCTGCCCGCGTTCAGCAGCGACCGCTCGACCAGACGCCAGCGGTCATAGGCGGGCGGGGTCCAGTCGGGCGTGGCGGTCGAGCCGGTCAGCTGGTTCAGTTGATGCTGCCAATGGCGGATGGCGCCCGCGTCGCCGTTGTCGACCTCGACCCGATCGAACAGGGTCTGAGCGCCGCTGCGCTCCAGCCAGTCGCCGACCGCATGGCCGAAGCTGCAATAGGCGTCATAGGAACGGTCGCCCAGGGCCAGCAGACCATAGGACAGATGCGACAGGTCGGCGTCGGCCTTCATCACCTGCCGCACGAAGCGGGCGGCGCCGTCAGGCGCGTCCCCCTCGCCGGTGGTCGAGGCGATGACCAGCAGGCGGCGGGCGCCTTTCAGAGCCGTCAGATCCAGATCGGCGAAGGTGGTGATCCGCGCGCCCGCGCCGCCGTCGCCCAGAGCCCGCGCCGTCATCCAGGCCAGTTCCTCGCCGAACCCGGTCTGGCTGGCGAAGGCGACCAGGACGGCGTCGTCGCCCGCCGCCTCGGCCAGGGCTCGCGCCTGTTCGGCGGCTTGGTGGGCCGCGACCCGCACGCGCCAGACGGTCAGGCCGATCAGGCCCAGCCACAGGGCGACGGCGACGGCCGTCCACAGCCAGCGGGTCAGGTCGGCGGTCAAGATCAGCCTGCTTCTTCGTCCATCATGGCGGCGAAGGCGGGCGTCATCCGCTCGACCAGACCGCGCGGCGTGCGCTCGACGAAGTGGGCCGCGATCTGCATGGCCTCGGCGAACTCCGGCCCGTCGAACGGGCCCAGAACGGTCAGGGCCGTAGCCAGGGCGTCGGCGCGCATGGCTGAGGCGTCGAACACCGTCACCTGAGCCAGCCCATTGTCCACCGGCCGCCCGGTCGAACCGTCGAGCGTGTGCGGATAGAGGCGCTCTTCATGCACGAAGGCGCGGCGCCAGTCGCCGGAGGTGGCGACGGCCACATCGAACAGGGCCGCCACAGTGTGCGGCGCGGGCGAACCCGGCACGGTCTCGATCTCCACCCACCATGGCTGGGCGTCCGGCTTGACGCCGCGCCCCAGCAGTTCGCCGCCGATCTCGACCAGGTGCGAGGTCGCGCCCATCGCCGTCAGGCGCGCCGAGACGCGGTCCACCGCGTGACCCTTGGCGATACCCGAGAAGTCCAGCTTGACGCCGCCAGCCTGCACCGCCGCCTGCCCGTCACGGTTCAGCCGCAGCTTCTGCCAGCCGGACACGGCCAGCGCCGCGGCGATCTCCTCGTCATCGGGCAGGGGGTGGAGCGGATCGCGCGGTCCCGGCGGGCCGAACCCCCACAGATCGACCAGCGCCCCCAGCGTCGGATCGACCGCGCCGTTGACGTCGTCGGCCAGGTCCAGCGCGGCGTTCAGCAGGCTCCAGAACTCGTCCGACAGCTTCCACGTCCCGGCGGGGGCGTTGTTGAAACGGCTGATCTCGCTGTCCGGCGTCCACGGACTGAACAGGGCGATGATGCGCGCCAGCTCCTCCTCGATCGCGGTCTGAAACGCGTCCTGCGCCGTTCCGAGCGGCGGAACCAGACGCGCCGACCAGGTGGTGCCCATGCTCTCCCCCGCCAGCGACCAGATCAGGTCGCTGGGCGGCCGCTCCGGGGCGCGGGTGGTCGGGGGGATCAGGACGCGCGTGTCCTGACGGCCGTCGACCGCCGGGCCGATCTGGAGGGGCGGCGGGGCCGAACTGGAGCGTTTCGAGGTCAGGGCAGGACTTCCAGCGCGCCGTTCCACGAGGCGTTCGAGCCGGGCTGGCCGTTCACGCCTGCCGTGCGCACCGAGGCGCCCAGCCAGTAAAGTCCGGCTTCCGGCCAGGTCACGCTGAAGGCGCCGTCAGCGCCGGTCTTGACCGTGATCTCTTCCGGGTTGTTGCGATAACGCGTGCCGCCGCGGGCGATGATCACGTCCACGTTGGCGGCGGGCTGGCCGTCCTTCAGCAGCTTGAAGGTCGCGGCCTCGCCGGCGGCCAGATCATTGGGGTGGGTGACGGGGGACAGTTCCAGGCCCTTGCCGACGACGGCCAGATCCGTGGGCTCGCCCAGGGTCACGAAGGTCTCGGTGCGGCTGTCGGTGCGCGTGGCCTGAACCTCGGTGGCGTCGGCCGGGATGGCGGCGGCGAAGTCCGCCTCGGCGCCGCGCCAGCGCTTCTGTTCGCCGCCCTGCTTGTAGCTGGCCATGAAGCCCGAGCCGACGTTGGCGACGCGATAGGTGCCGGGCTGCGACAGGTGCAGGTCGAAGCTGGAGCGATACTTCGCTTGCATCACATTCTCGGCCTGGGCGGTCGAGCCGTCCGGGGCGGTGATGGTCAGGCCGGCCAGACGCATGGCGGCGTGATCGGGGATGAAGACCCCGTTCGACATGCCGGCGTCGAAGCCGACCCAGGCGTCATTGCCCGACAGGACGGTCGACGTCGGGGCCAGCCAGGCGCGGTGCGCCTGGGCCGACAGCGGGGCGGCCAGAACAGCGGCCAGGGACAGGAAGGCGAGCGTCTTCTTCATGATCTCAGGTCCTAGCGGGTCACGGCGACGCGGACGGCGCCCAGTTCGGTGGAGCCGGTTCCGGCGGCCGTATTGGCCCCGCCCCAGCGGAAGGGCACGCGGACGACCTCGCGGCCGCCCAGTTCACGGGCCGCCTCGACGACGATGTTGTATTGACCGGCCGGCAGGGCGCGCAGGCGGGCGGCGGGCACGGTCACCGTATGGCGGCCGGGCGCCTTGGTCGGGCCGGACACCCCGTCGGCGGGCAGATCCATGGCGCGGCCGCCCTTGCGCCACCAGGTGCGCAGATCCTTCAGCCAGTCCTTGCCGTCGCCCTCGTTGTTGCGGGTCTGCTGATACCAGACGGCCAGGGTCTGGGCCGTGGTCTGGTCCGGCTTCTCGATCCACACGGCCACATAGGGGCGGTGGTAGGAGGCGCTGGAAATGCGCGGCAGTTCGACGTTGACGGTCAGGTCTGCGGCGTTGGCGACGGCGGGCGCAGCGGCGGCGAGGCCGGCGGCGGTCAGGACGAGAGGCAGCTTGCGCATGGGATAATGCTCGCCAGTGAAGGGGCTAGTGGATGAAGAGAAGGGCGATGCCGACGGGGACCAGCAGGCCCAGCGCCACGATGGGCCAGGTCGAGGGCCGACCGCGGGCGTGCAGCCACAGCAGGGCCAGGCCGGTGACGGAAAAGATCACGCAGGCCACGGCGAAGACGTCGATGAACCAGTACCAGACCTTTCCGGCGTTCCGACCCTTGTGCAGGTCATTGAGGTAGGCGACCCAGCCGCGCGTCGTCGTCTCGTGCACGGCCTCGCCCGTTGAACGGTCGATGGTCAGCCATCCGTCGCCGCCGGGCGTGGCCAGGGCGACATAGATTTCGTCCGCCGTGGTTTCAGTGGGCCGGTTCGCCACCTGCACCTTGAAGGCCTCGGCCGCCCAGCGCGCCACGGGGGCGGGCACAGCATCGGTCGTGTCCTCGGGAAAGTCGCTCAGGCGCGCCAGCAGGGGGCCGGGCAGGGTGGCGGTGGCCTCCTTGGTCACCGGCTCGGCCGGGATCTGCGCCGCATGGTTCAGGGTGATGCCGGTGACGGCGAACAGGATCATGCCGACCAGGCTGACCGCCGCCGAAATCCAGTGCCAGCTGTGCAATTGCTTCAGCCAGAACGACCGCTTGGCGTTCAGCGCCGCCTTGGGCTTGGCGGCGGTTTTGGAAGGGGTGGCGGTGGCTTGGTTCACAACACGGCTCTGCCACAGTGTGCGAACGACTTGCAACGTCATTCGCGCCGCTGACGCCCGGCGGATAGGATCGGGCCGTCCGTCCGGGTTTCGCCGGATAACATCGTGAGCCGGTTCGGGGGATCGTGGGGCCGACATAACCCTGCGGAGCGCACCGTCATGCGGATCACCCTCGTCACAAAGGCCGTCGCGGCGCTGGTCGTCGCGGTCGGCTGCGCCTCGGCGGCCCAGCAGCCTGGCGGATCGCCGATCCAGGCCACGACCCCGGAGCAGGAAGCGCAGATCCGCGCCATTCTCGCCGCCGCCTATCTGCCCCAGGGGGGCGCGCCCGACAGCCTCGCCATCCTGCCCGCCCCGCCCGCGTTCGGCTCGCCCGGCCAGGCGCGCGACGACGCCTCAGCCGCAGCGGCCCAGGGCCAGCAAGGCACGCCCCGCTGGTCGCTGGCCACGCGCGACGCCGACCTGTCCCTGCCCAACGCGGCCCGCGCCTTCACCTGCGCGCTGGGCGTGGAGATCAGCGAGGCGGGAACGCCGCGCACCTACAATCTGCTGCGTCGCTCCATGGCCGATGTCGGTCTGTCGACCTATCCGACCAAGACCAAATACCAGCGCACGCGCCCCTTCGTCGTGACCTCGACCCCGACCTGCACCCCCGCCGAGGAGGACTTCCTTCGCCACGACGGCTCCTATCCGTCGGGGCACAGCGCCATCGGCTGGGGCTGGGCCCTGGTCCTGACCCAGGTCGCGCCGGAGCGTCAGAACGAAATTCTGGCGCGGGGTCGCGCCTTCGGCCAGAGCCGCGTCGTGTGCAACGTCCACTGGCTCAGCGACACCGAAGAGGGCCGGCTGATGGCCTCCGCGACCGTCGCCCGTCTGCAGTCCGCGCCGGAATTCCGCGCCGACGTCGAGGCCGCGCGGTCCGAGATCGCGACCGCTCGCACGGCTCAAGCGGCCCCCGCCAGCGACTGCGCCTCAGAGGCTGCGGCGCTCGCCGCATAGGGTTCGCGTCGAGGCGGTCAGTAGGCCAGCCTCAGCCCGACGCTGAACAGGCGCGGCGGGCCATAGCCCTCGACGCCCGTGCCGGTCTCGGACACCTCGACCTCGGCGTCGAACAGGTTGTCGGCGGCCAGCCACAGGGCGGCGGCGTCATTGACCTGCCAGTCGGCCCGCAGGTCCAGGGTCACGGCGGCCCCCAGCACGCGGCTGTTCAGGTCGTCCTCGAACCGCTTGCTCTCGTAGCGCGCGCGCGCGCCGAGGCGGAGCTTCTCGCTCGCCCGCCAGTCCACGCCCGCCGACGCGCTCCAGATCGGGGCCTGGGCGGGGCGCAGGCCGGTCAACTGCGGCGCCGCGGCCCCGCCATCGACGCGGGCGTCGGTGACCGAGACGGCGCCGGTCAGGTCCAGGCGGCCGCGCACGGTCTGACGCGCGTTGATCTCCACACCCGTCGCCTCGATGGTCCCGGCGTTCTGGCGCTGGCGCAGCACCCCGCCGGCCGGGACGAAGCCCGCGCGCGGGAAGGTCCCCGGGCCTTCGCCCACGGTGACGTTGACGATGGCGTCCTCGATCCGGTTCCAGAACAGGGTCGCGCCGAAGGCCGAGAGCGGCCCCTCGAACGCCAGTCCCGCCTCCACCCCTTGCAGGGTCTCCGGGACCAGGCCCGCATTGGCCTCGGTCAGGTCGTTGCCGACCCGGAACGGCCGGTGAAGTTCGTTCAGGGTGGCGGGCCGGAAGCCGGAATAGGCCGCCGCCCGCGCCGCCCAGCCGCCGCCGATCATGCGTCGGGCCGCCAGACGGGCGCTGACGACCTCGCCCGAGCGTTCGGGGTCGGTCTCGTCAAGGGTCGGGACGCCGGTGGCCAGCTCCCGCTCCAGCCGCCGGCCGTTCTGATTTTTCCAGCTGTCCAGCCGCAGCCCGCCCGCCAGCAACCAGGGCCCGGCCTCCAGCGCGCCTTCACCATAGAGGCCGGCCACCGAGGCCTCGCCTCCAGCGATCCGGTCGCGGGTGAAGGCGCCCGCCATGTAGCGGAACAGCTCCCGCGTCTCGCCCTCGTTGAAGCGCGCGTCGGCGCCGACCTCCCACTCCATCCGTCGCCCCGTCGCGCTCTCGCGGCGACCACGCAGGGCGGCGTTCAGCCCCCAACCGGTCGCCGGGGTCTCGTACTGGTCGTTGGCGGGCGTGGTCGTGGCGCGATCCGCCGCCACGGCGACCGAGGTGTTGGCGAAGTCGCTCTCGCGTCGCCAGGCTTGCAGCCGCCATCCGGCGTGGTCGGCGCCGGCCTGACGCGCGACGGTGGCGGACAGCACGTGGCCGCTCGCCGTGGACCGCGCGCCCGCCAGTCCCGAGCCGCGATCCTCCTCATAGACGGCGGCGCGCAACGACAGGGCGGCTTCGCCGATCGGCGCGTCCGCGCGCAGGGACGCACTCTTCGCCTCCAGGTCCAGCGGCGTGTCCGCCGCCCCGGCCGCCGGTCCGCGCACCGGAACATAGCCGTCGCTGGTTTCGTAAAGCGCCGATCCGGTCAGCCTCATCGGGCCGGCGTCGACGCCGCCCGAGCCAGCCAGCCGCGCCCCGCCGCGCTCGGCCAGCGAGGCGTCAAGCACCCCGCCGCGCTCGCGCTCTCTCAACTGAATCACGCCGGTCAGCGCCCCGGCGCCATAGGGACCGGCCCCGGCGCCGCGCACGATGTCCAGGCTCTCGACGCTCTCGGTCGGCGTCTGCGACCAGATCACCCAGCCGCCGAAGGGATCGTTCAGAGGCACGCCGTCCAGCGTCACCAGGGTCCGCCCCGCGCCCGACGGTGCGATGGCCCGCAGGGATATGCCCTGGGTCGTCGGATTGGCAGCCAGACTCGAGGTCCGCCGAAACAGCGACACCGCCGGGACAGAGGCCAAGGCCTCGTCCAGCCGCGTGGCGGTCGACAGGGGGTCCTCGCCGAGGCGGATGACGGAGAAGGCGGCCTCGCCCGCCGCGGGGGGCAGGCGCGCGGCGGTGACGATCACCTCGTCGAGCGTGGTGGTCGGGGGGGCGGGGGGCGTGTCCTGAAGCATCAAGCGGGACAATACCCCAGCGCGGCGTCGGTTGCGCCCCTTAAGCCGCCTTCGCCACGCTATGTCGCGACAGCGCCAGTCGGATGGCGTTCAGCAGGGCGTCGGGCTGGATCGGCTTCTGCGCCACCCCGTCCATGCCGGCGGCCAGATATTCGGCCTCGTCGCGCGGGTCTGCGTTGGCGGTCAGGGCCAGGATGGGCACGGCGCCCGCCACCCCCGGCAGGGCGCGGATCGCCCGCGTCGCCGCCACTCCGTCCATCACCGGCATCTTCACGTCCATCAGGATCAGGTCGAAGGGGGCGAGCGTCGCCCGCTCCACAGCCTGCCGGCCGTCGTCGGCGGTCTCGTGGGTGCAGCCGAACAGCGCCAGCACCTTGCCCGCGACGAAGCGGTTGGCGGCGTGGTCGTCGACCACCAGCACGTGCAGGGTCTCGTGCGCGGTCGGGGCGGCGGTCCTGTCCTCGTCGCGCCGGGCGTCGGCCTCGGCCAGCGGCAGATGCAGGTCGAAGCGGAAACGCGCCCCGCCGGCGGGCGAGCGCTCCAGCGCCAGCGCCCCTTCCATCCGCTCGACGATCTGGCGACAGATGGCCAGACCCAGTCCGGCGCCGGCGCCGTGGCGCCCCGCCTCGCCGGTGTTGAAGGGCTCGAAGATGGCGACAGCCGCCGCGTCGCTGACGCCGGGTCCGCTGTCATCCACCACGGCGTCCAGCCGCACCCGGCCGTCGTCCAGCCGGGTGGTCAGCCGGACCTCGACCGCACCCTCGTTGGTGAACTTCAGCGCATTGCCGATCAGGTTGTTCAGAAGCTGCTTCAGCCGCATCTCGTCGCCGACGACCCAGCGCGCCTCGACGGTGTCGGTCGCCACCGTCAGCCGCAGGTTCTTCTCTTCGGCGCGCGGCCGCCACAGGGCCGAGAGGTCCGCCGCCACCGCGTCGAGGTCCAGGGGCGCCGGCTCCAGCGTCAGGATGCCGGCCTCGGCCCGCGACATGTCCAGGGCGTCGGTCAGCAGCCGCAGCAGGCTGTTCCCGGAATCCAGAATGGTGCGGACATAGGGCCGCAGGCCGTCCTGCGTCAGCTCGCGCTCCATCAGGGCGGCCACCCCCAGCACCCCGTTCAGCGGGGTGCGGATCTCGTGGCTCATCACCGCCAGGAACTCGGACTTGGCGCGGCTGGAGGCGCGGGCCTCGGCCTCGGCGCGGACCAGGTTCTGGGCCAGCTGGCTCATGGCCTCGGCGCGACGTTTGTGGATGGCCACGCCCGCCTGCAGCACGTGCAGACCGGCCCCGACCCCGACGTAGCGGCCGCGTGAAACGACGATGAAGCCTTTCAGCAGGGCGCCCAACCCTGCCGCATCCATGTTCTGGAACAGGACGTCGGCCGAGGCGTCGGCCTCGACCATCAGCGGCTCGGGCTCCATCAGGGCCGAGACGGGGCGGCGTGCATAGAGGGCCCGACCGAACTCGGCCGCCATCTTCAGGGTGAAGGCGTTGCGCTCGATCAGGCCGACGGGCCGTCCGTCCTCGTCCACCACGGCGATGACCAGGGTGTTCGGCTCATCCTGGAACCGGTCGAAGGCCTCGGCCCCAAAGGCGTCGGGCGCCATGGGCGGCGCCGCCTCGACGAAGTCTCCGATCCTGGCCATTTGGTCGCCCCTCCCGCTTATCGCGAGAGCGCAGTTAGGCCGGCGACGCTTAACAGCCGCTTTGCTGGAAATGAATGTTTTGCAAGGACAATTTGACGATTGATCCGAGCGCGGACCTTAAAGTCGCGCCAGAAGCTCCGCCGCAAAGCTCGACAGGCTGTCGTCGCGCGCCCCCATGACCACGACCCGGTCGTCGGGCTTGGCGATCTCGACGATCCGGTCGCCGCAGTCGGCGCGGGTGGCTAGGGCCTCGGCCTGACGACCCTCGGCGCGCACGCCCGCCGCGATGTCCTCGGACCCCACGCTTCGGTCGGTGGTGCCGCCGTAATAGACCGGCTCGGGCATCAGCAGGACGTCGTTTTCGCGCATCAGCCCGGCGAAGCCCTCGATGAACTCCCGCTGCATCAGCTTCAGCGGGCCGAAGCCGTGGGGCTGGAACAGGACCAGCAGCCGCCCGTCGAAGGCGTGCAGGGTCTTCAGCGTGGCGGCGATCTTGTCGGGGTTGTGGGCGAAGTCGTCGATGACGGTGACGCCGTTCCGTGTCCCCACCACCTCCAGCCGCCGCCGGATGCCGGCGAAGCTCTCCAGCGCCGCGACCGCCGCATCGACCGAGACGCCCAGGGCCTTGACCGCGCCCAGGGCCGCCAGGGCGTTGGCGACATTGTGCGCGCCGGGCACGTTCAGCACGACCGGACGTGGAGCCTCGCCGCGTACCCGCAGCTCGAAGCTCATGCCGGTCGGCAGGGGCTTGAGGTCGTGCGCCGACAGGTCGGCCTCTTCCTCGCCCAGGGCGAAGGTGATCGCCTTGCCCGTCGGCAGGGCCAACGCCAGTTCCTGGGCCAGCGCCGCCGTCTCGGGATTGTCGAGGTTCAGAACCGCCGTCGTCGCCCGTCCGACGAAGCCGCCGAACAGGTCGCGCAGTTCCTCCATCGACTTGTGGTCCAGCGAGATGTTGGAGACGACCGCGACGGTGGCGTCATAGCGGGCGATGGAGCCGTCGCTCTCGTCCACCTCGGCCACGAACAGGTCGGGTCCGCCGACCAGGGCGCTGGCGAAGGGATGGTCCGCGTCGGCGAAGTTCTTCATCACCGCCCCGTTGACCACGGTCGGCCGGCGTCCCGCCCGGTCCAGGATCCAGGCGATCATGCCGGTGATGGTCGACTTGCCGCTGGTGCCCGCCACCCCGATCGAGGTCGGGGCCGCATTGAACAGCTCGCTCAGCAACTGGGGGCGGGTCTTGATGGCGGCGCCGACGCGCCTGGCCGCGCCAATGTCCGGCACCGTTTCCTCGACCGCCCCGGTGGCGACGACGATCTGGTCTGCGCCGGTCACGCCCGATCCGTCCTGCGGATGCAGGGCGACGCCGTGGGCGCGCAGCCAGTCGAACTTGTCCGGCGTGCGCCCTTGGTCCAGCGCCCGGTCCGAGCCCGCGATGCGGTTGCCCTGGGCCTGAACGATCATGGCCAGGGGCAGCATGCCGGACCCGCCGACGCCGCAGAAGAAATAGTCTTTGTTCATCGGCTTGATTTTGACGCGCGAAACCGGGGAATGTCCGACGGCCTGACTAGCACGGGCGACGCCGGAGGCCAGCCCCATCGCCATGTCTGCATCGTTCAAGCCAGGTCCTTTCAAGATCGGCGTCGTCAACGCCAGTTCGCGTCTGGACCCCGCGCGCGGCGCGGCCATCCAGGCCTGGATGGATCAGGCCTATCCGGGCGGCGAGGTGCAACTGGTCTTTCATCCGTCGGTCTTCAACAAGCATGGCCATTTCGGCGGCGACGACGCCACCCGCGCCCGCGCCTTCGTCGAGTTCGCCAATGATCCGCGTATCGGCGCCGTCTGGTTCGCGCGCGGCGGCTACGGCGCCTGCCGCATCGCCGAGGCCGTCCTGCCGCAACTGAACGCGGTGGCCAGGAAGAAGCGCTACCTCGGCTATTCCGACGCCGGCAGCCTGCTGGCCCTGCTCTACAAGGCGGGCTTCCCCCATGTGGCCCACGGCCCGATGGCCTCGGATGGGGCGCGGCACGAGGCGACTGGTCGTCGCGCGGTGGACTGGCTGGTCAGCGGCGACCGCGCTGCGCTGGAGCCCTCGCTGCTGGACGACCCGCGCCCGGCCGTGGCCTTCAATCTGACCATCCTCAATGAACTGGTCGGCACGGCGCTGGAGCCGGACCTGTCGGGCCACGTCATCATGCTGGAAGAGGTGTCCGAGGCCCTCTACCGCGTCGACCGGATGATGTTCCACCTGACCGGTCAGGCCTCGATCCGGCGCGCGGCGGGCATCCGTCTGGGCCGGGTGTCGGACGTCACGCCCAATGATCCCGACTTCGGCCTGACGGCGGAAGAGATCGTCCGCTACTGGTGCGCGCGCTCGGGCGTTCCTTACCTGGGGAGCGCCGACATCGGCCACGACCGGGACAACAAGGTGGTGCCCTTCGGGACGAACCGCTGAAATCCGTCATCCCGGCCCAGCCTCTCGCAGAGAGGCGCAGAGCCGGGACCGCTCAAGGCGCCGCCGTCTGCATTTCCTGCTGTCCCGGATAGCGGCTGCGCCGCTTCCGGATGACGGGAAGGCCGGTGCTAGCCCTTGAAGGTCAGGCCTTCGGGTCGCGCTTCAAAACCTGACAACCGGCCCAGATAGCTCATGCCCAGCAGCGAGGCGGGCATGTCGGCGTCCACCACCAGGGCGTCGACCGCCGTCAGTCGGACACCGGCCACCGCCAGGGAAGGCAGAACGACCGGCGCCGCCTTTACCGGCCCGGAGGCGGTGTTCAGCGTGCGGGTGAAGTCTCGGGCCCCAACGCTGACGCCGGCCCGCTCCGCGTCGGCGCGGCTCAGGGTCACGACGCTGGCGCCGGTATCGACCAGCATCCGCATGGGGCGGCCGTCCACGATCGCCTCGGCCCAGTAGTGGCCGTCGGCTGAACGGGCCACGGACGGGGCGCTGGATACCAGGCTGGCGGCCTGGGCTTCGCCCGCGCCGTCCATCCAGCGCAAAGCGCCGGCGCAGGCCAGCGACGACGCTAGGGCGGCGGCGAAAACGACAGCAGAGCGCGGATCGATACGGATCATGACCCCAATCTGCCGCAAGGGTCTTGGCGTCCGGTGAAGCGATACGGCGAACGAAAGGTTGACGGACGATCGGCGTTACGTGCGGTGCGCGACCCTCCTCTGCAGGCCTATTCGCCCAGCAGCACCGGGTCGATCAACCGCCGCCGCTCGCCCAGTTCCGCCATGATCGTCGCCCGTTCCTCATCGCTCATCCGGCTCCAGGTCGCGATCTCCGGCAGGGTGCGGAAACAGCCCAGGCACAGGCCCGAGGCCCCGTCCACGGTGCAGACCATAACGCAGGGCGTGGCGACGGCGCGGGGCGGTCGGGCAGAAGAGGCGGCGGGCGGCTGGCTCATGGTTTTATGACGTTGAAACTACAATACGTCCGACTTCGGACCAAAATCTTGACTTTTTAACCAGGCCGCGCTATCTGGGATCCTGACGCGAAACGACTATGACGGTGAGATTCCCGATAAGCACGACGCGTCTTCTTTCATCGTTCAACGAAAGGAGACGCCCAAATGAACGACAAGGACCGTAACCTCCAGCACGCCATGATGTCCTTCGCCCTGTGGGGCGGGATGCTGGTCAACACGAAGCAGATGAACCCCGCCAACAACCGCGCGGTCAGTCATCCCTCGAACTTCGTGCCCATAACGATCAAACGACCGCGCGCGTAGTCGCGAGGACATTGATCCAACCCGCAAGCCCCGGTCAGAACGACCGGGGTTTTTCAATTCCACTTGCCTTCGCTCCGCCGCCCCGCTGAAACCGGCTCCATCTTTCAAGAGGAGCGTCGCCATGGGTCTGATCGTCGAGGAGCGCCACGGCGCGGTCATGGTCTGGACCCTGACCCGGCCGGATCGGCTGAACGCCCTGCCGGATCTGGACGACGGCGAGGCCTTCGCCGCGGCCTGCGAAGCGGTAAACGCCGATCCGTCGATCCGCTGCGTGGTCATGACGGGGGCGGGGCGGGCCTTTTCGGCGGGCGGCGACCTGAAGGCGATGAAGGCCCGCGCCGACCTGTTCGAGGGCTCGGGCGCCGCCATCCGCGAACGCTATCGCCGCGTCGTCCACCGCATCGTCCGCTCGCTTTACGGGCTGGAGGTTCCGCTGATCGCCGCCGTCAACGGCCCGGCCATGGGTCTGGGCTGCGACATCGCCGGCCTGGGCGACATCCGCATCGCCTCGGATCGCGCCAGTTTCGGCGTGCCCTTCATGAAGCTGGGCATCATCCCCGGCGACGGCGGGTCCTGGCTGCTGCCGAGGAACGTCGGCTATGTCCGCGCGGCCGAAATGCTGTTCACCGCCCGCTCCATCGACGCTGAAACGGCGGACCAGTGGGGTCTGGTCAACCGCGTGGTTCCGCATGAGACCCTGATGGACGAGGCCATGGCCACGGCCACCCAGATCGCCGCCCAGCCGCCCCAGGCCCTGCGCATGGCCAAGAGCCTGCTGCGTCAGGGCCGCGACATGAATTTCGATCAGATGCTGGAGCTGTCGGCCGCCATTCAGGCCCTGGCCCACCTGACCGACGACCACATCGAGGGCGTCACCGCGGTGCTGGAAAAGCGGCCGGGCGACTTCACCGGGAACTGATCGGACAACAAAAAAGGGGCCTCTCGCGAGGCCCCTTTTCCATTTCAGTCCTCGCCCTTAGCGGCGGGCCGGGGTCTGCATCGAGCGGTTGGCGGGCACGCCCGTGACATTGGTGTCGCGCTTCGCGCCGGCCGCCTGGCCCGGCTTCATGAACTTGACCAGGACGCGCTGGCCGATCAGCAGCGGAGCGTCGTTGACGGCCACCACCACTTCGACCACGCGCTCGTCGGTGCGCTGCGAGGGATCGTCCGAGGCCAGCTTGCGGGCGCCGAAGACGGCGGCGCGGCGCAGGACCTTGCCGATATAGACCTTGGACGGGTCGCCTTCCGGCGTGATCTCGACGGCCTGATCCGGGGTGATGTTGGGGATGTCGGCCTCGACAATTTCGGCGCGGGCGATGCGCGGGGCGTCGGGTTCCAGATCGAACATGTTGGACACGTTCAGGGTCGAGGCGCCGGCGCCGGGATTGGCGTAGCGGCGGACGATGCGGCCGTCCTGCGGCGCGCGGATCACCGTCAGTTCGACGTTGTAGGCCGCCTGGTCGCGACGGGCGCGGGCTGTCTGGATGGCCGACTGCTGGGCCGTCAGGCGCGCCTGGGCCGAGGCGATGGCGTCACGGGCCTGATCCAGGCGCTGGGCGGCGACGAAGTTGGTCGAAACCAGCTTCTGCAGGCGGTCGTACTCGCGCTGGGCGGTGGCGATGTCGACGTTGATCAGGCGCAGCTGGCTTTCCGCCTGGGCCACGTCGGCGGCGGCGCTTTGCAGCGACAGGCGGGGCTCGTCGTCTTCCTGGCGAGCCAGGATCTGGCCGGCCGTGACGCGGTCGCCTTCCTGCACCAGGACTTCGCGCACCACGCCGCCGCGACGGGCCGCGATCTGGATGATGCCGCCCTCGATGTCGACCTTGCCGTTGGCGATGGCCGCATAGGGGCTCTCGACCTTCTTCTCGGCGGCGGCGGCGGCTTCGGCCTTCTTGGCGGCCTGGGCGTTCTGGAACAGGCTGAAGCCGATGATCAGCGCGATCACGGCCACGAGGCCGATCCAGAGCCATTTGTTTTTCAGGAAAGCGGGCATGTGAGGCGTCCTTGAGGATCGGTGTCTAGTGCGAGGCCAGAACGGCGTCGGGATTGGGGGTGCGGCGCTGATCGTCGATGATCACGCCGTCTTCGATGTGGATGACCCGGTCGGCCCAGGCTTCCAGGCGTGGGTCGTGGGTCACGCAGATGACCGCGGCGCCATGCTCGGTGGCGGCACGACGCAGCAGCTTGATGACCACCTGACCGTTCTCGCCGTCCAGGGCCGACGTCGGTTCGTCGGCGAACAGGATCTGCGGGTCCTTGGCCAGGGCGCGGGCGATGGCGACGCGCTGCTTCTCGCCGCCGGACAGGGCCGCCGGCCGCTGGTGCAGGCGATGGCCCAGGCCGACCTCTTCCAGCGCCAGGGTGGCGCGCTTCTTGGCCTGATCCGGGGTCAGACCCTGGAACTTCAGCACCGTCGTCACCTGCTGCAGGGCGCTGAGCGACGGGAACAGGTTGAAGCCCTGGAAGATGAAGCCGCAGTGATCCAGCCGGAACTTGTCCAGGCGCCCCGTCGACAGCTTCCACAGGTCATCCACGTCCAGGGCGTCGACCCGACCCGCTTCGGGCTTCAGCAGGCCGGACAGGGCGGCGATCAGGGTCGACTTGCCCGACCCGGACGGGCCCATGACCATGGTCAGGTCGCCGTGGCGGGCATCGAAATTCACGCCTTTCAGCACCTCGACATAGTTCTTGCCGGACTTGAACCGTTTGATCAGACCCTTGGCCTCGATGGCGAACTCGCCATGCTTGCCGTGAACTTTCGTATGCATGTTCATCGCAGCAGGTCCGCAGGTTGGCTCTTCTTCAGGATGCCCATCGACAGGAAGCCCGACAGCATGGAGATGGCGATCAGACCGCCGCCGACCACGATCAGCAGGGGCAGGGGCAGGGCGATGATGACCGCCTTGGACATGGCGAACAGGGACAGGAGCCAGGTCAGGCCGATGGCGGCGGCGACGCCGACCATCCCCACCCAGAAGCTCAGCTCCATGACGATGCGGCGCAGGCTTCCCATGCCCACGCCCAGGGCGCGGAGCGAGGCGAACTCCTTGATGTTGGCCATGATGGCGCCGCGCAGGGTCTGCCAGGTGATGGCCACCCCGATGATGATGCCCAGCACCACGCAGCCGCCGATGATGATGACCAGGATGCCTTCCTCGAACATGGCGCCGGCGTTGGCGTCGGCCAGTTCCTGACGGGTCCAGGCCTTCCACTGGCCGTTGCCCATCTTGTTCAGTTCGGCGACGACGGCCGGGGCCTGGGCGGGGTCCTTGATCTTGATCATCAGGGGGCCGACGCGCGGGCCGGTGTCGGCCTGACCCAGCATCCGCAGGGTGTCGCGCGACATGACCACGCCGGGCTGCATCATGTTGGGATAGCCGCGCGTCACGCCGACGACGGTGACGGTCTGGCCGTTATAGAGAGCCTTGTCGCCCAGCTTGACGCCCAGGGTGGTCAGGGCCGTCTCGTCGATGGCGACGGTGTAGGGCTGACGCAGGGCGTCCACCAGCTCCTGGGAGTAGTCGGTCGGAATGGTCACCGAGCCCGGCGTCGTGTCGATGATGCTGGACTGGACGAATTTCTGACGCGGCGCGCCCTGCTTGGCGCGGTCGGCCTGACTGCGGGTCGGATCGACCTCCTTGACCGACTGGAAGGTGCCGCCGGCGCCGTCCAGGGGCTGGACCTCGACCACGGCGGGGTGGTTGTAGGCCAGAGGGATGAAGCGGCGCGGCACGCCGGACGGACCGTTGATCAGGCTCTTGGCGCCTGGCTGCAGGATCATGATGTCGGCGTTCGAGCGCTCGATCTGGGCGGTGAAGCCCTTGCCGATGCCGATGAAGACACCGGTCATCGCCAGCACGAGCAGGCCCGAAAGGGCCAGCGCCATGACGGCGGCCATATAACGTCGCCACTCAAAGAGCAGCGTGGATAGCGCGAGCGACATGACGCGTATTCATTCCCCTGACTTGCAGCGTTATCTGACCGCGCCACGGTCCGGGGCCAAGTTAAATCGGGGTAAGGCTGCGGCTTCCCCCCGCCGCGCGTCTTGACTAAGGGGGCTTGAGGCCCGTCCCTTGGCGGCGCTAGTTACACAATAACAGACGCGAGGCGCCGGGCCTTGCGCTCGGGAGAGTATGAATGTCGCTTCGTCGCACCTTTTCCTTCACCGCCTCGCTGGCGGCCCTGGGCGTAGCCGCCGCCGTCACCGGCGCGACCGCCACGCCGGCCCGCGCCGACGAGGGCATGTGGACCTTCGACAACTTCCCGATCCAGACGGTGAACGACAAGTATGGCGCCCGCATCGACCAGTCGTGGCTGGACCGCGTGCGCAACGCCGCCGTCCGCCTGCAGGGCTGCTCGGCCTCGTTCGTCTCGGGCGAAGGCCTGATCCTGACCAACCACCACTGCGTCATCTCCTGCGTCCAGGACCTGTCGACGGCCCAGAACGACTACGTGAAGAACGGCTGGATGCCGGCCACGCGTGAAGAAGAAAAGACCTGCCCCGGCCAGACCGCCGAGGTGCTGACCGACATCACCGACGTGACCGAGCGCGTGCTGGGCGCCGGCGCCGGTCTGGAAGGCGCCGCCTTCGTCGCTGCCCGTTCGGCCGAGATCGACAAGATCCAGAAGGAAGCCTGCGGCGACGATCGCAAGCTGACCTGCCAGGTCATCAGCTTCTATCGCGGCGGCAAGTACGCCCTGTACAAGTTCCGCAAGTACGAGGACGTGCGTCTGGCCTTCGCGCCGGAGTTCCAGGCGGCCTTCTTCGGCGGCGACCCGGACAACTTCAACTTCCCGCGCTACGCCCTCGATGCCGCCTTCCTGCGCGCCTATGAGGACGGCAAGCCGGTCGCCTCGCCCAACCACCTGAAGTGGAACCCGAACGCCCCGGCCGAGGGCGACCTGACCTTCGTCGCCGGCAACCCCGGCTCGACCTCGCGCCTGCTGACCATCAGCCAGCTGGAGCGCCTGCGCGACCAGCAGATCCCGGTCACCCTGATCCAGGGCTCCGAGCTGCGCGGCCGTCTGGTCGAGTATTCGACGCAAGGCGACGAAGAGAAGCGCGTCGCTCTGGACCCGATCTTCGGCCTCGAGAACAGCTTCAAGGTCTACTACGGCCAGCAGGGCGCCCTGACCGACCCGGCCTTCATGGGCAAGAAGCGCGCCGAGGAAGCCGAGCTGCGTCAACGCGTCGCCGCCGACCCGGCCCTGGCCGAGCGTATCGGCGACCCGTGGGCCGATCTGGAAAAGACCCAGACCACCGCGCGCGACCTCTATCTGCCCTACCGCCAGCTGGAGGGTAACGCCGGCGGCGGTTCGACACTGTATTCCTACGCCCGCGCCATCGTCCGCGCCTCCAAGGAACGCGCCAAGCCGGTCGCCGAACGCCGCGCCGGCTACGCCGACAGCGACATCGCCGCCCTCGGCCGTCGCCTGGCGTCGGAAGCCCCGATCGCCAAGGGCGTCGAGGAGATCCAGCTGTCCTTCTGGCTGTCCAAGACCCGCGAATACCTGACGGTCGACAACGCCAATGTGAAGGCGATGCTGGGCCGCGAAAACCCCGAGGGCATCGCCGCCAAGCTGGTCGAAACGAAACTTATCGACCCGGCCTTCCGCGCCCAGGCCCTGGCCATGACGCCGGAACAACTGGCCGCCTCGGGCGACCCGATGATCGCCTTCGTCCTGGCCAACGACGACGCCGCCCAGGCCGTCCGCACCCAGTGGGACGCCGGCGTCAACGCCCCGACCGCCCGCGCCGCCGAAAAGGTCGCCCAGGCCCGCTTCGCCGTCTATGGCGACAACCTCTACCCCGACGCGACCTTCAGCCTGCGCCTGTCCTATGGTCAGGTGAAGGGCTGGACCTATCGCGGCGTGACCGTGCCGGCCTTCACCCAGATCGGCGGCCTGTATGAGCGCGCCACCGGCGCCGAGCCGTTCAACGCGGCCCAGCGCTTCATCGACGCCGAGAGCCGGGTCAACAAGGCGACCGTCTATGACTTCGTCTCGACCAACGACATCATCGGCGGCAACTCCGGCTCGCCGGTCATCAACGCCAAGGGTGAAGTGATCGGCGCCGCCTTCGACGGCAACATCCACTCGCTGGGCGGCTCGTTCGGCTACGACGGCGAGCTGAACCGCACGGTTACGGTCTCGACCGCCGCCGTCACCGAGGCCCTGCGCAACGTCTACAACCAGCCGCGCCTGCTGCGCGAACTGGGCGTCACGCGCTAAGCCGCTGCGCTCAAGCAGCCGCAGGCGACCCTTCTCCCCTTGAGGGAGAAGGTGTCATGCGCAGCATGACGGATGAGGGGTGTCGGCGGCGCGGTCTGAGTTTCAGGCTCGCCGCCAACGCCCCTTTTTCATAGTGTCGCGCCGACACCCCTCATCCGAGCGCCTCCGGCGCCCACCTTCTCCCTCAAGGGGAGAAGGAAAGTTACGCCCCCGTCTGACGTATTGCGCTGCTAAGACCCTCTCGTCCTCGCCGCCGATTTCAGACTATTCAGACGAATTGGACTCTGTTTTTTCTCTCCAGGGTCTGAACCAGGAGTTTTCCATGCGTCACATGTTCTTCGCCTCGGCCGCCGTCCTGGCCTTCGCCGCCGCCACTTCCGTCGCGTCCTCGGCGCGGGCTGAGGAGGGCATGTGGACCTACGACAACTTCCCCATCGCCCGCGCCAATCAGACGTTGGGCACCTCGATCGACCAGGGCTGGCTGGACAAGGTGCGCCTGTCGTCGGTCAAGTTCGGCGGCTGCTCGGCGGGCGTCATCTCGGGCGAGGGCCTGGTGATGACCAACAATCACTGCGTCGCCACCTGCGTCGCCAACCTGTCCACGCCGCAGCTGCAATACGCCGAGACCGGCTTCACGCCGAAGAGCCGCGAGGAGGAGCTGAAATGCCCCGGCGGCTCGGCCGAGATCCTGACCGACATCTCCGACGTCACCGAACGCGTCCAGAAGGCCGGCGAGGGCTTGGACGGCCAGGCCTTCACCCAGGCGCGAGAGGCCGAGGCCGGCCGCATCGAAACCGAGGCCTGCGGTTCCGATCCCAAGATCCGCTGCCAGGTCGTCAGCCTGTATCGTGGCGGCCAGTTCAAGCTCTACAAGTTCCGCAAATACTCCGACGTGCGTCTAGCCTGGGCGCCGGAAGACCGCGCCGCGACCTTTGGCGGCGACCTGGACAACTTCTCCTTCCCGCGCTTCGCCATCGATGCCGCCTTCATCCGCCTGTATGAGGACGGCAAGCCCGCTGCGACCCCGACCCATTTCACCTGGAACCCGAACAAGCCGACCGAGGGCGAGCCCGTCTTCGTCACCGGCAACCCCGGTTCGACCCAGCGCCTGCTGACCCAGGCCCAGCTGATGACCATCCGCGATGTGGTCCTGCCAATGGACCAGCTGATCGCCTCCGAGCTGCGCGGCCGTCTGATCCGTTACTCCGAGGAAGGCGAGGAGCAGGCCTTCATCGCCATGGATCCCATCGTCGGCGTCGAGAACACCTACAAGCGCGGTCGTGGTCGTATGGCCGCCCTGATCGATCCGGCCTTCATGGCCGCCAAGGCCGAGGCAGAGACCGACTTCCGCGCCCGCGCAGCGGGCGGCGCCACGGATCCCTGGGGCACGCTGGAAGCCGTCCAGCCCTTGGCCCGCGAGCTCTACGCTCCCATGGCCCTGCTGGAAGGCGGCACGGGCATGGGCACGACCTCGGTCGCGGGCGGTTCGTCCCTGTTCCAGTGGGCGCGGGCCATTGTGCGCGGGGCGCAAGAGCGCGCCAAGCCGTCGGATCAGCGTCTGGGCGAGTTCGCCGACAGCCGTCTGCCGGGCGTCCAGTCGGGCCTCTTCGCTGAACGCCCTGTCTACCCGGCGCTGGAGCAGATCCGTCTGGAATGGTGGCTGTCCAAGACCCGCGAATGGCTGACCGTTGACAGCCCCTACGTCCGCACCCTCCTGGGCAAGGAGAGCCCCGAGGCCCTGTCGGCCCGCCTGGTCGAAGGCACGACGCTGGCTGACCCGGCCGTGCGCCGCGCCCTGTGGGAAGGCGGCCTGCCCGCCGTCCAGGCCTCGACCGACCCCCTGATCCAGTATGTCCTGGCCATCGACGCCGACGCCCGCGCGGTGCGCAAGGCGTGGGATGACAAGGTCAAGGCCCCGACCGACCGCGCCTCGGAGCAACTGGCCGCCGCCCGCTTCGCCGCCTATGGCGACGCCGTCTATCCCGACGCCACCGGCACCCTGCGTCTGACCTACGGGCGGGTCGAGGGCACGGACGTTCCGGGCCAGCGCATCGGCGCCTTCACCACTTTCGCCGGCCTGTGGGACCGCGCCACGGGCGCCGAGCCCTTCAACGTCGCGCCCAGGCTGCTGGCCGCCAGAGATCGCATCGACCCGAACGCGGTGATGAACATGGCCGTGTCGTCGGACACCATCGGCGGCTCGTCGGGTTCGCCCGCCGTCAACGCCAGGGGCGAGATCATCGGCGCGAACTTCGACTCCACCGTTCTGACCCAGCGCAACGCCTACGGCTATGACCGCAACGTCAACCGCAGCGTCATCGTCACCACCCAGGCCGTGACCACGGCCCTGCGCGACGTCTACGGCATGGATCACCTGGTCCGGGAACTGGGCGTCCGGTGACGGCGCCGACCTTTCGCCCCGCGGCGCCGGACGATGTTCCGGCGCTGCACCGCCTGATCGAAAGCGCCTATCGCGGCGACAGCGCCAAGGCAGGCTGGACCCACGAGGCCGATCTGCTGGGCGGCCAGCGCACCGACGAGGCCGAGCTGCTCGACATCCTCGCCGACGCCAGCCGGGTCATCCTGCTGGCCGAGGTCGAGGCCAATGGGGAGCGACTTCTGGCCGGCTGCGTCCAGGCGGCGGATCAGGGCGAAGGCCTGGCCTACCTCGGCCTGCTGACCGTCGACCCGACCCGTCAGGCGGGTGGTCTGGGCCGTCTGCTGATCGACGCCGCCGAGGCCGAGGCGCGCGGCCGCTTCGGCGCCACCCGCATGGAGATGACGGTCATTCGCCAACGGTCGGAACTGATCGCCTGGTACGAGCGCCG
Source organism: Brevundimonas sp. UBA4553 (assembly GCF_002387245.1). GTDB lineage: Bacteria > Pseudomonadota > Alphaproteobacteria > Caulobacterales > Caulobacteraceae > Brevundimonas. Next base: position 340,505 of record NZ_DGLD01000013.1, read on the forward strand.
GGGCTATCGCCTGACCGGCGAGACCCGGCCCTTCCCTTTGGACGATGAACGCTTCGGCCTGCCGCAGACACGGGAGCTGGAGTTCGTGGTTATGGAAAAGGCGCTGGGATAACCCAGCGCCTTCTTCATTTCAGCGTGTCGGCGACGGGGTCAGAGATCCCGCATCTGCTTCCGGGCGGCGCTGAAATACTGCCAGCCGGTCCACAGGGTGATGAGGGCCGCCAGCCAGATCAGGGTGTCCGAGAACAGCTGGAAGTGCGGCAGGTAGTCGAAGGGCAGGCCCCAGCCGTCCCAGTTGCGGGCGAACAGCTGGCAGCCCAGAGCCACCATCTGCAGGGTGGTCTTCCACTTGGCGGCCAGGGTGACGGGCAGGTTGATGCGCCCGGCCATGGTCTCGCGCAGGGCCGAGACCGCGAACTCGCGGAACAGGATCAGGCCGCAGGGGATGATGATCTGCTGCACCGAGCCGCTCGTCAGCACGCCCAGGATGGCGCCGGTGACCAGGATCTTGTCGGCGATGGGGTCCAGGATGGCGCCCCAGCGCGTCTCGGCCTTCCAGCGCCGGGCCAGGTAGCCGTCGATCCAGTCCGTGGAGGCGGCAATGACGAAGATCCAGAAGCCCGTCCGGTACATGGCGAACTGGTCGTCAGGGCTCAACCAGGCCGAAACGAAGGGGAAGCCGCTGGTCGCGCCGGCCAGCAGAAGAAACATGACCACGCCCGCCGCCAGACGGATGCTGGTCAGGATGTTCGGGATAGGATTGGCTTTGTGGGCAGAGGTCATCATCACGTCCATTGCAACGCCAGAGGGTGTGCCATGGTTCGGCGCCCGAGGCGAGGGCGACGACCTGTCGCCCTCGGGTCGCTTAATCCAGCCGTTCGAACCGCTTGGCGCCGGTCAGCTTCGACAGGATGCCGGCCGCGATGCCGAAGTGCAGGCCGCTGAGCCGCAGTTCGCCCGCAGCTTCCTTCTCGGCGATCCAGGGGAAGGTGCGCAGGTTGTCCAGCGACAGGCGCACGACGGCCTCCTCGGCCACCGTCTCCTGCTCGTCGGCGGGCAAGCCTTCCACGGCGGCGCTGACGGCGGGCACGCCCTGGGCGACCCAGGGAGCGACGAAGTCCTGGCAGTTGGACGGGGCGCCGTTGCGCATGGCGTTGACCCCGCCGCACGAGGCGTGGCCCATGACGACGACGTGCTGGACCTTCAGCACGTTGACGCCGAACTCCAGCGCCGCCGAGACGCCGTGCAGCTTGCCGTCCGGCTCATAGGGCGGGACCAGGTTGGCGACGTTGCGCACCACGAACAGTTCGCCCGGCGCGGTGTCGAAGATCAGGGCCGGATCGGCGCGGCTGTCGGAACAGGCCACGACCAGGGTGTGGGGCTTCTGGCCGTTGGCCGCCAGGGCCTCATACTCGGCGCGCTCGGTGGGCCACCGGTTCTGGCGGAAGCGGTGATAGCCCTTGGTCAGTTCATCGGTCATGAGGCGTTTCCTAGACCCGCGACGGTTGGTCGCTCAACCCGCAATGCGACTGTTTCAGTTCTTGTGGAAGAAGCCGTGGATGCGCTCGGCCAGGGGCTGGTTGATGCCGTCGACCTTGATCAGGTCCGCCACCGAGGCGCGGCCGACGCCCTTGGCCGAGCCGAAGGCGTGCAGCAGGGCCTTCTTGCGGCCCGGCCCGACGCCCTCGATCTCGTCCAGCGGGTTCTTCTTGATGTCCATCGAACGACGCTTGGCGTGGGCGCCGTTGGCGAAACGGTGCGCCTCGTCGCGCAGCCGCTGGATGTAGTAAAGAGCCGGGCTCTTCAGCGGCAGCATGAAGGGCGGCTTGCCGGGCATGATGAAATGCTCCTTGCCCGCGTCCCGATCCGGTCCCTTGGCCACGCCGACGGCGGTGATGTCGTCGATCCCCAGATCGGCCAGCACCGCCAGCACCTCGGCCAGTTGTCCGGCGCCGCCGTCGATCAGCAGCAGGTCGGGGCGTTCCACTGTCTCGCCGGCCTCCTCCTCCTTGACCATCTTGCCGAAGCGCCGCCGCATGACCTCGCGCATCATGCCGTAGTCGTCGCCGGGGGTCAGGTCTTCGCCGCGAATGTTGAACTTGCGGTACTGGTTCTTGCGGAAGCCCTCGGGCCCCGCGACGATCATGCCGCCCACCGCATTGGTCCCCTGGATGTGGGCGTTGTCATAGACCTCGATCCGCTCCGGCCGGGCGTCCAGGCCGAAGGCCTCGCACACTTCATCCAGGATCTTCGAGGTGGCCGAGTTCTCGGCCAGCTTGCGGCCCAGGGCCTCTTTCGCATTGGTCAGGGCGTGATCGACCAGGCTCAGCTTGCCGCCACGCAGGGGGCGGGCGATCTCGACCCTGTGCTCGGCCTTCATCGAGAAGGCCTCTTCCAGCAGCTCCAGCTCGTGCGGCCGAATGTTGGACAGGATCAGGCGCGGGATCGGCTTGTCCTCGTAGAACTGACCGAGGAAGGCGGCGAAGATCTCGGGGTCGCTGTCCGTCTTGTCCACGCGCGGGAAGTAGGCGCGCCCGCCCCAGTTCTGGCCGGCGCGATAGAAGAAGACCTGAACGCAGGCCTGACCGCCCTCGGCGTGCAGGGCGAAGACGTCCGCCTCGGCCACCCCGTCGGCGTTGACGCTGTTCTCCATGGCGATGGCCGACAGGGCGCGGATGCGGTCGCGCACCCGGGCGGCGGTCTCGAAATCCATGTCGTCGGACGCGGCCTGCATCTCCTGGGACAGGCGGCCGATGACGGCCCGCGACTTGCCGCGAAGGAACTGTTCCGCCTCGGTGACCAGGTCGCCGTAGTCCTCAAGACTGATCAGCCCGGTGCAGGGGGCCGAACAGCGCTTGATCTGATGCAGCATGCAGGGCCGCGTCCGGGTCTCGTAGACGCTGTCCGAACAGGAGCGCAGCAGGAAGGCCTTCTGCAGGGTGTTCAGGGTGTTGTTGACCGCCCAGGTCGAGGCGAAGGGGCCGAAATAGTCGCCGGGAATAGTGTGGGCGCCGCGGTGCTTTCTGACCTGGGGCGCGCGGTGGTCGCGTCGGATCATCAGCTCGGCGAAGGACTTGTCGTCGCGCAGCAGGACGTTGAAGCGCGGCTTCAGCTTCTTGATGAAGTTGGATTCCAGCAGCAGGGCTTCGGTCTCGGACGCCGTGACCACCAACTCCATCGACCGGGTCAGGCTGACCATCAGGCCGATCCGCTGGGTGTGGAACCGGCCCTGGGCGTACTGGACGACGCGCTTCTTCAGCGACTTGGCCTTGCCGACATAGAGGCAGGTCCCGTCCTCGCCGTACATGCGATAGACGCCGGGCTTGTCGGGCGCGCGACGCGCCTCGTCGGCGATCAGCTCGGCGGCCTGAAGCGGCAGCACGGTCTCGCCCGGAATGTCGGTCGTCGTCTCGGTCATCGGGCGGGATATAGGGTCAGGACCGGCGAACCAGAACCACGCCGCCGATCACCAGCGCCACGCCGGCGATGCGGCCCAGGCTCAGCGGTTGCCTGGCGACGCCCAGGGCGCCGAAATGGTCCAGAATCAGGCTGAGCGCCAACTGGCCCGCGACCATCAGGGTGATGGTGGTGGCGACCCCGAGGCGCGGCACGCCCCAGGCGGCGGAAATCACGAAGGCGCAGCCATAGAGGCCGCCCATCCACGCCCACCAGGGCAGGGCCTTCATCGCGCTGACATCGGGTCGCGTCTGCATGGCGACGGCCAGGCAGCCCAGGGCCACCGTGCCGACGGCGAAGGAGATGAAGGCGGCGTTCAGCGGCGAGTTGACCGCCGTGGCCAGTCGGGCGTTGGTCGGGCCTTGAAGCGCCGTGGCGGCGCCGGCCAGAAGCAGGATGAGAAGCGGCAGAATCTGCATGCCCGCCTTCTACCAGTTCGGATCGGCGGGCGCGCCGCCGAAGATTTCGGCCAGCCGGTCGCGGGTGGCGCGGGTCGTGTCCTCGGGCAGGGCGTCGAGGGCGAACCAGCCGATTTCCGCGATCTCTCCGTGGCTGGTGCGCTCGGTCAGGTCGAAGGCGTCGACGGCGAAGACCAGGACGTGATCGCCGGGAAAGAAGCGTTCGTTGGAATGGACCGAGAGCAGGCGCGGCTCGATCCTGGCGATCAGCCCCGCCTCTTCGCGCAGTTCGCGGACCACGGCGGCCTGGGTGGTCTCTCCCCGATCCACCCCGCCGCCGGGCAGCCACCAGCCGTGCAGATAGGTGTGCCTGACCAGCAGCACCCGGCCCTCTGCGTCCGTCGCCACGCCGCGCACACCCAGCGTCATGCCGCGGTTCATCCGCGACCAGGCGAAGAAGAGGGGCCGGGTGAAGGGCTCGATTCGGGTGCGCCAGGTGGTCATGCGGCGACGATAGGCCGGGCGGCGGCGGCTTGAACAGTCGCGCCAACGCCTCTATGCGAAGCTTTGAACAGGAGACCTTCCATGCTGGCCATCGGCATCATCTTCACCTTCATCGCCGTCATCGCCGCCGTGAACTTCTACGAGTTCGGCCGGATTGACTGAATCCGCCGCCGGCGCGGGCGGGTTCGACTGGCGTCACGCCGGGGACCATGTTCGCGTCCTGTTGTCGGACGTGGCGGTCGATGTGCGCATCGGCCTGCACCCGTGGGAGCGGCACCCCGAGCGCCCCACGCGGCTGATCGTCAATGTCGAGATGTTCGCCACCTGGCCTTTGCCCAAGACTGGCGCTGACGGCGGCTTCATCGATTACGACCGAGTGCGCGACTGCATCGCCGGCTGGCGTGGCCGTGACCATGTCGAGCTGCTGGAAACCCTGGTCGAAGAACTGATCAGCGTATGCTTCGCGTTGGCGCCGGTCGAGGCCTGCAGGGTGCGGATCACCAAGCCGGACATCTTCCCTGAGGCTGCGGGCGCGGGCGTGGAAATCTTCCGCCGCAGGCCGGGCTGAATGAGCCATCCCCTTAAAAAGGTCGTGCTGATCACCGGGTCGGCGCGACGCGTCGGCGCCGGGCTGGCGCGAGCGTTGGCTGAGGCGGGCTGGGACGTGGCCGTTCATCACCGCGGCGGGGCGGATGAAGCGTCCGCTCTCGCGGCGGAACTATCAGCCAAGGGCGTGCGCGCCGCCGCCTTCCAGGCGGACCTCAATCAGACGGCCGAGCGCGACGGTCTGATCGCCCGCGTCGTCGGCCATTTCGGGCGCATCGACGCCCTGATCAACAACGCCTCCCTGTTCCGTTACGATACCCTGTCGACCCTGACCGAGGCGTCGTGGGCCGAGCATCTGGCGTCGAACCTGACCGCGCCGGTCTTCCTGATCCGCGACTTCGCCAGGGCGGTCGAGGCGGCGGACGGGCAGGGCGTCGTGGTCAATATCCTGGATCACAAGGTGGACAGTCCGAACCCGGACTTCTTCGCCTATACGGCGGGCAAGGTCGGGCTGGCGGGGCTGACGCGGACCCTGGCCATGGGGTTGGCGCCGCGCATCCGGCTGTGCGGCGTCTCGCCGGGCCTGATCCTGCGCAGCGGTGAGCAGACCGAGGCGGAGTATCAGGCGGCGTGGCGCGATACGCCGCTGGGGCGCGGGGCCTCGCTGGAGGATGTGGCCCGCACGGTCCGCTTCATTCTCGAGACGCCCAGCCTGACGGGGCAGAACCTGACCGTGGACGGCGGCGAAAGCCTGATCGGGCGGGGCCGGGACGTGGCCTTCGACGGGATCCCCGTTCCCTGACGCCGCTCTCGGCGCCGCCTTTACATCGCCGTCATCCCGGTGTTGATGCGCGAGCCCTTCGCGGCGCCTATATGGGGCGACCGCGTTTTCGGAACCCTTGCCCCTGATGCCTGCTGTCCAGTTCACCCGCCGCTTCTCGATGGCGCACCGGCTGATCGCCGATGCGGGGTCGAAGTGCGCCGTGCCGCATGGGCACAACGAGTTCGTCAAGGTGACGCTGGAGCCGACCGCCGAGATCGCCTTTGGCCAGTCGAACCACGCCGCCTCGTTCGAGAACCTGAAGCGGCGCTGGCACGGCTTTGTCGACCGCAGCCTGGACCATGCGTTCCAATTGAACCGCGCCGACCCTCTGCTGGCCTGGTTCCAGGCGCAGGAGCCGGAGCGGCTGAATCAGGTCCTGACCGTGGAAGGCGATCCCACGACCGAGGCCCTGGTCATCGCCCTGTGGCGCAAGCTGGAAGCCATCCTCAAGGTCGAGGGCCTGCCCTTCCGACTGGCCGAACTGGCCATCGAGGAGACGCCGACCAATACCGTTCTGACGCGCGGTCTGACCGAGGCCGAGCGGGCCTGGAAGCTGGGCGACTGGTGCGACCGGGCCGATTTCAGCATCAACGATATCCTGCCGCCGGAGACCTGGTCGTGAGCGCTGTCGTCACGCCGTTCACAGCCTCCGAGCCGCGCCGGCTGGGCCTGACCGTGCTGGTGCGCGGTCTGGAGGTGCAGGCCGCCATCGGGGTTCATGCGCACGAGCATGGCCGGCTGCAGCCCCTGTTCGTGGACGTCGAGCTGGACCTCGGCGCCGCCCCGATCCGCACCCTGTCCGATACGCTGGACTATGAGGGCGTGGCCCGCATCGCCCGCGAGCTGGCGGGCGGGGCGCACATCGCCTTGGTCGAAACCTTCGCCGAGCGGGTGGCGCTGGCCTGCCTGGAAGATCCCCGCGTCCTGGCGGCGAAGGTACGGGTCGAAAAGCCCGGCGCCATCCCCGGGGCGGCGGCGGCGGGCTGCGAAGTGGCCTATTCACGCTGAGGCCGGTTGCGCGGGGCCGTTCGTCCCGCCATTGTCCCGCCTCGTTCAAGAGGTTCCGATGGTCCAGTCCGGCGATTACAGCAGCAACCGCGGCGCGGCCTCGCAGGCCGGCGACCTGACCAGCCTCTATGTCGGCTACGCCCTGATCCTGTTCGCAGTGCCGACCTTCGGCGTGGCGGCGGCGATCGGCCTGCTGCGGATGTGGCGCAAGGCGCCGCCTGCGGATCCCTTGGCGCGCAGCCATTTTATCTTTCAGCAACGCACCCTGTTCGCCGCCGTCGCGGCCATCATCGGCGGGGTGGTGCTGATCCTGATCAACGTCGGGGTCTTCGTCCTGTTCGTCATGGCGGTCTGGACCATCCTGCGCGGCGCCCTGGGTCTGAGGGACCTGCTGGAGGGCCGCGCCATCCGCCATCCTCTTCGCCTGTTCTACTAGGACCCTGCCATGACCGATCAGATTTCCCAGGCGCGCGGCCAGGGCCGGGACGGGGCCGTGGTGGCCTGGATTCTCTATATCCTGTCGATCCCCAGCGCGAACCTGCTGGTGGTGGCGGGTCTGATCGTGGCCTATGCCTGCCGCGGCTCGGCGACCGGGCTGGCGGCCCAGCATATAGAGGCGCAGATCAACCTGTTCTGGTCCGTCTTCTGGGTCAGCGTCGTGCTGTGGGGCCTGATCGCGGTCAGCGCGGTGGCCTCGGTCATCCTGATCGGCATTCCCTTCCTGCTGCTGTTCGGACTTCTTTTGCTGCTGGTGTCGATCTGGTTCACGGTGAAGAGCGTTCTGGGTCTGCTGGCCCTGCTCAATGATCGGCCAGCCTGATTTCAGGAGCCTCCATGACCGCTTTCCGCGACCAGCCCGCCGACCGCCGCTTCCAGCAGGAGTTCGCCGACGCCGAGGGGAACGAGCATCCCGTCTGGGCCGAGTATGCGGTGCGCGGCCACGCCCGCGTCATCCTGCACGTCGAAGCCCATCCGGCCCTGCGCGGCTCGGGCGCGGCGGGGAAGTTCATGCAGGCCATGGCCGAGCACGCCCGGGCCGAAAAACTGACCCTGATCCCGCACTGCAGCTATGCGGTGGCCTGGTTGAAGCGCCACCCCGAGTACGCAGACATTCTTGGTTAGGCCGCGGTCGTCGGCCCTTCGGGACCTCCCGACCCGACGCGGTCTGATGCGGCGTCCTGGGCGGTCCCGCCTCTGAGCTTCGCTTCGGCCGGGATGATGGTGAAGAAGAGGGCGCCTATGCGCTCAAGCAGCGAGGCTCCGCGAGCCGAGCGATAGCGCCCTTCAAACCATCACGGATGGCTCTTGGCGACGATGGCCTTCATGGTTTCGGCCTTGGCGGGCAGATCCTGGACCAGGCGGTGGGCCAGTTCGCGGGCGCCGACCGGATAGGCGTCGCCGCCCTCTGCGATCTCGCGGGCCATTTCCGACGCCTTGAGCAACACTTCCTCCAGCGCCTCGACCTGTTCGAGGGCCAGGGCCCGCGCCTCGGCCTGGAGGCGTTTGACGCGCTCGGCGGTGGTCTCGGGCGCACGCATCAGGTCATAGACCTCGGCCTCAGGCGATGAGACGACGCGCAAAGTGGCGCGGGCCTCGTTGTCGGGGTTGCTCGATTTGGTCATCGCGTATCTCCGTAACGCACCATGCCGCATTTTCGCCGCAAGGTCGCAAAGGTTTTGCGGCCAAGCTTTCGCCAGGCGCCCCATGTTGCACCGACGCATCATGAATCAGAGATGAAGGGCGGATCGACGTCGAGCCCCGCCGCGCGGCGTTTTCGCTCGAAGGCGGCGACCAGGTGATCGACGCGCGAGAAGAACTCCCTCTGCAGCCGCCGCAGCTCTGCGGGATGGACGTCGCTGACGTCGTCGGGATCGGCGACGCGGTCGCGGCGCGAGGGGCGGGGACGGGCCATGGGGGTCTTTCTCCGGTTCAGGCCAACGGGTTTCGCCGCCGCGCCGGTCGGCGGGCGGTGGAGGGCTGGGCGGAGCGCCGGGCCGACGCCCGGAGTGGATGTGGAATACCGTTTCGACGACGACTGACGCTCCGCACGGACGGGCTTCCACGAGCTCGGGGCAGGCGCCGGTCTTATCGGCTACCCCCGGCGCCCGCGGCGGGCAGGGACCTGCTTGCGACAGGCCTCCTGGAACGGTCCGCGTAACCCCCGCGACCCTGACCGGAACCTCTATGACGGACGGGTCGAACGCCCCGTCGCTAGGCTCCATCGGCTTCTTGTTTGGTGCGGCCTACCGCCCTTCGGGCTACTTGAGGCCGCGCAAGCAGCCGGTAGCCGTCAGGTTGTGGCAAGCCGGGCGACAGCGCCGGCGTTCGCCCGCTGTGCCGCCCTTCGCATCCTGAACCGCGCGGCGAAGCCCGCCGCGACCTGTCCGCTGGGCTTCAGCGCCCTTGACCGGAGACCGCGACGGACGCCGCGCGGCCCGACAAGGACCCCGCTCCATCCGCTCCCGTCGCCGCAAGGTCGCAGGCCTCACGAGCCCTCCATGCGACGGAACGAGCGCAGGGTGGCACGGGCGGAAGCTAGGGCGAGCCGAAAGGGGATGGCGGAGGGGCAAAGGCGGGAAATTACTGGGATTGGGGCGGGATGTAGTGCGTGTCTTTCCTTCTCCCCTTGCGGGAGAAGGTGCCCCGCAGGGGCGGATGAGGGGTTTCGCGACGGCGGATGAAGTCCGCCTGATAGCTGAGGTCGCGAGACCCCTCATCCGTCGGCCTTCGGCCGCCACCTTCTCCCGCAAAGGGAGAAGGATCAGTCGCGCTTCAGCTTTGTATTCGTCGCGGCGATGATGGCGGCGAGCACCTCATGCGCCCGGTTCTCGATCTGCTGATTGGGAAACCGAAGCACGCGAAAGCCCTGCCCGCGCAGCCAGTCGTCGCGCTCTGCGTCCCGAAGACGGTCGTCGTGGTGGGGGCCGTCGGCCTCGACGATCAGGCGATGGCGCATGCAGACGAAGTCGGCGACGTAGCGTCCGATCACCACCTGCCGACGGAACTTCAGCCCTTCCAGCCGCCGGTCCCGCAGAATGGCCCACAACCGCCGCTCATAAAGGGCGGGTTCGCGGCGCATCGCCTTGGCGCGAGTGTGCAGCCAGTTGTCCATGGCGCCACGCTATCCCTTCTCCCCTTGCGGGAGAAGGAAGGGGCTACCGCCCTTTCCTGAACGCCTCTGCCTTCTCAGCTGCCGCTTCGGCGCGCCAGCGTTTGGGGGCTGACTTGTCGACGGCTTCGCCGGCGCCGGTGAGGGCTTCGTTGGCGAATTCGAGGTCGAGGAGCTTCATCTTCTTGATCTCGTCGCGCAGGCGGGCGGCTTGCTCGAACTCGAGGTTGGCGGCGGCCTCGCGCATGCGGCCCTCCATGTCCTTGAGGGCGGCCTGGAAGTTGGAGCCGACGAAGGGCTTGGATTCCTCGGCCACGCCGGGACGGGTCAGACGGTCGAGGTCGCGCGACTCGTAGGGGCTTTCGAGGATTTCCTTGATGTCGCGCTTGACGCTTTCGGGCGTGATGCCGTGTTCGAGGTTGTAGGCCTGCTGACGCTCGCGACGACGGTCGGTCTCGGCGATGGCGCGCTCCATCGAGCCGGTCATGCGGTCGGCGTAGAGGATGACGCGGCCGTCGACGTTGCGGGCGGCGCGGCCGATGGTCTGGATCAGGGAGGTTTCCGAACGCAGGAAGCCCTCCTTGTCCGCATCGAGGATGGCGACCAGACCGCACTCGGGGATGTCGAGGCCCTCGCGCAGCAGGTTGATGCCGATCAGGACGTCGAAGGCGCCGAGGCGCAGGTCACGCAGGATCTCGATCCGCTCCAGGGTGTCGACGTCGGAGTGCATGTAGCGGACGCGCACCCCCTGCTCGTGCATGTATTCGGTCAGGTCCTCGGCCATCTTCTTGGTCAGGGTGGTGACCAGGGAGCGGTAGCCGCGAGCGGTGGTCGCCTTCACCTCGTCGATGACGTCGTCGACCTGGTTGCGGGTCTTGCCGGAGACAGGGCGGATCTCGACCGGAGGGTCGATCAGGCCGGTGGGGCGGATGACCTGTTCGACGAAGACGCCGCCGGTCTGCTCCATCTCCCACGGGCCGGGGGTGGCCGAGACGTGGACGGTCTGGGGGCGCATGGCCTCCCACTCGTCGAACTTCAGGGGCCGGTTGTCGATGCACGAGGGCAGGCGGAAGCCGTATTCGGCCAGGGTCGACTTGCGGCGGTAGTCGCCCCTGAACATGCCGTTGATCTGGCCCACGGTGACGTGGCTCTCGTCCACGAAGAGCAGGGCGTTGTCGGGGATGTATTCGAAGAAGGTGGGCGGCGGCTCGCCCGGCGCGCGGCCGGTCAGCCAGCGGCTGTAGTTCTCGATACCGGCGCAGGAGCCGGTGGCCTCCATCATCTCCAGATCGAAGCGGACGCGCTGTTCGAGGCGCTGGGCCTCCAGCAGCTTGCCGTTCTCGATCATCCAGTCGAGCGTCTCCTTCAGCTCGGCCTTGATGCCCAGCGTGGCCTGGTTGAGCGACGGGCGCGGGGTGACGTAGTGGCTGGCGGCGTAGACGGTGACCTCGTCCAGCTCGGCGGTCTTCTTGCCGGTCAGGGGATCGAACTCCTGGATGGACTCCAGCTCGTCGCCGAACAGCTGGATGCGCCAGGCGCGGTCCTCCATGTGGACGGGGAAGATCTCCAGCACGTCGCCGCGCTTGCGGAACATGCCGCGTTCGAAATTAAGGTCGTTGCGCTTGTATTGCAGGGCGATCAGGTCGGCGCGCAGCTTGGCCTCGTCGATCTGGTCGCCGACCTTCAGGGAGAAGGTCATGGCGGTGTAGGTCTCGACCGAGCCGATGCCGTAGATGCAGGAGACCGAGGCGACCACGATGACGTCGTCGCGCTCCAGGATCGCGCGGGTGGCCGAGTGACGCATCCGGTCGATCTGCTCGTTAATCGAGCTGTCCTTCTCGATGTAGGTGTCGGTCCGGGGCACGTAGGCCTCGGGCTGATAGTAGTCGTAGTAGCTGACGAAATACTCGACCGCGTTGTCGGGGAAGAAGGCCTTGAACTCCGAATAGAGCTGGGCGGCCAGGGTCTTGTTGGGGGCCAGGATCAGGGCCGGGCGCTGGGTCTGCTCGATGACCTTGGCCATGGTGAAGGTCTTGCCCGAGCCGGTGACGCCCAGCAGGACCTGATCGCGCTCGCCGGCCTCGGCGGTGGCGACCAGTTCGGCGATGGCGGCTGGCTGATCCCCGGCCGGGGTGTATTTTGTCTCCAGCCGGAAGCGGCCGCCCTTCTTCGTGCCCTCGCGAGACGGGCGGTGCGGGACCCAGTCTTCGGGCGCGGCGGGCGGCTCTTCGGGCACGAGGCGCGGGCCGGTGACGGGGGCGAACATCGGCATGGCCTTGTTCCCTCGCCCGCGCGGCGCGTCCTGAAGGAAGGGCGCGGCCATCTCCTGCATCCCCGGACCTTGACCGGGGACATGGACGGGCTTGGACGGTTTCGAGGGAGAACGAGCCATGAACGTCAAGGTAGTGCGCCGAACCGCGTGACGCCATAGGGCAGACGCGGCGGCGGCGCTTCGGGCATGGAGCAGCGGTTTGTCGCTTGTGCGGGGCGGAGCCTGCGGCCAAGGTCGAGCCATGAGTGAGCTTTGCGACGTCTTCATCACGGGGACCGGCGCGGTCCTGCCCGGCGAGCGGATCGGCAACGAGCGGATGGAGGACTTCATCGGCCGGATCGGCGGGCGGGCGTCCGCCGTCGGCCGCCGCGCCCTGCGCTGGAACGGCATCGAGGGGCGGCACTACGCCCTGGCGTCGGACGGGACGCCGCTGCATTCCAACGCCTCGATGTGCGCCGAGGCGGTGCGGGCGGCGCTGGATGAGGCGGGGCTGGGCCTGGGCGATCTGCAGCATCTGGGCGCTGCGACGACCCAGGGCGACTATCTGGTGCCCGGCCACGCCAGCGCGGTTCACGCCGAACTGGGGGCGGGGCCGCTGGAGGCGGTCAGCTATCAGTCGGTCTGCGCCAGCGCCCTGATGGCGGCCAAGGGGGCGTGGCTGAGCGTGCGGGCGGGCGAGACGGAGGTGGCCGCCGCCTGTGCGGGCGAGTTTTCCTCGCGCTGGTTCCGACCGCATTTCTATGAGGGCACGGCCCTGGTGGACGCCAAGGGCCGGGCGCGGATCGAGGCGGACTTCCTGCGCTTCACCCTGTCGGACGGGGCGGGGGCCGTGGTGATGGAGCCCAGGCCGAGGTCAGAGGGCCTCAGCCTGAAGGTCGAGTGGATCGACATGACCTCGCTGGCCGGGCGTTTCGATCCCTGCATGTGGGCCGGATCGACGCCCGAGACGCGCGCGGACATGACCAGCGCATGGAGCCATGCCGGACCCGCGGCGGCCCATGCAGCCGGGGCGGTGGCGTTGTTGCAGGACTTCGATCTGCTGAAGATCGTCATCCGCGCCTGGATCGGCGTCTGGCTGGAGAAGGTGGACGCGGGGCGGATCAAGCCCGATCAGGTCGATCACCTGCTGTGCCACTATTCCGCGCGGTCGCTGCGTCAGGAGATCGTCGGCCTGCTGGAAAGCACGGCGGCCATGATCCCGGAAGAGAAGTGGTTCACGACCCTGCCCGACAGCGGCAATGTCGGCTCGGCCTCGATCTGGATCATGCTGGACGCCTTCCTCAAGTCGGGACGCGGAAAGCGTGGAGACCGGGTGCTGTGCATCGTGCCCGAGAGCGGGCGGGCGATGATCGGCTTCATGATGCTGGAGATTGTGTGATGGCGGAGCGCGAAGCCGAGGCGGCGGTCGCCGACACCCTCAGGAAGCTGGCGGTGGTCTTCGCCGACTTCGAACAACGGCTGGAGGCGACGCCCCTGATCCGCAAGCTGACGCGGGGGCGGTTCGAATTGGCCGACTACCACGCCTTCCTGATCAACCTGCGCCAGCAGGTGAAGGACGGGGCGCTGTGGATGAGCCGGGCGGCGTCCAACATCGGCGAGGATCATCTGGAGCTGCGCTCGACCCTGATGCGCCATGCGGTGACCGAGCATCGCGACTTCCGGCTGCTGGAAGCAGATTTCGTGTCGGCGGGCGGGGCGCTGGAAGCCATCCAGTCGGCGCCGAAGAACGTGGGGTCCGAGGCCCTGTCGGCCTGGATGTTCCATGAGGCGTCGAAGCCTGACCCGTTCGGCCTGCTGGGCGCCATGTTCATCATCGAGGGGCTGGGTTCGATCAAGGCCAAGCCCTGGGGGCTGAAGGTGCAGGAGCGGCTGGCTCTGCCCGACGAGGCGGTGCGCTTCCTGCTCTATCACGGCGACAACGACGCCGAGCATATGCAGGAGTTCGAGGAGATGCTGGGCATGGTCCTGCCCGATCCCTTCATCGCCGAGCGCATCGTCACGACCGCCCGGGTCACCGCTCGCCTCTACGCCCTGCAGATCGAGGAGATCGCGGCGTGAGATATTTCAAGCCGCACGAGGATCCGTTCGACCCGGCGCGGTTCGATCCCAAGGATCCCGATCCGTGGATGGCCCTCTATCTGGACCACAGCCTGCCGATCGACGACGGGGCCAAGCGCGACCTGCTGCTGGGCGCGCGGTCCCGGTCGCGGCGCTGGTTCTTCCCGGTGGCGCGGCCGCTGGTCTTCCTGTTCTTCTGTCTGGTGAAGGTGTTGCGGGTCGTTTCGCCCAAGCATCCGAACCTGAACGGCCTGCTGCACAAGACCATCCATTGGGGCCTGCGGACCTTCGCCACGCCGGAGGCCAATCGGGTGATCCTGCGTCACTTTCACGTCGGCTCCGAACTGACCGCCTTCGTGCGTGAGAACGCCGGCGTGGGCGACAAGGTGACCAGGTGGCCGCTGACGCCGACACGGCTGAAGGACATTGAGCCGGACCTGTTTCTTCAGCACGACCTCAACATCTTCAACTTTGTCATCGAGATGAACACCGTCCTGCGGGCCGAGGGGCGCACGCTGATGCCGCCGGAACGCATCGACTTCTCGATGATCTCGGACGAATTTCCGACGTTCGAAGAGTTTCCGCGCAAGTGGCATAACTTCGTCGACGTGCAGACGGCGGTGGAGTTCTACACGCCGATTTACGCCCTGATGCTTCCGCGCGACGACTTCGTGCGGGCTTCCAGTTCGCTGCAGCTGGACGAGGTCATGGCCATCTATATCGCCCGCATCCTGGGCACGAGCTACCACATGGCCTTCGTCAAGAACGGCCACCCGCTGGTGGCCCTGTCGACGCTGCAGGCGGGCTATCGTCTGATGATGCACGGGCTGGATTCGGAGGCCATGCACGGCTGGCTACGGGTGATGAAGGCGCGTCAGGCGGCGGGCCTGCCGCTGGACCCGGCCAACTCGGGCACGCCGCAACAGGGCGGCCGCTGATTTCCTCTGGCGTGTTTCCCGCGCGCTGCTAGCGTCGCCGTTATGAAAACGGCGCGCTCCTTTCTGACCTCCCTCAGCACCCTGGTGCTGCTGTCCCTGGTGCTGGGTCTGCTGGCCGGGGCGGCGGCGGAAAAATGGGGTCTGCCGGGCGGTCATGTCACCGCCGACTTCATCCAGGCCCTGGGCCAGCTGTGGCTCAACGCCCTGCGCATGACCATCATTCCGCTGGTGTTCAGCCTGCTGGTCACCGGCATCGCCTCCATCGCCGACGCGGCGCGGACGGGGCGGCTGGCGATGCGGGCCGTGGCCTGGTTCGGCGGGCTGATCGTCTTCGCCACGATCTACGCCGTGGGGGCGGCCTATGGCCTGCACGCCCTGTGGCCGATCGATCCCGAGGGCGCGCGCCTGTTGCTGGCCATCCGGCCCGAGGGGGCGGAAGGGCTGGGCGCCGGCGCCCCCTTCAGCGAGTTCCTGAAGACCATCGCCCCGTCCAACCCGATCCGCGCCGCGGCCGAGGACGCCATCCTGGGCATGGTGGTCTTCGCCGTCTTCTTCGGCTTCGCCGCCTCGGGTCTGCCGGACCGGCTGCGCACGCCGCTGATCACCTTCTTCGAGGCGGTGGGCGAGACCATGATCACCATCGTCCGCTGGGTGCTGCGCGCCGCGCCGCTGGGCGTCTTCGCCCTGTCGATCGGGGTGGGCCTGACGGCGGGCGCCAGCGCGGCGGGGGTGCTGCTGCACTATGTGGCGCTGATTTCGATCGCCTGTATCGGCATCGGCCTGATCTTCTATCCGCTGGCGGTGATCTTCGGCCGGGTCAGCCTGGGGCGTTTCGCGCGGGCGGCGGCGCCGGCTCAGGTGGTGGCCTTCTCGACCCAGTCGTCGCTGGCCAGCCTGCCCGTCATGGTCGAGCGCTCGGTGGACATGCTGGGCGTGAAGCGGGCCACGGCGGGCCTGGTCCTGCCGCTGGCGGTGGCGGTGTTCCGCATCACCAGCCCGGTCGCCAACCTGGGCGTGGCCATCTATTGCGCCCACCTGTTCGGGATCGAGCCCTCGGCGGGCCAGTTGTTCGCCGCCATGCTGACGGCCGTGCTGATTTCGATCGGCACCGTGGGTCTGCCGGGTCAGGCCAGCTTCTTC
This sequence comes from Brevundimonas sp. UBA4553, assembly GCF_002387245.1. GTDB lineage: Bacteria > Pseudomonadota > Alphaproteobacteria > Caulobacterales > Caulobacteraceae > Brevundimonas. Next base: position 356,757 of record NZ_DGLD01000013.1, read on the forward strand.
GCCTCCATCGCCCCCATCTGCATCGCCATGGGAGTGCCGCTGGAGATGCTGCCCCTGCTGCTGGCGGTCGAGGTCATCCCCGACATCTTCCGCACCCTCGGCAATGTCACCGCCGACATGGCCGTGACGCGGATGGTGCAGGGCGGCGAAGCGGACAGCGCCGACTGACGTTCGCGGGCGGTTGTCAGGATTGGTCAGGAGCGGCGCAACCGGTGGCCGTTCTCACTGATTGGAGGAAACCCTGACCATTTCGCTCGGCCAGCTCACTCTCTCTCGGCAGCATCCAACAAGGGTGCGATCCGCGAGGCCCGCTCCGCTTTGAAGTGGGTTAGTGAGGCCAACGCTCGGTGAGAAGCCTGGCTTCCCCATTCTCAAAACTAACCTCGGCCGAGGGTTCAGCGGGCTGTCCGGCCGCAAAAAGTTCGAAGATGACGAGCCCGTCCTTCTGAACGCTCTCGATGATGCGCACCGGGCGGTTCTGCCCCAAGGCGCTCTCAGTCAGGGCGCGGACGGGGGCAGGCATGTCGTCGAAAGTCAGGTCACGCTGAATCTCGACGATATCGAAATCGCCGTTGATCTGTTGGACATCCAGTTCGATCTCCGCGCCGTCGGGCCTGTGGCCTGATACGTCGAAATAGATGCGGTCTTCGCGTTCCTTGCGCTCGGCGCCGGTGATTGTCAGGTCGGGCGCCGCCGCCAGCACGCGGGCGGTGAGGGCTGGCGGCAGTTCCGCGGGGGTTAGAGGCGTGATGGTCGTGTGCGGCCCCTGCGGCAGGGTGACCTGGATCAGGGCGGCGAGGACGGGAAGAGCGAACATCGTCTTGGCTCCTAGGCGGCGCTGTAGCTGGTCTTGATCTGGGTGTAGAACTCGACGGCGGCGAAGCCTTGTTCGCGGGGGCCGTAGGAGGACTTCTTCGTGCCGCCGAAGGGGACGTGATAGTCGACCCCGGCGGTGGCCAGGTTGACCATGGTCATGCCGGCCCTGGCGTTTCTCTGGAAGTCGCGGGCGTGTTTCAGCGACTGCGTGACGATGCCCGCCGACAGGCCGAACTCGACGCCGTTGGCGACCGCCAGCGCCTCTTCATAGCTGGCCACGCGAATGGTGGAGGCGACGGGGCCGAAGACCTCTTCGGTGTTGATGCGCGCGTCCGGCAGGGTGTCG
>NZ_DGLD01000010.1 GCF_002387245.1 Brevundimonas sp. UBA4553
ATCCCCCGCCCCGCCTGTCTCAACCCTTGCTAAAGCCTATCGCCCCTCGCCACCAGATCAGAATGATCCGGCGACGGAGCAAGCAATTTGCAACATGTTGCATAAAAACGAAACAGCGCTAGAGTTTTGAAACAAATTGCAAAACAGGCCGCGCCATGTCCTACCCGCAGTTGCTCCAGCCGCTCGACCTGGGCTTCACCACGCTGAAGAACCGGGTGTTGATGGGCTCGATGCACGTCGGGCTGGAGGAGGTCGAGAACGGCTTCGAGCGCATGGCCGCCTTCTACGCCGAGCGGGCGCGGGGCGAGGTGGGCCTGATCGTCACCGGCGGTATCTCGCCCAATGAACGCGGTCGCCCCATGCCTTGGGGCGCCAAGCTGACCACCGAGGAAGAGGCCGAGCACCACCGCCTCGTCACCGAGGCCGTCCACGCCGAGGGCGGCAAGATCGCCCTGCAGATCCTGCATTTCGGTCGTTACGCCTATCATCCGGACCTGGTCGCGCCCTCGGCCATTCAGGCCCCGATCACCCCCTTCGCCCCCCACGCCCTGACCGGCGAGGAGGTCGAGCAGACCATCGCCGACTTCGTGCGCTGCGCCGCCCTGGCCCAGTTCGCCGGCTATGACGGCGTCGAGGTCATGGGGTCCGAGGGCTATCTGATCAACGAATTCATCGCCGCCCGCACCAACCAGCGCGACGACGAATGGGGCGGCCCTTACGAGAACCGCATCCGCCTGCCGGTCGAGATCGTGCGCCGCACGCGCGAGAAGGTCGGCCCTGACTTCATCATCATCTACCGCCTGTCGATGCTGGACCTCGTCGAGGGCGGCTCGACGGCGGAAGAGGTGGTGCAACTGGCCAAGGCCATCGAGGCGGCGGGCGCCACCATCCTCAACACCGGCATCGGCTGGCACGAGGCCCGCATCCCCACCATCGCCACCAGCGTCCCGCGCGCCGCCTTCGCCTGGGTGACCAAGCGGCTGAAGGGCGAGGTCTCCATTCCCCTGGTCGCCACCAACCGCATCAATACGCCCGAGGTGGCCGAAAACCTCTTGGCTGAGGGCTATTGCGACATGGTGTCGATGGCCCGCCCCCTGCTGGCCGACGCCGCCTTTGTGCAAAAGGCCCGCGAAGACCGCGCCGACGAGATCAACACCTGCATCGGCTGCAATCAGGCCTGTCTGGACCACACCTTTGCGGGCAAGATCACCTCCTGCCTGGTCAATCCGCGCGCCTGCCACGAGACCGAACTGGTCATCGCCCCGACTGAAACACCCAAGAAGATCGCCGTCGTCGGCGCTGGTCCCGCCGGCCTCAGCTTCGCCGTCACCGCCGCCGAGCGCGGCCACGACGTCACCCTGATCGAGGCCTCCAGCGACGTGGGCGGCCAGTTCAACATCGCCAAGAAGATCCCCGGCAAGGAAGAGTTCGGCGAGACCCTGCGCTACTTCCGCAAGCACCTGGAGCTGACCGGGGTCAAGCTCCGCCTCAACACCCGCGGCGAGGCCAGCGCCTTGGCCGACGAGGGCTTCGACGACATCGTCCTGGCCACCGGCGTCAGCCCGCGCACGCCCGAGATCGACGGCGTCGACCACCCCAAGACCCTGTCCTACCTCGACGTCCTGCGCGACGAGGCACACGTAGGCAAGACCGTGGCCGTCATCGGCGCCGGCGGCATCGGCCATGACGTCAGCGAGTATCTGGTCGAGCGTCACGAGCCCCCGTCGCTGGATCGCTTCTTCCGCACCTGGGGCGTCGATCCCGACTACAGGACCGCTGGGGGCCGCACCGCGCCGCTGGTCGAACCGGCGGAACGTCAGGTCTTCCTGCTGCAGCGCTCGACCGGCAAGGTCGGCGAGCGTCTGGGCCGGACGACCGGCTGGATTCACCGCGCCGCGCTGAAGATGCACGGCGTCGTCACCGCCAGCGGCGTCGCCTATCGCCGCATCGACGACGATGGCCTGCACGTCACCATCGACGGCGCCGACAAGACCCTGCCCGTCGATCACGTCGTGGTCTGCGCCGGGCAGGAGCCCCTGCGAGAGCTGCACGACGGCCTGCTCGCGCGCGGTTGCTCGGTCCATCTGATCGGCGGGGCCGACGTCGCCGCTGAACTCGACGCCAAGCGCGCCATCGACCAGGGCGTGCGCCTGGCCGCCGCCATCTAGAGGAGAAAAGCCCATGACGACGTTGACCCTGCATCCCGCCGCCGCCGCATCGCTCGCCAAGTGGCACGCCATGATCGCCGCCCAGGACCTGGGAGCCTTGCGCGCCATCGTCCACCCGGACGCCACGTTCCGCTCGCCGGTGGCGTTCAAGGCCTATCATAGCGCCGACGCGCTGATCCTGGCGCTCGGCACGGTTATCACCGTGTTTCAGGACTTCGCCTACCACCGCGAAGCCGCCACGGCAGACGGCCTGAACGTGGTGCTGGAGTTCAGCGCCCGCGTCGGCGATCGGGGGGTCAAGGGCATCGACTTCATCCGGTTCGACGAGGACGGCCTGATCACCGACTTCGAGGTCATGATGCGCCCCATGAACGGGGTTCAGGCCCTGGCCGCCGAAATGGGCCAGCGCCTCGGCGCGCTTTTGCCCGCCTTCAAGGCCTCCTGAGGTTCGGCTATTCAGGCGCCATGTCCCTGCCCCACGCCCTTCTGACTTCGCTGGCCGAACGCCCCGGATCGGGCTCCGAGCTGGCCGGCCGCTTTGACCGCTCGATCGGCTATTTCTGGCAGGCGACGCATCAGCAGATCTATCGCGAACTGGCCCGGATCGAGGCCGCCGGCTGGGTCGAGGCCGAACCGGTCGAGGGCGCGCGCGGCGGCAAGCGCCGCTTTCGCATCCTGCCCCCCGGGCGCGAGGAATTGCAGCGCTGGGTCAATGACCGGCAGGACGCGCCCGCTATTCGAGACGAGTTGATGGTGCGCCTCCGCGCCGAGGCTGTCGTCGGTCCGACTGGTCTCGGCGACGAGCTTCAGGCGCTCGCCGACCGCCACCGCGACAAGCTCGCGGCCTATCTGGCCATCGAGGCGCGGGATTTCCCGGTCACGCCGCGATCGCGCGAACAGGGGCTGCAGCACCTTGTTCTGAAGGCCGGCATCGACTTTGAACGCCAGCGCATCGCCCTCTGCGAAGCGGCCGCCGACATCTTGAAAGGGCCGGCCTGAGCGGCGCTCGCCCACAAAACGCCCACTTGTTGCCGTTTCCAGCCGCCCCGTTCGTTTTCCGCATCGCCTGATCCGTGCGAAAATGGTCGCCTTTTCCCGGGTTAAGCCACATGGGCCGCTGGAACACACGCAAGCGCATCGACGCCGACACAAGGGCGCTGCAGGACGGGCCAGCCCTGCCCCGCACCCTGAGTTGGCCGCATCTGATCGCCATGGGCGTGGGCGCCATCGTCGGCACCGGCATCCTGACCCTGATCGGCATCGGCGCCGACAAGGCGGGCCCGGCGGTGTTGCTGTCCTTCCTCATCGCCGGCTTCGTCTGCGCCTGCGCCGCGCTGGCCTATGCCGAAATGGCCTCGATGATCCCGGCTTCGGGCAGCGCCTACACCTATAGCTACGTGGTCATGGGCGAGGTTTTCGCCTGGATCATCGGCTGGAGCCTGATCCTGGAATACAGCCTGGTGGTCAGCGCCGTGGCGGTCAGCTGGTCCGGCTATGCCGCGCCCTTGCTGAACGGCTGGGCAGGCGTGCCCATGGCCCTGATGCAGGCGCCGCACGCGGGCGGGATCGCCAACCTGCCGGCCCTGTTCGTCATCGCCCTGGTCGCCGCCCTTCTGATCGCCGGCACGCGCAAGAGCGCCAGCCTGACCATGATCCTGGTGGCGGTGAAGCTGTCGGCCCTGGCCGTCTTCGTCTGGTTCGCCCTGCCGCATTTCGATGCGACAAACCTCGAGCCCTTCAGCCCCTACGGCTTTGCGCGCAACATGGGCGAGGACGGGATCGAGCGCGGCATCATGGCCGCCGCCGCCATCATCTTCTCGGCCTTCTACGGCTTCGACGCCATCGCCACCGCCGCCGAGGAGACCCGCAATCCCAGACGCGACCTCGCCATCGGCATCATCGGCTCCATGTTCGCCTGCGCCGCCATCTACACGATCATCGCTCTCGCGGCCCTGGGCGCCACGCCGTTCACCGCCTTCGCCAACAGCCCCGAGCCGTTGGCCCTGATCCTGCGCGAGATCAATCAGCCCGGCGCCGCCCGCTTCCTGGCCGTGACCGCGGTCCTCACCCTGCCGACCGTCATCATGGCCTTCTTCTATGGCCAGAGCCGCATCTTCTTCGTCATGGCGCGCGACGGCCTGCTGCCCCACGGCCTGTCGAAGGTGTCGAAGGGCGGGCGGCCGATCCGCATCACCCTGTTCACGGTCGCCGTCGTCGGCGCCATCAGCCTGTTCCTGCCGCTGGACGAGATCGTCGCCCTGGCCAACGCCGGCTCGCTGGTGGCCTTTACGGCGGTGGCGGCCTGCATGCTGATCATGCGCCGCCGTGCGCCCGACGCTCCGCGCGGCTTCCGCACACCGCTGGCCTGGGTGATCGGGCCGATCGCCATCGCCGGCTGTCTCTATCTCTTGGCCAGCCTGCCGCAGAAGACGCACCTGTGGTTCCTGTTCTGGAACCTGGCCGGCATCGCCGTCTATCTGGCCTATGGCCGTCGCCACAGCCTGGCGGGCAAGCATCCCGCCTAGCCGGACTAACTAAGCCAGGGCGTTGCGGTCCAGTTGATCGACGCGCGTCACGCCGGTCAGGGCCATGGCCACCTTCATCTCGGCGGCCATCAGGTTGAGGACATGGCTGACGCCTGCCTCGCCGCGTGCGGCCAGCGCATAGGCCCAGGCTCGACCGATCAGCACCCCGTCAGCGCCGAGCGCCAGCATGCGCGCCACGTCCAGACCGCTGCGAACGCCGCCGTCGGCCAGCACCGTCAGCCGCCCTTCAACCGCGTCGGCGATCGGCGGCAGGGCGCGAGTCGAGGACAGGACCCCATCCAGCTGACGGCCGCCGTGGTTCGACACCACCAGACCGTCCGCGCCCAGATCCGCCACGCGCCTGGCGTCGTCGGCGTCCAGCACGCCCTTGATGATCAGCGGCCCCTTCCAGCGATCGCGCACCCAGGCCAGATCATCCCAGGTCACGGTGGGATCGAAGTTGTCGCGCATCCAGGCGAAGAAGTCGTCGATGCCGGTCTTGCCCTTCAGCACCGGCGCGACATTGCCCAGCGAATGCGGACCGCCCCGAACGCCCACGTCCCAGGCCCAGGCCGGATGCGCCACGGCCTGCATGGCGCGCCGCATGTCGCCTACGAATCCAGAGGCCCCGGCCAGACCCGAGTGATAGTCGCGATAGCGCGAGCCCGGCACCGGCATGTCGACGGTGAAGATCAGGGCCGGGCACTTGGCCGCCTCGGCCAGATCCAGCAGGTCGGCCATGAAGGCGCGGTCGCGGATCATGTAGAGTTGGAACCAGAAGGGCGTCGGGCTGCCCGCCGCCACCTCTCCGATCGAACAGGCCCCGACCGTGGACAGGGTGAAGGGCACGCCGAAGGCGGCGGCGGCGCGCGCAGCCTGCACCTCGCCGCGCCGCGCATTCATCCCCGCCAGCCCGACCGGCGCCAGGGCCACCGGCAGGCTCTGCTTCTGCCCGAACAGGGTCGTCGACAGGTCGATGTCCGAGACGTCCCGCAGCACCCTTTGGCGCAAGGCCACGTCGCGCAGGTCGCTGGTGTTTCGTCCCAGCGTCGTCTCCGCGTAGGAGCCGCCGTCGATGTATTCGAACAGGAAGCGCGGCAGGCGGCGGCGCGCCAACTCGCGATAGTCGGTGATGGATGCCGCCTTCACGCCGGGCGACCTATTGCAGGTTCACAAAGGCGCCGCCGTCGACCAGCAGGGCCGCGCCGGTGACATAGGCCGCCATGTCCGAAGCCAGGAAGGCGACCGCGCCGCCGATGTCCTCGGGCTGGCCCAGACGGCCCAGCGGGATACGGCCTTCCATGTATTCGCGCTTGGCCGGATCGGACAGGTCGTCCTTGTTGATGTCGGTCAGGATGGTGCCCGGCAGCACCGAGTTGCAGCGAATGCCGTGACGCCCCAGGGCGATAGCGCAGGACTGCATCAGGCTGTGCACGCCCGCCTTGGTCGGGGTGTAGTGAGTCTGGAACTCGCCCCCGACCAGGGCCGAAATCGAGCTGATCGCCACAATGGCCCCGCCATTGCCCTGCTTGACCATCTGGTTCGCCGCAGCCTGCGTCATGAAGTAGGCGCCGTGCAGGTTGACCTCCATCGTCCGCTTCAGCGTCTCGGCCGGCATGTCGAGGAAGGCGTGGAAGGGGCAGATGCCGGCGTTGGAGACAAAGACGTCCACCTTGCCGAAGGCCTCGACCGCCGAACTGACAAAGGCGGCCGCCGTTTCCGGCAGGGCCACGTCGCCCTCGACCGAAATGCAGCGCCGGCCATGGGCCTCTACCGCCGCGATCACTTCCGCGGCGGCTTCGCCGCCCGAGTGGCTGTTGATGGCCACGTCCGCGCCCTGCTTGGCCATTTCCACGGCCACGGCCGCCCCGATGCCTCGCGATCCTCCGGTGATGAGGACGACCTTGTCTTTAAGCAGCATGGGGGCTCCGTACAGTCAGTTACTTCAGGGTTTCGGGGTCCAGCCCAGGTCGCCGCTGATGGCGTTGGCGGCGTCGGTGACCGTCTTGGTCAGCTCGGCCATCCGGGCGTCGGACATATATTGTGCGGCGGAGGAGACGCTGATCGCGGCCACGATATGCCCGTCGACCGAGCGGATCGGCGCGGCGACGCAGCGGACCTGATCCTCGTTCTCTTCCAAGTCGAAGGCATAGCCCTTCTGCGCATAGCCGCGCATCCGCTCCATCCAGACGGCGCGGGCGGCGGAATCGAAGGTCGTGCCTTCGGGGGCGTAGAAGTCGCTCCACTCCGGTTCCGACTTGTCGAGGATCAGCGCCTTGCCCAGGCCGGTCGAGGCGATCGGGTGCCGTTCGCCCAGCCGCGAGCCGATATTGACCCGGCGACGCCCGGCCACCTTGTCCAGATAGAGGGCGTGACGGCCGTCCAGCACGCCCAGGTGCACCGTGTCATCCGTCACCGAAGACAGATGCTCCAGCCAGGGCCGCGCCACGCGGGGCAGATGCATCTGCTGGCTGGCGGCGTGACCCAGCTCCAGCAGCTTGGGACCGAGGGAATAGCCTTCGCGCGGGCGGAACGACAGCAGGCGGCGATCGACCAGGGCCGAGGCCAGTCGGTGGGTCGTGCTGCGCGTCAGCTCCAGCTTCTCGGACAGTTCGGCCAGAGGCAGCGAGCCGTCGATCAGCGCGTCGATGACGTCCAGGCCACGCAGCAGGGTCTGGCTGCCGGAGGCCTTGGCCCCGGTTTCCTCTTCGCCCTCGCCGTGTTCGGTCTTGATTGACGTCATTCGTCCCATCTCGTAATCCTCATTCCCAGAATGTAGCAAAACACGCAAGCGGGCCGCTCAAATGGTTGGCAAGTTTGACGGGTCGCACGGAGGAACGCCAGTGAAATCCCGCATTATGGGAGCGGATTACCGTATCTCGGTGATTTGCCAATGAGCCGCCTGCCGAAAATCAAACACGTCCGCGCTTTTGTTGTGAAGAACGACGGCGCTGGCGGCGGCGCCGACTATCACGACCAGGGCGATGGCCACTGGATCGACGACCACATCGCCACCCCGATGGCCAAATATCCCGAGTACCGCCAGAGCCGCCGCAGCTTCGGCATCAACGTGCTGGGCACCCTGGTCGTCGAGATCGAGGCTGAGAACGGCGTCGTCGGCTTCGCGGTGACCACCGGTGGCGAGCCCGCCGCCTATATCGTCGAAAAGCACCTGGCCCGCTTCCTGGAGGGCCGCGACCCGTCCGAGGTCGAGAAGATCTGGGACCAGATGTATTTCTCGACCCAGTATTACGGCCGCAAGGGCCTGGTGGTGAACGCCATCTCCGGCGTCGATCTGGCCCTGTGGGACCTGCTGGGCCGTCTGCGTCAGGAGCCGGTCTTCGCCATGCTGGGCGGAGCGGTGCGCGACGAGCTGACCTTCTACGCCACCGGTGCGCGTCCCGACAAAGCCAAGGAACTGGGCTTCATCGGCGGCAAGATGCCCCTGCACCACGGCCCGGCCGAAGGTGAGGAAGGCCTGCGCAAGAACCTGGCCGAGCTGGAGGCCATGCGGAACGCCTGCGGCGACGACTTCTGGCTGATGTTCGACTGCTGGATGGCGCTGGATCTGAACTACGCCACCCGCCTGGCCCATGAAGCCCACAACCTGGGCCTGAAGTGGATCGAGGAGGCCCTCAGCCCCGACGACTACTGGGGCTACCAGGCGCTGAAGAAGAACGCGCCCAAGGGCATGCTGGTCACCACCGGCGAGCACGAGGCCACCCGCTGGGGCTTCCGCATGCTGCTGGAAATGGAATGCTGCGACATCATCCAGCCGGACGTGGGCTGGTGCGGCGGCGTGACCGAGTTGCAGAAGATCTCCGCCCTGGCTGATTCCAAGGGCGTGCTGATGATCCCGCACGGCTCATCCGTCTATTCCTACCACTTCGTCGTGACGCGCCATAACAGCCCGTTCGCCGAGTTCCTGATGATGGCCCCCGGCGCCGACGAGGTCGTGCCCATGTTCCATCCGCAGCTGATTGGCGAACCCGTTCCGGTGAACGGCAAGCTGAAGGTGCCTGACACCCCCGGTTTCGGCGTCGAGCTGAACCGCGACATCGCCCTGCATCGCCCCTACGCCCGCTAAGAAGGCCTCCCTATGAAACTGTTGCGTTATGGCCCTGTGGGCCAGGAAAAACCCGGCGTCCTGGACTCTGAAGGCCGCATCCGCGACCTCTCGGGCGTTGTGGCCGACATCACCCCGAACGAGCTGTGGGGCGAAGGCCTCGCCGCGCTGAAGGCGATCGATCCGGCGTCCCTGCCTCTGGTCGAGGGCCAGCCGCGCTACGGCGTGCCGGTCAACGGGGTTCGCAAATTCATCGCCATCGGCCTGAACTTCGCCGACCACGCCGCCGAGTCCAACCTGCCGATCCCGGCTGAGCCCGTGGTCTTCACCAAGGCGGTTTCCTGCCTGACGGGCCCGAATGATACCGTTGTCATTCCGCGCGGTTCCGAAAAGACCGACTGGGAAGTCGAGCTGGGCATCGTCATCGGCCAGCGCGCCTCCTACGTCGAACAGGCCGATGCCCTGGACCATGTCGCGGGCTATGTTCTGATCAACGACGTGTCCGAGCGCGCCTTCCAGACCGAACGCGGCGGCACCTGGGACAAGGGCAAGGGTTGCGACACCTTCGGCCCGGTCGGTCCCTGGATCGTCACCCCCGACGAGGTCGGCGACGTGCAGAAGCTGGACATGTGGCTGGACCTCAACGGCAAGCGCATGCAGACCGGCAACACCCAGACCATGATCTTCGGCGTGGCCGAGATCGTCTCCTACGTCAGCCAGTTCATGACGCTGGAGCCCGGCGACCTGATCACCACCGGCACCCCGCCCGGCGTCGGCCTGGGCCAGAAACCCGAGCCCTTCTACCTCAAGGCCGGCGACGTGATGGAACTGGGCATCGAGAAGCTGGGCAGCCAGCGCCAGTCGGTCGTCGCCTGGTCGAAGGATGTGGTGGCATGAGCGCCTATCAGGGACGTTTCACCGGCCGCACCGCCATCGTCACCGGCGGCGCCTCCGGTCTGGGCAAGGCCTCGGCCGCCCGTATCGTAGCCGAGGGCGGCAAGGTCGTGCTCTGGGACCTGAACCCCGAGACCTTGAAGGCCGCCGCCGAGGAAGTGGGCGCCACCGCTGTCGTGGCTCTGGACGTGTCCGACCCCGAAGCGGTCGAGGCCGCCGCGAGGACCTCGCATGAGGCCCTGGGCCGCATCGACATCCTGGTCGCCTCGGCCGGCATCACCGGCGCCACGGTGCCGGTGCAGGAGTTCCCGCTCGACAGCTGGAAGCGCGTCGTCGACATCAATCTGAACGGCGTCTTCTACTGCTGCCGCGCCGTGACCCCCTATATGCTGGCCGAGGGTTACGGCCGCATCGTCAACGTGGCCTCGGTCGCCGGCAAGGAAGGCAACCCGAACGCCTCGGCCTATTCGGCGTCCAAGGCCGGCGTGATCGGCTTCACCAAGTCGCTGGGCAAGGAACTGGCCGGCAAGGGCGTCATCGCCAACAGCCTGACCCCCGCCACCTTCGAGAGCCCCATCCTGGCGCAACTGCCCCAGAGCCAGGTCGACTACATGCGTTCCAAGATCCCCATGGGCCGTCTGGGCGAGGTCGACGAAAGCGCCGCCATGGTCTGCTTCATGGCGTCCGAGGAATGCAGCTTCACCACCGCCTCGACGTTCGATACGTCGGGCGGACGCACGACCTACTAGGGAGCTTCAGGTGGGCCGCGACCTTCGCATCGTCGATAGCCACGTCCACCTGTGGGACCTGTCACGCGCCCGCTACGGCTGGCTGCAGGACGATCCCCTGCCGAACAATCCGGCAGGGGACATGTCCTCGATCGCGCATCGCGACTACCTGCTGAAGGACTATCTGACCGATACGGCGAACTGGCGCGTGGACAAGATCGTCCACGTCGAGGCCGGCCAGCCGCGCGGTCAACAGTTGGCCGAGACCGACTGGCTGCAGGCCATGGCCGACGACTACGGCTATCCGCACGGCATCGTCGCCGGCGCCGACCTGACCGATCCCGATCTGGACGCCCTGCTGGAAGCCCACGCCGCACGGCCCAACGTTCGGGGCGTGCGCCAGATCGTCTGCTGGCACGCCGATCCGAAGAAGACCTATAATCCCGCCGATCCCCTGCTCGACCCGGTCTGGCGTGCAGGCTTTGGCAAGCTGGCGCAGCACGGCCTTTCCTTCGACCTGCAGCTTTATCCGTCGCAGATGGCGACCGCCGTCGAACTGGCCGACGCTCATCCCGATACGCCCCTGATCATCAACCATGCGGGCCTGCCGACCGATCGCGACGCCGAAGGTCTGGCGGTCTGGCGCGCCGGGCTGAAGGCCCTCGCCGAACGCCCCCAAGTCTCCATCAAGATATCCGGCCTGGGCATCACCGACCGCGCCTGGACCCTGCATTCCATCCAGCCGATCGTGCTGGAGTGCATCGAAACGTTCGGAACCCGGCGCGCCATGTTCGCCAGCGACTTCCCGGTCGAACGGGTTCACGGCGCGTTCGACGCCTTCTATTCCGCCTTCGACGACATCACGCGCCACTTCAGCGCCGACGAACGCGATCGCCTGTTCGCCGCCAACGCCGAGGCGATCTACCGCATCTGACCCATCATTCGCCGAGCCCGCATCAAGACGGCGCCGGCCCTGAGGAAGCTCAAGAGGACGACATGAGTATCGAAACCGACGCCGCCCACACTCCCGGTGGCCTGGCCGTGCCCGCCGGAAACCTGCGCGGACCGCTGGCCTTCGCCATCGCCTGCTTCCTGATCTGGGGCCTGGCCTACGGTCTGCTGGACGTTCTGAACAAGCATTTTCAGGACACGCTCAGCATCAGCCACGCTGACAGCGCCTGGCTGCAGATCGCCTACTTCGGCGCCTATCTGCTGCTCAGCGTGCCCGCCGGCATGCTGCTGAACGCACGCGGGTACAAGTTCGGCATCGTCACCGGCCTGATGGTCGCGGCGGTCGGCGCCCTGCTCTTCATTCCTGCGGCCAGCGCCGGCGCCTTCCTGCCCTTCGTCGGCTCGATGTTCGTTCTGGCGGCGGGTCTCTGCATCCTGGAAACCAGCGCCGACACCTATGTGAACGTGCTCGGCGACCCGGCCAAGGCGCCGCAGCGCCTGAACCTGGCCCAGTCCTTCAACGCCCTGGGCGTCTTCTTCGGCCCCCTGATCGGCGGCGCGGTCTTCTTCAGCCCGACCACGACCGAGGCCCTGGGCGGCGCCACCCGCTCGATCCAGATCGTCTATGGCCTGATCGCCCTTGGCGTCGTGCTGTTCGCCCTGGTGGTCTGGCGCGCCCGACTGCCCGAGACGGGACTGGCCGACCACGGCGGCGATGAATCCAGCGCTGTCGCCAAGCCGCTGTCGCAGCAGCCGCACTTCGTCGCAGGCGTCATCACCCAGGCCCTCTACATCGGCGCCCAGGTCGGCATCGGCGCCTTCTTCATCAATCTGGTCACCCAGAACTGGCAGGGTCTGAGCAGCCAGACCGGCGCCTTCATGCTGTCGCTGGCCGCCATCGGCTATCTGGTCGGCCGCTTCGCCGCGACCGCTCTTCTGCTGAAGATCAAGCCGCGCGCCCTGCTGACCGCCTACGGCGTCGTCAACGTCATCCTGACCCTGATCGTGGCCGCCGGCATCGACAAGATTTCGCCCATCGCCCTGATCGCCGTCTTCTTCTTCATGTCCACCATGTTCGCCACCATCTTCGCGCTTGGCACGACGGGCCTGGGCGCCGCGACGAAGAAGGCCTCGTCCCTCATGGTCATGGCCATCGGCGGCGGCGTGCTGCTGCCCTGGCCGATGGGCAAGATCTCCGACCTTTACGGGGCCAACGTCGCCTTCCTCCTGCCCGCCGCCTGCTTCGTGGTCGTCGCCTGGTACGGCTGGAAGGGCGCTGGCCTGGGCCTGAAGACGGAGGCCAACTGATGCGCCTGCGTTCCGCCCTGCTCGCCTTCACCCTGCTGGCCGGCCCGGTCGCTCTGCCGCTGGGCGCCTGCGCCCAGACGGTTCAGCCCGTCTCCGCGGGCGTCCCGGCGGCCCCCATCGACCGGCAGGCCCTGGCCCAGCGCCACAATGTGACGCTGAACGCCATCGACCGCCACGCCCCCATCCAGCTGGGCAACGGCGACCTGGGGTTCACCCCCGACATCACCGGTCTGCAGACCTTTCCCGAACAGTATTCGGAACTGGCCCCCCTGCTGACCATGGCCCAGTGGGCCTGGCACAGCTTCCCCAATCCCGAGGGCTACACCGAGCAGAACGGGCTGGTGAACGTGCCCGTCCCCGGTCGCGGGGAACAGCCCTACGCCTGGATGAAGTCCTGGGCCGACGCCGAGACCAACCCCGCCTACACCTGGCTGCGGGCCAACCCCCACCGCATCTCGCTGAGCCGCATCGGCCTGACTTTCGACGACGGCCGCCCGCTGGACTTCGCCAAGGTGGCGAACACGCGCCAGACCCTGGACCTCTGGTCGGGCGCCCTGACCAGCCGCTTCACCTATGACGGCCAGTCGGTCGAGGTCGTCACGCGGGTCCACCCGACCCTGGACATGGTGATGGTCGAGATCGCCTCGCCCCTGGTCGCGTCGCAGGGGCTGGGCGTTCAGGTCCGCTATCCCGGCGTGAACCCGGCCATCAACCCGGACCCGACCAGCTTCGACGCCACGGGCGCCCAGAGCCTGGAGGTTATCGCCTTCGACACGGGCGACGTCCGCATCCGCCGCAGCCTGGACGACACCACATATTATTCCGGCATCACAGCATCGGGTAAGATCGAGCAGAGCGGCGCCGACAGGTTCAGCGTCGTGGCGAACGGTCGCGACCGGCTGACCGTCATGGTCCGCTTCGATCAACAGGCCGACAAGACGCCCGCCCCCGCCTATTCCGCCAGCGTTCAGGCCGTGACTGCGCACTGGAACTCCTTCTGGACCCAAGGCGGCGCCGTCGACTTCACCGGCTCGACCGACCCGCGCGCCGCCGAACTGGAACGCCGCGTGGTGCTGTCGCAATACCTGTCGGCGGTGAACGGCGCGGGCGAACTGCCGCCTCAGGAAGAAGGCCTCTTCTCCAACTCCTGGTACGGCAAGTTCCATCTGGAGATGCACCCCTGGCACGCCGGCTGGCAGGCCATGTGGGGTCGCCCCGACATGCTGGAGCGCAGCCTGCCCTGGTATCTCGGCAACCTCGACAACGCTCGCACCGAGGCCGCGCGCCACGGGGTCAAGGGCGCCTGGTGGCCCAAGATGGTCGGGCCGGAGGGCCGCAACAGCCCCAGCCTCGTCTCCCCCTTCATCATGTGGCAGCAGCCGCACCCCATCCTGCTGGCCGAGCTGGTCTGGCGGTCCGAGAAAGACCCCGCTGTGCTGGGCCGTTATGCCGAGCTGGTCGAGACCACTGCCGACCTGCTGGCCTCCTGGCCGATCGAGGCGAACGGCCGCCTGAACCTCGGCACGCCCCTGATCCCGGCGCAGGAGAACTATGATCCCCTGACCACCATCAATCCGACCTTCGAGGTCGAGTATTTCCGCTGGGCGCTCGAAACCGCGCAGCAGTGGCGCGTCCGTCAGGGCCAGCCCCGCCGCGCCGACTGGGATCAGGCTCTGGCGAAGATCGCTCCGCCGGCGATGAAGGGCGGCCTCTACCTGCCGGTAGAGAGCGTGCCGGACTTCTGGGAGACGGCCATGTCAGACGCCTGCCGCAAGCACGCAGCTGCGGCCCAGTGCAAGAACCGCGACCACCCCTCCTTCCTGATGGCCTACGGCTTCATTCCGGGCGCGCGGATCGACCCCGACGCCATGCGCCGAACCTTCGAGGCGGTGGAGCAGAACTGGGACGTGCGCCAAACCTGGGGCTGGGACTTCCCCATGATGGCCATGACGGCGGCCCGCATCGGCGAGCCGGCAAAGGCCGTCGACTGGCTGTTCGCCGATCTGAAGAACAATCAGTGGGGCGTCACCGGCATGACCCCGCGCGTCCATCTGGACGAGCACGCCGACGAACTGGTGCCGGTCTCGGCCGGCGCTGGCGGCGTGGAGATGTCGGTCAATCCCGACGGCGCCGGCTACCGTCGCGCGGCCGAGACCTACTTCCCCTCCAACGGCTCGCTGCTGATGGCGGTGGGCCTGATGGCCGGCGGCTGGGACGGCTCGACCGGCCATGCGCCCGGCTTCCCCCGTGACGGCTGGACCGTGCGGGTCGAAGGCCTGACGCCTGCGCCCTGACCAGTAGAATAAAGAGGACCGCCCCATGACGACCTCCCGCCGATCCGCCCTTAAGGCCCTGCTGGCCGCCCCCGCCGCCGTGGGCGTCGCCAGCGCCGCCCATGCTCAGAGCGCCACGCCGGCGCCGCGCGCGGCGAACGGCCTTCAGCCCGCCCTGCCGCCCGCCGGGCAGGTCCCGGCCTGGCCAGCGCCCAACACCGCCCCGCCCTCGACCCAGGAGGCGCCCCACCAGACGCCGACCTGGTCCGGCCCTGTGCCGACGGACTGGGTGGACCCGCACACCGGTCACCGCATCCGTCGCCTGTCGCCCGATGGCGGCGGCGGCAAGCCCTACTTCTACAAGAACATGTTCCTGCCCTCGAAGGCCGGACAGCCGGACCTGATGGTCATCTCGACCCCTCAGGGCATTTCAACGGTCAACCTGTCCACCTGGGCGCGCGACGTCCTGGTGCCGGACACCCACGCCGACCTGATGTTCACCGGCCGCAAGGGCCGCAACGTCTACTACTCGGTCACCGAACCCGGCGAGGCCCAGTTGATGGACCGCGCCAAGACGATCTATGTCATCGACGTGGACACCAAACGCGTGCGCCGGATCGCCCGCGTTCCCAACGGCAACATCAACTCGGTCAATGCGGACGAGACCCTGCTGCTCGGCTTCGTCGCCTATGGATCAGAGCCGTTGCAGCCGAATGTCGGCGACCCGCGCAACCGCCGCTTCGACCAGGCCGAATACGCCGCCAACGGCCCGGACGGAAAGCCGCTGAACTTCGCCCGCGCCAAGGGCGTGCGGATGCTGCAGCGCTGGGCCGCCCGCTATCCGATGGAGATCTTTGTGATCGACATGGCGACCGGCGAACGCCGCGTCATCCATTCGACCAACGAGTGGATCGGCCACACCCAGTTCTCGCCGACCGATCCCGACCGCATCATCTTCTGCCACGAGGGCCCCTGGCACCGCGTCGATCGGATGTGGACGATGAAGGTCGACGGTTCGGACCTGCGCAAGACCCACACCCGCACCATGAACTTCGAAATCTTCGGCCATGAGTGGTTCAGCCCCGACGGCAAGCAAGTCCTCTATGACCTGCAGACCCCGCGCGGCCAGGTCTTCTGGGTCGCCTCGGTGGATCTGGAGACCGGCAAGCGTGTCTATCGTCGGGTCGAGCAGAACGACTGGTCGGTGCATTTCAACGTCTCGCCGGACGGCAAGATGTTCGCCGGTGACGGCGGCGACGGCGACATGGTGGCCCACGCCCCGGACGGCAAATGGATCGTCCTGCTGCGTCCCGAACCCATCGTCGACGAGGACCCCTCCAGCGACAAGGACGACCAGATCAGCGTCGAATACCTGCGCTCGGAACGCCTGGTGGACCTGTCCAACCACGATTATCGGCTGGAGCCCAACCTGACCTTCACGCCCGACGGCCAGTGGATCGTCTTCGTCTCGAACATGCACGGCAAGAACCACGTCTATGCGGTCGAGGTCGCACGCACGGCCTGATTTCCGCACCGTGCAAGTCTGCGCAAGGCCCCGGTTCGCCCCCGGGGCCTTTCTGCTGTTCGGCGGTTCTCGCATAACCGCGTTTCGCAGTTCGAGACTGCATCCCATCACGATGGCAAGGGCTTCACACCGCTCGCAGTCAGAGCGTCTGGCCACCAGCATCAATCATAAAGCGCCACTATCTCATTGCACGGAATAGGATTTTGACGGCCCTCAGTCGCCCGGTGACACCGCCTGACACCATCCTGTTGCAAAAGACGGGAAGCTGTTGCAAGAAGTGGCACGCGCTGACGTCCAACTATGCGCAACATCATACCAACAAATGACACCGGTGCCACTGGCCTCGGTGCGGGGAGAGAACATGGAACGGCCCTTCTACAACGCCCGGACTCTGTGCATCGCCGGCGTTTCGGCGACCGCCCTGCTGTGGGCCGCGCCCGCCGCCGTCGCTCAGGAGGCCGCTCCGCAACCGGCCGCCGAGCCCGAAGCCACCACGGTGGACGAGATCGTCGTCACCGGCTTCCGCTCCAGCCTGCAGCAGGCCCTGAACGTCAAGCGTCGTGAGGCCGGCGCCGTGGACGCCATCTTCGCCGAAGACATGGCCGACTTCCCCGACCAGAACCTGGCCGAAGCCATCCAGCGCCTGCCCGGCGTGACCATCGACCGCGTCAACGGCCAGGGCACCACCATCTCGGTGCGCGGCCTGGGCGGCGACTTCACCCGCACCCGCATCAACGGCCTGGAAGCCCAGGCCGCCTCGGGCGGCAACCGTAACCGCAGCTTCGACTTCTCGATGTTTGCGTCCGAGCTGTTCAACAGCATCAAGGTCCGCAAGACCCAGTCGGCTGAGATCGAAGAAGGTTCGCTGGGCTCGACCGTCGACCTGCAGACCGGCCGTCCGCTGGACTTCGCCAACAGCGGCTTCAACTCGGCCCTGTCGGTGCAGGCCTCCTACAACGACCTTTCGGAAAAGACCGTGCCGCGCACGGCCGGCCTGCTGAGCTGGTCGAACGACAGCAAGACCTTCGGCATCCTGGGCTCGATCGCCTATTCCGAGCGCGCCCCGATCCTCGAAAGCTTCAACACCACGCGCTGGCAGAAGGGTAATCCGGCCCAGGCCTACGGCGTCGGTCAGAATTTTGGCGGCTGCGTTCCCTGCACCACCACGGCTGAACGCACGGAACTGCTGAACGCCTTCTACCCGCGCATTCCGCGCTACACCTTCGGCAACACCCAGGAAGATCGCCTGGGCCTGACCGGCGCCATTCAATGGCGCCCCAGCGACCGCACCGAAGTCGTCCTGGACCTGCTCTGGTCGCGCCTGAACTCGGAACTGGAAAGCCCCAACGTCGAGGCCTGGGCCTTCAGCCGCGCGGCGGTCAACAACGTCATCGTGCGCGACTACGCCATCGACACCGACAAGAACGCCCTGTCCTACGGCGTCTTCGACAACATGCTGGTGCGCTCGGAAAACGGCTTCACCCGCAACGAGAGCACCTTCGCCCAGGCTTCGCTGAACGTCCGCCATGACTTCACCGACCGCCTGCGCGGCAACCTGAAGATGGGCCTCAACAAGTCGGAAGCCCGCACCCCGATCAACGTCACCTATGCCTTCGAACAGGCTGGCGTGAACGGCTACACCATCGACTTCCGCGGCAATGACCGCCTGCCGATGATCAACTACGGCTACGACATCACCTCGGGCCAGAACTTCACCCTGGTCCAGGGCACCCGCAGCACCAGCGGCGGCGACTTCGACAACAGCGTCGTGGCTGGCGCCATGGAATACGACTGGAACCCCTCGCTGACCTTCAAGGCCGGCGGTGAGTACCGCACCTATGGCTTCAGCACCTGGGGCGTGGCGCGCGCGTCCACCAACACCACGGGCGCCGACCGGATCACCGGCGTCGACGCCCTGGGCAAGATCGTCAGCATCGACGGCAAGATCGGCGTCCCGGCCGGCTCGAGCATGAACTTCATCGTGCCCGACATTTCGAAGATCAACGACTTCCTCAGCGTCTACGACGATCCGCTGGTCTCGAACCGCAGCGAACGGGAAGTGGACGAAACGGACAAGGGCGTCTTCGTCCAGGCCGACTTCAACACCGACGTCGCCAACATGACGGTGCGCGGCAATGTCGGCGTCCGCTACGCCAAGACCGAGGTCGAGTCCAAGGGCTGGCAGACGGTCACCACGCCGACGGGCCCGAGCTACAGCTACGTCACGGCCAACAACGACTACGACGACGTCCTGCCGTCGTTCAACCTGGCGATCGAGCCGCGCGACGACCTGGTCGTCCGCCTGGGCGCCGCCAAGGTCATGTCGCGTCCGACCCTGGGCGATCTGACCCCGGGCGGCGGCGTGTCGCCGACGACGCGCACCGTGTCCTACGGCAACCCCCTGCTGGATCCGTTCCGCGCCACCAACTACGACCTTTCGGTCGAGTGGTACTTCCAGAACGAAGGCCTGCTGGCCGCCGCCGTCTTCTACAAGGACATCGACAGCTTCATCACTTCGGTGACGGAATCGGTGGTGTGGAGCGACCTGGGCCTGCCCGACGACCTGCTGCAAGGCGCCGCGCGTCCGACCGACGTCTTCCAGGTCACGCGCAAGCTCAATGGTCAGGGTGGTTCGCTGCATGGTCTGGAAGTCCAGTATCAGCAGCCCTTCACCTTCCTGCCCGGCCTGTGGTCGAACTTCGGCTTCATCGGCAACTTCACCTATGTCGACTCTGAGGTCGACTACGGCGCCGCCGGCAAGAACCGCCTGACGGGTTCGTCGAAGAACACCGTGAACACCACGCTGTATTACGAGGACGGTCCCTTCCAGGCCCGTGTCTCGGCCGCCTATCGCAGCAACTATCTGATGTCCTTCCCGGGCAGCAACGGCAACTCGGAAGAAGGCATGAACGCGACGACCAACATCGACGCCTCGATGTCCTACGCCTTCACCGACAACCTGACCGTCTCGCTGGAAGGCATCAACCTGACCGACGAATACAATGATCGCTACGTCGACGTGACGGACCGCGTGTCCGACTACCGTCACACCGGCCGTGAGATCTCCATCGGATTGCGCTGGAAATACTGATCTTCCTCCCTGAACCTTCCAGTGCATCACTGGGCCCGGAGCTTCGCGCTCCGGGCCTCTTTTTTTGCCTGCCGTCCAGACACCCAAGGCCCAGAAAAAAGCCCCGACGCCTGCGCGCCGGGGCTCCCGCCTTCTCGACTGCTGCGTGCCCTAGAGGCCGACGACGCCCCGCGACGCCGTCACCTTCGGCCCCGTGCCGTCCAGGGTGTCGATATTGCAGTCGCTGAAGCGCCAGTTCTCGGCGTTGGCGATGCTGCCCGCCTCGCGCACGTCCCAGTCCAAACGGTCGAAGGTGAAGTCGCGCAGCGGCGCCTCCTCATAGGCGGCGGCCTCGAAGCCGATCTTGCCGCCCACCGCCTTGATGTCCGACAGGCGCACGTCGCGAATCCGCGGAATGCCCTGCTCGCGCGGCACCGGCGTCGCCAGAGCGCGCCAATAGTCGGGAATGTCGGTGATCCCTGCCGGGATCTCGGCGTAGGAGTAGTTCGGATACCAGTTCAGATTGACGCGGAACAGGGTCGCCACGTCCTGCAGGTGGATGTTCTTCAGGGCGATGTTGTTGATCACTCCGCCACGCGTGTGGCCCGACTTGAAGAAGATGCCCAGCGGCACCGGATATTCGATCCTCAGCCCCGACACCTCGATGTCCTCGAACCCGCCCGAGGTCTCGCTGCCGAAGGTCATGCCGGCCAGGGCGTCGCGCACGATGCAGTCGCGCACCTTCACCTGACGACAAGGCCGCGCCACGCGCAGGCCGTCCCAGTCGCGCCCGGCCTTGATGCAGATGGCGTCGTCGTTGACCGACAGGTCGCAGCGCTCGACAAGCACCCGTTCCGAGGAGTCGATGTCGATGCCGTCGGTCGATGGCCCGCGTCCGCCCAGGTTGTTGCGGATGATCAGGTCCGACACCTTCACGTCGCGCGAATAGCAGATATGCACGGTCCAGAAGCCCGACCGCGCCAGGTTCAGCCCCGACACCTCGACCGCGTCGGCGTCGTAGACGTGGATCAGGCGCGGGCGGCGGCAGTCGTAGTCGGCGGCCCAGCGCAGACCCTTGGGATCATACTCGCGGCGCAGCGCCCAGTAGGCGTCCCAGAAGACCTTGCCGTCGCCGTCCACCAGACCCTCGCCGGTGATCTTGGCGTTCTTCTGCTGGTAGATGTTCAGCAGGCCCGCCGGCCATTCCATCTCGATACCGGCCACACGGGTGCGGACCATGGGATAGGCGGCCAGATCGCGCAGCCCCTTCAGCGTCGCGCCGCGCCCGATCAACAGGGTGACGTTCGACTTCACGAACAGCGAGCCGGACATGTAGACGCCGGGCTTCAGCACCACCGTCCCGCCGCCCGCGCCCGCCGCCGCGTCAATGGCGGCCTGGATCGGGCGGGTGTTGATGGTCTCGCCGTCGCCCACGGCGCCAAAGTCTGCGGCGTCGAAGGTGCGCCCCGTTGTCTGTGCGAAGGCGGGGGGCGCGGCGGTGGCGAAGGCCCCGGTCAGGCCGAGTTGCAGCAGGGAGCGGCGGTGCATGGGCGTTCCTCAATCTACGGGCCGCCTTGGACGACGGCGTCTTGTCGCGCGGTGTCATTCCGACTTGCGCTGCTCGATCACCATTTTATGGTACGCATAAGCAAATAGTGAAACCCCAAACCCATCGGGGTTCGTACCGGAGAGAACGCCTGTGACGCTACGCCGCGCCGTGCCGACGATTGCCGCCTTCCTGCTGGCCAGCACCGTCCTGACCTCTCCCGCCCTGGCCCAATCGGCCGCCGGCCAGCCCTGGGCGCCGCAGTCGAACCCCGGCGTCGAGGCCGAGTGGCTGACCGCCAAGCCGCGTCCCGACCTGAACTTCCGCGCCGACGCCCGCCCCTCGCGCGAGCAGACCATGGCGGCCGTCGAATACGTCGCCGCTTCGCAGATCAAGGACATGGCGCAGCGTCCGCTAGCCCTGTCGACCGGCAGCAACCTGACGCAGATGTCGTCCAACTGGGTCGCCGCCACCTTCTACATCGGCGCAGCGCGCCTAGCCCGCGTGTCCGACGATCCCGAGACCCTGCGCTTCCTGACGGCTGTGGCCGAGCACTACAACTACAGCCTGCGCGGCGCCCGCTCCGGCCCGACCATGCTGAACGCTGACGACCAGACCATCGGCGACCTCTATCTGGAGCTCTATTCGCGCCGGGGCCAGGACGGGGTGCTGATGCCCCTGCGCCAGCGGCTGGACTACATGGTCCCGCACCTGAACCGCACGGCCGAGACCGAGGCCTCGATCTGGTGGTGGGCCGACGCCCTCTACATGGCGCCGCCGGTGCTGGCGCGCATGTCAGCGGTGACTGGCGATCCCAAATACATCCGCGGCATGGACAAGGAGTTCCGCCGCACCATCGACCGCCTGTGGGTGCCCGAGCAGCGCCTCTTCCTGCGCGACCAGCGCTTCGAGGGCCGCACCGAGGCCAACGGTCAGCCCATCTACTGGAGCCGCGCCAACGGCTGGGTCATGGGCGGTCTGGCCCGCACGCTGGAAGCCATGCCGGCCGACTTCGAGGGTCGCCAGGACTATATCGAGATCTTCCAGGCCATGGCCGGGCGCATCCGCGAGTTGCAGCAGGACGACGGCCTGTGGCGCGCCAGCCTGCTGGCCCCCGAGCTTTATCCGCAAGCCGAGACCTCGGGTTCGGTCTTCTACGTCTACGCCATGGCCTGGGGCGTCAACCACGGCCTGCTGGACCGCGCGACCTATGAGCCCGCCGTGCTCAAGGGCTGGGCCGCGCTGAACCGCCACGTCCTGCCCAGCGGCCTGATCGGCGCGACGCAGAAGACCGGCGACATGCCGGTGCCGACCGATCCGAACGAAGTCGGCCTCTACACCACCGGGACCTATCTGCTGGCAGGGCTGGAGGTCGCCGACCTGAACGGCGCGCAAAAGAGCCTGCCCCTGGCCGAGCCTGCGCGTGATGCGCCCGAGGTCATCGCCGCCACCACGCCGACGCCCCCCGCCCCCGTCACCGTCGTCGGCGAGGCCGAGATCAAGCGCCGCGCCGAGGAGATGCACGCTACCCGCGCCCTCTCCTATGACCCGACCGCTCTTGACCGCCCCGCCGAGGTCGAGCGCCTGACCCCGCCGCCCGCCGACCAGCAGCAACCGCGCGCCGTGGTCCGCTTCGCGCCCGACCGTCTCGACGACCTGCTGTGGGAGAACGACCGCGTCGCCCACCGCATCTACGGCCCGGCGCTGGAGGCGCGCGAGGCGCCGTCGGGGTCAGGCATCGACGTCTGGGCCAAGCGCGTCCGCTATCCCTACATGGACCGCCAACTGCGCTTCCCCAACTACCACGTCGATCGCGGCGAGGGCCTGGACTACTACGACGTCGGTCGTGGGCGCGGTTCCGGAGGGCTGGGCGTCTGGTACGAGAACAAGCTGTGGACCAGCCGCAACTTCTCAACCTACCGCATCGACGAAACGGGCGGCGACGAGGCCCGCTTCAGTGTCGACTACCGCCCCTGGCCCGTCGATGTGGCCCGCAAGGTCTGGGAGACGCGCGACTTCTCCCTGCCGCTGGGCTCGAACTTCACCCGCATGACCTCGACCCTGAACTCGGACACGGCCGAGCCCCTGATCGTCGGCATCGGCATCTCCAAGCGCCGTAACGCCGCCGGCGCGGGCGCGGTCACGCGCGACGCCGCCAACGGCCGCCTGATGTTCTGGGAGCCCGCCAACCCCGAGCATGGCTCGATCGGCATCGCCATCGCCGTCGACCCGGCCCTGGTGGAGGGCTTCGCCGAGGATGCCGACAACTATCTGATCCTGGTCCGCGTCACGCCGGGCCGGCCCTTCACCTACTACATGGGCTCGGCCTGGGACGGCGGCCTGGACTTCAAGTCGCGCGAGGCGTGGGAAGCCTTCGCCCAAGGCCAGACCTTCCGGTTCTAACGCGCCATGCCCCGCGCGGCGTCAGGCCGCCGGGGCGATCCGCCAGACCGTGTTGGACA
Organism: Brevundimonas sp. UBA4553; assembly: GCF_002387245.1. Classification (GTDB taxonomy): domain Bacteria; phylum Pseudomonadota; class Alphaproteobacteria; order Caulobacterales; family Caulobacteraceae; genus Brevundimonas. The sequence goes on from NZ_DGLD01000010.1 coordinate 23,517, forward strand.
GGTCGTCCGCCACCAGCAGGATTCGTTTCGCGGGATCGAACGCCACCCCCACGGGTCGCCCGCGCGCGCCGCCGTCCTTGAGGAAGCCGGTCACGAAATCGACCGGCTGCCCGGCGGGACGACCGTTGGCGAACGGTACCCAGACGACCTTGTAGCCGGACGGATCCTGCCGGTTCCAACTGCCGTGCATGCCAATGAAGGCGCCGTTCGCGAACGCGCCGCCAAAACCGCCGTCACGGGCGAAGTCCAGTCCCAGGGCCGCGACGTGGGAGCCCAGGGCGTAGTCCGGCTTGATGGCCTTGGCTACCAGATCGGGCTTCTGCGGCATGACCCGCGGGTCGATGTTGCGCCCCCAGTAACTATAGGGCCAACCATAGAAGGCGCCGTCTCGGACCTGGGTCAGGTAGTCCGGCACCAGTTGCGGACCCAGTTCGTCACGCTCGTTGACGACTGACCACAGCAGATTGGTGCCGGGTTCGATGGCCAGAGCGGTCGGGTTGCGAATGCCGGTGGCGATGGTGCGCCGCGCGCCGGTCGCGCGGTCGATCTCCCAGACCACGGCCCGCTCCTCCTCGACCGCCATACCGCGCTCGCCAATGTTGGAGTTGGAGCCGATGCCGACATAGAGCTTTGCTCCGTCCGCGCTGGCCGTCATGGCCTTGGTCCAGTGATGGTTCAGGCGCGACGGCAACTCGGTCACCGTCTCGGCCGGCGTCGCGATTCCGGTCTGGCCCGGCTGGAAGGCGAAGCGCGTCAGCGCGTCCTGTTCCGCGACGTAGAGGTAGCCGTCGACATAGGCCAGGCCATAGGGCGCGTTCAGGTTCTCGACCAGGACGGTGCGCAGTTCGGGAACGCCGTCGTTGTCGGCGTCGCGCAGCAGGGTGATGCGGTCGCCCCCCTCGATCTGGGTGTTGCCCTTCTTCTTGATCGCGCCAGCCACCACGTCCTTGGGTCGAAGTCGCGGCGCGCCGCCGCCTCGCCCTTCAGCAACCAGGACGTCGCCATTGGGCAGGATCAGCATCTGCCGCGGAATCTTCAGGCCGGTGGCGAAGGCGGTGACGGCGAAGCCCCGGGGCGCGGTCGGCGTCTCGCCGTTCCAGCCTGCGGGTGGGCTGATCTTCATGGCCGGCGCCAAGGTTTCGTTCGGCTTGGGCAGGTCGGGATTGACGCCGGTCTGGTTCAGTTTCGGATCGCTGGCGTTTCCGCAGGCCGCGACCGTCAAAGCGACGGCGCTGGCGGTCAGAAGGTGCTTGATCATCGAGCGGTCTCCCCAGCGGAATAGGCGGTCCAGCCCGCCACAAGGACCAGAAGCGTGCAGAGGATGGAGAGGGTCAGACCAAAGCCGCCTACCGAACTCCAGGCGTCCTGACTGTGCTTGAACGCGTTCACCAGACCCAGCACCCAGGCCAATGCAAGCGCGACGACATGAACGATGACGCGACGCGATCCGCCGCGACGGAGCGCAAACACCAGATCGACGATCGAGAAGGCGCCGGCGACGCCGCCGAAGACGAGCGCCCCAGTGATCAGCCAGGCGGAGAAGTTGCTCCACTGCATCTCGGCCGTCTGCAGATAGGCGATGTCGGTAAACAGGGCGATCGTGAACAGGGCGATGGGAAACGCCAGCAATATCCCGTGCAGCGGCCGCGCCAACGCGCCTGCCGATCCGTAACTCTTCATCTGGCCCTCCTCCTGTCTGGCTTTGGCTAACTTCCTGATTGCGAAATGGTTCATCACTCAGTCGCGTTCAGGCTGGTCACTTCCGCTCAACGTCAGGCGGGCGTCAGCAGCACCAGGCTCTGGAACACCACGCCGATCCCGCCCAGCAGCCCGCCGGCGATCGCCAGACGAAGGCCGAAGGCGCCGGTGTCATCGGCTGGCCGGGCCTTCAACGCCGCCGCCCCGCGCCAGCAGAAGCCGATCACGGAGAGCAGGCAGACCAGGCTGACGACCAGACCGGCCGCATTCCACGCTGCGGCGTCGCCTTTCGCGACGTCGGCGGCGCTGGCCAGCAGGTAGAGACCCAAAAAGTGCACGGCCCAGATCAGCAGCCCGCCCGTCATCATGGCCCAGAGCCTCATGCGCCCACGCCGGGCAGCAAGCGAACGAGCAGGCTCGTCGCCGTGCCCTGAACCGCCGTGAAGGCGACGAACAGGGCGATGACTTCGAACGTGGCCGGATGGCGCGGCGACAGGTGGCCGAAAAGCCAGCGCAACAGGGCGAACGGCCCCATCAGGAGGGCGATACCCACGAACGTCCCCTGCCAGGCCAGCAAGGCGTAAACGGTCGCGCCCTGGCTGGATGCGTCGGGCCGCAGTCCGGTTCCCCACCACGCCGTCGCCTCGTTGGCGAAGGCGCCGCCCGCCGCGAGCGTCGCGGACAGCATCAGAACGGCGGCCAGGCCGGCGCTGCGCGGACGCCCCCGCTTGAGCAGGCCCTGCGCCATCCAGCCGCCGACACCCGCCGCGACGAGCAGGCCGGCCGTCACGGGAAGCGTCGCCAGATCCGGCGGCGCCTGCCACAGGTCGGGTCGGCGGCTCCACAGGAAGACGTAGGAGAAACAGGCCATGATCGCGACCATGCCGGACACGATCAGGGTGATGACCATGGCCCACCAGCCGTGGCTGCTCGACCCTGAAACATAGGTGGGCAGCCTCACGCCCCCGCCGACCGCCACGGTGGCCGGCCCGCTGGGTCTATCCAGGGTCCAGCACCATTTCAGAATGCAGAAGACGGCCAGCACCCCGCTTACAACCGACACGGCGTAGGCCTGGATGGTCAAAATCAGGAAGAAGCCGGCGGTGAAGACGGCGCCCCAGACATACCAGCTCGAAGGCCGGGGCATCCGCTGAAGATACTGGGGCTCGGCGTTTATCGGACTGGTGATGATGGTTTCACGATGCCCCCTGGGCGCGCCCGGCAGGAAGTAGCGGCCCGCGGGCACGTCTCGCGCCAGGTTCGGCTGGTCCCAGACCGGATACAGGCTCTGGATCACGGGAATGGAGCGCAGCGAATAGCGACCCGACGGCAGCCACTCCAGGCCGGGTCCGTCGAAGACATTGCCGGCGTCCTTGTCGCCGAAGGGACGGAAGTTGCGGATCATGTCGACCATCCACAGCAGAACGGCCAGCCCGAACAGAAAGGATCCCGCCGTCGAGATCATGTTGGGCAGCTCCCAGCCCCGGTCCGGCAGGTAGGTGTAGACCCGCCGCGGCATGCCCATCAGTCCGGTCAGGTGCATGGGCATGAAGGTCACGTTGTGACCCACGAACATCAGCCAGAATATCCACTTGCCCCAGCGCTCGCTAAGCGGTCGGCGGCTGGACATCGGCGTCCAGTAATAGATGGCGGCGAAGAGTGGAAACACCATGCCGCCGATCAGCACGTAGTGCAGGTGGGCGACGATGAAATAGCTGTCGTGGGCCTGCCAGTCGAACGGCACCATGGCCACCATGACACCGGTCAATCCGCCCATGACGAAGATGACCAGCCCGCCCACGGCAAACAGTCCAGGCGTGTTGAAGCGCATCCTTCCCGCCGCCAGGGTGGCGATCCAGGCGAAGACCTGCACCCCCGCAGGCACGCTGACGGCCATGGAGGCGGCGCTGAAATAGTTGATCGAAATCTGCGGCATGCCCGTCGTGAACATGTGGTGCGCCCAGACTCCGAAACTGATGAAGCCGGTCGCCAGCATGGCCAGGACGACCAGCCGATAGCCGACCAGCTTCGTCTGGGCGATGGCCGGGATGATGGTCGACATCGCGCCCGCCGCCGGCAGGAAGATGATGTAGACCTCGGGGTGGCCGAAGAACCAAAACAGGTGCTGCCACAACATGGGGTCCCCGCCCTTGGCAGGATCGAAGAAGGGCCAGCCCAGCGCCCGTTCCAGTTCCAGCAGCAGGGTCGACAGGATGATCGAGGGGAAGGCGATGATGATCATGCAGGCGAAGATCAGCATGGCCCAGGCGAAGATGGGCAGCTTGTCCAGCGTCATGCCGGGCGCTCGGGTCTTCAAAACGCCGACGATGATCTCGATGGCGCCCGCGATCGCCGAAATTTCGATGAAGCCGATGCCCAGCAACCAGAAGTCGGCGTTGATCCCTGGCGAATAGGTGGTCGAGGTCAGGGGCGGGTACATGTACCAGCCGCCGTCGGGGGCCAGGCCGAAGAACAGCGACGCAAAGAAGCACAGCCCGCCGATCAGATAGGCCCAGAAGGCGTAGGCCGACAGACGGGGGAACGGCAGATCTCGCGCGCCCAGCATCTGGGGCAGCAACAGCACGCCCAGGGCCTCGACCGCCGGCACCGCGAACAGGAACATCATCACCGTGCCATGCATGGTGAAGATCTGGTTGTAGGTTTCCTGAGCCAGAAAGCCCGTCATCGGCAGGGCCAGTTGCGTGCGCATCAGCAGCGCCAGCACGCCTGCAAGCACGAAGAACAACATGGCCGCGCCGACGTAATAGACGCCGATGTAGTTGTTGTTGATCGCGGTGATCCACTCCCACGGCCTGCGGGGTCCGCACCAGACCTCCTCCAGCTTTTCCAGCTCGCCGTCGGGCCGTGGCTCCTCGGTGGGAAAGCGTTTGTAGAGCTCGGGATCGAATCCCGTCTCCGAACTCATTTCAGGCTTTCCAGATAGGCCGCCGTGGCGCGCAGATCGCGACCCGTGAGCACCGGATAGGACGGCATGCGATTGCCGGGCTTCAGGCTCTGGCTGTCGGAAATCCAGCCCGCCATCGTGCCCTGATTATTCGGAAGAATGCCGGCGCCCAGGGTCTGGCGCGATCCGACGTGGGTCAGATCGGGCCCCGCTAGCCCGTTGGCCTCGGTGCCGCGAATGGTGTGGCAGGCTCCACAGCCCGAGGCGGCGAAGACATCCCGCCCCTGATCGATCAAGGCCACTGATGTCTCGGCCGACGGCACGGACGCCGCCGGGCGCGCTTGCCGCGCCCGCCAGTCTGCGTAGTCACCGGGCGTGTGGGCGATGACCACCAGCCCCATCAAGGCGTGCGCTCCGCCGCAGTATTCGGCGCACTGCCCCCCATAGGTCCCGGGCGTGTCCGCCTGCAGCCGCATGAAGTTGCGCCGCCCCGGAATCATGTCGGTCTTGCCGCCCAGCCGCGGGACCCAGAAGCTGTGGATCACGTCCGCGCTTTCCAGCTCGAACACCACCGGCTGGCCGGTCGGAATATGCACCTCGTTGGCGTCCTGAACGATTTCTCGGCCCTGGGCGTCCAGGTAGGCGACGCGCCACCACCACATCTCGCCGGTCACCCGGATCCGCATCTCGCCCGGCCTGGGCGCCTCGGACACGCGCGCCGTCGTGGTCAGGCCGTAGATCAGCAGACCGGTCAGAACGACAGTCGGAAACACCAGACCCGCCGCCCAGACCAGACGCTCGCCCCCGACGCGCTTCTTCCACTCGCGCGGTCCAAACAGGGCCAGCCCAAGGGCGACCAGCACCACCGCCATCACCACAGCCGACATGACAAACAAGACCCAGGCGACCGTCTCGATCGGTCCCGCGAAGGGCCCCGCCGGATCCAGCACGGGGGGCGGCCAACCGGCGGTTCCGGGCACAGCTTCAGTCGTCATCGAGCGTATACAGATAGGCCGCGACATCGCGGGCTTGGTCTTGGGTCAGGGGCATGGGCGGCATGGCGGTGTCGGGGTCCAGCGAAGGCGCATCGATCAGCCACTGGATCAGGACGTCAGGCTGGTTAGGCAGTCGCCCGGCGATCAGCGGGCGCGCGCCGACACCCGCAAGGCTGCCGCCCGTACGGCCCTGCGGCCAGGCGACGCCCGGTATGGCGTGACAGGCGGCGCAGCCGACCTCGCGGATCACAGCCAGGCCCGCCGCCGGATCCGCCTGGGCCACAGGACGCGGCAAATCCGCCTTGTCCACGCAGGCGCTCGCGGCGAAACCCAGCACGCAGACCATGGCCTGCCTTGCCGCCGTCGCGCCCGTCTGTCGATAATCCATCCGCCCCCCGAAGCTTCATCACACGCAATCCTCTCTGCGGACGGAGGTTCCACGGATGCGACATCCAGCCTCCGCGCTGAGCATTCAGGAACCTCCGCCGTAAGCAGGTGTTGGACCCCCGTGCGCGTCACCGCTCCAGCCCAGCTCCTGCCCGCGCTCTGCGTGACGGCCCTGCTCGCCGCCTGCGATTCCTCGCCCGGACGGACGGATCGCGCCTTCACGGCCAACGGCCACGTCATCGCCATGAGCGGCGGCGCCGGCGGGGCGGCAAACGCCTGCTTCACCTGTCACGGCCTGGACGGCGGCGGCGACGGCGGGGCGGCGCCCCGACTGGCGGGCCTGGACGCCGGCTATCTCCAGAAGCAGCTCGACGACTACGCGTTGGGCATCCGCCCCGACGACGCCATGACCCGGATCGCCAGGGCGCTGGATCATCAGGATCGGCAGAAGGTTTCAGCCTACTACGCCGCCCTGCCCTTACCGCTACCCGCGCCGTCCTCCGGCCAGCAGGCTCCCGGCCTTTATCTGAACGGCGACGGGTCTCGCGGCGTCGTGGCCTGCGCGTCCTGCCATGGCGCCGAAGGCCAGGGTTCGGGCTTGGGGGGCGCTCCGGCCATCGCGGGTCAGCCCGCCGCCTACACGCTGGAGCAGATCGACCGCTGGAAGTCCGGCAAGCGGCGCAACGACCCGCGCGGCGTCATGGCCGCCGCCGTCAAACCGCTTTCAGACCAAGAAGCCCGCGCCATAGCGCTTTGGCTGTCGAGGCAACCCGCTTCTCCAGCGCCCGCCAGCGCCTCTGCCAGCGTGTCCGCTTCGGCGGCAGCGGCGGCAAGACCGGCAGCATCGCGTGAAACACGTCGTCCCGATCGATCAGATGGTGCTTGAGCGCAGCGCCCGCGTGGATCGGAATCATCAACAACAGCGTAACCACCAGGCCCCAGTGCAGCCATTCCGCCGCTGCCTCGACGGCCCACAACTGGGTGTTCGACAGCTCCTGCAACGGCAGCAGCGGCCATTTGATGAAGCCCAGGACTTCGAGCTGTCGCGTGCGGTCCGTCGCCGAAATCATGGCCCAGCCTGACAAGGGCAAACCGAACAGGCAGATGTAGAAGACATAGTGGGTGACATGGGCCGCCATGCTCTCCCACCCTGGCTTGTCGGCGTCGTTGATCAGATCCGGCGCCATCATGCGCCAGGACAGACGCCCGATCACCAGGACCAGCATCAGCAAGCCGACGGCGAAGTGCAGCTCATAGGCCGCGATCATGGCGCCGCCGACCGGCTGACGCCCCATCCACCAGCCCCACCCCAGCTGAAAGACGACCAGACCCGCCATGCTCCAATGAAACAGGATGCCGACCGGCGAATAATGTCCTTCGTCGTGGTGACCCGCCGCCCACTCGAGCAGTTGCCTGAACAGCCGTTCGATCACGCCGTCCGGGCCTCCGCGTCCGGGCCCAGGAGTCCGCCCAGCCGCCACAGCGCCGCCGCCAGATAAAGGGCCGCCGCCGGCGCCCACATGATCAGTCCCGCCGCCTGCTGATCCTCCAGCGGCGTCAGGCCCCAGGCCAGCGTCGAATAGGCATGCGGCTCATAGACGGCCTGGCCGGCGAAGGTCAGCACCGCGCCCAGCAACCCCATGGCCAGCATCGCCGCCAACAGAGCCACGACCGCCGCCGGAGCGGAGGCCGCACGCGCCGCGCCCCAGAACCAGACGGCGCTGGCCAGCAGGCTGGCCTGCATGATCCAGTAGACGAGGTCGCTCGACAGGGCGGCGGCGTAGGCGGCCGGGGCGTGCCAGCCCCAGAAGACCAGCGCCTGCGTCGCTGTCGCCAGAACCAGACCACGGAACCGTCCAGGCAAGGCGCCGGCAAGCAGCGGCGCCGCCACGGCCACCAACAGAACGTGATGCACGGTTCGCGCGGAGAAGAGGGCCGAACTCAGCGCGCAGAGCGGCGAGACGAAACCGATCGCCAGAACCGCCATGGCGGCCAGACCCAGCGCGCGCCGCTGCCCCTGAAGCCGCAATCCGATCACGGCGGTGACGGCGACCAAAAGCAGGAACAGCACCGGGTCGAGATTCCAGCGCCACTCGCCGAAATCCGGCGCCGGGCCGCAGTAGGGCACCCAGGTCAAAGCCGGGCTCACCATCGCCTTGTTCCGTTCAGCACGTAGGTCCCCTCACGCTTCCCTGTTGGAAAGGGTTCGGACGCCGTGCGGTTCCCGGCGGCGAGTCTTGGCGCCCTGTGCAGCGCCAGGCCGAAGCAGAAGACGCGGCGCTAGAAACCCAGCAGTTGCAGGCTGCGATCGCCGGTGCGGGCGAAGCCGCGGGGGGCCAGGGTCCGCAAGGCCGCCAGATCGATCGGATCGGATGAGGCCAGTCGAACACACAGGCGCCCCGCCCTGGCGCTGACCTCGGCGACATTGTCGGCGCCGCCGAGGGCGTCCATCAGCGGACGTGACAGGGTCGGGCGGCGCTCTTGACCGCTGGCAGGGGCTTCCGTCCGTGCGCCGGGGACGGCGATCAGGTGTCTGATCTCGTCGGCCACAGCGTCGGCGATCGGTCCCAGCACGACCTGCAACTGATTGGGGCCGGGGGCGATGACGCCGCGCGCGCCCAGCCGCTTCAGCCCCGCCTCGTCGATCGCTTCGCGCGAGCGTATCTCCAGCCGCAGACGCGTGGTGCAGGCGGCGACGGCCTTCAGATTGCCCGCCCCGCCCAGCGCCGCGACGAAGCCGCCGGCCCGGCCGCCCGCGACCTCCCCGGTCCCGACTGCGACGGCCGGCTCGTCTTCACGCCCAGGTGTCTTCAGGTTCAGGACCGAGATGGCGACGCGGAACAGGCCGTAATAGAGCCCGGCGTAGATCAGGCCGACCGGCAGCAGCACCCAGGGACGCGTCGAACGACCATAGTTCAGCACATAGTCGAACAGGCCCGCCGAAAAGGTGAAGCCCAGCCGCGATCCCAACAAATCCATCACCACCATCGACACGCCGGTCAGCACCGCGTGGATGGCGTAGAGGACGGGCGCCAGGAACATGAAGGTGAACTCGATCGGCTCGGTCACCCCGGTCAGAAAGGCGGTCAGCGCCAGGGAGAAGAGCATCCCCCCGACCTCCTTGCGACGCTCGGGCCGGGCGGCGTGGTACATGGCCAGGCAGGCGGCGGGCAGTCCGAACATCATGACGGGGAAGAAGCCGCTCATGAAGACGCCCGCACTGGGATCGCCCGCGAAGAAGCGGTTCAGGTCTCCGGTCGCGCCGTTGTAGTCGCCGACGATGAACCAGGCGACGTTGTTCAGGATATGGTGCAGACCGGTGACGATCAGCAGTCGGTTCAGCGCGCCATAGACGAACAGGCCGAACTCGCCCGAGCCGACCACGGCGCGACTGAAGACGTCGATGGCGTGGTCGATGCCCGCGAACGTCAGGCCCACCGCCGCCGCCACCGCCAGCCCCGCCACCCCCGCCACGATCGGGACGAAGCGGCGCCCGGCGAAGAAGGCCAGGTAGTCGGGCAGCTTGAAGGTCGAAAAGCGGTTGTAGCAGGCTCCGGCGATCAGGCCGGCGACGATGCCTATGGGTACACCCAGCCGCGCCAGGGCCTGGTCCTTGAAGGCCTTGGACGCCGCGTCCGCCGCGTCGCCGGTCAGACCGGCGACCACCTCGGGCGGGACCGCCAGCAGCACCTTGGACGCCTCGACCGAGATCAGGAAGCAGACCACGCCCGCCAGGCCGGCCGCCCCGTTGTTGTCCCTGGCCAGACCGACCGCCACGCCGACCGCGAACAGCAGACCCAGGTTGGCGAACACCGCCTGCCCCGCCGCCGAGATGAAGGCGATGTCGAGCAGGTCCGGCTGCCCCAGACGCAACAACAGCCCCGCAACCGGCAGGACGGCGATAGGCAGCATCAGGGCCCGGCCGAGCGGCTGCAGGCTGGACAGTCCGATCTTCATGCGACCGCTCCGACGACGCGAGATTTCAACAGTGCGGCCAGACGGTCGTCGGCCAGGGCGCGCACGGCCTCGGCGCTGTCCAGCGTCAGGGCCTGTCCCGCCAGCTGGCGACAGTCGGCCAGGGTCAGGCCGCGCACCGCTGCCTTGATCTCCGCCACCATGGACGGCGTGGCCGACAGCTCGGTGACGCCGAGACCGATCAGGATGGGCGCAGCCAGCAGGTCCGAGGCCAGCCCGCCGCAGACGCCGATCCAGCGCGTATCGGCGGCGCCCGTCGCCGCCTGGGCGATCAGGCGCAGCACCGCCGGATGCAGGCTGTCCAACTGCGCGGCCAGATGGGCGTTCTGCCGATCCATGGCCAGCGCATACTGGGTCAGGTCATTGGTGCCGATCGAGATGAAGTCGATGTGTGGGGCCAGCAGATCGGCGGTCATGGCCGCCGCCGGGGTCTCGATCATCACCCCCAGCAGGGGCGCGGCCCAGCCCGTCTCGGAGGCTGCGATGTCCAGCAGGGCGCGAACCTGACGCACCTCGGACGCCGAGGCGATCATCGGCAACATGACGGCGACTGTTCCGCTGGACCGCACCCGGCAGACAGCCCGCAACTGGGTCAGCAGAAGGTCTGGTCGGTGCAGGCCCGTGCGTATACCACGCAGACCCAGCGCCGGATTGTCCTCATGCGGCATGGGCAGGTAGGGCAAGGGCTTGTCGCCGCCCGCATCCAGAGTGCGGATGACCAGAGGCCGCCCGTCCAGAGCGTCGGCGATGGCCTGATACTGGGCCAGTTGCTCGTCCTCGGTCGGGGCGCTCTGCCGCTCCAGGAAAAGGAATTCGGTGCGCAGCAAGCCGCATCCCTCGGCGCCCCCGGCCACGGCGGGCGCGGCCTCTGACACGTCGCCCAGATTGGCGAAGACCTCGATCCGAACACCATCGGCGGTGCGGCAATCCTCGGCGGCCAGGGCGCGGGCCTCGGCGCGACGGCGGTCGCGCGCGGCGGCGGCGCTCTGGGCCCGGGCCTGCCGTGCGGCGGATGGATTGGCGACCAGGCGCCGGCCGTCGGCGTCCAGAACCACCAGGGCGCCGTCCTCAATGCGGTCCAGACCCGATCCGACGGCGACCAGCGCCGGCACGCCCATGGCGGCGGCCAGGATGGCGACGTGCGACGTCGGCCCGCCGCGTGCGGTGCACAGCCCCGCCACCTTGACCGCGTCCAGCGCGATCAGTTGCGACGGCAGAAGGTCGTCGGCCAGGATGACCGACCCGGCCCCCAGCACCACAGGCGCGGCCGCAGCCTCGCCCGACAGCTCGACCAGAACCTGACGCTCCAGATCCATCAGGTCGTCGGCGCGTTCGGCCGTGCGGGCGTCGCCCAGCGACCGGAACAGGGCCACGCCGCCTTGGGTCGCCGTGCGCCAGGCGAAGCTCGCGCTGCGGCCCGCCTCGATCGCTTCCTGCGCCGTGGCCAGCAGGCCGGGATCATCGAGGAAGGCCAGATGGGCGGCCAGAATGGCGCGGCGATGGGCGCCGCCTGACGCGACCGAGGCTTCGATCCGGCTGCGCACGGCGCCCAGGGCCTGTTGCAGCGCCGCCTGTTCCAGCCTGACGCCGCGACCATGTTCAGGCGTGACGATCTCGGCCTGACGCAGATGCACCGCGCGACCGACCGCCAGCCCCGGCGCCGCGGTGACGCCCGAAAAGATCAGTTCGCCGTCCTCGCCCGAGGCGGGGCCGGCCTGCGCGACCGGCGTTTCGACGGCGGGCGCGGCGTGGGCGGCTTCCCCGCCCTCGCCCAGCCCGGACGCGATCAGGGCGGCGACGGCGTCCAGCGCCGCCTCAGCCTTTGGCCCGCTGGCGCTGACGGTAAGAGCGTCGCCGTCCTTGAGCCCCAGGGTCATCATGGCCGTCAGGCTGGCGGCGTCGGCGCTGCGATCACCGAGCGTCAGGCTCACCCTGGCGTCAAAGCTCCTGGCGCAGGCGACGATACGCGAGGCCGGGCGCGCGTGCAGGCCGTGCGGCAAGGGGGCGCGCACCGTTCGGGTCAGCACCGCCGCGCCGCCGCCGGCCGTGACGGCGGCGGCTTTCGCCGCCCGCACGCTCATGATCGGCTCCCCCGCCTCGACCAGGCGACTCAGCGGCGACAGTCGAACCTCGCCCTCGCTGACCAGGAGGATCGGCGAGATCAGGCTCTTGGCAGCCGCCGCGACGACCTCAAGATCCATCGTCAGGAGCGGATCGCCGGTCGTCACCCGCGCGCCCTCGACGACATGGGCGGTGAAGCCCGCCCCCTCCAAAGCCACCGTATCCAGCCCAAGGTGGATCAGGATTTCAGGCCCCGCGTCCGCGCGCACGCTGATCGCGTGACCGGTGCGGGCCAGGCTCGACACCACGCCGTCAAACGGCGCTCGCACCGTCATGCCCGTCGGATCGATAGCCAGGCCTTCGCCGACCATGCGCCCGGCGAAGGCGGCGTCCGGAACCTCGTCCAGCGAACACACCCAGCCGTCGATCGGGGCGTGGACGATCAGTTCAGCCGTCATCAGTCGTTCTCGCGCTGGACGGCGTCGGACACGCGCACCCAGTCGACGCCCCACATCGGGTCCAGCTCTTTCTGAGTGAACTTCAGACACAGGTCGTGCTGGCCGGCGCGGGCCGGAAGCCGGCCCAAGAGCACGGTGATCCCGTCGTCGCCCGCCGCCTCGGCCAGAGGAATGACCAGAGCCGGTTCGCCCTCGCAGCCATCGATGCGCACCTCCAGTTCGCCGTGCGGCGTCCGCGGCGTCCCCAGCCGGATCTTGTCGCGGTCGGCGCCGATCTGGAAGTTGAAAGGAACCTGGCCGACGGCGGCCTCGAAACGCAGCCCCCGGGTCAGATCCGCCGACTGATAGATCCAGCAAGGGTTCAGGATGTCCATCAGCAGAGCCGGACGCTCGCCTTCCAGCGGGGCGTCATCGATCAGCGACAGCGGCAGAGCCGCGGTGCACAGCTTCATCTGATGGTCATAGCGTCGCTGGCCGTCGGCGGGCGGCGCGGCGGGAACTTCGGTCAGCCCGCTGGTCGCATAGTCGATGCCCAGCATGCGATAGCGGGCCAGTTGCGGGTCCAGTCGGACACGGAAATCGGCGAAGTCCATCCGCTCGTGCGGGGTCCAGGCCATTTCCGCCAGGGCCGAGATGCGCGGGAAGGCCTGATACTCGACCCGGTCCTCGGTCCGCATGTGTTCCGTGAAAAGGTTGCCCTGCACCCCCAGGACGCGACGCGCCTGTTCCGGGGTCAGCACGTCCGGCGTCGGATCGAAGCTGTAGACGTCGCGAAGGGTCGAAGTGAAGCCGCGCCCGGGCGCCCCGTCGTCCGCGCTCTGGCGGTTATCCAGATACAGAACCGGCGCCGGCGACATCACCGTGTCGTGGCCCAGACGCGCCGCCTCGATGGCGCCCTCGACGCCGCGCCAGGACATGACGCTGGCGTTCGGATTGATGCCGCCCTCCAGGATTTCATCCCATCCGATCATGCGGCGACCGTGGTCGTTCAGGCGCTTCTCCAGACGCGCCACGAACCAGGACTGCAGCTTCTCTTCGTCCGCCAGACCCAGTTCGCGCATCCTTTCCTGCACGCGAGGCGAGGCCTTCCACTGATCCTTGACCGCTTCGTCGCCGCCGATGTGGACGTATTCCGAGGGGAAGAGATCGACCACCTCGTCCATGACGTTTTCGAAGAAGACCAGGGTCGCTTCCTCGACGTTGAACAGGGTCGGATAGACGCCCCAGTCGGCGGGCACGGCCGGAACGGCTGCGCCGGGCACGTCGGTCACGCCCAGTTCGGGATAGGCGGCGATCGCCGCGCTGGCGTGGCCGGGCACGTCGACCTCCGGCACCACGACGATGTTGCGGGCGGCGGCATAGGCGACGATGTCGCGCACTTCGTCCTGGGTATAGATTCCGCCGTACAGGCGGGGGCGCCCGGTCGCCGGATCGATGTCCTTCTGCGCCGCCGCACCGGCGTGGACACGCCAGCCGCCGACCTCCGTCAGTTTGGGGTAGCGCTTGATCTCCAACCGCCAGGCCTGGTCGTCGGTCAGGTGCCAGTGGAAGACGTTCAGCTTGTGCAGGGCCATCCAGTCGATGAAACCCTTGATGAAGGCCGGCGACTGATAGTGGCGGGCTGAATCCAGCATGACGCCGCGCCAGCCAAAGCGCGGCGCGTCGGCGATGGCGACGGCGGGTATGGTCGCATCCCCCTGGCCCGCCTCGGCGGTGGCCAGTTGCCACAGGCTGATGGAGCCGTAGAGAAGCCCGCCGAAATCGCTGGCGGTGATGACCGCTCCGCGCGGGCCGACGTCCAGCCGGTAGGCGTCGGCGGCCGACCCGTCAGCGCGACGAAAGACCACGGCTCCCGGCGTTTCGTCTCCCTCGCGCACCGCTAGGCGCAGGCCGCGCGTACGCTGCATCAGGTCGGCGAAATAGGTCGCGGCGCGCATCGCCTCGGCGTCGCCGCGCGGCACGATCAGGGCGGCGCCGTCGATCAGCACGAAAGCGCCCGCCGCCGGGGTTACGGTGGCGGGACGCGGGATCACGGACCCGACCGGCGCCTCGGCCATGACGGCCGGCGCCACGGCCAGGGTCAGCATGAGCGTCAGCACCGGGGCGAACGCCTTCGCCGATCGAACGACCTGGATCATACGCAGTCTCGCATCAAAGAAGCGCGCGGGACGTAAACGCCCCGCGCCAGTCTGGCCTCAGGAGAAGGCCTTGGCGATAGGCGGAACGGAGGACGACGAACGCCGCCCTCCGAACGCGGCGTCCTCAGAAGGCGACGCTCAGCGTCGCCATCAGCTTGCGGCCGGTGCGATAGACGCCCCGCGGCAGGCTGACCGTATTGGCGTAGGCGTAGTATTCGCTGTCCAGCAGGTTCTGGCCGGACACCGTCAGGCTGACCTTCTCGTTGAAGGCGTAGCCCGCCGTCGCATCCAGACCCGTGTAGGCCCGGACGTACATCTGGTCGCCACGATCCAGGCCAGTGAAATACTTGGACCGCCAGGTGTAGGTCGCCCGCACCGAGAAGGGACCCGACTCGAAGAAGGGGCTGATGTTGACCTGGTGCTTCGAGTTGAAGGGCAGATCGCTGCCGTTGTCGGCGCTGCCGTCCACCAGGGTGTAGTTGGCCAGCAGCCCCAGACCATAGGCGTAGGTTTGCTGATAGGCGACGGACAGCCCCTTCAGCTCGGCCGAACCGGCGTTGGTCGGACGGCTGATCTGATAGGTGGTGGGCTTGTTCTGCGCCTGGTTGAAGTGGGTCTCGGGCGCCGTCGCCTGCAGGATGTAGTTGTCGATGTCCTTGTAGAAGATCTCGCCCGACAGAATGGCGTCAGGCGCGAAATACCATTCGACCGCGGCGTTCAGGTTGGTCGACTTGTACGGGTCCAGGTCCGGGTTGCCGCCGCCGCCGGTCAGGATCTGATCCGACAGCCAGAAGTAGTTGGACATGTCGGCGTAGTTGGGACGGGCGATCACCTTCGCCGCCGCCAGGCGGACGATCACGTCGTCCGTCGCATTGATCGCCAGGTTCACGCTGGGCAGGAAGTCGTCGTATTCCTTGGTGCGGACGTTCCATTCCCAGTCGGCCGCGGTGGTGCCGCAACCGCTGGCGGTCTGGTTGACGCAGACATAGCCGCCGCTCTCGGACTCGGTGCGAACGTAGCGCAGGCCCACGTTGCCGCGCACCCGATCATTCTCGAAATCGGCCTGGCCGTAGAGGGCGTTGATCGTCTCCTGGACGTTCCAGTTCTGAGCCGTGAACTCGGCGTTGCCGAAGATGGTCGGCACCGGCGCGGGCTGCCAGGGGCGCAGATATTCGCCGTTCTCGATATAGTCGGCCAGGGCCGCGCCATCGATGCGGAAACGGGTCTTCATCTGATCGTTGGCGCCGTCGAAGCCGTCCAGATAGTTGCCCGGCACCTGGCTGGGGCTGAACATCGAGGCGCTGTCAGGCGCGCCGTAAATCTGGACCGTCACGCCCGACATCTTCTGATCGGTCTCGTGCTTGCGGTATTTGTAGCCGAACTGAAGTCGGCTGAAGAAGCCGTCGCGATCGAAGCCGAGGTCAGCCTGGGCGTAGGTTTCCTCATCCATGGTCGGCTTTGAGACGATGTTGCCGCCCCAGCCGGCGTTGTAGCCCGTCGGTCCGACCGACGGATCGCCGCCGCCCCAGCCGCCGTCGAACGAGAACTTCGAAGCGTCGTTCAGGACATTGCCGTTGGCGTAGCTCAGAACGCCCGGCGAACCCGGCGCCCCGGTGAAGTCGACCGTGTAATCCGCCCAGTTCAGGAACTCTCCGAACAGCTGGCGCTGCGTGCCGCCGTCGGCCTTGGTGTAGCCGATGTCGCCTGACAAGTCCCAACCAGCGCCGGTGTACTTGCCGTCCAGATGGTAGCTGTCCGAGGTCATCGCCGCCTCGCGATACTGGATGTCCAGCACGCTCAACGCGTTCTTGAACGAGGCCTTGGTGATGACGTTGTCGTCGACCTGGATGTCGGTCAGCGCGCCCAGGCTGTTCCAGGTGTTGCCCTGGAAGGCGAACAGGGCCTGGTTGATGTTGTCATAGGTGGCGTCGACGCGCAGCCAGTCGAAGTTCAGGTCCAGGCTGTCGTTGGGACGATACTGCAGCGCCACGGTATAGCTGTTGCGCTCGCGTTGCTGCTCGAAGAAGTGCGTGCCGAAGGAGTTCAGGCCCTTGGCGTTCGGGTTGGCCAGCAGGGTGGTGGCGCAGGCCCCGACGCAGTTGCCGTTGGCGATGGAATTGCCGCCCGGGTTCTCGGCGTTGCCGCCGTTGTAGTAGCTCGCTGGAATGGTGCCATAGGCCTCCAGCCCGTCACGCCGCAGTTCGTCGCTGGCGCGCTGGGCCGACACGATGACGCCGAAGGTGCGGTCCTCGTTACGCCAGCCGCCAAGGAGCGAGAGCTGGGCATCACCGCTCTCGGACCGATCATTGTAGAGATAGGTCACGGCCCCCGAGAGGGTGTAGCGATCCAGGTCCAGCGGACGGCGGGTCAGGACGTCGACGGTGCCGCCGATGCTGCCCTCGTCGATACGGGCCTCAGGCGTCTTGTAGACCTCGACCTTGCCGACGATCTGCGGAGCCAGCAGGGCGTAGTTGAAGGTTCGTCCCGGCTGATCGAGAATGAACCAGTCCGCCGAGGCCACCGTCTGGCCGTTCAGCAGGGTCCGGTTCAGCGCCGGGTCGGTGCCCAGGATCGAAACCTTTTCGCCTTGGCCAAACGCGCGATCGACGGTGACGCCGGGAATGATGGTGATGGCCTCGGCCACGTTCGAGCTGGGGAACTTGCCCACATCCTCGGCGGTGACGACATCGATGATGGCGTTGGCGTTGCGCTTGGTGGCGATGGACTGCTGCAGCGAGGCGCGGATGCCGGTGACGACCACTTCGTCCACGGTCGTGACCGGGCCGCTGGCGTCCTGGGCGGCGGCGGCGCCGGCGATCAGCGCCAGGGCGCTGACAGAGCCGGCAAGCAAGGCGTGAAGGATATTCATAGCGCTGGACTCCCCTCCAGAGACCTGCCCCCGCAGGCCTGACCTACCCAATTCAAGACCAATCTGGCCCGCCCCTCTTTCGACCAGATCGAGAGAACATGGGAATTGACGGGAGAGTTTCACCAAAGCGTCGTATCTCGCAAGACCAAAATTCACATTGGGCCTAAACTTTCTCAATATTGGTCCTTGATTGGTTGCGTAACATGGGCTCTCATGAGGCGTCGGGGATGCACTCGGGGGGAGGACGTCATGCCGTTTCTTGAAGCCATCGGATCGCTGGACGCCCAACGCCCCGCGCCTCTGTACCAACAGCTGCAACAGGCCGTGCGGCAGGCCATCGAGCGCCGCGCGCTGAAGCCCGACGACGCCCTGCCGCCCGAGCGCGATCTGGCCAACGAACTATCGGTGTCCCGCATCACCATCCGCAAGGCGTTCGACGGCCTGGTGGCCGAGGGCCTGCTGACACGACGTCAGGGCGCCGGCACCTTCGTCGCTGCACGGGTCGAGAAGAGCTTCTCCAAGCTGACCTCCTTTTCAGAGGACATGGCGGCGCGCGGACGCAAAGCCACCAGTTCCTGGCTGAGCCGTAGCGAGGGCACCGTCACGCCGGAGGAATCGCTGACGCTGGGCCTCAGCCCCGGCGCGCCGGTCTATCGCTTCCACCGCATTCGCTACGCCGACGGCGCGCCGATGGCGCTGGAGTATTCGACCGTCCCGGCGTCGTGCCTCTCGGGCGTCGAGGCGGTGACCACCTCGCTCTATCAGGCCCTCGCCGTCAGCGGCCACCGGCCCAACCGCGCGCTACAACGTCTGCGCGCCGTACTGTTCAACGCCGAGCAGTGCCAGCTCCTGGGCATAGCCCCCGGCGCGCCGGGCCTGCTTATCGAGCGTCGCGCCTTCCACAACGGCGAGGCCGTGGAGGTGACCCAGTCCTATTATCGGGGCGACGCCTACGACTTCGTCGCCGAACTGAACGACGGACCCGCCTGATGCGCGCCGAAGACACCAGGATGTTCGCCGAAGCTGCGGACTCGGGACGCATCGTCGCCGCCCAGCTGGCCGCCAACGCCGGTCTTGTCGCCCGCGCCGCCAAGCGCCTGCGGATGCAGCCCCCCACCGCCGCCCTGATCTGCGGACGCGGCAGTTCGGACAACGCCGGCGTCTTCGCCCGATATCTGATCGAGACCGAGGTCGGCGTGCTGACCAGTCCCATGCCGCTGGCGGTCAGTTCGGTCTATGGCCGCACCCCGTCCATCCCGGGCGGCCTGTGCCTGGCTGTCTCCCAGTCGGGCAAGAGCCCCGACCTGGTCGCGGCGGCGGCCGCCGCCAAGGCCGGCGGGGCCTTCGTCATCGCCCTGGTCAATGTCGAGGGATCGCCCCTGAGCCAGGTGGCCGACCTGACCATCCCCCTGCGCGCCGGTCCGGAGTTGTCGGTCGCCGCGACCAAGAGTTTCATCGCCAGCCTCAGCGCCATCGCCCATCTGGTGGCGGAATGGAGCGGCGACGCCGAACTGTCGGCCGCCCTGAACGACCTGCCGCGCCTGCTGGACGCCGCCTGGGCGCAGGACTGGTCCGCGGCCCTTCCCGCCTTGACCAGCGCCGCCAGCCTCTACGTCGTCGGACGCGGGGTCGGCTTCGGCGTGGCGCGAGAGGCGGCGCTCAAGCTCAAGGAAACGTGCGGCCTGCACGCCGAGGCCTTTTCGACCGCCGAGGTCCGCCACGGCCCCATGGCCCTGGTCAAGACCGGTTTCCCCGTCCTGCTTCTGCCCCAGGCGGACGTGACGCGCGACGACGCCGAGGATCTGGCCGCCGACTTCGCCCGACGCGGGGCGCAGGTCTTCTTCGCCGGCCTTGCCACCGCGCCGGGGGTGATCTCGCTGCCCACCGTCAGCAGCCACCCGGCGCTGGAGCCTATCCTGCTGATCCAGAGTTTCTACCGTCTGGCCGCCACGCTTTCCACGGCGCGCGGGTTCGATCCCGACCACCCGCCCTACCTCAACAAGGTGACCGAGACGGTTTGATGCCCAGCCTGCTGCACAACGGACGGATTCTGGTCGACGACGCCTTCCAGGAGGGTCTGGCCCTCGTGGTCGACGGTGATCGGATCGCCGCCGTCGGCCCCGAGGCGGCCCTGCGCGCCGTTTTCCCCGAGGCGCAGGCTCATGATCTGAACGGCGACCGTCTCGTCCCGGGCTACATCGACACCCAGGTCAACGGCGGCGGCGGCGTCCTGTTCAACGACGCGCCCACAGTGGAAACCATCGCCCGCATCGGCGCGGCTCACCGCCGCTTCGGCACCACGGGCTTCCTGCCCACCCTGATCAGCGACGACCTTTCCGTCATCGACCGCGCCATTGACGCGGTGGAGCAGGCCATGGCCGAAGGCGTGCCCGGGGTGCTTGGGATTCACATCGAAGGCCCCTTCCTGAACGTCGCCCGCAAGGGCATCCATGATCCGACCAAGTTCCGCACTCTGGACCTTGAGGCCGTGCGCCTGCTGACGCGGATGAAGACCGGGCGCACCCTGATCACCTTGGCCCCCGAAATGACGACGCCGGCCATGATCGCGGCCCTGGTCGAGGGCGGGGCCGTGGTGGCCGCGGGTCATTCCGACGCCGACTATCCAACCATGCGGTCCGCTTTGGCTGCAGGCGTGACCGGATTCACCCACCTGTTCAACGCCATGTCGCCGCTGAAGAGCCGAGCGCCTGGCGTGGTCGGCGCGGCGCTGGAGAGCGCCACAGCCTGGTGCGGAATCATCGTAGACGGCCACCATGTCGATCCGGTGGTGCTGAAGCTGGCCCTTCGTTGCCGCCCGGCCGACCGCTTCATGCTGGTCACCGACGCCATGCCCAGCGTCAACGCCGAGGGCGACCACTTCTATCTGCAGGGCCGCCGCATCTCGGTCAGGGACGGCGCCTGCATGGATGAGCGTGGCGTCCTGGCCGGGTCCGATCTCGACATGGCCGCCGCCGTCCGGAATGCGCGCGACATGCTCGACCTCGACCTGCCCCAGGCCGTCATGATGGCGTCCAGCGCCCCCGCGGCCTTCCTCGGTCTGGACAGCGAACGCGGCCGCATCGCCCCCGGCTACGCCGCTGATCTGGTCCGTCTGGACCACGACCTGAATGCGGTGGAGACCTGGATCGACGGACGCCCGCTGTCACACGCCGGCTGAGGCCTACTTCAGCCCGTCTTCCGCCAGGGTGTGGGCGACGATGGCGTTGGCGTGGCCGTGGCCCATGTCGTGCTCGTCCTTGAGCAGGGTCACCAGTTCCATGTGCTTGGCCGGATAGCGGGCGCGGACCTCGGCCTTCCACTCCGCAATGGGCCGTCCGTATTTCTTCTCGATGGAAGGGAAATAGGACGCAGGGCCCTTGATCGGCTCGTCAGTCATCGGCGGCTCCCTCCCGGTTGAGGCGCCACTAAACGCAGCATCGCCGCGTCGCGCAATGGGGCTCGCATGGCGCCGGTCGGACGCAAGCCCTTCACCCCCGCCCGCCTCAGGGTCTAAGACCCATTGCATGAGCACAGCCCCGCTTCCCGACGCCGCCCGCCAGAACTGGGTGGACCGCTACGCCCCCGAGGGGCTGAAGCCGTGGCTGAAGCTGGGCCGGTTCGACCGCCCCATCGGCACATGGCTGCTGCTTCTGCCCGGCTGGCAAGGCATCATGCTGGCCCTGAACCAGTATGACCGGCCCTTTGGCGGCTATGAGCTGTGGCTGATCATCGGCTTCGCCATCGGAGCCTGCCTGATGCGCGGCGCCGGCTGCGCCGTGAACGACATCATCGACCGCGACTTCGACGCCCAAGTCGCCCGCACCGCCCTGCGCCCCATTCCAGCGGGCCAGATCAGCGTCAAGCAGGCCTGGGCCTTCGTGGCCGGCCTCAGCCTGATCAGCCTGTGCATCCTGCTGACCATGAACCTGACCTCGGTGCTGCTCGGCGCCCTGTCGCTGGGTCTGGTCGCGGCCTATCCCTTCATGAAGCGCATCACCTGGTGGCCCCAGGCCTGGCTGGGCCTGACCTTCAACTGGGGCGCCCTGCTGGGCTTCGCCGCGGCGACCGGCGGTCTGTTCTCTCTGGGCTGGCTCTATGTGCTGGAGGTGCGCGCCAGCGGCGACGCCTACTGGATGGCCGAGGGCCTGAACCAGATGGGCCACCTCGCCCTGTCGGCAGGCCTTCTCTACGCGGGCGGCCTGTTCTGGACCCTCGGCTACGACACCATCTACGCGCTTCAGGACATCGAGGACGACGCCATGGCGGGGATCAAGTCCTCGGCCCGCCGACTGGGCGCCCAGGTCAAGCCGGGCGTGGCCGTCTTCTACGCCCTCGCCGTCCTGCTGGCGGGCGCGGCGGGGTTCGCCGCCGGTCTAGGTCCCGTCTTCTACGTCGGTCTGGCCGCCTACGCGCTGCACCTGGCCTGGCAGGTGAAGCGCCTGCAGCCCGACGACGCGTCTCTCGCCCTGCGCCTGTTCAAATCAAATCGCGAGGCGGGATTGATCCTTCTGGCCGCCATAGCGTTCAACGGCCTAGCTTTCTGATCTCGCCATAGGAGTCCGGCATGATCCCCTCGCGTCCCGCTCGCATTCTGCTTGTCACCGTCGCCGTCGCGGCCTCCCTCGCCGCGTGCCAGCGCAACGAGCAGAAGGCGCCCGAGGCCTCGAAAGCCGCCGCTGCGGTCGCCGCCGACGGCCCGCTGAAATACGACAGCGCCACGCCGTGGGCCAAGGTCAGCCTGACCCTGCCGGAAGCGATCAAGACCCAGC
Organism: Brevundimonas sp. UBA4553; assembly: GCF_002387245.1. Classification (GTDB taxonomy): domain Bacteria; phylum Pseudomonadota; class Alphaproteobacteria; order Caulobacterales; family Caulobacteraceae; genus Brevundimonas. The sequence continues at coordinate 45,772 of NZ_DGLD01000010.1, forward strand.
CTGAGCTCTACGCCAGCCTCTATCGTCAGGAGGTCGCCGACCTGGGCAAGTACGCCGAGGGCGCCCAGGCCGACCGCACCGAGGCCGGCGGCGACAGCGCCATGGGCCCCTATGAGAAGACCATCGTCTACGGCGATCCGGTCCAGACCGGCCGTCTGTTCAGCGCCATGCGCACCGACTTCGACTACTCCGGCGGCGCCCACCCCAACACGGTCGCCACGGCCCTGCTGTGGGACAAGACCGAGCGCCGACGGATCACCCCGGCCGACCTCTTCGCCAAGGGCGCGGATACGGCCTCGCTGGAACGCGCCCTGTGCGACGCCGTCAACACCGCCAAGAGGGCCCGCCCCGGCGCGACGCCGGTCAAGGTCGGCGGCGACACCTGGTCCTGCCCCAAGCTGAAGGACGTGGCTGTGGTCCTCGCTCCCGGCGATGCAGCCGGCAAGGCCGGCGGCCTGACCTTCCTGCTCGACGCCTATGCGGTCGGGCCCTACGTCGAGGGCGCCTATTACCTCACCCTGCCTGCGGCCAGCTTCCAGGGCCTGCTCGCCCCGGCCTACGCCGCCGAGTTCGGCGGCAAGCCGCTGAAGACCGGCGACGTCACCAACGACCTGCGCCCGAAGTAGGAGCACGCTCATCCTCCCCCGTTCGCGGGGGAGGATCGTCTCACCTCAAAAACTCATCCATCAGCACGCCCAGCCGCTCCGGCTGATCCACCATGATGAAGTGCCGCGCGTCATCCACCCGCACCAGCTTCACACCCGGCAGGGCTGCATACTCCCGTCCCCACAAACCGTCCGCCATCGCGGCAGGCGCACCGCCCCCGGCGTCCGCCGCGTAGACAGCCCAGACCGGCGTCGTCATGGCCGCCAGACCGGGCCGCACGTCGGTCGTCATCACTTCCCGGATGGCCGAGGCCATGGCGTGACGGTCAGACGCCATCGACCATTCCACCATGACTGCGCGCGCGGCCTCGGTCTTCATCATGCCGACCGCCGTCTGTTCCTGCTGCCGACGGAAGCTCGCCGCATCCGCGCCCAGGATCGCGGCCGCCGCCTGATCGGCGAAGGGGCGGGCGCCTTCCGCCGTGGCCGCCGGCCCGAACATGGCGCTGAAGAAGGGCAGGCTGTCGACACTCATCACCCGTTCAACCGCCTCGGGGCGCTGCTGCGCCAGCATCAACCCAGCCAGTCCGCCCATGGAATGGCCGATCACGGCAGGCCGGTTCAGCGTCGCCGCATAGCGCGCCAGTTCATCGACCGCAGGCTGCACAAAGGCCCCGTCGCCATGCGTCCAGGGCTCGCCCGCAAACCCGGACAACTGCACCAGATGCACCCGATGCGTCGCCGCCAGGCGTTCGGCCAGCGGTCGCCACACCTCGCGCGAAGACGCGAAGCCAGGGATCAGGATCACGTCCGGTCCCTGCCCGATCACCTCGACCGACAGCCGGTCCGAGGTGAAGGCGGGCGCTTCGATCCGCGCGGGTTCAGCATGGGCGGCCGTGAAGACGCTGCCGGCGGCCAGCCCCACGACCGAGGCCAGCAGGAGGGCGCGCAGGGTCGAACGCCCGTTCAGACGGTGATGCAGCATGGCGATATCCTTGTAAGGTTAAGCTGACAAAAACGTCAGCCGTGCGGGTTCTCGAAAACCTCTTCCACCGGTCGCGCGAACAGGGCGGCGATACGATAGGCGAGGTCCAGCGACGGGTCGTGCTTCTCGGTCTCCAGGGCGTTGACGGCCTGACGCGAGACCCCCAGCGCCTGCCCCAGCTGCTCCTGGGTCCAGTTGCGCTCGACGCGCAGCAGCTTCAACCTGTTCTTCATCAGTTCGACGACCGGATGAAGGGCGAGACCACGCCGAACACGGCCCAGAACAGCGGATAGATCAGCCAGCCCTCGGCGTGGGGCGCTCCGGCGAAGCTCTCGCCAAAGCCCCAGGCGCTGAACAGGGCCATGGCCACGCCCGCCGCGACGATGAACTGCTTGGCGGAGACGGCGCGCACGAACTCGTCGCTGTCGCGCATGAAGCTCAGGGTGGCCCAGATCTGACCCGCGATGGGCGCAGAGACCGTCAGGGCCAGGGCCCAGGCGGCGGGGGTGTTCTGGATGGTGTCGAAAGCCCCGCCGATGGTCGCCAGCATGACGGCGACATAGCCGCCCATGAAGGCCATGGTGCGGACCACATAACGGCGACCGGCGGGGGTGTTCTGCTTGCTCATCGTCAACATGACAGGCGCTCCTGACTGAATGTAAGGCTTACCTTACTCCACAAAAATGTCATGTCAACCTGACTTTTCGTCAGGCGCGCCTGACCTTCAATCCCGCCTCGCGCCGGGCGCCCTTCTGCCCTAGACACCCTTCATGCGCCTGACCCCCGCCAACGCTCCCGACTTCATCGCCGCCAACACCCGGCTGCAGGCCGTGCCGCACGCGCCCGAGATTTCTCTGTGGCTGGCGGACGAGATCACGCCCCTGTGGCGCCTGACCGAGGAAGAGCTGGGCGCAATGGGTCTGCCCCCGCCCTTCTGGGCCTTCGCCTGGGCGGGCGGGCAGGCGCTGGCGCGCTGGCTGCTGGATCACCCGGCCGAGGTCGCGGGCCGGCGTGTCGTCGATCTCGCCACGGGTTCCGGCCTTGTCGCGGTGGCGGCGATGAAGGCGGGCGCGGCCAGCGTCCTGGCCGCCGATATCGACCCGTTCTGCGCCGCCGCCGTCGCCGCCAACGCCCAGGCCAACGGCGTCGAGATCGCCTTCACCGACGCCAACCTGCTGGACGCCCCGCCACCGCCCGCCGACCTGATCTGCGCCGGCGACGTCTTCTATGAAAAGCCCATGGCCGAGGCGGTGCTGACGTGGCTGAAACAGGCGCAGGCCAACGGAACCCGCGTCATCGTCGGCGATCCCGGCCGCACCTATTTTCCCAAATCTGGCCTCACCCTGCTGGCGGAATACACCGTCCCCACCACCCGCGAGCTGGAGGATCAGGAGGTCAAGCGCTCGCGGGTCTGGTCGCTGGACTGATCGCGATCAGGCGTCGCGCGGCAGGACCGTCAGCACCCGCGCCATGAACTGGTGGAAGGCCTCCATGTAGTCGCGCAGGAACTGCTCGGTCTCGGGCACGCTGACCTTGCCGTCGTCGTCGATCAGGTCCTTCTTGAACTGGATATAGGCTTCGGGCGCGTTCATCTGCGGCGCCTGCAGGAAGCCCAGAATCGGCCGCAACACCTGCTGGCCCACCGCCGTGCCGATCGCTCCCGGCGAGGTCCCGATCACCGCCGTCGGCTTGTTGGCGAAGCTATTGGTTCCGTAGGGGCGGCTGGCCCAGTCGATGGCGTTCTTCAGCCCGCCGGGAATGGAGCGGTTGTATTCCGGCGTCACGAACAGGATGGCGTCGGAACCCTTGATCGCCGCCTTGAAGTCCGTCGCCACGGCCGGATAGTCGGCGTCGTAATCGTAGGAATAGAGCGGCAGGTCCGCGAACGAAATCTCGTGAAACTTCAACTTCTCAGGCGCGACCCTGATCAGGGCCTTGGCCAGTTTGCGGTTGATCGAACCCTTGGCCAGACTGCCGACGATATAGCCGACGTTGTAGGTGGTCATGACGCGCATCCCGCTGGATTGAGACGACGCCGTCCGTCGCCTCTGGCGAAATGCGTCACCAAGCTTTGCGGTTCCCTCAGACGACGACCGCCTGCCGCCCTCGTCCCGCCTCGCCGAAGACCCGCAGATAACGCGCGATCTCGGCCGGGTCGCCGGTGGCCTTCTCGACATTGTCCGACAGCTTGACCGCCGAACGCCCGCCCGCGCGGATCACCTTGCAGACGAGAGAGATGGGCGTCAGTTCCGGCATGGGCGCCGGAGCGCAGTCGCGGAAGTCGTTGGTCAGATTGGTGCCCCAGCCGAAGCTGGTCCGCACCCGGCCCTTGAAGTGGGCGTGGGTCGCCTCGATCGTATCCACGTCCATCCCATCGGCGAAGACCAGCAGCCGTTCACGGGGGTCACGCCCCTGCGCCGCCCACCAGTCCAGGATCTCCTCCCCGCCCTCGATCGGGGGCGCCGAGTCCGGGCGGAACCCCTTCCAATCCGCCAGCCAGTCGGGCGCATCGGCCAGAAAAGCTCGGGTCCCGAACGCGTCCGGCAGCGCGATCAGCAGGTTGCCGTCATAGGTCGCGCGCCACTCCTCCAGCACCTGATAGGGCGCCCGCCGCAAGGCCGCGTCGTCGTCCCCCGCCAGCGCCGCCAGCACCATCGGCAGTTCGTGGCCGTTGGTGCCGACCGCCTCCAGATCATTGTTCATGGCCAGGAGGACGTTGGACGTGCCGATGAAGGCGCTCCCCAGCCCCTCTTTCAACGCCTCGACGCACCAGCCCTGCCACAGGAAGCCGTGCCGCCGCCGCGTGCCGAAGTCCGAGATCGACAGGGGCTCCAACTTCCGCAACCGCTCGACCTTGCCCCACAGCTTGGTCTTGGCCCGCGCATAGAGAACGTCCAGCTCGAACCGTCCCAGCCGCCGCAACGCCCGTCGGCTGCGCAGCTCATTCAGGATCGACAGCGCCGGAATTTCCCACAGCGTGACCTCGGACCAGGGTCCAGAAAACTCCAGCCTGAACTGTCCGTCGGCCCCGCGCGAAAGGTCGTATTCGGGCAGGCGATAGTCCGCCAGCCAGGCCAGAAAGTCGGGGCTGAAGATCGACTTCACGCCATAGAAGGTGTTGCCGCCCAGCCAGATCAGCTCCCGGTTTGAGAACCGCAGCGTCCGCGCATGATCCAGTTGCGCCCGCAGCTCCCCTTCGTCCACCTCGTCGGCCAGGCGCACGCTGGCGGTGCGGTTAATGACGCTGAACGTCACTGGCGTGTCGCGATGCCGGCGCCAGATCAGTTGCAGCATCAGCAGCTTGTAGAAGTCCGTATCCAGCAGGCTGCGGACTATGGGATCCAGCCGCCAACCGTGATCAAAGGCCCGCTTGGCCAGATCGACGCCCGCCATGCTCAGTCGGCCTCGCGCTCGATCACGGCTTCGCGCGGGGCTTCGTCCTCATTGACCAGCCGCCCTTCGCGCGCCGGCTTGATGTAGGGTTCGGGCTGCGGCGTCACGGCGTTGCCGCGCATCAGCGCCCGCCCCGCGGTCAGCCCCCCGGTGAGTTGCAGGTCCAGGCGTGCGGCGTCGCGGCGACGCACCTCAGCCACCGTGTCCGCCGCCTCGTCCTCGGACACGCCCAGATCCACCAGCACCGCTTCGCCGAATTTCAGCGCCGACTCGAACGTCTCGCGGATGTGATAGTCGACCCCCGCCTCGATCAGGCGCAGCGAATGCCCCCGGTCAAAGGCCCGCACGAACAGCTTCACGCCCGGAAACTCCGACTTCACCAACTGCACGATGCGATCGGCGGCCTCAGGCTTGTCGACGCAGACCAGGACCGCCTCGGCCTTGCCCGCCCCCGAGGCTCGCAAGGTATCCAGACGCGTGCCGTCGCCGTAGTAGACCTTGAAGCCGAAATTGCCGGCCGCCTGGATCATCTCCACGTCGTTCTCGATGATCGACACGTCCACGTCGCGCGCCAGCAGGGGCTGCGACACCACCTGGGCGAAGCGGCCGAAGCCGATGATCAGCACCTGGCCGCGCAGACCGTCCGCCGAGTCCACGCCCTCGGCGTCTTCAGGCGACAGCCCTGCCTCCTTCGGCAGCCAGCGCTTCATGGCCAGCGTCGTCAGCGGGGTCAGGGCCATGGACAGGATGACGATGGCCGTCAGGGCCGCGCTGGCCTGACCGTCGATCACCCCGCCCGCCGCCGCCGCGCCATACAGGACAAAGGCGAACTCGCCGCCCTGAGCGAACAGGGCCGCCCGCTCGATCGCCTCGTGATGACGCGCCTTGAACACCCGCGCCACGATGTAGATCACCAGGGCCTTGACCAGCATGAAGGCCAGCAGGCCCGCCACCACGACGCGCCAGTCAGCAATCACCACCCCGATGTCCAGCGCCATGCCGACCGACAGGAAGAAGAGCCCCAGCAGGATGGCGCGGAACGGCTCGACGTCCGCTTCCAACTGGTGCCGGAAGGTCGAATCTGACAACAGCACCCCGGCCAGGAAGGCGCCCATGGCCATCGACAGGCCGACCTCGTTCATGATCCAGGCCGTGCCCGCCACCACCAGCAGAGCGGCCGCCGTCATCACTTCGCGCCCGCCGTTGCGCGCCAGGAAGCGGAAGGCCGGATTGATGGCGTAACGCCCGGCGACCAGCACCCCGGCCACCGCCGCGACCGCCAGGCCGATGGTCTGCCACAGCGGCGTGGCGCTCTCGCTCGCCGTCCCGACCGAGGCGGCCAGGATGGCGACGATAGCCAGCAGCGGCACGATGGCCAGGTCTTCGAACAGCAGGATGCTGACCGCCCTCTGACCCTGCGGCGTCGGCAGGTCGCCCCGCTCCTCCAGCATCTGCACGATGACGGCGGTCGAGGACATGACGAAGCCCATGGCCCCGACGAAGGCCACCGGCGCCGACACCCCCGCCGCCATGGCCACCAGGGTCAGGGCCAGACCCGCCAGCCCGACCTGGGCCGCGCCCAGGCCGAAAATCTCGTTCCTCATCCCCCACAGGCGCTTGGGCCGCATCTCCAGACCGATGATGAACAGGAAGATGACCACGCCGAACTCGGCGACGTGCAGGATGGTCTCCGGCTCGCGGAACAGGGCCAGACCGAACGGGCCGATGGCCGCGCCCGCCGCCAGATAGCCCAGCACCGAGCCCAGCCCGATCTTGCGAAAGACCGGCACCGCCACGACCCCCGCCGCCAGCAGAGCCGCCACATGGCCCAGATCCAGTCCCGTCGCCGCGTCGGCCATCGCTTACCCTTGTCTCAAGCTTGAACCTCCATTGTGGGGGCGAAGCGTCGCGATTGCGAGGGGCGAAGCTGTCGAGACGTCGGTGCCACACCTGCCCCCAGTCGACGTCCCCGCGAAAGCTTCGCCACAGTTCCGCCGAACATCGTCATGCTAGTTGTCATTGCAGGGATGGAGGAGATCGTTCGATGCCCAACCGCAAACCGCCCAGACGCCACCCGGCGCCGATGACCCTGGCCGCCGTCGCCGCCCTGATGACCGCCGCGCCCGCGCCGGTCATGGCCGCGCCCTTCCCCCAATCTGTCAGAGACGGAGCCCCGACCGACGCCGCCTGTCGCGAGTTCGGGTTCAGCCTGACGCCGCCCGCGCCGCCGCCCCTCCTGCACCGGACTTCGCCGTCGCCCGCCCCATCTGTCGCGATCCCGCCGGCCCGGAAGCAGGACCGGGTCGAATACAGCGGCCCGCCGGTCATCCTGCCCGGACCGCCGCCTCCACCGCCCCCGCCTCCGCCCGCCCCCCCGGCGCCGCCGCGCCCCGCGGTCATCTCGACCACGCCGGACGGCCGAACCACCGTGGACGGCGCGGTCGTCAGCGGCTCCCGCATCGTATCCCAAACGGCCGGTTCGCGGGTTCGGCCCGTCCCCGCCCCCGCCCCTGCTCCAGCCCCAACCGAGCGCTATCCCGACGCCACGCCGAACCCGGTCAAGCGCACGGCGGAACAGCCCGTCTCGACCTTCTCCATCGACGTGGACACCGCCGCCTACGCCAATGTCCGCCGCTTCATCGATCAGGGTCAGACCCCGCCGCGCGACGCCGTTCGCGTCGAGGAAATGGTCAACTACTTCGACTACGGCTACGCCCGCCCCACCTCGGCGGCGCGTCCGTTCGCCGTCTCCACCGCGGTCGCCGCCTCGCCCTGGTCGCCGGGCCGCCAGATCGTCCATGTCGGGCTCCAGGGCTACGAACTGCCCGAGGGCCAGCGCCGTCCGCTGAACCTCACCTTCCTCGTCGACGTCTCCGGCTCCATGCGCAGCCCGGACAAGCTGGACCTCGCCAAGCAGTCGATGAACCTGATCATCGACCGTCTGCGGCCCCAGGATCGCGTCGCCGTGGCCTATTACGCCGAGGGGGCCGGCACGACCCTGGCCCCCACCTCGGGCAATGAGAAGCTGCAGCTGCGCTGCGCCGTCGCCTCGCTGCGAGCCTCCGGCGGCACGGCGGGCGCCACCGGCATGACCAACGCCTATGATCAGGCCCAGTCCAGCTTCGGCCGCGACAAGGTCAACCGCATCCTGATGTTCACCGACGGCGACTTCAACGTCGGCGTCACCGACGACAAACGGCTCGAAGACTATGTCGCGGACAAGCGCAGGACGGGGATCTACCTGTCCGTCTACGGCTTCGGGCGCGGCAACTATCAGGACGCGCGGATGCAGGCTATCGCCCAGGCTGGCAACGGAACCGCCGCCTACGTCGACGACCTGAACGAAGCCCGCCGCCTGTTCGGCCCGCAGTTCGACAAGGGCGCCTTCCCCATCGCCGACGACGTCAAGATCCAGGTCGAGTTCAACCCCGCCCGCGTCGCCGAATGGCGGCTGATCGGTTACGAAACCCGTCTGCTTAACGAGGAAGACTTCAACAACGACGCCGTGGACGCCGGCGAGGTCGGCTCGGGCGCGTCGGTCACCGCCCTTTATGAAATCACCCCGGTCGGCGGACCGACGCAAATTCCGGAGCGTCGCTATCCCGATAACCGCATCACCACCGGCGGGGGCGATCCGAACGGCGAGATCGGTTTCATCCAGGTCCGCTACAAGCAGCCCGGCGCCGCCCGGTCCGAACTGATCCAGCAGGTCCTGGCCAACCCCGCGGGCGACCACGTCAGCGCCCAGCCGCCCGAGGCGACGCGCTGGGCCATCGCCGTCGCCGCCTTCGCCCAGAAACTGCGCGGCGATCCGTGGATGAGCGCCGACTACGGCTGGGACGCCATCCTTGAACAGGCGCAGGGCGCGCGCGGCGACGACCTCTACGGCGACCGGGCCGAGTTCGTGCAACTGGTCCGGGCCGCGCGGACCCTGCCCGAGCGATCCACGCCCTGACCTATTTCTGGCGCGGGCCGTCCAGCCCCTCGTCGGTCGATTCCAGTCGACCGGCGCGGCGGGCCCGCATCGACCGCGCCAGTTCCTCGGCGGCTATCCTCACCTCGGCCTGGATGTCACGATCCTTGTCCAGAGCATCGTGGCTTGTGGCGTAGGGCTCGAAATAGCCGATGTAGCGGTCGATCTCGGCGTCGGGTCCGGCGGGGATCAGCTTCATCGACTTCAGCCAGTCGGCCACCGAGCGGCGCACGTTCTCGGCCCCCTCTACGTCGCCGTGCGCCACCACCGCAAAGGTGCGGCCCGCCAGATGCCGGGGATAGTCCCAGCCCTCCAGCTCCACCGCCTTGGCCTTACTGGCGTCCTTGCCGTGGGTCAGGGTCGGATCGGGATTGCCGCCGTCGGCGCAGACCAGCCGGTCAATCATCAGCTTCAGCGAGCTGGAGGTCTGATACCAGTTGACCGGGGTGACGATGAAAACCCCATGCGCCTCGACCCACAGGGGATAGATGTCGTTCATCCAGTCATGAACCTGCCCCAGGGAATAGTTGGGATAGCAACTGCATGGCCAGTGACACAGCGCCGCCGCCGTTGAGAAGCAGGCCTTGCAGGGATGGATTTCGCGTCCGTACTCCGAGGCCAGACGCGACAGGTCCAGCACCGTCGTCTCGATCCCGGCCGACTTCAGCGCCGCCTCAGCAATCTGGGTCAGCCGCCAGCTCTTGGACATTTCGCCAGGACAGGTGTGCTCCGACCGCGACGAGCCGTTGATCAGCAAGGCGCGCAGCGGGCCCTTGGCGTCGTCGTGCCGCCCCTGCGCCGCCTCGATCGCCGCATGAGCGTTGATCCAGTCGATCGACAGGTCATAATCGGGATCGGCGTAGCCGGCGCCGGCCTTCTGCGTCACCGGGCTCTTGCGACCCTCTATGTAGCCGTCCCAGGCCACGGCGGCGACTTGATCAAGGGCGTCGCGCATCTTGTCGAAGGCCGGGTCCTGATACTGGCTCAGATAGCGCGTGATGAAGTCCTCCCGCGACAGTTCCGGCGAGGGCATCCCCTTGCGCGGTTCGGGCGTCTTCACGGCATCGGTCATGGGCGGTTCTCCGGACGATCGGCTTCTGGCCTAACGACAGGCGCTGGGCGCCGTTCCGCGACGATGGCCCGCCGGAACCGGGCCCGCCCGTGCGGGTTCCTCCCGTCAAGCCTGACAAACCGTCGGCAAGGGAGAGACGCATGAAAATCCGCGACGTGATGAGCAAGGACGTGCAGGTGGCCCGTCCCAACGACACCATTCAGGAGGTGGCCGCCCGCATGGCGGCGGGCGATTTCGGCTTCATTCCCGTGGCCGACGGCGAGAACCTGGTCGGGGCCATCACCGACCGCGACATCGCGGTGCGCGCTGTGGCGTCCGGCGCCGCCCCGAACGCGCGCGTGGTCGAATTCCTCAGCCGCGACGCCCTGGTCGTCCGCGCCGACGACGATCTGAAGGCCGCGCTGGATCTGATGAGTTCGCGTCAGGTGCGCCGTCTGCCCGTGGTCGACAAGGACGGCCGTCTGGTCGGCGTGGTGTCGCTGGGCGACCTGTCGACGCGGGTCAAGGAACGCTACGCCGGCGAGGCGCTCGAAGAGATCTCCCGCCCTTCCTGACCTTCGGCCGTTCATACCCCGCTAACTACGTCGCGGAACCCGACGATAACGGCTCGTGCGCCAAGCTGACCCTTCGCAAGGAGAATCCGCATGGCGCGCGCGCAGTTCCAGAAGGGCCAGAAGGTCTGGGTCGAAAGCGTCGGCGCCTGGGCGCAGATCGAGAAGGTCCAGCCCATCTGGGCCAAGGGGTTCGATGAGCCGGTCCGTATCACCTACGATGTGGGTCTGGGCCGGGAGTTCACCGCCGCCGAACTGCAGATGCCGGCCGAGGACGCTGCAGCGACCGCCCTGGGCGACTGGCGCATCCTGCGCGCCCGCAACAAGTGGCAGGAGCCGGCCGACTGCGCCCACCACCCCTTCCCGGGCAGCTATCCGGTCGTCGTCACCGACAAGGCCGACTGGGGCGGCTGGCGGGTGCCCGGCGCCGAATACGACCGCGACCCCGAACGCATCGAGTTCCAGTCCCGCCTGATCGCCGCCGCGCCCGACCTGATGGAGCTGGCTCGCGAGCTGGTGGAGACCGTGTCGGAATCGCCCGAGGACGCGCCGCCGGAAAGTGTTCGCATGGCGCGTCGTGCGCGCGATATCCTGCGCCAGATCACCGACGTCCTGGCCCCGCCCGTGGACGCCCCGCGCACCCCGGCCGGCGCCGCCGAAGAAGCCGCCTGAGTCATTCCTGCATCTGTTCGCCTGCAAGGTGAAAAGCCCGCCACGCCGGGCCTCGACAGGAATCCGCGACGCAGCCTAGATTCCCCTCTGCTGTTCAGGATGAGAGGATCGGCTTGCAGGGCAAGGAGCGCCGCAGCTATCAGCCGGGCCGCCGGGCTTCGGATCAGACCACGCGCGGGAGCCTGCCGTGGGTGCGCGTCCTGCTGCTCGCCATCGCCCTGGTCATCACCGCCTACGCCCTGCTGGTCGTCCGGGACGACGGCCGCCCCCGCCGCGAGGCCCAGGCGGTCCGCCTTGAGGCCCTGAGACTGGAGGCCCAGCGCGCCGCCGGCCAGATCACCGCCCGCCTCGCCCTGACAGACCGCGCCCTCGATCTCATCGCCCGCGATCTGGCCGAGCAGCCTGCGCAGGCGGTCGAGGCCCTGGACCGCGCACGTATCGTCGCCCCCGACGCCGGCTTCGTGGTCAGCGACGCCGCCGGGGGTGTCGTGGCCGCCGCCGGCGGCAAGGCGGAGGCCTCGACGCGCGCCGCCTCCGGCTATGCGCTACACGACAACGCCCTCCTGACCCGTCGCCCGCTGGGGGATGGCCGCGCCCTGTCGGCCCGCACCCCCTTGCCGTCGCTCAAGGCCGATCTGGGCGGCGCCGGCCTCAGCCTCGTCCCCGCCGGCCAGGCCCCCGCCGACGCCGACCGGCCGACCCGGGACGCCGAGGGGCGCCTGCGCCTGACCGCCTCGGCCCCCGTCGGCGCCTCCGGTCATGCCGTCGTCGCCTCCATGCCCGTCGCGGGCGGCCTGTCCGCCTGGCTGGACGACGCCTGGATGGTGGCCGGGCCGCTGCTGCTGGTCCTGCTGATGCTGGCCGTTCTGGCGGTGCAGAACTGGCGTCAGACCCGCGCCGGTCGCCAATGGGCCGACACCGAGCGTCGCTTCCGCGTCGCCGTAGAAGCCGCCCGTTGCGGCGTCTGGGAATGGGATCTGGCGCGCGGCGAGGTGGTCCTGTCCGACTACATGGCCGCGATGCTCGAGGTCGAGCCGGGCCAGGCCCTGACCACCCAGGCCCTGATCGAGAAGGTCCACCCCCGCTATCGCGAGACCCTGGTCGACGCTCTGGACCGGGCCGCCGCCGACGGCGTCTTCGACGTCACCTTCCCCGTGCCTCTGAAATCGGGGGGCGTCCGCTGGATCGACGCGCGCGGCCAGTCGCGCCAGTCCCGTCGAGACGCCGGCTTCACCAGCCTGCTGGGCGTGGCCCTCGACATCACCGAGGCCCGCCGCTCCAAGGCCCAGGCCCAGGCCGCCGAGAACCGCCTGCGCGACGGCATCGAGAGCGTGTCCGACGCCTTCGTCCTGTTTGACCGTCAGGGTCGCCTGATCCTGTGGAACCAGGCCTTCCAGGACGCCTTCGCCTTCCCTGCCGGCGTCGTCCGGCGCGGAGCCCAGAAGGACGCCCTGAACCTCATCGCCGCCGAGGCCGTCAAGGCCGAGCACCCTTCCGCCAGCGGCCGCGCGGGCGTGCGCGAGGTGGAGCTAAAGGACGGCCGCTGGCTGCAGATGGCCGAGCGCTTCACCGGCGACGGCGGCACCGTGGTCATCGCCGCCGACATCACCGTCATCCGTCGCCAGGAGGCCGAACGCCGCCGCGCCGCCGATGAACTGCGCGGCATGGTGGCGGCGCTGGAGGACCGTGAGGCCAGGCTGTCCCTGCTGGCCCGCAAGTATGAAGTCGCCATGACCCGCGCCGAGGCCGCCAATCAGGCCAAGTCCGAGTTCCTGGCCAATATGAGTCACGAACTGCGCACCCCGCTGAACGCCATCAACGGCTTCTCCGAGATCATGGCCGGCGAGATGTTCGGCCCCCTCGGCGACCGCCGCTACAAGGGCTACGCCGCCGATATCCACCAGTCGGGCCAGCATCTGCTCAGCCTGATCAACGACATCCTCGACATGGCCAAGATCGAAGCCGGCAAGCTGACCCTGCACTATGAATCCGTGTCCCTGAACAGCCTGTGCAACGACGCCATCCGCCTGATGCGCGGCAAGGCGATGGAGTCCGGCCTGACTCTGGGCCTCGTCGCTCCCGAGGCGGTGCAGATCGAGGCCGACCATCGCGGCCTGAAACAGGTGATGCTGAACCTGATCTCCAACGCGGTGAAGTTCACGCCAGAGGGCGGCGCCGTCACCGTCACGCTCGCCCCCCACGACGCCGATCACGTGCGCGTTTCGGTGACCGACACGGGCATCGGCATCGCCGCCGCCGACCTGGACCGCCTGGCCCAGCCCTTCGAGCAGGTCGAGGGCCAGCACTCCAAGACGACACAGGGCACCGGTCTCGGCCTGGCCCTGACCAAGTCGCTGATCGAACTTCACCGCGGCCACATGACTATCGAAAGCGAACCCGGCCACGGCACCACCGTCTGGTTCGACCTCCCCATCCGCGCCCCCGAGGGCGCCATGGCCCCGCTCGGCGCCGCCCCCCAGCGGGTTCAGGCGCAGGCGGCCTGAAATGCTGATTGCGATGCTGGCGATAGCGGTCTTGCAGACCGACACGCCCCAGGAGGATTTTCCCAGAGGCGCTTTCGTCACAGTGCAATGTGTCGCCGGGCCGAACAACGCGGCCCGTGACTGCCGCGCGCTCGAAGCCAGCCACCCCGGCCAAGGCTTCGAGAGCGCGGCTATTGCGGCGGTCAGTCGTGGGCGGATCGGCCAGCGTCAGGGCGTCGCGGTGGGTCAAGCCTTCCGGATTAAGATCAACTTCCGCCTCGATGACGGAGGCGCCCCGCCCGCCCCGCCGCCACCCAGCGACGCCGAGGCGCAGCCCAACGCAAACTGACCGGCTGCCCGGCTTGGCCACCAACGCCTGACTTCGGCGCGAAAGCCTCGGACTGCAATCGACCCGTTGCGGACCTTAGATGAGCTGCGGCTTTGGCCGGAAGATGCCGTCCGCGATTTGGTGCGCAGTTTGACGAGGCCTTCCTGGTCTGCCTCGACAACTGGGTGAAGGGATGGGCAAATAGCGGATGTCCCTGTTGCTCGCCTTTGCGATCCAAGTGGTTGTATCGCCTACCGCGCACTGCACGGGCGCGCGGCGAAATGAGGTATGCACGGAAACGGGCCGGGCTGAGCTTCGGCAACAACTGGGGCTTCAGCCATTAGAGGTGGAGACGGCGCAAGGGTTCGAAGTCTATCGTGCGTTCTACCTTGAGGGGGGCGGAGCACGGCCAGCGGTCGCCTTCGTTCGCCGTCCGGGACAGAACCCGTCAGTCGAGGTAACGGCGGGCGTCGGCAGCTCTATGCAGGCCGATGTCCCCCTAGACGTCTGGAGCCTAGTCCAAGCCGCAGGTCAGGTCGCCGACCTAGCCGTTGTTCCAAGACAGGGGTCAGAGGGCGCATGCATGGACGGCGGGGCGGTGTTTGCCGAAATTGGCCTGCCGGCTGCCAACTCGCGAAGCCCGGCGATCAATCGGCAGCGGGCGGCGAGCAACTGCCAGGACAGTGGAACACTGTTTTTCTCCCGACTTCTGGCTCAACTGGCAGAGCGGCTGCTCCCCGGTTGTGCAGCGATCCCTCACGATTTCCTTTCGGATGCAGTCACGCGACTTTATTATTGCCGGCGGCTAACTGGCGACCAAATAGCCGCCGCCGAAGTCATGGGTTTGGCGCACCGTGAGGCGAGCGTCCGGGAGGATGACTCCGTAGGCCGCAAGCGAGCGGAGTGGGCTCGCGCCACGGGCGTGAATCCTTGGACCCGGCTGCGGTGGGCCGGTGAAGATGTTCCGCCGAACTCGGGCGGACGCGACGCAGGGGGAGCCACGGATTTCCTGATCGCCAGGTCGGAGGAAGCCCCCAGCCTAAGGTTCCATCCGGTTGCCTTCAATGGTGTGTCGGCCACGGTCGTGGAGGTGAGCGGGCATGCGTCCAAGTCCGCCGAACCAAACAGTGGCTCGCTATACGCCAACTATCGTCAGGTTTGGCGGCGCACCGCCGGCCAGGAATGGCGCGTTACAGAGTGGTCAGTCGAACCGTTCACACCCGTTCTGTAGCCGTCCACGGGGCCTCGCTAAGGCTGCAAGCCTAGGTCCGCCCCCCCTTAGCTGACGTCGTTCAGCACGTCAGCTTTCAGCCTCCGTATTTGATGATCGGCCGTGCCGCCGATGCCGGTCATCCCGGATCAGCCTGGCGGTCGTCCGGGATGACCGGCAGGATTACGGGCGGGTCGCCGCCTCGGGCGGCGCTGCCTTCTCGGCCTTCTCGGGCTTGCGGGCGTCGCGTCTCGGTTTGTGGCGCGACAGGATGGGGGCCAGGGCCTTGCGGTCCGCCGGGCTAAGCTGGCTCAGGGTGGCGACAGCCCCGGCCTCCAGCCGCGAGCGTCCGCGCGCCTCGGACGCGCGCGAGCGTTCCAGCAGGGCGGCGACCGCCACGGGATCAAAGGTCTCGGCTCCGGTCAGGGCGATAGCCTCGCGTCGCGCCGCGCGCGCCTCGTCGAAGTCGGGCCGCGCCTGCATGGCGGCCGCCCGCAACTGCGCCTTGACCTGATCGCGCACCGCCGGATCCATCCGTTCGATGACGTCCCAGACCGGCTCGCCGCGGCCCGGGCGCTGCGCCTCGGCCACCCTTTGCTCGACCTTCTCGCGCGCCACCCAGACCGCGCCGCCGGCGGCCACGGCGAAGACGTTCAGGGCGACCGAGACGGCCAGGGCGATCTTCAAGCTACGCGACGTCATCCGCCCAGAACCTCCGTGTCGTCCGCACTGGTCAGACTGGCCTGATAGAGCACCGCATCCGCCTGGACGTCAGCGGTCATGTGGCTGGTCAGATTGATCCCGAACACCACCCCGGCGCAGGCCGCCGCCGCCCATCCGGCGCCCGACAGCCAGGCCAGCGGCCCGATGGCGCCGCGACGCCGCGCCTTCAGCCCCGCCCCCGCCGCGCTGGC
This sequence comes from Brevundimonas sp. UBA4553, assembly GCF_002387245.1. Taxonomy (GTDB): domain Bacteria; phylum Pseudomonadota; class Alphaproteobacteria; order Caulobacterales; family Caulobacteraceae; genus Brevundimonas. The sequence goes on from NZ_DGLD01000010.1 coordinate 61,958, forward strand.
GATCACCGCCTCGCGCAGGGCGTGCGACGGCGCCGGTCGCGGCGCGGCGTCCAGCAGGGCGTCCAGCCCGTCGGCCTCGCGCAGAAGGGCGGCCGCGCGCGGGTCCGCCGCTATCAAGGCGCGCGCCGCCTCGCGCTCGGCCTCGGGCCAGCGCCGCAGATCGCCGCCATAGGCGTCGGCCAGATAGTCAAAACGCTCGTACGTCATCGTCATGGTTCCAGCCCCCGCCTTACCCATTCGCCGCTCTCACCGCATTGGGCGCCATATCGGCCAGCGCCGCCCGCAACGCCCGCCGTCCACGCGACAGCAGGCTCTCCAGGGCCTCGACGCTGACGTTCATCAGCCCCGCCGCCTCGATGTTTCCCAGTTCCTGATAGTGACACAGGACGATGGCTTCGCGCTGCCGCTCGGGCAGCCTGGACAGCGCCGCCTCGACCCGCGCCCCGGTCTCCATGGCCAGCAGGCCCCGGTCCGGGGCCGGCCCGTCGTCGGGCCGATCCGGCGGCGTCTCCGTCGCGATCTCGCGCCGACGCCGCAGCCGGTCGTAGCAGAGGTTCAGTCCCACCCGGTGCAGCCAGGTGTCGAACTTGGCCTGGCCCGGCGTCCAGCGCGGCGCCTGTCGCCAGGCTCTCAGCATCGCTTCCTGCGCCACGTCCTCAGCCTCCGTCGCGTCGCCCAGCATCCGCTGCGCCAGCGTCAGCATGCGCGGCAGCTTGCGAGCGACCATGGCCTGGATCGCCGCGGGGTCGCCCTGACCCACGCGCCGCACCAGATCCTCGTCGGGGTCGGCGATCTTCGCCAAGCCAGCCTCTTTCGCCGTTCACGAAACGGGCCGACGGTCCAGCCGCCTTCCCCGACATCTTCCTTACTCCGAAGCGGGCGTCGAAGGCGACGCCGCAGCGGCCGGCGTCGCCTGGCGGCGCTCCTGACGCTTCTGGCGCATCTCGGCGCGGCGCGCCTCCATGCCCGCGCGGCGTTCCTCACCCGTCAGCGTCCCGTCGCGGTTGGCGTCCAGACGCGTGAAGGCCTCGGTCGCCTTCTGCTCGGCTTCGGCGATGACGATGGGCGCGCGGCCCTCGCCGCTCCGACCGATGCGCGCGACGCCCCGATGCATCCCGCCGCGATGGCCGCGACCGGCGCGCTGTTCAGCCCGCTGGCCGCCTTGGCCTTGCGCGCGCGGCGCGTCGAACTCGGCGCGGCTGATCGAGCCGTCCTTGTTCGCGTCCAGACGGTCGAACATGGCGGTGCGGCGTTCGGCCCGCTTGGCCTGGCCGGCGGCGCGCATTTCCTCGGCCGTGACCGTGCCGTCCTGATTGGCGTCGGCGGCGCGCAGGCGCTCGACCCGGCGCGCGACGAAGTCGGCCTGCGTCACCGGCTGGGCCATGGCGGCCCGCGCCTGACGTTGCGGCCCGGCCGGCGCTGCGGTCTGGGCTGCGGCCACGCCGCCAAAGGCGGTCAGAAAGGCGATAGCGGCGACGCCGCCTAGGGTCTTGTTCATCTCGAATGGTCTCCACGGGCCGAAGCCCGAAAAACTCCCTGTCGAGAAATGGAACGCCGCCCGGATCAGTTTCCGTCGCGAGGAGAATCCAGACCGCCCGGCAGCGCGTCTTCAAAGGCCCGCCGCGCCCTTTGGCGCAAGTCGGTCAACCGCGCCTTCAGGGTCTCGAAGTCCGACGCCCCCACCGTCGCCGCCAGCCGCCGCTGGAAGCCCGCCGGCTCCGCGTCGGGGTCGCCGCGTCCGTCAAAGGCGCAGGCCATCAGTTGCCCCAGCTGCTGATGCGTCCGCCAGGTCTCGGCCAGGACGGAGTCCGCCTTCAGCGCCTCCAGCGTCGAAACGGTCAGCGCCTCGCCCGCCGCCGCCGCGCACAGCTGGCGATACTGGGCGACAAACTCGGCGTCCACCTGCGCCCCCGCCGACAGCTTCAGGTCCCAGAACCCCTTCGGCCGCCGCTCGCGATCCATCAGGTCGCGCATGGCCCGCACGTCGCGCGCCACGTCCACGCCCGGTCGCGGTCGCCGCAGCGCCGCCTCCAGCGTCGCCTCGACCCGCGCGCCGAAGGCCGCGTCGCTGGCCCAGACCAGCCGCCCGCGCGTCAGGGCCATGAACTCCCAGGTCTCGGCCTCCGTGGCGTAATATTCCTCCAGCGCCTCCAGCCGCACCGACACCGGCCCCTTGGACCCGGTCGGCCGCAGCCGCATGTCCACCTCGTACAGCCCGCCCTCGGCGGTGTGGGCCGACAGGGCGGCGATCAACCTCTGGGTGAAGCGCCCGTAGAAAAGGTCCGCGCTCCAGCCCTTGCCCGCCGAGGCGGCCTCGGGCGCCGCGGCGTAAACCGTCATCAGATCCAGATCCGACCCCGCCGTCATCTCGCGCGACCCGGCCTTGCCCAGGGCGACCACGGCGACCGCCCCCTCGAACGCACCCCCCATCCGCTCGGCCTCGGCCAGGGCCGCCGGCGCCAACCCCCGCATGCAGGCGTCGGCCAGCGAGGTGTTGGTCAACCCGGCCTGCTCGGCTGTGGTCCGGCCGGTGACGACATGCATGCCGATGCGGAACACCTGCTCGCGATGCAGGCGGCGCACGGCGTTCATGGCCCCTTCGAAGTCACCGGCTTCCTGCGCCTCGCGCACCACCTGATCGGCCAGACCCGTATCGGTGCCCAGCGCCGTCAGGAAGCGGGCATCCAGCACCCCGTCCAGCGCCTGCGGCTGCCGCCCCAGGGCGCGCGCCAGACGCGGCGCAAAGGCCATGACCCCGACCACCAGGTCGAACAGCCCCGGCTGGTTCAGGAACAGGGCCTGCACCTGAACTCCGGCGCTCAGCCCGGAAAAGAACACGGCGAACCGCCGGAAGGCCGCGTCCGGCGCCCCCGTCTTCGCCACCGCCGTCAGCAGTTGCGGGGCCAGTCGCGTGAACAGCTCGCGTCCCCGCGCCGTCCGCGTCGCCGGAATGCGGCCGTGGTGCCAGCTGCGGATCGTGTCCGACACGGTCGCCGGCTCGGAGAAGCCCATCCGCTTCAGGGTCTCCAGCGTGCCCGGATCGTTCTCGACGCCGGTGAAGACCAGACTGCCATAGGGCGACGACAGCTCCTCGCCCCCCTCGAACAATTCGCCATAGCGCTGGTTGACCCCGACCAGCAGGGCCTCGACCGCCGCATCGAACGCAGACAGGTCCCCTTCTCCCGCCAGCGCCGCGACATCGGCCCGGCGCTCGGGATCGACCGGCAGGACGTGGCTCTGCTCGTCGGCCAGCATCTGCACCCGGTGTTCCAGACCGCGCAGCTCGACATAGGCGGCGGCCAATTCGTCGCGCGCTTCGACCGCCACATGGCCGCGCTCGGTCAGGGCGCCCAGCGCCTCCAACGTCCGCGACGAGCGCAGGCCCGGATCGCGTCCGCCCAGGATCAACTGCTGGGTCTGGACGTAGAATTCAATCTCGCGAATGCCGCCACGGCCCAGCTTCAGATTGGCGCCCGCGGCCTCCAGCCCCTCGCCGGTCTTGTGGACGTGGATTTGCTTCTTGATCGACTGGATGTCGAGCACCGCCTGATAGTCCAGACTGCGACGCCAGACGAAGGGGATCAGGGCCTTCAGGAATTCCGCGCCCTCGGCCGCATCCCCGGCGCAGACCCGCGCCTTGATGAAGGCCGCCCGCTCCCAGTTCTGACCCACGGATTCGTAATAGGCCAGCGCCATGGGCGCCGCGACCACCGGCGGAGTCGAGGACGGATCGGGCCGCAACCGCAGATCGACCCGGAAGACATAGCCGTCCGCCGTCCGTTCGCTCAGCAGGGTCGCCAGACCCTGGGCCAGCCGATTGACGAAACCCTGCGCCTCCACCCCCTCGCCCAAGGCGCTCTCCAGCGTCTCCGGCTCGAAGAAGAGCGACAGATCGATATCCGACGAATAGTTCAGTTCGAACGCCCCGCCCTTGCCCATGGCCAGGACGAACAGGCCAGGGACCGGACCGCGCGGATCGTCCGCCGTCGAGGTCAGCTTGCCGCGCCGCCGCTGGTCATGCGCCAGACACCGCAGGGCCGCCTGGGTCGTGGCGTCCGCGAACCGCGACAGAGCGCCCGTCACCGCGTCCAGGTCCCAGACCCCGCCGAGATCGCACAGGGCGGTCAGCAGATGCAGTTCAGCCTTCAGCCAGCGCAACGGCGCCCTGGCCTCATCCGCCGGTCCATCGATGGCTTGGGTCGCGGTCAGAATCTCGGCCAGCCGCGTCTCGGGCGACGTTTCCAGGATCTGCCGCAGCCGTTCGGGCCAGCGCCGCGCCAGTCCGGCCAGATAGGGCGAGGCCGCAAACACCGGCTCCAGCGCCTCCCAGGCTCCAACCAGCGTCGCGCGCCAGCCGTACTCGTCCGCCGCCTCCGCCAGCCGCTCGTGGATACGCCGGGCGGCTTCGACGTCGCGCAAGGGCCCGCATGGCCTCAACTGCGCGCCCAGCGCCCCGTTCATCAGGCCGCCCCGCTCGCCGGCGGCAGGACCAGCGCCACCCGCAGACCCGGCCCCTGCCCGCCATAGGCACCCGGCCCTTCATCCAGTTGCACCCGGCCGCCGTGCGCCTCGGCCACCGCCGTCACCAGCGACAGACCCAGGCCCGAGCCCGGCTCGGTGCGGCTGTTGTCCAGCCGCACGAAGCGTTGCAGCACCCGCTCGCGGTCCTTGTCCGGCACGCCCGGCCCGGTGTCGGTGACCGAAAACTCGATCTCGCCCGACGAGCGCCGCCGCGCTCGGAACTTCACCGCCCCGCCCTCAGGGGTGTATTTGATGGCGTTGTCGATGATGTTGGCCAGGGCCTGGGCCAGGAAGGGCTGGTTGCCCTCGACCATCAACCCTCTCTCGATCTCGGCCGAGAACTCCAATCCCTTGTCCTCGCCCGACGGTTCGTAAAGCTCGGCCATGTCTGTCGCCAGCTCGGCGGCGTCGAACACCTTGGGATCGGGCGCCCCGCCCGCCTGCAGCCGGGCGATGGCCAGAACCGTGTTGAAGGTCTTCAGCAACAGGTCGGCCTCGTCCAGGGCGACGCCGAGCGCGTCCACGCCGGACACCTTGCCCGCTTCGGCGTCGATCAACGCCACCTCCAGCTTGGCCCGCATCCGCGTCAGCGGCGAGCGCAGGTCGTGGGCGATGGCGTCCCCCGCGTGGCGGATCGAGGCCATAGAAGCCTCCAGCCGATCCAGCATGGTGTTCAGCCCCTGGCCCAGTTCGTCCAGTTCGTCGCCGGAATGGCGGATCGGCGCCCGCGCCTTCAGATCGCCCTCCTGCACCGCCGTGACCACGCGGTTCAGCCCGCCCATGGCCCGCTCCACGCCTCGGCTGATCCACAGCCCGCCGCCCACGCCCAGCACCAGGACCATGATCATGGCTCCCCACAGGGCCTGGGTCAGCCGCGCCAGATAGGCTTCGATGTCGCCGATGTCCTCGCCGACGAACAACTGCTCGCCCCCCGACAGGGGCATCTCCACGCCGATGGCCTGGCGCTTGCGCACGCGCCCCTCCTCGTCGGTGTCGGTCAGTCGGAAGTCGTCCCAGCGCCCGCCCTGCACCGCCTCGCCTGGCTCCAGCGGCGAGGTCGAGATATTGCCGGTGATCGTCTGCCGATCCTTGTCCATCAGCAGATAGAGATAGGAGCCGCCCCGCAGCGTCCGGTCCACCAGCGCCTGGTTCAGGGCGTTGACGCCCCGCGTGCGATAGACCGCCGTCAGAGCCTCGACCTCGTTGCGCACCCCCGCCTCGGCCCGCGCCCGCGCCTCGGACGCCGAAGCGACATAGACATAGGCCAGCACAGCGCTGGCCGTGGCCACGAACAGCGCCAGAAACAGCAGCGTCAGCCGAAACGGCGTCCGCCGGAAGAGAGAGGGGAGTTTCACGTCAGGCGCGCAGCCAGAGGCTTACGCCTCCAGCCGATATCCCGCGCCGCGCACGGTCTGCAGCATGGCCTTGTCGAAGCCCTTGTCGATCTTGGAGCGCAGGCGGCTGATGTGGACGTCGATGACGTTGGTCTGGGGGTCGAAGTGGTATTCCCACACCTTCTCGAGCAGCATGGTGCGCGTCACCGACTGGCCAGCGTGGCGCATCAGGAACTCCAGCAGCTGGAACTCGCGCGGCTGCAGGTCGATCTCGGTCGTTCCGCGATGCACGGTGCGGCCGATCAGGTTCATCTCCAAGTCGCCGACCTTGAGCACGGTCTGCACTCCGCCCGTCTCGCGACGACGGGCCAGGGCCTCGACCCGCGCGATCAGCTCGGCGAAGGCGTAGGGTTTCACAAGGTAGTCGTCGGCGCCGGCCTTCAGGCCCGTCACCCGGTCCTCGACTTCGCCGAGCGCCGACAGGAACAGGACCGGCGTCTGATCGCCGCCCTTGCGCACCGTCTCGACCATGCCGACGCCGTCCAGACGCGGCATCATGCGGTCCACGACATAGACGTCGTAGCCGCCCTTCTGCGACTCAAGCAGGCCGAAGGCGCCGTCCACGGCGTGCGTCACCTCGTGCCCGGCCTCGCTCAGGCCTCGCACCATCGCGGTCGCCGCCTCGGCATCGTCCTCGACCACCAGAATACGCATGGGCCCCTCCAGAAAAAGATTCGGCGGCGATGTTAGCGCATCGCCGCCGATCTCGTGAGTTACGCCTTATTCAGACTTGGCGAAGGGCAAGACGATCGGTGCATTGCCGCCGGGGGTTCGCACCAGCAGCAACACTCCGGGCCGCCGCGCCGCTCGCACCGCCTCGACCGCATCCCGCAGATCCTTGACCGAGGTCAGGTTGCGGCCGTTGGCCTGCACGATCACCATCCCCGGCTGGAAACGCAGGCGGCCAGCCTCGGAGCGAGCCTCCACCGCCGTCACCACCACGCCACGCGCGCTCTCAGGCAGGTCATAGCGACTGCGCAGGGCGGCGCTGATCGGCGCCACCGTCAGACCTTCGACCTTTTCCCCCGCCACGGCGGCCGGGGCGTCCGGCGTCGCCTCGTCGCCGCCTTCGACCTCCGCCGCGCCGAGATTGGCCGGGCGGGTGCCTGCGCGCAGGGTGATCGTCTGGCGACGACCTTCACGCAGCAGTTCCAGACGCAGGGTTTCGCCTGGCTGGACCGCTCCGACCGCGCGCGTCAGCTCATTGCTGCCCTCGATGGGGCGCCCGTTCAGGCTGACGACCACGTCGCCCGCCTGCAGACCGCCCTGATCGCCCGGCGCGCCGGCCGTCACGTCGGTGATGTAGGCGCCCTTGGTGTTCTCGGGCAGGCCCAGGCTCTCGCGGTATTCGTTGGTCAGATTGCCGATCGTCACGCCCAGATAGCCGCGCTCGATCTTCTCGCCGCGCATCAGCCGATCCGTCGTCTCCTTGGCGATTCCGGCCGGGATGGCGAAGCCGATGCCGACCGATCCGCCGGTGGGCGAGAAGATCGCCGTGTTCACGCCGATCACCCGACCATAGATGTCAAAGGTCGGCCCGCCCGAGTTGCCCCGGTTGATCGCCGCGTCGATCTGGATGAAGTCGGTATAGGGGTTTTCGTTACCGCCGATATCGCGCGCCTTGGCCGAAACGATGCCCGCCGTGGCGGTGCCGCCCAGACCGAAGGGGTTGCCGACCGCGATGACCCAGTCGCCGACACGCGGCTCGGCCTTGTCCTCGAACGAGACGAAGGGGAAGGTCGAACCTTCCACCTTGATCACCGCCAGATCGGTCAGGGGATCGCGACCGATCAGACGCGCCTTCAGCTCACGACCGTCGCTCAGCTTGACGTTGATCTCCTCGGCGTTCTCGACGACATGGTTGTTGGTGACGATGAAGCCGTCGGCCGAGATGAAGAAACCGGATCCCGTGCCCAGGGCCGTGGTCGAGTTGTCGTCCTCGCCCTCTTCACCCGAGCCGCCGCCGCGCGGCTGGCCGGGGATGGGCACGGCGCCGAAGCCGGGAATCTGCAGCACGCCGGCCGGGCGCTGGACCCGCGTCTTGACGTCGATCTGCACCACGGCGGGCGCGACCTGCTGGAAGATGTCGGCGAAGCTCAGCGGCGCGCCCTGCGGAGGCGCAAAGGCCAGACCCGCCGCCCCGGCCGAGGGAACCAGCTGTCCGACGGCCTGCGCCGCAGGCGCGGCGTGCGCGCCCGGCCAGCTGATGACCCCGCCCGCCGTCGCGGCGGCGGCGAAGGTCAGGCCGACCGCGGCCCCCAGAATGAACTCCTTGCGCTTCAGCATCGTCGTCCTTGCAGTCCTGAAAGCCGGAGCTCCAAAAGCTCCGTTCGCCCATGGATATAGGGGCTTATGGCCAAAGCCAATGCACGCCCTCGCGATGGTTGGTCCTGATCCGCGTTCGCCGTGAGGCGCGCTTGCGTCAGGATCGCGGCGAAACGCTCTCGCTTTCGTCAGGTTCGGCGGTCAGTTGCGCCAGCGCCTGTTCTTCCTCGGGCGTCAGGGGCGGCGCCTCGGCCCGTTTCCGTCGCGAACGCCAGACGAAGACCGTCCCCGCCCCCAGCACCAGGGCGAACGGTCCGAACCACAGCAGCCAGGTCCCCGCCCGCACCGGCGGCTGGAACAGGACGTAGTCGCCGTAGCGCCGCACCAGATCGGCGCGCACCGCCGCGTCGCTCTTGCCGGCCGCGATCTCTTCGCGGACCAGGCGGCGCATGTCGGCGGCGATGCCCGCCGGGCTGTCGGCGATGGATTCGTGCTGGCAGACCACGCAGCGGATGTCGCCGAACAGGGCCCGCGCCCGCGCCTCCTGGCCTGCGTCCGGCAGGGGTCGATCCGGCGCCGGGGGCGGTTCAGCCAAAACCATGCTCGGGGCCGCGCCCGCCATCAGGCTCAGCGCCCCCGCCAAGGCCGCAAGGCGTCTCATGCCCCGGCCTCCACGGTCTTCTTGCGCGATCCCACCCCGACCCGCAGCCGCCGGTCCAGCAAGGACAGCACGCCGCCCAGAGCCATGATCATCGGGCCGAGGAAGATCAGCCGCGCCCAGGGATTGTAATAGACCCGCACCGTCCACGCCTGCCGCCCATCCTCGGACCGCGCCCGCTCGCCCATGACCACATAGACGTCGTCCAGCCCGCGGAAATCCAGCCCGACCTCTGTCGTCGTCTGGCCCCCCGCCGGGAAGAAGCGGCGCTCGGCGGTGACGATGCGCTCGACCGCTTTCCCATCGACCGGCATGACGGTCATCCGCCCCTGCTCGGCCAGATAGTTCGGCCCCTCGATCACCTCGACGGCGTCCAGTCGAACCTTCCAGGGCCCCGACGCCACCACGCCGCCCAGAGGAACCGCCGCTGCGGCCTCGGCCTTGAAGCTGGTCTCGACCACGGCCCCCAGGATGAAGACCCCCAGCCCCGCATGAGCCAGGGTCATGCCCCAGGCTCCCAGCGGCAGGCCCCTGGCCCGACGCAGGGTCTCGCCCAGCGGCGCCCGGAACGCCTTGGTCCGCGTCGCCAGCTCGGCCAGAGCGCCAAGAATCAGCCAGGCCCCGACGCCCAGCCCCGCCGCCGCCAGCGCCTTCTTCGGCTCGAACAGCAGGAAGGCCGCAAACGCCGCCAGGACCGCCAGACCCGCCGCCAGCCACAGCCGCTGCAAGGCCCCTTTCAGGTCGCCGCGCTTCCACGCCAGCAAGGGCCCGGCGGGCAGGATCAGACAGGCCACCAGCAGCAGAGGGACAAAGGTCGCGTTGAAATAGGGCGGCCCCACCGAGATGGTCGCCCCTGAAATCCCCTCGAGGATCAGCGGATAGAGGGTCCCCAGCAGCACCGTCGCCGCCGCCGCCGTCAGGAACAGATTGTTCAGCACCAGCGCGCCTTCACGGCTGATCGGCGCAAAGGCCGCGCCAGACCGGATCGCCGGCGCCCGGAACGCGAACAGGATGAAGGCCGCGCCGGCCGCCACGCCCAGGATGGCCAGCAGCATCATCCCGCGCTCGGGGTCCACAGCGAAGGCGTGAACGCTCGTCAGCACGCCCGAGCGCACCAGGAAGGCCCCCAGCATGGAGAAGGTGAAGGCCAGGATGGCGAGGAAGACCGTCCACCCCGCCAGCGCCCCGCGCCGCTCGGTGACGATGGCCGAGTGCAGCAGGGCCGCGCCCGCCAGCCACGGCATGAAGGACGCATTCTCGACCGGGTCCCAGAACCACCAGCCGCCCCAGCCCAGTTCGTAGTAGGCCCAGAAGGACCCCAGGGTGATGCCGACCGTCAAGAAGGCCCACGACGCCAGCGCCCACGGCCGCACCCAGCGCCCCCAGGCCGGATCGACCCGCTTCTCGATCAGGGCCGCGACCGCCAGCGAAAAACAGACTGAAAATCCGACATAGCCCGCGTAGAGCAGCGGCGGGTGGAAGGCGAGCGCCGGGTCCTGCAGCAAGGGATTCAGCGACGCCCCCTGCACCGGCGCCGGGTCGAGCCGCGCAAACGGATTGGAGGTGAAGACGGCGAAGGCCAGGAACATGGTCGACAGCGCGCCCTGCACCGCCACGCTCGAGGTCTTCAGCCCGAACGGCAGACCGCGCGCCAGGGCCAGCGCCCCGCCAAAGCCGGTCATGACCAGACACCACAGCACCAGCGAGCCCTCGTGGCTGCCCCAGGCGGCGGCCACCTTGTAGAGCATGGGCTTGTCGGTGTGGCTGTTCAGCGCCACGTTCGACACGGAGAAGTCCGACACCGCAAAGGCGTAGATCAGGGCCGCGAAGGCCAGCGCCGTCGCCGCCGCCGAGGCGATCAGCGCCCCGCCGCCCGCCCCCGCCAGCACAGGGCTGAGCCTCAGCCGCCCCGCCGCCGCCAGCCCCGTCGTCAGCGCCGACAGCACCAGGGCCAGGATCAGGGCGAACGCCCCCAGTTCGACGATCACAGGCTGCGGCTCGCGGTTGCCGGCGGGGCTTCGCCCGTCTCCGGCCGCCACTCGCCCTTTTCCTTCAGGCGGTCGGCGACTTCGCGCGGCATATAGGTCTCGTCGTGTTTGGCCAGCACCTGACTGGCTTCAAACACGCGGTCGGGCCGAAACGCCCCCTGCGCCACGATCCCCTGCCCCTCGCGGAACAGGTCGGGCAGGTCGCCGTGATAGCTGACCTTGGCCGTCCCGGCGTTGTCGGTGACGACGAAGACCACCGTCCCGTCCGCGCCCTTGACCACGCTACCGGCCTCGACCAGCCCGCCCAGACGGATGACCCGGCCCGCCGGCGCGGCCTCCTCGGTCACTTCGGACGGCGAGAAGAAGTAGGTGACGTTGTCCTTCATCGCCCACAGCGACAGGCCGACCGCCAGCGCCAGCACCGGCGCCGCCGCAGCCACGATCCACAGACGCCGCCGCGCCTTGGGCGATTTGGGAAGCCAGCTCATCTCAGGACATCACGGAAGGGTTGCAGCGCGGGCTCATCCGGCCCCGCCCAGTCTTTGTTGCAGTTCGGCGCGGCGCGGATCGTTCGGCTGCAGCGCCGCGATCAGCGGTCCCCAGGCCGCCGCCGCGCCAGCCCGGTCGCCGCGCTTCAGCGCCGCCTCGCCCAGGAAGTAGCGCGCGCCCAGTTGATCCGGGTCGTGCTTCAGCGCCTCGACGAAGGCGGCCTCGGCGTCGCCGCCGACCGCGCCCTCATTGGCCCGCACCAGGCTTTCGCCCAGCCGCGCCCAGCTCTGGGCGTCGTCCGGCTGGATCGCCAGCGCCCGACGGAAGGCCGAGGCCGCCCCGATGGGGTCGCCCGCCTCGAACCGGGCCGCGCCCAGCATGGTCAGGGCCTGGTGATCATCAGGGCGATCCTTGACGATGCGGCCGATCACCGCCGCCGCCTGGGCCGGTTCCAACGTCTCGGGCGAAGAGGCCCAGTCGCGCACCCGCGTCTCATAGGCCTGATCCGCCATGCCCGGCGCCGCCAGCCCCAGATAGAGCGCCAGCGAGACCACCGCCGTCAGGCCGATCCCGCCCAGAACCCAGACCCTATCCTTCGCGCCCACCGTGGGCGCGCGCGCATCGCGGCGGGCCGCCAGCAGCCGGCGCCCGGCCTCGGCCCGCGCAGCGGTCCAGCCCGCCTCGTCCAGCAGGCCGCGCGTCTTCAGTCGGTCCAGCTCGGCCAGCTCTCGCCCGGCGGCGTCGCGGTCGACCACGACTTCGGCGTCCGCCCCGCGCCGCGCGCCGGCCAGCACCAGCAGCCCGGCCAGGGCCGTGGCCAGTCCCGTCATGATCCAGAAGATCGTCATGCCGCCGCTCTAGCGGATCAGGCGACCTGACGCGAGGCTCGCGAGGTCGCACCGGGCGTCAAAACGCTGGGAATGGTTCCCGCCACGCCCAGACGTCGCCGCACCGTCCGCGCCGCCTCCTTGGCGCCGATCAGGCCCAGCAGTTCGGCGGTCAGGCCAATTCGCTTGCGGGCCGTCCCCTCGTCGGGCGCCTCGCCGTCGTTCAGCCGCTCGATCGCCTCGTCGGCCCAGGTCGCCAGCCTTCCGGTCAGGCCCTCCGCCGTCTGCCTCCGCTCGGCCTCGCAGCCGAACACCGTGGCCGGACCGCGCACCAGGCCGATCACCGCCGCCAGGGCCCTGGCCTTCTCCGCCGCGGGGGCCTCGACCGCCTCGTCCAGACGCGGCGCCGGGCGCGTCATCCGTCCCGCCATGGCCGTGCGCTCGACCGGCAGGACCTTGCCCGTCGCCTTCTCCGCCGCGCTGAACAGTTCCGACAGCCGCAGAGCGATCTTCAGCCGCGCCTGCCGCACCGCCTTGCCCCAAGCGCTGTCAGCTCGCAGCGGCAGGGTCATGTCGATCTCCGACAGGGTCTCGGCGCACCAGTCCAGGTCGGCCTTCAGCAGCCCCGCGTCCGCCCCCGGCGCCGTCGGGTCGAAGGCCGCCGCCTCCGCCGCGCGGTGGGCCAGGGCCGTCACCACCCGGTCGACGAAGACCGCCAGTTCGCTTTCGCTGACCACCGTTTCGCGCCCGGCCGCGGGCGTGGCCAGGGCCACCAGCCGCAGCATCATCCGCGCGTCCGTCAGATGGGCGAAATAGATCTCCATCAGCCGCGCGGCTCCGTCCGGCGCGATCGAGGCGGCCTGCCGCAACGCCAGCTTCAACTCCGCCGTCGCCTCCGGCCCCGGTCGTCCCAGCCAGGTCTCCAGAAACGCCAGACTGCGCCGCGCCAGTCCCGCCAGATCGAAACAGGCCGCCAGTTCCGCCAATTCGTCCGGGCCGGCGCCGGCCCACAGGGTTTCGCCCTTATCCCGCACCGCCGAGGCTGCGCTCAGGCACAGACGGTCAGCCACCATCCGCGACAGCTCGTCGTCGCGATCCAGTTGCGGCAGCAGCTCTGGCTCATTGCGCGTGGCCAACCGCCACAGCCGCGCCGGCGCGCCCGCCGGAAAGCCCAGGCCCTCCAGCCCGTCCTCGCGTGGCCGGAACAGGGGCGTCAGCGGCGCGAAGGCCGCATCCCGCCGGCGCCGGTCCAGACCCTCGGCCTCGACCATGTCGCGCAGCGCCCACGCGCGATCCCCCGTCATCGCCGCCGCCAGCGCTTCCAGCTGGGACAGCAGATGATCCGGGCAAGCGGCGATCAGCTGGGCCAGGGCGGCCCTTTGCGCGACCGACAGGTCCGCCATCCACACTCCTTCGGCCGATCCGAATCCCGGCCATGGGGCCGAGGGTGGCCCCTTCGGGTTAACAGGGCCTTTTGGCCGCTGCCCACAGAACGGCCGCGCCCGCGCCATCCATCTGCGCTGACGACACTGAGATCGGTAGTCCGGGTCTTCGACCGCCGGACCTAGGGTTTCCCCCCGGTGATCGAGAACAGGGCGGAATCTAAGCTCAAGTCGAACCTCAACCGGAGCTTGACCCAATGCCCAAGGGAAAACCTAACATCCTCGTGATTTGGGGTGACGATATCGGTTACTGGAATGTCGGTGCCTACACCCACGGCATGATGGGCAGGACGCCGAACATCGACAGCATCGCGAGCGACGGCTGCCTGTTCACGGATCACTATGGCCAGCCCAGTTGCACCGCCGGACGCGCCGCCTTCATCACCGGCCAGATGCCCGTGCGGACGGGCATGACGACGATCGGCATCCCCGGCTCGGCGCGCGGCATCCAGAAGGAAGATCCCACCCTGGCCGAGGTCCTCAAGGATCAGGGCTACGCCACCGCCCAGTTCGGCAAGAACCACCTGGGCGACCGCAACGAGTTCCTGCCGACCTCGCACGGCTTCGACGAATGGTTCGGCAACCTCTACCACCTGAACGCCGAGGAAGAGCCTGAAGAGCTGGACTATCCCGGCCAGAAGAACCCTGAATATCAGAAGAAATTCGGCCCGCGCGGCGTGCTCCACGCCTGGGCGACCGATGAATTCGACGAAACCGACGACGGCATCTTCGGCAAGCGCGGCAAGCAGAAGATCGAGAACACCGGCCTTCTGACCCGCAAGCGGATGGAGACCTTCGACAAGGAGGTGCTGGACAAGACGCTCGACTGGCTCGACCGCGCCGGCAAGGACGACAAGCCCTTCTTCTGCTGGTTCAACACCACGGCCATCCACATCTTCAGCCACCCGCAGAAGAAGTACCTGCAACAGGCGGTGGACGAGGGTCGGGCCGAGGAAGACGTGGTCCGCGCCAAGATGCTGGAGCACGACGAACACGTCGGCGCCCTGCTGGACAAGCTGAAAGAACTCGGCGTCGACGACAACACCATCGTCATCTACTCGACCGACAACGGCAATGAGCTGATGCTGTGGCCCGACGGCGGCTACGCCCCGTTCCGCGGCGAAAAGGGCACGACCTGGGAGGGCGGCGTGCGCGTGCCCTGTCTGATCAAGTGGCCCGGCGTGATCCCCGCGGGCAGCGCCTCCAACGGCATCCAGAACCACGAAGACCTTTATCTGACGCTGGCCGAGGCCGGCGGCGCCACGGGCGTCAAGGAAAAGCTCCTGAACGGCCACACGATGAACGGCGTCAAATACACCTGCCATCTGGACGGCTTCAACCAGATCGACATGTGGAGCGGCAAGTCCGAGAAATCGGCTCGCACGGCGCACTACTACTACGACGAGACCGACCTGATGGCGATCCGGGTGAACAACTGGAAGATGCACATCGGCGTCAAGAAGAACGGCAGCTGGTTCACCGAAAAGGCCTACCCCAGCATCCCCTACCTCTTCCATTTGCGCATGGACCCCATGGAGAAGATGGATCCCGAGAGCGAGGAGTGGGGCTACATCGGGCGCAAGTTCTTCGCCTCGAAGCTGTGGGCCCCGAACGCCGGCTCGCCCTTCATCGCCGAACACCTCGAGAGCCTGAAGAAGTATCCGCCGAGGCAGGCTGCAGACACCCTCTCGATGCACGTGGCGCTCGAGAAGGCCATGGCCGCGCTGGCGGATCCGCGCGGAGGTTGACGGGCGGTTCCCCCAACCTTCTCCCGTCCGACCAGGCCCGCTCCGGGACGATATCTATCGTGTCCCGGAGCGGGTTTCTGCATCTACCGGCCAACAGGCCCGACCTCCACTCTGCTCCGGCAACCGATTTCCGCGAAGGCGCCAAGCCTGAAACATCTCGCTGACAGGCCTTGCGAAAGGCCGTCAGCCAACCTGGTCGAGTGCTTTCTCATAGGCGGCTTGTGCGCGTGCAAGGACCTCGCGAGCTTGCGCCTTTTCTGGGTCGTCAAGCTTCCTGCGGTAGTTCTCATGCGCGGCCCGCAGACCCTCCAGCGCCTTGTCCCACTCGACATAGACGGCATCATTGTAGTCGATCATTCTTGGCTCCCTGAATGGCAGTTGGACAGGAACGCCTGGAGCGCGACTTCGGAGATGCGGCTATAGTTCGCGGGCGTCCCTCAGCCTTCGGCCGCCGGCAGTTCCAGCAGGACCTTCAGCCCGCCCATGTCGCTGTCGGCCAGGGTGACGCGGCCGCCGTAGGCGCGGGTCAGTTCCTCGACGATGGACAGGCCCAGACCGGTGCCCGGCGTGTCCTCGTCCATCCGGGTGCCGCGTTTCAGGGCGGCGTCGCGCTGCTCGGCGGGCAGGCCAGGACCATCGTCCTCGACCACCACGATCATCTGGCCGGGCAAGGAGACGCCCGCCGAAATCCGCACCCGGCGCCGGCACCACTTGGCGGCGTTCTCGATCAGGTTGCCGAAGATTTCCTGCAGGTCCTGACGCTCGCCCAGGAAGCCCAGGTCGTCGGGCGCGCGCCAGTCGATCTCGACGTTCTTCGTCTCGAACACGCGCTCCAGCATGACGGCCAGTTCGTCCAGCACCTCGGCCACCGGGGTGCGTTCGCCCAGGCCGTGGGCGGCGCGGGCGGCGGCGCGGGCGCGGCGCAGGTGGTGATCGACCTGGTCCTGCATGACCCTGGTCTGCTTGCGCACCATGTCAGGCAGGACGCCGTCGCGGCTCCCCGCCTCGGCCTGCATCACCGCCAGCGGCGTCTTCAGCGCATGGGCCAGGTTGCCGACGTGGGTGCGCTGACGCTCGACCGTTTCCTGATTGTGGGCCAGCAGCCGGTTGACCTGTTCGGCCAGGGGCTGGATCTCCAGCGGATAGTTGCGCTCGATCCGGTGCGAGCGGCCCTTGCGGACGTCCGAAATCTCGTTGCGCAGATCAAACAGCGGACGCAGGCCGACCCGCACCTGGATGAAGACCGCCGAGACCAGACCGGCGCCCAGCAGCAGCATGGCCACCCAGGTCACCGTCGCGAACTGGCGCGTGTCGGCGTCGATGTCGGAGCGGTCGACCCCGGCGAAGAAGACCACGGGCTCGGCCCGCCCGGGCAGTTGCTTCATGCTGGCGGCGATGCGCAGCGGCTCGCCTTTGGGACCGTCCTCGGCGTTATAGCTGATCGTCTGGCCAAAAGCGGCCTTCAGCCGGTCGTCCAGGTCGTCCGCGTGCTCCAGATCGGCCCGCCCCAGGGAGGCCGAGCGCGCCAGCACCTGCAGGCGTCCCTCGGCGGTGGGCTCGGCCACCATCCAGTATTTGCCTGACAGCAGGCGCTGGGTGCGCGCATCCTGGATTTCGCCGACAAAGACCTCGCCTTCAGGCGTGATGCTGGCGGCGACCACCGCCTCGTCGATGGTGTCGCCCAGCATGTTGCCCAGCCGCCGCAGCGCCGATTCCTGGAACACCGAGGTCAGCACCACGCCCGTCACCAGCAGGGCCACCAGGATCCAGGCCGAGGCCAGCCAGATCAGGCGCCGCGTCAGCGACTTGCCCGGTCGGCCGAACCAGCGGCCCCATTCCTTGCTGTCAGGCTTGGCGGGCGTCTCAGCCGCCCCGGCGTCGCTCATCCGAAATCAGGCCGCTTCGCTCTCGCCGGCCAGCGGCGACAGGCGATAGCCCAGACCCCGCACCGTCTCGATTCGATCCGATCCGATCTTCTTGCGCAGGCGTCCGACAAACACCTCGATGGTGTTGGAGTCGCGATCAAAGTCCTGATCATACAGGTGCTCGACCAGCTCAGTGCGGCTGATGACCCGGCCCTGATGCATCATCATGTAGTGCAGCAGCCGGTATTCCAGACTGGTCAGCCGCAGCGGCTCGCCGTTGACCGTCGCCCGCGCCGCACGCGGGTCCAGGCGCAGGCCGCCGCAGGTCAGGGTCGCCGCCGCATGACCGGCCGAGCGGCGCAGCAGGGCGCGCAGACGGGCCAGCAGTTCCTCGGTGTGGAAGGGCTTGGTCAGGTAGTCGTCGGCCCCGGCGTCGAAGCCCGCCACCTTGTCCGACCAGGCGCCGCGCGCCGTCAGGATCAGCACCGGCGTGGTCTTGCCTTCGCGGCGCCAGCGCTCCAGCACCGAGACGCCGTCGATCTTGGGCAGGCCCAGGTCCAGAACCACCACGTCATAGGGCTCGGTGTCGCCCAGGAACCAGGCCTCCTCGCCGTCGGGCGCGTGATCCACGGCGTAGCCGGCGTCGCCCAGGGCGGTCTTCAGTTGGCGCGACAGATCGACGTCGTCCTCGACAAGCAGCACCCGCATTCAGTCGTCTCCGCGAACCCGGCCGGACTGGCCGTCAACCTGTATGTCCGACACGCGCCCGCCCGGATACTCCCAGCGCACCACATAGTCGCCGCCGCGCTCGCGCACGCCCAGCATTCGGCCGGGACGGTTGGACTGGACCCGTCGGGCGACATCGCCAGGATCGGCGCGAGGGGCCGAGCGGGGCGCGTCGCGCAGCCCCTGGCCCGGATAGGTCCGGGGCTGCTCGCGGCGGTCTTCATCGCGATCCCGGTCACGGCCGCGCGACTGGGCCGCCGCGTCCGCAACGGGGACGAGGGCGATCAGGCCGGCCAGCAGGAGGGCTCGAATACGCATCATGGGTCGTCTTCTAGACAGGGGCCTCTGAACAGCGGCTGAACGGATAGTCTACCGCCGTTCATCCGGACAAGGAACGCATGCGCGCGGATTCTCCGTCGCTGTCGCTCTTTTGAGACTTGCGGAGCTCATGAGCATGAAGATGAAGAACTTCTCATGCAGATGAACGCTGTCTGAAACGCGGTGTTCAGGTGCGGCTCAGCCGCCGGGTGGTCTTTTGGGATCAACGCAGCCCACCCGGTTGCGACGATCCAAAGGAGCAAGACCATGAAGAAGCTGCTGATCCCCGCCCTGGCCGTCGCTGTCGCCTCGGCCGCCCTGCCCGCCGCCGCCCAGTCGTATGACCGCCACGGTCCCTCGCGCGGCCCGTCCTATGAGCAGAACTACAACGGCTGGAACGCCATCTCCCAGCGCAAGCACAACCTGGACCGCCGTATCGACCAGGGCGTCCGCAACCGCCAGCTCAGCTACCGCGAGGCCTCGCGCCTGAAGGACGAGCTGAACAGCCTGGTCCGTCTGGAGCGCAGCTATATGCGCGGCGGCCTGACCCGCTGGGAGCGCCAGGACCTGGACCGTCGCTATGACAGCCTGTCGTCCAAGGTCCGCTACGAGCGCAACGACTACAACGGCCGCCGCCACTAACGGCTGACCGAGAACCGGGCCTCATCCCTCCCTGTCCGAGGCCCGACCGAGGGGCGCGATCCGCAAGGGTCGCGCCCTTTGCCCTATGCGGGATCGACCACCGTAAGCTCCGGCCACCGCCCCCGTGCGCTGGCGACCACCTTGTCCCAGCCCCTGGCCAGGCCTCGCACAGGATTGGGCCGGATCACCATGTCGAAGACGTCCTCCAGCCCATAGGGCGCCGCCACGCTGATGGCGTCGTCCTTCTCCAGCCGCACGGCCAGGGCGAAGGCCGGCGCCACGAACTGGGCCGGGGCGTCGTCGGTGCAGGTCAGAGGCGCATAGGGCTCCCCGAACTTGCTCTCGAACCACAGATGAACCCGCGCTTGATTGCGCACCTCGACCAGATCGCGGAACGGCGGTTCGAAGGCGGCGGCCACCCGCTTGATGATCACGTCCTCGGCGTCCCACGACACATCGGGGTCGAAATAGCCGATGTCGTAGTCCTTGATGCCATAGCCGACCGGCCGCCCGGTCCGGTCGTTCCACACGCCCTGATAGACGGCGCCGGAAAACAGCCGCCAGTCCGGCAGGTCCAGATCCCGCATCACGGTCAGCACGTGCATCAACGCCGGGTCGGCGCGGACGATCTCGATCAGTCGGTTTTCCAGGGTCATGAGGTCGTCTGACGCCGATTCGGCCCTAACGGACACCCGGCGCGTCAGCCTCGCGCACCGCCGCCACGACGATCCGATCGCGCCCTTCGGCCTTGGCGCGCAGCAGGGCCGCGTCGGCCACGGACACCAGGCTTCCGGCCCCGCCGTGGTCCGGATAGGTCGACAGCCCGAAGGAGGCGGTGATCCGGCCCAGCGGCCGTCCTTCATGTTGCAGCTGCAGCGCCGAAATCTTCTGGCGGATCGTCTCGGCGCGTTCGCGCGCCTGTTCCATGCCCATCCCCGGCATCAGCAGCAGAAACTCCTCGCCGCCATAGCGGAAGGCGTTGCCCTCGCCGCGCACGCTGCTCGACAGAACGCCGCCTACCGCGCGCAGCACCGCATCGCCGGCGTCATGGCCGAAATCGTCGTTGAACTTCTTGAAATGGTCCACATCCAGCAGCAGGCAGCTTACGGGCCGCCCGCTCTGCTCCGCGTGCTCGAAGTGCAGCTTCATCATGGTGTCCAGCTGACGCCGGTTCGACAGGCCCGTCAGCGGATCGACCAGGGCCAGTTCGCGCAAGGCCTCGTGCAGCCGCAGATTGGCCAGCGCCAGGCCGACCCGCTCGGCCAGCAGCACCAGATACACCTCTTCACTCTCCGACAGCGGTCCCTCTGTCCCCGCCGCCTGTTCGAAATAGATCAGGCCGATCGTCTCGCCCTGCCCGATCAGCGGAATGCAGATGGAGCCTACAGCCTGGTCGGCCTGCAGATGACCGCACGGCACGTCGATCATGGCGCCGTCGGGCCGGTGCATCTGCCCCCGTCGCAGCGCCCAGCAGTCGGTGAAGCGGAACTGCGCGGTCGAACCCTGCGGCGACCGCCACTCGCACGCCGAGGTCATCGTCCCCGTGGCCTCGTCGTGAACATAGAGCCGCCCGGCGAAGGCCGGGGCGATCTGAGGCGCGAACAGCCGCACCACGTTCATCACGTCGTCTATGGCGTCGCAGCCCTGCAGCCGCTGCGTCATGCGCGCCAGCAGTTCGCGCATGTTCAGATCGGCGTCGCGCAGGGCCTCCAGCCTTTGCCGCTCCAGCGCGTTCTCGCGGAAGATGCGGATCGCCTGGGTCATGTCCCCGATCTCGTCGATGCGCGAATATTCCGGCGGCTCGACCGCGAAGTCCTGCGCGGCCAGGCGCGTCACTACGTCGCTCAGCCGTCCCACGGGCCGCAGCACGCGCCGCATGAAGATGAAATAGAGCACGAACAGGAACAGCAGGGCGGTGATCGCCAGCATGATCTCCGACGTCAGGCGGAACAGCCGCGACGCCCGCTCCGCCTGCTCGACCGCATCCTGGGTCCGTTCGTCCAGCATGTAGCGGAAACGCCCGATCAGGTTGGACACCCGCTCCAGCTCGCGCTCGTATTCCGGGCCGAAGATGATCTTCTGCGCCGTCTGATCCTGCCCCGCCTGCTTGGCCTGGATGGCGGCGGCCTGCTCCTCGCGCAGGGTGTCGGCCCAGCGCAGGCCGTCCTCCAGCGCCTTCAGCTCCGCCGGCTGCGCGCCCGCGTCCTCAAGCTTGGCCAGGCTGGCCTCGACGCTGTCGAGGTTCGCCGCCTCGCGCTGATAGACGATCAGGTGGCTGGGATCGCCGCTGATGGTGAACAACCGCGCCTGCTCGGTCAGCCGATAGGTGTCCTCGATCAGGGCTTCGGTCAGATGGTCGAAACGCGTCCTCTGCTGGACCGCAGCGCGCTCGCCCTCCTCAGCTCGCGAGGCCATCAGCATGGTCGCGCCCGACACGATCGTCAGCAGGACGGTCGCGCCATAGGCCCAGTTGGTGATCGTGGCGATACGCATTTCGTCGGTCCAGTCGGCCCGCTCGCGCGCACATCCGCCGAGCCAGGCCAGCCCCCACGGCTAGGCCCGCCCTTCTTAGCAGGCCGTTAAGCCCGCCCCTGGGTCATCTCCGGATCGGCCAGCCGTGATCCAGCGGTCCATGCCCCTGACCCAAACCCGGCGCGCGACGGATAGCCTCGGCGACATAGGCCCAGGCTTCGGCCACCGCCGTCTGCAGGGGCAGCCCCTTGGCGATCCCGGCGGCGCAGGCGCTGGCCAGGGTGCAGCCGGTGCCGTGGGTGTGGCGCGTCTCCACCCTTTCACTTTCCAGCACCGTCTCGCCGTCACGAGTCATCAACAGGTCGATGACCGTCTCGCCCGGCACGTGACCGCCCTTCATCAGCACCGCCCGGGCGCCCATCTCCAGCAAGGCCTCGCCCGCCCGGCGCTGTCCGTCCAGATCGGCCACCGCGACCCCGGTCAGGGCCTCGGCCTCTGGCGCATTGGGCGTCAGCAGGGCCGCGCGAGGGACCATCAGCCGCCGCACCGCCTCGACCGCGCGATCTTCCAGCAGGGGCGAGCCGCCCTTGGCGATCATCACCGGGTCCACCACCGTCGGCACGCCGTCGGCGTAGTCGATCAGCCCCGCCACCGCCTCGACCACCTCGACCGAGCCCAGCATCCCGGTCTTCAGCGCGTCGGCGCCGATGTCGTCCAGCACCGCCTTGGCCTGAGCCTCGATCACGTCGAGCGGCAAGGGATGGACGCCGTGAACGCCGAGCGTGTTCTGGACCGTGATCGCGGTGATCGCCGTAGCGGCGAACCCGCCCAGCATGGTCACCGCCTTGATGTCGGCCTGGATGCCCGCGCCGCCGCCGGAATCCGATCCGGCGAGAATCAATACCCTGCCCTTGCGCCCGCTCACGCCGCCGCTCCCGAAAACAGCTTCAGCCCGACAATGCCCGCCACGATCAGCAGGATGCAGACCGCCCGCACCGCCGTCGCCGGCTCGCCATAAGCAACGATCCCGACCGCCGCCGCGCCCACGGCGCCGATGCCGGTCCACACCGCATAGGCCGTGCCCACCGGCAGCTTCTGCGTGGCGATCCACAGTCCGACCATGCTGGCGATCAGAGCGACGACCACGCCCAGCGAGATCAGCGGCCGCTGCACGCCCACATACTTGATCCCCGAAGCCCACATGACCTCGAACAGGCCCGCCACGACGAGCACCAACCACGGATTGAGAGACAGAAGCCCGGACATGACGGCTGCATGACCCAAGGCGCCGATTGAGGCAATGTCCTTTATATAGACATATAGCTATATTGTTGATAGACGATACTCATGAACCTCGCCCTGCAAGCCCTGTCCGAACCGCACCGCATGGCCATCGTCGCCATGCTGGCCGAGGGCGAACGCCCCGCCGGGGACTTCGTCGACGCCCTGCCCATCAGCCAGCCGACCGTGTCGAAACACCTGTCTGTCCTGCGTGAGGCGGGTCTGGTCACGGTCCGCAAGGACGCCCAGCGCCGGCTCTATCGCCTCAACCCCGCCCCCCTGGCCGAACTGGACGCCTGGCTGCAGCCCTATCGCCGCTTCTGGGTTGATCGTCTCGACGCCCTTGAACGCCACCTCGACAAGGAGTTTCCGCAATGACCGACACCCTGACGCCGGCCCATGAGCTGGGCCGGGCGACCGAGATCGACGGCGGCTGGGAGGTGCGCTTCGAACGTCGCCTGCGCCATTCACCCGAGCGCGTCTGGGCGGCCCTGACCACGCCCGAAGGCCTCGCATGCTGGCTGGCCGAGGCCGAGATCGAGCCGGTCTCCGGCGGCCGCATGAGCCTCGACTTCCGTCAGCCGGCGACCGAGAAATTCCCCGACACGCCCGGCGTCCGCGAACAGGCCAACGAGGTCCTGGTCTTCCAGCCCTTCACCCGGTTCGAGCACACCTTCGGCGCCGTCGACTCGGTCGTCTGCTGGCGACTGTCGGCCGACGGCGACGGCACGCATCTGACCCTGATCCACCGCATGGGCCGCGACTGGGAAAGCAACGTCGCCAACACCCTGGCCGGCTGGCACCATCACATGGAGGGGCTGGACGCGGCTGCCCAGGGCGTCGCCCATCCGTGGAGCTGGCCCCGGTGGACCGCCCTGCGCGACAGCTATGCGCAGGAGGCCGCCCGATGACCGTCGTCACGCCCGCCGCCTCTGCCGGCATGTTGATCCGTCGCCCGGCGGCCGAGGTTTTCGCCGCCTTCGTCGATCCCGCCGTCACCGCCCGCTTCTGGTTCACCCACAGCGACGCGCCCCTGACGCCCGGCGCTCGCGTGACCTGGACCTGGGCCATGTACGGCGCAACCACCACGGTTCAGGTCAAGGCGCTGGAGCCGAACCGCCGCATTCTCATCGACTGGGACCTGGCCGCCGATCCCACCGAGGTCGAATGGCGCTTCGACGCTCGCGGCGACGACACCTGGGTCACGGTCGAGAACCGCGGCTTCCCGGATGACGCAAAGGGCCTCGCCGCCGCTCTCGATTCCACAGGCGGCTTCGCTCTGGTCCTGGCCGGCGCCAAGATCTGGCTGGAGCATGGCTTGGACCCCCGTTTCGTCGTCGATCGGCACCCCGATCACCACGTCGAAAACTGGGAGCCGCGCCCATGACTGGGCCCGTCGGCATCCGCGTCGAACGCGTCTTTCGCCACCCGCGCGAACGGGTCTTCGACGCCTTCCTTGATCCGGCGCGCGCCGGTCAGTGGCTCTTCCGCACCCCCGGCGGCCTGTTGGAACGCGCCGATTTCGATCCCCGTCCCGGCGGCGAATTCACCATCGTCGAAAAACGCGGCGACGCCCTCGCCCACCACTTCGGCCGCTTCGTCGAAATCGCCCGGCCTGATCGCATCGTCTTCGACTTCTGGGTCGACGAAGCCCCCGACGACAGGACGCGCGTCACCGTCGAGTTCGAGGCTGCGGGCGACGCCTGTCGCCTTGTCCTGACCCACGTCCTGGCGCCCGAATGGGCGGACTACGCCGAGCGCACCACGGCGGGCTGGACCCTGATCCTCGACAACCTGCATCGCCTGACCGAGGTCTGAACCAACCGTCAGAAGCCAGCGACCGCTTCAGCGCCTCCTCCCGGCTGAAACTGGAGCAGGTCAGCCGGCGTTCGCCACCGCCGCCTGCAGCTTCAGCGCCTGCACGGTTTCGCGCACGTCGTGGACCCGCACCATCCGCGCCCCGCGCCGCGCCCCCTCCAGCACCAGGGCCAGCGAGCCGCCTAGCCGATCCGTGGCCTCGACCGCGCCTTCATCGACCCCCAGGATCGTCCGCTTGCGGCTGGCGGCGTAAAGCACCGGAAACCCCAGATCGACCAGGACCTGCAGCCGCGCCGTCAGCGCCAGATTGTGCGCCGTCGTCTTGGCGAAGCCGATGCCGGGGTCCAGCCAGATCTTGTCGCGCGCCACCCCCGCCGCCATCGCCGCCTCGGCCCGCGCCGCCAGATGCGCGACCACCTCGCCGACCACGTCGTCATAGCGCGGATCGTCCTGCATGGTCCTGGGCTCGCCCTTCATGTGCATCAGCACCACCTCGCAGCCCAGGTCGGCGGCGGTCTTCGGGCTCTCGGCTTCATGCGTCAGCGCCGTCACGTCGTTCCACATCGTCGCGCCCGCCTGCACGGCCGCCCGCGCCACGCCGGGCTTCATGGTGTCGATGCTGATCACCCCGTCCCAGCGCGCCCGGATCGCCGCGATCAGCGGCAGAGTCCGCGCGATCTCCGCCGCCTCGCTCACCGGAGCCGCCCCCGGCCGCGTGCTCTCGCCGCCGATGTCCAGCACGTCCGCCCCCTCGGCGATCAGCCGCATCGCATGAGCCAGCGCCGCCTCGCGCGTGTCGTGCCGGCCGCCGTCGGAAAAGCTGTCCGGCGTCACATTGACGATGCCCATCACCAGAGGCGGCTTCACGAGGGATTGAAGGTTCATGCGACAAGAACTCCCAGAGCGCCGGTTTGACTTTCCGCGCGCCGAGGCTCAGCCTCTACCCACTATGGAACGTTTCGTCAGCCAGGCTCGACGCCTCACCCACGCGGGTCGCCGCGTCGAAGGCATCTAACCCGTAGCGGCCAGCTTGCTGTCGTCCGCTACGGGGCGCGTCGCTTCGCTTTTTCCCCAGTTTCCTCGCATCAGGATCGCGTTCGCCGCACCGGCGCCCGTGAACACGCCTGCCATGACCCTTCCTTCTGACGATACCCGCACGCCCGACCGCGGCGCCGACATCATCCCCTTCCCGAGCCGACGCCCCCTGACAGCGCCCGCGCCCGATCCCGCGTCGCCTGCCGACGACGGCGAGGACGACGACGACGGCCCCTCGGCCGCCTGACCCCTTTTTCCTTCCTTCACATCGAGAACCGACATGACCACCGCCAAGCCTCGCGGCCGCCCTCCGGCCCTGCCCGCCATCCTCCTCAGCCGCGCCGACTTCGACGCCCTGGACCGCTTGGTCGGCGACCTGCCGGGAACCGGCCCCGCCGGCCTGCTGCAACAGGAGCTGGATCGCGCCGAGGTCTGCGACGACGCCAAAATGCCCCGCGACGTGGTCGGTCTGAACCGCTGGCTGCATTACGCCGACGACCGTCACCCCGAGGTCCGTCGTGTCCAGTTGGTCCTGCCGCGCGAGGCCGACATCGACGCGGGCCGCGTCTCCATCCTGTCGCACGTCGGCGCCGGCCTGATCGGCCTCAAGGAAGGCGAGTCCATCGCCTGGCCCGACCCCGCAGGCGAGACCCGCAAGCTGACGGCCGTCCTGATCGAGGACGAAGACCCCATCGCGGCTGTCGCCCACTGAAAGCTGCTGCGCTGGTAACCCCCTTCTCCCCTTCCGGGAGAAGGGCGGCTACTTCCGCCCGATCAATCCGCCCAGGGCGTCCAGATAGGCTGCAAACGCCGCCCGCCCCTCGGGCGTGATGGCGATGCGGGTCAGGGGCTTGTTGTTCACGAAGCTCTTGCTGATGGCGACATAGCCCGCCTCTTCCAGCTTCTTCAGATGGACCGACAGGTTGCCCTGGGTCGCCTCCAGCACCGTCTTCAGCTCGGTGAAGTCCGCCGCCTCGACATCGGCCAGATAGACCATGATCCCCAGCCGCATGCGGCCGTGGATAACCTCGTCGATCCGTCCAAAATCGTCCGCCAGACCCATGGCGTCAGCCGGCCTTCCCGCCCGCTCGGGCGTCGCGGAACATCACCCAGCCCGGCAGGGCGAACAGCAGGAACAGCGCCACGGTACAGACGCCCAGATAGGCGACCGGCTGGCGAACCAGCAGACCCAGCGCCACCGCCGTGACCCATCCGCCCAGCGACACCGCCAGCATCCAACCCTTTTTCTTCAGCACCCACGCCACATACCAGGCCGCCGCCTGCAGCGCGAAGACGATGGCGGCGTAATAGAGCCAGACGGCGAAATCCTGATCCCGCATCGCCCCTACGGCGAAGACGATGACCACCGCGGCGTTGGCCATGCCGGTGGCGCTGAAGGCGGCGTTCGTCACCCGCGTCGCCAGCGGCCCCCGGTTGGACGGCCCGGCCTTGCGGTCCGTCAGGATGGCCCAGGTCAGGATCGCCAGAAAGGCCACGGTGATCCCGACCACAAACACCAGATTGGCCAGATCGGGCCAGCGGATCAGTCCGATCACCTGCCC
The DNA here is from genome assembly GCF_002387245.1 of Brevundimonas sp. UBA4553. Lineage (GTDB taxonomy): Bacteria > Pseudomonadota > Alphaproteobacteria > Caulobacterales > Caulobacteraceae > Brevundimonas. Next base: position 89,009 of record NZ_DGLD01000010.1, read on the forward strand.
GACATGGAACAGGCACTGCAGGCCATACAGCAACCCGCCCGCCAGATAGCAGATCGCCAGGGTCATCGGCGGTCGCCCGCCGCCCTCGACGATGGAGCGCATGAAGGCGAGGTCGGCTTCGGGCGTGCGGGACTTGTCGGTCATCGGGTGATTCCTGGCGCGACGCGGCTGCCCCCTTCGGATGGACGCAGCCGCCAAGGTTGGCAAGCTATTCGGCGGCGACGGGGACGTTGACGCGGGCCCGACGCCACGGCGTGCGACGCCCGTTCAGCCAGCGCCCCATGAAGCCGTGACGGACCATCAGCTCGTAGCTGGCCAGGCACACGGCGCTGACGCCGACCACGACGATAGCCAGCTTGACCGGCCAGGCCAGGGCCCAGTCCTGCACCACCACCTGCGCCGCCATCACCAGCGGCAGGTGAACGATGTAGATCCAGTAGGAGGCGTCGGCCAGATAGCGCCGCACCGCGCTGTGGCCCGACCAGAACCTCAGCGCCAGCCCGACGACGGCGAACATCGAGGCATAGGTGGCCACGCCAAAGGCCGCCGCCGCCATGGCCTTGGCCGCGGGATCGGTCATCGGCGTCAGCACCGGCGTCGGCCCGCCCGACAACATCAGCGCCGTCGTCCCCGCTCCCAGCGCCAGCCCCAGATAGACAGGCGTCCAGGCTGCAATGCGCGCCAGCAGGTCGCGGCGACGGTCCAGCAGCCCCCCCATGCCAAAGGCCAGCCCGAAACCGACCAGGGCCGAGGCCTCGGGGATCAGTCCCGCATCCGGCGTCGGAATGCCGAAGAAGGCGATCCAGTTGGGTTCGAACCACAGAGCCAGGGCCAAAGGCGCGCCCAGCACCAGCGGCCCCAACGGCCCGACCAGTCCGCCCGCCAATCGGTCCAGCCCTCGCCCCAGACGCCCCGCCCTGTCCAGCCGCGTGACGACAGCGCCCCCGATCACCAGGGCCGCATAGAACCACAGCAGCACCCAGAGAAACCACAGATGGGTCAGCGGGATATTGGTCCAGTCATAGGTCGGCGGCGGCGGCGCATCGGCCGCGGTCAGGCCATGCAGCGAGGCGTTCCACACCAGCACCGCCACGATCCCCGCCATCACCGGCCCCCAGAAGACCGCCAGAGGCGCAGCAATGCGGACCAGCCGGTTCTTGAGGAAGCCCACCGCCCCGCGCCGTTTCAGCATCATGTGGCCGAACAGGCCGGCGATCAGGAAGAAGCTGACCATGCGAAACAGGTGGATGACGAAGAAGAGGCCGCTGGCCCAGACCGAGGTCTGATCATCGCCCACGATCCAGATCTGGCTCGGGAAAAAGGACAGGGTCGCGTGCAGCACCACCCCCAGCAACAGGGCCGCGCCCCGCAGGCCGTCAAGGCCGTGCAGTCGCTCGTTTTGATCGAATGCGGATGCCGTCATGGCGCCCTCCTGTTTCGGATAACGCCATATCGCACAGACTAGTCTAAAATACAAACTTGTCTGCCAGAATGTCGCGCGCCCGTTGCGACCACGAAAAAGGGGCGGACCCTGCGGCCCGCCCCTCCTTTTATTTCGGCCTGCCTGAACGGATCAGACGGTCGGCACGCTGGTCGACGGCGCAGCCGCCGGCTCCGGCTCCGAAGCCTTGCCGGTCTCGATGTCGGTGCCGTCGGACACCGGCGTCACCGGCACGGACACCGACGGTCCCGGCACGGGCGAGTTGGCGTCGTCGCGGTTCGGGGTCACGCCCTTTTCCAGCAGGTCGGTGATCTCGTGACCCGACAGGGTCTCGTATTCCAGCAGGGCCTGGGCCAGCTTCTCCAGATCGTCGGCCTTGTCGGTCAGGATCTGGCGCGCCTCGTCCCAGCCGGAGGTGACCAGCTTCTTGACCTCGCTGTCGATCAGGCGGGCGGTCTCCTCGGAGATGTTCTGGCTGCGCGCGACCGAGTGGCCCAGGAAGACCTCCTGCTCGTTCTCGCCATAGGCCACGGTGCCCAGCACGTCCGAGAAGCCCCACTGCGTCACCATGCGGCGGGCCAGCTTGGTCGCCTGCTGGATGTCGGAGCTGGCGCCCGAGGTGATGTTCTCCTTGCCGAAGATCAGCTCCTCGGCCACGCGGCCGCCCGCCATGATGGCGATGCGGTCGACCATCTGCTGGTACTTCATGGAATAGCGGTCGCCTTCCGGCAGCTGCATCACCATGCCCAGAGCCTGTCCGCGCGGGACGATGGTCGCCTTGTGCACCGGGTCGGCCATCTTGACGTTGATGGCGACGATGGCGTGGCCGCCTTCGTGATAGGCGGTCAGGCGCTTCTCTTCCTCGTTCATGGCCATGGACTTGCGCTCGGCGCCCATCATGACCTTGTCCTTGGCGTCCTCGAAGTCGCGGTGCGTGACCATGCGGCGGTCCTTGCGGGCGGCCATCAGGGCGGCTTCGTTGACCAGGTTGGCCAGGTCGGCGCCCGAGAAGCCCGGCGTGCCGCGCGCGATCGTCTTCACATTCACGTCGGCGGCCAGCGGCACGTCCTTCATGTGCACGCGCAGAATACGCTCGCGGCCTGAAACGTCGGGGTTCGGCACTACGACCTGACGGTCGAAGCGGCCGGGACGCAGCAGGGCCGGGTCCAGAACGTCGGGACGGTTGGTCGCTGCGATCAGGATGATGCCTTCGTTGGACTCAAAGCCATCCATCTCGACCAGCAGCTGGTTCAGGGTCTGCTCGCGCTCGTCGTTGCCGCCGCCGAGTCCCGCGCCACGATGGCGACCCACGGCGTCGATTTCATCGATGAAGATGATGCACGGAGCATTCTTCTTGGCTTGCTCGAACATGTCGCGCACGCGGCTGGCGCCGACGCCGACGAACATCTCGACGAAGTCCGAACCCGAGATCGAGAAGAAGGGCACGCCCGCCTCGCCCGCCACCGCGCGCGCCAGCAGGGTCTTGCCGGTGCCCGGAGGCCCCACCAGCAGGGCGCCCTTGGGGATCTTGCCGCCCAGACGCTGGAACTTGCCCGGATCTTTCAGGAAGTCGACGACCTCCTGCAGCTCTTCCTTGGCCTCGTCCACGCCGGCGACGTCCTCGAAGGTCTTGCGGCCCTTGTGCTCGGTCAGCAGCTTGGCCTTGGACTTGCCGAAGCCCATGGCGCCCTTCGCCCCGCCCTGCATCCGGTTCATGATGAAGAACCAGAAGGCGATGATCAGGGCCACCGGCAGAAGCAGGCCCAGCAGGCCTGACCACCAGGGCTGGCGCGTGCTCTTGACGTCCACCGTCGCGCCGGCGGCCTGCATCTTGTCGATGATGTCGGCGTTGGGCAGGGGCGTCACGGTCGTGAACTTGGTGTCGTTCTTGTAGACGCCGTTCACCGTGTCGCCGCGCACCGTCGCCGTCTTGATCTCCTGACCGTTGATGGCCGTGATCAACTGCGAATAGGTGATGGGGTCGGGACGGCCCGCCGCCGCGGCCTTGGCGCCCGGCATGGCCCCGCCTGCGTTCGGCCCGATGGCGGCGTAGACCGCGACCAGGCCCAGCAGGATCACGCCCCAGATGGCGAAATTACGCAGATTCATTCGATCCTCGGTTTCTCGGCGAACGCCCTCGGGCTCCGCCGATCGGCAGTCTTTCTACGAAAATAGGTCAGTCGGCGGCGTTTCGCCATGCATGGGGTGAAAGAGGTCGGCTTCCTGCGTCGTTTCGCCCAAGGCCAGCCTCAGACGCTGCGGCGCCAACATCCGCACCGTCGCCGCTCGCCATGCAAGAACCGGCGCATCCTCGCCGTCTCGGATCAGCACGGGCAGCCCGCCCCGCGCCGCGGGCGGAAGTCCCGCCAGCACCCGCCGATCCCCGGCCGACAGCCGCGCCAGACGTCCTTCCGCCACCGTCACGCGCCAGCCGGCAGCGCGCGCCGTGATCTCGAACCGACCGTCCCAGACGGCCCCCACGCCCGGCGTCAGCATCATCGCCTCGGGCGCTCGCCTACGCATCTCGCCGGGCTCGCGCATCAGCAGGACTCTCGTCCCCTCCGCCTCGATCCGCGCTCCCGTCAGTCCCGCCGTGAAGTCTTCGCCCGCCGTTAGACGCGCCATCAGTCCCGCCAGCCGATCCCCGCGCGGCGGAACCGCCCCGCCGCCTGCGCAAACCAGCGCCGCCGCCAACCTGGCCGCCGGAGCGCCCCGCGGGATTTCCAGCACGCCGGCCCAGGCCATCAGCCCTGCCTCACCCTCCCCTTGCTGGGGAGGGTGGTCGCGCAGCAACCGGGGGGGGAAGGCCGCGCGATCCACGTCTCCCGCCAAGGCGCTCGCCAACGCCGCCCGCGCCCGACTGCGCCCGAACCGCGCATCCGCATTAGCCGGATCCTCGATCCAGGCCTGCCCCCGCCCGGTCAGATAGTCCCGCAGGACCTCGCGCCGCTCGTTCAATAGCGGCCGCAACAGCATCAGCCCCCGCCCCTCGGGCCAGACCGGCGACGGCGACCACTCGCGCACGCGGCCCAGGGTCGAGCCCCGCGCCCGCATCCAGTCAGCCTCGGCCACGTCGTCGGCGGTATGGGCCAGCAGCACTACCCGCGCGCCCGCGTCGCGGGCCGCCTCGGCGATCAATCCATGTCGCGCCGCCCGCGCCCGCGCCGTCAGCCCTGGCCCGCTCGCCGCATCGTTCCAGCGAAGGGATCGCCAGTCAGCCCCGACCGCCCGCGCCGCCTCGCCCGCGAACCGGGTCCAGTCCGCGCTCAGAGCGTTGAGATTGTGATCCACTGTCAGGGCCAGCAGCCGCCGTCCGTGGGCCTTGGTCCAGTCGGCGGCGAGATGCAGCAGGGCCATGGAGTCGCCCCCGCCCGACAGGGCCACCGCCACCGGCTCGGCCCTTTCCGCATCCAGCCGCGCATCCAGCCGGGCGAACGCCCGGCCGGTCAGGCCGTCGGCGTCGGCTGGCGTCAGCTGCAGTTCGCCCGCGTGCGCAGCTGCGTGGCGCGGGTCTTCTGCGCCGCCGTCGCCGTCTCGGCGTAGCGGCGGGTGAACTCGGTCAGCGCGCCGCAGGCCTGGGTGGCCCGGTCGGTGGCGCGCAGGGCCTCGGCCAGTTTCAGCGTCGTCTCCGGCGCCCAGGGCGTGCGCGGCCAGCCGTTCAGGGCGGCGGCGTAGGCCGGCACGGCGGCGGCGTTTTCGCGCGCGGCGACATAGACGTCGCCCAGGCGCGAATTCGCTTCACGCGACTGCGGCGTATTGGGCCAGGTGACGATCACCGTCTCCAGCGCGCGCTGCCCGCGCACGCCGTCGGTCCCCAACAAACGCAGCGCCGCCGTCAAGTCCTGGGCGGCGTCGCCGGTCGGCGAGTGGGCGACGATCGGCCCGTTCAACTCCGCCTCTTCCTCGGCCGCCTTCTCGGCGCGCTCGACCCGGCCTTCCAGATCGCGCAGGCGACGGCTCAGGGCGGCGTTGTCGCGCGTGGCCTCGTCCAGCTGGAAGGTCAGGCGCTCGCCGTCCGCGTTCACCCGCTGGAAGGTCTGCTCCAGATCCGACAAGCGACGCTCCATGATCTGAAGCTGGCCCTGCATGGCCACGACCTCGGGATCGGGTTCGACCAGCACCGGCTGGCCGGCGGCGTTCCTCTGGGTAAGAGCGCGTTCCAGACGGCGGACATTGCGGTCCAGCTGGTCCAGACGGCGCTTGTCCCACTGGACTGGCTCCATCGGCGCGACCTGGGCGACGACCGCGCCTCCGATCAGGGTCAGACCGATGGCCGTCATGGCGGCGGATTTGGAAAAAGTCAGCTTAAGCATGTCTCAAGTCGTCCCACCGATTTGCGGCGCTCGCAAGGCCGAGATCCAGGCCCGGGTCAGTGTCCCAGCCCCAGGTAGATGATCGACACGATGAACAGGGTGGCGGCGATCTCGCAGAAGATCAGCAGGGCCACCGTCCGCCACAGGGTCGAGAAGATCTTCAGGCTGTAGGCGCCCTTCAACTGGGCGAACATGTGGACCGGGACAATCAAACTCGCCACCAGTCCCGCGACAGCCCCCGCCCCCTTCACCGTCGTCGCCAGCACCACCACCGCCATCAGCAGCAGCGACATGAAGGTCAGCGAATACAGCACGAAGACCCCGTGATCATACAGGGTGAAGCCCCGCTTCCACAGGAACATCAGGGCCACGAAGGGGATCGACAGCGGCACCAGCAGGAAGGCGAACTTGTAGATGGTCTGCTGCAGCTTGTAGAGCGCCAGGTCCGGGTTCTTCAGCTTCTTGGCCACGGTCTTGGTCAGGCCGTTGGTCTCGCCGTTCTTGCCCACGTCGGCGGCGATATCGGCCACCTGCGCCTGCCAGGAGCCCGGCGACAGCCCGTCCTTGCGCCCCTCGAGAGCGTCGTGCTCCAGCCGCGCCAGCTTGGCCTTTTCGTTGATCACTCCGGCCTGGGCCGCGGCCAGAACGCCGGCGGACACGCCCGCCCGCGCGCCGCTGTTGACCGGCGGAGGCGCGTCGCCGGCCGGCTCCATCGCCGCCGTGGCCGCATCGACCTCCCTCTGGGCGGCGGCGACGACCACCTCGGCCTCCGCGATCGCCTCGCGCTGGGCGGCGATCTGCTCCGGCAGCCCCTGCAGCTTCATCTCCGAATGCGGCATGAAGCTCAGGGCGAAGAACATGACGAACAGGGTGAACAGGAACATGGCCAGAGGCGAGACGTAGCGCGTCCGCTTGCCCTGCACCCATTCACGCGTCAGCCGCCCGGGGTTGACGATCAGCAGCGGCAGGGTCCGCCAGAAGCGGCCGTCGAAATGCATGACCCCGTGCAGCAGTTCCTCGCCCAGATGCAGCAGGGTGCGGTGCACATGGGCCGCCTGACCGCAGTTGGCGCAGAAGCGGCCCGTCACCTCGGCGCCGCAGTCGGCGCAGACCGCATGATGCTCGCCCGACTTTCCGGTCGGCTTCTCGATGGCCCCTGCGATGATGCCGCCCGTCATGGCGCCGCCCGCTGCTTCCAGATCAATCATTCCGCTTCCCCCCGGATTCGGCGCGGACTTTGATCCGCTGCGCCCGCAAAGAAAAGAGGCGCCGGCTGCAAAGCCGACGCCTCCCGTCATTCTGACGCTGTCGCCCGGTTTAGCGGGGGGCGCCCGACACGATCGCGGTGTGGGCGTTGCGGTTCTGGGCCCAGGCGGACTCGTTCGAACCCTCGGCGATCGGACGCTCCTTGCCGAAGCTGATGGTGTCGATACGGCCAGCCGGCACGCCGCGCTGGATCAGATAGGTGCGGACGGCCTCGGCGCGACGGGCGCCCAGGGCCAGGTTGTATTCACGGGTGCCGCGTTCGTCGGCGTTGCCCTCGATGCGAACCGTGACCTGCGGATAGCGCTGCAGCCAGGCGGCCTGGGCGTCCAGACGCGGCTGGGCTTCCGGGCGCACCGAATAGGAGTCCAGATCGAAGTAGATGCGATCGCCGACGTTGACGACGAAGTCCTGCTCCGAGCCCGGCGCGGCGGCGCCGACGTTGCCGCCGGTCACGGGGCCGGTCGGGGCGGTCGGGTATTGCGGGCCGGTGGGCTGGGCCGGTTCCACCGGCACGGCCGGCTCCACCTTGGGCTTGGGCGCGCAGGCGGCCAGGGCGGCGACGGCGGCGCTGACGGCGGCCAGCTTGATCAGGGTCGAGGAATTCATTGGGTCGTCTCCTTGTATTCTAGTCTGAGGACGGCGGCCTCAAGCTTGGCTTTATCCGGCTCTGCTAGACCGCGGCATCCAGCCGCGCCAGACGCGATAACGCACAGTTTATGGGAATGGCTCCGCTCGTGATCTCACGAAGCCGTAACCCCCGTCAGGCGGGGCAGGAATCCGCGCCCTGACCGATGCCCAGGCTGGCCGGCGGGGCGTCCAGCAGACCCGACCACGCCGGGTCCGAACCGCGTCCGTCATAGCCCGCCTGCGCCACCACGCGACCCGACAGGTCGACGGTCCACAGGCGGGTGTCGCCGCCCGGGCTCTGGCGCGCGAAGGCGATGTAGCGGCCGTTCGGCGCCCAGGACGGGCCTTCCTCGAAATAGCTGGACGACAGGATGCGCTCGCCTGTCCCGTCCGACTTCATCACTCCGATGTGGAAGCGGCCGCCCGACTGCTTGGTGAAGGCGATCATGTCGCCGCGCGGGCTCCAGGCCGGGGCCGTATAGATGCCGCCGCCACGCGAGATCGGGCGCTGGCCCGAGCCGTCCGCCCGCATGGTGTAAAGGCGCGCCGAACCCGAGCGGTCGGAGGTGAAGACGATCTGGTTGCCGTCCGGGCTGAACGACGGCGAGGTGTCGATGCCGGGGTCGCTGGTCAGACGCGACAGCTGACGCGTGCGCAGGTTCATCACATAGACGTCGGTGTTGCCGCCGCGAATGATCGAGAAGGCGATCTTGGACCCGTCGTTCGAGAAGCGCGGCGCCAGCACCTGCCCGTCGAACTCGCCCAGGCTCTCGCGGCGGCCCGTCGACAGGTTGTAGAGGTAGATGCGGCTGTAGTCCTTGCCCAGGGCCACATAGGTGACCTCGTCCGGGTTGGACGCCGAGAAGCGCGGCGACATGATGATCTCGTCGCCCTGGGTCAGGAAGACGGGGTTGTAGCCGTCTTGATCGACGATGGTCAGGCGCGACAGCTTGTTCAACTGGGTGCCGCTCTCGGACACGAACAGGACGCGCGAATCAAAGAAGCCCGCCTCGCCCGTCATGCGCTGATAGATGACGTCCGAAATCTTGTGCGCGATCCGACGCCACTGTTCGCTCGTGGCGGTGAACTGATAGCTGACCAGCTGGCACTGGCGGTACGGGTCGTACAGGCGGAAGCCCACGTCCACCCGCCCATCGGCGCGCGGCGTGACGCCGCCGTACAGCACCGCCTGCGCCCCGATCGAGGTCCACTGCGGGAAGTTCGGCGCATTGGCGAGGGTCAGCCCCGTCTCGATGAAGCTCGCCGGGTTCAGCGGGTCAAAGAAGCCCGAGCGCTTCAGGTTGCCGCTGATGACGTTCGAGATCTGCGGCCCGTTCTGCCCGGCGAAGGGCACCACGGCGATCTGCAGCGGCCGCAGCACGCCCTCGTCCACCACCACATCCTGCATCGGCGCAGCCGCCGCCGTCGCCTGTGGCTGGGTCTGGGCCGAAGCGGGCTGAACCATCGCCGGGGCCGCCATGACGACCGCCGCGGCCGAGGCGAGGAGAAGGTGCAGACGCATGAAGGGCTCCCAGAGTTGGACGGATCGTCGGTCCTTATCGCCAGACCGTATGACAAAAACCAGCTTGTGAAAGACAAGCTTGCCCCGGAATGGGGCGACTTTCAGACTTGGAGGCACGCTTTCCTGCGGCGCTGCCCCCTCGATCCCTTCTCCGATGGGAGAAGGTGGCCCGAAGGGCCGGATGAGGGTCGTTCGTTGAAGTCGGCGACAGGCGCCGCGCAACGGCTTACGCCGAAGGCAGTCATTAGCCCCTCACCCTTTCGCCTGACCCAATCGCTTCGCTCTTGGAGGCTCAAGCCCTCTCCCGCCGGGAGAGGGTTCATTGTCCAGTTCTCGCCCCTGCCTTAGCGGCCGCCGCACTGACGCGCGGTTTCAAATCGGAACGGCACGTCCTGAGCTTGGAAACCGGCAGGAACCGTGAACGGCGACGTCGCCCGCAGCGCCCGCAACATGGCTTCCGAAGCCGCCCGCCAGGTCGGGTCGCTGCGCGTGTCCTGCAGGCGCGGCGACCCGACGATGTCCCCGTCGGCGCTCAACCGCACGGTGACGCGGATCACCAGATCATCCATCCCCGGCATATCGCAATTCAGGTTCCAGTTCGGCGTCACCTGTCCGCCTAGGGCCGCCAACTGCGGGCCGGTGGCGCGCGAGGCTGTCCCCGATCCCTGCTGCCCCGTGGCCGGACGGCCCCGGTTCGGGGTCGGGCGCGGCGGGCCCGCCAGAGCGTCCAGGTCCAGACCGGGCGCAGGCTTGGCGGGCGCCGGACGGGCCGGTGCGGGCGGAGTCGGCCGCGCGGGGGCCGGCGGCGTGGGGCGCGCCTTCTCGGGCGCGGGCGGGGTCGGACGCGGCGGGGTCGGACGCGGCGTCGGCGCAGGCGTCGGGCGCGGCGCGGGCGCCTTTTCCGGCGGCCTCGGCGTGGGACGCGGGGCCGGCGGCGTCGGACGCGGGGCGGGCGGCGGCGGAGACGGCGTCGGCTCCGGCGGGACCGTTTCCGGCGGCGTCTCGACCGGCGCCGTCGCCCCGTCCTCGGGCGAGGGCTCCGGTTGCGGATTGTCGGCTGGCGCGGCGGCGATCTCGATGTCCGAGACGATCGACACCGGCACCGAGTTCACCAGCGGCTTGGGCTCGTCCTTCGACGACCACGACACAAGCGCGAGCGCCACCACGCCGGCGTGCAGCGCGAGCGATCCGGCGATGGCGGGACTGGGTCGACGCAAGCCGTCAGCCCTCCGCCGTCTCGTCGGCGGCCGTGTCGGTGATCAGGTTCAGCTTGGTGAAGCCCGAGGCCGACAGGCGGGCCATCACGCGGGCCACGGCCTGATAGGGCGCGCGGCCGTCGGCGCGGATGAAGACCGCCTTGTCGCGCGCATCCGCCCCGCCCTCTTCGGCCACGCGGATCGCCAGCTGTTCCCAGCGGACCTCGCCCTCGCCGATGAAGATGGCCCCGTTCTGATCGATCGAGACCGTGATCGGCTTGTCGGTCGTCTCGACCGCGCTGGCCTCGGTCTTGGGCAGCTCCACCGGGACGCCGACCGTCAGCAGCGGCGCCGAGATCATGAAGATGATCAGCAGGACCAGCATGACGTCGACCAGCGGCGTGACGTTGATTTCACTCAGCGGCCGCTTGCGCGCGCGGCGACGACCGCGCCCGCCCGCGCTTCCGCCCCCTCCTCCACCCAGGGCCATGGATCAGGCGCCCCGACGCAGGTTCAGGTCGGACGAAGGGACCGGCGGCGGCGGCGGAGCCGAGGGCGCGCCCAGGCGCCGGGCGATGGCCGATTGCAGATCGTCGGCAAAGGCTTCCAGACGGCCCGTGAACTTGCCCGCCGACACCGAGAAGGCGTTGAAGGCGATGTAGGCCGGGATGGCCGCCGCCAAACCGATAGCCGTGGCGAACAGGGCCTCGGCGATGGCCGGCGCCACGGTCGTCAGATTGGTGTTGCCCGCCTTAGCGATGTTGCCGAAAGCGTTCATGATGCCCCAGACCGTGCCGAACAGGCCGATGAAGGGCGAGGCCGTGGCTACCACCGACAGCACGCCCAGGCCGTTCTCGATCTTCTGGCTCTCGCGGGCGATGACCGAATCCAGGGCGCGGTCGATGCGGGCGATCAGCATATTACCCTGGGTGTCGGTCATGGCCCCGCGCGACCGCGCCTCGCGCCAGTCCTGCAAGGTCAGCACCAGCATGCGCGGCAGGGGATCGACCGGCTGCGCCCCGGCCTGCGCCGCGACATCTTCCAGCGACCGGCCGCTCTCGACCTGCTTCTCGAACTCAGTCGCGCGGGCGTTCATGCGGGTGAAGCGCACGGCCTTGTCGATGATGATGGTCCACGACCAGACCGAGGCCGCGGCCAGGCCGATCATCACCACCTTCACGACCAGATCCGCCTGGTTGAACAGGGCGATGGGATTCAGTAGCGAAGCGTCGACTGGGGCGGTCATGCGGCGTCCTTGGATGGGTCCGGTGTCGTCTACCCTTTTCGAGCGGGCGGACGTGGCGGTTTCATGGCGGCGGGTCTAGCCGTCGTCGCGTCCCGCGTCACGGGGGCCGCATCTGACAACCTCGTTATTGCGAAGCTTCACCGGAGAGCCACGGCGTCACCAGCTCGACCAGCCGCTTTGTCGGTCGTCGAGGTCGGCCGTCCAGATGGATGCAGACCGCGACCACATCGGCCCGGCACAGGACCTCGCCGTCGCGCTCGACCGTCTGGCGAATGATCAGGCGCGGCCCCCTGATCGCCTCATAGCGGGTCCGCACCACCAGGGCGTCGTCGATCCGGGCCGGCTTGACGTAGGTCAGGTTCAGCGTGGCCACCACGAAGGCCAGCGGCTCGTCCTGCTCCAGCAGTTCGGCGTGACCCACCCCGGCCAGCCGCAGGAAGTCCGACCGCCCGCGCTCGAAATAACGGACATAGTTGGCGTGATAGACCAGCCCGGTGAAGTCGGTGTCCTCGTAATAGACCCGCACGGGCAGCAGGTGATCCAGCCCGTCGAATCGGCCGGCGGTCGGTTGATCGGTCATCGTCAGCCCTGAACGGTCGTCGTCACCGAAGCCTTAGCCGTCGATGCGGCCGCATTGAAGCCGGGACAGAACTGCGCCTTCATTTCCGCGAACTCGGCGCCCAGGGGATCGTCGCCCATCAGAATGCGGTTGGGGCGCGAGACGAAGGCCACGGCCGGCTTCTGTCCGGCGATCCCGGCATAGCCGCAGACGGCGCGGCGCTTGCCCGTCTCCAGATAGCGCACCTCGGCGCCCGGCCCCATCTGCGCCTTCACCTGGCTCAGCGCCCGTTCCGCCGGCGTCGCCTGCTTCGGCCCGAAACGCGCGCCCTGGTTCAAGGCGACCAGGCTCAGCGCACCGAGCAGCAGCACGGCTGCGCCCAGCACCGCGATCTTCTGGTCCGTCCCGATCCCGCGTCGCGCCATCGCCCGTCTCCTTCAGGCGCGAGCATGGCCGGGTTTGGCGCACGGGTGAAGTCCCTTTGCGAGCCCCTCCTACGGCCCGAACAGGTCCGGCGGCGGCGCGGCCTGAACCTTCGGCGCCTCCAGTCCCAGATGCTCATAGGCCCGCGCGCAGGCCACCCGCCCGCGCGGCGTGCGCATGATGAAGCCCTGTTGCAGCAGATAGGGTTCGATCACGTCCTCGACCGCGTCGCGCGCCTCGGCGATCGCAGCCGCCAGCGTGTCCATGCCCACCGGCCCACCGCCGTAGTTCTCGATCAGGGCCTTGAGGAAGCGCCGGTCCAGACTGTCCAGCCCCGCCTCGTCGACCTCCAGCCGCGCCAGCGCCCGCGCCGCCGCCAGCCGGTCGATCGTGCCGCCCTCGGCGTCGGCGAAATCGCGCACCCGCCGCAACAGACGCCCTGCGATGCGCGGCGTGCCCCGCGCCCGGCGCGCGATCTCCATCGCCCCGTCCTCGGTGATGGCCGCGCCCATCTTGCGCGCCGCGCCCCGGATCACCGCCGTCAGTTCCTCGGGCGAATAGAACTCAAGCCGCAGCGGAATGCCGAACCGGTCCCGCAGCGGCGTGGCCAGCAGCCCCGCCCGCGTCGTCGCCCCGACCAGGGTGAAGGGCGCCAGGTCGATGCGCACGCTGCGCGCCGACGGCCCCTCGCCGATGATCAGGTCCAGCACATGATCCTCCATCGCCGGATAGAGGATCTCCTCCACCAGCGGCGACATGCGGTGAATCTCGTCGATGAACAGGACGTCGCGCGGCTCCAGATTGGTCAGGATCGCCGCCAGATCGCCCGCCTTGGCCAGGATCGGCCCCGACGTCGCCCGGAACCCCACGCCCAGCTCGCGCGACACGATCTGCGCCAGCGTCGTCTTGCCCAGCCCCGGCGGCCCGAACAGCAGGACGTGGTCCAGCGCCTCCGAGCGCCCGCGCGCCGCGTCGATGAAGACCTTCAGATTGCCCTTGGCCGCCGACTGACCGACGAACTCGTTCAGCGTCTGCGGGCGCAGCGCGCGGTCGTGCTGCTCGCCCGGCGCGGCGTCGCCGGTCACCAGACGCTCGCTCATGATTGACCGCTCATCCCCGCGGAGGCGGGGACCCAGGTTTGAGCAACACGACGCACGGTCACAGTCATTGCATCTTCATACCGGGCGACGGCGCCGAAAGCCAAAGCACTGGGTCCCCGCCTCCGCGGGGATGAGCGGATGTGAAAAGTCACCGCCCCAGCTCCTGCAGCGCCGCGCGGATGACCGCCGACAGCTCCGCCTCATCCCCCAGCCGGATCAGCGCCTGATCCACCGCCCGGCGCGCATTGACCTCGGCTATGCCCAGCCCCAGCAGGGCGGCGACCGCCTCGCCCGTCACGCTCGGCGGCGGCGGGGCGGCGGCGACCTCGGCGTGGACGCCCGGCGCGCTCGGCGCGAAATGCCCGTCGCCCAGGGCCTTGCCCTTCAGTTCGGTGACGATGCGCAGCGCCAGTTTCGGTCCCACCATATTGGCGCGCGCCACCGCCGCCTTGTCTTCACGCGCCACGGCGCTGGCCAGTTCCCCCGGCGGCAGGACGTCCAGCACGGCCAGCGCCGCCTTCGGCCCCACGCCCTGAATGGCCAGCAGCAGGGTGAAGGCCCGCCGCTCGTCGCGGGACAGGAAGCCATACAGACGCGGCCCCGCGTCCTCGCTCCACTGGCTATGGATATAGAGGGTCGTCTCGTCGCCCGGCGCCGGCAACCGCCCCAAGGTCCGCGCCCCGCAGGCCGCCACATAGCCCACCCCGCCGCAGTCGATCAGGCATTCCGCCTCCCCGACCTCGGCCAGAACCCCGCGCAAACGACCGATCATGCCGCCCCCCTCAGGCTCGCACCCAGACTCAGGGAACGCCGATGGTGCGCGTGGGTGACGGCCACCGCCAGGGCGTCCGCCGCGTCCGCCTTCACCTCGCCCGCCGCCGGCAGCAGCCGCTTGATCATGAAGGCCACCTGGCTCTTGTCCGCCTGCCCGGCGCCGACGACCGCCTTCTTGACCAGGCTGGGGGCGTATTCCGCCACGCTCAAGCCCGCTCTTGCCGGGGCCAGCATGACCGCCGCCCGCGCATGGCCCAGCTTCAGCGTCGAGGCCCCGTTCATGTTGACGAAGACCTCCTCGATCGCCGCCTCGTCACAGGAATATGAGGCGCAGATCGAGCCCACCTCCTCCAGCAGATGCAACAGCCGTTCCGAGAAGGGCGCCTTCTCGGCAGGCGTCACCACCCCGTGCGCGATCCAGCGCAGGCGACTGCCCTCGCTTTCGATCACGCCCCAGCCGGTGCGCCGCAAACCGGGGTCCAGGCCCAGGATTCGAGTCGTTACGTTCGTCATTCGTTCCAGTCATGCCCCAAACGAGGTTGACGAACAATGACCGGACCGCCCGACGCGCGGAAAAGGCCGATCGCAGGGCGACCGGCCTTCGCTGCTCCACCGCTTCCGGTGAGGACGATCAGAAGCGGTAGTTCATCCCGATCCGCACCTGGTGCGCGCCGAAGCGGCCGTTGCTGCGGATCATGTCCGTGCCCGTCGTATTGGGCGCCAGGACAAAGGGATTGGTCGCCGGGGCCGTGCCCTGGCCCACGCGGACCACGGGGCTGTCGGCTTCCAACGAGGTGTAGAGGTATTCGCCGTTGACCGTCAGACCGCCGCCCAGGGCGTATTCAACGCCGCCCCCGGCCTGCCAGCCGTCGCCGTCATCGGCGTCCGAGGTGACGGTGAAGCTGTTGGCGGTGTTGCTGCTGCGGAAGCGGTTGTCGAACTTGCCGTAGGCATAGCCGCCCGTGCCATAGATCAGGGTCGGCCCCATGGCGTAGCCGAGCCGCAGGCGCGCCGCGGCCACCTGCTCCAGATCGCGGGTGAAGGTGTAGTTGGCGGGGGTTGTGCTGAACCCGGTCGCCGAGTCCTCGACGCTGGTCACGCTGTATTCGCCCAGGACGCCGGCGACGATGTTGCCGAAGCGCCAGTCGTAGCCCACGCGCACGCCGGCCTCGGCCCCGCCGGAATCCTTGTCGCAACCGCCGGCCGCCGTGGGATTGTTGGCGGCGCCGCCGCAGAAGCCGGGGCTGAAGGCGTCCGCCCCCGCCGCCGTGGCGACCGTGTCGCCGTAGCGACCGTCCAGATTGCGGTCGAAGCCCAACCGCTCGTCATCGTCGTCATTGGCCGTGGCGTAGCCGCCGAAGATCCCGACATAGGGACCGGTCCAGGCCTCCCGGTCCGACTGGGCCAGCGTGGGGGTGGCGGCCAGCGCCGTCAGGGCGACGGCGGAAAGCAGGGCTGTGCGGATCATGAAGCGACCTTTTCGGATGACGCGGCCAGGCC
This sequence comes from Brevundimonas sp. UBA4553, assembly GCF_002387245.1. GTDB lineage: Bacteria > Pseudomonadota > Alphaproteobacteria > Caulobacterales > Caulobacteraceae > Brevundimonas. Next base: position 104,976 of record NZ_DGLD01000010.1, read on the forward strand.
GCCTGTCCCCGAAAAGCCTCCAGCCTCCCCGACGTTCCGGCCGCACCGGGCGGCCAGATGCCGCACATCCAGAACCGCATCTGGAACGTACCGGCGGCCAAAATACCGGTTGCGCCTTGCCTCAGTCGTCCCTCGGCATGACTGAAAAACCGGCCAGCCCGCCCTGCTCCGCCAGGCGTGTCGACAGGCCGGCGACGTTCAGCGGCATCGGCCCGCGCGCCTTGATGTGGTGTTCGTGAATCTGGCCGTCGTGGCTGACCACATGGCCGATGCGCACCGGCTTCAACCCGCTGTCCGAGAGCAGGTCGCGTAAGGTCGCCTCGCCCGGGACCGAGGCCCGCGTCCAGCGCAGGGTGACGTCCACCACCCCGACGTGCGGCAGGCGGGCGTCCAGAAAGCGCAGGATGGCCAGCACCAGCAGGGTGGCCCCGCCGGCGATGAAGCCGAGGTCCCACATCCCGATCCCGAACATCACCCCCACCGCCGAGGTGGTCCACAACGAAGCCGCCGTGGTCAGCCCATGCACCGAGAAGCCCTCGCGGAAGATCACCCCCGCGCACAGGAAGCCGATGCCGGTCAGGATGCCGTGCGACATCCGCGTCGGGTCGATCACCAGCCGCTGGTCCGGCAGGGCGACAAAAGCCCAGGTCGCCTGGTGCATGGCCGCCAGCATCAGCACGCACGAGGTCATGCAGACCAGTATATGGGTGCGGAACCCCGCCGGATGGCCGTGATAGGTCCGCTCGATCCCGATCAGGCCGCCCGCGACCATCGCAGCCGCCACCGGCCCGATCAGGGCCAGATCCAGTGTTCCGGCCAACGCCCCGCCTACCGTCATGTCCGACCCTCAAGCTGCACAGGACCGTTCACGGTGGACCGCGCCGCGCCTGGGGACAAGAGGCCCGGCCCGCCTCAGTCGTCGCGCGGGTCCAGCACATAGTCGGTGACCCCCGGCAGGGCGCACAGCCGCGCCGCCAGTCCCTTCAGCTCGACCTCGCCGCCCGCCTTGATGCGCCAGCTGCGCCGCACCACCGCCCCGCCGTCGATCAGCTCGAAGCGGTCATGCCGGGGCGAGGGATCAATCGCCTTCAGCGCCGCCTCGACCTCGGCCTCGGGCGAGGGTCCGTCGCGGCGCCAGCGCACCTCCACGTCCGTCAGCACCCGCGCCGGCAGCCTCACGCTCACCAGTCGCAATGCGATCAGGATCACCCCGGTCACCACCGTCCCCACCACGCCCAGGGTGAACAGCCCCGCTCCGAACAGCAGCCCCAGCGCGGAGGTGATCCACAGACTGGCGGCCGTCGTCAGGCCGTGGATGGAAAAGCCGGTTCGGAAGATCACTCCCGCGCACAGAAAGCCAATGCCCGTCAGCACCCCGTGCGCCATACGCGTCGGGTCGGTGACGATGTTCTCATCCGGCAGAGCGCGAAACGCCCAGTCCGCCTGCCCCATGGCCGCCAGCATCAGCAGGGCCGAGGCCAGACTGACCAGGATGTGGGTGCGAAACCCGGCCGCACGCCCCCGCCACTCCCGCTCCAGCCCGATCAGGCCGCCGGCGACGACCGCGCCCACGATCGGCAGGGCGAAACTCTCGATCTCGGACAGATTCATCCCACGGCAACGGTCAGGCCCGCCGCCCCGTTCCCCTATTCCAGACGGTAGCGAGCGGTGAAGGCCACCCGGCTTTCGACAGGATGGCCGTCGACGAGTCTTGGCTGGACCCGCGCCCTCATCGTCGCCGCCACCGCCTGCTGGCCGAAACCGACGCCGACCGGCGACTCCTCGACGATCCGGCAGCTTCGGATGTGGCCGTCGGCGCCCGCCTGGCACTCCAGTCGCGCCATGCCGCGCTCCGCCCCGGCCCGCTGGGCCCTCTCCGGATACTCAGGCCGGGGCGCCTGCAGCCAGACGGGGCGGGTGATCACCTCTCCCTCGTCAGTCTCATAGGACGCCGGCGCGGCCTCCGGCGGCGCGGTGTAGGACGGCAGGGTCTCGGCCGGCGGCGCCTCGGCCGCCGGCGGCAGGTCCAGCCGCACCCTGACGTTCGACAACACCCAGGCCACGCTCCAGGCCGCGCCGATGATCAGCGCCAGGGCCACGCCCCAGACGCCCAGCTTCACCCACAGCCAGCGGCGACCCTCGACCGGCGGCGTCGTCGCGCCCGGCAGATCAAGCCGCGGGTCCATATCGTCCGTCATCCAGCCCTCCCCGGCGTCGCGCGTCGACAGCCTAGCAGGACCGTGGAGGAAGCTGAACGTCAGCCATGCTTCTCGACATAGGCTTCCGGGTCCTTGTTCACAGGCTTGACCCCTGTGATGTGTCGCGCGGTGAAGGCGGCGAAGCGCACGCCCAGCGCATGACGTGTCGCCAGGTCGGCGTTCAGCCGGAAGTCCGTCAGGCCCTGCCGCTCCTCCTCGCCCATATGCTTGGAATTGACCACATTGGCCTCGCCCACGGCGGCGAACCACTCCGGGGATCCCACCCGATGGCCCGCCACCGCCTTGACCGCGTCGCGCAGCTTGTTGTGATCCTCGATCGCGTCCTCGGTCTCGCCCTCGACGGTTCCGTCCTCGGCGTCGTTGGCGCCTTCGCCCAGCTTCAGCAGCTGCGGATAGAAATGCTGCTCCTCGGCTTCGGCGTGGGCGTCCAGAAAGGCCGACAGCCGCCCCCACACCGCATCCAGCGCCTCCACCTCGGCCGGGTCGATCTGCTCGATGATCGAGAACAGCCGCCGTTGCTCGGCGTGGTCGTCAAGGATCAGCTGGGTGATGTCCATCAGTCAGGCTTGCTTTCGGCAATGGCGGGGTTTCGCCTCAACCCGCCCCGGCGGGACGGGTTCCCGCTTGCCCGCGCCGGCCATCGGGCGCATTTTGCCGATCCGTGATCTCCGAAAGGAAGCCGCCATGCGCGCCGCCCTCTTCGTTGCCTCTCTGGTCGGCCTGTGGCCGCTCGCCGCGACGCCCGCCGCCGCCCAGGAAACCCAGGCCCAGTTCATGGAGCGCTGCACCCGGGACCTGGCCGAAACCGCCAACATGGCCAGCTACGCCGAAGGCGCCTGCCTCGAACAGTGGCCGAAGATCACGCGCGCCAACCAGATGATCGACGCGCTGCTGTCGGTGTTTGTCGCGGACACCCCTGCGGCGCTCGATCCGGCCGACGTCCAGCGTCGCGCCTCCATGGTCCGCTGGCGTTCGGCCTCGCAGGGCCAGTTGGCGGATCTGAACGTCGAGACGACGCGCGTCCCGACCACCCGGATCATCTTCAACTGGTCGGCGACCGGCGAGCCTGTGCCCTTTGATCCGGTCGAGGGTCTGCGCGTGCGCGGCGCCCGCGTCGATCCCATCGGCTGCTACGCCTATGGCGCAGGCGAGAGCAACAGCGTCTGGCGTGTCGAGGCCCCGGGCCATGCGCCCTTCGCATTGAGCGTCTACAACCGCGAGGCGCCCACGGCTTCAGCCCTCTCCTACATCACCGTCAGCGCGGATGCGGAACGCAACATCCCCGCGCTCGGCGACCTCAGGGCCGCCGAGCCGGATCAGGACTGGATGGAGACCTGCCCCCGCTAGAGGGACCGGTCAGGACGATCAGCCCGCGTACTTGGCGGCGTCTTCGTCCGAGATGTCTTCGTTGGAATAGACCGACGACACGTCGTCCTCGGCGTCCAGCGCGTCCAGCAGCTTGAACAGGGTGCCGACGGCCTCGCCGGTGACCGGCACTTCCGACTGCGGCTTCCACACGATGGCGGTCGACTTCGGGTCGCCCAGAACCTTGGACATGGCCTCGGCCACCTCGTTCAGGTCCTCGAAGGCGGTCCAGATGGTGTGGCCCGGAGCGTCCTCATAGATGTCCGGCTTGACCAGATCGCTCTCGACGTCCTGAGCGCCGGCCTCGATGGCGGCTTCCATGACGGCGTCTTCGGTGCCGGCCTCGGCCTTGTAGATGATCTGGCCGACCTTATCCCACATGAAGGCGACCGAGTTCATCTCGCTCAGGGCGCCGCCGTTCTTCTTGAAGGCCGCGCCGATGTTCGACGCCGCGCGGTTGCGGTTGTCGGTCAGGGCCTCGACGATGATGCCCACGCCGCCCGGACCCCGGCCCTCGTAACGGACCTCTTCCATCGTATCGACGTCGCCGCCTGCGGCCTTGTTGATGGCGCGCTGGATGACGTCCTTGGGCAGGCTTTCGGCCTTGGCGTTGTTGACCGCCAGACGCAGGCGCGGGTTCAGCGCCACGTCGGGCATGCCGGACTTTGCGGCGACGGTGATGTCGCGGGACAGTTTGGAGAACAGCTTCGACCGCTGGGCGTCGGCGCGCCCCTTGCGGTGCATGATGTTCTTGAATTTCGAGTGGCCGGCCATGAATCTCGCTGCCAGATTTCTGAAACGTGAGGCGAGGCCTTTACTGGATGTGCGATCCTCTGTCACGACAGGGAACCGCCCGACTGCGCCGGGGATTTAGCGCAGACCAAATATCGGGAGACGCAGATGGCCGCCGACGACACCTATCTGGACGACGCCTATGACGAAGGCCTCGACCACGCCCACGCTGGCGAGATCGTCGAATGGTACGCCAAACGCCCCGTCACGGTGTCCACCGCCGCCGCCACCGGCTCCATCGTCGCCGCCTTCGCCCTGGGCGCCCTGACCGCCGTCGGAACCCTGTTCCTGCTGCGCCAGTACGACGAACGCTAGGGCTCAGAGCCCTTCCAGAAACGCCCGCAGCGCCTCGGGGATGGCTGCGGGCCGCATCGTGTCGCGCCTCACCATGACGTGGACGAAGAATCCCTCGGCCGTCGCCTCGTCCTCGTCGTTGCGGAACAGCCCGACCTCGTAGCGGATGCTGGACGATCCCAGCCGCCCGACCCGCACCCCGGCGTGGATCACGTCCGGATAGGCGGCCGAGGCGTGAAACCGGCAGCCCGATTCCGCCGCCACCCCGATCACTTCCGACCCCGTCACGTCCAGCAGGCCAGCCTCGATCAGCACCTGATTCACCGCGGTGTCGATGAAGGCGTAATAGGCGACGTTGTTGACGTGGCCATAGGCGTCGTTGTCCGCCCAGCGCGTCGTCAGCCGCACGAACCGCCGATAGTCGCCGCGCCTCCCCCTGCTTCGCTCCGCCATCCTCGCCCCTTGGCCTCCGCTACGTCATGCGCCTAGCCTGCCAGCAGATGGGAGCCCTGACCATGCCGACCGCCACCCGCGCCGCCGTCCTGCGCCACACGGGCGCCGCCCGCCCCTACGCCGACAGCCGCCCGCTCAGCCTCGAGACCGTCACCCTCGACGACCCTGGTCCGGGCGAGGTGCGGGTCGCCGTCAAGGCGGCGGGTCTGTGCCATTCGGATCTCTCCGTCATCAACGGCGACCGCCCCCGCCCCCTGCCCATGGCCCTGGGGCACGAGGCGGCGGGTGTGGTCGAGGCCCTGGGCGAGGGCGTCGCCGATCTGGCCGTCGGCGACCACGTCGTCATGGTCTTCATGCCGTCCTGCGGCCACTGCAACCCTTGCGCCGAGGGTCGTCCCGCCCTGTGCGAACCGGGCGCCGCCGCCAACGGCAAGGGCGAGCTTCTGACCGGCCGTCGCGCCCTGCACGCCGGACCCGAACCCCTCAACCACCACCTCGGCTGCTCCGCCTTCGCCGAGCACGCCGTGGTCTCGCGCCGCTCCCTGGTGAAGATCGACCCCGCTCTGTCGTTCGAGCATGCCGCCCTGTTCGGCTGCGCCGTCCTGACCGGCGTGGGGGCCGTGGTGAACACGGCGGGCGTCCGCGCGGGCCAGTCGATGGTGGTCGTCGGCCTCGGCGGCGTGGGTCTGGCCAGCGTCCTTGGCGCCCTGGCCTCGGGTGCCTCGCCCATCGTCGCCGTCGACCTGTCGGAGGACAAGCTGGCCCTCGCCCGCACGCTCGGGCCGCAGGGCGTGGTCCAGACCGTCAACGCCGCCGATCCCGACGCCGTCGATCAGGTCCGCGCCCTGACCGGAGGCGGCGCCGACTTCGTCTTCGAGATGGCCGGCTCCGTCCGCGCCCTCGACAGCGCCTGGCGCATGACCCGGCGCGGCGGGACCACCGTCACCGCCGGCCTGCCCCCGCCAGAGGCCGCCCTGGCCGTCAACGTCGTGTCCCTGGTCGGCGAGGAGCGCACGCTGAAGGGCTCCTACATCGGAACCTGCGTCCCGACCCGCGACATCCCCCGCTACGTCGCCCTCTTCCGTCAGGGCCGCCTGCCTGTCGACCGCCTGCTCAGCGGAACCCTGGCGCTGGACGACATCAACGCCGCCTTCGACGCCCTCGCCGACGGTCAGGCGGTGCGGCAGGTGATCCGGTTCTAGAAGCGCCGATGAGAGCCTCAGTCCTCACCTCGAAACGCGCTCGCCATCTGCGCCGCGCCATGACCCCGCCCGAGGCGGCGCTCTGGGTGCGGTTGCGCGGTAGGCGACCCAGTTTGCCTGCGTTTCGGCGCCAGCACCCTTTCGGTCCCTATGTTCTCGACTTCTATTGCGCCCGCCTGGGTCTGGCGGTCGAGATCGACGTTCTGATCCACGGCACTTGCGACGCGCCCGCTCATGACGCCCGTCGTGACGCGTGGCTGCGCTCACAGGGCCTCGAAATCCTCCGCTACCCTGCCGCTGATGTCCTGTCCGACGCCGATGAAGTGGCGGGCTCTATCTGGACCCTGGTCATGTCCCGAACCCGCTGAGCCCTCAATCCTCCCCCGTTCACGGGGGAGGGGGACCGCGCAGCGGTGGAGGGGGCGGGCACATCCGCCAGCCTTCAAAGACCCTCTCGACCGCCTACCGAGCTTCAAACCGCAACGCCCGGCCTCGCCCCCTCCACCATCCTTCGGATGGTCCCCCTTCCCCGCTTCGCAGGGGAGGATCGGACTAGGCCAGCAGGTCCTGAACCTCTTCCCGCGTGCCCAGCGACGACTGCGCGCCGGGCCGCGTCGCCGCCAGCGCCCCCGCCGCGCAGGCGAAGTGCAGGGCGGCGTCCGGCGTCATCCCGTCCAGCAGGGCGACGGTGACGGCCCCGACGAAGGCGTCGCCCGCCCCCGTCGCATCGACCGCCTCGACGCGCGGCGGCGTGGCCCAGGCCATCTCGACGCCGCGCCGGTACATGACCGCCCCACGCGCCCCCTTGGTCACCGCCACCAGTCCGCCGCCGACGTGCAGGGCGTCGCCATAGAAGGCGGCCTCCGTCTCATTGACCACGATCAGGTCGGCCCGTCGCAGCAGGGCCTCCGACACCGGAGCGGCCGGCGCCAGGTTGGCGCAGACGAAGTCCGTCGCCCGCCCCACCGCCGCCTCGACCGTCTCGATCGGCAGCTCCAGCTGGACGATCAGCGGCGTCTCGATGCGCGAGGGCAGCTGCTCAGGCGTGACGAAGTGATTGGCCCCGGCGGCGACCACGATCTGGTTTTCGCCCGAGGGATCGACCGCGATCAGGGCCACCCCCGTCGGCGCCGCGATGTCCGTCTCAAGCCCCGATAGATCCACCCCGTGCGCCAGCATCAGGGCCACCGCCGCGCCCGACATCTCGTCATCGCCGACCCGTCCGATCAGGCTGACCTCCGCCCCCAGACGTCGCGCCGCCAGCGCCTGGTTGGCGCCCTTGCCGCCCGCGTGCCGGGCCAGGGTCGCCCCCGTCACCGTCTCGCCCGGCCCAGGCAGGCTGGGCGCCGACGCCACCATGTCCAGATTGACCGATCCGACGACGGTGATCCTCATTGGCCTTCTCCCAGTCGCTCGGTGATCAGGGCGAAGACCCCGTCGGCGTCCGCCCTTGTCGCCCAGAAATGGTTCGCCGTCGCGGCCTCGACGCGGAACTCCACCGCCGTATGCCCGCGCGTCAGCTCGCTCTCGGTCTCCACTGCGATCCGGCAGGGCTGAAGCGCGAACAGCTCGGGCTTCAACAGCCAGGCCACGGTGCAGGGGTCGTGCAACGGCCCCGCGTCCCAGCCGACGATCACCCGCTCGATCCTCTGCGAGAAGCGCAGCATGGCCGCCGCCGTCCGCGCCGAGCCCGTGTCCACCGCCTCGATGGCCGCGATCCGTTCCTCGGTGGCCCGCACCTGATGCGTGACATCCAGACCCATGACGATCATCCGGCAGCCGGAGGCGAAGACCTCGGCCGCCGCATCGGGGTCGGCCCAGATGTTGAACTCGGCGCTGGCGGTGATGTTGCCGCCCTCGCTGCGCGCCCCGCCCATCACCACCACCGGTCCCAGATGCGCCGCCAGCCTCGGTTCGGCCCGCATCGCCAGCGCCAGATTGGTCATCGGCCCCATGACGGCCAGGGCCACGCTCCCCGCCGGCCGCGCCATGACCAGCCGCACGAGGGCCTCCGCCGCCGTCCCTTCGCCGACCGGCGCCGAGGGCTCGAACGGCTCCAGATCGCCCAGTCCCTCGTCCCCGTGGAACTCGCCCGCCCCCGCCGACGCGCGCTTCAGCGGCCGCTCGGCGCCGACGAAGACCGGCACGTCCTCGCGCCCGGCGATCTGGCGCAGGATCCGCGCATTGCGCGCCGTCTTGTCGGCGCTGACATTGCCCCCCACCGTGGTCACGGCCAGCAGGTCGAGATCGGCGGAGGCGAAGGCGGTCAGCAACCCCGTGGCGTCATCCACGCCGGGGTCGCAATCAATGATGAGAGACTGTTTCACCGTACCGCTTTAGTCCTTCTCCCCTTGTGGGAGAAGGTGGGCGAGCGTAGCGAGGTCGGATGAGGGGTCGCGCTACGCTGCGCATTCAGCGACGGCCAGTCTCGCAAAACCCCTCATCCGGCCCTGCCGGGCCACCTTCTCCCGCAAGGGGAGAAGGGCAGATTACAGACACGCCACCACGCACGCCTGCGCCAGAACCTCGGCTGAATCCGTCAGCGGCGCCGCCACGTCGGCCGCGTCCAGCAACAGCGGCACCTCGGTGCAGCCGCCGATGATTCCTTCCGCCCCTGCCGCGACCAGAGCCGCCGCCAGGTCGCGCATGGCGGCCCTCTGCTCGACGCCCGTGTCGCCTGCCTTGACGCCAAACACCACGGCCATGAAGCGGGCGCGATCCGCCTCGGACAGGCGCACGATCTCCGCCCCCTCGGCCGCCAGCGCCCGGGCGTAGAGCGCCTCGCCGCCCGGCGTGGCCAGCACCCCGATCCGGCGCGCGCCGCGCGCCGCGGCGGCCTTCGCCGTCTCCCCCACCATGTCGATGAAGGGCAGACCCGCCGCCCGGATGGCGTCGGCGTGGGCGTGGGCGGTGTTGCACGGCATGGCCAGCACCTCGGCGCCCGCCGCGCCCAGTCGCACCGCCATCTCGGCCAGGGTCCGCCCCGCCGCTTCGGGTTGCGAATGGCGGTTCGGCACCTGCGGATTGATGTCGGCGATCACGCGGATATGGTCCTCGTCGCCCCGGGCCGGGGTCAGGGCCTGCACGCGCGCCAGAAAGGCCAGCGTCGCCGCCGGCCCCATGCCGCCCAGCACCCCGAGCGTCTTCACGCCAGCGCGCCTTCCAGTTCACCCTGATAGCCGAACAGCCCCTGCGCCCCGCCGGTGTGCAGGAAGACCACGGTCTCGTCCCTGAACCGTCCTGCCCGCGCCAGGGCGATCAGTCCCTTCATCGCCTTGCCGGTATAGACCGGGTCCAGCAGCAGGCCGTCCGTCCGCGCCGCCAGCGTCAGGGCCTCGATCACCGCCTGGTCGATCAGACCGTAGCCTGCGCCGACATAGTCGCAGTCGGCGACCACCATCTCGTCCTTCACCCGCTCGGGATGGCCCAGCAGCGACGCCGTCTCCTTGGCCAGCTTCAGCACGTTGGCCTCCTGCTTGTCCTTCGGCGCCCGCACGCCGATGCCCAGAACCGGAATGTCCGCGCCCATGACCGCCAGTCCGGCGACCAGACCCGCGTGGGTGCCCGCGCTGCCGGTCGCCGTGACGATCCGGCTGACGGCCAGGTCCAGTTCGTCCGCCTGCACCACGATCTCGCGGGCGCAATCGACATAGCCGAGGGCGCCGACCGCGTTCGAGCCGCCGCCGGGAATGACATAGGGCGCACCGCCCCGCGTGCGCACCGCCTCCGCCGTCCGCTCCAGCTCCGCCGCCATGTCGGTCCCGCCCGGCACGCGCCGGATCGCCGCCCCGTACAGCCGATCCAGCAGGACATTGCCGTTCTCGACATAGTCGGTCGCGGTCGAGCCGGTCCGCTCTTCCAGGATGATCTCGCACTTCAGTCCGTGAGCGGCCGCCGCCGCCGCCGTCTGGCGCACGTGGTTCGACTGCACCGCGCCCTGGGTCACCAGGGTGTCGGCCCCGACCTCCAGCGCGTCGCCGAGCAGGAACTCCAGCTTGCGCGTCTTGTTGCCCCCGCCGGCCAGTCCGGTGCAGTCGTCGCGCTTGATCCACAGCTCGATTCCCAGCGCCTCCGACAGCCGCGGCGCGGGCTCCAGCGGGGTCGGCAGGTGCGCCAGTCGGACGCGGGGAAAGCGGGCCAGATGCATGGTCGAGAACTCCGGTTCAATAATCATGGCTAACACGCGAATTCTCGCGGAACCAAGTTTCAGGCTCGTTGTTTATTGCATCGGACACATCGGACGCCCCCCAACCCCGATGTCGTCTGTGGCGGCCCGGCCTTAACGCCCCCCCGACTGAGAAGCCGGGCCGCCCCCCCCCCTCTCCTCCCCACGCCCCGCTTGACCTCCCCCCGAAAGGGACTAAGGGTCGCGACGTTCTCCGGGGTGTCGCAAGCGAGCGGCTGAGATAGAGGTTTCTCCTCTGACCCGTCGAACCTGATCCGGGTCATGCCGGCGAAGGGATGAGTACGCTTCCGGCCCCGGCTTGACGCCACAGGACCGGCACGCCCGACGTCGGCGGACCTCAAACGTTTTGAGGCCGCCATGAACATCAACGTCACCCCGACCGCCCAAGCTGAGTCCGAGGCTCAAGCAGCGAGCGACCGCGTCGCGAGCGATAGCCTCCAGCACAATGAGCCGAACGTGGAGCTGCCGCTGGCAGAGGCCCGCAAGGCCGTCGAGGCCGAGACCGGCCGCATCCCCACCGGCCCCCGCGCCGGCGGCGTGAAGGTCTTCGTGGCGGGCGAGCTCTATCCCGACATCCGCGTCCCCTTCCGCGAGGTCGCCGTCCACCCCTCGGCCAACGAGCCGCCGGTGACGATGTATGACTCATCCGGCCCCTACACCGACCCCGCCGTGACCATCGACATCAAGAAGGGCCTGCCCCGCGTCAAGTCGTCGTGGCAACTGGATCGCGGCGACATCGCCCCGGTGGCCAACCCCCGCGAGGTCAAACCCGAGGACAACGGCCACGCCTCGGGCAAGCACCTGGCCCCCCGCTTCGACGTGTCCAGTCATCAGGTCTTCAAGGGCGTCGAGGGCCGCCCCGTCACCCAGTACGAATACGCCAAGGCCGGCATCATCACGCCCGAGATGGAATACGTCGCCATCCGCGAGAACCTGCGCCGCGAGCAGAACGCCCCCTGCATCCGCGACGGCGAAGACTTCGGCGCCTCCATCCCCGACTTCGTCACGCCCGAGTTCGTCCGTCAGGAGATCGCCCGCGGCCGCGCCATCATCCCGCACAACATCAACCACCCCGAAGTCGAGCCGATGATCATCGGCCGCAACTTCCTGGTGAAGATCAACGCCAACATCGGCAACTCGGCCGTCCTCTCCTCCGTCGACGACGAGGTGGACAAGCTGGTCTGGGCCACCCGCTGGGGCGCCGACAACGTCATGGACCTGTCGACGGGCCGCAACATCCACAACATCCGCGACTGGATCATCCGCAACTCGTCCGTCCCCATCGGCACCGTGCCCATCTATCAGGCGCTGGAGAAGGTGAACGGCGTCGCCGAGGACCTGACCTGGGAGGTGTTCCGCGACACCCTGATCGAACAGGCGGAACAGGGCGTGGACTACTTCACCATCCACGCGGGCGTGCGCCTGCCCTTCGTGCCGATGACGGCCAAACGCGTGACGGGCATCGTCTCGCGCGGCGGCTCCATCATGGCCAAGTGGTGCCTGGCCCACCACAAGGAGAGCTTCCTCTACGAGCACTTCGAGGACATCTGCGACATCATGCGCGCCTATGATGTCAGCTTCTCGCTAGGCGACGGCCTGCGCCCCGGCTCCATCGCCGACGCCAACGACGAGGCCCAGTTCGCGGAACTGCGCACCCTCGGCGAGCTGACGAAAATCGCCTGGGCCAAGGGCTGCCAGGTCATGATCGAAGGCCCTGGCCACGTGCCGATGCACAAGATCAAGGCCAACATGGATGAGCAGCTGAAACACTGCCACGAGGCGCCCTTCTATACCTTGGGCCCGCTGACCACCGACATCGCCCCCGGCTATGACCACATCACCTCGGCCATTGGTGCGGCCATGATCGGCTGGTTCGGCACGGCCATGCTCTGCTACGTCACGCCCAAGGAACACCTCGGCCTGCCCGACCGTCAGGACGTCAAGGACGGCGTCATCACCTACAAGATCGCCGCCCACGCCGCCGACCTGGCCAAGGGCCACCCCGCCGCCCGCCTGCACGACGACGCGCTAAGCCGCGCCCGCTTCGAGTTCCGCTGGGAGGACCAGTTCAACCTCGGCCTCGACCCCGAAACCGCCCGCAAATACCACGACGCTACCCTGCCGAAGGAAGCGCACAAGACCGCCCACTTCTGCTCCATGTGCGGCCCCAAGTTCTGCTCGATGAAGATCAGCCAGGATATCCGCCGCGACGCCCTGGCCCAAAACGACGCCGGCGCCAGCCTAGCGGAGGCCGAAGCCGGCATGGCCGAAATGAGCGCCAAGTTCAGAGCGGGAGGCGCTGCGATTGAGGTGAAGGTGTGAGATACGTCGAACGCGTTTTATAGGTCACAATCGATTCTATCTGCTTATTTAGCATACAGAAATCCGGTATATTCAGAACTTTCAGAGAACGAAAACTCTCTTCAGGACGGTTCCTAACTTCTTCTCTAAGCTCCATTAGGAGCCGTCCCAGTATGTTTTCCCCTATAAGCAAGTCAGCCTCTTGAGGCTGCGCACCCCAGAACGGATCTTTCCGAGACTCTTCTACGATAGGATTGAACCCCGTACTTAGAAGTAGCGTCGAGAATTCGCGAAAATGGAATGCCAGCTTAAGTCTTAAACTCCATCTCATAATTGGAATTCTAACAACATCCCAGTCTGGACGAGATTGAGATCGAAAAGGCTTCCCCTTCATCTTTGCCGTCATTGGACTCGCTTCGCGAATTATCGCTAGCTGAACTTCGGGCAAGTGTGGAAATCTGCAAGCTTGATAGAACGCTTCTACCGTAGGGATGAGCGCGCCATTAACTCGTACCGGAAAGCCCCCAGCCATATTCGACAAGCCGCCGAATTTCTCCTTCGTCTTTAGAAAGACGGCAGCCTCAGACCGCACGTATCGCCGAAAAGGCTCTTGAGCAGGCTCCTCAGAAATCAAAATTGACGAACGGTTTCGCATAGGTTTTCCGAGGCGTTAGCGGACGCCAGTTGCGGAAAGGATGGCCCGGCGCCGCGTCCGGGTCACCCCACCAAAGAGCCAAAGGAGCATTATTCGGGCAATTCCTATATGTCACGATCGTTGCCCCGAAGCCTACGCTAAAGGAGCTGAACCCCAACGGGCGCAGATTAGCCGCTGGCTGAGCACTAAAGCTTCTGATTTTCATACCGGCCTCAAGGAGCGCACCTTCAAGAATCTGCCGGTTCGCTTCGGACGAGAATGGCGTACCTGTGCAACCAGGGGTCCGAGCATCAAACGGATAGGGTCCGCGTGAGTATTCACTCGCGGAAGGCGGAAGGCTAATGGGCCAGTAAATTTCCGACGAGTTTCGGTATGCTTTCCGGTTCTCGATTTCGACACCAAACCAAAGATGGTAATCGAATTTTTTTCCGGAATCTTTCGCAAATTTATCGAGCTTCTGCCTTATCCACCACGACCCGGATTTATGCATGGCAAGCACAATTATGTGCACAACTGCGCCATCTGGCCCATCGTTTTGAAACCAGTTGATCAGATCGGTTGCAACTCTGTTGCCGGTGAAAATTACGTCATCGATATAGACGTAAGAACTTGGCGTTTCCGGTTCGGCCAAGGGGCCGAATTTGGATTTTGAAAGCCCATCGAAGAGGGCGATCATTTCAGCTTGGCTGTTACCATTTTGCTGTATATTCAGAAGTTTGGCGCTTGACCAAAAGCCCTTTGGGTCTCCTCCAGTGAGTTTTTCGCTGCCCAGTAGGCCATCAAGAAATCCAACGGCCAGTTCTTTGCTCAAATAGTTTTGAGACAGTACGGCATTCATCTCCGAGAGCACGGTTGATCGGACGGCTTTGGGAAACTGCCCGCCCCAAAGTTCCACGTGCAGCGCATCAGGTGCCGCTATCTCGCCGAACCGATAATCAGCAAGTTTTTCAGCAATCGACGCGGCTAGTTGGTCATCAGTTGGCATGTTTTTGGCCCTCCCCAAGTTAGCATCCTTCAACCTTCGCGAGAGCGCAACCGGCGATACGTGATCATGTGGAACGTCAGAATTGGTTTCACCTCTCCCCCGCAACACCTACTCAAGCACCCACGCCCGTTGCCTGCGGGACCCACAGCGCCCGCACCGACGTGATGCGTGAAACAACGCTGACCACTCACCCATGCCCGCCGCATCCGCGACTGAAAGGCCGCCTTCGGCGCCGCTAGGTCCCCCGATCTCGCTACGCTCGTCGGAAGACAACGAAAGAAGGGGAGCGCCCCTCCCCCCGTCCGATCCTGACGCACCCGTCCGCCATCCTGCTTCGCTCAGGCAGGAGGCGGCGAGATGGACGACCAGACTTACTGGCACGAGGGCGAACCCCGCATCATCGCCTCCGGGCGGTGGGAGCAGGACGAGCACGGCGACACCACCTACATCCCCGACCACATCCGCCCCTCGACGGCGCCGCCCGCCGATCCCGACGCGGCCCCTGTCAACGTTGAGGGCGAGCGGACCGGGGCCGACGGCTATCGCATCCGTTCCGACGCCGTCTGGACGGCGGCGCGGCGCGACTATCTGGCCGGGGATGCGGCCGAGGCCGTCTGCGCCCGCTATGACCTGAAGCTGGGGACCCTGCGGTCCCGCGCCGCGCGCGAGGGCTGGTGCCGCAGCGACATCGAAGACGTCTGGCCCGATCCGCAGGACGAAGAGGCCGACACGACCCCGCCCGACCTGACCCGGATGGCGGCCCAGGCCCTGATGCGGCTGAACCGCGCCCTGCAGCGCGGCCGCGCCGCCGAGGCCGCCTCCTGGCTGCGCACCTGGCGCGCGCTTTCCAGCGTGAGTTTGGGCGACCCCGCCCTTCTGGCCGCCGCTGAACCCAAGGCCGAACCCCTCTCCACCCTGGAGCAGGACCTGCAGGAGGTCGCCGCCGTCGCCCGCGACGCCGCCGCCCTCTCGCCCACCGACCACGCCGGCCGCATCGCCATCGAAGCGCGCCTGACCGCCCTCAAGGTCCGCCTCGATTTCGAGGGGGCGATTTCAGACGATTCAGACGAATTGGACTCTGTTTTTCCCTCCCCTTCTCCCCTTGCGGGAGAAGGTGGCGGGCGAGAGCCTGACGGATGAGGGGTGCGCGGAAATTCGCACCCGGCCTCCGGTCAAAACGCCCCGCCGACACCCCTCATCCGAGCGCCTGCGGCGCCCACCTTCTCCCGCAAGGGGAGAAGGAAGCCGAGCCGCGTCCCCGCCTTGCCAAACCGCGACCGGCGGCGCTTGATGTCGCCATATCGCCGTTCGGCAGGTCAGGAAGGACCGCCCGATGCTGATCTTGCTCGCCGCCCTGCTGACGCCGCCCGCTCAGCAGGCCCCCGCGCCCGCCAACGCGGCCGTCATCCGCCGCGCCGACGAAGCGGCGGGCACGATCGGGGTGGGACAGGTCGCCTATCTCACCCCGCCCGAGGCCGGGGCCATGGGCCAGTTGCTGCTGATCGAGGGGCCGGGCTATCGCACCCCAATCCACGTCCATCACCGCATGGACGAGAGCTTCTACGTCCTGTCGGGACAGTTGACCCTGCATGTGAATGGCCAGACGCGGGTGCTGGGGGCGGGCGACTATGTCTTCATCCCGCGCGGCACGCCCCACGCCCAGGGCAACCAGGGCCAGGAGCCGACCCGGCTGCTGATGAGCGTGTCGTCGGGCGACTTCCTCGGCTTCTTCCGCGCGCGGGAGGAACTGGTGAAGACCTCGCCGCCCGGCCACCCCGACTATGGCCCGCGCATGTATGCGCTGAGCGACGTCTATGACGTGGAGAACCTGGGCGATCCGCCCTTCTAGGCGTCGGGCCTCAGGTCTCCGCCGCGATCTGGCGCAGGGCCTGTTCAAACGCCGCCGCCGGCTGGCCGCCGCTGATCAGGTACTTGCCCTCGACCACGACGGCCGGCACCGAGGTGATGCCCCGCGCCCGCCACAGCTCCTCGGCGCCGCGCACCTCGGTGGCATAGCGGCCCGAGGCCAGGACCTCGCCCGCCTCGGCCCGGTCCAGCCCCGCCGCCTCGGCGGCCTCGGTCAGGACGCGGGCGTCGGTGATGTTGCGGTTCTCGGTGAAGTGGGCCGTGAACAGGGCGCGCTTCAGGGCCTCCTGCTTCTCCGGCGCCGTCTCATGCGCCCAGTGCAGCAGGCGGTGGGCGTCGAACGTGTTCCAGATGCGGCTCTCCGGCCCCATCTTCATGTCAAAGCCGACCTCGGCGGCGCGGGCGCGGATCATCTCGCGGTTCTGGGCCGACTGTTCGGGGGTGGAGCCGTACTTGCGGCCGATGTGCTCGACGATGTTCTCGCCCTCCGGCGCGATCTGCGGGTTCAGTTCGAACGGCTGGAAGGCGATGTCGGCGGCGATCCCCTCCCCCTTCAGCTTGTCCAGCGCGGTCGTCAGCCCGCCCAGTCCCACGGCGCACCAGGGGCAGACTACGTCCGAGACGAAGTCGATCTTCAGGGTCTTCAGAGCGGGGGCGGCGGCGTCGGTCATGGTGCGGTTCCTCTGGTTATCCGCACCATATGGTGTTGCAGATGGCGAGCGCCAGTCCCGCCGCGCGCGACTACTCGCCCTTTCGCCCCATCAGCGGGGTCAGCAGGGTGTTGACCTCGTCCATCTGGCCGTGGCCCTGGGCGGCGCGGCGCTCCAGCTCGTCGGCGCGGGCCTGCAGGTCGCGGGCGCGGGCGGCGCGGGGGTCGTCCTCGGGCACGGCGGCCAGGGCGGGGCGGCGGGCTTCCAGCTCAGCGATCAGTTCGTCAAACCGGGCCTGGTTCATCGCCTCGCCCTGTTCGAACAGGGCGATCGCCTCTTCCAGGGCGGCTTCAAAGGCGGTTTGTTCAGGCATGACCGGGTCCCATTATGCTTACGCTTATCAATGGTTGAGACGCCCGCCCGGTTCCGTCTCGACCGCGTGATGTGAAGGGTTTAGGCGTCGCTTTCCCGCCCGTCCGACCGGAGTTCCTGATGCGGCCGTCCGCCCTGCTCTCGCCCGCCGCCGCCGCCCTGGCCCTGGGCGCCGTCCTGTTGCTGGCCGGGTGCGAACCGCGCCTGTCGTCGCCGGTCATGACCGCCGCCGTCGACGGCGCGACCTGCGCCGTCCCCGCCGATCTGGAGCCGGCCCGCCCCTACCCCGTCCCGGCGGACGAGGCCGCGCCCGACGTGCCGGTCGCCTTCAACATGCTGGCCGTCAGCTGGTCGCCCCAGGCCTGCCGCTCGGGCAAGGACTACCCGGACGCGCGCCATCAGTGCGCCCACAACCAGTTCGGCCTGACCCTGCACGGCCTCTGGCCCAATGGCGCGGACAATAAACACCCGCGCTACTGCGCCGCCCCCGGCCCTGCCATCCCCGTGGCGACGGTGAAGAAGCACTTCTGCATGACGCCCTCGCCCTCCCTTCAGCAGCACGAATGGGCCGCCCACGGCACCTGCGGCTGGGACGATCCTGAGGCCTACTTCGAACGGGCCGCCCGCATGTGGAACGGCCTCAACAAGCCCGATCTGGAGGCCATTCCGGCCGAGCGCCTGACCGCGGGCGCCATCCGCGACGCCTTCGTCGCCGCCAATCCCGGCCTGCCGCGCGACGGCGTGTTCATCGCCACCACCGACGGCTGGTTCCGCGAGGCGCGGCTCTGCTACTCCAGGGCCTACCAGCCCATGTCCTGCCCGCGCGGCCTCGGTGCGCCGGACCGCGAGCGGCTGAAGCTGGCTCCGACCGGGGTCGCGGCGGAGGCGCAAACGACCCGTTAACCGGAACGGCGCAGCCTCGCTCCACGGCCCCCTTGGAGCACGCCATGTCGACCGTCCTGACCCAGAGCTATCGCCGCCAGCGCGACCACTTCGAGCCCGAGGACCTGGACCCGCAGGAGCAGCGCCGCCTGCGCGGCCAGTTGGAGCAGATCGACTACGCCGCCTTCATCTCCAACCGCGAGGTCATCGGCCAGACGCTTTCGCGCGTGGATACGGGCGCGTTTCAGAAGCTGGCCGTGCTGACGGCCAACGCCCGCGCGCGCTGGGCCGCCGAAGCCCTGCGCCTGTCCGAATCCGGCTCCGCCGTGACCCCGGATCAGACCGCCCGCCTGACCGCCGCCCGCACCGCCTACGAGGAACTGGCCGAAGCCTACGAAGCCCTGCGCCGCATGGTGGAACGTGGATACCTGACCTTGCGCTAAGCGCTGCCATTGCCCTTATCAAAAGGCGTGAAACGTTTCGCTCCCCTCTTCGCGGCCTTGCTCCTGCTCACGGCCTGCGGTCCTTCGGCTCGTTCTGAGGGCGCCCCGGCGCCTGTGGCCGACAATCGGGCGCTGACCGCCCTGTTCAACGCCGACCAGAAGGCGCGCAAGGGAGGCATCCTTGATCTGAAGGAAGGCTTGAGGATGAGTCTGGCCGACGCCGAACGCCGAGAGCAGGTCCGAGCCATGCTGGATCGAGGCGAGGTGCGTTCCGGAGGGGACTACTGGCGAGCCGGCTTCATCTTCCAGCACGGCGACCATCCCGATGACTTTCTGCTGGCCCACGCCCTGGCGACCGCCGCCCTGAGCCTGGGCGAACAGGACGGCGCCTGGCTGGCCGCCGCCAGCCTGGACCGCTACCTGGTGGCCGTGGACCGACCTCAGATCTACGGCACCCAGTTCATCGCGATCCCGGACCAGCCGACGAACCAGAGCGCCCTCGACCGCGACCTGCTCACGGACTCCATCCGCGAAGCGACCGGCGTGCCGCCTCTGGCCGAGCAGACGCCGCCGCCCTAGTCCAGCGGTTGAGGCTTGGTCACGACCGGGGCGTCGGGATCATTCGAGGTCGGTCGAGCGGGGGTCGGCGGAGGTCCGGCGGGCTGCACGGCTTCCGGCGCAGGCGCGATCACCACCACGGGAGGCGGCGCCGCGGCCGGAGCGGGAACAGCAACCGGCGGCGCGGCGGCGGCCTGGGGCTCTCCCGATGCGGCGGCGGGACGAACTGCTTCGGCGGGGCGAGGCGCGGCGGCTGAACGCGAGGGGGCGACGGCGGCCGCTGCGACCGGCGGCTCCGCGGGGGCAGGCGCAGGGGTGGGGGCGGCGACCAGCGGAGCCTCCAACGGCGGCGAAGCCACGGGCGCGGCGATGGTCGGGAGAGCGTCCGGCGCCGGTTCGCTGCCGGACCTCGCAATGAGCCATGTGGCCAGCGGCGCGCCGATCACCACGACTGCGGCGACGACATAGAGCGCGGTGCGACGGGGCCCCTTGTCCGTGCCGGCGCGCGGCGCGACCGGGGCCGGCGTCGGGCGGGCGGCAGCGGCCGGCGCGACGACCGGCAAGGGGGCGACGGCCTGCTCGGATTCGGACACGACCGCCGGACGGGCGGGAGCGGTCGCACGCGCCGCCGGCGAGGGCGTTGTGTCCCCCCCGGCAGACGAAACAGGCGGCCCCGCAGGACGGGACGGCTGGGGCGCGGCCGGCTTCGGCGCCGTGATCAGCCCCGGAGCGGCCGCCGGCGGCGCCGGCCGGCGCTGCGGCACCAGGGAGCCGCCGAACACGCCGCTGGAGGGGCCGCGCGGCGTGGCCGCGGTCGTCACGGCGGGACGCGAGGTCGGTCTGGGCGGCTCAACCCCAGAGGCTTCTGTCCTGGGCGCTGAGGTTCGGGGCGTAGGAACGACCGGCGGAGCCAGTCCCGCGCCGCGCGGCAAAGGGCCTGCGCGGAAGACCGTCTGGGGCGGCCGTCCCCATTGCACGGGACGGCGAGCGAAGGGCGTGGACTTGTCGTCGGCGTCGGACATTCGGGCTCCGGCGCCGGACGGCGCGCATCACGAAAGGGGCAGGCAGACCGTCAAACTGCTGAGCGAGTTCGGCGGTTTCGTGACGCGCAGAACCGACCTCAGTTCTTCAGACGATAGCCGGTTCTGAAGATCCAGCCCACGGCGGCCAGGCAGGCGAAGAAGAAGCCCAGCGTGGCCATCAGGCTCAACCCCACGCTGACGTCGCCTATGCCGTAGAAGGCCCAGCGGAAACCCGAGATCAGATAGACCACCGGATTGAACAGGGTCACCGTGCGCCAGCCGTCCGGCAGCATGTCGATCGAATAGAAGGCCCCGCCGAGGAAGGTCAGGGGCGTGACGATCAGCATGGGGATCATCTGCAACTGTTCGAAATTCTGCGCCCAGACGCCGATGATGAAACCGAACAGGCTGAAGGTCGTCGAGATCAGGATCAGGAAGGCCAGCATCCAGAAGGGGTGCAGGATCTGCAAGGGCACGAACAGGGCCGCCGTCGCCAGGATGATCAACCCCAGAACCGCCGACTTGGTCGCCGCCGCCCCGACATAGGCGATGACGATCTCCAGCGGCGACACGGGGGCTGACAGGATCTCATAGATGGTGCCGGTGAATTTCGGGAAATAGATGCCGAAGCTGGCGTTGAAGATCGACTGGGTGAACAGGCTTAGCATGATCAGGCCCGGCACGATGAAGGCGCCATAGGGCACGCCCCCGACCTCCTCCATCCGACTGCCGATGGCCCCGCCGAAGACGACGAAATAGAGGGCTGTGGTGATCACCGGCGTGACGATCGACTGCCACAGGGTGCGCAGGGCCCGCGCCATCTCGAAACGATAGATGGCCCAGACGCCATGTCCGTTGAACGTCATCACGCGGCCTCCCCGCCACTGTTGCTGTCGCGATGGACCAGGCTGACAAAGATGTCTTCCAGCGAGCTCTGGCGGGTGTTCAGGTCCTTGAAGGCGACGCCCAGGTCGGACAGGCGGCGCAGCAGCGACGGGACCCCGGTCTTCTCGGCGTGGGCGTCGAAGGCGTATTCGAGTTCCCCGCCTTCGTTCTTCAGGCTCAGGTCCCATTCGGCCAGTTCCGGCGGCAGGACCGTCATCGGCTCCTGCAGGTTCAGCGTCAGGGTCTTCTTGCCCAGCTTCTTCATCAGGACCGCGGTCTTCTCGACCAGAATCAGTTCGCCCTTGAGGATGACCCCCACCCGATCGGCCATCTCCTCGGCCTCCTCGATATAGTGGGTGGTCAGGATGATGGTGACGCCCCGCTCGCGCAGGCGCCGCACCAGAGCCCACATGTCGCGACGCAGCTCCACGTCCACGCCCGCCGTCGGCTCGTCCAGGAACAGAATGTCGGGTTCGTGGCTCAGGGCCTTGGCGATCATGACACGGCGCTTCATTCCGCCGGACAGGGTCATGATCTTGGCGTCCTTCTTGTCCCACAGGCTGAGGTCGCGAAGGATCTGCTCCACATAGGCAGGGTTGGGCGCCTTGCCGAACAGACCGCGGCTGAAGGTGACGGTGGCCCAGACGGTCTCGAAGGCGTCGGTTGTCAGCTCCTGCGGCACCAGGCCGATGCGGGTGCGGGCGGCGCGATAGTCCTTCTGGATGTCGTGGCCGTCGGCGGTGACCGTTCCGGTCGAGGGCGTGACTATGCCACAGACGATGGAGATCATCGTCGTCTTGCCCGCGCCGTTCGGCCCCAGCAGGGCGAAAATCTCGCCCTTCTCGATTTCCAGATCGACGCGCTTCAGCGCCTGATGGCCGGATTTATAGGTCTTGCTCAGACCCTGAATGGTGATGACTGGCGGCATGGGCCCTCCCGGCGCAGGTTGCGCAGATAGGCAACGAACAGCCCTGGCTCAAGGGGCCTCCCCCACGCGGCGAAACAAGGTTTTTCTCCCCGGTTCGCGCTATGATGCGCCGAACATCACAGGCTGCTCTCATGTCCGCGCTTCGTTTCATCGCCGCCCTGCCGCTGGTCCTTGTCCTGGCCGCCTGCGAGACTGAAAGCACCCTCCCGGAGCATCTGGGTTTCGGCGCTGATCCGCAACTGCCCGAGGCTCGCACCCAGCGCCTGCCCACCGTCAAGATCGCCCCGGCCGTGGGCTGGCCCGAGGGCGGCGCGCCGGTGGCGGCCTCCGGCTTGGCCGTGAACGCCTTTGCGACCGGTCTCGACCATCCACGCTGGCTCTACGAACTGCCTAACGGCGACCTGCTGGTGGCGGAAAGCAACGCCCCACCCAGACCCGATGACAAGAAGGGTGGCCTACGCGGCTGGATCCAGGGCCTCGTCATGGGCAAGGCGGGCGCGGGCGTGCCCAGCGCCAATCGCATCACCCTGCTGCGGGACGCCGACGGCGACGGTGTCGCGGAAATGAAGACCGCCTTCATGTCCGGCCTGGCCTCGCCCTTCGGCATGGCCCTGATCGGCGACCGCCTCTACGTCGCAAACGCCGACGCCGTCGTCGCCGTCCCCTATCAAACAGGACAGACGCAGATCACCGCCACGCCGGTCAAGGTCGCGGACCTGCCCGCCGGTCGCAACCACCACTGGACCAAGAGCCTGATCGCCTCGGCTGACGGATCTCGGCTCTACGTCGGCGTCGGCTCCAATTCGAACGTCGGCGAGAACGGCCTGGACGAAGAGGTCGACCGCGCCGCCGTGCTGGAGATCGACCCCGCCACCGGCGCCCGCCGCGTCTTCGCCTCGGGCCTGCGCAACCCGGTCGGCATGGCCTGGAACCCCGAGGACGGAAGGCTGTGGGTCTCGGTCAATGAGCGCGACGAGATCGGCGATGACCTTGTGCCCGACTATATGACCTCGGTCACGCCCGGCGGCTTCTACGGCTGGCCCTGGAGCTACTATGGCCAGACGGCCGATGCCCGGGTCCAGCCGCCCCGCCCCGATATGGTGGCCAAGGCCATCAAGCCGGACTACGCCCTGGGCTCGCACACGGCGTCTCTGGGCCTGACCTTCTATACCGGCGCCCTGATGCCCCGGTGGCGCAACGGGGCCGTCGTGGGTCAGCACGGTTCATGGAACCGCAACCCGCCCGCCGGCTACAAGGTCATCTTCATCCCCTTCAGCGGAGGCAAGCCCGCGGGCCCGCCGCAGGACGTCCTGACCGGCTTCCGCAACGACAAGGGCGAGGCCATGGGGCGGCCGGTCGGGGTGCTGGGGGTGCGTTCCGGCGCGCTTCTGGTCGCCGACGACGTAGGCGATGCGATCTGGCGGGTTACGCCGGCCGGATCCTGAACGGGGCGGCCCATACAAGAAAAGGCCCGGCGCGAGCCGGGCCTTCCAGTTTATGACACCAGCGATCAGTTCGTCGGCGTGATCACGATGGGCGCCGGCGGCGCTGCGGGGGTCACCGGCGCGGCGGCCGGAGGAGCGACCGTCACGGGCGTCGCTTCGGGGGCGACCGACAGATAGGGCTGCGGGCCCGTGGGGACCGGCGCTTCGACCACCGGAGCAGCGGCCGGAGGCGCAGCGCGAACCGCGCGGGCGGGAGCCGGGGTCGGCGGCGCGACGCGGCGTTCGACCGGAGCGGCGGCGGCCGGCGGGATGGGCGCAGCCGTCGCCAGGTCCGCAGGCGTCTCGATCGGCACCGACGGCGCGGTCAGGGGCGACGTTGCGGCCATGGCGAGCGGCGCTTCAATCTGCGCCGCCTCGACGGTCGCCGGCGCCGTCGTCTCGGCCGGCTGCATCAGCATGGCCGCCGCGGCGCCGCCGACCACCAGAACGCCCAGGGGCGCCAGGACCATCCAGGTCTTCACGGGCTTGTTCGACTTGCGGGCGCTGCTGCGGGCGTAGACCGGCACATAGGCGTCGCTGTCCACGCGCGGGGCGGCGGGGCGAACTTGATCGGTATAGGTCACGGACATGATGTCTTCTCCTTGATCCAGGGCCCCACAACCCCGACCAGAAGAGCAAGGTTCCACGAACAGACCCCTTCGCCGCGAAGAAACACCACCCTCGCCACAGTTCAGGCGAAAGCATGATCAAGTCATCCGATCGTCACTTCTCAATCCGATCTTTCGTATTTCGCCACCCACGTTGACGTAACGTCGCGAAGCAACCTTACCCAACGTCATCGAAAAGGCGACGCAAGCATCGCATTCGCGAAACATTGTGGCGATGTGCGCTTACGACCGGTTGACCCGTCGTCGCTGCCCGTTCATCACCGTGGAAAGGCTAAATTCGGGAAGAGGCGGCGCAACCATGGGTCTGGCAGCGAACATCCGGCGCGATATGAAGTTCGCGGGCGGGCTGTACCGCCTCCTGAAGCGTATCAAGCCCATCACCCTCGACAGCGACGTCCTGCTCTGTGACGACATCGAGGAAGCGGTCGACAAGTTCGCGGACAACCTCGCCGTCGAGGACGAAAACCGCCGCCTGACCTATCGCGAGCTGGACGCCCTGGCCAACCGCTACGCCCATTGGGCCAAGGCGCGGAACCTGAAACGGTCGGACGTCATCGCCCTGGTCATGCACAACCGGGTGGAATACCTGGCCGCCTGGATCGGCTTCTCCAAGGTCGGCGTGGCCACCGCCCTGATCAACACCAATCTCAGCGGCGCCGCCCTCGCCCACTGCCTGACCATCTCCAACGCCTTCAACGTGGTGACCGATCAGGAATGCTGGCGCGCGGTCGAGGAAGCCCGCCCCTTCGTCGATCGCAACCTGATGAGCTGGGTTCACGGCCTAGCCGACGAGGACGAGACCAACGACCGCCGCGACATCGACAACGCCGTGCGCAGCGCTTCGTCGGTCCGCCCTGATCCGGGCCTGCGCAAGGGTCTGACCAATCGCGACACGGCCCTGTTCATCTTCACCTCGGGCACCACGGGCCTGCCCAAGGCCGCGCGCATCCCGCATTCGCGCGCCCGCACCTATATGCGCGCCTTCGCCGGAGCCACCGCCTCGACGACGAAGGACGCCCTCTACAACTGCCTGCCCCTCTATCACTCGACCGGCGGTCTGGTCGGGGTCGGCTCCATCCTGCTGAACGGCGGCCGGATGATCATTCGTCGCCGCTTCTCCGCGACCCATTTCTGGCCCGATGTAAAGACGTCCGGCGCCACCATGTTCGTCTATATCGGCGAGCTGTGCCGCTACCTGGTCAACTGCCCGCCCAACGAGGACGAGCGCGCCCACAAGCTGCGCCTCGCCTTCGGCAACGGCCTGCGTCCCGATGTCTGGACCGAGTTCCAGAAGCGCTTCGGCATCAAGGACATCATGGAGTTCTACGGCTCCACCGAGGGCAACGTCTCCCTGTTCAACTTCGACGGCAAGGCGGGCGCCATCGGCCGCGTCCCCGGATTCCTGAAGTCGCAACTCAACATCCGCCTGATCGCCCTGGACCCGGAAACGGGCGAGCCGATCCGGGGCTCCGACGGCGCCTGTCGTCTGGTCGCGACCGGGGAAACCGGCGAGGCCATCGGCCAGATCGCGTCCGACATTCGCCACGACTTCTCGGGCTACGCCGACAAGAAGGCGTCCGAAAAGAAGATCCTCACCGACGTCTTCAAGAAGGGCGACCGCTGGTTCCGCACCGGCGACCTGATGCGCCAGGACCGTGACGGCTACCTCTACTTCATGGACCGCCTGGGCGACACCTACCGCTGGAAGGGCGAGAACGTCTCCACCGCCGAGGTCGAGCAACGTCTGCACGACGCGCCGGGCGTTCAGGAGGTGATCGCCTACGGCGTCACGGTTCCCGGTCAGGAAGGCAAGGCGGGCATGGCCGGGCTGGTCATGGAAGGCAAGTTCGACCCCGCCGCCTTCGCCGCCTACGCCGACGAGCAGTTGCCGCCCTACGCCCGTCCGGTCTTCATCCGCCTGATGAAATCGGCCGAGACCACCGGCACCTTCAAGTATCGCAAGGTCGATCTGGTCGCCGACGGTTTCGACCTGGAGAAGGTCGAGGGGGCCGTCTATGTCCGCGGCGGCAAGGCCGGCTACCAGAAGCTGACCGCCAAGGCCTATGAAGCCATTGTCGACGGGACCACGCGCCTCTGATTTCGCGTCCCGAACCGGGATTCCCGAAACCCGCCCTTAAGCATTAACGCCGATAACGGGCGTCCTGAGCTCTCTCCAGCAGGACGTCCGGCGGCCCCATGTTCCAGATTATCGGCATCATCATGCTGTTCGCCATGGTGTTCGGCAGCTTCCTGCTGCACGGCGGCAAGATGGCGACGATCCTCTACTCGTTGCCCTATGAGCTGATGGCCATCCTGGGCGCGGGCATCGCGGCCTTCCTGATCTCCAACAGCATGTCAGTCATCAAGGGCGCGCTGGGCGGCTTCGGCAAGGCCTTCGCCGGACCCAAGTGGAAGAAGCAGGACTACAAGGACCTGCTCAGCCTCCTGTTCCAACTGACCAAGACGATGAAGTCCAAGGGCGTCATCGCCCTGGAAAGCCACATCGAAAAGCCCGCCGAGAGCAGCATCTTCCAGAAATACCCCAAGGTGCTGAAGGACCACTTCGCCACCGACTTCATCTGCGACACCCTGCGCATGATGACCATGAACCTCGAAGATCCGCACCAGATCGAGGACGCCATGGAAAAGCAGCTGGAAAAGCACCACCACGAGGCCCATGCCGCGTCCCACGCGCTTCAGAACCTGGCGGACGGCCTGCCCGCTCTGGGCATCGTCGCCGCCGTGCTGGGCATCATCAAGACCATGGGCTCGATCAGCGAGCCGCCTGAAGTTCTGGGCGGCATGATCGGCGGCGCCCTGGTCGGCACCTTCCTCGGCGTCTTCCTGGCCTATGGTCTGGTCGGACCCTTCGCCGCCCGTCTGGGCGCGATCATTGACGAGGAGGCCGCCTACTACAAGATCATCCGCTCGGTCCTGGTCGCCCACCTGCACGGCAACGCCGCCCAGATCTCGGTTGAGATCGGCCGTGGCGACATCCCCTCGACGGCCCAGCCCTCCTTCACTGAAATGGAAGAAGCCCTGGCCGCCGCGCCGATGGACGCCTGATCCGTCCACGGAGGGAACACGAACCGCTCACGACGGTTCTCCACAGGTCACGTTCGCGTGCATTCATTGTGGAGCTCCGATGAAAGCCCTCCCGCTGCTGCTTTCTGCGTCCGCCCTGCTCACGCTGGCGGCCTGCAACGACACCCCGCCTCCAAGTCCGACGCCGGAGCCGACGGAGCCCGCCACGGTCCCGGCCGACGCCATGGCGCCGGCTCCCTCGCCTGAGACTTCAGCCGCGCCGCCGCCGGTGGAAGTCACGCCTCCATCGTCCTCCGCGCCGAGCCCGACACCGCCGACCCTTCCTGACGACCGGCCGCCCGCCGATCCGATGGACCCGACCGCCCGGCCCATACCGCCGGCCTAGGTCCCAGAACAGGCTTGTAGAACCTGGTAATCTCGCGTTACGCCTTGCACCGGCGGGATTGTCTCGCCGGATATTGAATCAAAGGGGCTATAGTCACATGACCATCCGTCGCCTGATGATCGTCGCCGCGGGGCTCAGCGCCCTGTCGCTGGCCGCTTGCCAGCAACCTGCGACCCAAACTGAAGAAACCGCCGCTGTCGCCGCCGACGCCGCTGCCGATACGGCCGCTGTCGCCGCCGATCAGGCTGCTGACGCCGCCGCCTCCGCCGCCGGCGCCGCCACTGACGCCGCCGCCTCGGCTGGCGCTGCAACCGAAAAGGCCGCTGACGCCGCCGCCGCTACGGTCGCACCGCCCCCGCCGCCCGCCGCCGCGCCGGCCGCTCACTAAAACAATCCACACCGAAAAAAGCCGGCCAAGGGCCGCTCCGACTGGGTCGGGGCGGCCCTTTTCGATGGCGGATAACGAGACTTCACGAACCTGTGAGAATTTCGCTTGCGGTTTCACTCACGATCCCGTTATCTCCCCTCAGCGAGGATTCATGATCTCGCGTTTCCCTTCTGAAGGATAAAAACTATGCGCATCACCGCTCTGATCGCCGCTTCGGCCGCCGCTCTGGCTCTGGCTGCTTGCCAACCCGCCGCCACCGACAAGGTTGAAGACGCCGCTGCCGACGCCACCGACGCCGCTGCAACCGCTACGGACGCTGCTGCGACCGCCGACGCCGCCGCCACCGACGCTGCCGCCGCCGCTGGTGAAGCCGCTGCCGCCGCTCCGGCCGCTGCTGCTGAAGCCGCTGCTGCCGCTCCGGCCGCTGACGCCGCTGCTGCTCCGGCCGCTCCGGCTGCCGCTCACTAAGACTTACGTCTTGGATCGCGGCCCTCGGGTCGCGATGCGGAAAGGGGTCGTCTTCGGACGGCCCCTTTTTCGTGCCCGCTATCCAGTGGGATTGCGGACGGATAAAGCCCTCTCATGGTCGATGAACTGCCCGACGACGCCTCTCCGCAACTGTTCTGGGCCGATGACGGCTCGCCGCGCTCGGGCCGGTTCGGCGACGTCTATTTCTCCCGGGACGACGGCCTGGCCGAGACCCGCGCGGTCTTCCTCGATGGCTGCGGCCTGCCCGAAACCTGGGCGGGTCGCGCCGACTTCACCGTCGCCGAACTGGGCTTCGGCACCGGGCTGAACATCGTCGCCCTGTTGGACCTGTGGCGCCGCACCCGACCCGCGAACGGTCGACTGCACGTCTTCTCGATCGAGGGCTTCCCCCTGACCCGCGATGAGGCCGCCCGCGCCCTCGCCGCCTGGCCCGAACTGGCCGAGACCGCCGCCGCCGTCCTGGCCGCCTGGCCGACCGGAACGCCGGGTTTCCATCGCCTCGATCTGCCGCAGTGGAACGCCAGCATCGACCTGGCCGTCGGCGACGCCCAATGGGCCTTGGAGCAATGGTCCGGCCCGGCGGACGCCTGGTTCCTCGATGGCTTCTCACCGGCCCTGAACCCGGGCATGTGGTCGCCGCAGATCATGACCCTGATCGCCGCCCGCTCCGCCCCCGGGGCGCGTCTCGCCACCTTCACCGTCGCCGGGGCCGTCCGGCGCGGACTGGCCGAGCACGGCTTCCTTGTCGAGAAGAAGCCCGGTCACGGACGCAAGCGCGAACGGCTGGAAGCCCATCTGCCCGGCCCGCCGCCTGCCGCCCGCCCGCAGCGCCACGTCGCCGTCGTCGGCGCCGGCATCGCCGGCGCCTCCGTGACCCGCGCCCTGATCGCCGGCGGCGCCCGCGTCACGGTGATCGAGGCCGAGCACCCCGGCGCGGGCGGATCGGGCTTCCCCGCCGCCCTTGTCACGCCCCGCCTCGACGCGGGCGACGCCCTGATCGCCGGCTTCCACGCCCAGGCGCTGGAGCGGGCCCGCACGCTCTATGGCGCCGTCCCCGACGCCGTCATCGCCGAGGGCGTGTTGCAACTGGAACAGGCGCCGCGCGACGCGACCCGCTTCGACAAGGTCGCCGCCCAATCCCTGTGGCCCTCGGCCGCCATGACCCGTCTCGATCCCGATCGCGTCTCGAGCCATGTGGGCGAACCGGTCTCGAGCGGCGCCCTGCGCATGAGCGGGGCGCTGGCCCTACGCCCCGCCGCCGTCTTGGAGACTTGGCTGACCGGGGCCAAACGCGTGGTCGGGCGCGTCGCCTCGGTTCAGCCCTGCGATGGAGGCTGGCGCCTGATGGAAGACGGCGGTGAAGTGGTGGCGAAGGCCGATTTTGTAGTCATCGCCGCCGGTTGGGGGACCGAGGCCCTGGCCCCAGACCTGCCGCTTGCCCCTATCGCCGGTCAGGCGGACTGGGTGGAGGGTCCGACAGCCCAGCCCGTAGCCTGGGGCGGATACGCCGTGCCGACGGGCGACGGCCTGTTGTTCGGCGCCACCCACGATCGCGGCAAGACCGCCCTCGCCCCCGGCGACGAGGCGTCGGCCC
This sequence comes from Brevundimonas sp. UBA4553, assembly GCF_002387245.1. GTDB lineage: Bacteria > Pseudomonadota > Alphaproteobacteria > Caulobacterales > Caulobacteraceae > Brevundimonas. The sequence continues at coordinate 135,048 of NZ_DGLD01000010.1, forward strand.
GCAATCTGGCCACCCTTGCAGCCGTCCTGCCCGAGCTAGCCCAGCGAGTCGAGGCCGCCGGCCCGTCGCAACGCCGCACGGCGGTGCGCGCCACGACGCCTGACCGCCTGCCCATGGTCGGAGCATTGACCTCATCGGGTCTCTACACCCTGACCGGTCTGGGATCGCGCGGCTTCTGCGTCGCCCCCCTTCTGGCCGAGCATCTGGCGGCTATCATCCTCGATCAGCCGTCTCCGTTGCCGTTGGCCTATGCGGAAAGGCTGCAGCCGTTACGTTTGGCGCCGCAACCAAAGCCGGGGTCCGCCGCTTAGACAGGCGCGGTTCATCCGGCCGGTGATAAGCTGGGCCGCAGAGCTTGCACGGAGCCCCTCAATGCTGCGCCTGACACCATCCCTCGCCCTCATCGCCACCGGCGCCGTCGCCCTGACGGGGTGCGCGCCCACCGCATCGACCGAGCAGGCGGCCAGCACCAGCGACAGCGCGGCGCGGCAGTGCCTGTTCCAGGACCAGATTTCGAGCTTCCGGGTCCGCAACAACACCATCTACCTAAGAGGCTCGGGCAAGGACGTGTTCCAGTTGGAAACCGCCGGCTATTGCCGCGATCTGGAGAACGCCATGGGCCTCGCCTTCCTGCCCCAGGGCGGCCTGACCCGCCTGTGCACCGGCGACTGGACCATGATCGTGCCCTCGGGCGGGACGCCGCCGGTCACGCCCTGCCGTGTACGCATCGTCAAGCGCCTGACAGACGCGGAAGTCGCCGCCCTGCCGGACCGCGATCGCCCCTGATCATAAATTTCCGCGAAGATCGAACCGTATTACTTCGCGGTAATGCAGGCAGGCTAGGTTTGAGAACGCTTCGCTGAAACGATAAGAAGCCTGGCTATCAAACTCGTGTCCGGCGCCGGACAGAAGGTTCGCGCCCTCCCTGCACCGACCCTTTCAAGGATCCCCGCACGTGGCGAAATCCCTTCCCTTCCCGGGCGCCGTTCCCGCCCTGATTCTGGCTGCAGCCGCGGCCCTGACGCTTTCGGCCTGCGGCGGCCATGGGGAGGACAAGTCCAAGACGGGCGACAAGCCGGCCGGCGCGTCGCGCCAGACGGTCAGCGCCGCGACTGCGATCGAGCAGGCCCTGCCCCGCGTCATCGTCGCGTCGGGCAGCGTCTCGGCCTGGGAGGAAGTCCCCGTCGGGGCCGAGACCGGCGGCCTCACCGCCGTCGGCGTCTATGTCGATGAAGGCTCCTATGTTCGCCAGGGCCAGGTTCTGGTGAAACTGAACGACGCCCTGCTTCAGGCCCAACTGCGTCAGCAGCAGGCGGCTGTGGAGACGGCCGAGGCCAACGCCGCGCGCGACGACGCCGCCCTGGGTCGCGCCCAGGAGCTGAAGCAGCGCGGCTTTCTCAGCCAGGCCTCGCTGGATACGGCGCTGGCCAATCAGCGCGCCTCCCAGGCCAATCTGGCCTCGGCCCGCGCCGCTCTGTCGGAAACCCGCACGCGCCTGTCCCAGAGCGAAATCAAGGCTCCGGTGTCGGGGCTGATCATCAGCCGCAACGTCACGCGCGGCCAGATCGTGGAGGCCGGGACGCAGCTCTTCCGCATGGTCCGCGACGGCCGCCTGGAGCTGGACGCCCAGGTGCCCGAGACCGACCTGCCCGCTCTGCGCGCCGGCCAGACCGCCACCATCACCTCGAACGAAGGCGTCGCCACCAGCGGCACAATCCGCATCGTCACGCCTGAAGTGGACCCCGAAACGCGTCTGGGCCTGGCCCGCATCAGCCTGTCGCCGGGCAGCGGTCTGAAGCCCGGCATGTTCGCCCGCGCCTCCATCACCGCCGGGGCCCAGCCGACAACGGTCGTGCCGACCGGGGCGGTCCTCTATCGCAACAACCGCTCGGGCGTCTTCGTGCTGGACGCCCAGTCGGCCGCCCATTTCCGTCCAGTGACCGTTCTGTCGCGTCGGGACGATCAAACCGCGGTCAGCGGGATCGAACCCGGTGTCCGCGTCGTGGTTCAGGGCGCCGGCTTCCTGAACGAGGGCGACAGGGTCACGGTCGCCGCTGCCCCCGCCGCCGCGTCTGCGGCTGCGGCGCCGGCCGCGAAGTAAGGCCCGGCCATGAACAACATCTCGTCCTGGGCGATCAAGAACCCCATTCCGATCATCCTGCTGTTCGTGCTGCTCACCCTGGGCGGCATCACCGGCTTCATGGGGATGCGGATCAACAACAACCCCGACATCGACTTCCCCATCGTCGCTGTCAGCGCCGCCCGTCCGGGCGCAGCCCCGGCCGAGATGGAGGTCCAGGTCACGCGGGTGATCGAGGATTCGATCGCGGGCCTGTCGGGCGTTCGCCACATCTATTCCAACGTCACCGACGGCGTGTCCTCGACCACCATTGAGTTCGAGCTGGGCACGGACACGGAGCGCGCCACCAACGACGTCCGCAACGCCATGAGCGGCGTGCGCGGCTCCCTGCCCCAGGACATGCAGGAACCGACGGTCCAGCGCATCGACATCACCGGCGACGCCCTGATCACCTATGTGGTCCGCTCGCCGACGATGACGCCGGAACAGATCAGCTGGTTCATCGACAACGAGATGAGCCGCGCCCTGCTGGCGCTCGGCGGCGTCGGCGAGGTCAATCGTTCGGGCGGCGTCGACCGTGAAATTCGCGTCGAGTTGGACCCACAACGGCTGTCGGCCTACGGCGTCACCGCCGCCGAGGTCAGCCAGGCCCTGAACAACGTCAACAACAACCTGCCCGGCGGTCGCGTCACCGTGGCCGGATCGGAACGGGCCGTGCGCACCCTGGGCGCCGCCGGCTCGGTCGAGCAGTTGCGCGCCACCCTGATCCCGCTGGGCAACGGCAAGAGCGTACGGCTGGGCGACCTGGGCGCCGTCGTCGACAAGTGGGGCGAACCGCGCCGTCTGGCTCGCTACAACGGCCAAGAGGCCGTCACCTTCAACTTCCTGCGCTCGCGCGAGGCCAGCGAGGTCAAGGTGGCGGAAAAGGTGCGCGAGGAAGTCGCCCGGATCGACGAGGCCCACCCGGAGCTGACCATCGAACAGGTCACCTCCAGCGTGAAATATATCGAGGAGAGCTATCTCGCCTCGCTGGAAGCCCTGCTGCTGGGGGCCGTCCTGGCGGTCATCGTCGTCTTCATCTTCCTGCGTGACTGGCGCGCGACACTGATCGCGGCCACCGCCATGCCGATGTCGCTGATCCCCACCTTCGCCCTGCTCGGGCCGATGGATCAGTCGCTGAACGTCGTGACCCTGCTGGCTCTGTCCCTGACCATCGGCATCCTTGTCGACGACGCCATCGTGGAGATCGAGAACATCGTCCGCCACATGCGCGACGGCAAGCCGCCCTACGACGCCGCCTTCGAGGCCGCCGACGAGATCGGTCTCGCGGTCGTGGCCACCACCGGCACTATCATCGCCGTCTTCGCCCCCGTCGGCTTCATGCCGGGCATCATCGGCCAGTTCTTCAAGGCCTTCGCCCTGGCGGCCTGCATCAGCGTCTTCTTCTCGCTGGTCGTGGCCCGGACGCTGACGCCGCTGATGGCGGCCTATCTGCTGAAGCACACCAAACATGAGGACAAGGATCCCTTCTGGATGAAGGGCTACCTGCGCGCCCTGCACTGGTGCCTCGGCAACCGCTGGAAGGTGTTCGTCATGGGCGCCCTGTTCCTGGTCGGCTCTGTCGGTCTTTCGATCGTCGCCAAGATGTCGTTCGAGTTCATGTCGCCCGGCGACGAGGGTCGCGCGGCCTTCCAGGTCGAGCTGCCGCCCGGCTCGACCCTGCGCCAGACCGACGCCGTGGTGCAGCAGGTCACCCAGAAGCTCAACGCCCGGCCGGAGGTCACCTCCGTCTATGCCGCCATCGGCGGCCAGGATGTCGGCCAGGCCAACGTCTACGCGGACCTGACGCCCAAGGGCGAGCGCGCGCTCAGCCAGCAGGCCTTCCAGCGCGTTCTTGTCGACGAGTTGAAGCAGATTCCCGGCGCCCGCATCCGGGCCGGCATCGCCCAGCAGGGCGGCGGGCCCGGCGACGGCACCAGCTACACCTTCTCCATCCTGGGCGACGATCCCGTGACCCTGGAAGCCGCGGCCCGCAAGGTGGAGGAAGAGATGCGCGGCGTGCCGGGCCTGGCCAACGTGGTCAACACGGCCGCCATCGCCCGCCCGGAAATCCTGGTCACGCCGCGCCCCGATGAAGCCGCCCTGCTGGGCGTCTCGGCCGGGTCGATTTCTCAGGCTGTGCGCGTCGCCACCATCGGCGACATCGAGCAGAACCTGCCCAAGTATAACCTGGGCGACCGCCAGATTCCGATCCGGCTGCAACTGACCGAAGCCGCCCGTGAAGACCTGAACGTGCTGGAGAACCTGCGCGTGCCGACCGCCTCCGGCGCCTCGGTGCCGCTCAGCGCCGTGGCCGACATCGAGTTCGGCGCCGGTCCGGCCACGGTCAGCCGTCAGGACCGTTCGCGGATCGCCTCGATCACGGCCGAGCTGGACGGCATCACCACCGGCGCCGCCGGTCAGGCGGTCAACCGCCTGCCTTCGGTAGGGAACCTGCCCGAGGGCGTCCGTCAGGTCCCCGCCGGCGACGCCGAGTTCATCCAGGAAATGCTGGTCGGCTTCGGCATCGCCTTCATCTCCGGCATCCTGCTGATGTACGCGGTCCTGACCCTGCTGTTCAAAAGCTTCGCCTACCCGGTCACCATCATGGCCGCCCTGCCCCTGGCCATCGGCGGCGCCTTCATCGGCCTGGTGATCGGCGGCAAGAGCTTCTCGATGTCGGCGCTGATCGGGGTGCTGATGCTGATGGGGATCGCGGCCAAGAACTCCATCCTGCTGGTCGACTACATCATCATCGCCGAGAAGGAGGGCGGGCTCAGCCGTCGCGAGGCCATCATGGACGCCGCCCACAAGCGGGCGCGCCCCATCCTGATGACCACCTTCGCCATGGGGGCCGGCATGGTGCCGATCGCCATGGGCATCGGCGCCGATGTCGAGTTCCGCTCGCCCATGGCCATCGCCGTGCTGGGCGGTCTGATCTCCTCGACCTTCCTGTCGCTGCTCTACATCCCGGCCATCTTCACAATCGTCGACGACATCGCCGGCTTTGGACGTCGGGTGCTGGGCCGGATGTTCGCCGGACAGCGCAAGCTGGCCGACGGCAGCCGCCCCGGCACAGCCGCCGTCCCTTACGAACCTTACGAATAGACGGGCTCAGCCCCGCCTCAGGCCCCCGGAGAGCGATCTCCGGGGGCTTTTTCGTGGCCGCACGCGCGACTGCCTCGAAGCTCGTACAGAGGCCAAAGAAAAAGGCGGCCCGGATTGCTCCGGGCCGCCTTCTCACTTCGCCCCAGAGGGCGAAGGTCGATCAGTATTTGACGCGCAGGGTAGCGCCGTAGGTGCGGGGCTGCCCCATGAAGGCGTTGTAGGTCTGGGTGTCCAACGCCGGGTTGAAGTAGGTGCCGTTCGGCTGGAGCGTCGTCTGGAAGGCGGAGCCTTGCAGCGGGGCGTTGATGGCCACCTGCTTGTACTCCTCATCGGTCAGGTTCTGCGCCCACACGTCGAGGCTCCAGCGGTCGTCATCCGAGCCCAGAGTGATGCGGCCGTTCAGCAGGGTGAAAGCGTCCTGCATCTTGTAGGGAAGCAGATCAGAGCCAGTGTTGTATTCCGTCGAGTATTTGGCGGAGAGGTTGAAGCCCACCTTCAGGCCAGCGCCGATGGAACGGTCGAACGAAACCGATCCTGTCGCGGACCATTCCGGCGCGAAGGACGCTCGCGCTCCCGGCAGCAACGACAGCTGCGGGAAGTTCCCGGGGTTGGTCATGTCTGCGGCGGTGAACACGCCATACTTGGTGTCGGTGTAGGTCAGGCCGCTGGTGAACGACAGTCCCTCGATCGGGGTGAACCAGACGAAGTCGGCGTCGAAGCCCTGCGACTTCAGCTCGGGAATGGATTCGACCACGAAGGCCGTGCCCAGGAAGGTGTTGAGCTGGAAGTCCTCGAACTTCTGATTGAAGTAGGTGAGGTTCAACAGGACCGTGCGGTTGAACAGCGTGTTCTTGAGGCCCAGTTCGTAGCTGTCGACGGTTTCCGCCGGGAAATACAGCGAGGACGTCGGCGTGATGCCGTTCTGGACCCGGTCCAGGTTATAGCCGAACGACTTGTAGCCGTGTGCGTAGGAGCCGTAGGCCATGACGCTGTCGTTGAAGCGATAGCTGGCCTTGATCGTCCCGGTGAAATCGCCGCCCGTGTTCTCTTCCGAGAGACGGCGGTTGTCGTACAGAGGGTTAGCCCAGGGCAGACAGATATTGCCGATCAGACGCGGACCGATCGCTGCGCCGAACACGCCCTGAATGGCGGCGGCGTTGGCCAGGGCGCCGCCGCAGGCGGCGCCGTTCGTTCCCACATTGTCCTGGACGCCCAGCAGGCGCTTGTGGTCCTGCGTGTAACGCAGACCCAGCGTCAGATCGAACTGGTCGGTCAGGTGCACCGTATTATTGGTGAAGAAGGCGAAGGACTCGGTGCTCTGGCTGTAGTGATCGCGCACGCCCTCGCCGACTCCGAAGCCCGGGCCGGTCGCAGCCGTCGGCCCCGAGGGAGCCATCCCGCCCGTCGCGAGGCAGCCGCCCAGACCGGCGGCCGTCTGGCCAGGCCGGCTGAAACAGCCGATGTCGTTGGGGCTGACCGGCAGGGCCGGATTAGCTGCGTTCAGTTGCGACGACAGCAGCAACGACAGGAAGGGCGTGTAGGCGGCCCCGTACCAGTAGCTGTCGGCCCGGCTGATGTCCTCCTTGGTGAAGAAGGCGCCGACCAGCCAGTCCAGACGATCATTTGAGCCGGCCAGACGGAATTCCTGGGTCAGGTTCTCCAGCTCGAAGCCGTAGTTGCCGTCATCCTTGCGGTAAAGAAGATCGGCCGTCGTGTAGTCGAGATCCATGCCGTTGATCCCCTCCCAGTTCCGCCAGGAACTGATCGAGGTCAGGGTGGCGTTCCACGAGGGAATGTCGATATTGGCCTCGGCGGAGAAGCCCATATCCTCCATCTGCTGCGCCGTGCTGCGGTTGGCGTAGGCCGTGCGCGAGAACGGCAAAGGCCCGAAGCCGGGCGCCGGCGGCTGTTGCTGGCCGCCGACGGCGGTGATGGCGCCATAGGTCGGGCCGGTGCGGATCTGGGTCGAGACGCAGCAATACTCGTCGCGCTTGGAGTAGTCGGCGATCAGACGGATCGAGACCTCGTCCGAGGGCAGGATCAGCAGCTGGCCGCGCGCGGTCCAGAAGTTCTGGTTCTGGTCGTCCGTTTCCGTACGCGGACCGGCGCCGGTGATCACGTCATAGAAGCCGTCGCGCTCGCGTTTGGCGACGTAGAGACGGCCCGCGATCTGGTCCGTGATCGGCCCCGTGACCGAGCCGGCCAGACCCCAGGCGTTGAAGTTGCCGTAGGTGGCCTCGGCGTTGAAGCCCGGCGTGAAGGACGGCGCCTCGGAGATGATGTTGATGACGCCAGCCGAGGTGTTCTTGCCGAACAGCGTACCCTGCGGCCCCTTCAGGACCTCGATGCGGCTCAGTTCGCCCAGGTCGCCGAAGCCGACGCCGTTGCGCGAGCGATAGACGCCGTCGATGACCACGCCGACCGAGCTTTCCAGGCCGGGGTTGTCGCCGACGGTGCCGACGCCGCGGATACGCGCCGTGGTCGAGGCTTCCGACTGGGTCGAGGTGACGGTCATGCCCGGCGTCAGGATCTGCAGATCCTTGATGTCGCGGACGCCCGCGCCGTTCAGCGCTTCCTGCGACAGGGTCGTGACCACGATCGGCACGTCCTGCAGGTTCTGCTCGCGCTTCTGGGCGGTGACGATGATGTCGTCGATCGTCGTCGGTCCCTCCTGGGCGGAGGCGGCCCCGGCGAAGCCGAAGGCGACGGCGCCGACAACGGCGGCCGACGCAGTGCAGCGAAGGATGTTATTGAAACGCATGAAGCGGCTCCCCGGCTCTGAGGCCCGGCCGCCCGCGGCGACCGTGGCGATTCCTGTCCCTGTCGATCCACACTCGTTGAACGGCGTGAATTCTCCATTGATAGGCGTAAGCCAGGGTGGGGACAGCGACAAGAACCGGCCAAGCGGCGAACGGCGATTTCAGCCAACGCCGCTCTATATGTGGCGTGAAAGCGACAAAATTCGATGACGCAAGGTCAATATTATCAACGTTCACTTCTACATTGAGGCAGATGACGCCTCTTCTCTTTGCTGCTGACGTCGCGCCGCGAGGCTCAGAATCACGGCGGCCGCGAAGCCAGACAGTAGAGATCCACCAATCACGCCCAACTTGACCTCGATCTGTTCGGCGGAATCGACGGCCCCAGGGAAGGCCAGGACGCCAATGAACAGGCTCATGGTGAAGCCGATCCCGCACAGCAGGCTGACGCCATAGAGCTGCAACCAGCTGGCGCCCGACGGCTTGGCGCCGATACCCAGTCTGGCGGCAAGCCAGGCCGCGCCGAAAACGCCGATCTGCTTGCCGATGAACAGACCGAGGGCGATGGCGATGACCAGGGGCGCGAAGGCCTGCTCCAGCGACAGACCGGCAAACGACACGCCCGCCTTGGCGAAGGCGAACAACGGCAGGACCAGATAGGCGACATAGGGGTGGAGGTCGTGCATCGCCTCCTTCAACGGGCTTTGCGAGGTCTCCGGCCGTGGCTCGACCGGCACGATCATCGCGAAGGCGACCGCCGTCAGCGAGGTGGACAGACCCGAAAGGACGGTCAGATACCAGACCGCGCCGAAGCCCAGCACCCAGAAGGGCCCGGCCATGCGACGGCGACCCAGCAGGGCGAAGGCGGCCAGAACCCCGGCCACGCCCAGGAGCGGCAGCCACTGCACGCCCTGACTGAACAGGACCGCGATCAGGGCGATCGCCCCCAGATCGTCGACGATCGCCAGGGTCAGCAGGAAGACCCTCAGCGACGACGGCAGGCCCTTGCCTACCACCGCAAAGACGGCCAGGGCGAAGGCGATGTCGGTGGCCAGCGGGATGGGCCAGCCCTGAGCCGGCCCGCCCAGCAGATGCGCGACGATCAGATAGACGACGCCGGGGACCGCCATCCCGCCCATGGCGGCGATGATCGGCAGGGCCAGCTTCCTGGGATTGCTGAGCTCGCCCTTCAGAACCTCGTATTTGATCTCCAGGCCGACGACGAGGAAGAAGACCGCCATCAGGCCTTCCTTGATCCAGTTCGAAATCGTCTCTTCCAGCCGAAGAGGGCCGACCTGAAGCACGTGCACGCTCTTCAGCCAGGCGAAATAGTCGCCGGCCCAGGGCGAGTTGGCGACGATCAGGGCGGCCAGGGCCGCGAGGCCCAGGACGGCGCCCGAGCCGGCCTCGGTCTTGAGAAAATCGAGCGTAAGCTTCTTGGCCACGGCGGTCTCCGAAATCAAAAGGACTGTCGTGGCGTCAGGTTATCGACGGACGCCTGACCGGATTCACTCTCATGGAGCGCCAGCCTGGCCCCGGCGCGCACGGCGTGGAACGGGACCTGATCTCTGCTGGTGAAAATACCAGAGCGGGCACGGGGTTCAACCCTGCCTTCGCGGTTGCGAAACGCGGTGCGAACGCGCATCTGCCGCCCATGCCCGTCGCGCCCGCCTATCACCCCGACCCACGCTTCATCGACCTCGGCCCCGAGTTCGGCGATCCGGTGCAGGCGGCTGACTTTCCCCAGACCCTCCTGCGCGTTCGCAATGATCGCGCAGCGAAGACGGTCGGGCTGGAGACGCTGACCGACGAGGAGTGGCTGGCCCACTTCGGCCGCTTTCAGCCTTTGCCGGGCCAGCCGGGGCCGATCGCCATGCGCTATCACGGCCATCAGTTCCGCACCTACAATCCCGATATCGGCGACGGGCGCGGCTTTCTGGCGGCGCAGCTGCGAGAACTCCCTCAAGCAGCCTCCCTCCGCGAGGGAGGCGGTAGGGAAAACAAGAATGGCCGCCTTCTCGACCTGGGAACCAAGGGTTCCGGCCAGACGCCGTGGTCACGCCATGCCGACGGTCGGCTGACGCTGAAGGGCGGCGTGCGCGAGGTCCTGGCCGCCGCCATGCTGGAAAGTCTGGGCGTGCCGACCTGCCGCATCCTGTCGCTGGTCGAGACCGGCGAGGCGCTGGAGCGCCACGACGAGCCCTCGCCCACCCGATCGGCCGTCATGGTGCGGCTGTCGCACAGCCACGTGCGTTTCGGGACCTTCCAGCGCGCCGCCTACTACGGTCGCAAAGATCAGCTCGAGACCCTGCTGGAGCACGCCCGCAGCCTCTATCACCCGACGGTCGCGCCCGGCGACGCGCCCGGCTTCCTCGGCGCCGTGGTCGAACGCTCGGCGCAGCTGACGGCGAAATGGATTTCCGCCGGCTTCGTCCACGGCGTGCTCAACACCGACAATCTGAACGTGACGGGCGAGAGCTTCGACTACGGTCCGTGGCGTTTTCTGCCCCACTACGAGCCCGGCTTCACCGCCGCCTACTTCGACAACTCCGGCCTCTACGCCTTCGCGCGTCAGCCTGAAGCCGTGTTCTGGAACCTGACCCAGCTCGCCGGCTGCCTGAAGCTGATCGCGGACACGGAACCGCAGGTCGCCGCCCTGACCGAGGCGCTCAACAGCTTCGGGCCCGCCTACATCCGCCACCTCCGCGCCGCCTTCCTCAACCGGCTGGGCGTGCTGAGCCTGAGCGAGGCCGCGGAGCAGCGCCTGCTGGACGCCACCCTCGCCCTGCTGCGCGACAAGGGCGAGGCCCTGCGCTGGGAGCCGCTCTTCTTCGACTGGTTCGGCGGCTTCAGCTCCGGCGCGCGCGCCCTGGGCGGAGCGCGCGGCAAGATCTATCAGGGCGAGGCCTTCGACGCCTTCCGCTTCGCCCTGCTGGAACACGAGCCGGATCGTCCCGAACGGCTGGAGCATCCGATGTTCTCGGCCGAGGCGCCCGAGGAGATGCTGATCGACGAGGTCGAGACCCTGTGGTCGGCCATCGAGCAGGGCGACGACTGGCGCCCGCTGCACGCCAAGCTGGCGCGTCTGGACGCCGCCCGGAGCGCCTGGCGCCTTTAAGTCATCAACTGATGTCATCACGCGTTGACAGGCCCCATTTGGAGGCCTAGACGATAATCCAACGGCGTCGGGTTACGAGGAATTGTGGTTTTCGCCACGTGCCCGCCGCAGGTTCCGCCCACCCAGTTCACAGATTGTTACACTTCCTTGACGTTCGCGCTCCGCAATCTGATCTAGCGACTGTTACCAATTCAACCCCAACGGTTTCGGCCATGACCTCGACGACCTTGACGCCCAGCGCCCGTGCAAAATCCGACTACCTGAACCTGACCCTGTGGACCTTCCAGGGGTGGATCGCGATGTTCTTCATCGCGGCCGGCTACGCCAAGTTGACGGAGTCGATGGAGAACCTGACCGTGCTGATGCACTGGCCCGCCATGGCCAGCGCCAACTTCGTGCGCGGTCTGGGCGTGGTCGAGGTCGTCCTCGCGGTGATGATGCTGGCGCCGCTGGTGTCGTGGCGCTTCGGTCGCCCCCTGCTGCTTACCGCCAGCGTCGGCCTGCTGGCCTTGCAGAGCATCATGCTGATCCTGCACGCCACGGAACTGAACATCGGTCTGGCCCTGACCAACCTCTTCCTGATCGCCATCACGGCGCCGGTCTTCTGGTTCCGCCGCCACTGATCGCCTGACAAACTCCTCCCCGGATCGGCCGCGGCGGGCGCAAGCTCGCCGCGGCCGATTTGCGTTCAGGCCCTGCCGTTCACAACTTGTCGAAGGGGCGAGCGAGAAGCTTCCCTTTACGTCCGCGTCAAGTTATGTGTGGCGCATGGCGACCGCTGATGATCACCGCACCTATTCCATCCGGCACCTGTGCCGCGAGTTCGGCGCGACCGCGCGCGCCCTGCGCTTCTATGAGGACAAGGGCCTTCTGACCCCGGCCCGAAAGGGCCAGACGCGGGTCTATGACAGCCGCGACCGCGCCCGCCTGAAGCTGATCCTTCGGGGGCGCCGCATCGGCTTCACCCTGCAGGAAATCCAGGAGATGCTGGATCTGTATGACCGCAAGGATCACAACGTCCATCAGATGGCCGTGGCCCTGCGTCGTCACCGCGCCCAGGTCGAGGCGCTGAAGCAGCAGCTCGAAGACATCGAGGGCGCCATCCAGACGGCGGAAGAAGCCTGCGCTTGGATGGAGTCCAAACTGGGCGAACACCGCCCCGACCTTCTGCCGGGGGCGGACAAATACGCCAGCCTGCTGAGCGAACGGCTCAACCCCGACAACCAATTCCAGCCCTTCAAAGCGAGAGCCTGATCATGGCCTACAAGGCGCCTGTCCGCGACCTGTCCTTCGTCCTTCACGACGTCCTGGAGGTCGAACGTTACGCCAACCACTTCGCCGACGCCGACCTGTCGCGCGACCTGATCGACCAGATCATCGAGGAAGGCGGCAAGTTCGCTGAAGAGGTCATCGCCCCGATTAATCGTCCGGGCGACCAGGAAGGCTGCCATATCGACGGCGACGTCGTGACGACGCCCAAGGGCTGGAAGGACGCCTATCACCAGATGGTCGAGGCCGGCTGGACCAGCCTGGCCTTCGGCACGGAATACGGCGGCCAGGGCCTGCCCTCGATCGTGTCGATGGCGGTGGGTCAGTTCACGGCGGCGGCCTCGGCGGCCTTCTCCATGTATCCGGGCCTGACGGCGGGCGCCTATCACGGCATCGAAGCCTCGGCCTCGGACGAGCTGAAGCAGACCTATCTGCCCAAGATGGCGACCGGTGAATGGACCGGCACCATGAACCTGACCGAGCCGCAGTGCGGCACCGACCTGGGCATGGTCCGCACCAAGGCCGTGCCCAACGGCGACGGCTCCTATTCCATCACCGGCCAGAAGATCTGGATCTCGGCCGGCGAGCACGACTTCGCCGACAACATCATCCACACGGTGCTGGCCCGCGTCGAAGGCGCGGTTCCGGGCATCAAGGGCCTGAGCCTCTTCGTGGTGCCGAAATTCCTGGTCAACGAGGACCGCTCCATCGGCGAGCGCAACGGCGTCTCGTGCGCCGGTCTCGAGCACAAGATGGGCATCCACGGCAACGCCACCTGCGTCATGGCCTATGAGAACGCCAAGGGCTGGCTGATCGGCGAAGAAGGCCGCGGCATGAACAACATGTTCGTGGTCATGAACGAGGCCCGCCTCGGCACCGGCCTGCAAGGCCTGGCCATCGGCGACGCCGCCTATCAGGCCGCCGTCGAGTTCGCCAACGACCGCCTGCAGGGCCGCGCCCTGACCGGCGCCAAGAACCCGGACGGCCCGGCCGACCCCATCATGGTCCACCCCGACGTGCGCCGGATGCTGCTGGAATCCAAGGCCTTCGTCGAAGGCGGTCGCGCCTTCATCCTGTGGACCGCCCTGCAGGCCGACCTGCAGAAGTCCTCGGACGAGGCCACGGCGACCAAGGCCAAGGACTACATGGGCCTGATCACGCCCGTGCTGAAAGCCTATCTGACCGACAAGGGCTTCCACGTCGCCTCGCTGGCCATGCAGGTCCACGGCGGCTCGGGCTACACCGAGCACTTCCCCGCCTCTCAGTATCTGCGCGATGCACGCATCACCATGATCTATGAGGGCACCAACGGCATTCAGGCCCTGGATTTGGTGGGCCGCAAGCTGCCGTCCAACGGCGGTCGCGCCATCATGAGCTGGTTCGCCGATATCGACGCCTTCGTGTCCGAGAACGGCGACGACGAGGCCATCAAGCCCTTCGTCGACGGTCTGGCCGACACCAAGAAGAAGCTGCAGGACGGCACCATGTGGCTGATGCAGAACGGCATGGCCAACCCGGACAACGCCGGCGCCGCCTCGACCGACTACCTGCACATCTTCGGCCTGACGGCCCTGGCCTATATGTGGGCGCAGATGGCCAAGTCGGCGCAGGCGAAAATCGCCGCCGGCGACGCCGATCCCTACTATGTGACCAAGCTGCAGACCGGCCGCTACTTCGTCGAGCGCATCCTGCCCGACGCGAGCGCTCATCTGACCAAGATGAAGACCGGCGCCGAGGTGCTGATGCAGATGCCCGCCGAGGCCTTCTGATCCGGCGCTGACCATCGGGGCCTCTCTCGCGAACGCGAGGGAGGCCCCTTCTCTATCGACCGCGCCCAGACGACCGTCAGAGTCCGAGCCGCGCCAACAGGAAACGCGACCATGAACGTGCTCAACACGCCCGAACCCGACTTCATGCAGGACGAGGAGATCACCCTCTTCTCCGACAGCGTCGGCAAATGGATCGACGAGCACGCCCCGCCCGAGAAATTCCAGCAATGGATCGCCAACTCCTCGGTGCCGCGCCAGTTGTGGAACGACGCGGGCGACGCTGGTCTGCTGGGCCTCAGCCTGCCCGAGGAAGACGGCGGCTTCGGCGGCGACTATCGCCACGAGGTGGTGCTGATGCGTCAGCTGGGCTGGAAGGGCGCGGACCACTTCGGCATCTCGCTGCACAACGCCATCGTCATGCCCTATATCTGGCACTACGGCACGGCCGAGCAGAAGGCGCGCTGGCTGCCGCGCCTGGCGTCTGGCGAACTGGTCGGCGCCATCGCCATGACCGAGCCAGGGGCGGGCTCGGACCTGCAAGGGATCAAGACCACCGCCGTCAAATCCGGCGACCACTATGTCCTGAACGGCTCCAAGACCTTCATCACCAACGGCCAGCTGGCCAACTTCATCATCGTCGTCGCCAAGACCGACCCGGCCGAAGGTGCCAAGGGCACGTCGTTGATCGTGGTCGAGACCGACGGCGCCGAGGGCTTCGAGCGCGGCCGCAACCTGCACAAGATCGGCATGGAGGCCAACGACACCTCCGAGCTCTTCTTCAATGACGTGAAAGTCCCGCTGGACAACGCCATCGGCGGCGGCGAGGGTCAGGGCTTCGTCCAGCTGATGCAGCAGTTGCCGCAGGAACGCCTGAACATCGCCGTCCAGGGCGTGGCCGCCGCCGAGCGCGGGCTGGAGGCGACGCTGGACTACGTCAAGCAGCGCAAGGCCTTCGGCAAGCGGGTGATCGACTTCCAGAACACCCAGTTCAAGCTGGCCGAGGTCAAAACGAAACTGACCGTGGCCAAGGTCTTCGTCGACCACTGCATCGGCCTGCACCTGAAGGGCCAGCTGGACGCCGCCACGGCCTCGATGGCCAAATACTGGGTCACCGACATCCAGGGCGAGACCATCGACGAGATGCTGCAGCTCTTCGGCGGCTACGGCTACATGAACGAGTATCCGATCGCCCAGCTCTACAAGGACGCCCGCGTCCAACGCATCTACGGCGGCACCAACGAGATCATGAAGCTGCTGATCGCGCGGACGCTGTAAAACGCTTAGCGACAGGGCCTGCGCAGACTTAATCGCGGGCTCTCCACGGGCGCTGTCGCCAGACCCAACGGATCGCAAAGACAATCGTGACGATCCATAGCCCCAGCGCGGGGAGGCCGAACAGTGGCACGAAGGGGACAAAGAAGGCCGCGAGCCAGAACCACCCCCAAGTCAGATACCAGCTCCATTCCAGAATGCCTTCAACAAGGCCGGGCACGCTGGCGTCACACGAAATGAAGACAATCAGGGCATCGCTGAAGTGGCACCCCGCCGGTCCCCCGCTGTAATAGGGAAGCGCAAACTGCGCATAGCTTCCCACCGCAATAATTGTCGCCGCCACGACGGCCGCAATGGGGCCAACCCGGCGTTCAAAGTTGCGCAGCATCTCTTCACCTTCACGTTCGGCGCTTTGAGCGTGGCCGAGACGTCCGCCAAGGGCAAGGGCGAGGGTGACGGCGGCCCGCCATCCGCCTAAACCGCCCCCATGATCCGTTTGCACGTTCAGGGCGACCTCGCCCCCGGCCTCGCCGTCGCTCCGACCCTCGACCAGTCGCGCTATCTGACCCAGGTGATGCGGCTGAAGGCAGGCGACGACCTGCTGGTCTTCAACGGCCGTCACGGCGAATGGCGCGCCAGCGTCGCCGAGGTGCTGAAGAAGGGCGTCATCCTGCGCGCCGAGGAACAAGTGCGCGCGCAGACCCACGGCCCCGATCTAGAGCTGATCGTCGCCGTGGTGAAGAAGGCGCGGATCGAAACCATCGTCGAGAAGGCCACGGAACTGGGGGCCGGCCGCGTGCGTCTGGCCCTGACCCATCGCACCAACGCCGACCGCCTGCGTCTCGACCGGCTGGACGCCATCGCCGAGGAGGCCGCCGAGCAGACCGGGCGGCTGGACGTGCCCCTGGTCGATGATCCGATCAAGCTGGACGCCCTCCTGGACGGCTGGGACGCCTCGCGCCGCCTGATGTTCTGCGACGAGACCGGCGGCTCGCCGGCCGTCTCGGCCCTGACCGCTGCGGGCGGGGGCAAGTGGGCCATCCTGATCGGTCCCGAGGGCGGTTTCTCGCCCGAGGAAGGCGAGCGGCTGCGCGGCCTGCCCTTCACCACCGCGGTCTCCCTGGGTCCGCGGATCCTGCGCGCCGACACCGCCGCCATCGCCGCCCTGACCCTGTGGCAGGCGGCCATCGGCGACTGGGACCGATAGAAGTTTTGCGCCTACCCTCTTGAGCGGGGCCGTGGCCTCGCCCATCTAGCCGCGACAGCAGGGGTTACAGATGACCGACACGGCGCCGCTTTCCAGAGAGCAACTGATCCACGCCATGTCGAAGGGCGAGAAGCCCGCCGACCAGTGGCGCATCGGCGCTGAGCACGAGAAGTTCGGCTTCGACAAGTCCAGCCTGCGCCGCCCCGCCTACGACGGCGAGAACGGCATCCTGGCCATGCTGACCGGGCTGCAACGCTTCGGCTGGTCGCCGGTGGAAGAGGCCGGCCACGTCATCGCCCTCGAACGCAAGAACGCCGAAGGCTTCACCGCCTCGATCAGCCTGGAGCCGGGCGGTCAGTTCGAGCTGTCGGGCGCGCCTTTGCAGACCATCCACGACATCTGTTCGGAAACCGGCCAGCACCTGATGGAGGTCAAGCAGGTTGCGGACCAGCTGAACCTCGGCTTCCTCGGCGCCGGCTTCGACCCCCTGTGGCGGCGCGAGGACGTGCCGGTCATGCCCAAGGGCCGCTACGGCATCATGCGCGCCTATATGCCGAAAAAGGGTTCTCTGGGCCTCGACATGATGCTGCGCACCTGCACCATCCAGGCCAATCTCGACTTCGACTCAGAAGCCGACATGATCATGAAATTCCGCACCTCGCTGGCGCTTCAGCCCATCGCCACGGCCCTGTTCGCCTGTTCGCCCTTCACCGAGGGCAAGCCCAACGGCTTCCTGTCGGCGCGCGCCAACGTCTGGACCGACACCGATCCCGACCGCACCGGCATGCTGGACTTCGTCTTCGCCGACGGCTTCGGCTACGAGCGCTACGCCGACTATGCGCTCGACACCCCCATGTATTTCGCCAAGCGCGGCGAGACCTACGTCGACCTGTCGGGCCAGTCGTTCCGCAAGTTCATGACCGAGGGTCTGGACGCCCTGCCCGGCGAGCGCGCCACGGCCAAGGACTGGGCCGACCACCTGACCACCCTCTTCCCCGAAGTCCGCCTGAAGCAATATCTGGAAATGCGCGGCGCTGACGGCGGACCGTGGAGCCGCATCTGCGCCCTGCCCGCCCTGTGGGCCGGCATTCTCTATGATGCGCCGTCGCTGGCCGCCGCCTGGGACCTGTGCAAGGACTGGGACATCGCCGACCACGAGCGCTTGCGCCGCGACGTAACCCGTCTGGGCCTGAAGGCCGAGGTGGCGGGCCGCAGCGTGCGCGACATCGCCGTCGATCTGGTCGAGATCGCCAAGCACGGCCTGAAGAACCGCGCCCGCTTCAGCGGCGGCATGGTCGACGAGCGCGGCTATCTGTCCGAACTGGAAGACATCGCCGACAGCGGCGTGACCCCGGCCGACCGCTTGCTGGAGCTGTATCACGGCGACTGGCAGGGCGACGTCAGCCGCATCTACCGCGACTTCGCCTACTAGGGGTCAACCCAACGTCACGGGCCGGCAATGCGACCTTAACCGGAACGCCCTAGAGACGGGGTATCCGTTCACAAGGATCGCTCATGACCTCCGCCTCTGCCGCCGCCCCTGCCAAGACGGGACAGCCGCAGTTGGTGCGCGACACGGCGGCTGATCTGGCGACCTTTTTCGACGTCTCGCTGGACCTGCTGGTCATCCGCGATCTGGCGGGGATCATCGTGCGGGTCAGCGCCTCCTGGGCCGCGACCCTCGGCTACGATCCCGACGATCTGATCGGCTTGGCCATCCTGACCCTGGTCCACCCCGAAGACCTGCCCGCCACGCGCGACAGCGTCGTCGAGGTCGAAACGCGCGGCCCCGACGCGCCGGTCCTGGGCCACGTCAATCGCTACCGCCACCGCGACGGTCACTACGTCACCCTGGAGTGGCGCGCCCAGAGATTTGGTGATCGGATCTACGCCGTGGCCCGCGACGTCACCGCCAAGATCGCGGCGGAACGCGCCCTGGTCGACGCCACGGCGGCGGCCGAGGCCGCCAACCGCGCCAAGTCTGAGTTCCTGGCCAATATGAGCCACGAAATCCGCACTCCGCTGAATGGCGTCATCGGCATCGTCGACGCCCTGTCCCGCACCCAGTTGTCGCCCGAGCAGGCCGAGATGGTGGGGCTGATCGCCAACTCCGGCGTCACGCTGGAGCGACTGGTCTCGGACATGCTGGACGTTTCGCGCATCGAGGCCGGCCGGCTGGAGCTGGAGTTGCGCCCCTTCGATCTGGACGAGGCGCTGAGCGCGACGCTCGAAACCCTGCGAATCCGCGCCGAGGACAAGGGCCTGGCATTCCACGTCGAGCGGCCCGCCCACGTGCGCGGCGCCTTCGTCGGCGACAGCGTCCGCATCGGACAGATCCTGGGCAACCTCCTGTCCAACGCCGTCAAGTTCACCGCCCAAGGCGCTGTCTCCGTCCGCTTCGCCCTGAGCGAGGAGGATTGCGCCCCCACCCTGCTGTCGTTCGAAATCGAGGATACGGGCGTCGGTTTCGACGCCGACCACGCCGCACGCCTGTTCCAGCGCTTCAGCCAGGCCGACAGCAGCATCACCCGTCGCTTCGGCGGCACGGGCCTGGGTCTGTCGATCTGTCGCTCGCTGACCGAGATGATGGGCGGACGCATCACCGGCGCCTCCACACCTGGCGTGGGCAGCCGCTTCCGCGTCGAACTGCCCCTGCCGCGCACCGAAAGCCCGCCCGACGCGCGCGACGGTCTCGGACAGGCCGCCGGTCCCGCCCCATCACGCCGGCTGCGCGTCCTGCTGGCCGAGGACCACCCGGTCAATCAGCGCGTGGTCCAGCTGATCCTGGGAGACCATGTCTCCGAACTCGTCACCGTGGACGACGGCGACCAGGCGGTCGCGGCTTTCAAGGCCCAGTCGTTCGACGTGGTGCTGATGGACATGCAGATGCCGGGCATGGATGGGCTGACCGCCACCCGCGCCCTGCGCGCCATCGAACAGGCGCGCCCCGCCCTCGCGCGCACGCCGATCCTGATGCTGAGCGCCAACGCCATGGCCGAGCACCGCGAGGACGCCCGCGCCGCCGGCGCCGACCTGCACCTGGCCAAGCCCGTCACCGCCTGCGACCTGCTGGCCGCCCTGGCGATGCTGGTCCCGTCACAAGCCTGAGATACCGAGACCCATGAAGATCCTCGCCGCCCTGATCCCGGTCATCGCCCTGGCCATGCAACTGCCCAACGAGCAGACGGCGCCGGCGCGGTTTCATGGCGAATGGAACAAGGTCCTCGCCGACTGCGGAACCGCCAATAACGATTCCCTGATCGTGATCACCGCCACACGGATCGACTTCTACGAAAGCGCCGGCGACATCAGGAGCGCCGCCCTCAACGGCCCGAACGAGCTTCTGATCGTGGCCGATGTCAGCGACGCAGAGGAGACCTCGATAACGGAGTACAGGTTCACGCTGTCCGACGACGGCCGGTCGCTCACCTATGTCGACGAAACGGACGAGCCGTTCGTTCGTCATCGGTGCCCGGCCTCCAGAACCCTTTCGCCCGGGTAGACGGCGGTTGCCCCTCGCCCCGCCCCGGGTGCATGAAGTTTCGAGGCATTCACGGAGGCGGTCATGACGGGTTCCATCCATATCGGCGTCGGCGGCTGGACCTTCGAGCCATGGCGCGGCGTCTTCTACCCCGAGGGCCTGACGCAGAAGCGCGAGCTGGAGTTCGCCAGCCGGGCGCTGACCAGCATCGAAATCAACGGCACCTATTACTCCACCTTCAAGCCCGACAGCTGGATGAAGTGGCGCGACGAAACCCCCGATGACTTCGTCTTTGCGGTCAAGGCCAGCCGCTACTGCACCAATCGCAAGGTCCTGTCCGAGGGCGGCGAGAGCTTCGACCGCTTCCTGTCGCAGGGCCTGACCCTGCTGGGCGACAAGCTGGGGCCGATCAACTGGCAGTTCATGGGCACCAAGAAGTTCGACGCCGAGGACTTCGAGGGCTTTCTGAAACTGCTGCCGAAGGAGAAGGACGGCGTGCGCCTGCGCCACGCGCTCGAGGTCCGCAATCCGACCTTCGCCTGTCAGGAATTCTACGACCTGGCCCGCAAGTACGGCGCGGCCATCGTCTACGCCGTCGACGACGAGGAGCCGACCTGGCCCCAGATAGACGAGGCCACCGCCGACTTCAGCTACGCCCGTCTGATGTCCAGCCGCGAGGACGAGCCCACGGGCATGACGTCCGACGAGCTGGACGCCGTCGCAGCCCAGACCCGTGCTTGGGCCAAGCGCGGCGACATCTTCGCCTACTTCATTTCCGGGGCCAAGGTGCGGAACCCGGCGGCCGCCCAAGCGCTGATCGCGAAGCTGAAATAGCGGCCGGGTCGTCTTGCGACGACGCGGGGCGCGTCCCATCTGCGGCGCGCCTTCCCGCCAAGCTTGAGGATGTCCCATGCCGATCGCCACGCGCGCCTTCGCCGCCACCGCCGCTGACCAGCCGCTGAGCCCCTACAGCTTCCAGCGCCGCGATCCCGGCCCGGACGACGTGGCCATAGAGATCAAGTATTGCGGCGTCTGCCATTCCGATCTCCACATCGTGCACAACGACCTGGGTGGCACCCGCTACCCCATCGTGCCCGGCCACGAGATCGCGGGCGTGGTCACCGCTGTCGGCGCCAATGTGACCCGCTTCAAGGAAGGCGATCGCGTCGGCGTCGGCTGCATGGTCGACAGCTGCCGCACCTGCGTCTCCTGTCAGGCCGGCGAGGAGCAGTACTGCGTCCCCGGCATGACCCAGACCTACGGCTCGCCGGATCCCAAGGGCGCCGAGGTCGGCCAGTCGGTCACCCAGGGCGGCTACTCCGACCGGATCACGGTGGATCAGAACTATGTCCTGTCCATCCCCGACAGCCTGCCGCTGGATGCGGCCGCCCCTCTGCTGTGCGCCGGCATCACCACCTACAGCCCCCTGCGTCACTGGAAGGTGGGTCCGGGATCCAAGGTCGCTGTCGTGGGCCTGGGCGGCCTGGGCCACATGGCGGTCAAGCTGGCCGTGGCCATGGGGGCGGAAGTCAGCGTCCTGTCGACCTCGGACCGCAAGAAGGCCGACGCCGAGCGCATGGGCGCCAAACATTTCCTGATCAACTCGGACAAGGCCGCGATGAAGGCGGCGGCCGAGAAGTTCGACCTGATCATCAACACCGTCTCGGCCACGCACGAGATCGCCAGCCACCTGAACCTGCTGGCGCGCGACGGGACCATGGTCATGCTGGGCCTGACGACCGAGGGCCTGCCAGTCTTCGCCATGCCGTTGCTGTGGCGTCGGCGCAGCGTCGCCGGCAGCCTGATCGGCGGCATCCGCGAGACCCAGGAGATGCTCGACTTCTGCGCCGAGCACGGCATCGTCTGCGACATCGAGACCATCGCCCCGCATCAGATCAACGAGGCCTATGTCCGGATGGAGAAGTCCGACGTCCGTTATCGCTTCGTCATCGACATGGCCCAGATTGGCGCCGCCGCGTAACGACGTCTTCTCTGGCAACGCTTGCCGCGCTAAAGCGTAGTCTTGAGGGTGGGGCGTCGTCGGCGACGGCGCCTCAAATCAAGGGACAGGGAAACGCATCATGGCGAGAGTGGCTTTGGTTACCGGGGGCACCCGGGGCATCGGCAAGGCGATCGTCCAGCGATTGAGAGAGGACGGCCTGTCCGTCGCCGCCGGCTATTCCGGCAATGACGAGGCCGCGGCGGCGACCGCGCGCGAACTCGGCGTCATGGTGGTCAAGGGCAATGTCGGCTCGTTCGAGGATTGCGAACGGGCGGTGAAGGCGGTCGAGGCCGAGCTTGGCCCCATCGACGTCCTGGTGAACAACGCCGGCATCACCCGGGACGGCTTCTTCCACAAGATGAGCGCCGACCAGTGGTCCGACGTGATCCGCGTCAACATGGACAGCGTCTTCAACATGACGCGCCAGGTGATCAACGGCATGCGCGACCGGGGCTTTGGCCGCATCGTCAACATTTCCTCGATCAACGGCCAGAAGGGCCAGATCGGCCAGACCAACTATTCCGCGGCCAAGGCCGGCATGATCGGCTTCACCAAGGCCCTGGCGCTCGAAAACGCGCGCAAGGGCGTGACCGTCAACTGCATCGCCCCCGGCTATATCGACACCGAGATGGTGGGGGCCATGGACCAGAAGGTTCTGGACAGCATCATCGCCCAGATTCCTGTCGGAAGGCTCGGAAAAGGCGAGGAAATCGCTGACATGGTCTCCTGGCTTTCGGGCGAACGTGCCGGATATGTCACAGGCTGCACCCTGTCGCTGAACGGCGGCCAGTACCTGGTTGGCTAAATCGGCTTTGCCTAAAATCCGCCGTTCGGGCGTTCCACCACTGCATCCATGATGGCAACGGTCGAGGTTGAGGCGGAGAATCCGCCGCTCTTCGCCGTCCCGGCGCCGCGCGCCCGGACGGTCGCGGGCGTGCGCCTCGACCTCGCCGCCCTGATGCTGCTCACCGCCTGTCTGGCCGCCACCCCGGCCGCGGCTCAGCTGCGCTCCAACGCCCAGATGGAACAGAGTCGGGCCATCCGCGACCAGTCGGTGACCCGCACCCTGCCCCCGCCGGGGCGATACTCGTCCGAAGCGGGTCAGACCTTCATGCTGGACCGCGCGGGGTCCCTGACCCTGCTGCGGTTCGAGCGCTCGACCGAGACCTGGGCCCTGCGCCCTTCGTCGGCGCCGCGCGGCGACACCATCTATCGCAACGACGCCGGCGAGCAGGTTCTGCGCGTCACGCCTTCGGGCGGCATCACCGTCTATACGACGCGCAATCCGGGCGGTTCGCCCGTCTCCCTGACCGGTCCGGCCGTCAGCCTGGAGCCGACCAGCCTCGGCCCGGTGCAGATGTTCAACCTGATGACCCGCCGCAGCAGCCTGGTCAGCGAGGCTTTGGGGCGGCTCGTCCGCATCAATCTGGACGGCCAGGAATCCGAGGCCCTGTGCATCGAGGCCCTGATCGTCACCACCGACGCCGTGGTCCGCATCGCCCGCTCGCCCAGCGCCCGCCCCTTCCTGGACCGGCTGCGCAGCATCACCGTCATCGAAGGCTCGCGCGCCTCGGTCAGCTATTCCAACGGCGACCTGCGCGTCGTGGTCGACCCCAAGCGCGGCATCGCCGGCCGCCCCTCCTCCGCCCGCGTCATCCGCGCGGTGATCCCGCAGGACTGACGGGAGAGCGGACGCGCGTCCGCAATCGACCCGTTGCGGACGTTCAAGCGGATGCTATGTTCTCGTGATGAACAGCGATCTGCGAGATTCACTTAAGGTGTGGGCGAGCATTATCGCTTTCGTCACGACCTCTTGGGCGGTGCTTCGCTGCGACCTGTTCCAAGGCCTGGCAGACAAGGTGCCTTCCAGTTGGATGTGGCTGTTCGTTGGCGTCACGGGGGTTTGGAACCTAGGACGGTTCAGCTTGGGCCTGTGGCAACGTAGAGCCTCAAGGGTCAAATAGCCGAACGTCCGCTTCCCATCCCTAGCCGACACTCCCAACGTCCACTGTTGAGCTTCCATGTGGGCCCGCCTAGTCTCACACGGATGAGCCAGCCCATCCCCCGTTTCATTGCCCCAACAGTGCTTGTTCTTGCGGTGCTGGCCGTAGCGTTCGCCGGCCTAGGCGGGATGGTCATCGGCGACAAGATCTACCCGCTATTCGGCGCTGGCGTCCTGTTCTGCTTATGCATGATCCTCGTGTTCAATATCGTTCTCGGGGGGCTGGTTTCGACCAGAGCGATGTACGGTCTTACAGCGAGTCAGGGCGCGCTCATGGGAGCGTGTGGCGGCCTTTTCCTCTTGCCCGGCTCGGGTCTGCTGGCCCTGATAGGCCTAACAGCGCTCGGCGCAGCCGTCGGCGTGATCAGCCAGTGGGCGCATGAGTTTCGGCGGTCGATTGTTTTCGGCGATTGAGCTCCAGACCCACCCGTATGACCTCAGTCGGTCCAAGGCAGAGGCGAAGGGATCAAGGTCCGCTTTCCACCCATAGCCGAACTCAGGCTCCCCGCCGGTGGTGGACAATCCGGCGTCTCGTGACCAAGCTCCGCATTCCTCGAAGGAGACACTTCAATGGCGAGTGATTTTCCGCAAGGCGTCGTCCATGACGCGGACGCCGATATGCAGGCGGCCTTGCGGGCCGATACAGAGGTCTTCGAGCTTTGGAAGGCCCTGACGCCTCTCGGTCGCAACGAGTTCATCTGCTGGGTCGAGGACGCCAAGCAGCCCAAGACCCGCCAGCGCCGCATCGAACGCACGGTTGAGGAATTGCAGGAGGGCAAGAAGCGTCCCTGCTGCTGGGTCGGCTGCATCCACCGCACCGACAAGGCGCCCAGCCCTTGGCAGCAGGCCGTCCTGATCGACGGCAAGGCGAAGGACGGCTAGCCCCTGAACCCGTCCTTGGCCGCGCGGCGGGCGGCGAAGTCGGCGGCGTCGGCGGCGCGCAGGAAGGGGTTGAAACGCCGCTCCGTCGCGACGGTGGTCGGCACGGTCGGTTGGCCGCGTTCTCGGGCGGCGAAGATCGCCTCGGCGTGGGCCTGCATCTCGGGCCGGTCATCGAGACTGAGGGCGAAGCGGGCGTTGGACGCCGTATATTCGTGCGCGCAATAGAGGGTGGTGGCCTCGGGCCAGGCGGCGATGCGGTTCAGGCTGTCCCACATCTGCTCCGGCGAGCCCTCGAACAGACGACCGCAGCCCAGGGCGAAGATGACGTCTCCGACGAAGGCCAAGCCGTCGCCCGCTGCGCGATAGACCACATGACCCAGGGTGTGGCCGGGCGACAGCACCACCTCGAACGTCGTCTCGCCCAGCCGCACCACGTCGCCGTCCACCACCACGCGATCCAGAGGGGCGGCGCGGCGCACCTCTTCCGGGCCGACGATCTCGCAGCCGGTCTCGGCCTTCAGCCGTTCGTTGCCGCCCGTGTGGTCAGGGTGCCAGTGGGTGTTGAGGATCAGGTCCAGCCGCCCCCAGCCCGCCGCTTCGATCTCGGCGAGGATGGCCTCGGCGTCCGGCGTGTCCACGGCCGCGACCCGCCCCGTCGCCTCATCGCGGATCAGGAAGCCGTAGTTGTCGGACAGGCAGGGAAACTGGCGCACGGACAGGGTCATGGACGCATCCTAGCAGCCGATGCCGTGCAGGGACTATAGTGGCCGCAAGAGACCCAGGCCTGACCATGCCGCCCAAAGCCCGACCGGGCGTCGGCGACCGTTCGCCGCCCCACGGAGCGATGAGCGCAGCGAATGGAGCGTGAGTGAGAGAAATGCGGCGCAGCATCGACGATCTTCGCACCTTCTACGGCGAGCCCACCGGCGCGCTGGTGCGACGCATGCTGGCGCGGCGTCTGGACGACGCCTGGGGCGAGGCCGAGGGCAGCGACGTTCTGGGCCTGGGCTACGCCACGCCATGGCTGGACGGGTTTGTCGGGGCCCGGCGCGTCATCGCCGCCATGCCCGGCGGACAGGGGGCCGAACAATGGGCCTCGGGCGGACGCAACCGCACGCTTCTGGTCGACGAGCGACGCCTGCCCTTCGCGGCCGGTGCCTTCGACCGCATCCTTCTGGTCCACGCCCTTGAGGAGGCGGACGATCCGCGCGCCCTCCTGACCGAGGCCGTGCGCGCCCTCGCCCCGGCCGGCCGGATCATCCTGGCCACGGCGGCGCGCGGCGGCATGTGGGCGCGCGCGGAAGCCACCCCCTTTGGTCACGGCCGCCCGTTCACGCGCGGCCAGCTGGAACGGCTGGTGCGCGAGGTGGGGCTGGAGCCCGCCGCCTGGTCCCAGGCCCTCTATGTCCCACCCTGGCGACCCTTGCTGCCCATGGCCGACGGCATAGAACAGGTGGGTCGCTGGATGCTGCCGGGGGCGGCGGGCCTGATCATGCTGGAAGCCTCGCGTCAGTCCTACGCCCGCGTGCGACCGCAGGGTCTGGCGCAGACCGTGCTGGCCGGACGGCCGGCCCTGAGCCCCTCGCCCGCGTCACGCGACCATGGGCCGCCCGCCCATGCTCTGGTCGGCGACCGCAAACGGCCTTAAGGCGAGCCCATGCAGCGACTGATCATCATGCGTCACGCCCAGGCTGAAAAAAGCGCCCCCGGCGGCGACGTCGACCGCCCCCTGTCCAAACACGGCCGTCATGACGCCCTGGCCATGGGACGGGCTCTGGCCGAACGCGGCCTGCGACCGGACACGGCCCTGGTGTCCAGCGCCCGACGCACCCATCAGACCTGGGACGCCGTCAGCGAGTCGATGGGCGACGTCGAGGTGCGCCTGTCGCCCGCGCTCTACAACGCCTCGTCGGACACCCTGCGCCGCGCGGTCGAGGCCGCCGAAGACGACGCGGGTTGCCTGCTGCTGGTCGCCCATAATCCGGGCGTGCACCAACTGGCGGTCGAATACCTGATCGAAAGCGCCGCCTCGCCCGGCGTCATGGACAAGATGAGCGGCGGCTTTCCCACCGGGGCGGCGGCCATCTTCACCGTCGACGTCGCCGGACGCCCGACCTACGAAGGCTGGCTGACCCCGCACGACCTCGAAAAATGACCCACGCCCTGCCGACCACGGCCTTCAAGATTCTGAGCCGCGCCGACTGGCGCGCGACCCTGGCCGAGGGCGCTTATGACGGTTCGCCCGTCGACCGCGCCGACGGCTACATCCACCTGTCCGCGGCGGACCAGTTGGCCGGCACCGCCGCCAGACACTATGCCGGTCAGGACGATCTCATGCTGGTCGAGGTCGATCTGAAGGCGCTGGGCGACAGCCTGATCTGGGAGCCGTCTCGCGGCGGCGCCCTCTTTCCCCACATCTATGGCCCCCTGCCGGTTGCAGCGACGCGGGGCGTGCGCGCCCTGTCGGTGACGGACGCGGGCGACATGATCCTGAGCGAGCCTTCATGAGCCTGACCGACCTTGGCGCCGCCATTCTGCGCCAGATGGATCCCGAGACGGCGCACCGTCTGGCCATCCGCGCCCTGCAGGTCACGCCCCTGCCCGCCCCTGGCGCCGATGATCCAATCCTGAAGACCCGCATCGCCGGGCTGGAGATGTCCAACCCTGTCGGTCTGGCCGCCGGTCTGGACAAGAACGGCGAGGCGCTGCACGGCCTGTCGCGCCTCGGCTTCGGCGCCGTGGAATGCGGCTCGGTCACCCCGCGCGCGCAGGCAGGCAACCCCAGGCCGCGCCTGTTCCGTCTGTCGGAAGACCAGGCGATCATCAACCGCATGGGCTTCAACAACCAGGGGCTTGAGCCCTTCGCCGCGCGATTGACGGCCCGCCCCAAACGCACGGCCATCGGCGCCAACCTGGGGGCCAACAAGGACACCGAGGACAAGGCGGCGGACTATGTGGCGGGTCTGAAGCGTCTGGCGGGTCTGGCCGACTATTTCACCATCAACATCTCCTCGCCCAATACGCCGGGTTTGCGGGCGCTGCAGGGCCGCGAGGCGCTGGATGACCTGCTGGGCCGGATCAACGAGGCTCGCCCTTCCGACGGAGCCCCGGTCTTCCTGAAGATCGCCCCCGACCTGATCGGGGAAGAGATCGGCATGATCGTGGAGGCCTCGCTGGCGCACCGCATCGACGCCCTGATCGTGTCCAACACCACGCTGGAACGCCCCGCGTCGCTGAAGTCCGGCTTCGCGGGCGAGGCCGGCGGCCTGTCGGGCGCGCCGCTCAAGCCCTTCGCCCAGAAGGCGCTGGAAGCCGCCGCCGAGGCGGCCGCAGGCCGTCTGCCTCTGATCGCGGTGGGGGGTGTCGCCAGCGGCGCTGACGCCTGGGCGCGCCTTCGAGCCGGCGCTTCGGCGGTGCAGGTCTATTCGGCGCTCATCTATCAGGGTCCGGGGCTGGTCGGCGCGATCAAGCGCGACTTGGCCGCGCGGCTTCGCGCCGAAGGCTTCAGTCACATTTCTGACGCGGTTGGTTCGGGCCGTTGACGGAGCATTAGGGCAAGCCGCTGCATCATCGGCCCGATAGGCGAATTCGCCTGCTCGGAAAGTCGCATGACGCAAGCCGCCGCCGACGCCCTGACCATCTGGGCGCCCGCCATTCGCCAACGCCGCAAGGCGATGCTGCAACGCATCGTCATGGGCGCAGCGACCGCTCTGGTGTTCAGCCCCATGCTCGGCTGGCGCTTCAGCGCCATCTGGCTGGTGCTCTACGTGCTGATCCAATGCCTGGAGGTCGAGGTGTTCCGCCCCGTGGTGGCGGGCAAGGTCGCCGAGCCGGTCGGCTGGCGTGGCTTCTACGGCGATCTGGTGCTGATGCTGAACGCCGGCTTCTTCGGCCTCATCGCCGTGCCCCTGTGGATTCTGGGCGGCGCCATGGGCGGAGTGGCGGCCTCGGTCCTGCTCTCGGCCGGGATGATCAACTCGGTCATCATGTCGGGCGGATCCATGCGGATCTTCGCCTGCACCGTCCTGCCCCAGCTGGCGATCTTCGCCCTGACCCCGCTGTTCATGGCGCAACTGGGCGCGCCGCCCCACATCGTCACAGCCGTGGCGGTGGCCATCCTGACCTACACCGCCTTCTGCCTGAACACGCGTCGTCACCTGTTCCGCGCCAACCGCGCCGAGACCGCCGCTCGCATTGAAGCCGACCGCAAGCGCTCCGAAGCCGAAGCCGCCATGGCCAGCCGCGGCGCCTTTCTGGCGGCGGTCGCCCACGACCTGCGCACCCCGATCAGCGCCATTCTGACCGGCGCCGACGAACTGGAGCGCGACGGCAAGACGGGCTCCGCGCGGCAGCAGGTCGCCCTGATCACCGACGCCGGCCTGATGATGAAGGCCCTGCTGGACGACCTGCTGGACCACGCTCGCCTCGACGCCGGACGCATGAGCGTCGACAGTCGCGACTTCGACCTCCGCCTGTTGGTGTCCCAGACCGCTCGCCTGTGGCAGGCCCCCAGCCGCGCCAAGGGCCTGCGCCTGCGGATGGAGGGCGCACGGTTCCTGCCGCGTATGGTTCGCGGAGACGCCATGCGGCTGCGTCAGGTTCTGAACAACCTGATCTCCAACGCCATGAAGTTCACCGACGAGGGGGCGATCACCCTGCGTCTGCAATCCTGGCCCGACGAACACGGCGCCCATGTCCTGCTGATCGACATCGAGGACACCGGACCAGGCATGACCGCGGCCCAGCTTCGCCGCCTCTTCAACGCCTTCGACCAGACCGCCGACGGCGTAGCGGCGCGTTTCGGCGGTTCGGGCCTGGGTCTCAGCATCAGTCGCGACCTGATCGAGCTGATGGGCGGCCGCCTGACCGTGCGCAGTACGCCGGGCCAGGGTTCCATCTTCACCCTGTCGCTGAGCCTGCCGCGCGGCGCGGCTGTGGAAGCACCGCCCGCCAGCCTGACGCCCGAGGCCCGCGCCACGATCACCCGCACCCTGGCCCGATCGGCGACGAGCGACCTGCCCGCCGTCCCGCAATCGGAAGCCGGTGTATCCCCTCCAGCGCCGACGCCCCACGACGCTTCATCCAGTGACGATGACCTCTCGGCCGCGCCGCTCCGCGTGCTGGTCGTTGACGATCACGCCATCAACCGCCGCGCCATCCAGTTGATCCTTCAGTCCGTGGACTGCGAAATCGCCATGGCGGAAGACGGTCTGGCCGCACTGGAAGCCTGCAAGCGGGCCGAGTTCGACGTGATCTTCATGGACGTGCGGATGCCCGAGCTGGACGGCCGCGAGACCACCCGGCGGCTGCGCGCCAGCGGCGGACTGAACGCCGCCGTCCCGGTGATCGCCGTCACCGCCGACACCGCGCCCGAGGACATCGCCGCCTGCACCGCCGCCGGGATGAACTATTTCGTGTCCAAGCCCCTGACGCCCGGCGCACTGCTGGGCGCCCTGTCCCAGGTGCTGAACGAGGCCGCTGACGCCGCCGAGAGCGCGGCGGCCTAAGGCTCCCTGATCTCGGCGGCCAGGGCTTCCGCGAAGCCGGGCTCACGCAGGCGACATTCCCACACGACCAAAACCCGCCAGCCAGCGGCCGTCAGCGCCGCTTCCACGCGGGCGTCTCGCGCACGGTTCCTGTCAATCTTGGCGTTCCAGTAGTCGGCGTTGGCCTTGGGCTTTCGCGCGCCGCGCGGACAGTCGTGGCCGTGCCAGAAGCAGCCGTGGACGAAAAGCGCGACCTTGCGTCCCTTCATCACAACGTCGGGCCGTCCGGGCAGGCCGCAGCCGCCCAGACGGTATCCGATCCCGGCGGCGCGCAGCATCCGCCGGACCTTCAGTTCGGGCGCGGTGTCGCGCCCCTTCACCCGGCGCATGACCACGCTGCGCTTTTCCGGGGTGAAGACGTCTGTCACGGATCACTCCATGACAGGCAAGATTACAGCTGGGCCAGCAGGTGCTCGGCCGAGGACACCTTGAACTCGCCGCCCTGCTCGATGTTCAACTGATCGACCACGCCGTCCTTGACCAGCATCGAGTAGCGCTGCGAGCGCTCGCCCATGCCGAAGCCCTTGGCGTCCAGAGCCAGGCCGACGCTGCGGGTGAAGTCGCCGTTGCCGTCGGCCAGCATGACGATGTCGTCCGTGCCGTTCAGATCATTGGCCTGGGCCCAGGCGCCCATGACGAAGGCGTCGTTGACCGAGAGGCAGGCCACGGTGTCGACGCCCTTGGCGCTCAGGTCGGCGCGGCTGTCGACATAGCCCGGCAGGTGACGCGCCGAGCAGGTCGGGGTGAAGGCGCCGGGAACGGCGAACAGGGCCACCGTCTTGCCGCCGAACAGTTCAGCCGTGGTGACCGGCTTGGGGCCGTCGGCGGTCATGGTGGTCAGGGTCGCTTCGGGGATGCGATCGCCGATCTGAATGGTCATGCAGGGTCTCCGGGCTGAAGGGCCCGGGACATCCGGGCGACGTTCACCCCCTCAGATAGAGAGCCCGGCCATGATCGCCAAGGCGGCTTCGACGCCTCCTGTCTTGCGCTGGAGCCATCGCCCCCCGATGATAGGATCATGACCGCCTTCTCTTCCCTCACCGGGCGTCTTCTGGTGGCCATGCCGGGCATAGACGACGACCGTTTCCGCCACGCCGTCATCCTGATCTGCGCCCACGACGACGATCACGCCATGGGCCTGCGGCTGGACCAGCCTGCTCCCGGCGTCACCCTGTCCGACGTGCTCAAGAAGCTGGACACCCCCGTGGCCGACGCCATGGCGGACCATTCGGTGTTGATCGGCGGGCCGGTCGAACGCGAACGGGGTTTCGTCCTGCACACCGATGACTGGAGCAATGACGACGTCACCCTGACCTTCGGCGACGGCCTGGCCGTGACCGGCACCCGGGACGCCCTGTCGGCCATGAGCGAGGACGACGGCCCGCGCCAGTCCATCCTGCTGCTCGGCTACGCCGGGTGGGGCGAGGGCCAGTTGGAGGAAGAGCTTTCCGAAAACGTCTGGCTGACCGCCGACGCCGATCCGGACCTGATCTTCGACGCCGACTATACGACCAAATGGGCCCGCGCCCTGGCGGGTCTGGGCGTCGACGCCGCGCGTCTGTCGGCCCAGAGCGGGCGGGCCTAGGCCGACCGCGCCTTGATCGGCGCCGTGCCGTCGGCCAGGGACTCGTTCAGATAGACCTCGGCTTCCACGGCCGGCAGGGCGGGCGCATAGCCGAAGCCCTGACCGTAGTGGCAGCTGGCGTCCAGCAGCAGACCTGCCAGCTCGGCGTTCTCCACACCCTCCGCGACGACTTCCAGCGACAGGTCGCGGCCCAGGTTGACGACCGACTTGACGATCTTGGCCGAGCCTTCGTCCTTGTTCATCGTCAGCACGAAATAACGGTCGATCTTCAGCGTATCGAAGGGCAGACGCGCCAGATAGGACAGCGAGGAGAAGCCGGTGCCGAAGTCGTCCAGCGCCAGGCTGGCCCCCGCCTCGCGCAGCTTCGTCAGCACCTCGGCGGCGTGCGCGGTGTCGCGCATGATGTCCCCCTCGGTGACCTCCAGCTTCAGGGCGCCGCGCGGCAGGCCCGTTTCCTGAATGATGCGGGCCACGTCCTCGACCAGATGATCCCGCTCGATCTCGCCGACCGACAGGTTGACGCTGCAGAACAGCGCGCCGGCGCTGGGGTGACGATGCAGCCACTCGGCCAGCTGGCGCGAGGCCTGGGTCATCATCAACAGGCCCAGCTCGTTCATCAGGCCCATTTCATCGGCCAGGGCCAGAAACTCGTCCGGCGGCACCAGGCCGCGTTGCGGATGGCGCCAGCGAACCAGGGCCTCGAACCCGGCGACCGCGCCGGTCTTCAGATTGACGATCGGCTGATAGAAGGGCTCGATCTCGCCGCGCACGAAGGCGTTGCGCAGATCCGCTTCCAGCGCCAGTCGCGACAGGCTGTCGGATTCCAGCGCCCGGCCATAGGCCGCAGCCCCGCCGCGTCCCGCTGTCTTTGCCTGCTCCACCGCCAGTTCGACGCGGCGCAGCAGCTCGGCGGGGTCGGGGGCGTCTGGTCCGCCCTCGGCGGCCACGGCGCCGATCGAAACGGTCGGATAAATGTCGAAGCCGGCGACCCGCAGCGGCTGTTCCAGCGCGTCGCGCATCCGCTCGCTGGCGCCCGTGATCCCGCGCGGCGCCAGAACGGCGAACTCGTCCTCGCCGATGCGGGCGGGCGAACAGTCCTGCGCGAAGGCGGCCGCCAGACGCGAGCCCAGGGCCGACAGCACCAGATCGGCGCGCTCGTGCCCCAGCGCCTCGTTCAGACGTCGCAGGCGATCCACGTCGGCCACGACCAGCTCATAGTCACCGGGCTGGGCCAGGGTCTCGGCCACGCGGACCAGGAAGGTGCGGCGGTCCAGCAGACCGGTCAGGGTGTCCCGGTCGGCCCCGGCGAACTTGGTCTCCAGCGCCACGACGCCCGCCGCGCGCAGGCCGTCCTCCAGCCAGACGCCGCGCCACAGGCAGGTTTCGCAGCCGCGCATGCGCAGCCGTACCGCGATCTCGGACCCCTCGGCCTGGGGCTTGAGCAGTCGGTCGGCCAGGGCGCGATCCTGCGGCATGGCCAGGGCGGCGAAGGCCGCGCCCGAACACTCCGGCGCCAGGGGTCCGAGCCCCAGCGAACGGGTCGCGCCGGTAAAACGTATCTGGTCGTCGGCCGGCGTCCATATCCACAGCGCGGCGTCGGCCGCAGCCAGCGCCTCGATCGCTGTGGTCGGGTCCCAAGCCAGCGCTCTGGATCGTGTGGTCAAAGCGATTCCCGGGTGTAAGAACTGGACGCGGCAGGGTCTGGGACGAACTCGTCCTGAACAATCCCGAACAGCAGATGATCTGCCCATGCGCCGTTAATTTTCAAATAAGCTTTCGCCAGTCCTTCGTGGCGAAAGCCCGCCTTCTCAAGGACGCGGCGCGAGGCCTGGTTGCCCGGCACGCAGGCCGCCTCCACGCGGTGAAGCTTCAAGGCCTCGAAGGCGAAGGCCAGCATGGTCCTCGCCGCCGCCGTGCCCACGCCCTGCCCGGCGTGCGGCTGACCGATCCAGTAGCCGAGGGTTCCGGTTTCAGCCACGCCGCGCCGGATGTTGGACAGGGTGATGGCCCCCATCAGGGTCTCTTCCTCAGGATCGAAGACAAACAGCGGCCAGGCCGTTCCCAGCTCCATCTCGCGGGCGTAGACGCCAAGACGGCGGCGGAAGGCCGCCCGCGTCAGATCATCCTCGGCCCAGGCGGGCTCCCAGGGCTGCAGATAGTCGCGAGACCCGCCGCGCAATTCGGCCCATTGCGCATAGTCCGACGGACGCGGCGGGCGCAGCAGGACCGCCTGTCCGCCCAGGACCGGTCCAGTCGTCTCCGCCATCCAGTCAAACAGGGCCATGGGCGCAGACTACCTCAGCACGCGCCCGACGCCAGCCACGACTTATCGGCCCGCCAGCCGAGCGCTGAAGGCGGCACCCGCAGGCCCCGCCGCCCTTGGCCCCAGCACCGCCGCGGCTGAACGTCCCGCCTCGATCATGGACCGCCCCACAGCGCGCAGGTCGTCGCTGGTCTGGGCCAGAATCCGCGCCGCGCTGTCCTCGGACGACACCGGCGCGCCGAAGATCAGGGTCTGGGCGGCGTTCCGGCCGGCGCGGCTGGCGGGGCTTTCGTCGGCCATCCACAGGGTGGCGTTCAGCACCGCCTTGGCGCGTGACAGTTCGGCGTCGGTGGGGCCCTTCTCGGCCAGGTCCAGCAGCTCGGCGGCGCTGACCTCGGCCAGCTCCACCGCACGGTCGGCGGCGGCGCCGGCGTAGACGCCCAGCAGACCCGCGTCCTCATAGGCTTCCTGATAGGCGTCGATGGCGTAGGCCAAGCCCCTATCCTCGCGCGCGCTCTGGAACAGGCGGGAGGCCATGCCGCCGCCGAGGATTTCGGTGAACAGGCGCAGGGCCGGAAGGCGCGGGTCCAGAGCGCCCATGGTCGGCAACTGGAAGACCAGATTGGCCTGTTCGATCTTGCGCGTCAGCTTCGCCTCGCCGCCGACGAAGACGGCGGGCGCCAGCGGGGCCAGCGGCGTCGCGACCTCCTGGCCGAACCAGAGCTCGGCCAGGGCCAGAAGTTCGTTCTCCTCCACCGCGCCCGACACCGCCACCACCATGCGGTCGGGCGAATAGAGCCGCGCGCGCCAGTCTGCCACGGCGGCGCGGTCGGCCGCCTTCAGGCTCTCGACGGTGCCGAGGATCGGCCGCCCCAGCGCCTGATCCGCATAGGCCCGCGTCTGGGCCATTTCGA
The DNA here is from genome assembly GCF_002387245.1 of Brevundimonas sp. UBA4553. Taxonomy (GTDB): domain Bacteria; phylum Pseudomonadota; class Alphaproteobacteria; order Caulobacterales; family Caulobacteraceae; genus Brevundimonas. Next base: position 170,344 of record NZ_DGLD01000010.1, read on the forward strand.
AAACGTGGTCGTCGGGAGTGTCGAAAGCCTCGGCGATCTCCTGGGCCACGACGTCCTTTTCGCGGACGATCTCGGCGGGATCGAGCGTGGGACGGAAGACCAGGTCCGAAACGATCTGCATGGCCAGCGGCAGCGAACCGTGCAGGGCGCGAATCTCAAAGCTGGTGCGCTCGTAGCCGGTGGCGGCGTTGATCGAGCCGCCTTCGGCCTCGATCCGCTCGACGATGTCGCGCGCGCCCATGTCGCCGGCGCCCTTGAACACCAGATGCTCCAGCAGGTGCGACCAGCCGGAACGGGCCTCATCTTCCATTCGCGCCCCGCCGCGCACGGCGACGGTCAGGGCGAAGGTCCGCAGACCGGGCATGGGGTCGCAAACGACGCGGACGCCATTAGGCAGGGTGTGAAGTCGAGCGGTCAGAAGTCCAGGTCCTTGCGGGTCATGCGGCGGCGCAGCAGCACCCCGTAGAAGGCGATCAGGGCGACGGCGAGACCGAACCAGGTCAAGGCGTAGCCGAGGTGATTGTTCGAGAAGGCGGCGGGCGGGGCCGAGGGCTTCAGCGCGGCCCAGTCGGGGTTGCTCGAGGTGGTGGCGAAAACGGTGAAGGGCGACACCGCTCCCTCGACCTTGAGGGCGCGGGCCATGGCCTCGGCGTCACGGCCGTAGAAGCGGCCCTGAGCCGGCGGTGGGGTCAGGGCGCTGGGCGCTGGGGCGCGGCGCAGGACGCCGGTGAGGACGACGGGCATGGTGTCGGCCGCAACGACCGGCGGCCGGGCCGACACCTCGGCGGCGACGAACCCGCGGTCAACCAGCAGGGTCGCACCGTCTTCCGCCGCACAGGCCGAGACCAGGCGCACGCCCGCGTCGCCGTCCTCAATGGACTGCAGCTCTACATAGGGCGCCGCCGACAGACCGCGGCAGGTCAGGATAACGCGACGGAATTCAGGATTGTCGGCCTTCAGCGCCTCTGCCAGGGGGACGGGCGGCTGGTCCGTCGCGGCCTCGGCGGCGGCGATCAGCCCTTCTTTCCACTGCATCCGCTGCACCTGCCATACGCCGAGCGCCAGCAGGACACCCAGCAGGATGACGGCGAGGACGGTCAGGACGACGGGGAAACGGGTTCGGGCGGCAGCAGTCATTTCGGGTCTCGGGTTCTCAACATCTGCAGCGCGGTCATCAGCCCCTTGCCGGGGCGCATCAGGCCGAGGGCCAGGGCGGCGACCAGCGGCAGCCAGACGACCAGGTGCAGCCAGAGGGGCGGGCGCCAGGCGATCTCCACCGCGAGGGCCGAAAAGCCGACGAGGAAGCCCGCGATCTGCATGATGAAGGTCGCCGCCCCGTCTCCGGTCTCGACCGAGGCCAGGTCGTAACCACAGGCCTGGCAGGCCGGACGGACCTTCAGGAAGCCCTCGAACAAGGGCCCCTGCCCGCAGGCCGGGCAGCGTCCTAGCACACCCGCGCGGATGGCCTGCCCGCCAAGCAAATCGGCGCGGGACTGTTCGTCCCGCGCCGTTTGAAGTGCAGAGGCTGGATCGCCCGTCTTCACCCGAAGGTGACGTAGACGAAGGCGAACAGGAACAGCCAGACCACGTCCACGAAGTGCCAGTACCAGGCGGCGGCTTCGAAGCCGAAATGCTTCTGCGGGGTCATCTGGCCCGCTTGCAGGCGCAGCAGGCAGACGGCCAGGAAGATGGTGCCGATCAGGACGTGGAAGCCGTGGAAGCCCGTCGTCAGGAAGAAGACCGAACCATAGAGCTTCGAGTGGGTCGCGGCTTCGTTGAAGAAGTAACCCTCGTGCAGGATGTGGTGATACTCATAGGCCTGAACGCCGGTGAAGATCACGCCCAGCAGAACCGTCAGCAGCAGGCCCAGCTTGGCGGCCTTGCGGTCGCCGACCTGCAGCGCATGGTGCGCCCAGGTGACGGTCGTGCCCGACAGCAGCAGGATGACGGTGTTCAGCAGCGGCAGACCCCACGGGTCCAGCAGCTCGACGCCCTTCGGCGGCCAGGTGGTCCACGAGGCGGCGGTGTCGGCCCAGTTGCCGACTTCCGGCGTCAGGGCGCGCGACTCGGTGAAGAGCGCCATGTCGAAGAACATCCAGAAGAAGGCGACGAAGAACATCACTTCCGAGGCGATGAACAGCACCATGCCGTAGCGCAGGCCGATCGAGACGACGGGGGTGTGGTCGCCCTTCTTGGATTCCTTGATCACGTCCGACCACCAGCCGAACATGGCGTAGAGCACGCCCGCCAGGCCGGCGAAGAAGACGATCTTCGATCCTTCCGGCAGGCCAAACAGGCCCTTCATCCAGATGACCGCGCCGATGAACATGACCACGCAGGCCATGGACGAGATCAGCGGCCAGGGACTCGGGTCCACCAGGTGATAATCGTGTTGCGGTTTCGCGTGCGCGTCGGCCATTCCAGGGTCTCTGAATTAAGGCGAGAGATCGTTCTTACAGGGGCTATAGCGTCCGCTATCAGGATTTGCCAGTAGGGGATTGGCCGGAAGCGGCCTGCTGGAACCCTTTGGTGGGGAAGAAGGTGTAGCTCAGCGTGATTTCCCGCACCCCCTTGGATTCCGCATCCGTCGCCATTTCAGGGGCGACGAAATACTGAACCGGGAATTCCTTTGTTTCGCCGGGGCCGATTTCCTGCCCCTCGAAGCAGAAGCACTGCAGCTTCTGGAAATAGGGGCCGGCGCGCTCGGGCACGACGTTATAGGCCGCCGTGGCGTGGATCGGCTGGTCCGAGGTGTTGGTCACCGCGAAATAGGCCATGCCGGTTTCACCGATGCGCACGCGCTGGCTGACCTGCTCGGCCTTGAAGTTCATCGGCAGGTTGCGGACGTTGGTGTCGAACCGGATCAGGACGCTCTGGTCCAGGATCTGCGTCGGCGCCGCCTCGGCCTTCTTCACCGTGCCGTCGAAGCCCGTCACCTGGCAGAAGAGCTGATACAGCGGCACGGCGGCGAAGGCCGCTCCGGTCATACCCATGACCACGGCCGCACAGATGAAGGCGACGAGGTTCTTGCGGTCCTTCACGGCGCCGGCTCCGGCGTCGGGGCGGGAAGCGCCGGATCGGCGCGCTCCAGCGTCGCGGCGGCCGCCGCTTCGGCCGCCTTGCGGGTCTCGGTGTTGCGCTGGAGGTTCACCACGGTGACGATGAAGACCAGGACGATGAAACCTAGCAGGCCCAGGGCGATGGCGACGTTGCGGCGCTTGCGCGCCCGCACTTGTTCTTCGGTCAGTTTGACGAAATTCGGACGGGTCACGCGATCAGGCTCCCAGGCCCGGCAGCTGCTCGACCAGCAAGGCCGAGAATAGCGCCATCAGATACAGGATGGAAAAGGCGAACAGGTTACGGGCCGGTTTGGCCTCGGCCCGAACGTCATACAATGCGGCCTCTCGCCCCACCGCCTCGGCCTTGTCCGGCTGGTCGCCGGCCCGCGAGCGCCACAGACGGAAGGCCAGGGCCAGGAAGAACAGCCCCCCCGCCACCGACACCGCCAGATAGACGACGCCGCCGAGGCCGAGGAAGGCCGGGGCGATGGCCACGGGCACGAAGATCAGGGTGTAGATCAGGATCTGCAGACGGGTCGACTTGGCGCCGCGCGCGACCGGCATCATCGGAATGCCCGCCTTGGCGTAGTCCCCGGCCGAATAGAGCGCCAGCGCCCAGCTATGCGGGGGGGTCCACAGGAAGATGATCAGGAACAGCAGCCAGGCCTGCCAGGGCGCGTCCCCCGTCACCGCCGCCCAGCCGATCACCGGCGGGAAGGCGCCGGCGGCGCCGCCGATGACGATGTTCTGGGGCGTCCGGCGCTTGAGCAGCAGGGTGTAGAAGCCAGCGTAGTAGACGATGGTCAGGGCCAGCAGGCCGCCGGCCAGCCAGTTGGTCGTCATGCCCAGCAGCATGACCGAGAAGATCGACAGGATGACGCCAAACGCCATCGCATCGTTTTTCCGCACGCGGCCGGCGGCGACCGGACGACCGCGCGTGCGGCGCATAAGGGCGTCGGTCTCGCCTTCCAGCGCCATGTTCAGCGCCCCGGCGGCGCCGGCCCCCACGGCTATGCACAGGACGGCGATGGCCGCCAGCAGCAGGTTGGGATGGCCGGGCGCGACCACCAGGCCCGTCACGGCGGTGAAGACCACCAGCGACATGACGCGCGGCTTCAGCAGCTGGAAGAAATCTTCCGGCTGGGAGGTGGTGACGAGCGGGGTCTCGCGAGTGGGGCGGTCGGTCATGGTCATAAAAGCCAAAGGCCGCCCTTCCGGTGACGAAAGGGCGGCCTCTCAAGGGTTATCCGGTTCGGATCAGTGGTTGTCCGCCTTGACCACCGGCAGTTCGTTGAACTGGTGGTGCGGCGGGGGCGACGACAGGGTCCACTCCAGGGTGGTGGCGCCTTCGCCCCACGGATTGGCCTCGCCCTTGCGACGACGGATCGCCGCCTCAGCCAGCATCACCAGGAAGACGGCGACGCCGATGATGGTGATCAGATAGCCGACCGACGAGATGTGGTTCCAGTAGGTGAAGGCTTCCGGATAGTCGATGTAGCGACGCGGCATGCCCTGCAGACCCAGGAAGTGCTGCGGGAAGAAGACCAGGTTCACGCCGACGAACATGATCCAGAAGTGGGTCGCGCCGAGGAACTCGTTGTACTTCACGCCGAACATCTTCTCGAACCAGTAGTAGAAGCCCGCGAAGATCGAGAAGATCGCGCCCAGCGACAGCACGTAGTGGAAGTGAGCCACGACGTAGTAGGTGTCGTGCAGGCTGTAGTCGATGCCGGCGTTCGACAGCACCACGCCGGTCACGCCGCCGAGGGTGAACAGGAAGATGAAGCCCATCGCCCACAGCATGGGCGTCTTGAAGGTGATCGAGCCGCCCCACATGGTGGCGATCCAGCTGAAGATCTTCACCCCGGTCGGCACGGCGATGATCATCGTCGCGGCCACGAAATAGGCGCGCAGGTTGATGCTCATGCCCACGGTGTACATGTGGTGCGCCCACACGATGAAGCCGATGAAGCCGATGGCGACCATGGCGTAGGCCATGGCGAGGTAGCCGAAGATCGGCTTCTTCGAGAAGGTCGAGACAATGTGCGAGATGATGCCGAAGCCCGGCAGGATCATGATGTAGACTTCGGGGTGACCGAAGAACCAGAACAGGTGCTGGTACATCACGGGATCGCCGCCGCCGGCCGGATCGAAGAACGAGGTGCCGAAGTTGCGGTCGGTCAGCAGCATGGTGATGGCGCCCGCCAGAACCGGCAGCGACAGCAGCAGCAGGAAGGCCGTGATCAGAACGCCCCAGGCGAACAGCGGCATACGGTGCAGGGTCATGCCCGGCGCGCGCATGTTGAAGATGGTGGTGATGAAGTTGATCGCGCCCAGGATGGACGAGGCGCCGGCGACGTGCAGCGAGAAGATCGCCAGGTCGAACGAAGGCCCCGTGTGGCCCATGGTGGAGAGCGGCGGATAGGCCGTCCAGCCGCCGCCAAAGCCCTTGCCCGGTCCGCCGTCGACGAACATCGACACGCACAGCAGGATGAAGGCCGCGACCAGCAGCCAGAACGAGATGTTGTTCATCCGCGGGAAGGCCATGTCCGGCGCGCCGATCATGATCGGCGTGAAGTAGTTGGCGAAGCCGCCCATGGTCGCCGGCATGACGACGAAGAAGACCATGATCAGGGCGTGGGCCGTGACCGTGACGTTGTAGCCGTGCTTGGAGGCCTCGACGATCCCCAGTTGCTGGATGATCGTGCCTTCCTTGAACAGCTGGATGCCCGGCTCAGCCAGTTCCCAGCGGATCAGGCCCGACAGGGCGCCGCCCACCAGACCGGTGAAGATGGCGAACACCAGGTACAGAAGACCGATGTCCTTGTGGTTGGTCGACAGGAACCAGCGGGTGAAGAAACCCGGCTTGTGATCGTGATGATCGTCGTGAGTTGCGGCAGCGGTGGCCATGATCTTGGGGCTCTCGCGTCTTGTTACTGGGCGGCCGGCGCGGCGGGCGCGGCAACGGCTGCGGGGGCCGCGGGAGCGGCGTCGGTCGGGGCGGCGGCGGCGTCAGCAGCCGAAGCGGCGACGACAGCGGCGGAGGGCGCAGCTGCTGCGGCGGCGGCTGCAGCAGCATCGTCGGCCTTCTTCGTCATGGAGCCGCCTTTGGAGGCGACCCATGCGGCGAATTCGGCCTCGGTGACGACGTTGATCTGCATCGGCATGAAGGCGTGGTCGACGCCGCACAGCTCGGAGCACTGGCCATAGTAGATGCCGGTCTTCTCGGCCTTGAACCAGGTGTGGTTGATGCGGCCCGGAACGGCGTCGGTCTTCAGACCGAAGGCCGGCAGACCCACGGCGTGGATCACGTCGGAGGCGGTGACCAGTAGTTCGACCGTCTTGCCGACAGGAACCACCATCGGTTCGTCGGCGGCCAGACGATAGAGGTGGGCCGGCGCCCTGTCCTCAGGCGTCATGTTCGAGATGTATTCGGCGATGCCCTGGTCGGGATATTCATAGGCCCAGTTCCACTGGTTGCCGGTGACCTTGACCGTCAGATCGACTTCCGGCGTGTCGTGATAGGCGAACAGCAGGCGGAACGAGAACAGCGAGATTCCCACCAGGATCAGCACGGGCACCACGGTCCAGATGATCTCGATGACCGTGTTGTGGCTCCACTTGGCCGGAACCGGGTTGGCCTTCTTGTTGTAGCGGATGGCGATCCAGATCAGCAGACCCAGCACCAGCAGGGTGATGACCGTGATGATCGGCATCAGCACCACATTGTGGAAGAAGATCGCCTCGTGCTTCAGCGGCGACGCGGCCGGTTGCAGGTCAATTCCGCCCGGGGTCGGTTGACCCAGCAGATCCTGCGCCCATGCCGGCGCGGCGACGAAGGCGGCAAGGGCGGTCGCGGCGACACCGCCTCCGATCCGCGCCATGGCTCGCGTGCCCATCCCCATTCGAATCCTCATAAACCGTTTCGCAGCCGATACTTGCGAGCAATTCGCAAACACCCCCGGGTCCTGGACAGACCTCGGCGTTTCAGGCCGGTCCTTATCGGCTCGGGTTGCGCTTGCCAAGCGATCAAGACGCTCAAGTGGCGACATGCGGCGAAACTTCGGCGGATTAATTCGCTGTCATGTAGCGACAGCTACCTTGCAGCGCACGATACCTTGCGATACCCATTCGTCATCAACGAAGGGAACGCCATGCCCGACTCCATCGACATCCAACTGAAGAAAGGCGTGCTGGGATTATGCGTGCTGGCCCTGCTGGCCCGCGACGACAGCTACGCCTACGAAATCGCCAGCCGCCTGTCCGACGCCATCGGCATGGGGGAAGGCACGATCTATCCGCTGATGCGCCGCATGCAGACGGACGGCCTGGTCGAGACCTATCTGGTCGAATCCTCCAGCGGCCCGTCGCGCAAGTATTATCGCCTGACGGCCGCCGGCCGCGCCGCTCTGGAAGGCCAGACCGCCGAATGGCGAGCCTTCGCCCAGGCCGTCGACGCCCTGGTGGCGAACACCGCGCCGCACAGCGACGCCATAGCCGCAGGCGCGCCGGTCGAACCGGCCGCCCTGACCGACCAATCCGCAGACGCTCAACGGGGAGCTGAACAATGAACCGCGCCGAATTTCTGGCCCGCCTGAAACGCGGTCTGGTCGGGCTGCCGACCACCACGGCCAACGACATCGTCGCCGACTATGAAAGCCACTTCGCCGACGGCGCCGCCGCCGGCCGCACCGAGGCGCAGGTCGCCGAGGCCCTGGGCGATCCCGATCGCCTGGCCCGTGAACTGAAGGCCGAGGCCAGCGCCCAGCGCTGGACCCAGGAACAGTCGCCGCCCGCCGCCGCCGGCGCCATCTTCGGCATCCTCGGTCTGGGGGCGATCGACATCCTGATTTTGCTGCCTATCGCCCTGCCGGTGTTCGGCACCGTCCTGTCCATGCTGATCGGGGGCGTTGCAGTCTTCGTCGCCGGCGGTTTCGTCATGGTGGCCGGCTCCTTCATGGGCCTGCCGGGCGGCGCTCTGGCTGCAGCCCTGCTCGGGGTCGGCCTGATGGGCCTTGGCGTCTTCATGGTCGCCCTGATGGCCCTGCTGACCAAGTGGCTGATCGACGCCACCATCTGGTACGCCCGCCTGCACTACCGGGTGATCAAGCCCGCCCTCGAACCGCAAGCCTGAGCCCAAAGGGAGATTAATGTCATGATCCGCAATCTGCTCATCATCTCCGCCGCTGGCCTGGTTCTGGCCGTTGTCGGCATCGGCGGCGCCTTCGCCGTCGGGGGTCGCGATCTGGCCCGCCATGACTGGACCTGGGTCGTCACCGACGACGAGCCCGGCGACGACGGCTTCACCATCGAACGCGGCCAGGTCTCGCCCGAGATCACCCGCACCATCGCCTGGGTCGACGGCCCGCGCCTGGCCATCGATATTCCGGCCGACGTGATCTACGACCAGCAGGCCGACGCCCCCGGCATCACCGTCTCCGGCGCCGAGACGATCGTGAACCGCGTCCGCTTCTCCAACGGCCGACTGACCCTGGACGAAGGCCCGCGCGGCGACCGCAGCTACGTCCGCTGGACCCGCACCGGCATTCGCGGCTGGAGCGAGACCGACGCCCTGAAGATCGTCATCAAGGCCCCTGCGGTGAAGACCTTCGACCTGTCCGGCCCCACCGAGCTGAAGATCCGTGGTTACGACCAGCCGACCCTGGACGTGACCCTGACCGGGTCCTCGGACGTAAAGGTGCAAGGCCGCACCGAGACGGTGACGGTGGACGTGTCCGGCGCCGGCGACGCCCGTCTGGACGAACTGATCGTCAATGACGCCAAGGTCCGCGTCAGCGGCTCCGGCGACGTCCGGGTCGGCCCCAGCAACAAGGCCGACGTCGATGTCTCGGGCAGCGGCGAGGTGCGCCTGACGCGCCGTCCCGCCGAACTGCGCCAGTCGGTCAGCGGTTCGGGTGAAGTCACGGAAGACTGATCCCCGACTTCCGCACGACCAACGGCCCCTTTCGCTCTGCGAGAGGGGCCGTTCTTCATCCCGTCCCGTGATCTGCCCCGTGACGGAGGCCGGTCGAGCGCCTATCTAGCCTGCATGACCGCAGCCGCCTCCCCCTCCCCCATCCTCGACGCGTCCGGCGTGGCCCCCGACGAGGCCCTGTCGATCCTGCAGACGGCCCTGGCCGGCGCCGACGACGGCGAACTGTTCCTGGAAAGGACCGAGAGCGAATCCCTGGTCTTCGACGACGGGCGGCTGAAGGGCGCCTCCTATGACGCGGTCGAGGGTTTCGGCCTGCGCGTCGTGGCGGGCGAGACCGCCGGCTACGCCCACGCCAACGAGATTTCGGCCGCCGCCATTCGCCGCGCCGCCGACAGCGCCTCCCTGGCCAAGCGCGGCTACGCTGGTCACGCCGCAGAAGCCCCGCGCGCCACCAATCAGAAACTCTATGACGAGGTCGATCCCCTCGCCTCGCCCGGTTTCTCGGACAAGATCGAACTGCTGTCCGAAATCGACGCCTGGGCGCGCGCGCGCGATCCGCGCGTGGTCCAGGTCTCGGCCTCCATCATCGGCGAGCGCCGCGCGGTGGAGATCCTGCGCGCCGACGGCCGCCTGCTCAGCGACGTGCGCCCTCTGGTCCGCCTGAACGTGTCGGTCACCGTCGAGCGTGACGGCAAGCGCGAGAGCGCCTCCTCCGGCGCCGGCGGCCGTGCGGGCTTTGAAGCCTGGATCGCCCCAGACCGCTGGCAAGGCCAGATCGACGAGGCTCTGAGGCAGGCCCTGGTCAACCTCGACGCCATCGACTGCCCGGCGGGCGAGATGGACGTGGTTCTGGGCGCGGGCTGGCCCGGCGTCCTCCTGCACGAGGCGGTCGGCCATGGCTTCGAGGGCGACTTCCACAGGAAGGGCTCGTCGGTCTTCAGCGGCAAGATGGGCCAGCGCGTCGCCGCCCCCGGCGTGACCGTGGTGGACGACGGCTCCATTTCCGGGCGTCGCGGCTCCCTGTCCTTCGACGACGAAGGCACCCCGACCTCGCGCACGGTCCTGATCGAGGACGGGGTCATGGTCGGCCTGATGCATGACCGGCTGTCGGCGCGTCAGCTGGGCGCCAGCGCCACCGGCAACGGCCGTCGCCAGTCCTTCGCCCACATCCCCATGCCGCGCATGACCAACACCTTCATGGAAGGCGGCAAGGATTCCAAGGCCGACATGATCGCCTCGACCAAACGCGGCCTCTACGCCGCCAACTTCGGCGGCGGCCAGGTGGACATCACCAACGGCAAGTTCGTCTTCCAGTGCACCGAGGCCTACCTGATCGAGGACGGCAAGATCACCGCCCCGGTGCGCGGAGCCACCCTGATCGGCGACGGCGCCACGGCCCTGACCCATATCCAGATGATCGGCGACGACTTCGCCTTCGACCCCGGCGTCGGCACCTGCGGCAAGGCCGGCCAGGGCGTTCCCGTCGGCATCGGCCAGCCCAGCCTCAAGATCGGCGGCCTGACCGTGGGCGGCACGGCGGTCTAGGGCGCCGCAGCTTCCGCAACAGCCGCCTTCCATTCCGGCCCCTCGATCTCGTAGCCCTGGGCCGCCAGGGTATCGAGCACGCCTTCCGGCTCGGCCAGGACGCGCAGTTGGGCCACCGCCATGGTGACGCCGGGCTCGCCCAGGGCCGTCTGGACCGCTTCGGCCCACTGGCGGCGCAGCAGGGGCGCGATCTCGGGATCGCCCCACGGCCAGCACAGGCCCAGCGCCTGCTCCAGGGGTTGCGCCATGACCGCGGGAACGCGCCGCGCCCGCCAGTCCGCGATCCGCATCGCCGCCCCCTCCGGCCCGACCTCGGCGGCGGCCAGGGCGCGCTCCACACAGGTCGCATAGGTGGCGGGCGGAGCGGTGATCAGGCTGTCGACGATCTCGTCGCCGCGCACAGTCCCGACCGGCCGCAGCGGTATGCGGGCCTCGCGCGCCACCTTCTTGATGACATCGGTGGCGTTCCGGGTGCGCCCGCGCTCATAGCCGGCGTGATCGCTCATCAGATCCATGCTCAGGATCATCAGGCTGTTGGTGCGCCAGCTGTCGTTCTTCTGATCCGCCATCTCCGTTTCCAGTCGCGCCTGCACCTCTGGCGACAGATAGTCGGCGGTCGTCGTGCCGCGCGGCAGGGTCGCGATCGTGCGGATTCGCCATATCAGGCGCAGGACGTCGGTGACCGAGGCCCGCCCCTCCTGTGGAAACAGGATTCGCTGCGACCGCCGCGTCGCCGCCTCCAGCGCCTCGGGCCGCCATTCGACATCGCGCGGCACGCCGCTGATGGCGCCCACTAGGATCAGGGTGCTGTCGCCGCGCGTCACCTCCCAGACCGGGGCGTCCGTGCGACGGGCCGTGACCACGATCTCGTCGACCGTGGTGGCGACCTCCTGCGCCCATGCGGGCAGAGGCAGGACAAGGCCAAGAACTACAGCCGACATGAGGAAGAGACGAGACATCATGAACCAGTGAATATCAGTAACCAGCCAAGGCGTAATCTGACTATTCGGTAATGCTGTCCGCGATTTAATCCACCTGTCAGGCTTGTAACTGGAGACCAGGCGTTCCTGCCGTCACACCTTCCCCACGACCGAGGGAGAGACCGACGCCATGACCAAGACCATCCTGCTCGCCACCACCGCTGCGCTGGCTTTCGCCGCCGCCTCGCCGGTTCTGGCTGACGCCGCGCCTGCGCCCCAGACCGCCCAGGCCAGCGATCAGGGCGTCCTGGTCTTCACCCCCGACTTCTTCAAGGACGCGCGGCCCAACACCGCCCTGGACATGGTCAACCGGGTGCCAGGCTTCTCCGTCAACGACGGCGACGGCGCCCGCGGGTTCGAAGGCGCCGTCGGCAACATCCTGATCAACGGCGCCCGCCCGGCCTCCAAGAACGACACTGGCTCCAACGTCCTGGGCCGCACGGTGGCGACGCAGGTCGAGCGGATCGAACTGGTGCGCGGCGGCGCCCCGGGCATCGACATGCAGGGCTATTCGGTCGTCGCCAACGTCATCCTGAAGACGACGTCCAGCCGCGAACACGTGCTCACCGCCAACGCCAGCCTGTTCGAGGGCGGCCAGGACCTGTTCGGCGGTTCCTACCAGTTCACGGCGCGCGAGGGCGACCGGACCTGGGGCGTGACCCTGAGCGACGGTATCTCGTCCAGCGACTCCAACGGCGCGGGCTACGTCGTGCGCACCGACGCCAACGGCAACATCCTGCGCAATGAGCAGTATTACAACGACGGCTACGGCGGCGGGAACTCGATCCGGGGCAACTTCTCCACCCCCCTGATGGGCGGCAAGATCGACCTGACGGCGCGTTACGGCATCAATGACTGGCACAACATCAACCTGCAGACCGCGCCCGATATCCGCCGGGAAAGCCTCTACGACGAGGACGGTCACAGCGGCGAGTTCGGCGTCGTCTACACCCGCCCCCTGTCGGAAAAGCTGAAGCTGGAAACCCGGTTCATCCACGAATTCGGCGACTTCGACACGATCTCGACCTCGCGCACCCGCCTTGGCGCGACGGACAGCCCCGAGCAGTTGTTCAACGCCGACGGCAAGTCGTCCGAGACCATCCTGCGCGGCCTGGTTCGCTACGAACGTTCGCCGTCGATGGATTTCGAGACGGGCGGCGAGATCGCCTACAACATGCTGGAGACCGATCAGGCCTACACCGTAGGCGGCGTCGCCGTGCCCCTGCCCTCGGCCTCGGTCAAGGTCGAGGAGACCCGCGGCGAGCTGTTCGGCAAGGCGACCTGGCGGATCAATCCCAAGTGGAGCCTGGAAAGCGGCCTGCGGCTGGAATCCTCGACCATCAGCCAGTCAGGCGACGCTGCACAGGAAAAGAGCTTCTTCTTCGCCAAGCCTCGCATCCTGGCGACCTGGACCCCCATGCCCAACAACCAGCTGCGGCTGCGCTTCGAACGCACGGTGGGTCAGCTGGACTTCGGCGATTTCGCCGCCTCGGCCGAGTTCGCCGACGAGAATGTCTTCGGCGGCAACGTCAACCTGCAGCCGGAATCCCGCTGGGTCAGCGAACTGACCTATGAAAAGCGCTTCTGGGGCGAAGGCATCGTCAGCATCGGCCTGCGCCACGACGAGATCACCGACGCCATCGACCTCATCCCGCTGGAGGGCGGTCTGGCGGCCGTCGGCAACATCGGCGACGGCACCCTGGACCAGCTGGCGCTCAACGTGACCATCCCCACGGACAAGCTCGGCGTCTCCGGCGGCAAGTTCGGGTTCCGGAACACCTGGAACAAGACCGAGGTCACCGACCCTACCTCGGGCGAGACCCGTCCCATCTCGGGCGTTCGCGCGTCGCAGGCCACCATCACCTTCCAGCAGGACATCACTTCGTGGAAGCTGCAATGGGGCGGCGCTTGGATCCCCCTGCTGGGCCAGAAGGACTACCAGCCGGATCAGGTCTCGGGCTGGCGCGGCACCGACTATTACGAGCTGTGGGCCGAATACAAGCCGACCTCGACCCTGTCGATCCGCGGTCAGGTCAACATCTGGAACGACTTCGACGTCACCCGCACCGTCTTCGCCGACCGCGACACGCGCCCCATCGCCTATGTCGAGAACCGTTTCATCGACCCGCGCACCTTCTGGCAGATTCGCGTCCGCAAGACCTTCTGACAACGGGCCCTGGCCCGAACCACCCGCCAAGAAAAAAGGGCGGCGCCTCTTGCGAGGCGCCGCCCTTCTCTTTTGCTTGGGATGTCAGGCGATCAGTGGATGCCCGCCATGCCCTTCTTCAGCAGCGGCGACAGGACCAGCAGGACCACGCCGACGACGACGCCGGTCCAACCGATGGTCCCGAAGATCGAGCCATAGGTCTGCAGCGCCAGCTCGGGGCTGGTCACCACGCCTGCGACGGTGTCGGTCGAGGTGGCCTGAGCGATGAAGCCGGCGGCGATGTGGGCCACCGAGCTGGACAGGAACCAGACGCCCATCATCAGACCCACGACGCGATCCACCGACAGTTTGGTGATCATCGACAGCCCCACCGGCGACAGGCAGAGCTCGCCCATCGTGTGCAGGAAGTAGGTCAGGAACAGGAAGAGCAGCGGAACGCGGAAGTCCACGCCGGCCTGGTTCGCCGACGCCCAGGTCAGCAGCAGGAAGCCCGCGCCGACCAGAACCAGGGCGAAGGAGAACTTGACCGGGGTCGACGGCTCCATGTTGCGCTTGCCCAGCCAGACCCAAAGGGCGGCGATGATCGGGCCGCCGATGACGATGATGCCCGGGTTGAACATCTGGGTCATGGGCGCATTGAACCACGACGGCATGGCGGTCGACTGGTCTGCGAACAGGGTTAGCGACGAACCGGCCTGCTCGAACAGGGCCCAGAACAGGACCGAGAAGAAGATCAGGGTCAGGGCGACCAGCATGCGGCTGCGCTCTGCGCCCCGCAGCTTGAGCACCACATAGCCGACCACCGAGGCGAAGATGACGCCGGCCAGCCAGGGCAGGGCCGTCTCGATGATGTGGTGACGCTGCATCAGCAGCCAGACCGGGAAGACGGCGACCAGGCCGCCGATCCAGAAGATGGCTTCGAACGGCAGGCCGAAGACCTTGCGGGTCTTGAGCATTTCCGGTTGCGGCGGACCGCCGCGGCCTTCCAGCCAGCTCTGGCCGAGGATGAAGGTCAGCAGGCCCAGAAGCATGCCGATGCCGGCCAGGCCGAAGCCGTAGGCCCAGCCGTACTTGATGCCGAGATAGGAGCAGGCCGCGGTGGCGAGCACCGAACCCAGGTTGATGCCGACGTAGAAGATGGTGAAACCACCGTCGCGACGGGGATCGTTCTCTTCATACAGGGCGCCGACGACCGTTGAGATGTTGGCCTTCAGGAAGCCCACGCCGACGATGATCAGCGACAGGGCGAAGAACAGGACCGGCTCCCCAAAGCCAAGATCCCGCACGGTTTCCAGCCTGTAGCCGTCCGTGGCCGTAAAGGCCGGGAAGCCGCCCGCCGCCGGGGCCACGGCCGGAGCCGCGACATCGGCCGCCATGGCCGCCGCCGGTTCGGCGCCGACGCGCGAAATGCCTTCCGGCGAAATCGTGATCTGGGTCCGCTCGTCGCCGTTGACGGCGAAGATGGCGCGGTTCTGATCGCGGCCCTCGACCTGAAGCTCATAGGTCGTGGTGCCGATGGTCAGGTTCTCACGACCGCCGGTGCCCTCGAACGCCATCATGAAGTGACCGGCGACCAGCAGCACGGCGCCGATGATGACGGCCTTGCGCGAGCCCAGATACTTGTCGGCGATCATGCCGCCGACCACCGGCATCAGATAGACCAGCGCCGCATAGGCGGCGTAGATGCCCTGGGCCTCTTTCGGGCCGAACAGGAAGTGCTGGGTCAGATAGAGAACCAGCAGGGCCCGCATGCCGTAGTAGGAAAAGCGTTCCCACATCTCTGTGAGGAACAGGACCACCAGCCCCCGCGGGTGGCCTAGAAACGTCTTGCGAGGCGCTGACAACGCGCCCCCCCCATCCGTCGTGCTCAACGGCGTTCTCCCAAAAACTACGCCCTGACTGGCGCATTAAGGGCGGAGAAACAGCACGACAGGACCGCGCGAACAAGCGTTAACGCCGCGACCCGTCACCGCAATGACGCATTTGTCAGCCCCAGACGCGCGCCTCTTGCGCGCGATGAGCGATGCGGCACGGCCGATGCAACTCAAAGCCATATCGATAGTTGCTGTGCCATAAAGGAATAACACCGTGTCATGATCCGCCCGTTTCAGCCGTCAGACGTTTCCGCAGTAAACGACCTGCACCGCGCGGTGTGGTGGCCGGAGCGGTCGTCTGCGGGCTGGCGATGGCTGGAAGACAACCCGGCGCGCCGCGACCTGGACGCGCCGGCCGGCTGGGTGGTGCCGGACGCCTCGGATGCGCCAGCCGCCTTCCTGGGCAATTTCATTCAGCGGTTCTGGGTCGGCGACCGCGCCGTCTATGGCGCCACCGGCTTCTCCGTCATCGTTCCGCCGGATCAGAAGGGGCGCAGCCGCGATCTGATCGGCGCCTTCGTGCGGCAGCCGGGCTGCTTCGCCCGTTACACCCTGAACGCCAACGCCCGCTCCAGTCCGCTGTACAAGCGGTTCGGCATGATCCCCTGGCCGCCGGCGACCCATGCGCTCAAGCTGTCATGGATCATCAATCCCGCCGCCTGTCTCTACAGCCGGGGCCTCAGAGCCCTTGTGGCGCGTGAACCTCGCGCTGCCCGCTGGCTGGGCGAACAGTTGATGCCGCGCCGCGCCGCCTCCCGCCCTGTCGCCACCGCAGGATCGCCGGGCGGGATCTCGGAACTGCACGATCTGTCCGACGGCTCTCCCTACGATCGCTTCTGGCAGGCGCTGCGCGGACAGGGGCGGCTGGTGGCCGATCGCAGCCCCGCCATGCTGCGCTGGCGCCTGGCGGATCCCGACCTGACGTCCCGGCCGCTTCACCTTGTGCGGCGCCAGGGCGACGAGATCACCGGCCACGCGATCGCCCTTCTCGGCAAGGGCAACTCCATCGAGCCGCCAACGCTGGAGATTCTCGATCTGGAGGCGCTGGATAAAGACCGCGCAGCGATCCCCGCTCTGGTCGCCGCCCTGCTGAAACACGCTCCAGCGCTCGGCGCCGCCAAGGTGCGCCTGCCAATGGTCAGCGAGGGGGTGCTGCACGACTTGGGGTCGCTGGCGCACAGGGCGCGACGCGAGGGCGGATGGGGCCATTGCCACGTCGCCTTCACGCACGACGTCGACGCGGCCGCCGGCTGGCGTCCAACCCCGTTCGACGGCGACTATTCCTTCTGCATTCGCCCCTTGCCCGTCCGATCGCTGCGCGCGCGCCAGCAATGGTTCTCCGACAAGCAGGACCCCACCATGTCGAAGGCCGGCGCGTCGACCTGACGCGCGGCCCTCTCAGGCTCAGGGGCGGGCTTTCAACTCGTCGCGAATTTCCGCCAGCAGGGCTTCCGTGGGCGTCGGGGCGGCGGGCGCGGCCTCGGCCGGTTGTTCGCGGCGCAGCTTGTTGATGGCCTTGACCACCAGGAAGACCACAAAGGCCACGATCAGGAACTGGATCAGGGTGTTGATGAAGGCGCCGTATTGGATAGCCACCTTCTCGACCGCCGTGGTGGCGGGATCCTCGGGCACCAGAACCCATTCCAGCTTGGAGAAGTCCACCTTGCCCAGCAGCAGGCCGATGGGCGGCATCACCACCTGATCGACCAGGCTGGTGACGATCTTGCCGAACGAGGCGCCGATGATGACCCCGACCGCCAGGTCGACGACATTGCCGCGCGCGGCGAACTCACGAAACTCGGTCAGCAGGCTCATTCTTCAGTCTTTCGTTCAGGCGTCGCCGGAAGCGTTCAGGCGCTCGCGAAGTTCCTTGCCGCTCTTGAAAAAGGGCACGGCCTTGGCCGGAACCTCGACCGTGTCGCCGGTGCGGGGGTTGCGCCCCACCCGGGCCGGACGGCTGCGCACGGAGAAGGCGCCGAAGCCCCGAAGTTCAACCCGACCGCCGTCCGACAGCGACTCGGTCATCTGACCCAGGATGACGTTGACGACCCGTTCCACCTCGGCGTGGGTGAGGTGGATGTTCTCGGCCGCCAGCTTCTCGATCAGTTCAGACTTGATCATTCAGGCCCCCGCCTGTGGCTGTTTCAGATGCAGTCGCTTCCGCTCAGGTCCGCACCCTAACCGTCTGACGCCACAGGAATAAAGAGGGCGCATCGGATTAAGAGCGATTCTCAAAGGGGTAGCCTCGCCATTGGCGCGGGTTCTTGCCCGTCGCGCAAGAAAAAAGGCGGCTGGATTGCTCCAGCCGCCCCATTTTCTGGTCGAAGAGGACGATTAGTCCTTCGAACCGGCCTTCTCGCGAAGCGCGGCGCCCAGGATGTCGCCCAGCGAAGCGCCCGAGTCCGACGAACCGAACTGTTCGATGGCCTCGGCCTCGTCCTTCATTTCCAGCGCCTTGACCGACACCGAGACGCGGCGCGTGGCCTTGTCGATGCCCGTGATCATGGCGTCGATGCGATCGCCGACGGCGAAGCGCTCCGGACGTTGCTCGTTGCGGTCGCGCGACAGGTCCGACTTGCGGACGAAGGCCGTGACCGGCGCGTCGTCTTCACCGAACTTGACTTCGATGCCGCCCGTTTCGACCGACGTCACGGTGACGGTGACCTGCTGGCCACGCTTGTAGACGTCGCCTTCCATCGGGTCGCCGCCGAGTTGCTTGACGCCCAGCGAAACGCGTTCCTTCTCGATGTCGACGTCCAGCACCTTGGCCTTGATCGTTTCACCCTTGCGGTAACGCTGGATGGCTTCTTCGCCCGACACGTTCCAGTCCAGGTCCGACAGGTGGACCATGCCGTCGATGTCGTTGTCCAGGCCGACGAACAGGCCGAACTCGGTGGCGTTCTTGACTTCGCCTTCGACGGTCGAACCGACCGGGTGAGCCTCGACGAAGGCTTCCCACGGGTTGTTCTGAGCCTGCTTCAGGCCCAGCGAGATACGACGCTTGGCGCTGTCGACGTCCAGGACGATGACTTCCACTTCCTGCGAGGTGGAGACGATCTTGCCCGGGTGGACGTTCTTCTTGGTCCAGGACATTTCCGAGACGTGGACCAGGCCTTCGACGCCGGCTTCCAGCTCAACGAACGCACCGTAGTCGGTGATGTTCGTGATGCGGCCCGTGTACTTGGCGTTGACCGGGTACTTGGCTTCGACGCCGTCCCACGGATCCGACTGCAGCTGCTTCATGCCGAGCGAGATGCGCTGGGTGTCCGGGTTGATCTTGACGATCTGGACCTTGACGGTGTCGCCGACGGCCAGGACTTGCGACGGATGCGAGACGCGCTTCCACGACATGTCGGTGACGTGCAGCAGGCCGTCGATGCCGCCCAGGTCGACGAACGCGCCGTAGTCGGTGATGTTCTTGACGACGCCTTCGCGGACTTCACCCTCTTGCAGCTGGCCGACCAGCTCCGTGCGCTGTTCGGCGCGGGCTTCTTCCAGGATGGCGCGACGCGAGACGACGATGTTGCCGCGCGGACGGTCCATCTTCAGGATGGCGAAGGGCTGTTCCTTGCCCATCAGCGGGCCGACGTCGCGCACCGGGCGGATGTCGACTTGCGAGCCGGGCAGGAAGGCCGAGGCGCCGCCCAGGTCGACGGTGAAGCCGCCCTTGACGCGACCGACGATAGCGCCGTTGACCGGCTGACCTTCGGCGAAGACGACTTCCAGACGGGTCCAGGCTTCTTCGCGGCGAGCCTTGTCGCGGCTGATGACGGCTTCACCCAGGGCGTTCTCGACGCGCTCCAGGTAGACTTCGACGTTGTCGCCGACCTTCGGGATGACGGCGCCTTCGCCGATGCCGAATTCGCGGGCCGGGATGCGACCTTCGGTCTTCAGACCGACGTCGATGATGATGATGTCTTTCTCGATGCCGACGACGCGGCCGTGAACGACCTGGCCTTCGCCAAGGTCGCGGCCCTGCAGTTGTTCGTCGAGCAGCGCGGCGAAATCGTCACGCGAGGGGTTGTGGGTGTCGGTCATGTAGCTCTGGGGTTATGGCGCGCGACCGGATGGCCCCGCGCGGGTGGATAAACAGGGAAAGGGAAAGTCAGGTCGTCAGGACGCGAGGCCGGCGCAAGAGGCGCATACAGGAAAAGCCAGAGCGCCCGCGGAAGCCGAGGTCAGGAGCGTTGGATTTGTCCGCAAGCCCCTAGAGACCATGCCGGACGCGCGCCGCCTCGACGATACGGCGGGCCGCATCGAAGGCGGCTTCTATACCCAGATCGGTCGTGTCCAGCAAGACCGCGTCGTCAGCCTGGACCATCGGGGCCGAATCCCGGCCCGAATCCCGCGCATCGCGCCGACGGATGTCCTCCAGCATGTCGGCGAAGGCGATGTCCTGCCCCCGGGCCGTCAACTGCTTCCAGCGCCGCTCGGCGCGGACCTCGGACGTGGCGGTGATATAAAGCTTGGCGGCGGCGGCGGGCGCGATCACCGTGCCGATGTCGCGCCCGTCCAGAACCGCGCCGCCGGGCTGGGCCGCGAAGTCCTGCTGCAGCTTCAGCAGAGCGGCGCGCACGCTGGCGTGGCTTGCGACCCGACTCGCCGCCTCGCCCGCATGGCGCTCGGTCAGGCGCGGATTGTCCGACAGGGTCGAAAGGTCCAGCGCCAGAGCCGCCGCCTCGGCCGCTGCGGCGTCGCCCAGATCCTGCCCCGCGTCCAGCACCGCCAGCCCGACAGCCCGATACAGCAGGCCCGTATCCAGATGCGGCAGGCCGTAGTGCGTCGCCAGACGCGCAGCAATGGTGCCCTTGCCCGATGCGGCGGGACCGTCGACGGCGATGACGAGCGACTGGGTCACGCTGCCCCCTCCGACACCGACGCGCCCAGGCCCTTCATCATAGCGACGAAGCCGGGGAAGCTGGTGGCGATCATTTCCGGGTCCAGCACCGAGACGGGCTGCTCGGCGGCCAGACCGAGGATCAGGTGGCTCATGGCGATGCGGTGATCATGGGCGGTGGCGACGGTTGCGCCCCCCTTCACCGGACCACCCGTGACGATGAAGCCCTCGGCCTCCTCCTCCACCGCGACGCCGCAGGCGCTCAGGCCGGCGACCATCAGGGCGATGCGGTCGCTTTCCTTGACCCGCATCTCGCCGATGCCGCGCATGACGGTGCGGCCCTCGGCATAGGCGGCGACCGCCGACAGGATGGGATATTCGTCGATCATCGAGGCGGCGCGGTCTTCCGGCACGACCACGCCCTTGAGCGCGGAATAGCGGGCCGTGATGTCGCCCACGTCCTCGCCCCCGCTAATGCGGCGGTTCGAGATGGTCAGGTCGGCGCCCATCTCGATCCAGGTGTCGAACAGGCCGGTGCGCTGCGGGTTCAACATGACGCCCTCGACCGTCACCTCCGAACCCGGAACGACCAGGGCCGCCGCCAGGGGGAAGGCCGCCGACGACGGATCGCCCGGCACGGCCACGGCGGTTCCGGTCAGCGTCTGCCCGCCCTGCAGACGAATGCGCCAGCCCTCGCCTTCCTCGCTCACGTCCACCGTGGCCCCGAAGGCGCGCAGCATCCGCTCGGTGTGGTCGCGGCTCTTTTCCGGTTCGACCACGACGGTCTCGCCCGCCGCGTTCAGTCCGGCCAGCAGGATGGCCGACTTGATCTGGGCCGAGGCCACCGTCTGCACATACTCAATGCCGGTCAGACCCCCACCATGCAGGGTCAGGGGCACGCGGTCCTCGGCCGCGTTCCAGTCGAAGCGCGCGCCCATGTCGGCCAGAGGCCCGGTGACCCGCTTCATCGGCCGCTTCCTCAGCGAGGCGTCGCCGTCGAAGGTCGCGCTCAGGTCATAGCCGGCGGCGGCGCCCATCAGCAGCCGCACCCCCGTCCCCGCGTTGCCGCAGTCGATGACCGCGCCCGGCGTCTTGAACCCGCCCGCGCCGGCGACCCGCCAGCGCCCCTCGTCCAGGCGTTCGACCTGCGCGCCAAAGGCTTCAACAGCCCGCGCCGTGGCCAGGATGTCGTCGCCTTCCAGCAGTCCCTCAATCTCGGTCACGCCCTCGGCCATGCCGCCGAAGATCAGCGAGCGGTGCGACATTGACTTGTCGCCCGGAGCGCGCACAGCGCCCTTCAACGGCGTGGAAACGGGACGCGCAGTCAGGGTCGAAGGGGCAGTCACCTGGCCAAAAACTCCAATTGTTCAGGAAACGCCGCGCTAAGCGGAGAAGAAGGCTTTTGACAGCGGCCCCCTTGGGTGGCAAGGGAGCCGGCCGAATTCCCGAATTCAACTCCTGCCGAAGGTAATCCCGTGGCCAAACCCGAACTGGGCCAAAAGCAGGTCTGCCCGAACTGCCAGGCCAAATTCTACGACCTGAACCGCCGCCCGGCGCACTGCCCCAAGTGCGACACCGAGTTCGACCCGCTTGAAGAAGCGCTGCGCAACCGCCGCGTTCGCGGTCGCACCGGCGCCGGCTTTGCGGCGGACGAAGAGGCCGAGGATCAAGTCGCCGACAAGTCGGCCGACAGCGACGACGAGGAAGAGGACACCGAAGCCTCGACCCCCGAAATCGACGAGGAAGGCCACGAGCCCATCCTGACCCCCGACGACGACGACGATGCTGAACCCAGCGCCGACGACGCCGGCATGGGCTCCTCCGACGGCGACGACGACGACGCCCTGGGCGACGACGACGATGACTCGGTGCCCTTCATCGAAGACGAGGACGACGACAACCTCGACGACGACATCGTCAAGCCGTCGCGCGACGACGATTGATACCAAGGGTCGGAAAAATAAGCGGAAAAAAAGTTGTCAGACTGGCTTGATCTCTCAAAAGCCCTGACATAGTTTCCGCCCCTCGCCGGAGCCCACCTGGGTCTCCGGCGGGACCGACCGAAAGGTTCGGGGCTTTAGCTCAGCTGGTAGAGCGCTTGCATGGCATGCAAGAGGTCAGCGGTTCGACTCCGCTAAGCTCCACCATCGAAGGCCCTGCGGAACGCCGCGGGGCCTTCGTCCTATCTGCCCCGGTTCGCCGGAGCTCACACATACCTCGCCGCAAGGCTTGGGGCTTTAGCTCAGCTGGTAGAGCGCTTGCATGGCATGCAAGAGGTCAGCGGTTCGACTCCGCTAAGCTCCACCATCAAAGGCCTCGCGGGACCGCCCGCGGGGCCTTTGTCCTGTCTGGGCCCGCTCAGTCTTCTTCCATGGCCTCGAACATCGCCTCCGCCTCGTCGAAGGTATCGTAGGCGAGTTGCTCGGGCGGACGGGCGATCACGAACCAGGTCATCGAGCGTCCGTCGCCCGTGTCCACGGTCTGCTGCCAGAAGCTGCGGTCGGTCCGGGTCTGGAGCAGCGCCCACTCCCCTTCGCCCTTCGGCGGATCGGGCTGCAATCGCCTGTCCATCTGTCGTTCCCTCCTGGCTGAAAGACGACACCACAACAGCAACGCTCGAGAGTCAAAGATTGAAGCGCGATCCGAAAGGGCGCCGGACTGCCAATTTGTTCCGGCAAGGCGTATGGAAACCGCCAGATCACCCCATCAGAGGCCTATTCGCCCGTGAGTTCATCGCCGCCCCCTTCCGCCTTGGCCGCCTCCTCCGCAGAGGACAAGACCAGGACCCGCGCCATCGTCCCCGTGTCGATGCAGGGTTATGACGCCGACTTCCAGGCCTTCGCCGACGCCCTCGGGGCCTCTTTCTCGCGCTACGGCTTCGCCGTGATCGCCGACCATGGCCTGGACCAGCCGACGATCGACG
The DNA here is from genome assembly GCF_002387245.1 of Brevundimonas sp. UBA4553. GTDB lineage: Bacteria > Pseudomonadota > Alphaproteobacteria > Caulobacterales > Caulobacteraceae > Brevundimonas. Next base: position 193,664 of record NZ_DGLD01000010.1, read on the forward strand.
CCGCCATCGCCGACGCCAAGGCCTTCTTCGCCCTGCCCGAGGATGTGAAGCGTCAGTATCATCAGCCTGGCACCGGCGGCGCGCGCGGCCTGACCCCCTTCGGCGTTGAAGCCGCCAAGGGCGCAGCATCCGTGGACCTCAAGGAGTTCTGGCACGTCGGCCGCGAACTGCCTGCGGACCACCCCTATCGCAAATACATGCGCGACAACGTCTGGCCGACCGAGATCGAGGGCTTCCAGCCCCACCTCTACGGCATGTTCGACGCCCTGGACCAACTGGGTCGCAAGATCCTCAGGGCCATCGCCCGCTACATGCAGCTGGGCGACGACTATTTCGAAGACAAGGTCGAACTGGGCAACAGCGTCCTGCGCATGTTGCACTATCCGCCCGTTCCTGCCGATGCGCCCGGCGTCCGCGCCGGCGCCCATGAGGACATCAACGTCATCACCCTCCTGCTGGGCGCCGAAGAGGCCGGCCTTCAGCTGAAGGACGCCGACGGCGAATGGCTGGACATCGCTCCGCCGCCGGGCGCTCTGGTGGTCAACATCGGCGACATGCTGCAACGTCTGACCAACCACGTCCTGCCGTCGACGACCCACCGCGTGGTCAATCCGGCCCCCGAGCGTCGCGGCTTCGCCCGCTACTCGACGCCCTTCTTCCTGCACTTCAACCCGGACTTCCCGATCGAGACCCTGCCCTCGACCATCACGCCGGAAAACCCCGACCGCTATGCGGGCAAGACCATCCTGGCCGAGGACTTCCTGATGGAGCGCCTCAAGGAAATCCGCCTGATCTGACAGATCGGCGCATCGCCCAACGAAGAAGGGCCGGCGGAGCGATCCGCCGGCCCTTTTTGTTGTTGGCCCCGCTGCGTCAGCGCGCGATGCGCAGGCGGGTGATGTCGCGACCGATGGACTTGAAGGCCTCCTTCAGGTCCGTGCCGCTGGCCGCCTTGAAGAAATGGGTGGTCTTGCTGGTCGCGCACTCCTCCAGCATCTCCAGCGCGGTGTCGATGCCGGCGCCGCCCGTGCCGGTCCCCAGGTCAAATCCGACCGTATAGACAACCACGCCCTGGGCCTTCATCGCCCGGCACAGGTCCAGGGACTGCTGAAACGGGTGCCCGTTGGTGGCGTTCTGGTTGATGTGGCTGTCCGCGCTGCCGCTGCCGGAGCCCGCATCCGCTGCGATGACGCCCGCACGGAAGGGCGTGTTGAACTCACCGTCCGTCATGAGGATCGCCACCTTCAGGGTCTTGCTGGGATCATAGGCGGCCGGCCGACTGTTGGAGCCCCACAGGGTGCCGAAGTTCGGCGAGATCATGTACCAGGCCCAGCCGATGCCGATCTGACCGGCGGTGGAGCCGCCCGCCTGCAGCTTGTCGATCTCCTTGCCCAGATTGACCCGGCTGCTGGACAGCGGCGTGATGGCCACGCTGGGGCAGGGGTTGCTGTCGTCCAGATAGGCGCGGCCCACATAGGCGCCGACGCTCGGAGAGGAGTCGGTATAGGCCTGCCCCCCCGTTCGCTCGCTCACGCAGGTGCTTGACCCCAGCACAGCCACCATGCCGGACGCGGCGGGATAGGCGCGCCATTGGCCGCCGTCGCGACCATTGAACAGCTTGCCGCCGCTGGAATAGGTGACGCCGCCCTTGGTCGTATCGACCAGACCCAGGCTGCGGGACGTGTCGAGGATGACCTGGCTTCCACTCTGGCTGGCCACGCGATAGCCGCCGTTGCTCAGCTGCGACAGGCCGCCCATGTCCGCCAGTCGCACATAGTCGTTGGCGACCAGCCCATGTCCCGAAACCGTCAGCGTCAGACCGCAATCGGTCCTGACGCACTTGGCCACGTATCCAGAGCCGGAGAAGGAGTTGTAGCCCGTGGTGTTGAGGTAGTTCGACGTCGCATTGCCGTTGCTGTCCAAGAGACGCAGCTGGAACTGGCTGCTGGACGTCCTCACGACCTGATAGGGCACGCCGTTGACGGCGGCCATGTTGTCGATGTTCCACATCACCACGCGGTCGCCGTTGACGAACCCGTGGCTGGACGCCGTCACCGTGGCCGCGCTGTTCCGGTTCACCGCCGACACCGTGCGGATCGTGCCGCTGATCCAGCTGGCTGCGCTCACCGACTTGGACGTGGTGTCGAGCGATCCGCGCACGGTGTCCGCCACGCCGCCGACATTGACCCCGGCGGCATAGGGCACCAGGGCCACCTTAGAATAGAAGGGCGACTGCTGATCCTGGACCACCAGATCGATCAGTTCCTTGGCCGCCGCCTTCAGGTCCTGGATCTTGGACGTCGGCGGGCAGTTCTTGTTGCAGTTGTCCATGGACCCGGTGATGTCCAGGGCCATCGCCACCTCGACGTCGCGTGAGGCGCGCAGCACTTCGGAATGGCTGCCCACGGGCAGATAGTCGTCCAGAAGCTTGCCGTAGGGCGGCAGGACGATGTTGGCGACGATGACCTTCACGTTCACGCGCGCGTCGGCGACGATGGTGTTGCCCTGCAGCTTGAAGCTGGCGGTGTCGCCCGACTGGTCCTTGAAATAGGCGGGCATGTTGGCCTTCAGCGCCGCCAGACCGATGCGGTCCAGATTGACGTCGTCGGTGTATTTGGAGCGGGCGGCGGCCAAGGCGGCGGCGTCCAGCGCATCCTGCAGATTGGCCTTCACCTTGGACGCCTGGTGGATGTCGATCGCGCCCAGCGAGATCATCATCAGCGCCGGCAGGGCCAGGGCGAACATCATCGCGACGTTGCCGCGCCGGCCGGCGACGAAGCGCGCTGCAAAGCGTCGGGCGGCGCGCGCCAGCCGGTCCAGTTCACCCATGACGCCGTGCTTCACCGTTCCAACCCCAGCATTCCTCAGCGGACGCAGGCCCGCACTCTGGAAGAAGGTGACGCGGTTCGGTTAAGGCTTGGGCCTACGGCAAGGGTTAACGCCGTCTTAGCGGTCGACGCAGGCGTCCAGCCCGGCTTCGCGCACCGTGCCCATGGCGGCCTGGATACGGCTGGCCCGGCGGCGGACATAGGGGCCGGGCGAGGCCGCCTTGTAACGCCGCGGGCTGGGCAGGATGGCGGCCAGGCGGGCGGCTTCGCGCGCGGTCAGATTCTCGGCGCTCTTGTCGAACCAGTGCCGCGAGGCGGCCTCGGCGCCATAGACGCCCGGCGCCCACTCGGCGACGTTCAGATACATCTCCATGATCCGGCGCTTGCCCCAGATCCCTTCGATCAGACCGGTGTAGCCGACCTCCAACCCCTTCCGCACCCAGTCGCGGCCGGGCCAGAGGAAGACGTTCTTGGCGGTCTGCTGGCTGATGGTCGAGGCGCCCCGCCGCTTGTCCGAGCCGCGTTGCTCGGCCCGTTCATTGGCCTCCATCGCCTTCTGGATGGCCTCGACGTCGAAGCCGTGGTGCTGACAGAAGCGGGCGTCCTCGGCGGCGATCACCGCCTCGACCAGGCGCGGCGAGATGCGGTCCAGCGAGCGCCAGCGATAGTCCATGCCGTGACCGGCGACCGCCTGCTTGACCATCAGGATGGTGAACAGCGGCGGCACGAAGCGGTGCAGCACCACCCCGCCGACCGGGATCAGGGCCAGGATCAGCAGCAGGGTCAGCAGCGGGCGCCGCTTGCGGGTCTTCGCACGGGTCATGCCGTCATCCTGCCGGGCTCAAGCGTCAGCGCAAGCGCGATCTCAGAGCGAGACCACGCCAGCCTGGCCGTCCTCGTCGGCCCAGGCGATGCGGGCCGAACCCGCGCTCATGGCCAGGGCGACGATGGGCGCGCCCTTGTCCTTCTTGACGAAGTCCAGCCCCTGCCCCGCCGGATCGGCCCACCAGACGCGGCCGTCTTCGAGACCCGCGGCCAGACGCCCATGCTGTTCGGCGGCGGCGACGTGGGCGATCAGGGTCGTCTCGTCAAAGCCGATCTCGGTCGCCTCGCGCCCCATCGGGCCATTGGCGCCGATGAAGGGCCACAGCACCACGCCCTGCGCGCCCGAGGTCGCCAGCAGCTGTCCCTTGGCCATGAAGGCGAAGCTCTTCACCTTGGACGGATAGCCGCCCATGCGCATGTTCTTCTGATCCTTCATGCGCCAGCCGTGCAGTTGCGCGTCCTGCATCGAGGTGACGACGAAGGCGCCGTCGGGCGAGAAGGCCACCGCCAGGTGCGATCCGGCCCAGGCCAGCTTGGTCGGCTGCTGCTGCTCGATGCGCGCGTACCAAAGCCAGGCCCCGCCATAGGTGGCGGTGGCGATGCGCCGCCCCTTGGGATCGAAGGCCACGCCCGAGACGGTGCGCTCGTGCTGGAAGTCGCGTCGGAAGGCGACATCCTTGACGTCGATCACCGAAAGGGTGCGCCCCGCCGAAAAGGCGATCAGGCCCGAGGCTGGCGAGGCGGCGATGGAATCGATCCATTGGCCTTTCGACGTCGCCAGCAGGACAGCTTCGCCCTCTCGGCTCCACACCACCTTGCCGTCGTCGCCTCCGGTGACGACCCCTTCGCCCGAGGGGTGAACGGCGGCGCACAGGATGGCCCCGTCATGGACCTCGCTACGGGCGCCGTTCTCGAACCGGACCGAGCCGTCGCCCAGGGCGAAGATCGCGCCCGTCTTGTCGAACAGGGCGGCGGTGACCTGGGCGTCGAAGGAGAAGGTCGGCATGGCGGCTCACGCAAGGCAGAAAAAGTCAGACGCGCCTCATAGCCTCCCGCGTCGCGTCTGTCGCGCATCGGGCCTATAGACCAGCCCATGACCCTGCTGCTCATTCCCGGCTTCATGGCCGACGCGACCCTGTGGGACGCCATGACCGACGACCTGGCCCCGTTCGGGCCTCTGTGCGCGACGGACCTGAGCCGGGGCGAGGATATCGAGACCATGGCCGCCGCCATCCTCGGCGACGCCCCGGATCGCTTCGTCGCCGTCGGCTTTTCCATGGGCGGCTATGTGGCGCGCGAACTGGCGCGGATCGCGCCGGATCGGGTCACGGCCCTGATCCTGATCGCCACCTCGGCGCGCGGCGACACCGAGGAGCTGATCCGCCAGCGCCGCTCGGCCCTCAAGGCCGCGCCGAAGTCATTCAAGGGCCTGAGCCGCCCGGCCATCGTCTCGTCGCTGCATCCCGATCTGGCCGGGGATGAGGCCATGATCGCCCGCGTGCGCGACATGGGTCTGCGGCTGGGCGGCGAGGTCTTCCACCGGCAGTCGGCCATGGCCCGCGCCGGCGACCTCGACCGGCTGGACAAGATCGCCCAACCGACCCTGATCGTGGCGGCGGACGCCGACCGCCTGCGCGGTGCGGACGAGGCGGAGGAGTTGCATCGCGGGATCGCCGGCTCAACCCTGGTTCACGTCGCGCGCAGCGGTCACATGATCCCACTGGAACAGCCCAAGACGCTGGCCAAGGCGATGACAGACTGGCTGGCCACCCTCTCCTGACAGGAAAGGGTCAGCAGATCACCCGTGCGTCTCGACCCAGCGCTGGGTCATCAGCGCGCCGGACGCATAGGCCTCCTGCAGTTCCACGCTCCAGTAGTTGAGCATGTCCAGCGGGATGGCCGCGCCCGAGACGGCGCAGCGCACATGGTCGCCGCCCTTGACGATCTCGAAATCGGGCGTGCCATAGATCACCTTGGCCTCCACCCGCGGATGCGGCGGCGGGTTCACGCCGCGCAGGCCTCGAACCCGGCCTTCAGTTCCGCCTCGTTCAGATCGCGGCCGATGAAGACGGCGCGGCTCCAGCGGCGCTCCTTGTCGCCCCAGGGCTGTTGCAGGTCGCCCTCCAGGATCATGTGCACGGCCTGGAAGACCAGGCGGCGGTCCTCGCCGTCCACGTCGATGATGCCTTTGGCGCGCAGGATGTTCTGCCCCTGCTCGCCCAGCAGCTTGTCCAGCCAGGCGGTGAACTTCGCCCCGTTCAGCGGACGGTCCAGCGTCAGGGAGATGCCCTTGATGTCGTCGTTGTGGGCGTGACCGCGCGGCCCATGCTCATGACCGTGGTCGTGATGGTCATGGCCGTGGTCATGACCGCAGTGCTCGTCATGCACATGGTCGTGGTCATGGTGATCGTGGCCGCAATGCTCGTCGTGGACATGGCCCTCGGCGCCATGCGGCGGGTTCACGAAGTCCGGCTTGACCTCAAGGATGCGCTCCAGGTCGAAGGCGTGCAGACCCAGAACCTGATCCAGCGGCACGTTCGAGCGCTCGGCGCGGACAATGGGGGCCAAGGGGTTGAGGGCGCGCAGGCGAGCCTCGACGGCGTCCAGTTCCTCGGCCGTCGCCAGATCGACCTTGTTCAGGATGATGCGGTCGGCGAAGGCGACCTGCTCGCGCGCTTCCTTCGAATCGTCCAGACGCGCCATGACGTGCTTGGCGTCGACCAGGGCGGTGACGCTGTCCAGCTGGGTCTTGGCCTTGACCTCTTCGTCGACGAAGAAGGTCTGGGCCACCGGGCCGGGATCGGCCAGGCCGGTCGTCTCGACGATGATGGCGTCAAAGGCGGGCTTGCCCGGGCGCTGGCGCTTCATCAGACCGGAAACCACCCGGATCAGGTCGCCGCGCACCGTGCAGCAGACGCAGCCGTTGTTCATCTCGAACACGTCTTCGTCGGCGCCGACCACCAGGTCGTTGTCGATGCCGATCTCGCCGAACTCGTTGACGATGACGGCGTAACGCTTGCCGTGGTCCTCGGTGAGGATGCGGTTCAGCAGGGTGGTCTTGCCGGCGCCGAGGTAGCCGGTGAGGACGGTGACGGGAGTCTTCTGGGTCATGGGCGGCTAGATGGCGGCTACGGGGCCGGAAGGGAAGAGGCGCCGGGCGCTTAGCAGGTCGGACAGTCCGGCAGGGCGCCGCTTTCCAGCTGGAAGGTGGTGTGGCTGACGCCGAAACGGCTGCGCGCCACGCCTTGCGCCTCGATCAGCAGGGCGTCGGCGTCGGGTCGGTCGTGGACCAGATGCGCCGTCAGGGCCGTATCCGTGGTCGACAGGCCCCAGATGTGCAGGTCGTGCACGGCGCTGACGCCCGGCAGGGCCAGGAAGGCGTCGCGAACCTGATTCACCTCGACCCCGTTCGGGGCGGCGTCCAGCGCCAGATTGACCGAATCCTTCAGCAAGCCCCAGGTCCCGATCATGATGACGGCCACGATGCCCAGGCTGACCAGGGCGTCGATCACGGCCCAGCCGGTCAGCAGGATCACCGCGCCGGCCACCACGACGCCCAGCGACACGGCGGCGTCGGCCATCATGTGCAGATAGGCCCCGCGCACGTTCAGGTCCTTGTGCTGGTCCTTCATGAACAGCATGGCCGTGCCCAGGTTGATGACGAAGCCGATGCCCGCCACCACCATGATGACGCCCGAGGCCACCGGCGCGGGCTCGGCCAGACGGCGGATGGCCTCGAAGGCGATGGCCCCGCAGGCGAAGATCAGCAGCAGGGCGTTGCCCAGGGCCGCCAGCACCGTCGCCTTGCCATAGCCGTAGGTCCGCTTCGGCCCCGCCGCGCGCCGCGCCAGCCAGGCGGCTCCGCCGGCCATGGCCAGACCCAGAACATCGGACAGGTTGTGGCCCGCATCGGCCATCAGGGCCGTGGAATCGGCCCAGATTCCGGCGCCGAACTCGCAGGCGACGAAGGCCAGGTTGACGATCAGACCGACAGCGTAGCGCCAGTCGCCGGTATCCACCGGGCCATGATGATGTCCGCCGATCCCGTGGGAATGGCCGTGGCCGTGATCGTGGCCATGCGCATGACTATGGCCGCCGGGGCCGTGGTCATGCCCGTGCGCGTGGTCGTCATGGTCGTGTGCGTGGTCGTGCGCCATGAAGACCCTCTAGGCTCGCCCGCCGCATCGCGTCAACGAGGGCGAACGCAAGTCATTGAATGTAAATATATAACCTATCAGCTTCTCAGTGCTGATGGGTCATCACCAGAAAGCCGATCACGATCAGGGCCACGCCCAGGATGGCCCCCTCATACCGCGCCCAGCGCTCCAGTCGCAGGATCGAGTAGCCGGCGCTGGCCAGGGCGGCCAGCAGGGTCATGCCCAGCACCGTCCCCGCCGCAAAGGCGACCGTCAGCAAGGCCAGGGCCACGACGCCCTCGGTCGCCGAGGACAGATAGATGGGCAGCAGCACCTCGCCCGGCGTCACCGCCATCATCAGCACCAGCCCCCAGAAGGCGGCGCGGTCAGATACGGCGGGCTCCGGGACCTCGGCCTCAGGCCCCGTCGCCGTGATCGGCTTCTGCAAGGAGGCCCGCGCCAGATAGAAGGCCCCGAAGATAAAGAGCAGGGCCGCAGACAGGTGCGGCAGCAGACCCCCGATCCAGGCGTTCAGCGCCAGTCCCGCGGCCACGATCAGCGAGCCGACCAGAGCGGTCGAGGCGATGTGAGCCAGCCCGGCCGTCACGGCGACCGTCATGACCCGCGCCAGGCTCCAGCGCTGGGCGCGCCCGACCAGGACGAAGGGCAGCCAGTGGGTCGGCAGGGCGGCGTGCAGGAAGGCGGCGACGAATCCCCCGCCCAGAAGCGAGATCAGAACGGGCTGCTGAAGGTCGGGAGGCGACATTCCGCGGCTTCTATATTGTTACTTTGTAACGGTCGAGAGGGTTGGCGCGGGAATCTGCCGCGAATCTGCGTCTCTCACGCGGGCGTTCTTCCTATTGCGAAAGGGCGGCAAATCAGGCCACATCCTTCACGCAACGCCGCCTGTGCACGGCTTTTAGCCTCAGAACCCGCCCTTTCGCGTTGACTCTGGCTCGCCCTTCCGTATATGTCGCCGCTCTTCGCCCGCAGGGTTTCCTGACGGGCGCATTCTTTTTTGCGTTCACGCTGAGGCTTCCAAATGTACGCGGTGATCAAGACCGGCGGAAAGCAGTACCGGGTTCAACCGGGCGATGTGATTGTTGTCGAGAAACTCGACGGCGACGCTGGCGCTGCCGTCAATTTCGGTGAAGTCCTCATGCTGGGCGGCGACAAGGGTGTTACGGTCGGCGCTCCGCTGATCGACGGCGCCGCTGTCGCAGCCACGCTGATCGAGACCCGCAAGGGCGAGAAGATCAAGGTCTTCAAGAAGATCCGCCGTCAGGGCTACCGCCGCACGAACGGCCACCGCCAGATGGAAACCGTCCTGCGCATCACCGGCATCGAAGGCGCCGGCGAGAAGGCCAAGTGGGACGGCACGGTCGATCTGACGACCAAGGCTGAGATCAACGCTCGCGCCCGTGGCCTCGCCCCGCGCGTTGAAGCTGTCGAAGCCGAAGCCCCGAAGGCCAAGAAGGCTCCCGCCAAGAAAGCCGCCAAGGCTGAAGGCGCCGAAGCCTAAGACATTCACCGGCGCCTGTTCGGCGCCTAGCGAGTTACAAGTGCGCTCAACCAGGCCGACAGGTCGGTAGCGCGCTAAGGAAGAGGAGCAGCAAGATGGCTCACAAGAAATCCGGCGGTTCGTCGCGTAACGGTCGCGACTCCCATTCCAAGCGCCTCGGCGTGAAGAAGTATGGCGGCGAGCAGGTGCTGGCCGGCAACATCCTCGTGCGTCAACGCGGCACCACCTTCCACGCTGGTGAAAACGTCGGCCTGGGCCGCGACCACACCCTGTTCGCCACCGCGACCGGCGCTGTGAAATTCACCACCAAACGTGGCGGCCGTTGTTACGTGTCGATTCTCGCGGCCAACGACGACGCTCAGGCTATGGCCGCCGAGTAACGCGAACTGGACCAAAATCCGGGATCGCGTCGCTCTAGAAGCCGCGATCCGGACCAGGGAAATATTCCGCGGGGAGTCTGGATCACCAGGCTCCCCGTTTGCGTTTCCCCGCCTCGCTGACCGCCCGAGCCCTGATGAACAAGGATGGCGGTCGCACCAGAGGGGCGTGACCCATGTGCGTGATTGAAACTTCTCCTGTCGTCGAAACCCGGCGCCTCATCCTGCGCGCGCCCGCCGCCCAGGACATCGGCCGCATCGCCAGCCTGGCCAACGACCGCGACATCGCCCGCATGACCAAGCGGATGCCCCACCCCTTCCAGGTGACCGATGCCGAGGACTTCCTCCTGCACGTCGCCGCCCAGGACCCCAGGCGCGCCAACACCTTCGTCATCGAGCACGAGGACCACGGCCCTGTCGGCGTCATCGGCCTGTTCGAGGGCGAGGATGCGGTCCCCGAAACGGGCTACTGGATCGGCCGCGACTTCTGGGGCCGGGGCTTCGCCACGGAAGCCCTGGAGGGCGCCCTGGTCTGGGCCTCGAAGCGGTGGAGGCGCCGCGCCCTGGTGGCCGGCCACTTCGCCGACAACCCCGCCTCCGGGCGCGTGCTGGAGAAGGCCGGCTTCCTCTACACCGGCGAGACCCGTCCCGCCTTCAGCCAGGCGCGCGGCGAGATCGCCGATACCCGCATGATGGTCTGGCTGGCCTGATAGATCGCGGATTTCTCGGGGCTTTTGGTCAATGGCGCAGTTTTTTCCGGAATCGGAAAAAAGCCAGTTGACCGTCCCGGAGGTCCCCCCTATTAGTCCGGCCCTCGGCGGGGCGACCCACCGGGCCCAGGTGGCGGAATTGGTAGACGCGCTGGCTTCAGGTGCCAGTGGCTTAACGGCCGTGGAGGTTCGAGTCCTCTCCTGGGCACCACATTCTCAAGCGGCGTCGTATCCGATGGATACGGCGCCGTTTGTCATTTCAGCCCTGCCTTCTTATTCCATAACCGCGAAGGTTGGCCGAGCGTCCTAGCGATAGCGTGCGGTTCGTCTATGTTGTCGCCAGAACGCCATTCCAGTTTCCTGCGCCAGAGTTCCTGCCCATGACCGTCTATCTGCACGAAGGCGACCTGCCTGACGGCCTCGACCTCGGCCCCGAGGTCGCGATCGATTCCGAGACCATGGGCCTGCGCTTTCGTCGCGATCCCCTGTGCGTGGTGCAACTGTCTTCTGGAAACGGCGACGCCCATGTCGTGCGCCTGAACCGCCCCGGCTATGACTGCCCCAACCTGAAGCGCCTGCTCGCCGATCCCGCTGTGCTGAAGATCTTCCACTTCGGCCGCTTCGACATCGGCATGTTCGACCTGCACCTCGGCGTCGAGACCCGCCCCGTCTACTGCACCAAGATCGCCTCCAAGCTGGCCCGCACCTACACCGACCGGCACGGCCTGAAGGACGTGGCGCGCGAACTGGCTGGCGTCGACATGTCCAAGGCCCAGCAGAGCTCGGACTGGGGCTCGCCGGTCCTGTCCCAGGCCCAGCTGGACTACGCCGCATCCGACGTCCTCTACCTGCACGCCATCAAGGCGAAGCTGGACGTCATGCTGGAACGCGAAGGTCGCGGCGAACTGGCCCGCGCCTGCTTCGACTTCCTGCCCACGCGCTCGCGTCTCGACCTGGCCGGTTGGGACGAGATCGACATCTTCGCGCACGCCTGAGGCCGCCATGAGCGACCTTGACGCCCAGGAAGCGCGCAAGCGCGCCGACGAGGCCCGGGTCGCCCAGGCGGGCGAACGCTGGCGCGCGCGCTCGCGTCGGGTCAAGCTCTACCGCCGCATCCTGCCGATCATCATTCTGGTTCTGGCGGGCGGCGCCCTGACCTGGACCGTGTTCCGCACCGTCATGTCGGGCGTCGAGCGCAAGGCCAGCGAAAGCCGCGAGATCCGCCTCGACAACCCCATGTTCCATGGCCAGGACGCCCAGGGTCGCTCCTTCGTCATCGGGGCCCAGGGCGCCATTCGCGATCCGGCCACGGGCCATTTCCGCCTGGTCGGCCCCCTGCTCCGCCTGAACCTGGGCGGCCGCAAGGTGACGGAACTGACCGCCGACGGGGGCGTCTATATCGAGACGAACCGCCGCGTGGTGATCGGGCCGAACGTCAGGATTTCGGACGGCGGCTCCGGCTTCGTCCTGACCACGCCGGAAGCCGTGGTCGACACCAACACCGGCGTGGTGACGGGCGACAAGGGGGTTCAGGGGAAAGGCCCTCTTGGAACCATCAATGCTTCGTCCTATGCCATTTATGACCAGGGCCAACGGGTCGTCTTCAGCGGCCAGGGCGACAACAAGATGAGCGGGACCATCAATCCCGCGGGATCCGGCAAATGACCATGTCCAAGTCGAACACCATGATCGCGGGCGCCGCCCTGCTGCTGGCCCTGACGGTCCCCGCGACCTCCGGGGCCCAGAGCGCCCGCGCCGACGCCTCGAAGCAGCCGGTCCAGTATGGAGCCGACGGCGGCGAATACACGCCCAACGGCTTCGCCCTGCGCGGCCGGGCCGAACTGACCCAGGGCGGCAACCGCCTGCGCGCCGACGCCATCACCGGCGCGACCGCCAACGGCGACCTGAGCCGGGTGGAAGCGGTCGGCAACGTCTATTTCGTCACCCCGGACCAGAGCATGCGCGGCGACCGCGCCGTCTACACCTTGGGCAACGCCGAGGTGGTCGTGACCGGCGACGTCATCCTGACCCAGGGCAAGAACGTCCTGACCGGCAACCGCCTCGTCTACAACGTCCGCACCGAGACCGCCCGCATGGAAGGCGGCAACGGCCGGGTCCAGGGCGTCTTCTATCCGCAAGGGAACTGACCCCGCTTGGCGCGCAAGGAACTCTCAGCCCTCAACCTCGATCAGACGGATGTCGATCCCGCGCCCCCGCTCGAGGCGGCGCGCCAGACCGGTCTGCGTGTCGAGCACATCGCGCGGAGCTTCGGCCCGCGTCAGGTGGTCAAGGACGTCTCCCTGAGCGTCCAGCGCGGCGAGGTCTGCGGCCTGCTGGGTCCCAACGGCGCGGGCAAGACGACCTGCTTCTACATGATCACGGGCCTGATCCCGGCCGACAGCGGCTCGATCTGGCTGGACGGCGAGGAGATCACCGCTCAGCCGATGTATCAGCGCGCCCGCATGGGTCTGGGCTATCTGGCGCAGGAAGCCTCCATCTTCCGCGGCATGACGGTCGAGCAGAACATCAAGGCCGTGGTCGAACTGCGTGAAAAGACCGCCGCCGGCGTCCGCGACGAGACCACCCGCCTGCTGGAAGAACTGCGGATCGACCACCTGCGTCAGGCCCCCGCCACAGGCCTGTCCGGCGGTGAACGCCGTCGCGTCGAAATCGCCCGCGCCCTGGCGGCCCGGCCCAGCTTCATGCTGCTGGACGAACCCTTCGCCGGCATCGACCCCCTGGCCATCGCCGACATCCGTCACGTCATCCGCTACCTGTCCAGCCAGGGCATCGGCGTGCTGATCACCGACCACAACGTGCGCGAGACCCTGGACATCATCGACCGCGTCTCGATCATTTCGGCCGGCTCGGTCCTGTTCGAGGGCACCGCCGACCAGGCCGTCAACGATCCCGAGGTCCGCCGCGTCTACCTGGGCGAAATGTTCGGCTGACGTCGCTGCGGGGGCCTGCGCGCGCTCCGCTATCGCAACAGCACCGCCCAATCCCTTGCGGTAAAGGCGATTGGCCCCCTCTTGCGCCCGCATTCCGCGCAGCGGTCCAGGATCGATTAGGATCAGCCTCCTGATCTTTGACATCGTTCGCCCGCAGACATCCTGTTCGAGCAGCCGAAGCGCGCAGCTCAAGGCGTCCTGACGCGCCTCCCGCACCGCTTGGCGATTGCACCAATTGGACTGTTTTTTCTGATGGCGGGGTGCAATCTCGCCCCCCGCTGCTCCGTCGAACTGACAACGGGCCGGCGCTGTTCGCCAGACGTTAACGGCTATGGCCCACGATCCCAGCAAGAACCGGGCCAAAGCGGCCCATACTAGGGGATGGCGGCGCCGTGATCGGTCAGAGGCTGGAGGTCAGACAGGGTCAGGGGCTGGTCATCACGCCCCAGCTGCAGCAGGCGATCAAGCTGCTGCAACTGTCGAACCTCGAGCTGGAAGCCTTCGTCGAGGCCGAACTGGAACGAAACCCTCTGCTGCAACGGGACGAGGGCGATCAGGGCGGAGAGACCTCGACCGATCCCGCCGAATCGTCCGCCTCCGGCGAGGCCGGCGAGTTGCAGTTCACCGAGCCTTCCGGCGACGCTGAACGCGCCATGGATGCGCGGGCCGACGACCTCTACGATGACGCGCCGCCCGGCGAGCGCGACGCCGACCGCAAACGCGATGCAGGCGAGTCGATCGAACAGCCCGGCCTGTCAGACTGGTCGCGCGCTGGCGCCGGCGGCGCGGGCCACGACGAAGGCATGGAACGCCCCGACACCCGCGAGGCCACGCTCTGGGAGCATCTGCAGGCCCAGGCCTCCTCGGCCGGGTTCAGCGCGGCGGACCACGCGATCGCCCTGACCCTGATCGACGCCACTGACGAAGGCGGCTACTTGCGGGGAGAGCTTCAGGAATTCGCCGACCGGCTGGGCGTCGATCTGGCGCGGATCGAGGCGGTCCTGACGGTCTGCCACGGTTTCGAGCCCACAGGCGTCATGGCCCGCTCCGCGCCGGAATGCCTGAAGCTGCAACTGGTCGAGCGCAACCGCTTCGATCCGGCCATGGCCGCCTTGCTGGACAATCTCGAACTGCTGGCGCGCCGCGACCTGGCCGCCCTCCGCAAGGTCTGCGGCGTCGACGCCGACGACCTGACCGACATGATCGCCGAGCTGAAGGGGCTGACCCCGCGGCCCGGCGCCGGCTTCGGCGGCGAGCCCGCCCAGACCGTTGTGCCCGACGTCCACGTCCGTCCCGATCCGGCCGGCGGCTGGCGGGTGGAGCTGAACAGCGAGACCCTGCCCCGCCTTCTGATGGACAAGCGCTATCACGGCGTGGTCGCCGCCGGCGCCCGCTCCGAGACCGAAAAGCACTTCGTGGCCGAGTGCGCCGCCCAGGCCAGCTGGCTGGTCAAGTCCCTGGACCAGCGCGCCCGGACCATCCTCAAGGTGGGCTCCGAGATCGTGCGCCAGCAGGACGCCTTCCTCGCCTTCGGCGTCGAGTTCCTGCGGCCCCTCAATCTGAAGACGGTCGCCGACGCCATCGGCATGCACGAATCGACGGTCAGCCGCGTCACCTCGAACAAGTATGTCGCCACCCCGCGCGGCGTGTTCGAGCTGAAATTCTTCTTCACGGCCGCCATCCAGTCCTCCGACGGCGGGGCGCTTCATTCCGCCGAAGCCGTCCGCCACCGGATCAAGACCATGATCGACAACGAGGCCGCCGACGGCGACGTGCTCAGCGACGACCGCATCGTCGAAATCCTCAACGAGACCGGCGTCGACATCGCCCGGCGGACCGTGGCCAAATACCGGGAAGCCCTTAGAATTCCGTCCTCTGTCCAGCGTCGCAGGCTGCTCAAGGCGGGCTGATCACGCTGCGGCGAAGCGCCACCACAAATCGGTGATCGGCGTTGACACCAAACGCAACCCGTCGCGTTCTATGCCTATGCAGATCCAAGTCAGCGGCAAGCAAGTGGATGTCGGCGAAGCGCTAAGCTCGCGCATCTCCCAGGAACTCGAAGAGGGAATCGGCAAGTATTTCGCCCGCGGCGGAGACAATGCCGAGGTCGTGGTGTCCAAGGACGGCCACGGCTTCCGCGTTGACTGCTGGGTGCGTTTGGCTTCGGGCCAGAGTCTGGTGACCACGGGCTTCGGCGGCGACGCCCACGCCAGCTTCTCGGACAGCCTCGACAAGCTTGAGAAGCGCGTGCGCCGCTACAAGCGCCGCCTGAAGGATCACCATATCGGTCCCAAGGGCCTGTCCCCCGAGAAGACCGAGGACGCCGCCCGCGAAGTGGCCTCCATGACCGTCTTCCGCAATCCCGATTCGGTCGAGGATGACGCCTTCGGCGACGCCGGCGCGCCGGACGAACCCCCGCCCGTGGGCATGGTCATCGCCGAAACCGAGTCGGAAATCCGCACCATTACGGTGGGCCGCGCGGTTCTGGAACTCGACATGACCGGCTACCCCATCGTCATGTTCCGCAACGCCGCCCACGGCGGTCTGGCGGTCGTCTACCGCCGTCCGGACGGCAATGTGGGCTGGATCGACCCCGAGCGCACGCTCAAGGCCACGAACGGCAAGGGGTCGTAAGACTTCCACGAGGAGGGCGAAGGCGCTAAGACGCCTTCGCCCTTTCGCAATGTCGGGTTCGGTTTCGGGGTCACCATGGACATCGCTGATTTGTTGTCGTCGGGCGGAATAGTCCTGCGCGGCGGCGTCTCATCCAAGCGTCAGGCGCTGCATACCGTGGCCGAGGCCGCGTCGCTGGCGTTGGGCTTCGACGAGGATCGCGCGCTGGAAGCGCTGCTCGAACGCGAGGCGCTCGGCTCGACGGGACTGGGCTCGGGCGTGGCGGTGCCTCACGCCCGCATCAAGGGTCTGGACCGCGTCTGCGCCGTCTTCGTTCGCCTCGAGACGCCGGTCGCCTACGAGTCGGTCGACGACCGTCCCGTGGACCTTCTGTTCGCCCTCTTCGCTCCCCTGAACGCCGGTGCGGAGCACCTGCGCGCCTTGGCGGCGGTCTCGCGCGCCCTGCGGTCGCCCGAGTTGCGCGAACATCTGCGCCAGGCCCGCACCGTCGACGCTATTCGCGCCCTGTTCGTGAAGGACGTGCCCGCCACCGCAGCCTGACGCCCTAGGACGTCAACGGGCCGCAGCCGGATCATCAGTGAACCGAAACCGGCTCCAACTCATGCGCGGCCGCAGCGGCGAAGGCTGTCTCGCGGTCAAGCATGACAGCCAGGCGTTCCCCATCGGCGCCGTGAACGGCGTATAGGATCTGTTCCGGATCAATATCCAGGCCTGGCGTGACCTCGACATGGGCGTCATCCATGACGTCCGAGGCGCGGATCGCACGGACATAGACGAGGTCGGGCGCGCCGAGGCCGGCGAAGTCTTTCTGGTTCATCATCGGCGTCATAGGACCGCCTCCTTACGCTTGACTAAACGCCCGGCAAGCCGAGCGGTTCGACGGATCACGATCCCGTCGTAATGGGAATGCGCTGGATCTGGCGCTCCAAGTCCGGCCGCTCCAGGTCGACGTGCAGCAGGCCGTGCTCCAGCCGCGCCCCAGCGACCTCCAGACCGTCGGCCAGCACGAAGTTGCGCACGAAGCCTCGCGCGGCGATGCCACGATGGAGAAAGGCCTGTTCGCCCCTCCCTGCGTCGTCGCGTTTCCCAGCTATGGTCAGTTGGCGTCCCTCGAGCGTGATCGCCAGGTCTTCAGGCGTGAAACCGGCGACAGCCAGGCTGATACGCACAGCGCTATCGCTGAGTTGCTCGACATTATAGGGCGGGTAGCCTTCTGCCGCCGCCTTCGTCGCCCGATCGATCAGGCTGCGTGTATGGTCGAAGCCCAGCAGGAAGGGGCTGTCAAACAGGAGTGTTCGCGTCGTCATCGGTCCTCGCATACAAGCGACCTGGCCGTCCGCGTTCTCCCTAAGGCGGCAAGAACGCGCGGCCGTCCAACCTAGATGGTTACGCGGCCCGGCGCGGTCAACCGCCCGTATGTCGCAGCCGTTCACCTGACATACAGGTTGGAACCTTCACCGTTAGGCCCCGTTTTTCCATCTGACTTCATCACATCAAAAGGACACCTCATGCGCGCCAAGCTCATTGTCGCCAGCGCCAGCATTGCAGCCCTGCTCGGCGCCTCGGCCTGCACCACGACCGATCCCTACAGCTCGACCCCGACCCGCAACAACACGGGGACCGGCGCGCTCGCCGGGGCGGGCATCGGCGCTCTGCTTGGCTATCTGACCAATACCTCGAGCGGTGAACAGGGCCGCAAGAATGCGCTGATCGGCGCGGGCATCGGCGCCCTCGCCGGCGCCGGCGTGGGCCAGTACATGGACCGCCAGCAGCGCGCCCTGGAAGCGGAGTTGTCCGGCACCGGCGTCGGCGTGGCCCGCCAAGGCGACAATCTGGTGCTGCGGATGCCCTCCGACGTCACCTTCGCCACCAACCAGTCCAGCCTGGACAGCCGCTTCCTGCCGGTCCTGGATGACGTGGCCCGCGTGCTGAACGAGTACGACCGCTCGATGGTGGACGTCATCGGCCACACCGACGCCTCGGGCGGCGACGCCATCAACCAACCCCTATCCGAACGTCGCGCCTCTTCGGTCGCCGCCGCCCTGATGGAGCGCGGCCTGATCCGCGAGCGCCTGTATGTCGCCGGCAACAGCTCGCGCAACCCCATCGCCGACAACACGACGGTAGACGGCAAGGCGAAGAACCGCCGCGTTGAAATCCTCATCCGCCCCTTCACTGGTTAAGGGCCGCTGAGCAGAACAACAGAAGGGCGGCGCCAGCGCGCCGCCCTTTTTTCTTGTCTAGATGACTAGCGCGCGCTGTCCGGGCGGCCGATCGAGGTGTAGCGGAAGCCCCGCGCCTTCATGTCCTCAGGCCGATAGACATTGCGCAGATCGACCATGACCGGCTGCTTCAGCAGCAGCTTAATCCGGTCCAGATCCAAGGCCCGGAACTGGTCCCACTCCGTGAGGATGACGACGACGTCGGCCCCTTCGATCGCATCATAGGGACCGTCGCGGAATATCACCCCGTCCAGCACCTTCGCCGCCTCGTGCATGCCTTCCGGATCGAAGGCCTGAACCGACGCTCCCTTGGCGATCAGAGCCGGCGCCACGTCCAGAGAGGGCGCGTCGCGCATGTCGTCCGTATTCGGCTTGAACGTGAGGCCCAGCAGGGCCACGGTCTTGCCCTTCAGGTCCGTCCCACCCAGGGCGGCGACCACGCGGTCGGCCATGGCCTTCTTGCGCGCATCGTTCACCTCGACCGTCGTCTCGATCAGGCGCAGCGGCGAACCGGCGTCGGTCGCCGTGCGCACCAGGGCCAGGGTGTCCTTCGGGAAACAGGACCCGCCATAGCCGGGGCCGGCATGCAGGAATTTGGAGCCGATGCGGTTGTCCAGACCGATCCCCCGCGCCACCTGCTGGACATCCGCTCCCAGGCTTTCGCACAGGTCCGCCATCTCGTTGATGAAGGTGATCTTCAGCGCCAGGAAGGCGTTGGCGGCGTACTTCGTCAGTTCCGAGGTGCGACGGCCGGTGAACAGGATCGGCGTCTCGTTCAGGTTCAACGGGCGATAGAGTTCGGCCATGACCGGACGAGCACGCTCGTCCTCCAGGCCGACCACGACGCGGTCGGGACGCTTGAAGTCGCCGATGGCGGCACCTTCGCGCAGGAATTCGGGATTGGAAACGACCGCGAAATCCGCCTCCGGGCGGCGTGCGCGGATAATGCGCTCGATCTCGTCCCCGGTGCCCACTGGGACGGTCGATTTGGTCACCACCACGGTGAAGCCCTGGATCAGGTCCGCGATTTCTTCGGCGGCGGCGTAGACATAGGACAGGTCGGCGTGGCCGTCTCCGCGTCGCGAAGGCGTGCCCACAGCGATGAAGACGGCGTCGGCGGCGCGGATGGCTTCGGCGCCATCCAGCGCGAAGGACAGACGCCCGTCGCGCACATTGGCCGCGACAAGATCCTCGAGGCCCGGCTCATAGATCGGCATCCGACCATTGTTCAACTGATCGATCTTGCGGGCGTCCTTGTCGACACAGGTCACGACATGGCCGAAGTCGGCGAAGCAGGCTCCGGAAACGAGCCCGACGTAGCCGGTGCCGATCATTGCGACGCGCATGCGGTCATCCTCTTTATGCTGTCAGGTCGAGATAACGCCCAAGCATGACGTTTGCCAGTCAGCCCATATCGCCAGACAAAGAAAAGAGCGGCCGATCCGAAAGGATCGACCGCTCTAATCTTATCGACCTTCAAGATCATCGGG
>NZ_DGLD01000001.1 GCF_002387245.1 Brevundimonas sp. UBA4553
GACCTGCACCGTCATGCGATGCGTCAGGTCGCCGCCGGCCATGGCCTGGAGGCCCTGACCCAGGGCCGTGATGGCCACGCGGTCTTCTTCGGCCGTGCGGGCCTTCTCGGCCTCGACGCGGGCGCGCTCGTCCTCGGTCGCCTGACGTTGCGCCACAGCCTCGGCTTCAAGGCGGGCGTTGGCGATGGCGGCGTCGCGGAACACTTCCAGCGCCCCGGCCATGCGGCCGATCTCGTCATGACGCGCCAGACCCGGAATCGGCGCGGCGCGATCGCCGTCGGCCAGCCGCTTCATGCGGTCGGCCAGGGCCACGACCGGGCCGGCGACCGAACGGCCCAGCCGCCAGCCGGCCACGCCCATGGCCAGGGCCACCAGCAACGCCATCCCGCCCAGGGTCAGGGCGGCGCGGGCCACGGCGGCGACGATCTGGTCGGTGTAGACGCCCGAGCCGATCACCCAGCCCCAGGGCTTGAAGGCCTTGACGTAGGACACCTTGGGAGCCGGTTCTTCCTGACCTGGCTTGGCCCAGCGATAGTGGACGAAGCCAGCGCCGTCGCGGCGCGCCACGTCGGTCATCTCGCGGAACATGAAGACGCCGTCGGCGTCGGTCTTGGTGCTCAGGTCCTGACCTTCCAGCTGCGGGCTGAAGGGGTGCATGACCATGCGCGGCTGCATGTCGTTGACCCAGAAATAGTCGTCCTGGCCATAACGCAGGGCGCGCAGGGTCGACAGGGCGGCGGCCTGGGCCTGCGGGCGCGTCATGGCGCCCGACTGCTCCTGGGCCTGGTAGTGGGCGGCCACGCTGTGGGCCACCTCCACCGTCTTGCGTGTGCGGTCGGCGATCTCGGCGCGCATCACGCCGTCGAGCTTCATCAGCGAAAGGCCCGTGATCAAAAGCAGGCCGGCCACCGCCAGCACCGACAACAGGTTCACCCTGCCGCCGATCGTCAAACTACGCATTCCGTCATATCCCCTGACTGTCAGGGTCAGGATGCATAACGCCGGTAAACGCAGCGCAAAATCCGCCTTGCGTAAAATTCCCTGCGTAGAAGCCCTTATGCCCCGACGTCAGCTTTGACGCCGGAACTCCAGGAAGATCGGCGTCGTGTCGCCCAGCTTCTTTTCCTCATAGCGGGTGACGACGTGGTCCGCCGGAACGGCGAACCAGTCTTCGCCCTGGGCCGCCATCTCGGCGGCGCTCAAGCGGGTCAGGCCCGGCGTGCGCGCCAGCCGCTCCAGCGCCCACTCGGCGTAGTCCAGCCAGTCGGTGACGAAGCGCACCCGGCCGCCGGGCTTGAGCAGACGGGCGATCTCCACCGCCGTCTCGTCCTGCAACAGCCGCCGCTTGTTGTGGCGCGCCTTGTGCCAGGGGTCGGGGAACAGGATCATCACCCGGTCCAGCGAGGCGTCCGGCAGGGCCGTCATCACCGCCCGCGCGTCGTCGGCGTGCAGGCGCACGTTCTTCAGACCGCCCTCCTCCACATGGCGCAGGGCCGACGCCACGCCGTTGAGAAAGGGCTCGCAGCCGATCATCAGGGCGTCCGGATTGCGCGTGGCCTGCTCGGCCAGATGCTCGCCGCCGCCGAAGCCGATCTCCAACCAGACCTCTTTCGCGTCCGGCATCAGGGCCAGGGGGTCGATCGGCCCCTTGCTGGGGTCCGGCACGGCGATCTGCGGCATCAGGGTGTCGAACAGGGCGGCCTGACGCGCCTTGATCGGCCGCGACTTGATCCGCCCGAACGAGCGCAGCGGGCCGTGGGCCTGGGCCCATTCGGGGCGGTCCTGATCAAAGGCGGGCTGATCGGCGGGAGGGGCGGGCTTGTCGGTCATGGCGCGCGCTCTAACCCCTTAAGGCCGCGCACGCAAAGGCGATCGGCCCGGTTCTAGCCCCAGGGACCGCGCGGGGTCGTCGACGTCGGGGGCGTGGCCGGCACGCTGGTCCGCGCCGAACCCGAGACCGGAGCGGGCGTCACGGGAGCCGTCGTCGGACGCCGGTTCACGCCCATCTTCGCCCCCAGCTCCATCAGGGCGCGGACGCGGTTGCCTGTGGCCGGGTGGGTCGAGAACAGGTTGTCCGCGCCCTTGCCGTTCAGCGGGTTGATGATGAACATGTGGGCCGTGGCCGGATTGCGCTCGGCCGGCACGTTCACCGCGCCCCGGGCGTAGGCCTCGATCTTCTGCAGGGCCGAGGCCAGCGCCTGAGGGTCGTTGGCGATCTCGGCGCCGACCCGGTCGGCCTCGTATTCGCGGGCGCGGCTGATGGCCATCTGCACCAGACCCGCCGCCATGGGCGCCAACAGCATCAGGGCGATGGTCCCGATCAGGCCGCCCGGCCGCTCGCGGTCGTCGCCGCCGCCGAAGAAGAGAGCGAAATTGGCCAGCATGGCGATGGCGCCCGCCACCGTGGCCGTCACCGTCATGGTCAGGGTGTCGCGGTTCTTCACATGGGCCAGTTCGTGCGCCATCACGCCGCGGATCTCGTCGCGCGTCAGCATGTCGAGCAGGCCGGTCGTAGCGGCGACGGCGGCGTTCTGGGGGTTGCGGCCGGTGGCGAAGGCGTTGGGTTGATCATTCGGGATGATGGTGATGGCCGGCAGCGGCAGGCCGGCGTCCGTCGCCATCTGCTTCACGTCCGCCACATAGGCGCGGACCACGGCGTTGGGATGGGTCTCGTCCACCGGCTGGGCGCGGTACATCTTCAGGACGATCTTGTCGGCGTTCCAGTAGCTGAACAGGTTCATCCCCGCCGCCACCGCCAGGGCGATGACCATGCCCATGGCGCCGCCGATCAGATAGCCGATCCCCATGAACAGGGCGGTCATCACGGCCAGCAGGGCGAAGGTCTTGAGATGGTTCATGCGGTCCAGGCGGCGTCGGGGGTGGCGAAGAAGTCCTGAACGTCTATTTGAGGCCCTGTATCCCCGCCCTCAAGGCAGACCCCCTGTGACCGAACAGCCCACCCCGCCCGCCGCCAACGACGTCGAAGAGGCCCCCGCCTTCAACGCCGACGTGCCCCACGCCACGCCCGAACGGCCTCTGACCGAGGTCGCGCGCCGCGCCCTGCTGGAAGCGGCCGAACGTCGCAAGGCGAACACGGTCCCGGCATTGGCGGAAGAGCACGGCGGCCCCCGCGGCCCGGAGCCGACCCGCTATGGCGACTGGGAGAAGAAGGGTCTGGCCGTCGACTTCTGAGCGAAGTCCACCCGTCGCGCTCGCGTCACGGGAGAATAATGAACGCTTCTGTCCAAATCGCATTAACCTTTGCGGCGGAAACAAGGAGCGTGGCCATGAGGATTCTGTCTATCGCCGTTGCAGGGAGCCTGCTCGTCGCCGGGACCGCCCTGGCGCAGCAGCCGGTGCGCCAGAACGCCGCTTCCGGCTACGCCCAGCAGGGCTACGTCCAGCCGGCCTATGCTCAACCCGTCTACGCTCAACCCGTCTACGCTCAGCCGGGCTACGCTCAGCCGGCCTATGTCCAGGGCGGCGCCGCGTCCGGCAGCCGGGTCCAGACCTATTACAGCGACACCGGCTGGCAGGGCGGCTACGGCCCTGTCGAAGCCTATGGCTACGGCTACGGCTATGGCGGCGCCGGCCAGCGCCCGCCGGTCGTGATCGCCCCGCAGCAGCCGCCCATCCGCCAGGCCTACGCCTATGGCGGCGTCACGCGATCCATGCCGTTCGGCTACACCGTCGACGGTTACGGGCGCTATCCCTGGGCGCGAGGCTATGGCTACGGATACAACTACGGACAGGGCTATTATCAGCAGGGCTACTACGGCCAGGGCTGCCCTTGCGGCCCGCAACCGGCCGCCTATCGCCCGGAACCGGTCTATGTGAGCCAGCCGCCGGTCTACGTCTCGCAGCCGCCGATCTATGTGGAATCGCCGCCGGTCTATGTTCAGCCCGCGCCGGTCTACGTCGAGCCCGCCCGCGTGCAGGTCGGGGCGCCGCCCGTCTATGTCGCCCCCGCCGACGTGCGCGTCGCCCCGGCCCAGGTCGAGGTCGCTGCGCCCCAGGTGCAGGTCGCGCCGCCGCGAGTCGAGACTGCGCCCCCGGTCGTCAACTTCGAGCAGGGCTACTACGCCATGCCCAGCGCGCCGCCGCCCCCTCCTCCGCCGCCCCCGCCGCTGTCGGGCACGGAACGTCCCTATACGCAGGAACGCGGCGAGCGCGGCTAAGCTGAGGCGGGTCGCGGAAGACCTCGCCAGCCCTTCAGTGTTTCACGTGGAGCGTGGTCGGGCGTCTGCGGCGGCCAGCCTGACGCAGCGCCTCTGCTAGACGAGGGCGATCTCGCGAGAAATGGCCTGGGCCGCGCCGCGCGGATCGGCCGAGGCGGTGATGGGGCGCCCCACCACCAGATGCGACGCTCCGGCCTGCAGGGCGCTGGCCGGGGTCGCCGCCCGCGCCTGATCGTCCAGCGCCGCGCCGGTCGGCCGCACGCCCGGCGTCACGATCAGGAAGTCGTCGCGTCCCGCCGCCAGGGCGATCTCGCGCACCCGCCCCGCTTCGTGCGGGCTGGAGACGACGCCGTGGACGCCCGCCTCCAGCGCCTGTCGCACGCGCAGTTCGACCAGATCCGCGGCCGACAGGCTGTGATCGTCCGCCTTCAGATCCTCCTCGGTCAGGCTGGTCAGGACGGTGACGCCCAGAATCTTCAGGTCCGAGCCCGCCGCCCCGCGCGCCGCCGCCGCCATGACCTGGGGCCGGGCGTGGACCGTCAGCAGGTCGCAGCCCGCGTTCGCCAGCACGGCCGTCGCCTTCTCCACCGTCGCGCCGATGTCGTGCAGCTTCCAGTCCAGAAACACCTGATGGCCCGCCGCCTTCAGCTCGCGCGCCAGGCCCATGCCGTCCGAGGCGAACAGTTGCAGCCCCACCTTGTAGAAACCGACAGCGTCGCCGATCCGCTCGACCAGCGCCCTCGCCTCATCCGTCGTCGGCACGTCCAGGGCGCAGATGACACGCGGATCAAAGGGGCGGTTGGCCAGGTCGACAGGATGGACTTCGGACATTTCCGGCTCTCGGCGGGTTGCAGGCGCGCGCGGATGCCCCGATAGGTGAGACCAAGGGTCGCGGGGTCGCGCGGCGGGATTTAAGGCGGGGGCAAGCAATGAACGCGGTCGATCTGGGGGTCAACCTGTTCGTGGCGCTGTTCGCGCTGCTGGATCCGATCGGCAATGTGCCGATCTTCGCCGCCGCCACCGCCGGCGCCTCGCTGCGCCAGCGCATCACCGTCTCGGCCATGATCTGCGGTTTCGCCGCCGTCTTCCTGGGCTTCTTCTTCTTTACGGGCCTGGGCCTGCTGCAGTTCTTCGGCATCTCCCTGGCCGCCTTCCGCATCGCCGGCGGCATCCTGCTGCTGCTGCTCGGCCTCGACATGGCGCGCGAGGACTTCCTCAAGATCTTCGCCGACGCCGACGCCGTGACGGACGCCAAGGACGTGCGCGGCTACGCCAAGCGCCGCTTCAAGCGCCTGATCGTGCCCTTCGCCATTCCGCTGATGATCGGCCCCGGCGCCATCTCGGCCATCATCATCAACGCCGGCGAGGCCCAGAAGCTGGGCGCCGCGGGCACGGCCTCGTCGCTGATCGCCATGGTCGCCGCCTGCGTCGTCACCTTCGTCTGCTTCGCCTGCACCGGCCCGATCAGCCGCCTGCTGGGCGACGTGGGCATGGCCATCGTGGTGCGGGTGCTGGGCCTGATCCTGTGCGCCCTGGCCATCCAGTTCATCATCGCCGGCCTGGGCGAGGCCATCCCCGGCATGTTCAGCAGCGGGGTCACGGCCCCCTACCCCGCCGGCGGCCACTAGACCTCCAGGGTTCTAAAGCCGGTCCAGCCGTTTGGCGTGGCCGCCGACCATCTTCAGCGCCAGGGCGTCGGGCAGCAGGCCGCCCAGGGCCGCCAGCACGTTGTTGGCCACGCCCGGGGTGACGCGCGGACGATTGGCCTCGACCGCGCCCCAGCCGATACGGGCCACGCGGTCGGCGTCCATCCACATCCACTTCGGATAGGCGCTCGTCACCTGCTCGCGCGAGCCGTTGACGTCGTGGAACTCGGTATAGGTGTAGCCGGGGCACAGGGCGGTGACGTGAACGCCCGTTCCGCGCATCTCCAGCCACAGCCCCTGCGACGCCTTGATCAGGAAGCTCTTGATCGGCCCGTAGAGGGTGTCGCCGCCGGTCGCCGGCATCTGTCCCGCCAGCGAAGCCACGTTCAGCACCCGGCCCCAGTCCCGCGCGACCATGCCGGGCAAGAGCAGGCGCGACAGCTCGACCGGCGCGATCAGCATGACGCGGATCATGGCGGCGTGGTCGGCGGGATCGGTGGCCAGGAAGCCCGTGGTGCGGCTGAAGCCAGCATTGTTGATCAGGCCGTCGACGCGCCAGCCTCGCGCCGCGATGGCCTCGACCAGAGCCGCAGGCGCGCCCGGATCGGCCAGATCGGCGGTGACGACGCTGGCGACGACGCCATGCTGCGCCGTCAATTCCTGAGCCAAAGCCGTCAGCGGTCCTTCGCGACGCGCGGTCAGGATCAGGTCATAGCCCCGCTCCGCGCACTCGCGCGCCAGCGCCGCGCCGATGCCGGCGCTGGCCCCTGTGATCAGGATGGTGCGGCGGTGCTCCCCCAAGCGACGCGCGTCAGGCGGCGACGGGGCAGGACGAATGCGGCGCGAAGTCGCGCAGCGACGCCGGGTCCGCTTCCAGCAGGTCGGCGATGGTGATCTTGCTCAGGGCCGCGCCTGCGGCCTGATCGGCGGCGGTCAGGGCCTTGGCGACCTGACGCGGGATATGCTCGCCCACCGGGCAGCCCTTGGCTCCGGCGGGGGTCGAGCCCAGATGGGCGCAGCCGTTCACCGCCTTCAGCACCTCGTCCAGGCAGATGGTCTCGGGCTGACGCAGCAGCCAGGACCCGCCCGAGGCGCCGGGTCGGGTGGCGATCAGACCGGCCTTGGCCAGCAGGGCCGTCACCCGACGGATGACCACCGGATTGGTCGGCACCGAGGCGGCCAGAACGGCGCTGGGCGCGGCGTCCGCAGCCGAATAGGCGCCCTTGTGGGCCAGATAGGCCAGGGCGTGGGCGGCGACGGGGAATCTTTGGCTGTCAGACATCTTGATCAATGCTCCAGACCGGAAGGTAGGGCTTCCGCCGCCGTTTCACAAATCCATCCGCAACAAAAACTGTTTTATTTATCGCCAAGCTTCACGCCCCGGCCTTCCGGGCGAAGCTCCAGGCCGCGTCGGACAGGGGGCCGACCTGGGCCGCCATGGTCTTCGCGTGGGCGCTGGCGGCGGTGCCGTCGCGCACCCGCCCGGCGATGCCCTGACAGATGGCCGCCAGCCGGAACAGGTTGTAGGCGAACAGCCAGTCGAGGTTCGGGGGCGCCGCCGTGCCGGTCTTTGCGGCATAGCGTTCGACTGTCTCCTCGACCGCGGGAATGCCCAGCGCCTTCAGGTCCGCCCCCGCCAGACCGTTGCGCAAGCTGGCCGGAATGACCCAGGCGATCAGCATGTAGGAGAAGTCGGCCATCGGGTCGCCCAGGGTCGACAGTTCCCAGTCCAGCACCGCCCTCACCTCCGCCGCGTCGGGCGCGAGGATCATGTTGTCCAGACGGAAATCGCCGTGGACGATCCGCGTCGGCCCCTCGGGCGGCAGGCTGTCGGGCAGGAAGGCGATCAGCCGGTCCATGGCCGGGACCGGCTCGATCTCGCTGGCCCGATACTGCTTGGTCCAGCGCCCGACCTGACGCGCGAAATAATTGCCCGGCTTGCCATAGTCGGAAAGGCCGATGGCGGCGGGATCAAAGGCGTGCAGGGCCGCCAAGGTATCCGTCTGGGCCTCATAGATGGCCCGGCGCTCGGCCGGGGCCAGGCCCGGCAGCTTCAGGTCCCAGAAGACCCGACCCTCGACCTTGTCCATGACATAGAAGATCGAGCCGATGACGCCTTCGTCCGTGCACAGCGCATGGGGCCGGGCCACAGGGAATCCCTGGGCGTACAGGGCCGAGATGACGGTGAACTCGCGATCCACGGCGTGGGCGCTGGCCAGCAGGGTGCCCGGCGGCTTCCGGCGCAGGACATAGGTCCGGCCCGGGGTGGTCAGCTCATAGGTCGGGTTGGACTGACCGCCCTTGAACTGACGGATCGTCAGAGGCCCGGCGTAGCCCGCGACATGGACCGACAGCCAGGCGTCCAGCGCCGCCTCGTCCAGTCGATAGCGTTCGTCCACCTCGCGCGTACCGGAAAAGGCCGATTGCGCGTCCAGAGCCTCGGTCATGTCTCGTCTCCCCCGCCGGCGCTCTGTGGCGCGCGTGCGATCATTCGGCGGCGATGATGGCCGCCTTCACCGCCCCGCGCCAGCCCTTGAGCAGCCGCGCCCTTTCCTCCTGCTTCATGCGTGGACGCCAGACCGCGGGGGCTTCCGCCGGCGCGGTCCACAGGACAGAGGTCAGGCCGACGCCGAAGGCCGCCAGCCGGGCCGCCCCCAGGGCCGTCATCTCCTGGAAGGCCGGGCGTTCGACCTCGAGCTCGCAGATGTCGGCGACGAACTGCATGGCGAAGGCATTCGCCGTGACCCCGCCGTCGACCTTCAGCCGGGTCAGCGGCGGCGCGCCGTCCCTGGCCAGGGCGTCCAGCAGGTCCCGCGTCTGGAAAGCCAGGCTCTCCAGCGCCGCGCGGACGAAGTGGGCCGGGCCGCTGTCGCGCGTCAGGCCGATGACGGTCCCCCGCGCCTCCGGCTCCCACCAGGGCGCGCCCAGGCCGGTGAAACCGGGGACCAGATAGACCCCGCCGTTGTCCTTCAGCGTCTGGGCCATGGCCTCGGACTGGCGCGAGTGCGAGATGACCTTCAGCCCATCGCGCAGCCACTGGATCGCCGAGCCGGCCGAGAAGATGGAGCCTTCCAGCGCATAGGCGACCTGACCATCCGCCGCATAGCCCAGCGTGCCGAGCAGCCGGCTGGTCGAGGCCACCGGCTGATCCCCGACATTGGCGACCAGAAAAGCCCCGGTCCCATAGGTGATCTTGGCGTCGCCGGCCGCCAGCGCCCCATGTCCCACCAGGGCCGCCTGCTGATCCCCCGCCGACCCGTGGATCGGCAAGGCCCGCCCGAGTAGGCTGGGGTCGCAGTCACCCAGATGATCGGCGCAGCCCCGGATCTCCGGCAGGGCCTCGATCGGCACGCCGAACAGGTCGCACAGATCCGCCCGCCATTGCCGCGTCCTGAGGTCCATCAGACTGGTGCGGCTGGCGTTGGTGGCGTCCGTGACGTGGCTCTGCCCGCCGGTCAGCTTCCAGATCAGCCAGGCGTCGATGGTGCCCAGCTTGACCTCACCCCGCGCCGCCCGCTCGCGCGCGCCCGGCACGGCGTCGAGCAACCAGGCGTATTTCGAGGCCGAGAAATAGGGATCGAGAATCAGGCCGGTCGCGCCCTGTACCTCCGCCTCATGCCCCGCCGCCGCCAGCCGCGCCGTCGCGTCCGAGGTGCGCCGGTCCTGCCAGACGACGGCCCGATGCAGCGGCTCGCCCGTCGTCGCGTCCCAGATCACGGCGGTCTCGCGCTGGTTGGTGATGCCCACGGCGGCGAAGCGAGCGACGCCCCCTGCCTTCCGCACCACCTCACGGCAGGTCTGCAACGTGGCGCGCCAGATTTCGGCGGCGTCATGTTCGACCCAGCCCGATTGCGGGAAGTGCTGCGCCAGTTCGATCTGGCTGACCGCCGCGGCGCTGAAGGCGCCTCCAATCTTGTCGCCTATCACGCTTTGCGCTGCTTGAGGCGTGACCTCAAACGCGATGGCCCGCGTCGAGGTGGTGCCCTGGTCGATGGCGAGGATCATGTTCGCTTGCATCAGGGGAGTTATGCAGAGGCGCAGGCTGAGCGTAAGAGGAAAGTCATGCATACGCCCAGCTTCCAAGGCGTCGTCGACGCCGCCCGCCAGATCGCCCCCGCCGCCGTGCGCACCCCCCTGATCGAGCATCCGGCTCTGAATGCGGCCTTGGGCGGCCGCGTGTTGATGAAGGCCGAAACCCTGCAAGTCGCGGGCGCCTTCAAGTTTCGCGGGGCTTATAACCGCATCAGCCGCCTGACGGATGAGGAAAGGACGCGCGGCGTCGTGGCCTATTCGTCGGGCAACCACGCGCAAGGAGTCGCCGCCGCCGGCCAGGCCGTCGGGACCCGCGCCCTGATCGTCATGCCCTCCGACAGTCCGACGGTGAAGGTCGACGGCGTGCGCGCCTTCGGCGGCGAGGTGCGCTTCTACGACCGCTGGAGCGAGAGCCGCGAGGCCATCGGCGCCGAGATCGCGGCGGAACGCGGCTCCATCCTGGTCCCGCCCTTCGACGACCCCTTCGTCATCGAGGGCCAAGGCACGGTCGGCCTGGAGATGCTGGAACAGTTCGGGATCGAGATGGACCAATTGCTGTGCGGCGCCTCGGGCGGCGGGCTGATCGCAGGGCTCAATCTGGTCATGGCCGAGCAGAGCCCCGACACCCGCGTCATCGTCGTCGAGCCCGAGGCCTTTGACGACACGCGCCGTTCGCTGGCGGCCGGTGAACGCACGGCCCATCCGCAGGGTGCGCCTTCGATCTGCGACGCCCTGATGGCCCCCATGCCCGGCGCCCTGACCTGGCCGATCAATCAGAGACTGGCCGGCGCCGTGACCGTCACTGACGCCGAGGTCGCCGAAGCCATGCGCTTCGCTTACCGCTGGCTCAAGCTGGTGATCGAGCCGGGCGGCGCCGTGTCCCTGGCGGCCTTGCTGGCGGGCAAGGTCGCCGCCGAGGGCCTGACCACCGGCGTCGTCCTGTCCGGCGGCAATGTCGATCCGGGCCTGTTCGCCGCCATCATCGAGGGACGGTTCGAGGGCTGATCTTCCCCCTCTTGCGCCCGCCCGCGACGCAGGCAAGGCTGCGTCAAACGGAGGGGCCACGATGACGAAGTCGAGCGATCTGCCATCCCTGATCGGCCAGGAGGTCGGCGTCAGCCGCTGGATCACGATCGACCAGGCCCGGATCGACGCCTTCGCCCGGATCACAGAGGACGAACAGTTCATCCATGTCGATCCCGAGCGGGCGAAAGCCACCCCGTTCGGCGGAACCATCGCCCATGGTTTTCTGACCCTCAGCCTGGCCTCGGCCATGAGCTATGACGCGGTCGCCCCGCTGGACGGCGTGGTCATGGGCGTCAACTACGGCTTCGACAAGCTGCGCTTTCTCGCCCCCGTGCCGGCCGGGTCCAGGATCCGCGGCCGTTTCAAGCTGCTGTCCGCCGAGAACAAGGGGGCCCAGGACGGCGTGACCCGCTGGCTGCTGAAGCACGAGCTGACCGTCGAGATCGAGGGCGGCGACAAGCCCGCCCTGATCGCCGAATGGTTGGGGATGCAGATGGCGAAGGGCTGAAACCCCGCCTGTTTCCGACGCTGGACAAGACCGGGATAACGGCGCTCCAGTAGGCGACAATCATCCGGGCACGTCAGATCGAGGGAGGCTGGACCGTGCACCTACACCTGCTTTCCGCGTTCGACGGCCTGTCCTTCGCCGTGGCCGTCTTTGCGGCCTGGACGGCGCTGGACCTGTTCCAGCACGTGCGGGCGCATCAGGGCGGCGCGCGGCTGGCCTGGCTGGCCACGGCAGGGGTGGCCATGGGCGGGGGCATCTGGTCGATGCACTTCATCGCCATGCTGGGCTTCGACCCCGGCGCGCCCGTTCGCTACGACCCCGCGCTGACGGTCGTCTCCTTCGTCCTGGCGGCCGCAGGCTCCAGCTTCGCCTTCCTCATCGCCGCAGGCCGCTCGGATCGCAGCCGCATGATCCTGGCTGGCCTGGTCATGGGGACCGGCATCTGCGCCATGCACTATGTCGGGATGGCCGCGCTGAGGACCTCGGCCAGCCTCAGCTATACGCCCGGTCTGGTCGTCGTCTCGGCGGCCATCGCCCTGATCGCCTCGATCGCCGCCCTGTTCGCGGTGAAGCAGGATCGCTCGGCCCCCTGGCGACTGGCTGCGGCCCTGATCCTGGGCCTGGCGGTGGCCGGCATGCACCACACGGCGATGGCAGCGCTGACCGTGACGCAGACCGCCGCAGCGGGCGATCCGCTGGGCGCGCCGCCGCTGATCCTGGCCATCGGCGTCGCCGCCGTGACCATTCTCATCCTGCTCCTGCCGCTGGCCGCCTCCATGATGGGACAGAGGGACAAGCTGATCTCCATCATCGACGCGGGCGGGGTCGGCTATTGGGAGCTGACCTTGCCGGCCCAGACCCTCTGGCTGTCCGGTCGGGCGCGCAAATATCTCGGCCTGGCGCGCGGCGAGCCCTTCGCGGCGCGCGATCTCGCCCGCAAGCTGAAGCCCGAAGATCTGATCCGGCGGACCGAGACCCTGGAGCGGGCCCTCAAGGGCGAGGGCGACTATGCCGCGGAATACCAGCTGCGCGACAGCGGCCGCTGGCTGCAGGTGCAGGGCCGGTTGATCCGTTCACGGTCGGGACGGCCGATGAAGCTGGCGGGCGTCATCACCGACGTGACCGACCGGCATCAGGCCTTCGCCGCCCTGGCCACCAGCGAGCATCGCCAGCGCCTGCTGATCAACGAGCTGAATCACCGGGTCAAGAACACCATGGCCACGATCCAGTCGATCGCCGCCCTGACGGCCCGGCGCTCGACCAGCATCGAGGACTTCATGCGTCTGTTCGAGGCGCGGCTGATCGCCCTGTCGGACACCCACAACCTGCTGACCGCCAATGGCTGGGAGCGCGCCCGTCTGCGCGACCTGGTGTTGCAGGAGTTCCGCCCCTACGCCGAGGACCGGCTCAGGATGCAGGGACCGGACGTGACCCTGGAGGCGGAGCAGGCCCTTTCGATGGGTCTGATCCTGCACGAACTGGTCACCAACGCCGCCAAGTACGGCGCCCTCAGCCGCCCGCAGGAGGCCGCGGGCTGCGTCGACGTGATCTGGACCCCCGCTGACGACGAGGGCCGGATCACGCTGGACTGGATCGAGAGCGGCGGCCCGACCGTGGCCCCGCCGACCCGCTCAGGCTTCGGCTCCCGCCTGATCGACACCAGCGTGCGCGGCACGCTGAGGGGCTCGGCCAGCATGGACTACGCCGCGGGCCGACTGCATTGCCGCCTGACCTTCCGACCCGGCGGCGCGCCAAAGACCTAGGGTTCGCCGAGGCAGCGCAGGGCGACTTCCAGATTGCGCAGGCCGTCCTCGCCGCTGACCGCCGCCGTCTCGCCCGCGCGAATGGCGTGGATGAAGGCCTCGTGTTCCTTCTTCAGCGGTTCGGCCGGCCAGGAGTTGAGCATTCGCGTCGAATAGGAACCGTCCGGCTGCTGGCCGAAGTACTCGGTCACCTGACGGGTGATCAGGTCGGCGACGATGAAGCGGTTCTTGGTGGCGACCTGCAGGGTGCGGGTCTTGTAGGGGGTGACCCAGTTGGTGGTGATGTGGGCGATCACGTCATTGGCCATGCGGAACTGCAACAGGGCCGAATCCTCGCGCGAGGCATGGGTGTGGCCCAGCAGCGACTGGACCTCGACCACTTCCGACCCCGTCAGGTGACGGATGATGTCGATGTCGTGCACGGCCAGGTCGATCACCACGCCGACCTCGCCCATGCGCGGCGGGAAGGGGCCGACGCGGGTGATCTGGATGGAGATGATCTCGTCGCCGTCGATGGCGCGCTTGACCGTGTCCACCGCCGGGTTGAAGCGCTCGACATGGCCGACCATCAGCACGCGGTTGTTGGTCTTGGCCGCGTCGATCATGGCCTGGGCGTCGGCGACGGTCGCCGCGATCGGCTTCTCGACCAGCACATGAACGCCCGCGTTCAGCAGGGCCACGCCCAGCTCGGCGTGATAGCGGTTCGGCGTGGCGATGACGGCGGCGTCCAGACCGGCGGCGACGAACGCTTGCGCCGTGGTCACGGCGGTCGCGCCATAGGCTTCGGCCACGCCCTCGGCCGTCACGGCGTCGGGATCGAACACGGTCGTCAGTTCGACGTCGCGCAGTTCGGACAGGACGCGGGCGTGGTTGCGGCCCATGACGCCGGCGCCGGCGACGCCGATCTTGAGAGGGGTCTGCTGGGTCATGGGATCAGGCCTTGAAGCTGGCGACGGCGGCGATGATGCGGTCTTGCGTCGCCGCGTCCAGGTCCGCGTGCATCGGCAGGCTGATGACGCGCTCCATCAGACGCTCGGTCACCGGCAGACCCTGCGGGCCGCGCGGATAGTGGGCGTAGGCAGGCTGCAGGTGCAGCGGGATCGGATAATAGACCGCCGTGGGGACGCCCTCGGCCTTCAGATGGGCGGCCAGACCGTCACGGTCCTCATGCTCGATGGTGTATTGCGCCCAGTTCGAGACATTGCCAGCCGGCACGTCCGGCACAGCGGCGACGTGGGGACGCAGGCCCTCGTTGTAGCGCGCCGCGGCGGCGTTGCGCCACTCGATCTCCTGGCCGAAGACCTTCAGCTTCTCGATCAGGACGGCGGCCTGGATGGTGTCCAGACGGCTGTTCAGGCCGATGCGCATGTTCAGGTATTTGGGGTCGTGGTCGAAGGTCTTGTCCTTCAGGTCGATGGCCACCGCCTTGCCGTGCACGCGGATGGAATCGATCAGCTGGGCCAGGTCGTCGTCATTGGTCAGCACCGCCCCGCCGTCGCCGTAGCAACCCAGCGGCTTGGCCGGGAAGAAGCTGGTGGTGGTGATGTCGGCCCACTTCAGCGGATGTTCGCCATTGATCGTGCAGCCGAAGCCCTGGGCCGAATCCGAGATCAGCTTCAGGCCGTGCTTGTCGCAGATGGCCTTGATGGCCGGATAGTCGGCGGGCTGGCCGAACAGGTCGACGGCGATGACCACGCGGGGCTTCAGACGGCCTTCCTTCAGCGTCGCCTCGATGGCCGCCTCCAGATGGGCCGGGTCCATATTGTAGGTCGTCGCGTCCACGTCGATGAAGACCGGCTCGGCGTCGAACCAGGGCACCACCTCGGCGGTGGCGGCGAAGGTGAAGCTGGGCACGAAGACGGCGTCGCCGCGACCGACGCCCCAGGCCATCAGCGGCAGGGCCAGGGCGTCGGTGCCGTTGGCGCAGCCCAGGGCGTACTTCGCCTGACCGAAGGCGGCCAGATCGGCCTCGAACTGGCGCACCTGCGGGCCCATGACCCAGGCGCCGCCGACAACGGCCTCCTGGACGGCGGCCTCGATCTTGCCGCCGAGGCGAAGGCGCTGGGCCTGAAGGTCGATAAAGGGAAGGGTCATGAAGGGTCGCTCTCTCGGTGGGGGCCGCGCAGGCGGAACTCGGTTCGGCGCGCGGACGCGAAGGCGGATCAAAGGTCTTGGGCGCGTCCTACCAAAGCCCGGGGCCTCTCGACAAACCCGCGAGGGTCACTTCGCGTTGCCGGTTGCAACGAAAACCGTGCTTGGCAAAGCTGACGACCCTGCCTAAGGCCGAGCCCATATGACGCTTTCGACCACACAGACCCGGGTTCGTGACTGGCTGTTCGACCAGGCCCTGCCCCTGTGGGCGAAGGCCGGGCTCGATGACGAGGGCCTCTTCCTCGAGAAACTGGATTTCGACGGTCGCCCGATCACGGGCGCGGCCCGCCGCACACGGGTCCAGGCGCGTCAGGTCTATGTGTTCGCCGAAGCCGCGTCGCTCGGCTGGACCGAGGGCGAAGCGGTCGCCCGGCGCGGTCTGGACGCCCTGATCCGCAACCATCGTCGCGCCGATGATCTGTGGGTGCGCGCGGTCGACGACACGGGCGCCGTGATCGACCCGACGCCGGACCTCTACGACCTGGCCTTCGTGCTGTTCGCCCTGGCCGTCGCCCACCGGGTGTTACGGGACGAACGCGCCCTGCCCCTGGCCCTGTCCACGCTTGTCGCCATCGAGACGCGGATGGCCGACCCGATCCATGGCGGCTGGCAGGAAGCCCTGCCGCCCGTCCTGCCGCGCCGACAGAACCCGCATATGCACATGCTGGAGGCCCTGCTGGCCTGGCAGGCCGTCTCTCCCGACCCCGCCTTCGAGGCGGCGGCGCGGTCAGTGCTGGACCTGTTCAACCGGCGGTTCTTCGACCGCGAACACCTGATGCTCGGCGAGTTCTTCACCGCAGACTGGACAGCAGCCCCCGGCGCCGCCGGTCAGGTGATCGAGCCCGGCCATCACATGGAATGGATCTGGCTGCTGGACCAGGCGAGCCGCCTCGGCCTCGACGGCCACGCTCGACAGGCTGACGCCCTCCTCGCCTCGGCCCTGACCAATGGCGTCAACGCCCGGGGCCTGCTGGTCCGCGAAGTCGACCGCATCGGCGTGGTTCGCGACGGCGGTTACCGTCTGTGGGCCCAGACCGAGGCCATCCGCACCCTGCTGCTGCGCGGCCGGGCCGAACAGGCTTTCGCCCTGACCGAGACCCTGTTCGCCACCCATCTGGCGACCGCCGTCCCGGGCCTGTGGATCGACAGCTACGACGCCGAGGGGCGCCCGCTGGACACGGCCGTTCCCGCCTCGACCCTCTATCACCTGATGACCGCCTTCTCGGCCCTGCTGACGGTCCCCGCATGAGCCGGCCGGCTGCATTTCTCGACCGCGACGGCGTCCTGATCGTCGACTGCGGCTTTCCGCACCGGCCGGACCAGCTGGTCCTGATCCCCGGCGCCGCCGAGGCGGTGAAGCGACTGAACGACGCGGGCTATGTCGCGGTCATCGTCACCAACCAGTCGGGCGTGGCGCGCGGGATGTTCAGCGAGGAGACCATGCACGGCTTCAACGCCCTGCTGGTCGCGCGGCTGGCCGAAGGCGGGGCGCGCATCGACGCCGTCTACGCCGCGCCCCACCACCCCGAGGCCGTCGACGACCGCTATCGGCACCCCGACCACCCGGACCGCAAGCCCAATCCGGGCATGCTGCTTAAGGCCATCGCCGAGCACGACCTCGACCCGTCCCGCTCCCTGATGATCGGCGACAACCCCTCGGACATGGAGGCGGCCCGGCGCGCGGGCGTTGCCGGCTATCTGTTCGAAGACGATGACCTCGATCAATTCGTCGCGGCCATCCTCGCGACCTGATCGCAATTCTTCATCCGGTGAATTAGGCTGGCGTCGACGCTGGAGACACGCCCGATGACCTATGCTGACCGCCGCTGGACCTCGCCCGATGGCCTGAGCCTCTACGCCCGCGACTACGCCCCCGCCGACGGCCCGGCCCGGCTGCCGGTCATCGCCATCCACGGCCTGACCCGCAACAGCGCCGACTTCGAGGTCATCGCCGCCCTGATCGCCCAGAGCGGCCGTCGCGTCCTGGCGGTGGACGTGCGCGGGCGCGGCCTGTCGGACCGCGCGCCCGACCCCATGACCTATACGCCTGACGTCTATGCCAAGGACGTCGTCGCCCTGATGGAACAGCTCGGCATTGAAAAGGCCGTCTTCCTCGGCACCTCCATGGGCGGGCTGATCACCATGGCCCTGACCGCGATCAAGCCCAAGGCCATCGCCGCCGCCATCCTCAACGACGTGGGGCCGGAACTGGCGCCTGAGGGCCTGAGCCGAATCGCCGCCTATGCCGGCCAGCCGGTCGTGATCGAGACCTGGGCCGACGCCGCCGCCTACGCCAGGCGCATCAACGAAACGGCCCTGCCCCACTACACCGACGCCGACTGGGCCGCCTTCGCCCGCCGCACCTTCCGCGAAGGGACAGAAGGCGCGCCGGTGCTCGACTACGACCCCGACATCTCGGCCCCGATCAAGGCGGCGGGCGCCAAGGCGCTGATCCCCAACCTCTGGCCCTTCTTCCGCGCTCTGGCGCGCAAGAAGCCGACCCTGCTGCTGCGCGGCGCGACCTCCGACCTGCTCAGCCCCGCCATCGTCGCCAAGATGAGGAAGGCCGCGCCGGCCCTGGCCTACGCCGAGGTCCCAGCCATCGGCCACGCGCCCATGCTGGACGAGGCCGAAGCGCGGGCCGCCATCTTCGAGTTTCTGGCGGGCGTCGGCTAAGCCGCCATCCCGGCCGCACCCTCGCGAAAGCGAGGGGGAGAGCCGGGACCGCCACACACGCTATCGCTTGAACGTCGAGTCTGTTGTGGTCCCGGATAGCGGCTACGCCGCCTCCGGGATGACGGTTTGGGTAGGGGAAACAGGCCTCAAGTCGCGCGAAGCGGTAGGCCCCAGTATCAGGCCTTCTTCACGAACTCGGTGCGCAGGACGAGACCCCGCACCTTCTCGACATTGGCCTCGATCTCGTCGGGGTCGCCGGTCAGGCGGATGTTCTTGACCATGGTCCCGCGCTTCAGCGTCACCCCGCCCGACCCCTTGACCTTGAGGTCCTTGATCAGGGTCACGCTGTCGCCGTCGGCCAGGATGTTGCCGTTGGAATCCTTGGTCACGTCGTCGGTCATGGTCGCCTCGTAGAAAGCGGGCGCGCGATATCGAACCCGTTGAATTGAAAGCGGCCTCAAGTAGCGCGAAGCGCGATAGGCCCCTAACTAAAATCCGACGCCCTCAGACGTCGGGGACGTTCTGGTCCAGTTCATCGAGCCAGACGCGTGCGCTGCTGTCCGACGGCGCGCGCCAGTCGCCGCGCGGCGACAGCGACCCGCCCGTCACCACCTTCGGCCCGTTCGGCACGGCCGAGCGCTTGAACTGGCTGGTCTGGAAGAAGCGGATCAGGAACTTCCTCAGCCACCCCTTGATGGTCGGCAGGTCGTAGGCGACCCGCTCCGCCTGCGGCAGACCGGCGGGCCAGCTTCCGGTCGTCGCGTCGCCCCAGGCCTGATGGGCCAGGAAGGCGACCTTGGACGGCTTGAGGCCGAAGCGGCTGATGTAGAAGAGAAAGAAGTCGTTCAGGGCATAGGGGCCGACAATGCTCTGCGTCGACTGGATCTCCCCGTCCGCGCCCGCCGGCACCAGTTCGGGCGAGATCTCGGTGGCCAGAACAGCATGAAGCGTCGGGGTCGCGGCCTCGCCCACCAGACCGCGCTCGGCCACCCAACGGATCAGGTGCTGGATCAGGGTCTTCGCCACCCCGCCGTTGACGTTGTAGTGGCTCATGTGGTCGCCGACCCCATAGGTGCACCAGCCCAGCGCCAGTTCCGACAGGTCGCCGGTGCCCAGGACGAAGCCGTGGTTCTGGTTGGCCAGACGGAACAGATAGTCGGTGCGCAGACCCGCCTGCACGTTCTCGAAGGTGATGTCATGCACCGGCTCGCCGTTCGAGAAGGGGTGGCCGATGTCGCGCAGCATCTGCTCGGCGGCGGGACGAATGTCGATCTCGGCGCCCGTGACGCCCACCGCATCCATCAGCGCCCATGCGTTCGACTTCGTCCCGTCCGAAGTCGCGAAACCGGGCATGGTGAAGGCCAGAATGCCGGTGCGCGGCAACTCCAGCCGATCAAAGGCGCGACAGGCCACCAGCAGGGCCTGGGTCGAATCAAGCCCGCCCGAGACGCCGATCACCAGTGTCTTCGACCCCGTCGCCGTCATCCGCCGCATCAGGCCCTGAACCTGGATGTTGAAGGCCTCGAAGCAGTCCTGATCCAGACGCGCCGCGTCGTCGGGCACGAAGGGGAAGCGGTCCAGCGGGCGGATCAGGGCGTCGCCGGGACCTTCGCCAGCCTCGAACGGGACCACCGTCGCGGCCTCGCCTTCCAGACGGGCGCAGTCGGCGAAGGTGCCGTTGCGCAGACGGTCCAGACCGATGCGGTCCACGTCCACGTCGGCGATTGTCAGATGGCTCTCCAGCGCGAACCGCTCGCCTTCGGCGATCTTCGCGCCCAGTTCGTGGATGGTCGCCTGACCGTCCCAGGCCAGGTCGGTCGTCGACTCGCCCCAGCCCGAGGCGGCGAAGACATAGGCCGACAGGGTGCGGGCCGACTGGCTGGCGCACAGCAGGGCGCGCTCGTCAGCCTTGCCGATGACAATGTTGGAGGCCGACAGGTTGCACAGGATGCGCGCCCCCGCGAGCGCCGCCCGCGTCGACGGCGGCTGCGGGGCCCAGAAGTCCTCGCAGATCTCGACGGCGAAGACGAAGCCCGGCCGGTTGGTCGCCTCGAAGATCAGACCCGGCGCGAAATCGACGCTCTCGCCGTTCAGGACGAGGCTGTCCTCGCTGCGGCTGGCGGCGGGCGCGAACCAGCGCTTCTCGTAATATTCGCGGTAGTTGGGCAGGTAGGTCTTCGGGACCACGCCCAGCACCTCGCCCCCGCCCAGCACCACCGCGCAGTTGAACAGGGCGTCGCCGTTGCGCAGCGGCGCGCCGATCACGGCGATCACGCCCGCATCGTCCGCGACCTCGGCCAGGTCGGCGATGCGACGCTCGATCTCTTCCAGCAGGGCCGCCTGCATCAACAGGTCGTCGATGGCGTAGGCGCTCAGCGACAGTTCGGGAAAGACCAGCAGGTCCACGCCCGACGCGCCCGCCTGACGGATCAGCCGCGCGTGTTCCTCGGCGTTAGCGGCCGGATCGGCGACATGGACCACCGGGGTCGCGGCCGCCACGCGCACGAAGCCGTGGGCGCACGAGGCGTGGAAGGGATGCGTCTTCGCCATCAATCTTTCCGCTCTTCCCGGCGGACGCCGGGAACCAGTGAGAGCCACAGGCACAAACCCTAAGGCCTTGCTGGTCAATATAGGGTTGCGACCCGAAGCCAAAGCACCGGCTCCCCGCCTTTGCAGGGACGAACGGGACAAAGGATCGCGCGTGACCTGCGAACCGCTGTCGGCTAAGGCTCGCAGCATGAGCGATACGCCCAAAAAAGGCTGGTTCCAGCGACTGAGCGCGGGTCTGTCCCGGTCTTCCAAGCAGATGACCGAACAGGTCGTCTCCACCTTCGTGAAGGAGCCCCTGTCCGAAGAGGCGCTGGAGCATCTGGAAGAACACCTGATTGAGAGCGATCTGGGGCCCGCCGCCTCGGCCCGCATCGTCGAACGCTTCCGCGAGCTGCGCTTCGGCAAGAGCTCCGACGAGCGCGAGATCAAGGAGGCTCTGGCCGAGGCCGTGGCCGCCGAGCTGCTGCCGCGTCAGGCGTCCTTTGATCCCCTCAACGGACCCAAGCCCTATGTCGTCCTGTTCGTCGGCGTGAACGGCTCGGGCAAGACCACGACCCTGGGCAAG
Source organism: Brevundimonas sp. UBA4553 (assembly GCF_002387245.1). Lineage (GTDB taxonomy): Bacteria > Pseudomonadota > Alphaproteobacteria > Caulobacterales > Caulobacteraceae > Brevundimonas. Next base: position 21,096 of record NZ_DGLD01000001.1, read on the forward strand.
ATCGCTTCTGACCTCACGGCCCGGGGCGCCAGGGTGATGATCGTCGCCGGCGACACCTTCCGCGCCGCCGCCCGCGAACAGCTGAAGGTCTGGGCCGAACGCGCCGGCGCCGATTTCGAAAGCCGTCGCGACGGAGCCGACGCCGCCGGCCTGGCCTTCGACGCCTACACCAAGGCGAAAGCCGAGGGCTACGACGTGGTCCTGATCGACACCGCCGGGCGCCTGCAGAACAAGTCCGCCCTGATGGACGAGCTGTTGAAGATCGTCCGCGTGCTCAAGAAGGTCGACGCCGACGCCCCGCACGAGACCCTGCTGGTGCTGGACGCCACCGTGGGCCGCAACGCCTTGGAACAGGAAAAGATCTTCGGCCGCACGGCCTACGTGTCAGGCGTCGTGATGACCAAGCTGGACGGCACCGCGCGCGGCGGGGTCCTGGTTCCCGTGGCCCAGGCTTCGGACGCCCCGATCAAGCTGATCGGCGTCGGCGAAGGCGTCGACGACCTGCAACCCTTCGACGCGCGCGCGTTTTCCCGATCACTGGTCGGGCTTGAGGACTGAAGCGTATGAGTGAAGCCGTCGAAACCAAACGCCCGCAGTGGATCCGTCAGGCCGTCGATTTCGGCGCCCTGATCGCCTTCATGGCCGCCTATTTCATCACCCGCGACATGATCAAGGCCACCTGGGTCTTGGTCATCGCCTCGATGATCGCCCTGGCCGTCGGCTTCATCATCGAGCGGCGCCTGGCGCCCATGCCCCTGATCACCGGCGGCTTCGCCCTGGTCTTCGGCGCCCTGACCATCCTCACCGACGACGACCTGTTCGTGAAGCTGAAGCTGACGGTGCAGAACGGCCTGCTGGCCGCCGTCCTGCTGGGTTCGATCCCGCTGAAGAAGTCGCCGTTCAAGGCCCTGCTCGGCTCGGCCATCAAGGTGACGGACGAGGCCTGGCGCAAGCTGACCTTCCGCTATGGCCTCTACTTCCTGGCGGTCGCCATCGCCAACGAGGTCTTCCGCAGCCCGACGGCGGTGACCGCCATCTGGTCGATGCTGAACCTGGGAACGCCCGACCCCAACGGGGTCTGGACCGCCTTCCGCGGCGTGCTGTGGATCGCCGCCTCCGTCTTCGGCCTGTGCCAGGTGCCGCTGATCATGAAGAACATGATCAAGGACGAAGAGCCCGGTCCCATCTCGCCCGACACGGGGCTCTAGGGAACCGTCCGGGCTCTGACGACCTGATGCTTGGGGTCCACGCCTTCAAACAGGGCCTCAAGTAGCGCGAAGCGCGGTAGGCCCAGAACAAATGTCTTCAAACCGTCAGGATTTCCGTCGTCAAAGCGTAAAGCGCGACTGTTAGCTGTCGCACCATGTCCGGCCCTTTCAACGCGGCCGGAACGAGGATCGAGGACGATGGTCAAGTCAGGCAAGCAGGCGAAGATCAGGGGCGGACTGGCGGAATCGCCCAGCCACCTGATGCACCGGGTGTTGCAACTCTCGCTCGACATCTACGCCGAAGAGGCCGGTCCGGACGGCCTGACCCAGCGTCAGTTCGCGGTGCTGGAGGCGGTTTCGGTCCGTTCGGGCCTGACCCAGACCGATCTCGTCAAGGCCACCGGCATCGACCGCTCGACCCTGGCCGACCTGGTCGCCCGCATGACCGCCAAGGGCCTTCTGGAACGCGAACGCTCGGCGCTGGACGCCCGCGCCAAGGCCGTGCGCCTGTCCGAAGCCGGCCAGACCGCGCTGGACGCCGCCCGCCCCCGCGTCGAGGCCGCCGACAAACGCATTCTGGCCCTGTTGCCCAAGGCCCGGCGCGAGGGCTTCATCGACCTGCTGACCAGCCTGACCGACGCCGCCGACGCCGCCCCAGAGCAGGCCCGGGCCGAAGCCAAGGCGGCCAAGAAGGCGGCCAAGGACGCGCGCAAGGCCGAGAAGGCCGCGAAGAAGGCGCTAGATGGCGGCAAGCCGAAAAAGAAGAAGAAGGCCGTCGAACCGGCGGCTGACGCCGGCGCGATCGAAGCCGTCATCATCCCGCTCAAGGAAGCGGCGAAGGCCTAGACCCGGATATCCAGCAGCGATCCCGGCCGCTGATAACGCGTGGGCGACGGGCTTTCCTGCGCCTGGACCGAGCGCACCGGCGTATCCGCGCGGGTCTCGATCGGCGTTGCAGCGGGGACCGGCGCGCTCATGCCCATGGCCGCGCGGAAGAAGGCGGACTGGGAGGTTCTCAGCGCATGGGCCGCGCCGCCTGCGGGCGGAGGAAAAGCCGGACGGTCTGAAGGAATCGCGGACATGGGCCGACGATCCGCCCAAAGGGTCTAGATATGGTTAATGCGCGATTCACCGTCTTTCGCGCGGGCGGCCCCTAGCGAACCGGCGCCTTCAGCGCATCGACCAGCTTCTGCAGATCGGCCTCGGTCAGAACCGGCCCCGACGACTTGGCGACGATCGTCCCATAGGCGTCGACCGCAAAGCTCTCCGGCACGCCCGAGACGCCCAGATCCAGCCCCGCCCGCCCCTCGCGGTCCACCAGGACCAGGGCGTAGGGATCGCCCAGCTCGTCGAGGAAGGCGCGCGTGGCGACGGGCTCGTCCTTGTAGGCCACGCCGACGACGTTGATGCCCTGCGCCTTCAGCTTCAGCAGTTGCGGATGCTCCAGCCGGCATGGCGCGCACCAGCTGGCGAACAGGTTGACGATCATCGGCTTGCCGACGCCGGCCGTCTTCAGGTCCAGTCGCTGGTCCGTCTCGACGTCGCCTTGAAGGATCGGCAGGACCGTCTGCGGGATCGGCTGGCCGACCAGGGCGTCGGGCTTGTATTCACGACCCTGGCCCGGCGCGCCGGACAAGGTGTTCAGCTGAACCATCAGGAAGACGCCGAGCGCGACCAGGGCCGCGATGGGGATCAGGGCGAACCAGCGGTTCATTTGCGCGCCTCTTCCAGACGGGCCAGCTCGCGTTTCCAGCGTCGGGCGGCGATGAGGGCCCGCAGCGACAGCACGGCGAGCGCCGCCGCGCTGATCGCCCAGGACGACCAGACAAAGACGCCATAGGGGCTCATGTCGAGATCCAGCATCGGCGGCTCCTCAGGCTTCTTGGGCGGCGCGGGCGCGAAGGGACAGGACGCGGCGACGACGCACCTCGGTGCGGATCGAGGTCAGCCAGATCGCCCCGAACAGCAGGCCGTAGGCCGCCATCATGGTCAGCAGGGGGGTCAGATAGGCCGGGTCCAGACTGGTCCCGCCCGCGCGCAGCAGCGAGGCCGGCTGATGCAGGGTGTTCCACCAGTCGACCGAAAACTTGACGATCGGCAGGTTGATCAGCCCGACCAGACCCAGGACCGCCGCGGCGCGTCCGGCCTTGGCCTCGTCGTCGATCGAGGCGCGCAGGGCCATGTAGCCGAGGTAGAAGAGGAACAGCACCAGCACGCTGGTCAGCCGCGCGTCCCACACCCACCAGGTCCCCCACATGGGTTGGCCCCACAGGGAGCCGGTGATCAGGGCCAGACCCGTCAGCACCGCGCCCGGCAGGGCGGCGGCGCGCGCGGCGGCGTCGGCCAGGGGATGCCTGAACACCAGGGCGAAGAAGCTGGAGACCCCCAGGGCCGCATAGGCGCCGAGGCCCAGGGTCGCGGCGGGCACATGGATGAACATGATCCGCACCGTATCGCCCTGCTGATAGTCGGCGGGCGCGGTAAAGCTGAGCCAGGTCCCTGCGGCCAGCAGGACGGCGGCCAGCCCCCACAGCACCGGCGTCAGCGGGCGGGTGAAGCGCATGAAGCGGTCGGGATTGGCGAGGCCGAACATGGTCCGCCGATTACGCGGCGCGACGGGGAACGGCAAGCGCCCCCCGCGCGTGACCTCTGGTCGCGATCAGAGCTTGAGCCCGTGCTCGGCGGCCAGGGCCTCCAGCTTGACCATCGGACGCGGTCCCCAGTGGGCGATCACTTCAGAGGCGGCCAGCGAACCCAGGGCCCCGGCCTCGGCCAGCGACAGGCCGCGCGCCAGACCCAGCAGGACGCCGGCGGCGTACTGGTCGCCCGCGCCCGTGGTGTCGACCACCTTGTCGACCGGGAAGGCGGCGATCTCGACCCGTTCGTCGCCGCGGTAGATGACCGAGCCCTTTTCGCCGCGCGTCACGGCGGCGACCTCGACGATGCGGCCCAGGTGGGCGGCGGCGTGGTCGAAGTCCTCGGTCTCGAACAGGGCGTGCAGTTCCGCCTCATTGGCCAGGACGATGTCGGCCGAGGCCTCGATGAAGGCCAGCAGTTCGGCGCGCCAGCGGTGGACGACGAAGCTGTCCGACAGGGTGATGGCGACCTTGCGGCCCGCCGCGTGGGCGGCGGCGGCGGCGGCCTCGAAGGCGGCGCGGGCCGGCGCGGGGTCGAACAGATAACCTTCCAGATAGACGATCTCGCTGTCGCCGATCAGCTCGGCGTCGATGTCGGCCGTGGTCAGTTGGTTGGCGGCGCCCAGGAAGGTGCACATGGTGCGCTGGGCGTCGGGCGTGACATTGATCAGGCAGCGGCCGGTGCCGAAGCCCGATCCCGCGCCGCCTTCCAGGACCGGCGTGTCGAAGTGGACGCCCGAGGCGCGGATGTCGTGGCTGAAGACCTCGCCCAGGGTGTCCCTGGCCACCTTGCCGATATAGGCCGCGCGACCGCCGAACGAGCCGACGCCCGCCACGGTGTTGCCAGCCGAACCGCCCGAGGCCTCGACCCCGGCGTCCATGGCGTCGTAAAGGGCCGCGCTCTGCGCCTCGTCCACCAGTTGCATCGAGCCGGGCGTCAGGCCTTGGGCCTCGAGGAAGGCCGGCGCGCACGGGCTCAGCACGTCGACGATGGCGTTGCCGACGGCGCAGACGTCGAAGCGGGCGGTGGAGTTGGCGTTCTGGGTCATGGACGCCCCATAGCGGGCGAACGCGACGGACGCCAGCGCCGGGCTTTTCGCCGCCATTGAAAACAGCCTATGCAGGTCGCGTCCAAGGAGTAGCCGCATGACCGAAGTCGCCGTCCTGACCCCCGATCCCGCCGACCCGTCCTACGCCGGGCAATGGCCGGGCGTGCTGGACCGCCTGTCGGCCGCGCTCGCCACAGCCGGGATCAAGGCCCGACCGACGCCGTGGACCGACTACGTGGAAAGCGCCCACGGCCTGATGGACTTTCCGCTGGTCCTGCCGCTGATCGTATGGGGCTACCACCGCGACCACGCCGCCTGGATGCAGGCCTGCGCGACGTGGGTTGAAGCGGGCGCGCCCCTGGCCAATCCCGCCGAGGTGCTGCGCTGGAATTCGGACAAGCGCTATCTGGCCCGGCTGGCGGAAAAGGGGGTCGCCATCCCCCCGACCATCTGGACCGACCACGCCAGCCCCGCCGTGGTCGAAGCCGCCTTCGCCGCCACCGGCGCCGAGCAACTGATCGTCAAGCCGACCGTGTCCGGCGGGGCCTGGCGCACGCTCAAGGTCGCGGCGGGCGACCTATTGGAACAGGTGCTGGCGGACGCCCCGGTTGGCGGCGCCATGATCCAGCCCTTCCTGCCGACCATCGGCACGGCGGGCGAAACCTCCTTGCTCTTCTTCGGCGGCGAACTCAGCCACGTGATCAACAAGCGCCCGGCCCACGCCGACGAGTTCCGCATCCAGGTCCAGTATGGCGGTCAGTACCAGCGGCTGGATCAGGCCCCGGGGGGCGCGCTCGCCCTCGCGGAACGGACCCTGGCGGCCATCGACGAGCCCCTGCTCTACGCCCGCATCGACATGGTGCCGGACGCCGAGGGCCAGTGGCTGCTGATGGAGGCTGAACTGATCGAGCCCGACTTCTACCTCGGCTCCGCCCCCGAGGCCGACGCCCGCTTCGGCCGGGCCGTGGCCGAGCGGCTGGGCCTCTAGATCCCGACGAAGGCCGAGCGCGACGGGCACAGGTCCGCGATCACGCAGGCCAGACATTTGGGCCGCTGCGCCAGGCAGGTGTAGCGGCCGTGCAGGATCAGCCAGTGGTGCGCCTTGGGCAGCCAGGCCTCGGGCACCACCTTGTGCAGCTGGGCCTCGACCTTGTCCGGCGTCGACCCATTGGCCAGCCCCAGCCGATGCGACACACGATAGACATGGGTGTCCACCGCAATGGCCGGCTCGACGCCCAGTTCGTTCAGCACCACGCTGGCGGTCTTGCGGCCCACGCCCGGCAAGGCCTGAAGGTCGGCGCGGTTCAGCGGAACCTCGCCGCCATGCTGTTCGACCAGCATCCGCGCCGCCGCGATGACGTTCCACGCCTTGGTGCGATAGAGGCCGATCGAGGAAATCAGCGGGATCAGCCCCTCCTCGCCCAGGGCCAGCATCTTCTGCGGCGTGTCGGCCACGGCGAACAGGGCCTTGGTCGCCTTGTTGACCCCCACGTCGGTCGCCTGGGCCGACAGGGCGACCGCCACCACCAGGGTGTAGGGATTGACGAAGTCCAGCTCGGTCTTGGGGTCGGGCATGATCCCCGACAGCCGCACGAAGATTTCCTCGACCCGGTCCTCGTCCGGCGGCCAGCCGATCACCGCCCCGACCGGCGCCTTCTTCGGCGCGCGCGACCGCTTGCCCTTCGGCGGGCTGAGAGCGGCGCGGACAGCCTTGGACGGGGCGCGTGGGCGAACGGTCATGCCCCCGCTTCGCCTTCCCCGCGCGCGACGTCAACGGCTTCCGGCTTGCTCTCCATCCTGCCATGACCCAAACGGGATGGCGGTACTCGGGGGAGACGCAGACATGAAGATCATCAGAACCTGGCTGGCGAGCGCCGCTCTGGCGGCGCTGACGGCGACGGTGGCCGCCAGCCCAGCGACGGCTCATGACCCCTTCGCCGCCTGGCACGGTGGTCCGACGCAGCATCCGGGCACGCCCGCTGAGCCGAAGATCGTCGCCTATCGCGGGGCGGTGCTGTTCGACGGAACCGGCGCGCCGTCACGCTCCGGCCTGACCGTCGTCACCCGAGGCGAGCGCATTCTGGCCATCCAGCCCGACAGCGATACCCTGCCTGCCGCCGCCGAAGTGATCGATGTCACGGGCCTCTATGTCCTGCCGGGGCTGATCGATACCCATGTTCATGTCGCCACCCCTCCGAACGCAGAGGCGGCGCGCGTGCAGATGCGGCGCTGGCTCTATTCCGGCGTCACCGCGGTGCGCGGCATGGCCGACGACCTGCGCTCGGTTGGCGAACTGGCCCGCCAGGCCAGGGTCGGAGAAGTCCCGTCGCCGGACATCTACTACGCCGCCCTGATGGCGGGCGAAGGCTTCTTCAGGGACCCCCGCACCCAGGCCGTCAGCGCAGGCGTCATCGCCGGTCAGACGCCGTGGATGCAGGCGATCACCGCCGAAACCGACCTGCCGTTGGCCGTCGCCATGGCGCGCGGAACCTCGGCGACGGGCATCAAGATTTACGCGGACCTGCCCGCCGATCTGGTGACGCGGATCACGGCCGAAGCCCATCGCCAGGGCGTGCCGGTCTGGACCCACGCCATGGTCTATCCAGCCACGCCGCAGGAGGTGATCGGCGCGGGTCCCGACGTCATGTCTCACGCCTGCATCCTGGCCCATCAGGCCCAAGTCCCCGCCGATCGCCCCGTCAGCTACGCCAGCCGCACCCCCATCAACCGCGCGCCCTTCCTGAACGGCGACAACCCCGTGATTCAGGGCCTGCTGGAGCAGATGCGCGACATGAACATCGTTCTGGACGCCACCGTCCGGGTCTATGCCGAACAGGATCGCCGGGCTGCAACGCCTGGCGCCCGCCAGCCCATCTGCTCCGGCCCCATGGCGTTCGCCCTGACGCGCCAGGCCTACCGCGCCGGAGTCGCCATCTCTGCAGGCACCGACGGCGAGACCCCCGACAGCGATCCCTGGCCCGCCCTGATCGAAGAGATGGAGTTGCTGCAGAATGCGGTCGGCATGACCCCCGCCGACGTCCTGACCGCCGCAACGCGAACCGCCGCCCGGACGGTGAACCATACCGACGACATGGGAACCATCGAAGCCGGCAAGCTGGCCAACTTCATATTTGTCGCCGCTGACCCGACAGTTGATGTCGCCCATTTGAAGCAACTGGTCTTCACAGTGAAACGCGGCGAGACCTTCCAGCGCTCGGCTTTCCGCCCGTCCGTCGACTAGACGGAGCCGCCTCGGGACTACACCTGCGACAAAAAAGCGCGGTCGGCTCTTGTATTTTGGACGGTCCTGTCCATTTTACGCGCCGAAATCGAAGCGAGCTGTCTCCCCCATGGCCCTCCCCGCCTCCCTGAAGAAACGCCTGCCCCTGATCGTGGGTGGGGTCGTGGTCATCGGCCTCATCGTCGGTGGCGTGATCTGGTGGCAGGGCAAGCAACGCTGGGAGACGACCGACAACGCCTTCGTCCAGGCTGACACGGTTCTGGTCAGCCCGCGCATCGGCGGCTCGGTGATCGAGGTCCTGGTCAAGGACAACCAGCGCGTCGAGGCCGGCCAGGTCCTGGCCCGTCTGGATGACGCCGACGCCCGCGCCGCCCTGGCCCAGGCCCAGGCCAACCTGGCCGCCCTGACCGCCGCCGTGGCCAATGTCGACGCCCGCGCCGAGCAGGAACAGGCCACGATCGCCGCCCGCGCCGCCGCCGTGACCCAGGCCCAGGCCCAGGCCGGTCTGGCCCGCGCCGAGGTTGATCGCTACGGCAAGCTGGCCGCCGAGGGCTGGGTGTCGCAGCAGCGCATCGAGACCCAGCGCGCCACCGCCGAAACCGCCCGCGCCTCGGTCGCCCAGGCCCAGGCCGCCCTGACCGCCGAACAGCGCACCGCCGCCGTCCTCGGCTCGACCCGCAACCAGAGCGTCGCCGCCGTCGAACAGGCCAGGGCCCTGGTCGAGCAGGCCCAATTGACCCTGGACCGCACCGTCATCCGCGCCCCGGTCGCCGGGGTCGTCGGCGCGCGCGGCGTCCGCGTCGGCCAGGTGGTGCAGGCCGGCGGACAGATGATGTCCATCGTGCCGCTGCAGGACACCTATGTGGTCGCCAACTTCAAGGAGACCCAGGTCGGCCGCATGCGCCTGGGCCAGTCGGTCGAGATCAAGGCCGACGCCTTCCCCGGCCAGTCCATCGTCGGTCACGTCGACAGCTTCGCTCCGGCCACGGGTTCCGAGTTCGCCCTGATCCCGGTCGAGAACGCCACCGGCAACTTCACCAAGATCACCCAGCGCGTCCCGGTCCGCATCGTCGTCGACCGCCGCGCCTCGGGCGAGCCCGTCGCCCTGCGTCCCGGCCTGTCGGTGGAGGTCAAGGTGGACCTGAAGAGCCAGGGCGGCGCCGCCTTCGCCGACGCCCATCTGGGCGAGGTCGCCGTCGCCTCGCTGGACACGGCCCGGTGACCGAGGCCGCCCCGGCGGACGGTCTGGCCGCAGGCGCGGCCCCGGCCAAACCTGACATCAACTGGCCCGTCCTGCTGCTCGGCTTCGCCGGCATGGTGATCGGCCAGTTCATGGCCATTCTGGACATCCAGATCGTCGCCGCCTCCCTGCCCCAGATCCAGGCCGGGGTCGGCGCCTCGGCCGACGAGATCAGCTGGATCCAGACCGCCTACCTGATCCCCGAGGTCGTGATGATCCCCCTGTCGGGATACCTGTCGCGGCTGTGGGGCACGCAGAAGCTGTTCCTCGCCTCCTGCATCGGCTTCCTGATCATGAGCGTGGCCGTCGGCCTATCGTCGTCGGTCGAGATGATGATCTTCTTCCGCGCGCTGCAGGGCTTCCTCGGCGGGGCCATGATCCCGACGGTCTTCGCCGTGGCCTTCACCGCCTTCCCGCCCGAGAAGCGCGTCACCGCCAGCGTCATCATGGGCCTGATCGTCACCCTGGCCCCCACCGTCGGCCCGACCCTGGGCGGTCACCTGACGGAGTGGCTCAGCTGGCGCTGGCTCTTCTTCATCAACATCTTCCCCGGCGTGATCGTCCTTTTCCTGGTCGGCCGCTACGCCCATTTCGACAAGGGCGACGCCAGCCTGTCCAAGGGCTTCGACTGGTGGGGTCTGGGCCTGATGGCCGCCTTCCTGATGAGCCTGCAATTCGTGCTGGAGGAAGGGGCCAAGAACGACTGGTTCGCCGACGACCACATCCTGCTGCTCAGTCTGGTCGCCGGCATCTGCGGTCCGGCCTTCATCTGGCGCTCGCTGACCTACTTCAATCCGATCGTCGAGCTGCGCGCCTTCGCCAACCGCAACTTCGTCGTCGGCGTCATCATGACCTTCATCGTCGGCGCGGCCCTGTTCGGCGGCACCTTCCTGCTGCCTCTCTTCCTCGGCCGGGTGCGCGACTATTCGGCGGCCGAGGTCGGCACCACCATGGTGGTCTCGGGCCTGGCCATGTTCGCCACCGCCCCCTTCGCCGGCCGGCTAGTGCGGCTGCTCGACCCGCGCATCCTGATGTTCCTCGGCTTCATCCTGTGCGCCTGGGGCATGTGGGACGCGCGTCTGGTGACCGGCGACTGGGGCTTCTGGGAGTTCGCCGGCGTCCAGGCCGTGCGCGGCTGCGGCGTCATGATCGCCATGATCGCCTCGCAGCAGGTGACCATGTCCACCCTGCCGCCGCACATGGTCAAGAACGCCTCCGGCCTGGTGAACCTGTCGCGCAACGTCGGCGGCGCCTTCGGCCTGGCCATCCTCAACACCTCCCTGACCCAGAACTCCGCCCTGCACATGGTCGAGCTGACCAGCACCATCAGCCAGTCGGACGTGGCCGTCAGAAACATGATCGCCGGTCTGACCCAGCGCTTCTCGGGCTCCATCGACCCGCAGGCCTCGGCGATGAAGGCCTTCTACGGCATGCTGCAAAAGCAGGCGACGACCCTGGCCTTCGGCGACGCCTTCGCCCTTCTGGCGGTGGCCTGCGCCTGCGCCGCCTTCGTCACCCTGCTGTCCAAGCCCGGCAAGCCGAGCCCGTCGGCCGAACCGTCCGAGATGCACTGATGCCCCGCGCCCCCGGCCAGATCGACGAACTCAAGAGCGCCGCCATCCTTCAGGCCGCCTCCGACCTGTTCGTGGAAAAGGGCGCGGGCGCCTCGATGACCGAGATCGCGCGTCGAGCGGGGGTCTCGAAACAGACCCTCTACAACCGCTTTCCCACCAAGACCGACATCGGCCGGGCCCTGGCGGCCCAGCGCTCGGACGCCGTCACCGCCCCCTTGAGGTCCGGAGCTGCGCCCGAGGAGGTCCTGACCGCCATCGCCGAGACCCTGATCAGCAAGATCTGCCGCGAGGGCAAGGGCGCCTCCCTGCGCGGCGTCGCCCTGATGTCGCCCGAAGCGCCGGAACTGGCCCGCGCCATCTATGACGCCGGGCCGGGCGAGAGCGTGCGCCGCATCGCCGCTTGGTTGAGCGAACAGGACCGGCTGGGCCTGCTGTCCGTGCCCGATCCCGCCGTCGCCGCCGAGATGTTCGCCGGCATGGTTCTCGGCCACGGGCACCTGCGCGCCGTCCTGGGTCTGCCCCATCCGCCAGCGGACGATGCATCCGCCCGCGCCCGCGAAACGGCGCGGCGGTTCATCCGCGCCTTCGCGCCCGACTAGCCGGTTTGGCCCTTTCGCCGGATCGGCGTAAAGCCCCGGCACGCCCTGTTCCTGCGGAGTTCCCCCATGCTGATCCATCTGTCGTCCTGGCCCGAGATCGACGCGCGCCTGAAGGACGGCGCCGCCCTGTCCAGGACCGTCGTCGTGCCGATCGGCTCAAACGAGCAGCATGGCCCCACCGGCCTTCTGGGCACCGACTGGCTCTGCCCCGAGATCATCGCCCACGCCGCCGAAAAGGGCGACGAGCGCCTGATCATCGCCCCCACCTTCAACATCGGCATGGCCCAGCATCACCTGGCCTTCGCCGGCACCATCAGCCTGCGCCCCTCGACCTTCATGGCCGCCATCACCGACTGGGTGTCGTCCCTGGCCCGTCACGGCTTCGAGCGTATCTATTTCCTCAACGGTCACGGCGGCAACGTCGCCACCATCGAGGCGACCTTCGCCGAGATCTACGCCGAGTGGTCGTTTGTCGAAGAGCGGCCGCCGTTCGTGCTCAAGCTGCGCAACTGGTGGGACCTGCCCGGCGTGCACAAGCTGTGCGAGGACATCTTCCCGGTCGGCCACGGCGCCCACGCCACCCCGTCCGAGATCGCCGTCACCCAGGCCGCCTATCCCGACCACATCAAGATCGCCGACTACAGCCCGAAGATCGCTCCCATGGGGCCGATCCGCGACGCGCTCGACTACCGCGCCCGCTTCCCCGACGGCCGTATCGGTTCGGACCCGGCCCAGGCCAGCCCGGATAAGGGTCAGCGCATCATCGACGCCTCGATCCCGGCGCTGATCCAGGACGTCTCGGCCTTCGCCGCCGAAGTCCTGCCCTGAGGCAACGGGCCTGTTTTGCTTGCTACACCGGTTGAACAGGCTCACGGTCCCCGCATGAACCCCATTGATCGCGCCGCCCGCACCGTCCGCGCCGGACAGGAGACGGCTGAGGCCTCGGCCAAGGTCGTCGCCCGTCGCCTGACGATCATGGGCGAGGCCCTGGCCAATCCCCTGCGCGCCGACCATGCGGAACTGGGGCGGATGGGGACGGAAAAGGTCGAGGCCCTGACGGCTTCGGCCAGCGCCGTCGCCTCAGGCGCGATGGATCTGGCCGATCAGGGCCGGCGCATCGCTGATCGAGAGGGCGCCGAGGCCTCGGCCCTCATGTCTCGTCTGTCGAAAGCCGACAGCCTGGCCGGCGCCGCGGCCCTGCAGGCCGCCTGGGGCATGGGGCTATGGTCGCGCGCCCTCTCCGACAGTTGGACCATGGGCGAGGCCGTTTTGAAGATGCAGGCCAAGGCCCTGTCGCCCATTCACGCCGCCGCAGTGGCCAACGCCAAACGCCTCAAGGCCTGACTTCAAGAGAAGGTGATCGGCGGCGAGAGGGAACGCCGCCGCATGGACCGTGTTGCTAGCGGGTGTCCCTCAAGGAGCCCGACATGGCCGACGACCCCAAGAAGACCGATCCCCATCCCGGCATGATGGGCGACGGAACCGAAGAGCAGAACCTCAACCAGCCCGGTGACCCGTCCAAGCGGATCTCGGAGGACGAGGTGGATGAAGCCTTCACCAAGGACCCCAAGATCGTCCCGAAGGAATAGCCGTCCTCAGGCCGTACGGATGATCCCGCCCCTGGCCTCGACCGGCCAGGGGGTCAGCTTGCCGCCCGCGCACGGGCCGCCGACGCAGGCGCCCGACAGCGGCTCGAACACCGCCCCGTGCCAGCCGCACAGGATCAGCGCGCCGTCCGGCGTCAGATAGCGATCCAGCTCCATGGCGATGGGGAAGCCCGCGTGCGGACAACGGTCGACCCATCCGGCGATCTCGCCGTCCTTCTTCACCACAAAGCCGTGGAAGAAGGCCTCGCCGATCTGGAGCACGAACCCGCGCGAGCCGGGGTCGGCGATGTCGGCTTCGGCGCACAGGGGCACGTTCGGCGGCGTCTTCCAGACACGCTTGCGCTCTTCCGCCGCCGCTTCCGCTTGTTCAGCCACTATTCGCGTTCGGGCTTGAGCGGCCGGGTCAGCAGATGCTCGATGGCCGCGTCCACCGTCGTCTCGCCCGCCAGCACGGCGGCGACGGCCTCGCAGATCGGCGTCTCGACGCCCAGCTTGCGGGTCAGCTCGCGCACGGCCGGCGCGCTTTCATAGCCTTCCGCCACCGAGCGTTTGCCGGCCAGGGCCTGTTCGACGCTCATGCCCTGACCCAGGGCCAGGCCCAGGCTCATGTTGCGCGACTGCGGGCTGGAGCAGGTCAGGACCAGATCGCCCAGACCGCACAGGCCGGAGACGGTCTCGGCCTTGCCGCCCATGGCCTGGGCCACACGGACGATCTCGGCGAAGCCGCGGGTGATGACGGCGGCGTGGGCGCTGCGGCCCAGTTCGCGCCCCTCGACGATGCCGCAGGCGATGGCCAGAACGTTCTTCAGCGCCCCGCCCGTCTCGGCCCCGATCAGATCATCGGCCAGATAGGGGCGGAAGACCGGCCCCGACAGGGCCGTGGCCAGGGCGACCGCCATGGCTTCGTCCTCGCAGGCGATGGTCACCGCGCTGGGCAGGCCGCGCGCCACCTCTGCAGCGAAGCTGGGGCCGGACAGGACGGCGGGGGTCGCCGACGGAATGGTCTCGCCCAGGACCTCGGTCATCAGCTTCAGCGAGCCGCGCTCGATGCCCTTGGCGCACAGAACGATGGGCAGGCCCGGCCGAGCGTAGGGTGCAAAGGCCGTCAGCGTCGCCCGCATGTGCTGGGCCGGCGGCACCGCCAGAATCAGATCGCAATCGGCCAGATCGCCCAGTTCCGAGGTGACGTTGATGGCCGAGTCCAGCTCGATCCCCGGCAGGAAGGCGTCGTTGACCCGCCGCGTGCGGATGCTCTCGATCACCTCGGGCTCGCGCGCCTGCAGGACGACCGCCAGGCCCGCCGCCGCCGCGCTCTGCGCCAGGGCCGTGCCCCATGCGCCGCCGCCAATTACGCCTGCCGTATGAAATTCCATGTCTTCTCCGGTCCCCCGACCACCGCACGGAGGCGGGGCCGTCAGGCCTTCGCGCCCTTACGGCCCGTTTTCTTGTGAACAGGATCGGCGTTCGCGCGCGCCTCGTCCAGTGGCCATCGCGGCCGGGCGGCCACATCGATGTCCGACGTCAGGCCTTTTTCCAGCCTTTCCGCCCCCGCCAGGGCGATCATGGCGGCGTTGTCGGTGCAATAGACCATGGGCGGCGCCAGGAAACTGAACCCATGCCTTGTCGCCAGATCCTCCAGCGTGCGCCGGATGGTCTTGTTGGCCGCGACGCCCCCCGCGACGACGAAATGCAGAGACTTGCTCTTGGGCTCTACCGCCTCGCGCTCTGCGCTCGGCTGCTTGAGGGCGCCCTTCGCCGATTGAAGCTCCGGGTGCTGTTCGGCATAGGCGACCATGGCCCGCTCGGTCCGTTCGGACAGCTGGCGCGCGATCGCCTTCTGCACCGCGTCGGCCAGATCGGCCCTGTCCTGCTCGCTGTCGCAGGTCTGGGCCAGCCGCGAGGCCGCCGTCTTCAGACCCGAGAAGGAGAAGTCGCAGTCCTTGCGTCCCAGAAGCGCCCGCGGCAAGTCAAAGCGCGAGCCGTCGCCCTTCTCGGCCAGCTTCTCCAGCGCCGGCCCGCCGGGGTAGCCCAGCCCCATGGCCTTGGCGATCTTGTCAAAGGCCTCGCCCGCCGCGTCGTCGATGGTGGTGCCCAGCCGGCTCATGTCGCCGATGCCGCGCACCTCCAGCAACTGACAGTGCCCGCCCGACACCAGCAGCAGCAAGAAGGGATACGCCGTCTCCGCGCCCAGCCGCGCCGACACCGCATGGCCCTCCAGGTGATTGACCGCGATCAGCGGCAGGCCGCGCGCCAGGGCCACGGCCTTGCCGTAGGACAGGCCCACCATGACCCCGCCGACCAGCCCCGGCCCGGCCGTCGCCGCCACCCCGTCCAGGGCGGCGTAGTCGATCCCGGCCTCGCTCATGGCCCGGCGCGCCACGCCGTCGATCATCTCGACATGGCTGCGGGCGGCGATTTCGGGCACCACTCCGCCATAGGCCGCGTGATCGTCGATCTGGCTGTGAATGACGCTGGACAGGACCTCGGCCCTCGCCCCCGACAGGCGCACCACCGAGGCGGCCGTCTCGTCGCAGCTGGTCTCCAGGCCCAGAACCGTCAGCACGCGGCCTTCGGCCCCACCCGTGGCGGCGGGGGGCTTGGTTGCCCCCGTGGTCCCGCTGCTATAGTCCGCGCCAGTGTTCATCGGGTCGAGGTAGCGGCCCGGTTCCCCTTTCGCAACGGCTGCGCGACCCCATGACCCCGCTTCTTCGCATCGGCACCCGCCGCTCCAAGCTGGCGCTGGCCCAGTCCGGCATGATGCAGCGCGCCATCGGCCGCGCCCTGGGCGTGGCCGAGGCCGACATCGAAACCCTGGTCCCCCTGGTCGAGATCGTCACCACCGGCGACCGGATCCAGGACCGCCGCCTGTTGGAAGTCGGCGGCAAGGCCCTGTTCACCAAGGAGATCGAGGAGGCCCTGCTCGACGGCCGCGTCGATATCGCCATCCACTCGATGAAGGACGTCCCCGCCGAACAGCCCGAGGGTCTGGCCATCGCCGCCGTGCCCGAGCGCGAGGACGCCCGCGACGGCTTCATCAGCGCGCATTTCGCCACCTTCGCCGACCTCCCCCGCGGCGCCCGCCTCGGCACCGCCTCGCTGCGGCGTCAGGCCCAGGCCCTCGCCCTGCGGCCCGACCTGCAGATCGAGATGCTGCGCGGCAATGTCGACACCCGGTTGAAGCGGCTCAAGGACGGCGACTTCGACGCCATCCTGCTGGCCTGCTCGGGGCTGAACCGCCTCGGTCTGTCCGAAGTGATCCGCGAGCGCCTGTCGCTGGACGACTTCCTGCCCGCCCCGGGCCAGGGCGCCCTGGCCATCCAGACGCGTCAGGACGACGTCGACGCCGACTGGACCCGCGCCCTCAACCACGACCTGACCGCCCTGGCCGTCGCCGCCGAGCGCGGCGCCATGACCGCGCTGGAGGGCTCGTGCCGCACCGCCATCGGCGCCCATGCCTTGATCGAGGGCGACGTCCTGCGACTGACCACCGAAATGCTCAGCCCCGACGGCTCGGCCCGCTGGCGTCGCGCCGGTGAGATCTCCGGCGTGACCGCCGCCACCGCCCTCGACGCCGCCCGCTCGCTCGGCCTGCGCCTCGGCGCCGAGGTCCACGACGCCGCCGGCGATCAGAAGATCGACCTCTAGACCATGCGGCCGATCCGCCGCGTCTGGATCACCCGCGCCCAGCCCGGCGCCGCGCGCACCGCCGCCCGGCTCACGGCGCTTGGCTTCACGCCGGTCGCGGCGCCACTTCTGACGCTCCTCCCCCTGCCCGAGGCTCTGAGCCACGCGCCGGACCTGACCACGGTCGCCGCCCTGGCCTTCACCAGCCCCAACGGCGTGGCGGCCTTCGCCGCCCTGACGCCCGCCTTGCGCGACCGCCCGGTCTTCGCCGTCGGCGACGCCACCGCCGAGGCCGCCCGCGACGCCGGCTTCGCGGAAACGCATTCGGCCGCCGGCGACATCCACGCCCTCGCCCGCCTCATCGCTGCGAAACCTGTCGATGGCGTGATCCTCGCCCCCGGCGCCCGCGAGCCCGCCGGCGACCTGCCCGCCCTTCTGCCTGACCGTCAGGTGCGCCGCCTGCCGGTCTACGCCGCCGACGAAACCCGCATTCCGGCGCCCGCCGATGTCGACGCCGTGCTGGTCCACTCGCCCCGCGCGGCCCGGGCCCTGGCTGAGGCGCTCTGGCCGCGCGCGGCCGTCCCCTGCCTCGCCGTCTGCATTTCCACCGCCGCCGCCGCACCGCTGGCCGGCCTCGATTTCCCCGAAATCCGCGTCGCCGACACGCCCGACGAGCCGGCGATGCTGACAGCGCTTGGCAAGTCCGCCGGACCCGTATAAAGACCCCACCTCGCGCGGCTCACTGACATATGTCCGAGCCGCCGACCGGAGCCGCTTTAGCTCAGCCGGTAGAGCACATCATTCGTAATGATGGGGTCAGGTGTTCGAGTCACCTAAGCGGCACCACTTCCTTCCGAGCGACATGAATCCAGATTGAGCGTGGCCCGCGGGCGCACGTGTCTCGCGGCGTCCGCATTGTAGGCGCCATCATTATCGTATCATACTATTAATTGGTTTGAGCGAGCGAGGGCGGCATGGCGGGCTTCAACAGGCGGCGACTTCTGATGGGCGCGGGCGCGACGGCGGCCTTCGCCGGCGCTGCGCCGATCGCCCTTGCCCAGCAGCCGACCGTCGTTCCCCTGCCGCGCACCGCCGACGCGGCCGAGCCCAGGCTCTGGTATCGCGCCCCGGCCGAGGCCTGGGTCGAGGCGCTGCCGGTCGGCAACGGCCGGCTGGGCACCATGGTCTTCGGCGGGGTGGCGCGCGAGCGGCTGCAGTTGAACGAGGACACCCTGTGGGCCGGCGGCCCCTACGACCCCTCCAGCCCCGACGCGCTGGCCGCCCTGCCGGAGGTGCGACGCCTGATCTTCGAGGGCCGCTATCTGGAGGCGCAAGATCTGGCCCAGGCGCGTATGATGGCCCGGCCGATCCGGCAGATGAGCTATCAGACCATCGGCGACCTGCTGCTGAGCTTCGGCGTGCGCTCCGGCGCGACCGGCTACCGGCGCGAGCTGGATCTGGATCAGGCCGTCGCCACGACCGAATACCGCCTGAACGGCGTCGGCTATCGTCGCGAGGTCTTCGCCTCCCGTCCGGACGACGTCATCGTCGTGCGGCTGACCGCCGACCGACCGGGCGCGCTGAGGTTCGACGCCGGGTTTGAGACGCCGCAGGCGGGCGACGCGGCGGTCCAGGACGGGGACCTGATCCTGACCGGCCGCAACGGCTCCCAGTTCGACATCCCCGCCGCCCTCAGGTTCGAAACCCGGGTTCGCATCCTGCCGCGCGGCGGGCGCGTGATCACGAAGGACGGCGCCCTGGGCGTCGAAGGGGCCGACGAAGCCCTGATCCTGATCGCCATGGCCACCAGCCATGTGGGCCCCAGGGACGTCAGCGGCGATCCCCGCGCCCGGACCCTGGCGACCCTGGCGGCCCTGGATGCGGATTTCGAACGGCTGAAGGCGCGCCATCTGGCGGACTACCAGCCCCTGTTCCGGCGCGTCGACTTCGCCGTCGGAGCCACCGAGGCGGCGCAAAGACCGACCGACCAGCGGGTCGCCAGTTCGGCCAGCCTCGACGACCCGGCCCTGGCCGCGCTCTACTTCCAGTACGGCCGCTACCTGCTGCTGTCCTGTTCCCGCCCCGGAACCCAACCGGCCAATCTCCAGGGCTTGTGGAACGACAAGACCAGCCCGCCGTGGGGCTCGAAGTACACGATCAACATCAACACCGAAATGAACTACTGGCCCGCCGAACCCCTGGCCATGCAGGAGTGCGTCGAGCCCCTGATCGCCATGGTCAAGCAGATGGCCGAGACCGGAGCGGTCACCGCCCGCGTCAACTACGGCGCGCGCGGCTGGGTCTGCCACCACAACACCGACCTGTGGCGCGCCACCGCCCCCATCGACGGGGCGCGCTTCGGCCTGTGGCCCATGGGCGGCGCCTGGCTGTGCGAACACCTGTGGGACCACTATGACTATGGCCGCGACAAGACCTATCTGGCCGAGGTCTATCCGGTGATGAAGGGGGCGGCCCAGTTCTTCCTCGACACCCTGGTCGAGCATCCGGACGGCTCGGGCCTGGTCACCTGTCCTTCCCTGTCGCCGGAAAACCTGCACCCCTTCGGCGCCGCGGTCTGCGCCGGCCCCGCCATGGACAGCCAGATCCTGCGCGACCTCTTCGCCCATGTCGCCGAGGCCTCGCAGATTCTGCGCCGGGACGCCGGCTTCCGCCGCGAAGTGCTGGCGGCCCGCGCCCGCCTGCCCGCCGACCGCATCGGCAAGGCCGGCCAGCTTCAGGAGTGGCTGGCGGACTGGGACATGGAGGCGCCCGAGCCGCACCATCGTCACGTCTCGCACCTCTACGCCCTCTTCCCCAGCTGGCAGATTTCGACGCGGGACACGCCCGCTCTGGCGCGGGCCGCGCAGACGTCGCTGGAACAGCGCGGCGACCTGTCCACCGGATGGGCCATCGGCTGGCGCATCAACCTGTGGGCGCGTCTGGGCGACGGGGACCGGACCCAC
Source organism: Brevundimonas sp. UBA4553 (assembly GCF_002387245.1). Lineage (GTDB taxonomy): Bacteria > Pseudomonadota > Alphaproteobacteria > Caulobacterales > Caulobacteraceae > Brevundimonas. The sequence goes on from NZ_DGLD01000001.1 coordinate 40,837, forward strand.
CGCGTGCTCAAGCTCCTGCTGGGGCCGGAGCGAACCTATCCCAACCTGTTCGACGCCCACCCGCCCTTCCAGATCGACGGCAATTTCGGCGGAACCAACGGCATGGCCGAAATGATCGTCCAGTCGCGGCCGGGCGAGATCGAGATCCTGCCCGCCCTGCCTTCCGCCTGGCCCAAAGGCTGGCTGCGCGGCGTCCGGGCGCGCGGCGGCTTCGGCCTGGATGTCGAGTGGGCCGACGGGCGGCCGACCCAGATGGTGCTGCGCGGCCCTCCGGGCGGCGAAACACGCGTCCGACACGCCGACGTCGTCCGCACGGTGAAGATCCCGTCGAGCGGAGAGGCGCGCCTGGACTTCGCCTGACGAGACGACAGCGCACTTGAACGTATAAGCATATCTTTATATGTCTGTCCGCCTCACCGTCTTGCAGGAGCCTGCCTTGGCCCGTTCGTCGTTTCTGTTTACCTCCGAGAGCGTCTCGGAAGGCCACCCCGACAAGGTCGCGGACCAGATCTCCGACTCGATCGTCGATCTGTTCCTGTCCAAGGACCCCGAGGCCCGCGTGGCCTGCGAGACCCTGACGACGACCAATCTGGTGGTTCTGGCCGGCGAGATCCGCGGCAAGGGCATCATGGATGTCGAGGGCAACTGGGCGCCCGGCGTCCAGCAGGAGATCGAGGACACGGTCCGCGGCGTCGTGCGCGCCATCGGCTATGAGCAGGACGGCTTCCACTGGGAGACCTTCCAGTTCCAGAACCACCTGCACCCGCAGTCCGCCCACATCGCCCAGGGCGTCGACGCCGGCGCGGACAAGGACGAGGGCGCCGGCGACCAGGGCATCATGTTCGGCTACGCCTCGAACGAGACGCCCGAGCTGATGCCGGCCACCCTGCAGTACAGCCACAACATCCTGAAGGCCCTGGCCGACGCCCGTCACTCGGGTCAGGAGCCGGGCCTGGAGCCCGACGCCAAGAGCCAGGTGACCCTCTTCTATCAGGACGGCGTTCCGGTCCGCGCCACCTCGGTCGTGGTCTCGACCCAGCACAAGGCCGGTCTGAGCCAGGATCAGGTCGCCGCCATCGTCAAACCCTATGTCGAGAAGGTGCTGCCGCAGGGCTTCATCACCAACGAGACCGAGTGGCACATCAACCCGACGGGCACCTTCGAGATCGGCGGCCCTGACGGCGACGCCGGCGTGACCGGCCGCAAGATCATCGTCGACACCTACGGCGGCGCAGCCCCGCACGGCGGCGGCGCCTTCTCGGGCAAGGACCCGACCAAGGTGGACCGTTCGGCCGCCTACGCCTGCCGCTACCTGGCCAAGAACGTGGTCGCCGCCGGCCTGGCCGACCGCTGCACCATCCAGATTTCCTACGCCATCGGCGTGTCCAAGCCCCTGTCGGTCCACGTCGACCTGCACGGCACGGGCAAGATCGACCCGGCCATCCTGGAAGCCGAGCTGCCCAAGCTGATCGGCGGCGCCACGCCGCGCGCGATCCGCGAGCACCTGGGCCTGAACAAGCCCATCTATCGCCGCAGCGCCGCCTACGGCCACTTCGGCCGCGCGCCCGACGCCGACGGCGGCTTCAGCTGGGAAAAGACCGATCTGGTGGACCGGCTCAAGGCCCTCGCCTGAACCTTCTAAACGCCTGAAAAACGGGGGGCGTCGCGGTTTCGACCGCGGCGCCCTTTTCGTATCGCGCGCCGAGACACAATCATGCCCTTGCATCGCGCGGCGTCTGGTCCTTTAAGCGCGCCAAACACGCCTCCCCGCGTTCTCCTGAAAGGATCTTTCGACCGATGACCTCGCCCGCCCCCAAAAAAGTCGTCCTCGCCTATTCGGGCGGGCTGGACACGTCGATCATCCTGAAGTGGCTCCAGACCGAATACGGCGCCGAGGTCATCACCTTCACCGCCGACCTGGGTCAGGGCGAAGAGCTGGCGCCCGCCAAGGAAAAGGCGCTGAAGCTGGGCATCAAGCCCGAGAACATCTTCATCGACGACCTGCGCGAAGAGTTCGTGCGCGACTTCGTCTTCCCCATGTTCCGCGCCAACGCCCTCTATGAGGGCCAGTACCTGCTCGGCACCTCGATCGCCCGTCCGCTGATCGCCAAGCGCCAGATCGAGATCGCCCGCCAGCTGGGCGCCGACGCCGTCTGTCACGGCGCCACCGGCAAGGGCAACGACCAGGTCCGCTTCGAGCTGGGCTACTACGCCCTCAACCCCGACATCCACGTCATCGCTCCGTGGCGCGAGTGGGAGTTCCGCAGCCGCGAGGCTCTGCTGGACTTCGCCGAGAAGCACCAGATCCCGATCTCCAAGGACAAGCGCGGCGAGGCCCCCTTCTCGGTCGACGCCAACCTTCTGCACTCCTCGTCCGAGGGCAAGGTGCTGGAAGACCCCGCCGTCGAGGCCCCCGAGTTCGTGCACCAGCGCACCATCTCGCCCGAGGCCGCCCCTGACGTCGCCACGGTCATCGAGATCGGCTTCGAGAAGGGCGACGCCGTCTCGATCAACGGCGAGGCCATGTCGCCCGCCACCCTGCTGACCGCCCTGAACCAGTACGGCCACGACAACGGCATCGGCCGTCTGGACCTGGTCGAGAACCGCTTCGTCGGCATGAAGTCGCGCGGCGTCTATGAGACCCCCGGCGGCACCATCCTGCTGGCCGCCCACCGCGGCATCGAGTCCATCACCCTGGACCGCGGCGCCATGCACCTGAAGGACGAACTGGCGGTCAAGTACGCCCACCTCGTCTACAACGGCTTCTGGTTCTCGCCCGAGCGCGAGATGCTGCAGGCCGCCGTCGACAAGAGCCAGGAAAAGGTCTCGGGCACGGTCCGGGTCAAGCTCTACAAGGGCAACGCCACCGTCATCGGCCGCGAAAGCCCCTTCAGCCTCTACGACCAGGACCTGGTGACCTTCGAAGAAGGCGTCCAGGCCTATGACCACCACGACGCCGAGGGCTTCATCAAGCTGAACGCCCTGCGCCTGCGCGTGCTGGCCAAGCGCGACGCCCGCACCAAGGGCTAAAGACTAAGGCTGCGACCGGGCGATCCTCAGGATCGCCCGACTGCGGTCATCCGTGACCCAGATCGAGCCGTCGGCGGCGACCGCCATGACCACCGGCGAGCCGCGCGGCTGACGGCCCGCGACGCGGTCCCAGCCCGGGGTCAGAACCTTGCCCTTCACGCTCGGCGCGCCCGCCGGATAGGCCAGCGACCCGCGCGGATAGATGGCGTAGCGCCCGCCGATATCGGTCAGGGGCGCGCCTCGCTCATCCGTCTCCACCGCCGTGATCCGCCCCGCCGTGCGCCGATAGCCATGCCAGGTCATCAACAGGCGGCCGCGCAGCTCGGGGAGCATCGCCCCCTCGTAATAGATCATGTCCAGCGGGGCCGCGTGCGGCGGCAGCAGGGCGACGGGCCGATCCCGCTCGCCACAGCGCGCCTGACGCGCGGGCCAGCCGGGCAGAGGCGTGGCCAGGTTCACGCAATAGGGCCAGCCGTAGTGCCCGCCCTGACGCAGCACGTTGACCTCGTCGAACGGATGCTCGGCGGTCGGCAGATCGACCGAGTTCTCGGCCTGCAAGACGGTGCCCGACGGATGCCGCACCAGGGCGATGGAGTTGCGCAGGCCGCTGGCGAAGACCGTGCTCTCCTCGGCCCAGCGCCCGTTCCCCAGATAGGCGTGACGTCGCACCTGGGCCGTCGCCGCGCTCTCGACGCAGCCCCCCCGCGCGTCCGTCTTCGGCCGGCCGGCCCCATCCAGACAGCGGTCGCTCGGCGCCCCGACGTTGACCAGCAGGTCGCCGTTCCCGTCGAAGACGAAGCTCGACAGCGGGTGACGGTTGTCGTGCAGCCGGTTGTCCGGCAGGTCGCCGATCACGGTGCGCACGCTGGCCGCCGGGTCCGCCGCCTCGGGATCCAGCGTCAGGATACGGTTCATCTCGGACACATAGACCCGCCCGTCCGGCCCGCGCGCCACCGTGTGCGGCATCGACAGACTACGCGCCAGACGGCGCCAGCGCACCGCGCCGTCGTTCGCCGTCGACAACCGCCAGACCGCCCCCTTCCCGGCATCCCAGCCGCCAAGGTCGGTGACCAGCCAGTCGCCGTCCGCCAGTTGCAGCAGACCGCGCGGCATCCGCGGCCCGTCGGCGTCCGTCCCTTGCCAGACCAGGCCGAGGCAGAGACCTGCCGCCATGGTCACCGTCGTCGCGGCCATTCCGCCACATTCGCCGCTGACGGCGTAGGCGCGCGCCGGCTCTGCGGCCTCCACCGGCGCGGTCTTCACGACCATGGCTGCGGCCAACGCGCCAGCGGCCAGAACCTTAGAGAACATCATCAGAATCCCGATACGGCGGCTTTTCCCGAGCCTAGCCGAGGCGCGTCGCCCTGGCGATGGAATGCGGCGTCGGCCGGGATCGGAGGCTTCGCCGCAAAAAACCCTCCACATCGCCACGGAAGTAGGCGACCTTCCGCGCCGACGGAGTCCTCAGGCTCCTTTTCAACCGGAGCCTTCCATGTCCCTGCGTCTCGTCCTCGCCGCCACGGCGACCCTCGCCTTCGCCGCCCCCGCCCTCGCCCAGGAAGCCCCCGCCGCCGCGCCCCAGGCCTCCGCGCCCGCTGTGCCCGCCGCCCCCAAGTCGGCCGAAGAGCTGGCGATGGAAGCCAAGGCCGACGCCTTCGAAGCCCGCATGGCCCAGATGCAGCCGGAACTGGAAGCCGCGGTTCGCGGCTCCGGCGGCGACCAGGCCAAGGGCCTGGCCGACGTCAACGTCGTTCTGGCGCGCTACCAGCCGGACATCGAGGCCTTCGCCACGGCCGTCGAAGGCTTCTTCGACGCCCAGATCGCCGCATCGACCGATGACGCCGCCAAGCAACAGATGACGGCGGCCCGCGCCCAGGTCGGCCCCGCCCTGCGCGGCATTCCGGACCAGATCCGCGCCGGCGTTCCGCAAGCCATCGCCTCGCTAAACGCGGCGCCTGCGACCCCGCAGTAAACTGACAGCGCGCGGCGGATCGGGCTGCGCCCGGTCCGCCGCGTCGCGCCTTACCGCGATTTCACTTGAGACCCGACGCCGTTCGGCGGACCCTGCGACGTCCGCCGAAGGAGAGATCCGAAATGATCCGCGCCCTGTCGCTCGCCGCCGCCCTCGCCCTGCTGCCCGTGTCCGCCGCCGTCGCTCAGGAGGACCGCACCTCCGCCGAGGCTCAGCTGGAGGCCGCCGCCGCCGCCTTCGAAAGCAAGATGGAGGAGTTCGGCGAACGCGCCGAAGCCATCCAGGACGACGACGCCCTCGATGACACCGTCAAGGGTCTGCGCGTCGCCGCTCTCTGGTCCGAGTACCAGCCCCACGTCACGGCGTTCACCAACCTGGCGACCCAGCAGGCCGGCGTGATCGCCCAGCAGGCGCTCGCCGACATCGACGTCGACGCCATCGTCGCCGAGACCCTGGCCGGCGTCGAACCCCTGGTGCAGGGGCTGGCGACCAACGGCGCCTGGGCCCAGGCCGATCCCGACCAGATGGTGACCTATGGCCTGATGGCCGACTACGCCGTCGGTCAGTCGCTGGATGCGATCGACGAGGTCAACGAGGCCCTGGCGACGCCGTTGGTTCCCCCGGCGCCGCCCGCACCGCCCGCCGAGATCTGATCCACGCGACCGGCCCGATGTTCGAGGCTTGACCTGACCCGCTCCGCGCCGGAAAGGGTCTCATGGCCGCGCTTCCCGTCGATCCGCATCTCTACGCCGCCTTCCTGGGCGTCATGGCCGTCATGGCGGTCACGCCGGGTCCGGCCAATCTGTTCGCCGTGGCCACCGGCATGGAAAAGGGCCGCGCCTCGGCCCTGATCGGCGTGGTCGGCATGAACGCCGCCACCCTGGTCTGGTTCGGCGCCGCCGCCCTGGGCCTCGGTGCCCTGGTCGCCGCCTTCCCCCAAGTCTTCCGCATCATCGCCGTCCTCGGCGCCCTCTATGTCGCCTGGCTGGGGATCAAGGCTCTGCGCGGCGCCTTCGCCACCGCCGCCGAACCGGATCAGGTCAGGGTTCGCCCCGGCCGCAGCGCCCTGATCGACGGCTTCACGGTCCAGATCGCCAACCCCAAGGCCATCCTCTTCTTCACCGCCGTCCTGCCGCCCTTCCTCGACGTGAACCGTCCGGTGGCGCCCCAGCTGGCCCTGTTCGCCCTGGCCACCATCGGGATGGATGTCCTGTCGATGAGCGCCTACGGCCTCGGCGGCGCCGCCTTGGCGCGACAGATGACCGCGCCGCGTTTCCGCAAGGGTTTCGGCATAGTGGTCGGATGCCTGCTGATCCTTGCAGCCCTGCTGATCGTATCCCGTCTGTAGGCGGTCCGGTCCCGGCGCGATCAAGGAACTTGGCCGTTCACACCTCGTTCAGAACCACGGACGTTCAATGGGCGTTCAAGGAGAACCTCCCATGAAAAACCTTCGCAAGACGACGGTTCTGGTTGCTCTCGCCGGCGCCCTGGCGCTGGGCGCCTGCGCGACCGCAACCCCCTATCAGCCGGCCGGCTTCAACGGCCAGCGCGGCGGCTACGCCGAGCAGCGTCTGGAGTCCAACCGCTTCAGCGTCAGCTTCTCCGGCAACTCGGTCACCTCGCGCGATCAGGTCGAGATGTCGCTGCTGCTGCGCTCGGCCGAACTGACGGTCGAGAACGGCTACGACTGGTTCGCCACGGTGACCCGCGCCACCGACCGCGACACCCGCTTTTATACGACGCCGGATCCCTTCTACTACGACCGTTACGGCCCCTACTGGGGTCCGCAGTGGCGCTTCTACCAGCGCGGCTACTGGAGCACCTGGGATCCCTACTGGGGTCGTGACCGCGACATCCGCCAGGTTGATCGCTACGAGGCCACGGCCGAGATCGTCATGGGCCGCGGTCCCAAGCCCACCGGCGACGTCAACGCCTTCGACGCCCGCGAGGTCATCAACAACCTCGGCAGCCGCGTGACGCGGCCTGTGGCCAAGTAAGGGCGCTAACGCTCGCGACGCGGTCGCTCGCTGCTTGAGCGAGGACCTGCCGCGTCAAAAGAAACGCCCGCCTCATCGCTGAGGCGGGCGTTGCTGTTTCTGGTCACGGTCTCAAGCAGCGCGAAGCGCGATAGGCCCCTTCAAACGGCCTCAAGCAGCCCGAAGGGCGGTAGGCCCTAAAGAAGACCGCGGGTCGGCCTCAGCCGACCCGAGGCGTCTTTAACCGGCGCTTGTTGGCGTGGGTCGCGGGCGCGGAGCCCAGCTCTTCCGGCACCTCGCCCTTGAAGTAGAAGCGCTGCCAGGCCTCCTTGGCCGCTTCGGGATCGCCCGAGGCCAGGCGGGTGTTGAAATCGGTGCGCGACCGGTTCCAGGCCTCGAACTGGCCCTTCATGCCGGGGTTGGACTCGAGCGACCGGATCACCGGCTCGAAGGCCTCCACCTTGCGGTGCTCGACCGGCAGGATGAAGCAGAAGGGCTCGCCCTTCTCGAACTTGACCTTGCCCGGCCGCGTGAAGATCCAGTTCATGGTGAAGGGGAAGGGCAGCCAGTCCGTCTCGATCAGACCGACCAGAGGCTGGATGCCGTCCTTGACGTGGTTGGGCGACCCCTGCGCCAGCATCCCCCAGCCTGGCGGCGTGCGGAACAGGTACTGCGGGTGCATGGTCAGCACGCCTCGCGAGAAGTGCGAGGTGACGAAATGGTCCAGCTCCGGCTGCGGCCGGTCCGGGGTGATTTTGATGTCCGACTGGGCCGGGCCGCCGTTCCACTCGGCGGTGAAACCGAACGGGCACAGGATCTCCCACCCCGTGGTGTTGGCCATGTTCAGCGGCAGGCAGCGATAGGGATGCCGGCTGGCGAAGGCGTCCATCCAGTTGCGCGACTGGCGACCCGGCACGAGGTCGCACGGCCGGGCGTTCATCGGATAGCATTCCAGTTCCAAGACGCGGCTCCCGAGGATAACAATATCAGTCTCCTCCCTATCGCCCCCGCCGCCCGCCCGACAAGGCCGAGATGACCGACACCGCCCCCGAACTTTCCGTCCCGGAGTATGATCGCGACCGCCTCCTGTCCTGGATGGCCGAAAACGGGATCAAGCAGACCACCCACGACCACCCCGCCGTCTTCCGCGTCGAGGAGGGCCTCGACCTCAAGGCCGACCTGCCCGGCCTCCACACCAAGAACCTCTTCCTCAAGGACAAGAAGGGACGGCTGTGGCTGATCTCGGCGGCCCAGGACACGGTCATCGATCTGAAGCGCGCTCACCGGACCCTCGGCTCGGACCGTCTGTCGTTTGGCAATGAGACCCTGATGTGGGAGACGCTCGGCGTCCGCCCCGGCTCGGTCACCGCCCTGGGGCTGATCAATGATGCGGACCGCCGCGTCACCTTCGTCCTGGATCAGCGCCTGTGGGAGGCCGACATCGTCAACTTCCACCCCCTGACCAACACCGCCACCACCGCCATGGAACAGGCCGACTTCCGGCGCGTCCTGACCCTGCTGGAACGCGAGCCGCAGGTGGTGGACTTCAGCCGGCTGGACTGACGCGCTCAGCCGGCGGCCAGCCAGTCTTCCAGCCTGGGCAGCTCGGCCCCGTGGTCCTTGAGGATCTGCAGAACCAGGTCCGGGCAACCCAGGATCGGGACCGGCTCGCCGAACGCCTTCATCCAGGCCTCGGCCAGCAATTGCTCGTGTCGCGACATCATCGGTACTCCTGCACGCTGTCGAACAGACCCGCTGAAACAGCGCAGAAATCACGATTTCCGTTCCCGCTCTTTTCGACGACGCGCCTTTCCCTTCCCGCGCCCCACCTATATACGAAACGTATATTGAGGAGCGCGCCATGGGTATTGTGAAGATCGAGGACGAACTGCACGAGCAGCTGCGCCGGGCCACCACGGCCTCCTGCCGCTCCATCAACGGCCAGGCCGCCTACTGGCTCAGGCTGGGGATGTTGTGCGAGCTGAATCCCGGCCTGACCTTTCAGGAAATCGCCGCGCGCGAGCTGAAGGCCGCCGGCGTCGTCGTCCCCGCCCCTGCTCCAGGTCAGGTCGCGGCATGACCAAGACCCCGGCCGAGATCGAGCTGATGGCCGAGGCGGGACGCCTGCTGGCCTCGGTCTTCACCCATCTGGACAGCCTGCCGCTGGCGGGCATGAGCACCCTGCAGATCGACGCCCTGGTCGAGGCCTTCATCGTCGACGACCTGCAGGCCCGCCCGGCCAGCAAGGGCCAGTACGGCTACGGCTTCGTGCTCAACAGCTCGCGCAACCAGGTCGTCTGCCACGGCGTGCCCTCCGCCGACGAGATCCTGCGCGACGGCGACATCGTCAATCTGGACATCACGCTGGAGAAGCACGGCTTCATCGCCGACTCGAGCAAGACCTATCTGATCGGCGACGTGGCCCGGCCCGCCCGCCGCTTGGTCCAGACCACCTATGAAGCCATGTGGAAGGGCATCCGCGCGGTGCGTCCCGGCGCCACCCTGGGCGATATCGGCCACGCCATCGAGCGGCACGCGACGAAGAACGGCTATTCCATCGTCCGCGACTTCTGCGGCCACGGCATCGGCCGCGAGATGCACGAGGCGCCCCAGGTCCTCCACTTCGGCAAGCCGGGAACCGGAGCACGGCTGCGCGAAGGCATGGTCTTCACCATCGAGCCCATGCTGAACCAGGGCCGTCGCACGGTCGCCACCCTGGACGACGGCTGGACCGTGGTCACCACCGACGGCAAGCTGTCGGCCCAGTTCGAACACACCGTCGCCGTCACCCGCGACGGCGTCCGCATCCTCACCCTCCGCCCCGACGAAGTCCGTCTGGCCGCCTGACCCAACCGCAGATGGTCCGGTGTTCGGGTGGGGAGCGATGTCGGCTTCACGACCCATTGCGGACATCTAGCTCAACAGTTGGCAGAAAATGCTTTCGCGGCTCAGCTCTTCTGATTGGGGCGGCGGACGCTCCAGAGCGCGACAATGATGGCGCAGGCGAGGCTGAGAACGGCGCCGACAGCGAAGGTGGCCTGCGGCCCGTAGCCGTCCCAGAGAAGACCGGCGGCGAGATTGCCGGCCAGGGCGATGACCCCGGAGATCAAGGCGAACAGGCCGAAGGCCGAGCCGCGCAGGTGCGGTGGGGCGACATCGGCGATCAGTGTCATCATCAGGCCTGCTGAGAAGCCCATGTGTAGGCCCCACAAGGCGACCCCGATATAATAGAGCACGGGCGAGACGGCGAGGACCAACACCACGTCAGCGGCGGCGAGGAAGATCAGGCTGAGCACCAGCAGTGACGTGCGCCCGATGCGGTCCGACAGCGCGCCGATCGGGAAGGCGGCGAGGCCGAAGACGAGGTGCAGCAGGACGATGGCCGCCGGGGCGAAGGCGGCGGAGACGCCGACGTCCAGCCCCTTGAGCAGCAGGAAGGACTCGCTGAAGCGGGCCAGGCCGATCACCGCCGTCAGGCCGATCATCGACCAGGTGGCGGCGTTGAGGTGGAGCGCGCCCTTCAGGTCGGGCGGACGTTTGCCTTCGCCCTCGGGGCGGGGCGGATCGGAGACACCGGTCACCAACAGCAGGACAGCGAGGGCGGCCGGGATGGAGGCCAGCCAGAAGACCGCCTTGATGTCGTCGGCCAGCAGCATCATCAGGCCGATGGCCAGCAGCGGTCCGGCGAAGCCGCCGACGGTGTCCAGCGACTTGCGTAGGCCGAAGGCGCGGCCAAGCAGGGTCGGCGGGGTGACGGCGGCGACGAGTGCGTCGCGCGGAGCCGTGCGGATGCCCTTGCCGATGCGATCGACGCCCTTGGCTAACAGAACGCCCTCAACCGAGGCGCTGAGCGGGAAGATGGGTTTGGCCGCCGCCGCCAGGCCGTAGCCGGCGACCGCCAGCCATTTGGGCCGGGCGATGTGATCGGACAGGAAGCCGGCGCCGAACTTGACCGCTGTGGCCACCGCGACGGCGAAACCCTCGACCAGACCTATGACCGTCGCCGAGGCGCCAAGACCCACCACCAGATAGATCGGCAGGAGAGTCTGGATCATCTCCGATGAAACATCCATCAGGAGGCTGACGATACCCAAAACCCAGACGGTGCGCGGGACGGAGAGGCGGCTCATGTCAGAAAGCTTTGCAGCAGGCCGTTTGGGATGTCGAGGACGAGGTCCGCTTCCCACCCTTAGCAGCCCTCACACACGCCCGCTTCCATCGCCGGAACGTCGCGTTTCCCTGAATAGCCCTGTCTAAGCGCGGCGACAGCGAATAATATCACCGTTCTTCACCGCGCGCCGGTCGGCGCGGCGGGCCTTCGTGGCGTCGAACCCTGACGGGGAGATGGTGCATGGGACTGTTGTGGAAAGCCCTGGTCGTCGGCGGGGCCGGCCTGATCCTGACGGGCTCGGCGGCCGCGCCGCGGCTGTCCGCCGCCCCGCTGGACCCCGCCCGCCTGTTCGGCGCCCTCTGCGGCCCGGGCCTGGGGGCGGGTGCCATGGGCGGCGGCGGCCTGGCCCGGCCGCTGCTGATCGCCGCCGCCGCGGCGGGACCGGCCAGTCAGGCCCAAACCAGTCCGGCTCAGCCCATCCCCCTCTATCCCGACCTGACCGCCTCGCCCCTGGTGGCGACGACGCGCGATCCCCGCGCCCAGGCCTATTTCAGTCAGGGCCTGATGCTGGCCTACGGCTTCAACCACGCCGGGGCCGTGCGCTCCTTCCGCGAGGCCCAGGCCCTCGATCCCGACTGCGCCCTGTGCTGGTGGGGCGAGGCGGCCGCCCTCGGCCCCAACATCAACGCCCCGATGGACGACCGCGACCGCGCCGCCGCGCTCGCGGCCCTGGACCGCGCCATGGCCCTGCGCACCCTGACCACGCCCCAGGAGCAGGCCCTCATCGAAGCCCTGGCCCAGCGCTATTCCGCAGACCCGGCGGCCGACCGCGCCTCCCTGGACGCGGCCTACGCCGACGCCATGCTGGCCGTGGCCCGCAGCTTCCCCGATCATGACGACGTCGCCGTCCTGGCCGCCGAGGCGGCGATGGACACCACGCCCTGGAACTACTGGCAGGCCGACAAGCGGACCCCGGTCGGGCGCAGCGGCGAGGCGGTGCGTCTGGTCGAGACCGTCCTCGCCCGCAATCCCGGCCACGTCCAGGCGGCCCACCTCTATATCCACCTGATGGAGGCCGCCGATCCGGCGCGGGCCGAGGCGGCGGCCGACCGTCTGGCGGCGGCCGCCCCCGTCAGCGCCGGCCATCTGGTCCACATGCCCGGCCACATCTATCTGCGCCGCGGCCGTTACGCCGACTCCATCCGCCTGAACGTGGCGGCGGCCCACGCCGACGAGGCCTTCATCCGCGACACCGGGGACGAGAGCCTGGTCCGCTACGGCTATTATCCGCACAACATCCACTTCATCGTCGCCTCGGCCCAGATGGCCGGCGACATGGCCACCACCCTGACCGAAGCGCGGCGCCTGCGCACCGTGCTGGACCCGGCGACCTCGGCCCGCATCGCCTGGATCCAGGTCATCGACGCCGCCCCCTGGCAGGCCATGGCCCAGTTCGCCGAGCCGCGCGTCATCCTGGCCGCCCCCGCCCCGGACGCGCGCCTGCCCTATGCGGCGGCCATGCGCCGCTACGCCCGCGCCGTCGCCTACGCCCGGCTGCGCGACCGGCCCCGGTTCGAACGCGAGCTGGCGGCTCTCCAGGCGCTGAAATCCTCCGACGCCTTCGCCGACATGATCGCCCAGGGCGTGCCCGCGCCCGACCTGCTGACCCTGGCCGAGGCTGTGGCCCGGGGTCGCTTCGCCGCCGCCCAGCGCCGTCCCCTCGAGGCCGCCGGCCACTATCGGCGCGCCATCGCCATCGAGGCGACCCTGCCCTATCAGGAGCCGCCCTACTGGTATTATCCGGTGCATCAGTCGCTGGGGGCCGCCCTCTATCAGGCCGGACGCCCCGGCGAGGCCGCCGACGCCTTCCGCTACGCCCTGGTCCAGGCCCCGAACAACGGTTGGGCCCTCTATGGCCTGGCCCGCAGCGAGGCGGCTCTGGGTCACGCCGACGAGGCGGCGGCGACCGAGCAGGCGCTCAGGACCGCCTGGCTGGGCGACCGTCGCTGGCTGCGCATGGACCGCCTCTGACGCGCCACGACCTCTTCTGGCGCAGCGGCGTGTCAGGATGGCCGCCTTCCTCACCCTGCGGCGTTCGATTTCAGACGATTCAGATGAATTGGACTCTGTTTTTTCGCGCCAGCCCCGTCGTCCCGCCCGCCGATCGCGCCCTGCGTCCATTTCTGCGCTTGATGGCGAGGCATCCCGACGCCATCTGATCCGTTACGATTCTTCGACCTGCACGCGGACCCGAACATGACCTTCGCCGACCCGACGCTGAACACGCCCGACGACCTGATCAAGGACGGCACGGACGCCTCCTTCATGACTGACGTGATCGAGGCCTCGAAGCATCAGCCGGTCATCGTCGATTTCTGGGCCACCTGGTGCGGCCCGTGCAGGACCCTCGGCCCCGCTCTGGAAAAGGCCGTGCGCGGCGCCAAGGGCGCGGTGAAGATGGTCAAGATCGACGTCGACGCCAACCCTGCCTATGCGGGCCAGCTGCGGGTGCAGTCGATCCCGACCGTCTACGCCTTCGTCAACGGCCAGCCGGTCGACGGCTTCCAGGGCGCCGTCCCGGACAGCCAGATCAAGGCCTTCATCGACAAGCTGACCGGCGGGGCCGGCGTCAACACCGACGTCGAGCAACTGCTGTCGCTGGGCGAGGAATCCCTGTCGCTGAACGACCTCGGCGGCGCGGCCCAGGCCTTCGCCCATGTCCTGACCATGGAACCCGACAACCAGAAGGCCATCGCCGGCATGGCCCGCGTCTATCTGGCCGAGGGCGACGCCGAGCAGGCGCGCCAGACCATCGCCATGGCCCCCGCTGACTCCACCGATCCCATGGTGCAGAGCGTGCGCGCCCAGCTGTCGCTCGCCGCCTCGGCCCCCACGGGCGCCACGGCGGAACTGGAGGCGAGGATCGCCGCCGATCCCAACGACCATCAGGCCCGCTACGACCTGTCCCTGGCCCAGGCTTCGGCCGGCGATCTGGGCGGCGCCGTCGATCAGCTTCTGGCCATCGTCAAGGCGGACCGCGAGTGGAACGACCAGGCCGCGCGCAAGCAACTTCTGACCGTGTTCGAAGCCGCGGGCGCGACCAGCGAGGTCGCCCGCGACGGCCGCCGCCGCCTGTCGTCGATCCTGTTCGCCTGACGGGAACGCGGCGATGGCCCAGGGCTATATCAAGGCGATTGAACTGCCCCAGGTGATCCCGGTCTTTCCCCTGCCGGGATCGATCCTGCTGTCGCGCGGCCAGTTGCCGTTGAACGTGTTCGAGCCGCGCTATCTGAACATGGTGGACGACGCGATGGCGGGCGATCGGATCATCGGTCTGATCCAGCCCTTCGGCGGCGCGGTGGAGCCTCAGCCCCCCCTGGCCCGCGTGGGCTGCGCCGGGCGCATTACCAGCTTCAACGAGACCTCGGACGGCCGCTATCTGATCACCCTGACCGGGGTCTGCCGTTTCCAGGTCACCAGCGAGCTGCAGATCAAGACGCCCTATCGTCAGGTGCGCGCCGACTTCGCCCCATTCGAGGCCGACCTGCGCGCGCCCGACCCCGGCGACGCCTTCGACCGCGACGGCTTTCTGGACGCCCTGCGCCCCTACCTGGAGCACCGGGGCCTGAACGTGGACTGGGACACCGCCGAGGCGGCGCCCCAGGAGGCCCTGATCAACAGCCTGGCCATGGCCCTGCCGTTCGAACCGGCCGAGAAGCAGGCCCTGCTGGAGGCCGGCACCCTGGACGACCGAGCCCGGGCCCTGACCGCCCTCCTCCGCATCGAAGCCGCCGCCCCCGACGACGACGACGGCCCGGCGATGCAGTAGGCCTTCAGCCTTTGGATGGGCTCAAGTAGCGCGAAGCGCGATAGCCCACTAAGAAAGACTTCATGAGCGACGCCTTCAACACCCCCGTCTCGGTCGACCCCCGCCTGCTGGAGGTCCTGGTCTGCCCGGTCACGCGCGGCCGCCTGACCTATGACCGCGAGCGCAACGAGCTGGTCTCGGCCGGCGCCAGGCTGGCCTTCCCCATCCGCGACGGCGTGCCGATCATGCTGGCCGAGGACGCCCGCCCCCTCGACTGACCCTTACGCCGCGCTTAGGCGGCGGCCCGCTTTCCGCATCGCGCCCTTACGCCTCTTGGGCGTCTTCTTCGCTTCATGAAGGAGACCCCCATGAGCCGCCGCGCCCTGCTGAACCAGTCCCTGAGCCGCGCCAATCCGCCGGGCGCCGCATCTCCCGGCGTCTGGCGCATGACCCAGACACTCCTGGCCCTCTACCTCGGCTGCACGCCCCGCGACCGGAGCCGCCCGCGATGATGAGCGGCTATCCCGACGCGCGCCCCGCTTCGCCTCACCGCTGCCGCGCCTACGGCGTCGTCGCCCGCGACGGGGGCTGGTGCGTCACCCTCGACGACTGCGCCACCCGCCCCTTCAAGGATCGCGAGGCCGCGCTGCGCATCGCCCGTCAGCTGCAGCGTCAGGCCGACGGCCTCCACCACGCAGAGTCGCGCGCATGACCGCCGCCCCTGTTCTGTTCGAAATCCGCCGTCTGGGCCGGGTCTGGCGCCTGGCCTCCTCGGACGGGCTCTTCTTCGGCCTGTTCCAGACCCGCGCCTCGGCCCTGCGCTGCGCCGTCGAGGAAGCCGATCGTCGCGACGGCGGCGACGTCCTGCTGCACACCCACGACTGACCTCTCAAGCACGCCCAATGCCTTGAGACCCTTCAAACGGGCCTCAAGCAGCCCCAAGGGCGATAGGCCCCTCTTAGAGACTCTCGCCTCGCAGAAGGCGCGGCAGATCCCCCGTCGCCCCGCCGGCCTCGTGCATGAAGGCGCGGCGCAAGGGGGCGATACGGTTGACCGCCGCCATGCCCAGGTCGCGGGCCAGCCGCACCGGCGGCAGATCATTGGAGAAGAGCCGCACGAAGCCGTCAAAGCCTGCCGCCAGGGCCGCGTTGTCGAACCGGCGCCAGCGGGCGTAGCGCTCCAGCACCAGCTCCGAGCCGATGTCCTCGCCGATGCGTACGGCGTCGGTCAGGACCTCGGCCAGGGCGGCGGCGTCCTTCAGGCCCATGTTCAGCCCCTGCCCCGCCACCGGGTGCACCCCGTGGGCGGCGTCGCCCAGGATGGCGATGCGCGGGGCGGTCAGCTTCTCGGCCAGCTGCAGCGACAGGGGATAGACGAAGCGCGGCCCCACCACCTCGACCCCGTCCAGGAACTCGCCGAACCGGCGCATCAGGTGGGCGTGGAAGGCCTCGTCAGAAGCCGCCTTCAGGGCCTCGGCCCGGCGCGTGCTTTCGGTCCAGACCAGACTCGCGCGCTGCTCCGTCAGGGGCAGGATTGCGAAGGGGCCGTCCGGCAGGAAATACTCGTGGGCGACATTGCCGTGGTCACGGCCCAGCCTGACCGTCGCCACCACGCCGCTCTGGCCGTAGCCCCAGCCGAAGGTGTCGATCCTGGCGGCCTGACGCACGGTCGAACCGCGCCCCTCTGCGCCCACGACCAGAGGCGCCTGAATGGTCGCGCCGTCCTTCAACGTCACCGTCGCCCGGCCCGGCCCGACCTCGACCCCGGCCACGCTGGCGGGCGCACGGACCTCGATCCCGGCGGCGGCGACCGCCTCGGCCAGTGCCGCGCGGATGCGGCGGTTCTCCAGCATATAGCCCAGCGGCTCGCCGCCGTTGCGGTCGCCGATCTCGTCGGCGTCAAAGCGGATATAGGCCGGCGACGGCGGGCGGCTGGCGGCGCCGGGCCGCTGGCCGTCCGTCACCAGAATGCGGTCCATGCGGCAGGCGTGGGGCCGCAAGGCTTCCCCCAGACCAAGGGCGTCCAACATGCGGAAGGTCGAATAGGCGATGGCGGTCGAGCGCCCGTCGAAGGTCGGCGCCAGCTGCGCGTCGAACGGTTGCGGGTCGACCAGCACCGGCTTCAGCCCGCCCTGGGCCGCCGCCAGCGCGAACGTCGCCCCCGCCAGTCCCGCGCCCGCGATGATGATGTCGTAGTCCGTCTGAGCCATGCCGCCTGTGTCGCGCCGATGACCGCCCGCGTCCAGAGGCCAGAGGTCGCAAGCCTTCAGAGCAGAGCGTCCGCGATCGCCAAGGTCACGACGGCGAACAACGCCAACCCCGCGAACCACGCCAGGAACGTGCGCGCCAAGGCTTGCCAGGTCTGCCACCGTGCAGCCCCGCTCCAGCGCCGGGACGTCTGGCGAAAACGCCTTTGAAGGCGCTCAAGCCGTTCGGCGCTGCCTGGGCCCTCCAGCTTGTGGTCCGCCATGATCGCCCCATCCTCCGACCTCGATGCTTGATCCCGCCGCCCTGGTAAACAGCCCCTTAACCCTGTCGCGCGACAAGGGAAGCCTAGTCTTCTGAGGTTCGCCTTCATGTCCGTCGCCCTCGCGCTCGGCCAACGCGCCTGGTCCACCGCCCGCATCGTCTGGGCGGCGCCCTTCGCCGTGCGGTTCCGCGGCGTCCTGCAAGCCCTGCTGGCCACCCTGCTGCTGGTCGCCATGATCTCGTGGAACCCGGCCGATCCCAGCTGGAACGCCGCCTCGACGCAGGGGCCGACCAACTGGCTCGGCGCGACCGGCGCGACCTTCGCCGACCTGATGATGCAGTCGCTGGGACTGGCCGCCTGGCCCGCCGTCCTGCTGCTGATCGCCTTTGGTCTGGCGGTCGCGGTCGGCGACGCCCTGCAACATCGACTACAGCCCACGGCCTTCAAGATCTTCTGCGCCGTCGCGGGCGTCCTGCTGCTGTCGGCCGCCCTGTCGGCGCTGGCGGCGCCCGCGCGATGGCCGCTCGCCGCCGGTCTGGGCGGCCTGTGGGGCGACGGGGTGACCGGCCTGTCGGCGCAGGGTCTGGCCGCCGTACACGTGCCGGCTGGACGCTGGATCGTCGGGGGCCTGTTCCTGGTCCTGGGTCTGTGGGGCTTGGGCTACGCCGTGGGCCTGCGCCTGCGCGACTTCACCGACACCGCCGGCTGGGCCGCCGAGAAGAACGCCGCCCGGCGCGCCCAGCAGGCGGAGCGTCCCGCCAAGCCGGCGCGCGCCGTGGCTGAGGCGGCGCCCGCCGCCGCGGCCGCCCCGCGCCGACCGCGCCGCGTCCATGAACAGCCGGAGACCGTGCCGGTCCCCACGTCCGCCGACCTCGAGGCTGACGACCACTATGCGGCCGATCCGTACGCCGACGACGAACCGGCCGCCTACGCCCCCCCCTGGGAGGGCGCGGCCCCCGCCGCCCCGATCGCCCCGCCCTCGGCCCGCGCGCCCAAGTCGGTCGAGCCGCGCGTGGCGGCCGTCAAGGCGCCCAAGCCTCGCAGCGACGCGGACCAGCAGACCTTCGACTTCGAGCCCGGCGAGGGCTTCGACCTGCCGTCGCTCGGCATCCTGGCCAAGCCCGGCCAGCGCGGCGGGGCGGTGGACGAGGAGTCGCTGAAACAGAACGCCAAGATGCTGGAAGGCGTGCTGCAGGAGTTCGGCGTGCGCGGCGTGATCGACCAGATCCGCCCCGGCCCCGTCGTCACCCTCTATGAACTGGTCCCGGCGCCCGGCGTGAAGCACGGCCGCGTCGTGGCCCTGGCCGACGACATCGCCCGCTCCATGTCGGCCCGCGCCTGCCGCATCTCGGTCGTGCAGGGCCGCAACGCCATCGGCATCGAGCTGCCCAACGCCAAGCGCGAGACCGTCTATCTGCGCGATCTGCTGGCCTCAGGCGAGTACGACAAGAAGAGCCACCTGCTGCCCCTGGCCCTGGGCGAAACCATCGGCGGCGAGCCCTATGTCGCCGACCTGGCGCGGATGCCCCACCTGCTGATCGCGGGCACCACCGGCTCGGGCAAGTCGGTCGGGGTCAACGCCATGATCCTGTCGATCCTGTTCCGTCATTCGCCCGCCGAGTGCCGCTTCATCATGATCGACCCCAAGATGCTGGAGCTGTCGGTCTATGACGGCATTCCGCACCTGCTGGCGCCGGTCGTGACCGATCCCAAGAAGGCGGTCGTGGCCCTGAAGTGGACCGTGCGCGAGATGGAGGACCGCTATCGCCGGATGTCCAAGCTCGGCGTCCGCAACGTCGCCAGCTATAACGAGCGCGCCCGCGAGGCTCAGGAAAAGGGCGAGCACTTCGAACGCACCGTCCAGACCGGCTTCGACGAGCAGGGCCGCCCCGTCTACGAGAGCGAGAAGATCCGCCCCGAGCCCATGCCCTATCTGGTCGTCGTCATGGACGAGATGGCCGACCTCATGCTGGTCGCGGGCAAGGACGTGGAGGGCGCGGTGCAACGCCTGGCCCAGATGGCGCGCGCGGCGGGCATCCACCTGATCATGGCGACGCAGCGCCCCTCGGTGGACGTCATCACCGGCACCATCAAGGCCAACTTCCCGACCCGGATCTCCTTCCAGGTCACCTCCAAGATCGACAGCCGCACCATCCTGGGCGAACAGGGCGGCGAGCAGCTGCTGGGTCAGGGCGACATGCTCTACATGGCCGGCGGCGGCCGTATCACCCGCCTGCACGGCCCCTTCGTCACCGACCAGGAAGTCGAGGAGGTGTGCAAGCACCTGCGCCTCCAGGCCGAGCCCGACTACCTCGACCTGATCACCGACGAGCCGGACGGCGACGGCGACGGAGCCATGGGCGGCGACGGCGACGGCATGTCCGGCGACGACCTCTACGACCGCGCCGTGGCCGTGGTCACCCGCGACCGCAAGGCCTCCACCTCCTACATCCAGCGCCGCCTGCAGATCGGCTACAACCGCGCCGCCACCCTGATCGAGCGCATGGAGCAGGAAGGCGTCGTCAGCCCCGCCAACCACGCCGGCAAGCGCGACATCCTGGCCGGCCCGCCGCCCATGGTGTGATCGGCTTGGCATGGCCAGAAGCCGTGCAACCGATCTCGTCCGGCCGCCCCACGCAATTGATCCGTGAGTTTTTCCATGCTTATCGCCATCCTGACAGCCGCCGCCATGCTGACTTCCGACAGCGCGCCTCAACAGTTCGATCTCCTTTGCACAGGCCTCCAGGACTTCAGCAAACGCAGACCCGAGGCCAAGGATGACATTCGTTTCCGGGTCGATCTGAAGAACAGGCGCTATTGCCTCAGCACCTGTCGCGATACCCGTGTGCTGAACGTCTATCCGCAACACCTCGCGTTTGACGAAACAGACGCAATGCTCGGCGGGTCTCGCCTGCAGACAAGGATGAGCGTGGATCGAATGACCGGCGCCTACACATCTATCGCCTACATGAGCGGGCGACTGATGGAGGACACCAAGGGTCAATGTTCGGTTCAGCCCTACACCGGGCCCGTCCTCGGCGAGCGCCTGTTCTAAGTCGAACCAGACACGAACGCCGGGCTTTGGAAGGGCGGTGTGGCTGAAACCATGAACAGCGCTTCATCGGAGCGCCGAAATATGGTCAGGCTGGCGTCATGGGGTCGCCGTCTGCCTGCGGCTTGATGACCCTCCGAACATCATCCCGAACGGGAGAAGAAGAAGACATGACCCTTTCACGCCGCGCCTTCGGTTTCAGCGCCGCCGCCCTGGCGGTCATCGCCGCCGCGCCCGCCTCGGCCCAGTCCAGCCTGTCCGCCGAGGATCAGGCGACCCTGCGTCAGGCCCAGGCCTATCTGACGGCCCTGACCGCGGCCCAGGGCGACTTTGTCGAGACCGGCCCCGGCGGCCAGCGCCGCACCGGCAAGTTCTGGCTGCAGCGTCCCGGCAAGATGCGTTTCGAATACGCCGAGCCGGCGGGCCTGCTGGTCGTGGCCGACGGCAACAACGTCAAACGCTATGATCCGCGCCTGAACGTCTTCCGCCAGGTGCCGCTGGCGGCCACGCCGCTGTCGACCTTCCTGGCCCGCGAGGTCCGTCTGGATCAGGGCGTGCGGATCGATCGCGTCACCCGCATGGAGTCCGGCGCCTTCGCCATCACCGCCCGGGATGCGTCCAAGCCGGCCGAGGGGTCGGTCATCCTGGCCTTCGCCGGATCGCCGCTGCGGCTGCAGGAATGGAGCATCACGGACGCCCAGGGATCACGCACCCGCATCCAGCTGACGTCGCTGCGCCCTGCCTCGGGCCTGGCCGCCAGCCTGTTCCAGCTGCGCGATCCGACCCGTCGCCCCAGCCGCAACTAGGCCGCAACCAAGACGCGCGTCACACGGCTGGCACAGCCCTGACGTCTTTTCTTGATTTGACTTTTTTCTCGCCTGTGACATTCTGACAACAGAACGGCGGCGGCCGTTCTGTCCGCCATGGAATCATCCCCTCCCGGCGGCGAGAGAGACGAACTCATCAGCGCCCGGACCCGTTCCGGGCGCTTTTTTCGTGACCCAGCCATGCTAAGGCCGCGCCATGACCCTTCGTATCGTCACCTGGAACATCAACTCCGTCCGCCTGCGCGTCGACCAGGTCGCCCGCTTCGTCGCCGAATATTCCCCCGACGTCCTCTGCCTGCAGGAAATCAAGTGCACCGAGGACCAGTTCCCGCGGGAAGCGTTCGAACAGATGGGCCTGCCCTACCTGAAGATCCGCGGCCAGAAAGGCTGGCACGGCGTCGCCATCGCCAGCAGGCTGCCCATTCTCGACGGCGAAGGCCCCGCCCTCGACGTCTGCCGCGAAGGCCATGGTCGCTGCGTCTCGGGACTGATCGGAGGGGTGGAGGTGCAGAACTTCTACATCCCGGCCGGCGGCGACATTCCCGACCGCAAGCTGAACCCGAAGTTCGATCACAAGATGGACTTCTACGAGCGCCTGACCGCCGAGATGAAGACGCGTGACCGGCAGCGGCCACTGGTCCTGGCTGGCGACTTCAACATCGCGCCGGGCGACAACGACGTCTTCAATCACAAGTTCATGCTGAAGGTGGTCAGCCACACCCCGGGCGAGATCGAGACCCTGCGCCGGCTTCAGGACGCGGGCGGCTTTGCGGATGTCGTCCGCGACCAGATCCCGGACCCGGTCAAGCTGGCCAGCTGGTGGAGCTATCGCGCCAAGGACTTCCGGGTCTCGAACCGGGGCCTGCGACTGGACCACCTGTGGACCTCGCCCGGCCTGACGCCCGCCGTGGTCAAGGGCAGCGCGCGCATCCTCGACACGGTGCGCGAATGGGAACGGCCCAGCGACCATGCGCCGGTCGTGATGGACCTGGACGTTTGATCCCGGTCTAGAAGGGGAAGAAGAGGGGAATGGCGACCATGGCCGCCGCCCAGGTGATCAGGTTCAATGGCAACCCCACCCGGACGAAATCCAGATAGCTGTAGCCGCCCATCTGATAGACGAGCACATTGGTCTGATAGCCGAAGGGCGTGGCGAAGGCGGCGGAAGCGGCCATCATCACAGTCACCAGGAAGGGTCGAGGATCGACGCCCAGGCTCTCGGCCAGCGCCACCGCAATCGGCGTCACCAGCACCGCCACCGTGGCATTTGACAGAAGCTCGGTCGCGAACAACGTCACGCCATAGAGCACGATCAGGGCGCCGAGCGGGCCAAAGGGGCGGATCACCTCGATCAACAAACCCGCGCCCTGGGCCGCCAACCCCGTCACCTCGATGGCCGTGCCGACGACCACCATGCCGGCGATCAGCAGCAGAATATCGGGCTTCAGCCCCGAATAGGCCTCGTCCGGCGTCAGCACGCCCAGCAGAATCAGGGCCACGGCCCCGGCGAAGGCGGCCGCCGCGATGGGGGCCACCCCCAGCCCCGCCGCCGCCACCACCAGGACGAAGATCGTCAGCGCGATCAGGGCGCGCCGCCACTGTAGCGGTCGATCCGCCGAGGCGTACATCTCGACATCGCCCAGATGGGCGTCGCCCGTGCCGTCTCGTTGGCTGCGGCTTTCGCCCAGAAGGGCCGGCAGGGAGAAGGGCAGCCGCCAGCGGCCCAGGCGCGGGCGGCGCGCCGCCGCCAGAGCCTCGGCCTCCATCCGCGCGCGCTCGGCCTCGGCTTCCTCATCCAGGCTGGCCGTGCGCCCCAGCTGACGCGCGCCGACGAAGTAGAGCCAGAGCCCGCCGACCACGGCGATGACCAGGCCGACAGGGGTGATCTCGAACAGGCTGAAGACCGGCTGGCCGGCGTTGCGCGCCATATCGTTGACCAGGAGATTGGTGGAGGTCCCGATCAGGGTCAGCAGACCGCCCATGACCGTCACATGGCTGAGCGGCATCAGGAAGCGCTTGGGCGACAACGCCAGCGATTTGGCCATGTCGCGCACCACAGGCGCGGCCAGAACCACCACCGGCGTATTGTTCAGGAAGCCCCCGACCGAGCCGCACAGGCCGATCACCACCCAGATGCCGAGAGCGCCGAAGCGCCGGCACAGGGCCGTGGCCTTGCGGATCATCAGGCCCAGCAGGCCCGACAGTTCGATGGCGTATGCGATGACGAACAGTCCAGCCAGGGCGATGACCGCAGGACTGGCGAAGGCGCTCTGCACCTCGACCGGACGCACCACCCCGAACAGCAGCAGGGCAGCCGCGCCGCTGAGCGCCACCACGTCCGACCGCATCCGCCCGTGGATCATCACCCCGACCACGGCGACCAGAACGATGAGTGCGATGATCTGATCCAGCGTCACGCGCGCGGACCCTCCCCGGCCCTCGCCCCCGCTGTGGATGCCGGTCGCTTCGGCCAGGGGCGCCCTTGAGCGTTTCTCGTGTTAGGCTGGTTCCATGCCGATCACAACGACCCGTCTCATCGCGCCTGTCGCTGTCCTCGCCGCCCTGCCCTTGCTGGTCTGGTGCCAGAGGCCGCCCGAGCCGGCGCTGTCGCCCGCCCCGGCCCCAACCCCCGCGCCGACGGTCGTGATCGATTCCACATTGAACCGCGCCGCCCTTCTGGCCGCCCTTAGCGAAGCGGGGTCCGCCCTGGCCGACGGCCGCGACCGCGACGCCGCCCTGAGCGGTCGTACGGTTTCCGTCCGCCTGCCTTTCGGCTGTGGCGGGTCGGTCAGTCCCCACGATGCGACGGTCTCGGGCCTGCCGCGCCTGATCCGCAGCCCCGACGGCGGCCTGACCCTGACCGTCACGCCCGAGGACCTCAAGGCCAGGATCGCGGCCAGCGGCGTCGCGCCCGCCGCGGCGGCGGCCCTGGATCAATGGGATGCGATAGAGGGCTTCTGGATTGCACGCCCGTGGAGCGGGCTGGACGCCTGTCCCGCGCCCGTCGTCGTGGCGCCTGACCATGCCGCCACGGCGGCGTCCCCAGAGGCCAAGGTCGAACAGGGCGGATCAGAGCCGGCCAAGACCACCGAGGCGCCGTCTTCCACGGTTGCGACCCTGCCGGAACGCACGGCGGGGCTGGCGGCCGTGACCGAGGCCGACAGCTCGCGTCTGGGACGACGCCAGGGTCAGGCCTACGCCCATGTCATTCGAGGAGAACGGGGGATCGCGCCCGCGCCAGCCCCTGGCGGCTACGTCCTGAGGCTGGAGGGGCGGCTGACGACCTTCGCCGACGGCAAGGCCGTGAAATGCGCTCAGAGAAACGCAGAAAGCCGGCCGGTCTGCGTCGCCGCGCTGCGGCTGGACCGGCTGGCCTTCGAGGATGGAGCCACGGGCGCCCTTCTCAGCGAATGGCGCCCGCGTTGAGCTGAGCTCAGGTCAGCGTCAGGCGGCGCCGAGCAGCTTGGCGCCGGCCAGAACGCCCAGCAGGATCAGGGTGACGCTGCCGGTGAAGACGACGACGGCTTCGAACGAGGCGTCGGCGCGGGGATGCACGAGTTTCATGTCTTGGTCCTTTTCGGCGGGGAGATCCGAACACCCCGAACATGGACCGTCGACCGCCTGTGGACAAACCACGGTTAGGCTTGGTCGAGTGAGTTCCGATCACTCGACAGGATCGGCGTGGGCCTCGGCCTCGATCCAGTTGAGGAAGCGCCGCAGCTTGGGCTCGTCGGCGCGCTCCGGCAGGACCACGGCCCAGTAGGCCAGGTCGTTGGTCAGGGCGTGATCGACCGGCTGGATCAGACGCCCTTCACGCAGGTCGTCCGCAGCCAGCGGAGCCGAGGTCAAGGCCACGCCGCGGCCCGACAGGGCGGCCTCGAGCGCCAGGTGGCTGTGGCTGAAAACCGGACCCCGCAGGTGCTGGACGCGAGGGTCCGACACGCCCGCGCTCTCGAACCAGGCCTTCCAACCCATGCGGTCCGAAAACGGCAGATCGTGCCAGCTTTCATGGATCAGCACGGCGTCCAGCAGATCGGCGGGCTGGCGCATGGACCGCGCCGCCGCCAGCGAGGGCGCGCAGACCGGGATCAGGCGCTCGCTCATCAACCGACGCGCCGTCTGGCCCGGATAGGGGCCTTCGCCGTAGCGCAGGGCCACGTCGGCCTCGCCGTTCGACAGGTCGGCGATGCGGTCCTCGGCGAAGACGATCAGGTCGAGGTCGGGGTTGTCCTCGCTGAAGCGGTGCAGGCGCGGCGACAGCCACTTGCCGGCCAGAGACGGCAGGGCCGAGATCCTGAGTTGGCGGCTGCGGCCGGGCCGCACGGCCTCCAGCGCGCTTTCCAGCCGCTCGAAGGCGTCGGCCACGCCCTGGGCCAGGCGGCGCCCGTCAGCGGTCAGGACCACGGACCGGTTGAAGCGGTCGAACAGGCGCAGGCCCAGGCGCATCTCCAGCGCCTTGATGTGACGGCTGACGGCGCCGGGCGTCACGCCCAGTTCCTCGGCCGCCTCTCGGAAGCTGCCGAGGCGCGCCGCCGCATCGAACGCCCGCAGCGCCACCAAGGGCGGGGTCGGGCGACGTTCGCTCATCGTCCGGTCGTCAGGGCTGCAGGCGGTAGCCGCCCGCATCGGTCAGCAGCAGGCGCGCCTGGCCGGGTTCGGGCTCGATCTTCTGGCGCAGGCGATAGATGTGGGTTTCCAGGGTGTGGGTGGTGACCCCGGCGTTGTAGCCCCAGACCTCGGTCAGCAACTCCTCGCGCGACACCGGCTTGGCCCCGGCGCGATAGAGATACTTGAGGATGTTGGTCTCTTTTTCCGTCAGCCGGACCTTCTTGCCCTTGTCGTCCAGCATCATCTTCGACGCCGGACGGAACTCGTAGGGACCGATCTGGAAGACCGCGTCCTCGGACTGCTCATGGCTGCGCAGGTGGGCGCGGATGCGGGCCAGCAGGACGGCGAAGCGGAAGGGCTTGGTGACGTAGTCGTTGGCGCCGGAGTCGAGGCCGAGGATGGCGTCGGAATCCGACGACTGGGCCGTCAGCATGATGACCGGGGTCGAGACCCCCGCCTTGCGGATCAGCCGGCAGGCTTCGCGGCCGTCCATGTCGGGCAGGTCGACGTCGAGCAGGATCAGGTCGGCGCGGACCTCGCGCGCCTGACGCACCCCGTCGGTGGCGGTGGAGGCCTGGACGGGACGAAACTCCTCGTGCAGGGCCAGCTGCTCGGCCAGGGCCTCGCGCAGGTCGTCGTCGTCGTCGATGATCAGGATGGTCTTGGGCGTCGGCATGGGTAGAGAATGGCGAGGCTTGAAGGGTTCGCCAAGGGCGCTCCGCTATTTCATCGCTTCAAGAGGCGTTTAGAGGCCGATTTCGTTCCCCGAACAGGGCCGAACCGACCCGAACATGGGTCGCGCCGCTGGAAATGGCGGTTTCAAAGTCCCCGCTCATGCCCATCGACAGGACGGAAAGACCGTGACGAGCGGCGATGTCCGCCAGCATCCGGAAATGCGGTTCCGGCGCTTCGCCTGCGGGGGGAATGCACATCAGGCCCTCGACATGCAGGCCGTGAAGGTCGCGAGCCGAGGCGATCAGGGCGTCGGCCTCGTCGGGCAAGACGCCCGCCTTCTGCGGCTCGGCGCCGGTGTTGACCTGAATCAGGACGCGGGGACGACGACCGGTCTTCGCCATCGCTGCGGCCAGGGCGGCGGCGAGCCTGTCGCGGTCGAGGGTCTCGATGACGTCGAACAGTTCGACCGCCTCGACCGCCTTGTTGGTCTGCAAGGGGCCGATCAGACGCAGTTCCAGGTCGGGGAAGGCGGCGCGACGGCCGGCCCAGTGCGCCTGCGCCTCCTGCACCCGGTTCTCGCCAAAGACGCGCTGGCCGGTCGCCAGCGCCGCCTCCAGCGCGTCGTCGTCTTGCGTCTTGGACACGGCGGTCAGGATCGCCGACGCCGGGTCGCGACCAGCCTCGACGCAGGCCCGCGCCATGCGCGCACGCACGGCGACGAAGCGATCAGCGATGGACGCAGAGCCGGAAGCGGGATTAGAGGCGGTCATGACCCTCACCGAAGACGCAGACGCCCTGTGGCGGACGGCGACGGCTCTAGCCCGTGCGGAGGCGGCTGTCAGCCCGCCCGATAGACGTGAAAGACGCCCCCTGCCGCCCCTGCTCTTCTTCACTGACCCCCGGCGCACGTCTCGCCCGTGGGAGACGGCGGCGCATCTTCCCGCCGGAGCCGGCGTGGTGTTCCGCCATTTCGGCGCGCCGGACGCCCTGGAGACGGGCCTGCGGTTGAGGACGGCGACACAGGCCGCGGGCGTACGCCTGCTGGTCGGACTGGACGCTGACCTGGCCGAGCGAATCGCGGCGGACGGGGTGCATCTGCCCGAACGGGCCTTGTCGGCGGCCTACGCCCTGTCCGGACGGCGGCCCGACTGGTTGCTGACTGGCGCGGCCCATTCTCTGGCGGCGGTGAAATCGGCGGGCGATCTGGACGCCCTTGTGCTGTCGCCGGTCTTTCCAGCAGGCGGGGCGTCGGCGGCAAAGCCTGCCTTAGGGATCGAAGGCTTCAGGGCGATGGCGGCCGTCGCGCCCTGCCCCGTCTATGCGCTAGGCGGGATCGTCCCCGCCAATGCAGAGACTTTGATCGGGTCAGGCGCGTGCGGGATCGCCGGCGTGGACGCCGTTCAGGCCGCCTTCAGGCCCTGAGGCCGAACGCGATCAGAATTTGAAGATGGTTTCCAGACGGACGCGCGGCGCGGCGCGGCGGTCAGCGGCGCTTTCAGGCGCGCGGGCAGGATCGACCTCAGGGGCGGCCAGATTGGCCGCAGCGCCGACCCGAAGGCGCGGGCTCAGCCGATAATAGGCACCGGCCTCGACATCGCCCCAGTCGGTCTCACGGCCGACGGGCTGATTCAGGTTGAAGTTCAGGCCCCAGCGGCCGCTGTCGTTCCAGCGCAGGCCGCGCCGTTGCGGTGCGGGCGTCGAATGCTGAGCGGGAGCCGCTTCGGTCAGGGACACCGCCGGCGCGCGACGCGCCTGGGCCGAGGCGTCATGAGCCGTCCCGGCGATAGCCAGGGCGCCCACAGTCGCAGCGATGATCGCAACGAAACGCATCTTCCAACCCTTGGGACCAGCGTTGACCCGCCGGTCCTTGATTCCTGAACTCGAGCCGAGGCTCAAGAACACAGCGATTAGACACCGCCGGTCCACCCGGTCAACGAAACGTAGTCATCCACAGGTCGTTCCGCACGACTCTTGCGGTCGCTGTGGCGCTGGCACCACGCCAATAAGTCGACTTACCGTCGCTCGAACATCGGTTCGCCTTGTCACGGCCCCTTTTCGCCGTGTTATAGAGCGTGGCTGCGGCGCAGACGTGCGCGGATCAGGGACGCCTTGCGTCCAGGGTTCGCGCTGCGGCTCGGCCTCGAACCTTTACGGAGACCTCGGAATGGCTTTTGTTCGCGGCGCTGCGGTCGCCCTTATTGCGTCGGGACTGCTGCTGGGCGGTTGTTCCAGCCTGCCTTTCGTGGGCGGCAAGGAAGAGGCCCCCAAGGCCGACGCCCAACTCGGCATCGGCGTGAACGCCTATCTCTGGCGCGCGACGCTGGACACCCTGTCCTTCATGCCGCTGGCCAGCGCCGACCCCTGGGGCGGCGTGGTCAACTATGACTGGCACGTCAATCCGCAGGCGCCGAACGAGCGCTTCAAGGCCACGGTCTTCATTCTGGACCGCCGTCTGCGCGCCGACGCCCTGAACGTGTCGGTGACCAAGGAAGTCAAGGACGCCGCCGGCGCCTGGACCGCCGCCCCGGTCGCGGCCCAGACGGAAACCGATCTGGAGAACGCCATCCTGACCAAGGCCCGCCAGCTCAACCTCGCCAACGCGGCGCGCTAAGCGCCGCCTTCTTTCGCCACCCAACGCAGACCTCAGGGCCGCCTCAAGCTTCGCGCCTGAGGCGATACCTCAGGATACGCCGTGGCCACTCGTTACGAGCCCAAGACCGCCGAACCCCGCCAGCAGGCCCGCTGGGCGGCCGCTGACGCCTTTTCGGTGTCCAACGCCGACACCGGCCGGCCGAAATACTACGTCCTCGAGATGTTCCCCTATCCGTCGGGCAACATCCACATGGGCCACGCCCGCAACTATGTGATGGGCGACGTGGTGGCGCGTCACAAGCGAGCGCAAGGGTTCGATGTCCTGCACCCCATGGGCTGGGACGCCTTCGGCATGCCGGCCGAGAACGCGGCCATGGAGCGCGGCGTCCACCCCGGCGACTGGACCTGGTCCAACATCGCCACCATGCGCGACCAGCTGAAACTGCTGGGTCTGTCGCTGGACTGGAGCCGCGAGTTCGCCACCTGCGACCCCGACTACTACGGCAAGCAGCAGGCCTGGTTCCTGGAGCTCTACAAGCGCGGTCTGGTCTATCGCAAGGACGGCGTGGTCAACTGGGATCCGGTCGACAACACGGTCCTGGCCAACGAGCAGGTCATCGACGGCCGTGGCTGGCGCTCGGGCGCCCTGGTCGAGAAGCGCAAGCTGAACCAGTGGTTCCTGCGCATTACTCAGTATGCGGATGATCTGATCGACGGCCTGTCCGAACTGGAAGGCCGCTGGCCTGACAAGGTCCGCCTGATGCAGGAAAACTGGATCGGCCGGTCCAGGGGCCTGCAGATGAAATGGGCCTTTACGCCCGGCGCGGCGCCCGCCGGCCACGACGCGGTCGAGGTCTACACCACCCGCCCCGACACCCTGTTCGGCGCCAGCTTCGTCGGCCTGGCCCCCGACCACCCCATCTCGAAGCAGCTGGCCGACGCCAATCCCGAGATCGCCGCCTTCGTCGCCGAATGCCGCAAGGGCGGCGCCTCGCAGGCCGAGATCGAACAGGCCGAGAAGATCGGCTGGGACACGGGCCTGAAGGTCGTCCACCCCTTCACCGGCGCCGAGATCCCGGTCTGGATCGCCAACTTCATCCTGTCGGAATACGGCACGGGCGCCATCTTCGCCTGCCCGGCCCATGACCAGCGCGATCTGGACTTCGCCCGCAAGTACGATCTGCCGGTCATCCCGGTCGTCCGCCCCGAGGGCGCAGGCGACGATTTCGCCGTGGCCAATGAGGCCTATACGGGCCCCGGCTCCATCTTCCATTCGGACTTCCTCGACGGCCTGGACATCGAGGCCGCCAAGGCCGAGGCCATCGCCCGGATCGAGGCGGCCGCGACCGGCGAGGCCCGGACCATCTACCGGCTGCGCGACTGGGGCGTCAGCCGCCAGCGCTACTGGGGCTGCCCCATCCCCATCATTCACTGCGAGACCTGCGGCCCGGTCGCGGTTCCGACCGAACAACTGCCGGTCGAACTGCCCAAGGACGTGAGTTTCGACGTGCCCGGCAACCCGCTGGACCGTCACCCGACCTGGAAGCACGTCGCCTGCCCGACCTGCGGCGGCGAAGCCCGTCGCGAGACGGATACGCTCGACACCTTCGTGGATTCCAGCTGGTACTTCGCCCGCTTCGCCGACCCCAAGGCCGACGAGCCGATCAACAAGGCCGCCGCGTCCAAATGGCTGCCGGTCGATCAGTATATTGGCGGCGTCGAACACGCAGTCCTGCACCTGCTCTACGCCCGCTTCATCACCCGCGCCCTGTCGGACGCCGGCCTGATGGATGTGAAGGAGCCATTCGCCGGCCTGTTCACGCAAGGCATGGTGGTCCACGAGACCTACTACGAAGGTCACGAAGCCAGCGGCAAGCCGCGCTGGGTCGAGCCTTCGGACGTACGCATCGAGACCGTGGACGGCAAGCGCGTGGCCTCCCGTCTGTCCACCGGCGCCGCCCTGACGATCGGCGACATCGAGAAGATGTCCAAGTCCAAGAAGAACGTGGTCGCGCCCCAGGACATCATCGAGGCTTACGGCGTCGACGCCGGCCGCCTGTTCGTCCTGTCCGACAGCCCGCCCGAGCGCGACGTGCAGTGGTCGGCGGGCGGCGTCGAGGGCGCCAGCCGCTTCGTCCAGCGCGTCTGGACCGAGTTCGAGGGCTTTGACGCCGCCGCCCCGGCCAACGCCGATGTCGACGCCAGCCTGATCCGCGAGACGCACAAGACCATCAAGGCCGTCAGCGAAGGCGTCGAGGGCTTCCGCTTCAACTCGGCCATCGCCAAGCTCTACGCCTTCCTGGCGACCCTGCGTCAGCACGACAAGGCAGGCGGTGAGGCGCGCAGGACGGCCCTGACGACCATGGCCCGCCTGATCGCCCCCTTCACCCCCCACCTGGCCGAAGAAGCCTGGGCGCGACTGGGGGAAGAGGGCATGGTCCTGGACGCCCCCTGGCCGGTCTTCGACGCGGCCCTGGCCGCCGACGATGAAGTGACCCTGCCGGTCCAGATCGGCGGCAAGCGCCGAGGCGAGGTGGTTCTGCCCCGCGGATCGGACAACGCCACGGTCGAGGCCGCCGCTCTCGCCAATCCGACGGTTCAGGCCTACCTTGCCGCCAACAACCTCAGCGTCCGCAAGGTGATCGTGGTGCCCGACCGTATCGTCAATCTGGTGGCTGGCTGATGCGTCGCGCCCTCGTCCTGACGGCAATCGCCGGCGCGGCCCTGCTGTCCGGCTGCGGCTTTACGCCGATGTATGGCGAGATGGGCGTGGGCGCGGGCCTGTCCCGCATCGCCGTGACCACGCCGGACAATCGTCTGGGCTACCGGCTGCGCGAGCAGCTAGAGGACGCCTTCGGCCGCGACGGCTCGGTCCAGCCCCTCTATCGTCTGACGACCGAGGTCCAGCAGGAACGTCGCCCCCTGGGTCGGCGCATCGACGACACCGCCAGCCGTTATGAGCTGACGGTCAAGGCCGACTGGACCCTGACCCCGGTCAGCGGCGGGACGCCGGTCAAGGGATCGCAGACCACCACCACCACCTACGCCGCCGCCGACCAGCCCTATGCCGCCATCGCCGCCCAGCAGGACGGCGAGGACCGGGCCGCCGCCGATCTGGCGCGCCTGATCCGGCTGGACATGATGCGCGCCCTGGCGGGTCAGTGAGGCCTGTCCTGAAGGAAACAGGCGCGTGATCCTGGCCAAGCGGCCCGAGGTCGACCGCTTCCTGAAAGCGCCGGACGGCCACATCCGCGCCGCCGTCATTCACGGCAAGGACCGCTCGGGCGTCACCGAGCGGGCCCTGACCCTCTACAAGGCCATCACGCCCGACCTGAACGACCCGTTCAACGTCACCTTCCTGACCGAGGCCGATATCGACGGCGATGCGGTCAGGCTGGAGGAGGCGCTGACGGCGCTGAGCATGATCGGCGGGCGTCGGCTGATCCGCATCCGCCTGGCCGACGGCAAGGCCAGCGTCGACAAGGCCATCGCCGCCGCCCTGACCATCCACGCCGACGGCGGCTACAATCCCGACGCCATGCTGGTGATCGAGGCCGGGGCGCTGGGTCGCGAATCCGCGCTGAGGAAGGCCGCCGAGAAATCGCCCGGCGCCGTCGGCATCGCCTGCT
Source organism: Brevundimonas sp. UBA4553 (assembly GCF_002387245.1). Taxonomy (GTDB): domain Bacteria; phylum Pseudomonadota; class Alphaproteobacteria; order Caulobacterales; family Caulobacteraceae; genus Brevundimonas. The sequence continues at coordinate 73,586 of NZ_DGLD01000001.1, forward strand.
ACGAGGACGAGGTCGGTGATGTCGCCCGCATGACGCGCGAAGCCCTGGCCGCCGACAAGGTGGGCCTGACCTCGGACGCTCTGGACCGCTTCGTCGCCCGCCTGCCCCGCGAACGCGGCCTGATGCGTCAGGAGATCGAACGGCTGGTGCTCTACATCGGCCCCGGCTCGGGACGCACCATCGACACGCCGGAACTGGACGAGCATCTGGGCGTCGAACCCGACGCCTCCCTGTCCGACGCCGCCCTCCAGGCCTTTGGCGGTCGGCCGGGACCAGCCCAGTCGGGCCTGAGACGCGCCCTGGCCGAGGGCGAAAGCGCCGTCATGGCCGTACGCATGGCCGCGATCCATCTGGGCAAGCTGCGCCGCATCAACGTCCTGCAAGCCTCGGGCGCCGGTGCCAAGGAGGCGGCCAAGTCGGCTGGCGTCTTCTGGAAACAGGAGACGGAAATCCTGCGTCAGGCGCGCGCCTGGCGTCTGGAGCTGCTCGACGAGGTGCAGGACAGCGTCAACGCCGCCGACATCGCCACCAAGACCACGGGCATGCCCGAGGCCCTGATCGCGGAACGACTGTTGCTGGAGATCTCCGCGCGCGCCCGGCGGATGGGGCTTTAAGCGAGGGGCCTATCGGCCTTTGGCCTACTTGAGGCCAGAAGATTCAACCTCGCTTCGACATCAGGCGGAAGGCGGGCTTGTTCGCCGCCGCTGCCTGGCGCTGCATCGCCTTCTCGGCCCCACGCGCGCCGCCCTTGATCCCAGCCGGACCGGCTTGAGAACCCGCCTTCTTGGCGGCGAGGGCGCGTTTCAGGGCTTCGGTGGCGCTGATCTTGTCGGTCGGTTCAGTCATGGCCGCACCCTAGCACGGCCAGACCGGAAAGGCCCGTCAGCCGCGCATCAGGCGACGGCACAGGTCGTCGAGCTGTTCCAACGTGCCGTATTTGATCGTCAGCTCGCCCTTGCCGCCCTTGTCGGCCAGTTGAACCTTCAGACCCAGGGCGTCGGCCAGATCCTGCTCCAGGGCGGCGACGTCGGCGGCGCCCTCCCCGCTCAGAACCGGCTTGGCTTTCGAGGGGCGCGGCCCGTCGGCGGCGCGGCGGGCCAGAGCCTCGGTCTGACGCACGTTCAGGCCCTTGGCCAGGACCTGTTCGGCCAGGGCCTCCGGATTGGGGGCGGTGATCAGGGCGCGGGCGTGACCGGCCGAGAGCCGGTTCTCCATGACGTGGTCCAGCACGCTGTCGGGCAGTTGCAGCAGGCGAATGGTGTTGGCCACATGGCTGCGGCTCTTGCCGACCACGCCGGCCAGGGCGTCCTGGGTGCGGCCGAAGCGCGACATCAGCGAGCCGTAGGCCAAGGCCTCCTCGACCGGGTTCAGGTCCGCGCGCTGGACGTTCTCGATGATGGCGACCTCCATCACCTCCACGTCGTCCATGGCCCGTTCAATGATCGGCACGGCCTTGAGGCGGGCCGCCTGGGCCGCGCGCCAGCGACGTTCGCCGGCGATGATCTGCCACACGCCGTCCTCGCTGGGGTGAGGGCGCACCAGGATGGGCTGCAGCACCCCCTTGTCGCGGATCGAGGCGGTCAGTTCTTCCAGGTTTTCGGCGCTGAACTGCTTGCGCGGCTGGTCGGGATTGGGCTTCAGGCTCTCGATCGGCACGGCGCGCACGCCCGTCGGCTGAGCCCCGCCGTCCACCGGCGCGCTCTCGGCGACGTTCTCTCCCAGAAGGGCCGACAGGCCGCGACCCAGACCACGTTGACGTTCGGACAAGATGCTGATTCCGTTCTACTTAATCGAGATAACCGCCAATCAGGCGGCGAGCGCCTGACGACGCTGGCGTTCACGGGCCACAAGTTCCCGCGCCAGCTTCAGGTAGGCCTGGCTGCCGGTGCACTTGAGATCATAGATCAGCACAGGCTTGCCGAAGGACGGCGCCTCCGACACCCGGACGTTGCGGGGAATGACGCTGTCATAGACCTTGTCGCCGAAGTGGGCGCGCACGTCGGCCGCCACCTGGCCCGACAGGGCGTTGCGGCGGTCATACATGGTCAGGACCAGGCCCTGGATCTCGAGCGCGGGGTTGAGGCTCTGCTTGACCATGTCGATGGTCCGCATCAGCTGGGTCAGGCCCTCCAGCGCAAAGAACTCGCACTGTAGCGGCACCAGCACCGCATCAGCGGCGGCCATGGCGTTCAGCGTCAGCAGGTTCAGCGACGGCGGGCAGTCGATCAGGACATAGTCATACCGGGAATGACCGTTTCCGCCCTGCGCCGCCAGGGCGTCGCGCAAGCGATAGGAACGGCGATCCGCCTGGCTCAGCTCGATCTCGACGCCCGACATGTCGGCGTCGGCGGGGACGATGAACAGGCCCGGCACGGCGGTTTCGACCGCCGAGAGGTCGATGGGACGGCCATCGACGATGACGTCATAGATCGTCGCTCGGCGTGTTTCACGTGGAACACCCAGTCCCGTCGACGCATTGCCCTGGGGATCCATGTCGACGATCAGCACCTTTTCGCCGATGGCGGCCAGGGCAGTTCCCAGGTTGATGGCGGTCGTGGTCTTGCCCACCCCGCCCTTCTGGTTCGAGACGGCCAGGACTCGGGTCTGTTTCTCGCGATCAGCGGACACGGCGAAGACTCCGGACAGATACAATGCGGCCGCGCGGGTCGCTGCGCGAGACGGAGAGGTCGCTCTTAAACTGCCAGACCTTGGCCGCCTCTTTCAACTCGGCTTCGGCCTTCTCCCCCTTCAGGAACAGACCTTGTGCACCGTGCTGGAAGTAAGGCTGTGCATAAGCCAGCAGTTTCTCCATTGGCGCCACGGCCCGGGCGGTGACGATGTCGACCGCAACGTCCTGCTCCTCAGCCCTGCCGTTGATGACGGTCGCCGGCAGATCGAGCGCATCCACGACCTGCTGCAGGAAGCGGCAGCGCTTGCCCAGGCTGTCGATCAACCAGACGTGGGCCTCCGGGCGGTCCTTCAGCATGATGGCCAGGACCACGCCGGGGAAGCCGGCGCCCGCGCCGAGATCGGCCCAGGTCAGGGCGTCGGGCGCGAGGGTCAGCAACTGGGCGCTGTCCCAGGCGTGGCGGTTCCAGAAGTCGGGAATCGAGTCCGGCCCGACGAGGTTCATCACCGCATTGGCCTCGGTGAGCATCGCGAGGAAGGTGGTCAGATCAGCGATCTGGGTTTCACTGGCGCCGGTGTGGGCGCGGAAGGCGGCGACGGGGTCCAGGCTCACGCGACGATGGTCTCGACTTCTGCGGCGAACGATGTCGCCTTCTTTACATGGGCCAGCAGGGCCGTCAGGGCGCCCGGGGTCATCCCCTCGATCCGGCCCGCCTGCCCCAGGGTGCGGGGCTGAACCAGGATCAGCTTCTCGCGGACCTCGTTCGACAGGCCGCCGATGGCGGCGTAGTCGAGGCCTTCGGGAAGGGACAGCCCCTCCTCCCGGCGCAGGGCCTCGGCCTCCGAGGCCTGACGATCCAGATAGCCGGCGTATACGGCGTCGATCTCGACCTGCTCGCGCACGGCGGGCGACCAGTCGGCGATCTCGGGCCGGACGGCGACGAACTGGTCCAGGCTGACATTGGGGAAGGACAACAGGTCACGGATCGAGCGGCGCTGACCGTCGGCGTTGACGGTGATGCCCAGCGCGCCGGCTTCCTTTGGCGTGAACTGCGTTTCACGTGAAACATGGTTCGCCCGGTCCAACTGCGCGGCCTTATCCAGCCATACTTTCGCGCGCTCTGACCCGACGACGCCGGCGGCGACGCCCAGCTGCGTCAGGCGGACGTCGGCGTTGTCGGCGCGCAGGGTCAGGCGATACTCGGCCCGGCTGGTGAACATGCGATAGGGCTCAGTCACGCCGCGCGTCACCAGATCGTCGATCATGACGCCGATGTAGGCCTGGTCACGGCCAAGGATGATCGGGTCCGAACCGGCGGCGGCGCGGGCGGCGTTGAGGCCGGCGATCAGGCCTTGCGCCCCCGCCTCCTCATAGCCGGTCGTTCCGTTGATCTGGCCGGCGAGATAGAGACCGGGCCGCTTCTTGACCTCCAGCGCCGGGGTCAATTCGCGCGGATCGACATAGTCGTATTCGATGGCGTAGCCGAAGCGGAATACCTCGACCTGTTCCAGACCCGGCATGGTTCGCAGGAAGGCCATCTGCGTCGCGTCGGACACCGAGGTCGAGATGCCGTTGGGATAGACGGTCGGATCGTCGAGACCTTCCGGCTCCAGGAAAACCTGGTGGCTGGTCTTGTCGGCAAAACGGACCACCTTGTCTTCGATCGAGGGGCAATAGCGCGGACCACGCCCCGACAGTTTGCCGCCATAGACGGCGCTCTCGCCCAGGTTCTCGGCGATGATACGGTGGGTTTCCTCGGTCGTGTGGGTGATGCCGCACGCGATCTGGGGGACGTCAATCCTGTCGGTCAGGAAGCTGAAGGGCACAGGCTCGTCGTCCGCCGCCTGCATCTCCAGCCGGTCCCAGGCGATGGTGCGGCCGTCCAGACGCGCGGGCGTCCCCGTCTTCAGGCGGCCCATCATCAGGCCCGCGCCATAGAGGTCGGCGGCCAGACCAACCGACGGCGCCTCGCCGAAGCGACCGGCCGCGATGCGTTCCTCGCCGCGATGGATGACGCCGTTGAGGAAGGTGCCTGTCGTCAGGACCACAGCTCCGGCGCGCAGCTCGCCCCCCTCGCCCGTCGTCACCCCGACCACGCGGTCGCCGTTCAGAATCAGGGCCTCGGCCGTGCCGGCCATCAGGGTCAGGTTCGGCGTTTGCGCCAGGTCGGCCTGCATGGCCTCGCGATAGAGACGACGGTCGATCTGGCTGCGAGGGCCGCGCACGGCGGCGCCCTTGGAGCGGTTCAGCAGGCGGAACTGGATGCCCGAGACATCTGCCAGACGTCCCATGACGCCGTCCAGGGCGTCGATCTCCCGCACCAGATGGCCCTTGCCCAGACCGCCGATGGCCGGGTTGCAGCTCATCTCGCCGACAGTCTCCAGCTTCTGGGTCAGCAAGAGGGTCCGGGCGCCTGCGCGCGCCGAGGCGGCCGCGGCTTCGCTGCCGGCGTGTCCGCCGCCGATGACGATGACGTCGAAGGTGTTCGAGGGGGAGGAGCTCATGGCCGAGGACATAGTCCATCCCGGCTGAAATCGCCACTGGAAGGACGCCGATGTTTCACGTGAAACACCGCCGGTCGTCGACTACTTGCCGATACAGAAGGTCGAGAAGACCTCGCCCAGGATGTCTTCGACGCCAATGGCGCCGGTAACGCGAGCCAAGGCGTCCGCAGCCCGGCGCAGATCGTCGCCGGCCATTTCCGGCGCGAGGTCAAGCGCGCGACGACCCGCCTCGACCGCCGCCAGAGCCTCGACCAGACGACGGCGATGGCGCTCGCGCGTCACCGCCGGGAAGTCGGCGCCGGACAGGTCGCGGGCCAGACGGGCGGCGATCCAGTCGTGCAGTTGGGACAGGCCCTGCCCGCTCGCGGTGCTGAGGCTCAGCGCCTCGATCCCGTTGGCGGGCATGACGGCGCCGAGGTCAGCCTTGTTCAAGATCTGCAGGTCGTCGGCCTGAGCGAAGGCCGATGCGGGGTCGTCGCCCTGCCCGACACCCGGCGCCCGAACCCAGAGCCGCAGGTCCGCGCCCTCGGCTCTCTGGCGCGCCCGGCGGATGCCCTCGGCCTCCACCACGTCGTCGCTGTCGCGCAGACCGGCGGTGTCGGACAGGGTGACGGCGTATCCGCCGATCATTAGTTCGGCGTCCAGGACGTCGCGGGTGGTGCCGGCGATGGGGGTGACGATGGCCGCCTCACGCGCCGTCAGGGCGTTGAACAGCGACGACTTGCCGGCGTTGGTCTCACCGATCAGGACGATGCGATAGCCCTCGCGCACCCGCCGTCCCCGATCGGAATCGGCCAGGGCGGCGCGCAGATCGGCGGCCAGTTGGTCCAGAACCGGCCCGGCGGTGCGGGCCAGATTGTCGGGCACTTCTTCGTCGGGAAAGTCGATCTCGGCCTCGACCAGGGATAGGGCCTTGAGAAGGTCGCGGCGGAAACCGGCGTAGGCGGCGCTGAGGGCGCCATCCAGCTGGCCCAGGGCCTGAGACTTCTGGGCGCTGGTTTCGGCGTCGATCAGATCGGCCACGGCCTCGGCCTGAGCCAGGTCCATGCGGCCGTTCTGGAAGGCGCGGCGGGTGAATTCACCCGGCTCGGCAGGACGGACATCGAGGGCGATCAGGGCGCGGCTGGCGGCCTCGATCACCGCCCGGCCGCCGTGGAGATGCAGTTCGGCCGAGTCCTCGCCGGTGTAGGAATTCGGTCCGGGGAAACGCAGGACCAAGGCCTGATCGACCATCTCGCCGTCGTGGCGCAGAGTGCGGAGCGAGGCCAGACGCGGGTTCAGCCCCCCTGCCCCGAGCGCAGTCAGGGCCGCGTCCACGCCTGGTCCGGACAGGCGCAGGATGGCGATGGCCCCCCGTCCCGGCGGGGTGGCCAGGGCGAAGATGGTGTCGGCGTTTGAACTCAAGTCTTCAGCCCTTGGGCGCGCCCGTGACGGCGGCTTCCATCAGGCGGCGGAACTGGTCCTGGGCCTGCACCCCGAACGACGTCCAGGTCTTCATCAGTTCATCGGGCTGCACGGCGGCCATGTTGGCGTCCATCCGCTTCTGCATCTCGGCGACCAGATGGTCGTTGAGCGGCGTCACGTCGGGCAGACCCAGAAAGGCGCGAGCCTCGGCCGGAGTGCAGTCGATCTCGATGTTCAGCTTCATGACGTCGCCTCTCAGCTTAGGCCTTGTTTCACGTGAAACACGCCCTCAAGCAGCCGCCCGCCGCGCGCGAGGCGCTAGGGGCCAAATCAGGTATTCATGGACTGGAAGAAGTCGCCGTTGTTCTTGGACTGACGCAGCTTGTCGAGCAGGAACTCGATCGCGTCCTGCGGTCCCATCGGGTTGAGGATGCGGCGCAGGACATAGGTCTTGGCCAGCTGATCCTTCGGCGTGATGAGGTCTTCCTTGCGGGTGCCGGACTTGAGCACGTCGATGGCCGGGAAGATGCGCTTGTCGGCGACCTTGCGGTCCAGGACGATTTCCGAGTTACCCGTGCCCTTGAACTCTTCGAAGATCACCTCGTCCATCCGCGAACCGGTGTCGATCAGGGCGGTGGCGATGATGGTCAGCGAGCCGCCCTGCTCCACATTGCGCGCGGCGCCGAAGAAGCGCTTGGGCCGTTGCAGGGCGTTGGCGTCGACACCGCCGGTCAGGACCTTGCCCGACGACGGGACAGTGGCGTTATAGGCGCGGCCCAGACGGGTGATGGAGTCCAGCAGGATAACCACGTCCTTCTTGTGCTCGACCAGACGCTTGGCCTTCTCGATCACCATCTCGGCGACGGCGACGTGACGGGTGGCCGGCTCGTCGAAGGTCGAAGCCACGACCTCGCCCTTCACCGTGCGCTGCATGTCGGTCACTTCTTCCGGACGTTCGTCGATCAGCAGGACGATCAGGAAGACTTCCGGGTGGTTGCGCTCGATCGACTTGGCGATGTTCTGCAGCATGACCGTCTTACCCACGCGCGGCGGGGCGACGATCAGGCAGCGCTGGCCCTTGCCGAGCGGGGCGACGATGTCGATGACCCGGCCCGAGCGGTCCTTCAGCGTCGGGTCCTGGATTTCCATGTGCAGGCGCTCTTCGGGATAGAGCGGCGTCAGGTTGTCGAACAGGACCTTGGTCTTGACCATCTCCGGATCTTCGAAGTTGATCGTGTCGACCTTGAGCAGGGCGAAGTAGCGCTCGCCCTCACGCGGGCCGCGCACGGCGCCGTGCACCGTGTCGCCCGAGCGCAGGCCGAAGCGACGGATCTGCGACGGCGAGACATAGACGTCGTCCGGACCCGGCAGATAGTTGGCGTCGGGGCTGCGCAGGAAGCCGAAGCCGTCCGGCAGGATCTCCAGCACGCCCGAGGCGATGATTTCGACCTCTTCATCGGCCAGGGTCTTCAGGATGGCGAACAGCAGGTCCTGCTTGCGCAGGTTGCCGGCGTTCTCGATGTCTAGACCCTCGGCGAAGGCGACCAGGTCTTCCGGCGTCTTCTCGTTCAGTTCCTGCAGGGTGATGCGACCGTTGGGGACGATGGGCTCTCCATCCTCGTCCTCGTCGTCGGCCGTGGTGTCGACGCCGGTGTCGTCGTTGACGATTTCGGCGACGGCTTCGATTTCCGGTTCCGGCGCTGGCTCCGGATCGGCAGCGCGCGATCCGCCCAACGTCAGGGTTTTGCGGGGACGTTCCGCAGCAGTTTCAACGGCTTCCGGAGCCTGGTCGTCGTTCTCGGGGGTATCGGTCATGGCGTGCTCGCTCACGCGCTCGGACACCGGGAGGCGTCGAGGCGGTTCGTCTGTCGATGTCGCGGCCTTGCGGCCAGAGGGAGGGCGACGGTGTTCCCGCAGGATCGATCCGGCAGGCGTCGCGAGAAGAGAGGGACCGCCCTGCGGCCTACGCCGAACGGTTCATCGCCAGCGGAACCACGAATGACGGGTCGCCGTCAAGCAAGGCCATTCTTTTTGGCCGCGGTCAAAAGGCGCCGCCTATTCGACCCGACGCGGCCTGGCGCTTCGCGCGCTCAAGCAGCAAGCGACCGCGTCGCGCTCATTGGCGCTCTAGATTGTCCATTCCAGGGTCACAGACAGGACCATGACGATGGCCAGCAGGAAGGGGATTTCATTCGTCATACGCCAGAAGCGACCCGAATATTTCGACGTCCCGGCGGCGATCTTCTTTCTCTGCCCCGCCAGGAAGCCATGCCAGCCCGCCAGCAGGAAGACCCCGATCAACTTGGTCGCCATCCAGGGCTGGTGGACGAAGGACCAGTCGGCGCCGTCGCCGCTGCGCAGCCACAGCAGCCAGCCGCCGAAGATGAAGGCCAGGATCATGGCCGGGTTGATGATGATCCGCAGCAGCCGTGTCTGCCACAGACGCAGCAGGGCCTGCATCTCGCCGCGCAGGGGTTCGGGCTTGGCGTTCTGCTCGGCGTCATAGGCGAACAGACGGGGCAGGAAGAGCATGCCGGCCATCCAGGCGATCACCGCCAGGATATGGAGCCCGCGGGCCAGGTTGTAATAGTCCATGAGGCTCCCCTCGGCCGGTCAAGCCGCTTTTGAACAACCGCCGGGACAGGCTTTCAAGTGGGCGCATGGTCCACCCTTCGACGCCCCTTGCGGCGCGACGCCCGAGGTGTCCAGCGCGGCCCCGACCGCCTGGGCCAGGGTGGCGATAAAGGCGGGCTCCACGCCCAGGGCCGGCGCCCGCAGATAGGGGGCGCAACCGACCTGTTCGGCCAGTTCGGCGTATTCGTGGTCCAGCTCGACCAGGGTCTCGATGTGTTCGGAGACGAAGGCGATGGGCACGACCACGGCGCCGACCCCGTCACGCCCGGCCTGTTCGACCGCCTCCGGCGTCGACGGCCCCAGCCATTTCAACGGCCCGACCCGGCTCTGGTAGCAGATGGCCCAGTCGCTCAGCCCCATGCGGGCGACGACCGCAGCCACGGTGGCCTCGACCTGGGCCTGATAGGGATCCCCGGCGGCGACCAGCTTCTCCGGAATCCCATGGGCTGAAAACAGGACGCGGACCGGTCGGCCCTCGGCCTTGTCCATGGTCTCGCGGATCAACCGGGCCTGGGCTTCGACCAGGCCCTCGGCGTCGGGGTAGCAGCAGACGGCGTGAACCTCGCCCGGCCCCTTGTAGGCCTCGCGCCAGGCCTTCAGCGACGACGCCGTCGTGGTGGTCGAAAACTGCGGATAGAGTGGCAGCAGCACGATATGATCGGGCTGGAAGTCCGCCACGGCGCGGGCCGTATCCTCGGTCAGGGGGTGCCAGTAGCGCATGGCGATGAAGACTTCGGTCTCATCCCCCGGCGCCGCGTCGGCCAGGGCTTCGGACAGGGCGGCCGCCTGTTTCAGCGTCTCGGGCAGCAGGGGCGAGCCCCCGCCCATGCGGGCGTAGTTGGCTTGGGCCGACTTCTCGCGACGCGAGGAGATCAACCGGGCCAGCGGCGTACGGACTATGCCCGGCAAGCCGATGATCGCCGGGTCGTTGAACAGGTTGAACAGGAAGGGCTTGACCGCGTCCGGACCATCGGGACCGCCGAGATTGGTCAGCACGACGGCGACGCGCCGGTTCGGACGACGGGCCTCGGCGGTCATGCTCACTGCGCCCCGATCCGACGCAGGACCTGCTCGACATGGGCGATCGGCACGTCCGGCAGGATGCCGTGACCCAGGTTGAAGATCCATGGACCCTGCCCCCAGGCCTCCATGAGCTGATCCACACGATGGTCCAGAGCGGGGCCGCCCGCGCGGAGAAGAAGAGGATCGAGGGCGCCTTGGATGGGTTTGATGGCCTGAACCCGCTTGCCCACCTCCAGAGGACAGGCGGTGTCCAGCGCCACGGCCTGAACGTCGCAGCTGCTCGAGTAACGCTCCGCAAGCGCCGCAGAGCCCCTTGGGAAGCCGATGAGCGGCACGGTGACCCCAAGGGCCCGGGCGCGGGCCACAAGCGCCTGGTGGGGCTTCAGGACCAGACTTTCGAACAGATCATCGGGCAGGCCCTCGGCCCAGCTCTCGAAGATCTTCAGCACCTGCGCGCCGGCGTCCTGCTGCATCTTCAGATAATGGGCGGTGGCCTCGACCAGGATCTCCAGCAGGGCCGCGACCTTTTCCGGTTCAGCATAGGCGTAGGTGCGCGCCGTGGCGCGTTCGCCCTTGCCGATGGTGCGGGCCTCGCCGTCCAGCATGTAGGTGGCTACGGTCCAGGGCGCCCCGGCGAACCCGATCAGGGCCTTGGAGGGGTCCAGTTCAGCGCGCACCAGGCTGAGGGTCTGGCCCACCGACTTCAGGGCCTCCCCCGCCCCGGAGGCCAGCGCCCGCATCGACTCCACCGACGGCAGGGCGCCGAGGCGCGGACCTTCGCCGGCTTCGAACCAGACCTTCTGTCCCAGGGCGCCCGGAATCAGCAGGATGTCGGCGAAGACGATGGCGGCGTCGAAGCCGAACCGGCGCATCGGTTGCAGCGTCGCCTCGGCCGCCATCTCCGGGTTCATGCAGAAGGCGATGAAGTCGGGGGCCTGCGCGCGCAACGCCCGGTATTCCGGCAGGTAGCGCCCGGCCTGACGCATGAACCACACGGGCGGACGGGTCGTAGTCTGGCCCTGGAGAGCCTGGATCAGGAGAGGAGTGCTCATGCCTTGGGCTTTAGGATGCACACCCCCAAGCCTCAATCCCTATTCAAGAATAAGAATTTGAAAGAATTGGAGGTTGGAAGCAGGGCGCTGGACTGCGGGGATAGAATCCGGATCGCCCGTCGATCGACAGGTTTCTCCACGATTTCAGGCTAACGAATCCGGCGGACGCGGCCTGATCGTGTTGATTGCGGGGATAACCCGTCTGGAGTCCGCTGTGACGGGAGTCGGATCTGGGCGCCGTTGTGGGAAAGGCGCCGGGCGCCGAATTGGGACAAGGCGCCTTATCCCCGGGTGAGGATAGAAATTCGGCGCCTGCATGAATGACTCCAGGCGCCGTTCGGCCATCGGCGCCCGTGATCCCCGCTCGCGACGCCGGCCTGAGCTTGCTAGAGGATTCGGCGCCCAGTCGATGTCGAACGGCGCCCCGGCTTTTGCACAGGCTGCGGGGACAGACCTCGGCCCCTTTCCGGTCTGGGCGACCGAGGAGAAGGAGACGATCAGAGCATGAGCCCCGCCCGCCCGTCGCCGCGTCTCGCCACCTATTTCCACGTCCATCTGGTCTCGGACTCGACCGGCGAGACGCTGAACGCCATGGCCAAGGCCGTCATCGCCCGTTTCGACGGCGTCATTCCGATCGAGCACATCTACGCCCTGGTCCGCTCGCCCAAGCAGATGGAGCGGGTGCTGGAAGAAGTCGCCGGCGCGCCGGGCGTGGTTCTTCATACCCTGGTCGACCGCGATCTGCGCGAACAGCTGGAGGATGGTTGCCGGCGGCTTCAGACGCCGCAGATCGGGGCGCTGGATCCGCTGGTCGGGGCGCTGTCGGGCTATCTGGGGACCAATATCTCGACCCGCGTCGGGGCCCAGCACGCGCTGGACCACGGCTATTTCAACCGCATCGGCGCCCTCGACTTCGCCATCGCCCACGACGACGGCCAGGGCACGCTGGAACAGCTGGAGCAGGCCGACGTCGTCCTGTGCGGAGTCAGCCGGACGTCCAAGACCCCGACCTGCATCTATCTGGCCAACCGAGGCATCCGCGCTGCCAACGTGCCCTTGGTGCCCGGCCAGGAAGACGGCGAAAGGCTGACCCTGCTCAAGAACCCGCTGGTGGTCGGCCTGACGGTCTCGCCGGACCGTCTGGTGCAGATCCGTCGCAACCGGCTGGAGGGGCTGAACGCCGCTCGCGCGTCCGACTACGTCGATCATGACGCCGTCCGCGATGAGACGGTCAAGGCGCGCCGCGCCTTCGAGCGGCGCGGCTGGCCGACCATCGACGTCACCCGCCGCTCGGTCGAGGAGACGGCGGCCGCCATCATCAACCTGTTGAGCGAGCGGCGCAGCCGCCGACATGACCCCGGAGCGCCCTCGTGACGACAACAGACGGCGAACGCCTGATTCTGGCTTCCAAGAGCGCGGCGCGTCGCGCGATCCTGACCGATGCTGGCGTGCCCTTTTCAGTCCAGGTGGCGGATGTGGACGAGGACGCCTTGAAGACGCCGGGCGTCGATCCCGTCGAACTGGCCGTCGAGCTGGCCCGGGCCAAGGCCCTGGCCGTGTCGAGGCATGACACCGAGGCCTGGGTCCTGGGCGCCGATCAGACCCTGGCCTTCGATGGGGGCCTGGTCTCCAAGGCGCCGTCGCTGGATGCGGCGCGCGAGCGTCTGGGGGTCATGCGCGGGCGGACCCATCAGCTGCATTCCGGCGCGGCCCTGGCCCGCAACGGCCAGGTCGTCTGGTCCGGCGTCGATACGGTTGAAATGAGGATGCGCGACTTCTCCGACGCCTTCCTGGACGCCTATCTGACGGCCGAGGGCGAGGCCCTGCTGGCCTGTGTCGGCTCCTATCGGCTGGAAGGTCTGGGCTCGCAGCTGTTCGAGGCGGTCGAGGGCGACTACTTCACCGTCCTGGGCCTGCCGCTGTGGCCGGTTCTGACCGAGCTGCGCCGCGCTGGAGTGATCCCCTCATGAGCCCCTCCCCCGTTCACCAGAACCGCATCACAGGCGCCGCCCAGTTGGCCGGGATCGCCGGTCAGCCGGTGAACCACTCGCTCAGTCCCGTCATCCACAACGCCTGGCTTCAGGCCGGGAACATCGACGGGGCCTATATGCCGTTCGCCCCCCGCGACGCCGCCGGGTTCGAGACCCTGGTCGCGGCGGGTCGCGCCGGCCTGGTTCAGGGTCTGAACGTCACCGCCCCCTTCAAGGAACAGGCGTTCGCCTCGGCCGACGAGGCCAGCGCCGCCGCCCGGGCAACGGGTTCGGCCAACATCCTCGTCTTCGAAGAGGGCCGCGTCCGCGCCGACAGTTCCGACGGTGTCGGCGTGCTCTACGCCCTGGCTGAACAGGCGCCCGAATTGGCCCTGAAGGGCGCGGTGGTGGTCCTGCTGGGCGCCGGCGGGGCGGCGCGGGCGGGCGCGGGCGCCCTGATCGAGGCCGGGGCCGAAATCCGCATCCTCAACCGCTCGCGCGAGCGGGCGGACGCACTGGCCGCCGACCTGGGCCCGGCCGTCAGCGTGGCGGACGAGGCGGCGCTTCCCGAGGCCGATCTGGTCATCAACGCCCTCAGCGCTTCTCCGGCCATCGATCTGTCGGCGCTGAAACCGGGCGCCGTGGTGATGGACATGACCTACAAGCCTGTGGTGACCCCCTTCCTGGCGGCGGCGCGGGCGCGCGGTCTGACGACCGTGGACGGTCTGGCCATGCTGATCGGCCAGGCGACGCCCTCCTTCACCGCCCTGTTCCGCCGCCCGCCGCCGCCGCTGGATCTGCGCGCCCTGCTGCTGGCCCATCTGGGCGAGACCGCATGATCATCCTCGGCCTGACCGGCTCGATCGGCATGGGAAAGTCGACGACGGGACGGATGTTCGCCGACGAAGGCGCTCTGGTCTGGGACGCCGACGCCGCCGTGCACCGCCTCTATGCGCGGGGCGGGGCGGCGGTCGAGCCGCTGGGCGAAGCCTTTCCCGGCGTGGTGACGGATGGTGCGGTGGACCGCGCCCGCCTGGCCGAGGTTCTCGGGCGCGATGAAGGCGCCTTCAAGCGCCTGGAAGCCATCGTCCATCCGCTGGTGGCCCAGGACCGGGCTCGGGATCTGGCGGCGGCGCGGGCCGAGGGCGTGCGGCTGGCCGTGCTGGACATCCCCCTGCTGTTCGAGACCGGCGGCGAGGCCTTCGTCGACGCCGTTGTGGTGGTCACCGCCGATCCTGAGGTGCAGGCCGCGCGCGTCCTGGCCCGCCCCGGCATGACCCGCGAACGCTTCGAGGCCATTCTGGTCCGGCAAACGCCCGACGCCGAGAAGCGACGTCGCGCCGACTTCCTGGTCGATACCGGTCGGGGACTGGACGCCGCCCGCGATCAGGTGCGCCAGATCGTGGGGACAGTTCTCGATCCGTCGTGGACGCCGCCTCACCGCGCCTGAGCCGGGTCTTTCGCCGGGACGCGGCTTGCCCCATTAAGGGGCATGGCCCGCGAAATCGTCCTCGACACCGAAACCACCGGCTTCGACCCGAAGACAGGCGACCGTCTGATCGAGGTCGGCTGCATCGAGATCCACGACCTGCTGCCGACCGGCCGGACCTTCCACCGGCTGGTCAATCCCGAGCGTCTGATCCCGCCAGACGCCATCCGGGTCCACGGCATCACCGACGACCACGTCAAGGACGCGCCCAGGTTCCATGAGATCGCCGCCGACCTGCTGGAGTTCATCGGCGATGCCCCCCTTATCGCGCACAACGCCAACTTCGACCGCAACTTCATCGACTTCGAGTATAGCCGCATCGGCCAGAAGCCGCCGCCCCAGGAGCGGTGGATCGACACCCTGCAGCTGGCGCAGAAGCGGTTCCCGGGCATGCCCAACTCGCTGGACGCCCTGTGCAAACGCTTCAAGATCTCGCTGGTCGACCGCACCCTGCACGGCGCCCTGATCGACTCCCGCCTGCTGGCCGAGGTCTATCTGGAGCTGCGCGGCGGCAAGGAGAGGGCGCTGGATCTGACTACGGCCCGCAGCCCGCAGGCCATGGCGGCGGCGGCCTCGGTCAACCATGGCGCGCGGCCCAATCCCCTGCCCTTCCGCTCGACCGAGACGGACCAGGCGGCGCATCTGGCCTTCCTCAAATCGACGCTGAAGGACCACAGCCTGTGGGCGGGCTATGGCGTGACGGTCGAGGTCGAAGCCAGAGACGAGGCGGCCGCCTAGAGGGCGGCGTCCATCAGGATGTAGGTCCCGGGCTTTTGCTGGAAGGCGTCGATCTGGGGGACCAGACGGCGGAAGTGCTCGCTGGCGCAGTGGGCGTCCAGCGCGGCCTGATCGGGCCATTCCTCAATGAAGACGAAGTGGCCGGGCGTGTGCCGATCCGTGAACAGATCATAGGCGACGCACAGCGGCTCCTCTCGCGTCAGCCGCACCAGTTCGCGATAGAGCGGCATGACCGCCTCGACATGCTCGGGCTTGATGAAGTCCTCGGCGATGACCTTCAGCACGACAGCCTCCCTGAATAGAAAAGGGGACGCCCAAAGGACGTCCCCTCAAGTCTTCCGCTCCAGCAGCGAGGCGCTGCGCGCCTCGCGTTAGCGGTCTTGGCAGATCAAGCCTGGCCGGTTTCGGCCGGGCCGCTGGCGATCTGCTGCTGGCGCGCGACGTAGATGGCGGCGAAGTCGATCGGGTCGACCATGAAGGGCGGGTAGAAGCCGCCGTCCGAGGTGGCCTGGGCGATGACCTGGCGCGCGAACGGGAAGAGGTAGCGCGGGCACTCGATCAGCAGCATGGGCTCGATGTCCTGCGGAGCGACGCCGCTGAGCGCGAACAGGCCGCCATAGACGAGTTCCACGTGAAACACCGGGTTGTTGTCGTCGCCGGTGGCCTTGACCGACAGCTTGAGGTCCAGCTCGAACAGGCCGTCGGGGCGACCTGCGGCGTTCATTTCCACGCCCATGTCGATGGCGGGCTTGCCCTCGATGCGCAGGCTCTCCGGCGCGCGGGGGTTTTCGAACGACAGGTCGCGAACGTACTGGGCCAGGATGCGGAAGCCGGGACCGGCGGGCTGGCCCTGACCTTCCATCGGCTCGTTCTGGCCGTTGGCGGCGGGATCGGCGGGGGCGGTGGCGTCGGTCATGAAAAAGGCAGCCGTCAGTGTGAAAACGATGGGACGCCGGACCGCTCCGGGCCCGGGGTGAAGGGCTCGCGACTACCACGGCGAGGCTATTGGCCGCAACGTCGCGACCGGTGTTCTGATCCTCCCTCGCCTTGCGCCGGACAGGATCGCCCCCTAATCCTCACCATAACAGATGCGCGCCCGTCGAGATTGCCGGGCGCGCGCTCATCCAGGGAAACCCCGTGCCCGTACAATTCCAGATCGTCGTGTTCGCCATCGCCGCTGCGGTGCTGCTGTTCATGCTCTACAACGTGCTGGGCAAGAAGGTCGGTCGTCAGCCTCAGGAAGACGCCCGACTGCCGCAAGCCGCCCCGTCCGGACAGGCGCCTGCCGTCGCGGCGCCGGGCGTCGATCCGGTCGTCGCCGCCGCCGTCGCCGGGCTCAAGGCGCGCGACCCCGCCTTCGATCCGGTCCGCTTCGTCGAGGGCGCCCGTCAGGCCTATGAGACCATCGTTCGCGGATATGCGTCCGGCGACCGCGAGGCCCTGCGGCCCTTGCTGACCCCGGCGGTCATGACCTCCTTCGAGGCGGGTATCGCTGCCCGCGAAGCGCGCGGCGACCGTGAGCAGGCCGAGTTCCTTCATCCGCCGCGCGCCGACCTCGAACTGGCCACCGTCAAGGACGAGCGCGCCGTGGCCAAGGTCCGCTTCCTGGCCGAGATGCGCAGCACCGTGACCCCGGCCGACGGCGAAGCCTCGACCGAAGAGCGCCGCACCGCCGAGGTCTGGACCTTTGAGCGCGCTCTCGGCGCCGCTGATCCCAACTGGGCGCTGGCGCGCGTCGAGCCGGCCAACGCCTGATGCGCGGCGCCGCCCCGTCGTCCCGCCCGGCCCTGACGCGGTCGAGCGCGGCCCGTGGCGGCTTGCTTTCGCTTCTGGCGCTGGTCGCGGCCTGCGCCTCCACTCCGCCGGCGGTCGGCCCGGTTCCGCCTGGCCCGGCAAGCCCCGGTCCGGGGCCGACATCCCCGCCGCCCTCGATCGACGGACTGAGCCTGACCGCCCTGCCCGGCTGGGCCGAGGAAGATCATCTCGCCGCCTTCAACGCCTATGTCGCCGGCTGTGTCCGCGCCCGGGCCGGGGCGGCGGAGGCCGTCTGCGCCCGCGCCCGCGATCTGGCCGCGCGGCGCTTCACGCCCAGCGACGCCCGCGCCTTCCTTGAGACGAATTTTGTCGCGACCGAAGCTCGGACCGACGACGGCCGCGCCGGACTGCTGACCGCCTATTTCGCGCCCGAGTATCCGGCCCGGAGCGCGCCGGACGCCGAGTTCGACGCCCCGGTCCTCAGTCGTCCCAGCAACCTGTCCGAGGTCGGCGACCGCGCCGCCATCGAGGCGGGCTCGGCCCGCTCGACCGCCCTCGCCTGGATGCGGGCCGAGGACCTCTTCTTCCTGCAGATTCAGGGTTCGGGAACCCTGACCTTCCCGGACGGCGCCCGGCTGCGCGCCGCCTACGCCGCCGACAATGGCGCCCGCTTCGTCGGCATCGCTCGACCGATGGCGGAGCGCGGCCTGCTGCCCCAGAACGGAACCTCGGGCGACGCTATTCGCGGCTGGCTGTCGGCCCATCGCGGGGCTGAGGCGCGCGAGGTCATGGCCCTGAATCCGCGCTACATCTTCTTCGCGGTCAGCCCGGATAACGGCGACGAGGCCACCGGCGCGGCCGGCGTGCCCCTGCCCGCGCGCCGCGCGGTGGCCGTGGACCCCTCGCACTGGACCTATGGCGACGCGGTCTGGATCGAGGCCGACGGCGGCAACCTGATCGGCGCCAAGGCCAGCTATCGCGGCCTGGTCATGGCGCTCGACACCGGCTCAGCCATCCGCGGCCCTGTCCGCGCCGACCTCTACATCGGCCGCGGCGATGCGGCGGGTCAGGAAGCCGGGGCGGTGCGCCATCCGCTCCGGATGTGGCGGCTGACGCCGAAGGGGTGAGGCGGGGAGCTCAGAGTCTGCCTTCGACCCATTGCGGACCTTTCACAAAATGAGTTTCTTCGTGATCGAGGGGGTGATGTGCCCTTCCTATCGGTGGCAAGTCTCTTCATGCTCGGAAAGTCGACTTTTGCCGGATGGGTACGCCAGTTCGGAACAGCCCTTGCGCCTAGCGTGGTCGCCCTTCTTGTCGCGGGCTGTGCCACGTCACCTCAAACCCACCGACTTGAGGCCGAGATCAGAGATCCGTTGGGGTTTCCCCAAGGGGCCACCGCCACGAGAGGGGCGTCGCGCTGGACGATAGAGCGTCGAGTTTACACGCGCGGCCGAACCTTGCGCACCCGGTTGTCGCGGGAAGCCACCCTGGCCCTGGACGCCGCCGTTGCAAATTCTGCTCTTTATGCGAGGCCGCAGCCCCGAAGCGACGAGGACTGCATAGACGAGCCCTTGATCACCTTGGATGTCATAGCCGACGGGTCGCGACGACACGTGAGCCTAGAGTGCGAAACATCGCCAGGTCTCGAGGCTGTGCTCAGCATCCTGTTCGACTGACCAAAGACTGTTGGCGAGGCAGACGAGCTCATCAGGGACTAGGTCTGCCAACCACCCTTAGCTGAATCTCCCTACCGCCGCTTCAGACTGCCCAGCACCCCGCGCAGCAGTTCGCGGGTAATGGTCGAGCCGGCGGTGCGCAGAACGGACTTGGTCAGGGCTTCCATCGGGGTCTGGCGGCTGGAGGTTCGGGCGCGGGGGGCGGCGCGTTCGCGGGCCGGGGCGGGGGCCGAACGGGCGGCCTTCTCAGCGGCCTTGGCCTGGGCTGAGGCGGCGGCGGTTTCGGCCTCGATGCGCTCGGCCTGAGCGCGGCGGGCCTTCAGCACTTCCTCGGCGGATTCGCGGTTGACGGCGGTGTCGTAGGTCCCGCGCACCGGGCTGGCGGCCATGACGGCGGCGCGTTCGGCCTCGGTCGCCGGGCCGAGGCGCGAGTCCGGCGGGCGGATCTTCGTCTGGGCCACCACGGTCGGGGCGCCCTTGTCGTCCAGGGTCGAGACGAGGGCCTCGCCCACGCCCAGACCCTGGATGGCATCGGCGGTGTCGAAGGCGGGGTTGGTGCGGAAACTCTGGGCGGCGGCGCGCAGGCCCTTCTGTTCGGCAGGGGTGTAGGCGCGCAGCGCGTGCTGCACCCGGTTGCCCAGCTGGGCCAGGACGGTGTCGGGAATATCGGCCGGATTCTGGGTGACGAAATAGACGCCGACCCCCTTTGACCGGATCAGGCGCACCACCTGTTCGACCTTTTCCAGCAGGCCCTTGGGCGCGTCGTTGAACAGCAGGTGAGCCTCGTCGAAGAAGAAGACCAGGCGCGGCTTCTCCGGGTCGCCGATCTCGGGCAGTTGCTCGAACAGCTCGGACAGCAGCCACAGGAGGAAGGCCGCATACAGGCGCGGACTGTTCATCAGGCGGGTGGAGTCCAGCACATTGACCTGACCGCGCCCGTCCAGCGACGTGCGCATCATGTCTTCCAGCCGCAGGGCCGGTTCGCCGAAGAAGGCGGTTCCCCCCTGCTGCTCCAGTTGCAGCAGGGCGCGCTGGATGGCCGCGATGGAGGTGGGCGAGACATTGCCGACCTCGCGGCCGATGGTCTGGGCGTTCTCGCCGACATAGGCCAGCAGGGCGCGCAGATCCTCGAGGTCCAGCAGCAGCAGGCCCTCCTTGTCGGCGACGTGGAAGGCGACGGTCAGCACCCCCTCTTGCACGTCGTTCAGTTCCAGCATCCGGGCCAGCAGGGTGGGGCCGACGTCAGAGACCGTGGCGCGGATCGGGTGGCCCTTCTGGCCGTACAGATCCCAGAAGACGACGGGGGCGGCCTTGCCGGTGAGGGTCAGACCCATCTGGCCGGCGCGTTCGGCGAACTTCTGGACGTCGCCGGCCTGGCTGATGCCCGACAGGTCGCCCTTCACGTCGGCGCAGAAGACCGGGACGCCGGCGTCGGAAAAGCCCTGGGCCATGATCTGCAGCGTCACCGTCTTGCCGGTGCCGGTCGCGCCGGCCACCACCCCGTGGCGATTGGCGCGCTTGAACAGCAGGGCTTCGGTCGCGCCGTCGAAGGACTGGCCGAGGAAGAGGGCGGCGGGGGCGTCGGTCATTCGGGCGGTCTCCTGCGTCTGACGGCATGGTTATCTGACCGGGACCGGGCCGCAAGACGGAACCGCAAGGCTTTACAGCGATTGACGCTTTCCCCGCCGCCCCCGACAGTCATCCGTATGAAATTGCCTATTTCGCTTCAGACCTCCTCGGTCGCGCGCAACGCCCTGGTCCTGATCGCCGTCGTGGCCGGCGGGGCGGCCCTTTATTGGCTGAGAGACATCCTGACGCCGCTGGCCATGGCCATCTTCCTGATGATCATGATCGACGGAATGAAGCGCGCGATCGAGCATCGCACGCCGGTGCCGTCGAGGTTCGCCGGGGCGGCGGCCCTGGTTCTGGTGGTGCTGGGCTTCCTGCTGTCGATCTGGATCATCGTCGACGGGGCGGCGGGCTTCTTCACCGACGCCTCGGGTGTATCCGCCAGCATCGGTCCTCGTCTGGACCAGATCATCGCCGATGTCAGCGGCCTGGTCGGCGTGTCGGACCCGCCGACCCTGAACGAACTGATCGCCGGGATCGACGTGCGCGGCTGGCTGACCCAGGCGGCGATGCAGGCCCAGGGAGTCGCGTCCGGCGCCTTCTTCGTCATGGTCTATCTGGGCTTCCTGCTGGCCTCGCAGGCGGGCTTCCGCAAGAAGATCGTCGCCATGTTCCCCGACCGTGGCGCGCGCCACGAGGCGATGGAGGTGTTCAACCGCGTGCGCGGCGGGGTCGAGGGCTACCTCTGGGTCCAGGCCGTCACCGGGGCGCTGATCTGTCTGGTGGCCTGGATTCTGATGCGGGCGGTGGGGCTTCAGAACGCGGAGTTCTGGACCTTCGTCATCTTTATCGTCGGCTTCATTCCGGTTCTGGGCGGGGCGATCGCCGGCCTGGCCCCGCCGCTGTTCGCCCTGGTCCAGTTCGAGAGCTACTGGCCGGCCCTGATCCTGCTGGTGGGCCTGCAGTCTCTCTTGTTCATCGTCGGCAACCTGATCCAGCCCCGGATGCAGGGCGACAACCAGAACATCGACCCGGTGGTGGTCCTGCTGGCGCTGGCGCTCTGGGGCAAGATGTGGGGCGTGCCGGGCATGTTCCTGTCGACGCCTCTGGCGGTCATGGCCATGGCCATCCTGGCTGAGTTCAAGGGTTCGCGATGGATGGCGGTCCTGCTGTCCGGCGACGGCGAACCCTACGCCCCGCGCAAGGCCGAAGCCTCGAAGGCGAAGCCGGGCGACGGCTGGCTCGGGCGTCTTCTGGGGCGCGGCAAGCCGCCGCATGAAAAAGAGGGCGAGGAAGACTGATCCTGCCCTTGATCCGCCATATCTGACGACTATCTACCCAATCAGACGACGCGGCCTCCCTCCCCCTCCCGGCCGCGAAGTCCAGAGGACCGGCGCTCCCTCCCCCCTCCTGCGCCGGGACCCAAAGCAGGCCGTCGAGCGTTTCACGCTCGGCGGCCTTGTTCTTTTCGGGCTCAGGTTTTGCAGGCCTGCCGTCGCCGGATCGGGGCTGAATTGGGGCGGTTGTTGTCGCCAATGCGGCTTTCGCGACCGGAATTCGCTCAACTGTGGGCCTCTGGCGCAACATGGTGCGCTGCACACTGAAATTCAGGGTCTGAGCCGCCTCGGACGGCCTAGCCAGTTCCGCCAGCGGCGCTAAGGTGGCGGGGTCAAATCCCTGCGGCCTCCGGCCGTGCTGTTCGAGACCACACCATGTCCGCCGCTCCGCGCACAGTTTCCGCCACCCCAGCCACTCTGGAGGCGCTGGAAGCGGCCTATGCGCGGATTGTCGACGGCCCGCCGGGCGCGGCTGAAAAGTCGCTTCTGGCCCAGGCGTTCGAGGACTACGCGGCGGACGAAGCGCCCGAACTGGGCGGCGACGATCTGGCGTCGCTGCTGGGTCTGGTCTGGCGCTCGGCCCAGGCCCGTCAGGCCGGCGAACCGGCCCGCGTCACCGTGGGGCCCCTGACCGGCGCCGACGGCGCCCCGACCGGCTATGACAGCGTCCTGATCCTTCAAGACGACGCCCCCTTCCTGGTGGACAGCGTTCTGGGCGAGTTGGCCGACGCGGGCGTCACCGTGCGCGCCCTCTTCCACCCGATCGTCGAGATCGCGTCGGGGCGTCGCGATTCCCTGATCATCGCCGTCATCGACCCCCTGCCCCAGGAACGTCGTGACGCCCTCGGCGAAGGCCTGGCCCAGGCCCTGGCGGACGTGCGCGCCGCCGTGTCGGATCACGGCGCCATGGTGCAGTTGATGCAGGACGCCGTCGCCCAGCTGGAGGCCGCGCCCCCTGCGTCCGTCGATCCGGCCGTGCTGGAGGAGAACATCGCCTTCCTGCGCTGGGCCAAGAGCGATCACTTCGTCTTCCTCGGCGCCCGCGACTACGCCTATCCGCGCAGCGCGGACGGCGGCTACGCGCCCGAGGCGCCGCTGGACGTTTCCGACCAGGGGCTGGGCGTGCTGGGCGATCCCGAGCGCCGCGTCCTGCGTCGCGCCTCCGAGCCCGCCGTCCTGACCGCCGCCATGCAGCGCCAGCTCGATCTCAGCGAGCCGGTGACCGTGGCCAAGGCCAACATCCGTTCGCGCGTCCATCGCCGCGCCTACATGGACTATGTCGGGGTCAAGCGTTACGGCGCGGACGGCAAGGCCTCGGGCGAGACGCGCTTCGTCGGCCTTTTCACCGCCGAGGCTTACGACAAGATGGCCAAGGAGGTGCCGCTGATCCGGCGCAAGGCGGCCAACGCCCTGGAACGCGCCGGCAAGGCGCCGGGCAGCCACAACTACAAGCGCCTGAAGAACATCCTCGAGAACTATCCCCGCGACGAGCTGTTCCAGATCAGCGAGGACGAGCTGCTGGATACGGCGCTCGGCATCCTTCACCTCTATGACCGCCCGCGGATCCGCCTGTTCACGCGTCGCGATCCGTTCGACCGTTTCGTCTCGGTCCTTTGCTTCATCCCGCGCGAACGCTTCGACGCCGGCCTGCGCCAGCGCATTGGCGGCATTCTGGCCAAGGCCTGGGGCGGGCGGGTCTCGGCCTGGTATCCGCAGCTGACGGACCAGCCGCTGACGCGCGTCCACTACATCATCGGCGTCGAGCCCGGCGCACACCTGGACCCCGACCTGAAGGCCCTGGAGGCCGAGGTGGCCGAGGCCGGCCGCAGCTGGATCGATCGCTTCGAAACCGCCCTGCGCGCCGCCGACGTGGATGAGGTCGCAGTCGGGCCGACCAGCGCCAAATGGGCCGACGGCTTCGGCGTCTCCTATCGCGACCGCTACGACGCCGCCGAGGCCGTCGCCGATCTGGAACAGTTCGACCGTCTCAACGACGGCTCGGCCGCAGACGGGGTTCACGCCGAACCGGTGGCCGTGCGCGCCTTCCGCACGGCGGACGAAAGCCCGCTGCAATTCCGCTTCAAGCTCTATCGCCGCGGCTCGGCCGTGCCGCTGTCCGATGTCCTGCCGATCCTGGCCGACATGGGGCTGAAGACGCTGGAGGAGTCGGACCACGTCATCCGCACGACGGGCGACACGCCGGTCTACATCCACGACTTCCTGCTGGAGGATCCGCGTGGCGAAGCCCTGACCTTCGCGGACATCAAGGCCCCGTTCGAGGCCGCCTTCTCGGCGGTCTGGACGGGCCGCACCGAGAGCGACGGCTTCAACCGCCTGGTGCTGGAGCTGGGCGTGGACTGGCGCGAGGCGGCCCTGATCCGCACCCTGGCCCGCTATCGTCAGCAGACCGGCCTGGATCCTTCGCAGGCGGTGCAGGAAGCCGCCCTGCGCGAATATCCGACCGTGGCCCGCGCCATCCTGTCCCTGTTCAAGGCGAAGTTCGATCCGGCCCACGGCGGCGCGGTCGAGGCGCGGGAAGCCCTGGTCGCCGAACTGAACGACAAGATCGTCGCCCTGTTGCAGGACGTGAAGAGCCTGGATCACGACCGGGTGCTGCGCCGTATCGCCCTGCTGATCGGCGCGATCAAGCGCACCAACTTCTATCAGGTCGACGCCGAGGGAACGCCGAAGCCCCACATCTCGATCAAGATCGCCTCGCGCGAGCTTGAGGACCTGCCCCTGCCCAAGCCCTTCCGCGAGATCTTCGTCTGGGCGCCGCACATCGAGGGCGTCCACCTGCGCTTCGGCCCCGTGGCGCGCGGCGGTCTGCGTTGGTCGGATCGTCGTGATGACTTCCGCACCGAGGTCCTGGGTCTGGTGAAGGCGCAGCAGGTCAAGAACTCGGTCATCGTGCCGGTCGGCTCCAAGGGCGGTTTCTATCCCAAGCAGCTGCCGGTCGGCGGCGACCGCGACGCGGTCCAGGCCGAGGCCATCCGCGCCTACAAGACCTTCCTGTCCGGCCTGCTGGACATCACCGACAACATCGTCGGCGACGGCGCGCCCGTGCGCCCGGCCAATGTCGTGGCCTGGGAGGGCGACGATCCCTATCTGGTCGTGGCGGCGGACAAGGGCACGGCGACCTTCTCGGACATCGCCAACGGCGTCAGCCAGTCCTACGGCTTCTGGCTGGACGACGCCTTCGCCTCGGGCGGGTCGGCCGGTTACGACCACAAGGAGATGGGCATCACGGCGCGTGGCGCCTGGGAGGCGGTCAAGCGTCACTTCCGCGAAATGGGTAAGGACATCCAGTCCGAACCCTTCACCGTGGTCGGCGTGGGCGACATGTCGGGCGACGTCTTCGGCAACGGCATGCTGCTTTCCAAGGCGATCAAGCTGGTCGCGGCCTTCGACCACCGCGACATCTTCATCGACCCCAACCCGGACACGGCCACGTCCTTCGCGGAACGCCAGCGTCTGTTCGAGACCCCGCGCACCAGCTGGCAGGACTATGACAAGAGCCTGATCTCGGAGGGCGGCGGCGTCTTCTCGCGGGCGGCCAAGACCATCACGCTTACTCCGCAGATCAAGGCCCTGCTGGATATCGAGGCCGACACCGTCGACCCGACCACCCTGATGCAGGCCATCCTGAAGGCGCGCGCCGAGCTGCTCTACTTCGGCGGCATCGGCACCTACATCAAGGGCGCGGGCGAGACCAACGCCCAGGCCGGCGACAAGGCCAACGACGCCATCCGCATCAACGGCGGAGAGGTTCGCGCCCTGGTGCTCGGCGAGGGCGCCAACCTGGGCGCCACCCAGCTGGGCCGCATCGAAGCGGCGCGCGCGGGCATGCGCCTGAACACCGACGCCATCGACAACTCGGCCGGTGTGGACTCGTCCGACCATGAGGTGAACATCAAGATCCTCACCGGCGGCGCCATCGCCTCGGGCCACCTCAAGGCCGAGGACCGCAACGCCCTGCTTAAGTCGATGACGGACGAGGTCGGCCTCAAGGTTCTGGCCCACAACTACGACCAGACCCTGGCCCTGACCCTGCAACAGGCGGAAGGCGTCGACGCTCTGGACGCCCAGCAGGCCTTCATGCAGCACCTCACGGCGCTGGGTAAGCTGAACCGCGCCGTGGAATACCTGCCCGACGACGCTCGCATCGCGGAGATGAAGCTGCAGGGCGCCGCCCTGACGCGGCCCGAACTGGCGGTGCTGACGGCCTATTCCAAGCTGGAGCTGTTTGACGAGATCGTCGGCTCCTCGGCCCCGGACGACGCCTTCTTCGAGCGCCTGCTGGTCCACTACTTCCCGGCTCCGCTGGCGAAGTTCGAAGAGGACATGAAGGCCCACCGTCTGCGTCGGGACATCATCGCCACCGTGCTGTCGAACGAGATCGTCAACATGGCCGGGCCGACCTTCCCCGATCGTCTGCGGGCGGCGGCGGAATGCGACACCGCCGCCATGGTCACGGCCTTCGAGACGGCGCGTCAGGTCTTCCGCCTGGATCAGGCCTGGAAGGCCGTCTCTGCGCTGGATCTGAAGATCCCGGCCGAGGCCCAGACGGCGCTGTATCGTGAGATCGCCAAGGTCCTGCGTCGCCAGACCTACTGGCTGGCCCGTCGCGCGGCCCGCACCGAGACCACGGTCGGCGGCATGATCGCCGCCTATCAGCCGGCCGCCGACGCCCTTCGCGCCGCCGGCCCCGAGGTGCTGTCGCGCTTCGAGCAGCAGCAGTTCGAGGCCCGCGTGGCGACCTTCGTCGGCCTGGGCGCGCCGGAAGATCTGGCGCGCGATATCGCCCTGCTGCGGCCCATGGTGGCCACGGCGGACATCGGCGACCTGGCCAATGAACTGGGCTGGAGCGCCCCGGCCATGGCCCGTCTCTATCACCAGGTCGGGGCCGCCTTCGACTTCGACCGCCTGCGCGTCGCGGCCGGCTCGGTGCCGTCGGGCGATCACTTCGACCGGCTGGCCGTGCGTCGCCTGATCCAGGACTTGATGGCCGAGCAGCAGCAGCTGACCCGGGCCGTGGCCAAGGCTTCGGTCGAGACGGCGGGCGCTAGCGAAGAAGCCGCCGAGCAGGCCGTCGACGCCTGGATCGGGGCCCGCATGGGCCAGGTCGAATCCCTGCGCGCCGCCGTGGACGAGATCGAGACCTCGGGCGCTGGCTGGACCTTCGCCAAGCTGACCATCGCCAACGGGGCTATTCGTGAAGTGCTGGGAAGCTAGGCGCTTCCCGGAGCGCTACGCTCGCGACACGGTCGCTCGCCACTTGAGCGCAGTCGCGTAAATTGCCTGAATGGGCCCGCCCGTTTCGTCGTTCGCGGCGAGGCGGGCGGGCCTTGGCGTTTGGGGCGGGTTGGCGTTAGGTGGTCTCCGCTGTTCAGAGATCCGCAAGGCGGAAAGACCCATGCCCAGGAAGTTCCTCGTCGTCGTCGACGACAGCCCCGAGTTCGGCGCCGCCTTGGGCTACGCCGCGCGGCGGGCCAAATCGACCGGCGGTCGCGTGGTCCTGCTGCGGGCTCTCGCCGGCGGATCGGACGAGCACTGGTCCGGCGTCCGCGACGAAATTCGCCGTCAGCAGCGCGAGGAGGCCGAGCTTCTGCTCAACCGCATCGGGGAGGAGGCCGCGGAGAAGTCGGGCGCGGCGCCGATCTTCCTCATCGAAGAGGCCGATCCCCAGGACGCTATCCGCAAGGCGGTCGGCGCTGATCCCGATATCAAGATTCTGGTGCTGGCCGCGGGCTCGGGCGCGCGGGGGCCGGGGCCTCTGGTATCGGCCGTGCTGAAGCAGGGCGGAGCCTTCAGCGGCCGCAAGCTGCCGGTGACCATCGTGCCCGGCGAACTGACCGAGGCCGACATCGAAGATCTGGCGTAATTCCTGGGGTCGCTATCGCTCGCCGCGCTTGAAGCGACGATTGGCGCGGTTCATGGGTCTTGAAGATGTCGCGCCGGGGGCGCATCTCCCGCCCATGTTCATCCAGACCGAACCCACGCCGAATCCCCATGTCCTGAAATTCCTGCCGGGCCGCGACGTGGCGCCCGAAGGCGTTCTGGAATACCGCACCATCGACGAGGCGACGGCCTCGCCGCTGGCCGAGGCCCTGTTCCAGTTGGAGGGGGTCGAGGGCGTCTTCTTCGGCGCGGACTACGTCTCGGTCACGCGCGGGGTTCAGGCTCCCGACTGGAGCGAGATGAAGGCTCCGATCCTGGCGGTGATCATGGATCACTTCGTCTCCGGCGCGCCCCTGACGCGCGGCGTCGAGGCGATGGACGAAGCGGCCGGCGAGGACAGCGAGATCGTCGCCGAGATCAAGGGCCTGCTCGACAGCCGCATCCGCCCGGCCGTGGCTCAGGACGGCGGCGACATCCTGTTCGACCATTTCGATCTGGAAACCGGAGTCCTGCGTCTGCGGATGCGCGGCGCCTGTTCGGGCTGCCCCTCCTCCTCCGCCACCCTGAAGTCCGGCGTCGAGCAGATGATGCGCCACTACATTCCGGAAGTGACCAGCGTCGAGCAGGTCATCTAGGACGGGCTCTACCGCGCCCGACGCGCCAGGCCGCGTCGGGTCGAGAAGGCGGAGCCTTCTGATCGCGGCCCATGAAAGATGCGCTCCGCCCCATAGCTGTTTCACATGAAACACTATCGTCCAGACGGGCCGTGGGGCATGATCGCCGCATGGCCCGTTTCAATTCCGATGAGGACGCCGGCGCCGAGGGGCGCGCCCTTGGCGAAGCCCTGGGCGCCCTGCGCCGCGAGCGCGGTCTGAGCCAGGCGGAGGCGGGTCAGAGGATCGGCATGACCAGCCAGGGGTGGGGCCTCTATGAAGCCGGCAAGCGTACAGGCCTGTTCCGCCCCGACGTGCAGCGCCGCCTGACGGGCGCTCTGGACGCCACGCCCGAGGATTTGGCCCTCTTGGTCGGCGTCGTCCCCGCCCCGCCAAGGAGCGTCCCGGACGGGCTTCAGGCCAAGGGACGCGCCTTTGAGACCCCGCCGATCGCCGCACGGCGGCGGCTGCAGCTTTCGACGGATGAGCTGGCGCCCTGGGCCGCGGCGGGAACGGTTCTGGAGTACGTGCCCGACCGATGGCCGCGCCGGGACCAGGGCTGCGTCGTTGAGATGGATGACGGAACGTTGCGCGCGCGGCTCTACGTGCGATCGGACGAGGCGGAACTGGTGGTGCGCGGCGCGGGCGCGCGTCTGACGATCGAACGCATCCCCCGCGCCCGCGTCCGGATGGCGGCGGCGGTCGTGGCGCGTCTGGATGATTGATGAAACGAAATGGTTGCGTTTCATGCTTTGAGATGAAACTCTCCTCCTGACCGATGAGGAGGAGCAGTCAATGAACCGTCGCACGCAGGATATCGATGTCGCCGTGGGCGCGCGGATGGCGGCGCGGCGCTCCGCCCTGGGGCTGTCGCAGACGGCGGTGGCGGACCAGCTGGGCGTCAGCTTTCAGCAGGTTCAGAAATACGAGAAGGGGGCCAATCGCGTCTCCGCCTCACGCATGCACCAGATGGCGACCGTGCTGGGCTGCTCCGTCGCCGACTTCTTTCCGGTGCGGACGGATGCGGGCGATCCCGGAGCCGCCGCGCGCGAGCTGACGGACACGGCCGACGGACGCGCCCTGGCCCAGGCCTTCCCCCGGATCGCAGACCCGGCGGTCCGTCAGGCCGTGGCGCGGGTGGTCGAGGCGCTGGCGTCGGCCTGATCCGCCCGATAGGAAGGCCGCGATGAGAGTTCTGATCGTGGATACGGCGCTGGGCGCCTGCACGGCCTGCGTGGTCGAGGATGGGCGGCTTCTCGGCGTCCGCTCCGAACTAATGACCAAGGGCCATCAGGAGCGGTTGGCCGGGATGGTGCGCGACGCCGTGGCCGACGCGGAGAAGGAAGCGGGCGGCGGGTTCGAGGCGCTGGACCGGATCGGCGTCACCGTGGGGCCTGGCTCCTTCACCGGTCTGCGGGTCGGCCTGGCCTTCGCCCAAGGGCTGGGCGCAGCTCTGGATCGACCGGTCATCGGTCTGTCGACGCTGGACGGCCTGGCGGTCTCCATCAAGCCGGCCGGTCTGGTCGCCGCCGTCATCGACGCGCGTCGCGGCCAGGTCTATGCGCGGCTGTTTCGCGACGGGCGTCCGCTCGGCCCGGCCGAGGCCCTGTCGCTGGACGCGGCGGCCGACCGCATCTTTCACGCCGCCGCCGGCGCGCCGCCGATCCTGGCGGGATCCGGCGCCGGCCTGCTGGTCGAAACCTTCCCCGAGCGTCTGGGCGCGGCCGTGACTGCGCGTCTGCCGGCGCCCTCGCCCGAAGCCCTGGCCTATATGACCGCCGTGGTCGATCCGGCGGCCGCGCCGCCTCGTCCTCTCTATCTGAGGGCGCCCGACGCCGTTCCGCCCAGTCGCCTGCCGGGCCAGCCGCGCCCCTCGGCGACAACGTGAGCGACGCCGCCCGTCTGGCCGGCCTCCATGCCGAGGCGTTCGACACGCCCTGGGACGAGGCCAGCCTTTCGGCGCTTCTTGTCTCGCCGGGCGTCCTTCTCGTGGCGGAGGACGACGGTTTCATCCTGATCCGGGTCGTCGCCGACGAGGCTGAAATCCTGACCCTGGCCGTGCGGCCGGCCGCCCGACGCGGCGGTCTGGGGGGCCGGCTGGTCGCAGAGGCCGTCGTCCGCGCCGCGACACTGGGCGCCGAACGGATGTTCCTGGAGGTGGCCGAAGGCAATGTCGCCGCCCGCGCCCTCTACGCCCGCACGGGCTTCGCCGAGGCCGGGCGTCGTCGCGGCTATTATGCGCGTGCGGACGGAAGTCGCGAGGACGCGCTGGTTCTGTCGCTGAACTTCTCGCGACCGCTTCCATAAAACGACGGCTCAGCCTATCTTCGGCCGTATGGAACGGATCGAGAAACTCTGCGCCGATCGCGGCATGCGCATGACCGAGCAGCGGCGCGTGATCGCCCGCGTTCTGTCCCAGGCCGAGGACCACCCCGACGTCGAGGAGCTGTATCGCCGCGCCTCGTCGATCGATCCGCATATCTCGATCGCCACCGTCTATCGGACGGTCCGCCTGTTCGAGGAAGCCGGCGTGGTCGAAAAGCACGACTTCGGCGACGGCCGCAGCCGCTATGAAGAAGCGGGCGACGATCACCACGACCACCTGATCGACACCAAGACCGGCGAGGTCATCGAGTTTTTCGACGCCGAGATCGAACGGCTGAAGAACGAGATCGCCAAGCGTCTGGGCTTCGAGCTGGTCGGGCACAAGCTGGAGCTTTACGGCCACTCGATCGAGGGCGTGGAGCCGAGCGAGCGCGAGGGTCTGATCTACAAGCGCCACGCCGCGCGTGTGGAGCCTACGGACAGCTGAGGCTGCGCCTGCTCGTCTTGCCGCCGCCGGCTTCGGCGATCATAAGCCGCGCATGACCGATACCCTCGAAAAGCCCGTGGAAACGGCGGACGGCGCGGCAGGCGTCCTTGCGCCCAAGCGCCTGTTCATCAAGACCTACGGCTGTCAGATGAACGTCTATGACTCGGAGCGCATGGCCGATGTCCTGCGCCCGCTGGGCTATGCCACGACGGATGCGCCCGAGGCCGCCGACTTCGTCATTCTCAACACCTGCCATATCCGGGAACGGGCCGCCGAGAAGGTCTATTCCGAGCTGGGCAAGCTGAAGCAGATGCGCGAGCGCAAGCTGGCGCGCGGCGACGGCGGCATGACCATCGCCGTCGCGGGCTGCGTCGCTCAGGCCGAGGGCGAAGAGATCATGAAGCGCCAGCCGGCGGTGGACCTGGTGGTCGGCCCCCAAGCCTATCACCAGCTGCCGGAACTGCTGACCCGCACGGCGCGGGCGCGAGGCGAGCGCATCGGCGCCGACTTCGCCCCGCACGAGAAGTTCGACGCCTTGCCCACAGCGCGCGGTGGCGCCGGACCGACCGCCTTCCTCACGGTTCAGGAGGGCTGCGACAAGTTTTGCACCTTCTGCGTGGTGCCCTATACGCGGGGCGCGGAGTGGTCGCGCCCGGTCGCGGCCGTGCTCGCCGAGGCCCGCGCCCTGGCCGACCGGGGCGTGCGCGAGGTCACCCTGCTGGGTCAGAACGTCAACGCCTACGACGGCGAGGGCCCGGACGGAAAAGCCTTCACCCTGGCGCGGCTGGCCTATGCCCTGGCCGAGATCCCGGGCTTGGACCGCATCCGCTATACGACCAGTCACGCCAATGACATGTCCGACGATCTGATCGCCGCCCACGCCGATCTGGACGTCCTGATGCCCTATCTTCATCTGCCGGTTCAGGCAGGTTCGGACCGGGTGCTGCGACTGATGAACCGCAAGCACGGCCGTCAGAAATACATCGACCTGATCGCCCGCATCCGCGAGGCGCGACCCGATATGGCCATCGCCGGCGATTTCATCGTCGGCTTCCCCGGCGAGACCGACCGAGACTTCGAGGACACCCTCGATCTGGTGCGCCAGGTGACCTATGCGGGCGCCTTCAGCTTCGTCTATTCGCCGCGTCCCGGCACGCCCGCCGCCACCATGCCGGGGCAGATCGAGGACAAGGTCGGACTGGAACGCCTGCAGCGGCTGCAGACCCTGCTGTTCGAGCAGCAGACCGCTTTCAACGCGGCTCAG
Organism: Brevundimonas sp. UBA4553; assembly: GCF_002387245.1. Taxonomy (GTDB): domain Bacteria; phylum Pseudomonadota; class Alphaproteobacteria; order Caulobacterales; family Caulobacteraceae; genus Brevundimonas. The sequence goes on from NZ_DGLD01000001.1 coordinate 105,996, forward strand.
GCGGGCAAGACCCTGAACGTCCTGTTCGAGAAGAAGGGCCGCTACGCTGGTCAGGCCATCGGCCGCTCGCCCTACTTGCAGGCGGTTCACGTCGATGGCGCGGATCATCTGCTGGGCCAGATCGTTCCGGTTCAGATCATCAGCGGCGCTCAGAACAGTCTGAACGGGCGGTTGGCCGGGGCCGTCACTATCTAGGTCCGCTGGTCCCATGACGAGACCGCGATCTATAGTGCGGCGTCCCACAAGCCGCCTCGCGCCGCAAGCGAGGCGATAGGGAGCCTAAAAAGGAGCCTTGATGGCGCGAGAGTCCGAATTCCTGTCCCTGAGCGATCAGGCCTTGCGGGCCGTGATCGGTCCCAACAGCCGTCACGTCGCCCTGATCGAAGACGCGTTCAAGGTCCTGGTCGAGGCGCCGGGGGGCGGCGTCTCCATCAACGGTTCGGCGCGGGACCGGGCCCAGGCCAAGCGCGTCGTCGAGACCCTGGCCAAGCGGGCCGACACAGGGGCCGAGATCACCGAGGCCGACGTCCGCATGGCGCTGGGGGCGGCCGTGTCGCAGCCGCGACCCGATCAGGGACGCGTGGTGCCGGACGCCATCAGCCTGCCGGTCGGACGCCGGGGCGCCATTGCGCCCAAGACGGCGGCCCAGGCCCAGTATCTGGATCTGCTCAGCCGCTGCGAACTGACCTTCGGCGTTGGTCCGGCGGGCACGGGCAAGACCTTCCTGGCGGCCGCCTACGGCGCGAGCTTGCTGCGCCGGGGGCAGGTGGATCGTCTGGTCATCACCCGTCCGGCGGTCGAGGCGGGCGAGAAGCTCGGCTTCCTGCCCGGCGATCTGAATGAAAAGGTCGATCCCTATCTGGCCCCGATCTGGGAGGCGCTGAACGACATCCTTGGCGTCGAGGACGTGCGGCGACGTCGCGAGAAGGGCGAGATCGAGGCCGCCCCCATCGCCTTCATGCGCGGCCGCACGCTCAGCCACGCCTTCATCATCGTCGACGAGGCCCAAAACACCTCGCGGCTGCAGATGAAGATGGTCCTGACCCGTCTGGGCGAGGGCGCGCGCATGGTCGTCACCGGCGACCCGTCGCAGATCGACCTGCTGAATCCGCGCGATTCCGGCCTCAGCCACGCCCTGCGCATTCTGAAGGACGTGAAGGGGGTGGGCGTTCAGGCCTTCAAGGCCGAGGACGTGGTGCGTCACGCCATGGTCGAGCGCATCGTGCGCGCCTATGACGCCGATTCCGCGCGAAATCGCCCGACGCCGGATCTTGAGGACGAAGATTGATGATCGAGATCGAAGTCGAGGACGCGGCCTGGACCGCCGCCCTGCCCGACGCCGAGGCGGTGGTGCTGAGCGCGGCGACGGCGGCGCTTGGAACGGTCGAGGGCGACGTGGTCGTCCTGCTGACCGACGACGCCGGAGTGCAGGACCTGAACGCCCGCTTCCGTGACAAGGACCGGCCGACCAATGTCCTGTCCTTCCCGGCGGCCGAGAGCGCCTTCCCTCATCTGGGCGACGTGGTGCTGGGTCATGCCTACTGCGCGGCCGAGGCCGAGGCTCAGGGCAAGACCCTGTCCGATCATCTGAGCCATCTGGTCGTTCACGGCGTGCTGCACCTGCTGGGCCGCGACCACGAGGATGACGCCGAGGCCGAGGAGATGGAGGCCGAGGAGCGCGAAATCCTGGCGTCGCTCGGCGTCGCCGATCCCTATGCTGCTGAGCACGAGGCGACTGTATGATCGACCGCTTGTCGGCCCTTTGGGGGGGCGTGCTGACGAACCGCTGGGGCCGCATCGCCCTGGCCCTGCTGGCCGGCGCCGGCGCCGCCCTGGCCCATCCGCCGTTCGGCGTCCTGCCCGGCCTGCTGGGCTATCCGCTGCTGATGCTGCTGGCCGAGCGGTCGCGCACGGTGAAGGGCGGCTTCTGGGTCGGCTGGCTGGCGGGATTCTCCTACTTCTTCATCGGCTGCTGGTGGGTGGCCGAGGCCTTCCTGGTCAACAAGGATCAGGCCTGGATGGCGCCCTTCGCCGCCAGCCTGCTGCCCATGGGCTTGGGGCTCTTCTTCGGGGCGGCGACGGCCCTTCACCGCCGCTTCGCCCCGGCGGGGGCGCGCCGCGTCCTGCTGTTCGCCGCCCTGTTCGCCCTGCTGGAGTGGTTGCGCGGCCATGTCCTGACCGGCTTTCCCTGGAACCCGACCGGCGCCGCCTGGCAGGCGGGGTCGGCCATGTCGCAGTTCGCCGCGGTGGCCGGCGTCTATGGCCTGGGGCTGGTGACGCTGGCCGCGGTTTCGGCGCTCGGCCTGCTGGTCGCCGCCGGACCGCGTCGTTCGCGCCTGATCGCGGCGGGTTTGGGCGTGGCCGTCCTGGCGGGCCTGTTCGCCTTTGGCGCCTTCCGGCTGTCCTCGGCCCAGCGCGTGGACGGGCCGACCGTGGTGCGTCTGGTCCAGGCCGACATTCCGCAGGAATCCAAATGGAGCCCTGAGGCCTATCAGGCCATCGTCGATCGCTATGTCGCCCTGACCGCCCAGCCCGGCGCGGCGGTCCCTGACGTGGTGGTCTGGCCCGAGGGGGCCCTGCCCGCCACGGCCAACGACGTGTTCAACTCGCCGGACGCCCAGGCCATCGCCGGCGCCCTGCAGACCGGTCAGACCCTGCTGATGGGCATCAGCCGTGGTGAGGCCGATCCCTCCGCCGAAGGCGGCGCCCGCTATTACAACAGCCTGTTCGCGCTGAACGACGAGGGCGCGGCGGGCCTGCGCATCGGCGCCATCTACGACAAGCACCGCCTGGTGCCCTTCGGCGAATATCTGCCGCTGGGCCGTCTGATGAGCCGCATCGGCGTGCGCAGCCTGGTCCATGTCCCGGCCGATTTCAGCGCCGGTCCCCGGCCCGCGCCGATCAGCCTGGTCAACGCCCCCAGCGTCCAGCCGCTGATCTGCTATGAAAGCCTCTATCCGGGCTTCACCCCCGCCAGCGGCGACGCGCGACCGGCCTGGATCGTCAATGTCTCCAACGACGCCTGGTTCGGCGCCACCTCGGGACCGCGCCAGCATCTGAACCTGGCCAGCTATCGCGCCATCGAGACCGGCCTGCCCATCGCCCGCGCCACCCCCACCGGCGTCTCGGCCATGATCGACCCCTGGGGCCGGGTGGTGGACGGCAAGCGGCTGGATCCCGGCCACGCCGGCGTTATCGACGTGCACCTGCCGGAGCCGGCGACGCCGACCCTCTACGGCCGCTGGGGCGACGGTCTGTTCGGCGTCCTGCTGGCCTTGATGCTGGCGGGCGGCCTGGCCTGGAAGCGGCGCAGGGATCGGGCATGACCAAGGCGGGCGACGAGGAAGAACTGGACCGCAAGCGGACGCGTCACATCGACGAGCCGCTGGGCGCCCGTTTGCGCGCCATGCGAGAGGATCGCGGAATGACCCAGGCCGAGATGGGCCAGAAGCTCGGTGTATCCGCCAATCAGTGGGGACGTCACGAGAGCGGTGAGAATCGGGTGCCGGCGGCCCGGCTCTGGCAGTTCTGCAAGGCGATGAATGTGGAGGTGGCGGAGATCTACGAGGGCCTGCCGTCCAGTATCGTTCTGCAGCCGCGACAACCGGGCATGAGCGACGGGGCCGAGACGGTCTTCGTCGGTCCGCCGTCTGTCGGCCACCCCCTCGTTCAACGGATCGGATCGGCCGCCAGAAAGCTTCCCGAAGCGCGCCAGCGAACCCTCCTGGCGGTGATCAAAGCCCTCAGAGACGAGGACGGGCACTAGAGGATGGCGCGCGGTCAGGACACCCGCGTCGGGCGAATTGTAATGACAGCCCTCGCGATCCGTCGCATTTCAGCACACTTGAGTTCGGGCGTAGATTTCAGCGAGAACGCGTGATGGTCAGAGGCGCTGTAGAGGATGGTCCCCATCCGGTGGACCGTCATGTCGGACGGCGGGTTTGCGAAAAGCGCATCGCTCTCGGGTATAATCAGAGTGATCTGGGGCGAGCCCTGGGCCTGACCTTCCAGCAGATCCAGAAGTACGAGAAGGGCGCCAACCGGGTTTCCGCCTCCAAGCTCTGGGACATCGCCCGCTTCTTCAAGGTCGATATCGGCTACTTCTTCGAAGGGCTGACCACGCCAACGCCGGGCATGGCCGAGGGCGAGACGGAGGCCTTTGTCCACGACTTTCCCACGACGCGTCAGAGCATCGAGATCGGTCGCCTGGCGCCGCAGCTGTCGGTGCGACAGCAGAAGCTGGTGCTGGACATGATGCGCGAAATGGCCGGCCACGAGAGCCCCGCCGACAAGGACTGAAGCCTTCAAGGCCGGAATTGAAAAAGGCGCGGATCGCTCCGCGCCTTTCTGCTGTCTGGCGATGTTGACGGGATCAGCCCGCCAGGGCGGCTTCCGAGGCGACGATCCGGCTGGCGGCGTGGACCACGGCGCCGATGCGCAGAGCGGCCTGAACCTGCACGTTCGGGACGCCGTGCTTGCGCAGTTCGCCTTCGTGGGCGTCCAGGCAGGCGCCGCAGCCGTTGATGGCCGAGACGGCGGTCGACCACAGTTCGAAGTCCAGCTTCTCGACGCCCGGATTGGCGATGACGTTCATGCGCAGCTTGGCCGGCAGGGTCGTGTACTCGTTGTTCTTCATCAGGTGCAGCGAGCGGTAGTAGATGTTGTTCATGCCCATGATGGCGGCGGCGGCCTTGGCGGCGTTCATCGCTTCGGGGGTCAGGACGGCGGCGGCCGCGGCCTCGATGGCCTTGACGGCCGGGGCGACGCCGATGGCGTGGGCCGAGGCCAGGAAGCAGCCCCACTTTTGTTGGTCGTTCAGCACCGTCTCATTGGCCAGCGACGACAGGTTCAGGGAGATGTCCTTGCCATAGGCCGGGATGAGGTCGCGCAGGGCGTCGATGGACATGAGAACTTCCTTCTGCTCAACGGCGCCGCTTGCGCCGAATACAATATAGGGGCTGCCGACGCGCGCCGTCAGGGCGGAGCGTCGAGCATGAAAAAGGCGGCGACGGTCGCCCGCCGCCGCCTTCAAAGAGGGGCGGCCCGGACCATTACGAACGCGGTCCGGGCCTTCCTTGGCCAGTACTTAAGCGGCCAGGGTCTCGCCGCCGACAGGGCGGTTGCAGGCGCACAGCTCGTCGGTCTGCAGAGCATCGACCACGCGAAGCGTGTCTTCCGGCGAACGGCCCACGTTCAGGTTGGTGACGTAGACGTGCTGCACGACGTTGTGCGGATCGACCACGAAGGTGGCGCGCAGGGCGACGCCGTTGTCTTCGTCCAGGATGCCCAGTTCGCGAGCGAACTTGCCGCCGGTGTCGGCGAACTGCCAGATCGGCAGCTTGTTCAGGTCCGAGTGGTCGCGGCGCCAGGCCAGCTTGACGAATTCGTTATCGGTCGAGCCGCCGAGGACGACGGTGTCGCGATCCTCGAAATCCTTGCCCAGCTTGGCGAAGGCGGCGATTTCGGTCGGGCAGACGAAGGTGAAGTCCTTCGGGTAGAAGAAGATGACCTTCCACTTGCCGTCAAAGCTGTCCTGCGTCAGCGTTTCGAACGCCGAGACGCCGTTTTCTTCATGGTCGTTGAAGCCCGGCTTCACGCCAGTGATCTTGAATTCAGGCAGTTTTTGACCGACGCCCAGCATAGTGGAGCTCCATTCTGACAATATGAGACAGCCGGCGTCGCGGGGAGACGCATCGCCGATGGGCCTCAGATGGGGGGTGGAAGGCTGGAAGTCAAATCGATGATTTCACAATCACGAATAGATTTTCGTTATGGACAGCCACGGGTCGAGTAGAAGCCTCGCCATAAGTTTCATTGCTGATGGTGACAAAGTTTATCGATTTTCCTTTGGTGGGGAACCGGGCGTAGGCTCCGGTGATAATCAGCCAACGAGGAGGAAAGTCATGGACGGACAAGCAGGCGGCCCCACCCCTCTCCACGATCCCAGGAAAGAGCCGGGCGCCTTGCGCTCCCTGCTCGGTCGCACCAATCGCGACTGGTGGCCCAACCAGATGGCGATGGACATCCTGCATCAGCAGGGCAAGTCCGGCGATCCCATGGGCGACGACTTCGACTACGCCGCCGCTTTCAAGTCGCTGGACCTGGCGGCGGTGAAGCGCGACCTGACCGCCCTGATGACCGACAGTCAGCCTTGGTGGCCGGCGGACTATGGCCACTATGGCCCCTTCTTCATCCGTATGGCCTGGCACTCGGCGGGCACCTATCGCACCGGCGACGGTCGCGGCGGCGCCGGCGCGGGCCAGCAGCGTTTCGCCCCGCTCAACTCCTGGCCGGACAACGGCAACCTGGACAAGGCCCGGCGCCTTTTGTGGCCGATCAAGCAGAAGTACGGCGCCAAGCTCAGCTGGGCCGATCTGATGATCCTGGCCGGCACTGTCGCCATCGAAAGCATGGGCGGACCGGTCTTCGGCTTCGGCGGCGGCCGCGCCGACGTCTGGGAGCCGGAAAAGGATGTCTACTGGGGCACCGAGGAACAGTGGGTCGGCGAGGAGGGCAACGAGACCCGAATTCAGCCTGACAAGCAGATGGCCCTGGAGGAGCCCCTGGCCGCCATCCAGATGGGCCTCATCTACGTCAACCCGGAGGGACCGGGCGGCGTGCCGGAGGCTCTGCAGTCGGCGCGCGACATTCGCGAAACCTTCGCTCGCATGGGCATGAAAGACGAGGAGACGGCCGCCCTGACCGCCGGGGGGCACACCTTCGGCAAGGCCCATGGCGCCGGCGACGCCTCCAAGGTGGGCGTCAGTCCCGAGGGCGCCGACATCGCCCAACAGGGTCTCGGCTGGATCTCGGGCCACGAGAGCGGAATCGGCGACCATACGATCACGTCGGGCATCGAGGGCGCCTGGACCCCGACGCCGATCACCTGGGACATGACCTTCTTCGACATGCTGCTGGACCACGACTACGAACTGGTTCGTAGTCCGGCGGGCGCCAAGCAGTGGCAGCCGGTCGGCAATCCGCCCGAGACCCTGGCCCCCGCCGCCCACACGCCCGGCAAGCGCGTGCCAACGATGATGACGACCGCCGACATGGCGTTCAAGATCGACCCCGAGTACCGCAAGATCATGGAGCGGTTCCGCGCCGATCCGGCCTATTTCGGCGACCAGTTCGCCCGCGCCTGGTTCAAGCTGTGCCACCGCGACATGGGACCCAGGGCCCGCTATCTCGGCGCCGACGTGCCGGCCGAGGACCTGATCTGGCAGGACCCGATCCCGGCGCATGCGGGGCCGGCGCTGTCGGACGCCGACGTGGCCGCGCTGAAGGCCGCTATCGCCGCCTCCGGCCTGTCGGTCGCCCAGCTGGTGTCGACGGCCTGGGCCTCGGCCGTGACCTATCGCGGCTCGGACCATCGCGGCGGCGCCAATGGCGGGCGCCTGCGCCTGGCGCCGCAAAAGGACTGGGACGTCAATGAACCGGCGAAGCTGGCTCGCGTGCTCCAGGTCTATGAGGACCTCAAGGCGGCCTCGGGCGCCAATGTCTCGATCGCCGACCTGATCGTCCTCGGCGGCGTGGTCGGGGTGGAGCAGGCGGCGAAGGCCGGCGGTCATGAGGTCGCCGTTCCCTTCACGCCCGGCCGCACCGACGCCTCGGCCGAGCAGACCGACGTCGAGGGCTTCAAGGTGCTGGAACCCCGGGCTGACGGTTTCCGCAATTATCTGCAGGTGCGCTTCAACGTCCCGACCGAGGAGCTGCTGATCGACCGGGCTCAGCTTCTGGGCCTGACGGCGCCGGAGATGGCCGTGCTGGTCGGCGGCTTGCGGGTGCTGGGCGCCAACCATGGCGGGTCGAAGCACGGCGTCTTCACCGACCGGCCGGGTCAGCTGACCAACGACTTCTTCGTCAACCTGCTGGACATGAAGACCGGCTGGAAACAGGTGGACGGCGAGGGCGACGAGACCTTCGTCGGTTCCGATCGCCTGACCGGCGAGGAGCGCTGGACCGCGACCCGCACCGATCTGGTGTTCGGTTCCAACTCGCAGCTGCGGGCCCTGTCCGAGGTCTACGCCTCGGCCGACGCCGGCGAGAAGTTCGTTCGTGACTTCGTGGCGGCCTGGACCAAGGTGATGAACGCCGACCGGTTCGACCTGAACTAGAGGCGAGGGACGCCGCGGGCTGATCGGCTCGCGGCGTCCTGCTCATCAATGACTTCGATTGTCTTTGAAAACACCATAGGGCGCGCCTATGTGGGGCGAATGCTCCCCACCCTGCGACAGCTCCACTATCTCAAGCTCCTGGCCGAGCACGCCTCGTTCAGCCGCGCCGCCGAGGCGGCCCACGTCAGCCAGCCGGCCCTGTCGGCCGGGGTGCAGGAACTGGAGAAGATCCTGGGCGCCGCCGTCGTCGAGCGCACGCGCGGCGCGGTCCAGCTGACCGCCGTCGGCGCCGAGGCGGTAAAGCGCGCCGAGGACGTCCTGGCCCGCACCGAGGATCTGGTCGAGGCGGCGCGCAATGCGGGCAAGCCCCTGTCGGGCCGGTTCCGCCTGGGGATCATCCCCACTGTCGCCCCCTTCCTGCTGCCGCGCGCCCTGCCCGGCCTGCGCGACCGTCACCCGGCCCTGCGCCTTTTCATCCGCGAGGACCTGACCCCGCGCCTGATCGCCGGGCTGAAGGCGGGACAGCTGGACGCCGCCGTCATCGCCCTGCCCTATGAGGCGCCGGGCATCGACCACGCCCGCATCGGCGATGACGAGATCCTGGCCGCCGCCCCGGTCGGCCATCCGCTGGCAGGCGCCGGGCCGATCCCGGAAGGCATGTTGAAGGCCGACGACCTGATCCTGCTGGAGGACGGTCACTGCCTGCGCGATCAGGCCCTGGCCGCCGTCAACATCGAGGCCCCGCGCGGCGAAGACGTCTTCGCCGCCACCTCTCTGCATACCTTGGTCCAGATGGTGTCCTCAGGGCTCGGCGTCAGTTTCCTGCCGCAGATGGCGGTTCAGGCCGGTCTGGCCGACAACCCCGGCGTCGTGGTCCGCCCCATTTCCGCCGACGCCCCCCGCCGCGAAATCGTCGTCGCCTGGCGCGCCGGCTCAAGCCGCGCCGCCGAAGCCCGCCTGCTGGCCGAGGCGCTCAAGCTGGATTGAACGGCGAGGCGATCAGCTTTCCGCGGTATCCGTGCGAGGCGGCCAATCGATATCGCTGCGGTCCGGACCTTGCCGCCCGTTGGGCCAGCCGGTCAGGCGGTACATGGCGTTGGCCAGATCATAGACTGCGCCCTCTTCGACGCTCCAGCGATTGATAAAGCGATAGCCACTCGGGCCATTGGCTTCGATCAGATAGACTGCGCCATCGACACCTGAGATGCAGGAATCCGGGGCAAGATCAAGAACGGCGCTGTTGCTGATCAGTGCGATGAGCGGGGCCACATCCTCCTTCGATAAGTCGCGGACGAAGTGATCAGGCCCCGCATCCACGTGAACCTGATCGACATGGCGCGTCGCCGTCAGGCGGGGGGAGGGCCCGTAAAGGTCGTCGATCCGAACAATGACGGGCTCGACAAAGGCTGGCAGGAAGGTGAAGCGGAGCGTGGTTTTTCCGTCAAACTTCGCGTTCCAGAGCGGCCGCTCGCCGACGCTACGCAGCGGGGCGGCGAACCAGCTTTCGATGTCGGGATCCAGCGGACCCGGCGTTTCACGTGCTTCGAGCGAGCAGGGATAGTTGGTCCGGTAGAGGACGGGATCGAAAAAGCCTTCGCGCTTGGAGGCCAGCAGCCCCGCGAATAGGGCGAAGGCGAGAACCAGAACCGTCAGACCCACGCCGAGACCGCGCATTCAGAAAGCTCCGGGGCCAGATACTTGCAGCAGGAGGCAAGCTAAGCCTTTTCTCAGCCGACAAACAACGGTCGGCGAACGATTCGCTGTCTACGACGGAGGTCGAAGGTCGAACGGGTCCCCTTCCCTTGCGACCCTGACCCTTATGTGGGAAAGGCCACGCGCGGTTTTGGCGGGCCGACGGGCCGGTCATGTCGCGACTGGACCAAGGAAGGCCGCTCATGCTCGAAACCTATCGTCTTCACGTCGCCGAACGCGCGGCCCTGGGCATTCCGCCGCTGCCGCTGTCGGCCGAGCAGACCGCCGACCTGATCGAGCTGATCAAGGCGCCGCCGGCGGGCGTCGCCGAGCACGAACTTCTGGACCTGCTGACCCATCGCGTGCCGCCGGGCGTGGACGACGCGGCCAAGGTCAAGGCCTCCTTCCTGTCCGCCGTGGCCCATGGCGACTTCGCCGTGCCGTCGCTGTCGCGCGAGCGTGCGACCGAACTGCTGGGCACCATGGTCGGCGGCTATAACGTCAAGCCGCTGATCGATCTGCTGAACGATGCGGTGGTCGGCGCCGTCGCCGCCGAGGGTCTGAAGAAGACCCTGCTGATGTTCGACTTCTTCCACGACGTCGCCGAACTGGCCAAGGGCGGCAACGCCAACGCCCAGGCCGTGCTGAAGTCCTGGGCCGAGGCCGAGTGGTTCACCTCGCGCGACAAGGTCGCCGACAAGATCACCGTCACCGTCTTCAAGGTGACCGGCGAGACCAACACCGACGACCTGTCGCCGGCGCCCGACGCCTGGTCGCGCCCCGACATTCCGCTGCACTACCTGGCCATGCTGAAGAACGCGCGTCCGGGCATCACGCCCGAGCAGGACGGCGTGCGCGGCCCGATGCAGTTCATCGAGGACCTGAAGGCCAAGGGTCATCTGGTCGCCTATGTCGGCGACGTGGTCGGCACCGGCTCGTCGCGCAAGTCGGCGACCAACAGCGTCATCTGGGCCACCGGTCAGGACATTCCCTTCGTGCCGAACAAGCGTTTCGGCGGCGTGACCCTGGGCGGCAAGATCGCCCCGATCTTCTTCAACACCCAGGAAGACAGCGGCGCCCTGCCGATCGAGGTCGACGTGACCAGCCTGAACATGGGCGACGTCATCGACATCTATCCCTATGAGGGCAGGATCGAGAAGAACGGCGAAAAGGTCGCCGACTTCGAGCTGAAGTCGCAGGTCCTGCTGGACGAAGTGCAAGCCGGCGGCCGCATCAACCTGATCATCGGCCGCTCGCTGACCGCCCGCGCCCGCGAGGCCCTGGGCCTGGCCGCCTCGACCGAGTTCCGACTGCCCGTGACCCCCGAAGACAGCGGCAAGGGCTTCACCGTCGCTCAGAAGATGGTCGGCCGCGCCTGCGGTCTGCCGGAGGGTCAGGGCATCCGTCCGGGCACCTATTGCGAACCGCGCATGACCACGGTCGGCTCGCAGGACACGACCGGCCCGATGACCCGCGACGAGCTGAAGGACCTGGCCTGCCTCGGCTTCTCGGCCGACATGGTGATGCAGTCCTTCTGCCATACCGCCGCCTATCCCAAGCCGGTCGACGTCAAGACGCACCGTGAACTGCCGCAGTTCATCTCCAACCGCGGCGGCGTGGCCCTGCGCCCCGGCGACGGCGTGATCCACTCCTGGCTGAACCGCCTGCTGTTGCCCGACACCGTCGGCACCGGCGGCGACAGCCACACCCGCTTCCCCATCGGCATCTCCTTCCCGGCGGGTTCGGGCCTGGTGGCCTTCGGCGCCGCCACCGGCGTCATGCCGCTGGACATGCCGGAGTCGATCCTGGTCCGCTTCAAGGGCGAGATGCAGCCCGGCATAACCCTGCGCGACCTGGTTCACGCCATCCCCTACTACGCCATCCAGCAGGGCCTGCTGACGGTGGCCAAGGCCGGCAAGGTCAATGAGTTCTCGGGCCGCATCCTCGAGATCGAGGGCCTGCCTGACCTGAAGGTGGAGCAGGCGTTCGAACTGACCGACGCCTCGGCCGAGCGTTCGGCGGCGGGTTGCACCGTCAAGCTGAACAAGGAGCCGATCATCGAGTACATGACTTCGAACATCGTGCTCATGAAGAACATGATCGCCGACGGCTACGCCGACGCCCGCACGCTTCAGCGCCGCATCGACGCCATGGAGGCCTGGCTGGCCGCGCCGAACCTGCTGGAGGCCGACGCCGACGCCGAATACGCCCACGTCATCGAGATCGACCTGGCGGACGTCAAGGAGCCCATCCTGTGCGCCCCCAACGACCCCGACGACGCACGCCTTCTGTCGGCGGTGCAGGAGACCCCGATCGACGAGGTCTTCATCGGTTCGTGCATGACCAACATCGGCCACTTCCGCGCGGCCTCGCTGCTGCTGAAGGGCAAGAAGGACATCCCGACCCGTCTGTGGGTGGCCCCGCCGACCAAGATGGACGCGTCCGAGCTGACCAAGGAGGGCCACTACTCGACCCTCGGCGGCGCCGGCGCCCGCATGGAGATGCCGGGCTGCTCGCTGTGCATGGGCAACCAGGCCCAGGTGAAGGAGGGCGCGACCGTGGTCTCGACCTCGACCCGCAACTTCCCCAACCGTCTGGGCAAGGGCTCGAACGTCTACCTGGCCTCGGCCGAACTGGCCGCTGTCGCCTCCAAGATGGGCCGCATCCCCACCGTGGCCGAATACATGGCCGAGATGGGCGTCATCGACGCCGACCGCGACGAGGTCTACCGCTACATGAACTTCGACCAGATCCCCGAATACGCGGATCGCGTCGCGGCCGAATAAGGCGGGCGATAGGCTGAAAGACAAACGGCCGATGGAGCGATCCATCGGCCGTTTTCATGGGGTCTAGGTCGCCGTCTGTCCGATCATTGATCGGGCGACAGCCTCCGCGACCTTGATGCCATCGACGGCGGCCGACAGGATGCCCCCGGCATAGCCCGCGCCCTCGCCGGCGGGAAACAGACCGCGCACGTTCAGGCTCTGGAAGTCCGCGCCGCGCGTCATGCGGATGGGCGAGGAACTGCGCGTCTCCACCCCCGTCAGCACCGCTTGGGCGTCGTCATAGCGAGGGATTTTGCGGCCGAAGACAGGCAGGGCCTCGCGCATCGCCGCGATCACATAGTCCGGCATAAGCGGGGCCAGATCAGTCGGGCGAACGCCTGGCCTATAGCTGGGCACGACCTCGCCCAGTGCGGTCGAGGGCCGTCCCGCCAGGAAGTCGCCGACCAGCTGGCCCGGCGCGAAATAGTCGCCGCCGCCCGCCGTATAGGCGCGGGTCTCCAGATCCCGTTGCAGCTCGATCCCCGCCAGCGGGTGGTCGCTGGGATAGTCCTCGGGCGAGATGCCGACCACGAATCCGGAGTTGGCGTTCCGCTCGTTGCGCGAATACTGGCTCATGCCGTTGGTGACGACGCGGCCCGGCTCGCTGGTCGCCGCCACCACCGTCCCGCCCGGGCACATGCAGAAGCTGTAGACGGTCCGGCCGTTCGAACAATGGTGCGAAAGCGAATAGGCGGCCGCCCCCAGATCGGGATGTCCGGCGCAGGGCCCGAACAGGGCCCGGTCGATCCACGACTGCGGATGCTCGATGCGGAAGCCGATCGAGAAGGGCTTGGCCTCGATATGGACGCCACGCTCGTACAGGGTCTGGAAGGTGTCGCGCGACGAATGGCCGATGGCGAAGACCACATGGTCCGCCTCCAGAACCTCGCCGGTGTGCAGACGCACGCCCCGGATCGCGCCCTTGTCCAGCTCGATGTCCACCACCCGGTGCTCGAACCGGTACTCGCCGCCCAGGGCCTCGATCTTTTCGCGCATGGCCTCGACCATGGTCACCAGACGGAAGGTGCCGATGTGCGGATGCGCTTCGGTCAGGATCTCTTCCGGCGCGCCCGCCGCGACGAACTCGGTCAGGACCTTGCGGGCCAGGAAGCGCGGGTCCTTGATCTGGCTGTAGAGCTTGCCGTCGGAGAAGGTGCCGGCGCCGCCCTCGCCGAACTGCACGTTGGATTCCGGGTGTAGTTTGCTCTTGCGCCAAAGCTCCCAGGTGTCCTTCGTGCGTTCCCGCACCACCTTGCCGCGGTCGAGGATAATGGGCTTGAAGCCCATTTCGGCCAGGATCAGCCCGGCGAACAAGCCGCAGGGCCCGGCTCCGATCACGACGGGCCTCAGGCGCTGGTCTTTGGGCGCGACGGCAACCGGACGATAGGCGACGTCTGGCGCGGGCTGCACGTGCACGTCGTCCTTGAAGCGGGCCAGCAATGCGGCCTCATCCCTGACCTCGACGTCAACAATATAGACCTTCAGGATCGCAGACTTCCGACGTGCGTCGTGCGCCCGTTTCCAGACTGACCAGGAAATGACGTCACTCGGCGGCACGCCCAGGCGGGTAGCGATCGCGGCGGGCAAGGCCTCCGGCGGGTGATCGAGAGGCAGCTTGAGTTCTGACAGGCGCAACATCGGTGTCTTGTAGCCGTTCGTGACGCCAAACGCATGAGGCAAGAGGCGGTGGATGGCCGAAGAAAAAGGCCGGTGGATCGCTCCACCGGCCTTTCCAGTTTTTAGCCTGAAGCCTCGCCTTACTCGGCGGCGGCGGGCGCCTGGGCTTGCGGGCCGCCGGCCAGGTTGCGCAGGACGTAGGGCATGACGCCGCCGGCCAGCAGGTAGTCCAGCTCGGTCTGGTTATCGATGCGGCAGCGGACCGGGAAGCGGGCCATCTTGCCGTCCGAGGGGCGGAACATCTCGACCCACAGGTCCTGACGCGGCTTCAGCTTGCCGATGTTGGCGTCGGTCAGGCCGCGGATGGTGACGATCTCCTCGCCGGTCAGGCCCAGCTTCTGCCAGCCGTCCTGCTTGAACTGCAGCGGCACCACGCCCATGCCGACCAGGTTCGAGCGGTGGATGCGCTCGTAGCTTTCGGCGATGACGGCGCGGACGCCCAGCAGGCGCGTGCCCTTGGCCGCCCAGTCGCGCGACGAGCCGGTGCCGTATTCCTTGCCGGCGAAGACGACCAGGGGACGGCCTTCCGACTGGTAGCGCATGGCCGCGTCATAGATCGACATGGTGTCGCCCGACGGGAAGTGCTTGGTGACGCCGCCCTCGATGTCCGGGGTGATCTTGTTGCGGATGCGGATGTTGGCGAAGGTGCCGCGCATCATGACTTCGTGGTTGCCGCGGCGGGCGCCGTAGCTGTTGAAGTCCAGAGCGTCGACGCCGTGGTTGGTCAGATAGACGCCGGCGGGCGAGGCCTTCTTGATCGAACCGGCCGGGCTGATGTGGTCGGTGGTGATCGAGTCGCCGAAGATGCCCAGGATGCGGGCCTCCACGATGTCGCTGACCGGGGCCGGCTCCATCGACAGACCCTCGAAGTAGGGCGGGTTCTGGACGTAGGTGGAGGTGTCTTCCCACTCATAGGTCTGACCGCCGGTGACCTTGATGGCCTGCCAGTGCTTGTCGCCCTTGAAGACGTCCTTGTAGCGCTTGGCGAACATGGCCGGGGTGACTGACTTCTTCTGGATGTCGGCGATCTCCTGCGAGGTCGGCCAGATGTCCTTCAGGAAGACGTCCTTGCCCTTCTTGTCCTGACCGATTGCATCCTTGGTGATGTCGATGCGCATCGAACCGGCGATGGCGTAGGCCACGACCAGCGGCGGCGAGGCCAGGTAGTTGGCCTGGACGTCGGGGTTCACGCGGCCTTCGAAGTTGCGGTTGCCCGACAGGACCGAGGTCGCGACCAGGCCGTTGTCGTTGATCGCCTTCGAGATGGCCGGGTCCAGAGGGCCCGAGTTGCCGATGCAGGTGGTGCAGCCGTAGCCGACCAGGTTGAAGCCCATGGCGTCCAGATCCTTCTGGAGGCCGGCGTCGGTCAGATAGTCGGTGACGACCTGCGAGCCGGGGGCCAGCGAGGTCTTGACCCAGGGCTTGACCTTCAGGCCCAGGGCGTGGGCCTTGCGCGCCACCAGACCGGCGGCGATCAGGACCGAGGGGTTGGAGGTGTTGGTGCAGGAGGTGATGGCGGCGATGACCACGTCGCCGTCGCCCACGGTGAACTTCTCGCCTTCCACGGCGGCGCGTTCGGCGTCGGTCGGGCGGCCGAAGACCTCGGCCAGGGCGGTTTCGAACGCCGGGGCGGCGACGGTCAGTTCAACGCGGTCCTGCGGGCGCTTGGGACCGGCCAGCGACGGCACGACCGTCGAGATGTCCAGTTCCAGCACGTCGGTGAAGACCGGGTCTTCCGAGGTCTCGTCGATCCACAGGCCCTGAGCCTTGGCGTAGGCTTCGACCAGGGCGACGCGCGCCTTGTCGCGGCCGGTGGCCGCCAGATAGTCGATGGTCGCGCGCGACACCGGGAAGAAGCCGCAGGTGGCGCCGTATTCCGGGGCCATGTTGGCGATGGTGGCCTGATCCTCGATGGTCATCCCGGCGATGGCGTCGCCGAAGAATTCCACGAACTTGCCGACCACGCCCTTCTTGCGCAGCATCTGGGTGACAGTCAGCACGAGGTCGGTGGCGGTGGCGCCTTCCGGCAGCTTGCCGGTCAGCTTGAAGCCGACGACTTCCGGGATCAGCATCGGGATCGGCTGGCCCAGCATGGCGGCCTCGGCCTCGATGCCGCCGACGCCCCAGCCCAGGACGGCCAGGCCGTTGATCATGGTGGTGTGGCTGTCGGTGCCGACGACGGTGTCGGGATAGGCGACCGTCTTCTTGCCCTCGTCCAGGGTCCAGACGGTCTGGGCCAGGTTCTCAAGGTTCACCTGGTGGCAGATGCCGGTGCCGGGCGGAACGACGCGGAAGTTGTTGAAGGCCGAGGAGCCCCAGCGCAGGAAGTTGTAGCGCTCGATGTTGCGCTCATACTCGCGCTCGACGTTCTGGCCGAAGGCCTTGGCGTCGCCGAAGTGGTCGACCATGACCGAGTGGTCGATGACCAGGTCGACAGGGACCAGCGGATTGATCTTGGCGGCGTCGGCGCCCAGCTTGGCCATGGCGTCGCGCATCGCGGCCAGATCGACCACGGCGGGAACGCCGGTGAAGTCCTGCATCAGGACGCGAGCCGGGCGGAAGGCGATCTCGTGCTCGACGGCGCCCTTGTTCTCGATCCAGGCGGCGACGGCCTTCAGGTCGTCCTCGGTGACCGAGACGCCGTCTTCGTTGCGCAGCAGGTTCTCGAGAAGCACCTTCATCGAGCGCGGCAGACGGGAAATCCCGACCAGACCGGCTTCCTCGGCGGCGGGAAGGCTGTAATAGGCGTATTTCTTGCGCCCGACCGAAAGGTCCTGACGGGTCTTGAGGCTGTCGATCGACGGCATGGAGAAGTCCTCTGACTAACGCCGCCCGACAATTCGGTTGCGCCTTCGCGCGCTGGACGCCAGGGCGCACAGGTCCCGGGCGCGCGCGGCGAAAGCCTGCTGCGGCGCTTGCGCATATAGTCCTGTGTGCGGGGGGCGTCCATGTATCCACACCCTTGTCATGGACATTGAGAAGGGTTCGCAAGTCGGCGGGGTCATGCTGAAGGCGGTCGAAATCCAGTCCCTGAGCCTGTCGCGCGGCGAGCGCGTCCTGTTCCAGGGCCTGTCGCTGCGCCTTTCGGCGGGCGAGGCCGTGGCACTGACCGGGGCCAACGGCGCCGGCAAGACCAGTCTGCTGCGGGCCGTGGCGGGGTTCATACGGCCGGACGAGGGGACGATCGCCTTCCGCGACGCGAACGGCGAGGCGCTGGATTCGGACGGGGCGCGACGTGACGGCGTTCACCTGCTGGGCCACCTCGAGGGCCTGAAGCCGACGCGGACCGCGCGGCAGGAGTTCGACTTCCAGACGGCCTGGCTAGGCGGAGCCGACGCTGCGCGCACGGCGGCCATCGCCCGCCTTTCCCTATCGCCCCTGATGGATCTGGAGACGCGCAAGCTGTCGGCGGGACAGAAGCGCCGCCTGTCGCTGGCCCGACTGGCGGCCGCGCCGCGCGCCCTGTGGCTGCTGGATGAACCCCTGGCGCCGCTGGACGCCCGATGGCGCGCGGTGGCCGCCGAGATGATGGCGGTGCATCTGGCGTCCGGTGGGATGATCCTGGCGGCGGTGCACGACCCCCTGCCCGTCCCGGCGCGCAATCTTGATCTTGGCGGCCTCTCATGAGAGCCGTCCGCGTTCTGTTCGGCCGCGAGCTGTCGCTGGCCTGGGGCGGCGGCGGCGGCCCCCTGCTGGCCTGCGGCTTCATGCTGTGCCTGACCGCCATCCTGCCGCTGGCGGCGGGCGGCGATCCGCGCGTTCTGGCCCCGGCGGCCTCAGGCGCCACCTGGATGGCCCTGGCCCTGGCGTCGCTGCTGTCGCTGGAGCGCCTGTTCGAGCGTGATCTCGAAGATGGAGCCCTGGACCTTCTGGCGCTCGGCCCCCTGCCGCTGGAAGCGACCGTGGCGATCAAGGCCCTGGCCCAATGGCTGGCGACCGGTCTGCCCCTGGCGATTGCGGCCCCGATCGCGGCCCTGGCGCTGGGCCAGCCCGCCCACCTGATCGGGCTGACGGCGGCGGCGGCGGCGCTCGGCGGTCTGGGCTTCGCCTTCACCGGGGCGCTGGGGGCGGCCCTCGCCCTGGGGGCCAGGCGCGGTGGTCTGCTGATCGCGGTGGTGGTCCTGCCGCTGTTCATTCCGCCGGTGGTTTTCGGGGCGGGCGCCCTGACCCGGGCGGCGGACGGCGGCGACCCGCTTTCGGCCCTGGCCCTGCTGGCCGCCTATGTCCTATTCGCCATGGTGGTCGCGCCGGTCGCGGGGGCGGCGGCGATCCGCAACGCCCAGGGCTAGGCTTGAGGTGGCCGCTCAGCGCGGCTTCAGCGTGACGTAGAGGGCGCCGTCGCCGCCGTGGCGGCGGTGGGCCGAGGCGAAGCCGGACACCACCCCGCGCAGGTGCGGCCCGGTCAGCCAGTCGTGGACCGAGCCGCGGATGATCCCGCCGCCGCGCCGGCCCTGACCGGTGATGACTAGAACCGAACGCAGGCCGCGCATCTGGCAACCGATCAGGAAGCCGCGCAGCTGATCTTCCGCCTCGAAGCGGCCGAAGCCGTGCAAGTCGATGCGCGCCTCGATCGGATCGCGCTCTCGCGACAGGCGGCGCTGGCGACGCGGCTCCAGTTCCTCCGGCGTTGGCCGGGCGCGGGCCGACGGGGGCGAGGCCGGCGCGATCAGCCCGAGGGCCTCGAAAGTCGGTGTCTGATCGGGTGCGACGCGTTTCTTGCCGGCGACGCCGCGGGCGGGCCGGGCTGCGACCGGCGCGGCTTCGGGGTCGGGCAGGACGGCGCCGGGCGTGACACGAGCGGCCTTGCGCCGCGTGGGCGGGGTCACCGTGCCCGTGACGCGGGCCCAGATGCGCTTGTCGTCGTCGGACGAGGCGGGCGGGCCTTTGCGGGCCACCTCAGTCCTCGTCGTCGAGGGTGTCGCCGGGTCCGGGTTCGTGGGCCAGCAGATCGCCCGGCTGGCAGTCCAGTTCGCGGCACAGGGCGTCCAGGGTCGAGAAGCGCACGGCGCGGGCCTTGCCGGTCTTGAGGATCGACAGATTGGCCACGGTCACCCCGACGCGGTCGGCGAGCTCCGTCAGCGACATGCGCCGTTCGGCGAGGATGCGGTCGAGTTGGACGCGGATGGCCATGGGGTCAGCTTAACGTTTCGAGATCAGATCGTCAGTTCGGATTCGCGGCGCAGGCGCGCGCCTTCGCGGAACACCTCCGCCAGGACGAAGACGACGAGGATGGAGAAGACCGGGGTGAGCAGGTCGCTGATCCCTTGCGGCTCCATGACGCCGGGGGCCAGACGCGCGGCCACCAGGCCCTGCGCCAGCCAGACGCCGCCGGTCACGATGGCCAGGATCAGGCCGATCTGGCGCAGACGGCGCACGTTGTCGGGCTGGAAGGGATCGCCCAGGGTCAGGGTGCGGAAAATCTTTCTCAGGCCGCGCAGGATCATCAGGAAGCCGCCGAAATAGGCGGTCATGGCTCCGACGCCGAAAAGCAGCAGCGGGCGGGTCAGCGGCATCTGCCGGCCGTTGTCGCCGTCCGTGACGGTGACGTTGATGTTGTCGAGCGGGATGAAGATGGAGGCGACCCAGAGCAGCAGCAGCACGCCGGTGATCAGGGCCAGCAGGACATAGGCCACATCCAGCGCGATCTTCAGCAGGCTGGATACGGAACCCGGACCCAGGGTCCGCAAGGGGGGGCGCAGGTTGGCGCCGGTCAGGCGTGGCGCACGAATCCCGATGGAAGCCAGTTTCGGGAGGTTCATGCGGTCAAGGTCTCAGGCCGGATGGTTCTGGCGGCGATCGCCGCGCGGGGTCCGGTAAACCCTCACGCGGCGCTATTCTTCGCGGTGTTCATGCTGATCGTCAAAGCCCCCAATGTGATCCAGTGTCGGATCACAGGCTCTGGATGATCAGGGCGACGGCGGCGGTGGGCAGGGCGGCCAGCAGAAGGGCGTTGAAGAAGCCGTGGCCGACGCGGTCCATCCAGATCGAGGTTTTCATCGCTTGCATCGTATCTCTCCGTTGTTGCACGTTTTTTGTGCGTTTCTGTTGTGTCGCTGGGTGAACGTTGCGTCTTGGCTGCTTCGTCTGAACGGTGCGACCCCCGTTCTTGAGAATGAAGATGCGCCATGCCCCCTCGAAAAGCACGTTACATATCGTTTAACGATGTTAAACTTCCGCAATGCATCGGACGGGACTAAGGTGACCGCATGAATCTCAAGCTGATCAAGGGGATGCGGCTGGTGGCCGCGACCCACAATCCGGGCAAGGCGCGCGAGATCGAAGCGCTGCTGGACGGAAATTACAGGATCGTCACGGCCGGCAGCCTCAACCTGCCCGAACCGGACGAGACCGAGAGCACCTTCGTGGGCAACGCCATGCTGAAGGCCCGTCATGCGGCCGAGGCCTCGGGCGAGGTCGCCCTGGCCGACGACTCCGGCCTGTCGGTCGCGGCGCTGGACGGGGCGCCGGGTATCTTCTCGGCGCGCTGGGCCGGACCGGGCAAGGATTTCGTCCTGGCCATGAAGAAGGTCGAGGAACGGCTGGAGGAGATCGGCTCGACGGACCGTCGCGCCTGGTTCACTTCGGCGCTGGCCGTCGCCTGGCCCGACGGTCCCTGCGTGGTGGTCGAGGGGCGCCTCGACGGAGAGCTGGTCTTCCCGCCGCGCGGCGACCGGGGCCACGGTTATGATCCCATCTTCCGCCCGGAAGGGTCGGACAGGACCTTCGCCGAAATGGAAGATGCGGAGAAGGACGCGATCAGCCATCGCGCCCGCGCCTTCGCCCGGCTCAAGGCCGCGCTGATTGACTGAGGCGCGCCCTCAATCAACCGCGCGCCGCGAGCGAGGCGTCGGAGACCAGAAAGACACTCTCGCCCTTTACGTTCACTGGCCCTACTGCGCCCGCATCTGTCCCTATTGCGACTTCAACGTCGTGCGCGACCGGGGGCGGATCGAGGAGCAGGCCGGACTGGTCGACGCCATTCTGACGGACATGACGGCCCAGGCCGCCCTGGTCGGACCGCGGCGTCTGGCCTCCATCTTCTTCGGCGGCGGCACGCCCTCTCTGATGCCGCCCGAGGCGGTGGCGGCGGTGATCACGCAGGCCAGGACCCTCTTTCCACCCGACGGCGAGATCGAGATCACCCTGGAGGCCAACCCCACCGACGCCGAGGCGGGGCGTTACGCCGCCCTGGCCGACGCCGGTATCAACCGCCTGTCCATGGGGGTGCAGTCGTTCGACGACGCCGCGCTGGCCTTCCTCGGCCGCGACCATTCTGCGGCTGAGGCCCGGCGCGCGGTCGAGACGGCGGCGCGCGCCTTCCCGCGCCTGTCGATCGATCTGATCTACGCCCGGCCGGGCCAGTCGGTCGCGGACTGGACGGCGGAGCTGACCACGGCGCTGGACCTGGGGTTCGAGCACGTCTCGCCCTATCAGCTGACCATAGAGCCGACGACCGCCTTCGGCCGGGCCCTCGCGCGCGGAACCCTGACCCCGCCGGACGAGGATCTGGCCGCGGCGCTTTACGAGGCCACGCAGGCCGTGCTCGAGGGCGCCGGGTTCGAGGCCTATGAGGTGTCCAATCACGCCCGCGACGTTGCGGCGCGTTCGAGCCACAACCTGCACGTCTGGCGCGGCGGCGACTATCTGGGCCTCGGCCCCGGCGCCCACGGGCGGCTGACGCTGGCCGGCGAGCGCACCGCCACCGTCGCCCATCGCCGCATCGCCGACTATGTGGCGGGCGTGGCCGCCGGCGCCCCCTGGGCCGAGCGCGAGGCGCTGGACGCCCTCGGCGCCGCCGAGGAGCGGGTCCTGCTGGGCCTGCGCACCGTCGAGGGGGCGCCGCTGACGCTGCTGCACGCCCTGGGCCTGTCCGAGACGGCCGGCCCCCTGGCTGACCTGATCGCCGACGGCTTCCTCACCCTTGCCGAGGGTCATGTCGCCGCCACAGCCACCGGCCGCCCGGTGCTGGACGCCGTGCTGCGGGCCTTGCTGACCTAGACCCGACGCCGCCGGACTGGCAGGGTCCGGCCGATGTCAGACGCCGCACTTTTTCCACCGACCGCCCCGCCCGCGCGCTCCGTCGCGCCCGGCCTCTATCTGGTGGCCACGCCCATCGGCAACCTGCGCGACATGACCCTGCGCGCGCTCGACGTTCTGGCCGCCGCCGACCTGGTTCTGGCCGAGGACACCCGCGTCACGGCCAAGCTGCTGACCGCCTATGGCCTGCGCGCCAGGCTGGAGCGCTGCGACGATCACGCCTCGGCGCGCGCCGCCGAGATCGCGGTCGAGCGGCTGAGGGCGGGCGAGGTGGTGGCCCTGGTCTCCGACGCCGGCACGCCCCTGGTGTCGGACCCCGGCTATGTCGTGGCCCGCGCCGCGATCGCGGAGGGCCTGCCCGTTCATCCCGTCCCCGGCGCCTCCAGCCTGCTGGCCGCCCTGTGTCTGGCGGGCCTGCCGGCCGACCGGGTGCTGTTCGCGGGCTTCCTGCCGCCCAAGTCGGGGGCACGAAAGACGATGCTGGAGGAGCTGCGCACCGGACGTCAGACCCTGGTCTTCTTTGAGAGCGGGCCGCGCCTGAAGGACAGCCTGACCGACATGGCCGCCGTGCTGGGCGACCGCCCCGCCGCCGTCACCCGCGAACTGACCAAGCTCTATGAGGAGGCTGTCCGCGGAAGCCTGTCGGACCTGGCCGCCGACCCGCGCTGCGACGCGCCCAAGGGCGAGATCGTCATCGTCATCGGTCCTGGCGAGGCCGAGGTCGCCAGCGCCGCCGACGCCGACGCCGCCCTGACCGAGGCCATGACCCGCCTGCCGCCGGGCGAAGCCGCGGCCGAGGTGTCGAAGGCGCTGAACCTGCCGCGCAAGCCGCTCTACAAGCGGGCGCTGGAAATGCAGGGCCGGGGTTGAAGCCCCGCTTGCGGCCGCCGCTGTCGCCGTCCCGGTCGCCTCGACAGGCGAAGGCGGGATGGCGTCAGGCGCTTGGCGGGCGGTCGCACCGGCAGGGCCACGCCGCCGAATGGATCGCCGCCCTGTGGCTGATGCTCAAGGGTTATCAGATCCTCGCCTTTCGGCTGAAGACGCGGGGCGGCGAGATCGACATCCTGGCCCGACGGGGCCGCACCCTGGCGGTGGTCGAGGTCAAGCGGCGCGCCAGCCTTGAGGCGGCCATCCTTTCTCTGGCCCCCGAACAGCAGGGTCGTCTGGCCGCCGCTGGGCAGGCGGTCGCCCGGGGAAGGCCGTCGCTCCAGGGGCTGGATCTGCGGATTGATATGGTGGCGCTGGCTCCCGGACGATTTCCGCGCCATCTTCGCGGCGTGACGACGACAGGAGCGGACATCCGGTGACCCGGGAAGAGGCGGAGACCATTCTGGCCCAGGCGGGAACCGCCGAGGACGACGGCTTTCCGCTGCTCGAATGCGCCATCGCCTGCGCCATCCACGACTATCCGTTCCGCGACCCCGAACCGGTCCGTTTGCTGGCCCAGCAGGCGGCCCAGAGGGTCCGCGAACGCGCCGCGCATGAGGGCCCCGACGACGCCCTGGCCGAGACCATGGCCGCCGACCTGCGCCTGAACGGCGACCTGCTCACCCACGATCATCCCGGCAACACCGACGTCATCGACGTGGCCGAGCGTCGGCGCGGCCTGTCGGCCGTTCTGGTGGTCTTCTACCTCGACGCGGCGCGTCGTGCGGGCCTGAAGGCGGCGGCTGTGGACTTTCCCGGCCACGTCCTGCTGCGGGTGGAGACTCCCGAGGGGCCGGTCGCGCTGGATCCCTTCAGCCAGGGCCGCCTGGTCCTGCCCAGCGAACTGACCCGACGCGCTCTGCTGGCTGGTCTGACGCCGCACGTCGCCGATCGGCTGGACCTGCTGATGGCTCCGGTCAGCGACCGCGAGGCCCTGATCCGGCTGCAGAACGTCCTGTTCAGTCGCGCCTTGCGGGCCGAGGACTTCGAGGGCGCGGAACGTTCGGCGCTCCGCCGCGCCCTCCTCGATCCCGAGGATCATCGCCCCTGGCTGGACGTCGCCGCCGCGCGCGAGAAGCAGGGGGCCCTGACCGGCGCGCTCGACGCCCTGTCGCGCGCCCGGGCCGTCGATGGTCCCGCCGACGCCCACCGCGCCACCATGGACCGGGTGCGGATGCGTCTGAACTGAAGCCTTGCGGCGCGTGCCTGGCGCCCTCAAGTAGGGGCCTGAGCTTCACAGGCGGCGCTCACGCAGACAGCGCCCGCGACGCGAGCGATAGCGCCACTTACCAAGGACCACCCATGCTGAACGTCGCCATCCAGATGGACCCGCTTGAGGCGGTGAACGTCGAGTCCGACACCACCTTCCTGATGGCCCTGTCGGGTCAGGCCCGCGGCCACAAGCTGTGGATCTACGACTTCCGCACCCTGTCGCTGGACGAGGGCCGTCTGTTCTGCCGCGCCCGTCCGGTGACGGTGAACGCGGTCCAGGGCGATCACGCCGACTTCGGCCCTGAGGTGATCCTCGATCTGGCTGAGGACGTGGACGTCATCCTGATGCGTCAGGACCCGCCCTTCGACATGGCCTATGTCACCGCCACCTATCTGCTGGAGCGGGTGCATCCCGGGACCCTGGTGGTCAACAACCCGGCCGAGGTGCGATCGGCGCCCGAGAAGCTGATCGCCACCCTCTTCCCCGGCCTGCAGCCGCCGACCCTGGTGTCTTCGGACCCGGTCGCCCTGGTCGACTTTCACCGCCGCCACGGCGATGTGGTGCTGAAACCTCTGCACGGCGCCGCCGGGTCGGGCGTGGTGCGTCTGAAGGCTGACGACCCCAATCTGGAAGCCCTGATCGAGATCCACGCCGCCGGGTCGCGCGACCCGCTGGTGATCCAGAAATTCATCCCCGCCGTGTCCAAGGGCGACAAGCGCATCATCCTGATCGACGGCGAGGCGGTGGGCGCCATCAACCGCATCCCGGCCAAGGATCAGGTGCGCTCTAACCTGCGCGTCGGCGGCACGGCGGCCCCGGTCGACCTGACCCCGCGCGATCTGGAGATCTGCGCCGCCATCGGCCCCTATCTGAAGGAGCGCGGCCTGATCTTCGTCGGCATCGACGTGATCGGCGACTACCTGACCGAGATCAACGTGACCTCCCCCACCGGCGCCCAGCAACTGCTCAAGTTCAGCGGCGTCGACGCCACGGCGCTGATGTGGGACGTGATCGAGAAGAAGAAGGCCCAAGCGGCCTGAGACGGGTCGCATAACGTCGCTCTTGCGGTTGCTGTGAGTTCGTGATTTGTTCTCTTCCGGTCAACGGGAGGGAACCCATGGTCGCGCGGGTGGTGACGGTCGCCTTCGACGGAGTCGAAGCGCGACGGGTCGATGTCGAGGTGCAGCAGGTGGCGACGCCCGCCGGGGCCTTCGCCATCGTCGGCCTGCCGGACAAGGCGGTGGCCGAGAGCCGTGAACGGGTGCGCGGCGCCTTCGCCGGCATCGGCCTGGCCCTGCCGCCCAAGAAGGTCATCGCCAACCTTGCCCCCGCCGACCTGCCCAAGGAAGGCAGTCATTTCGACCTGCCCATCGCCCTGGCCCTGCTGGCCTCCATGGGGGTGATCGCGCCGGACGCCCTCGACGGCTGGGCGGCGGTCGGGGAACTGGGGCTGGACGGCCAGATCGCGGCCGTGGGCGGAACCCTGCCGGCGGCGATGGCGGCGGGGGCCATGGGGCTGGGGCTCATCTGTCCCGAGGCCAACGGCCCCGAGGCGGCCTGGGCGGGCGATACGGCTATCCTGGCCCCTCGCTCCCTGATCGGCCTGATCAATCATTTCCGAGGTACGCAGATTTTGAGGGCGCCCGAACCGGGCCCGGTGACGGCGGGCGGCGCGATCCCCGACCTGCGCGAGGTCAAGGGTCAGGAGAGCGCCAAGCGCGCTTTGGAGATCGCGGCGGCGGGCGGCCACAACCTCCTCTTCATCGGTCCGCCCGGCTCGGGCAAGTCGATGATGGCCCAGCGTCTGCCGGGCCTTCTGCCGCCGCTGACGCCGCAGGAACTGCTGGAGACATCTATGGTCTGGTCGGTGGCGGGGCTGATCCAGCGCGGCGCCCTGACGCGCGACCGGCCCTTCCGCGCGCCGCATCATTCCGCCTCCATGGCCGCCCTGACCGGCGGCGGCCTGCGGGCCAAGCCGGGCGAGGCCTCGTTGGCGCACAACGGCGTCCTGTTCCTCGACGAATTGCCGGAGTATTCGGCCCAGGCGCTCGACAGCCTGCGTCAGCCGCTGGAGACGGGCGAGATCGTGGTGGCGCGCGCCAACGCCCATGTCCGCTATCCGGCCCGGTTCCAGCTGGTGGCGGCGATGAACCCGTGCCGCTGCGGTCTGGGCGGCGCCGGGCGCGGCGCTTGCGGCAAGGCGCCCCGCTGTCAGCGCGACTATCAGAACCGCATCTCCGGCCCGATGTTCGACCGCATCGACCTGACCGTGGAGACCCCGCCGGTCACGGCCGCCGATATGGCCCTGCCCGCCCCCGCCGAGGGCACAGCCGAGGCCGCTGCCCGCGTCGCCACGGCCCGCGCCCAGCAGGAGGAGCGTGTCCGCGCGGCGGGCTTCGATCCGGAGAAGGCGCGCGACCAGGGGATCAACGCCCGCGCGTCGGGCGAGACCCTGGACCGCTTCGCTGCGCCGGACGAGGCAGGCCGCGCCCTTCTTATGCGGGCGGGCGAGGCGGGGGGGCTGACCGCGCGCGGCTGGACACGCACCCTGCGGCTGGCGCGCACCATCGCCGATCTGGACGGCTCGACGGGCGTGCTGCGCCGCCACGTCGCTGAGGCCTTGATGTATCGCCGCGCGACAGTCGGCGCCCAAGGGGATTTCGACCGCCAGACCGCAGGCCGCAGCGAGGCGCCCGCTTTCTGAAAGCGAGAATTCTCGTTCGGCCACGCTTAACCCTTGGTCGTTAGGGTGCCGACCATGGGACAGGCACGCAGAACGCACGCACCGACCGAAATCAACTCCGCCGCCAGCTCCGCTGCGCCGGAGCAGCAATTCCTGCGGCTGATGAGCCATGAGATGCGCACCCCGTTGAACGGAGTGATCGGCATGCTGGGCCTCCTGTCGCGGACCAAGCTGGACGGCGCCCAGCGCGCCTACGCCGACGCCGCGCAGAAGTCGGCCGAGCATCTGCTGGGCCTGGTCAACGACCTGCTGGACTTCGCCCGGCTGGAGGCCGGCGCGCTGGAGTTCGATTCCGCCCCGGTCGATCTGGAGGGTCTGACGCGCGGCGTGGCCGAACTGCTCAGCCCCAAGGCCCACGACAAGGGTCTGGAGATCGTCTGGTCCGTGGCGGCCGACGCCCCCGACGTGATCGCCGACGAGGGGCGCCTGCGTCAGGTCCTGTTCAATCTGGCGGGCAACGCTGTGAAATTCACCGACCGGGGCGGGGTGCGCCTGACGGTCGAGCGCGCCGGTGGAACCGCCGCCCGCCCGCGCCTGGCCTTTGTCGTCGACGACACAGGTCCCGGCGTGCCGGAGGAGGCGCGAACACGCATCTTCGACGAGTTCGGTCACGCCGACGCCTCGGACGCCGCCCGCTTCGACGGCGCGGGTCTGGGTCTGGCGGTCGTGCGCCGTCTGGCCCAGGCCATGGGCGGGACCGTGGCGGTGTCCGACCGGCCCGACGGCCCCGGCGCCCGTTTTCGCTTCGAAGCGCCCTTCCCGGCCGCGGTCGACGCGTCGCCGCGCGCACAGCTTCTGGACGGCGTGGTCGTGGCCGTGCGCACCGCTGATCCCTTCGTGCGTCAGGCCGCGACGGCCCAGATCGAGGCGTCCGGCGGTCGCGTCGCCCGGCAGGCGGGCGTGACCCTGATCGACCACGCCATGGCCGAGGACGGCGTCCTGATGGTGCGCCCGTCCCAGGGGGAGGCCATCATCCTGCTGAGGCCGAGCGAGCGCGACCTGATCGACCGCTACAGGTCGGCGGGCTTTCACGGCTATCTGATCAAGCCGCTACGGCGCGCCTCTCTGGCCGAGCGGGTTCAGGCCGCCACCGGTCGTCGCAAGGGTCTGACGCCCGCGACCGCCCGCGCCTCGGATGACGATCGCGTCACGCCGGTGGCCTTCAAGGGTCTGCGGGTCCTGCTGGTCGAGGACAATCCGGTCGGGGCCCTGCTGGCCAAGACCCTGCTGCGCCGCGAGGGTTGCGTGGTCCAGACCGCCGCCGACGGCCAGGAAGCCTTGCAGACCCTGAAGGACGCCCGCTTCGACCTGATCTTCATGGATATGCGGATGCCGCGTCTGGACGGACCCGGCGCGGCGCGGGCGCTGCGGGCGCGAGGCGAACGCACCCCCATCGTGGCCCTGACCGCCAACGCCTTCGCCGAGGACCGGATCGCCTGTCTGGAGGCGGGCATGAACGACCATCTCACCAAGCCGCTGGAAGCTGACGCCCTGCGCGCAACCCTGACCCGCTGGACGAACGTCGGCAACCGCGCCAAGGTCGGGGCTCAGTAACCACGACCGCCCGTATCCGGCGGCGTCCGCCGGAGACCTGCATGACCGAGACCAAGACGCCCGCTTCCGAGGTCGCGGCCTTGCAGCCGTCGCCGAAAGGCCTGGGCGTCCTGAAGGCGGCCTTCCGCGAGCGGCGCACTCTGGCCATGCTGCTGCTCGGCTTTTCCGCCGGCCTGCCCTTCGCCATGCTGTTCGGCACCCTGAACGCCTGGCTGTCGGATGCAGGCGTCTCGGTGGCCACCATCGGCGTCCTGTCCTGGGTGGGGCTGTTCGGCGCTTTCAAATTCCTGTGGTCGCCGTCGGTCGGCCTGACCCCGCCCATCATCGGCCGGATGGGGCGTCGTCGGTCGTGGCTGATCCTCTGCCAGGTCGTCCTGGTGGGGGCGCTGCTGACCATTGCCCTGTCGCATCCGGGCACGGGCGCCATCGCCCTGCTGGCAGGGGCGGCGGCGCTGGGCGCCTTCGCCTCGGCGACGCAGGACATCGTCATCGACACTTGGCGGATCGAGGTTGCGGACGAACGCGTCCCGGTGGATCTGCTGTCGACCGTCTATCAGCTGGGCTTCCGCACGGCGGCCCTCGTCGGCGGCGCGGGCGCCCTGGTGCTGGCCGACACGGTGGGCTGGTCGGCGACCTTCGTCATCGGCGCGGGGCTGATGGGACTGGGCGTTCTGGGAACCTTGATCGCGCCGGAGCCCAAGCCGGCGGCCCGGCAGGCCATCGCTCGCGAACGCATCGGCTCGCCGCGTCTGCGCATGATCGCGCTGGCCGTCACCCTGGGCGCCTGGGCCTGGGCGGCCTTCATGCTGGTCCGCTTCATGGTCACGGCGCTCAGCGTGACCCCGGCGCCCAGCGCGGGGGAGTTCACCGCCACCTGGGGGCCGTGGATCGTCGGCGGCGCGGTCATCCTGCCGGCCCTTCTGGCGGGGCTGATCGTCTGGCGCGGCGGCAAGGTTGGAGCCGTTCAGGCTGAACGGGACGCTCCGCCCTTCATCAACACCCTGTATGACGCCATCCTGGCGCCCCTGGTCGAGCTGATGGGGCGCCTGGGCTGGGGGGCGGTCATCGTTCTGGGCCTGATCCTGACCTACCGCATCACCGACGGCGTCTGGGGGCCCTTCGCCTTCCCCTTCTACATGGGCGACACGGGCGGCGCCCTGGGTCACACCAAGACCGAGATCGCCCTCGCCTCCAAGACCTTCGGCGTGGTCATGACCATCCTGGGCATCGGCCTGGGCGGCTGGGCCCTGCTGGTCATCGGCCGCATGGCCAGCCTGTTGCTGGGCGCGGCCCTGTCGGCGGCGACCAACCTGCTGATGATGGATCTGGCGCTCGGCGCCCCGGTGATCCACGGCTTCATGACCGCGACCGGTCTCTACAAGCTGTTCGGCCTGTTCCACGTCGGCGAGCCCCTGGCGCGGCTGATGCTGGCCATCGCGGGCGAGAACATCGCCGGCGGCTTCGCCGGCGCGGCTTTCGTCGCCTATCTCTCGGCCTTGTCGAACAAGATGTTCGGCGCCGTCCAGTTCGCCGTCTTCACCTCCCTGGCCCTGCTGATCGGCACCTTGGGACGGGGGGCTCTGGGCGAGCTGATCGAGCGTCAGGGTTATGCGGCCATGTTCGTGATCGCAGCCTGGCTGGGCGTCATCGCCGTGGTGTTCTGCGCCATGGAATGGGTGCGCCTGACGGTGGAGCGTCGCCGCCTGAATCCCGAGGCCTGAGGCTGAAACGCAAGGAGGCGGCCCGAAGGCCGCCTCCCGTCGTGTTCGTTGTCGGGTCCGGTCACTCCTCGACCGGCGCTCCTTCGGCATAGGCGGCGAAGGTGGCGGCGGTGATGATCTCGTTGACCGAGGCGCCCAGGGGCACGATCTGCACCGACTTCTCCAGGCCGACCAGCAGGGGGCCGATCACGGTGGCGCCGCCCAGCGACTGCACCAGACGGGTCGAGATGGCCGCCGAATGGATCGCCGGCATGACCAGGACGTTGGCGTCGCCGGTCAGGCGCATGAAGGGATAGTTGGCGCGCGCTTCCGGATTCAGCGCCAGTTCGGGCGGCATTTCGCCCTCGTATTCGAAGTCGACGGCCATGCTGTCCAGGATGCGGATGGCCTCGCGGACCTTCTCGCCGCGATCGCCGGGAGGATCGCCGAAGGTCGAGTAGGACAGGAAGGCGACACGCGGCGTGCGGCCCAGCTTCTTGACCGTGGCTGCGGCCTTGATGGCGATCTCGGCCAGTTCGGCGGCGTTGGGCAGTTCGTGGATCGAGGTGTCGGCCACGAACAGGGTGCGGCCCTTGGCCAGCAGGATCGACAGGCCGATCATCCGGTCCGTGACGTCGAGGACGCGACGGACCTCCTTCAGGGCCATGTTGAAGTTGCGGGTCACGCCGGTGACCATGCAGTCGGCCTGACCCCGGGCGATCATGGTGGCGCCGAAGTAGTTGCGGTCCTGGTTAATCATGCGCTGCACGTCGCGACGCAGATAGCCGCGGCGGTTCAGGCGCTCATATAGCCAGTCGGTGTATTCGACGTTGTTGCCCGAGGTGCGGGCGTTGACGATCTCGATGCCCAGCTCGTCGAAGTTCAGGCCGGCTTCGGCGGCGTTCTGACGTATCAGGTCCTCACGGCCGACCAGGATGGGCGTGCCCAGCTCGGCCTGCTTGAAGGCCCAGGCGGCGCGAATGACCGCCTGCTCCTCGCCCTCGGCGAAGACCACGCGCTGCTTGGGACCCGAGCGCACGGCCGAGGAGATCTTCTGCATCAGGGCGGCGGACGGATCGACCCGCTGCTTCAGCGAGATGCGGTAGGCGTCCATGTCGGCGATCGGCTTGCGCGCCACGCCGGTTTCCATCGCCGTCTGGGCGATGAAGGGCGGGATGTACCAGATCAGGCGCGGGTCGAAGGGGGTCGGGATGATGTATTCGGGGCCGAACTTCAGCTTGCGTCCGCGATAGGCGGCGGCGACCTCGTCCGGCACGTCCTCGCGCGCCAGCGCCGCCAGGGCGTGGGCGCAGGCGATCTTCATCTCGTGGTTGATCTGGCGTGCGCGCACGTCCAGCGCGCCGCGGAACAGGTAGGGGAAGGCCAGGACGTTGTTGACCTGGTTCACATAGTCCGAGCGGCCAGTGGCGATGATGGCGTCCGAGCGCACCGACTTGACGTCTTCCGGCGTGATTTCCGGGTCGGGGTTGGCCATGGCGAAGATGATCGGGTTGGGCGCCATGGAGGCGACCATATCCTTCGAGATCGCGCCCTTGGCGGACAGGCCCAGCACCACGTCGGCCCCGACCATGGCTTCGGCCAGGGTCCGCAGATGGGTGTCGGTGGCGTGCGCGGCCTGCCATTGCGAGACGTTCGAGCGCCCCTTGTAGATCACGCCTTCACGGTCGCAGATGACGGTGTTCTCGGCCTTGACCCCGGCGGCCTTCATCAGGGCGATGGACGACAGGCCGGCGGCCCCGGCGCCCGACAGGACGACCTTGAGGTCCTCCAGCTTCTTGCCGACGATATGGGCCGCGTTGATCAGGCCGGCGGTCGAGATGATGGCCGTGCCGTGCTGGTCGTCATGGAAGACCGGGATGTCCAGCAGGTCCTGAAGCTGGGCCTCGATCTCGAAGCACTCCGGGGACTTGATATCCTCCAGGTTGATGCCGCCCCAGGTGTCGCCGATGTTCTTGACCACGGTGACGAACTCGTCCGGGTCGGTGGTCTTCACTTCGACGTCGAAGCTGTCGACGTCGGCGAAGCGTTTGAACAGGACCGACTTGCCCTCCATCACCGGCTTGGACGCCATGTGGCCCAGATTGCCCAGACCGAGGATGGCGGTGCCGTTCGAGATGACGGCGACCATATTGCCCTTGGAGGTGTAGTCGTAGGCCTTGTCCGCATCGGCGGCGATGGCCAGGACCGGCACGGCCACGCCCGGCGAATAGGCCAGCGACAGGTCGCGCTGGGTCGCCATCGGCTTGGTCGGCGCCATGGAGATCTTGCCCGGGATCGGATCGCTGTGGAACTCCAGCGCGTCGTCGTCAGAGAAGGTCTGTTTGTCGGTCAGTTCGGGCATTTCGATCTCGGGAAGGGCAGGCGCTCCTTGTTCCTAGATCGTGGGACGGGTGGGGACAACCGTTGACGCCGCGTCAGGGTCGATTGCTCAGGCCTGTGGCAAAAGCCCCGTGCGCTCGACCTCGACCGGGCCGGTCATGAAGACGTGGCCGGAAGTCTCGTCCCAGTCGATCGTCAGCTCGCCGCCGTCGACGACCACTGTCGCCTTGCGCTCGGTCAGACCTCGCCGGGCCGTGGCCACCAGGGCGGCGCAGGCGCCGGTGCCGCAGGCCAGGGTCAAACCCGCGCCCCGCTCCCACACCCGCAGCCGGATATGGTCGCGGTCCAGCACCCTGGCGAAGCCGACGTTGACGCCCTGCGGGAACAGGGGGTGATGCTCGACCAGCGAACCCGATCCGCGCACGAAGGCGTCGTCCTGCCGGTCCGTGAAGAAGACCACGTGGGGGTTGCCCATCGAGACCGCGCCCGGCGTGTGCAGCAGGGGGGCGTCGATCGGCCCGACCTGGAGTTCGATGCCGCGCGTGTCCATCTCCTCGGCCAGCGGCACCTGATCCCACTCCAGACGCGGCGCGCCCATATCCACGGTCACCAGATGATCGCCAGCGCGCCGCGCCGTGGTCGGTCCCCCGAGGGTGTCGATCACCACCTCTTCCTTGTCGGTGGCCTCCAGCAGCAGCCAGCCGACGCAGCGCAGGGCGTTGCCGCAGGTCTCGACCATGGAGCCGTCGGCGTTCCACACCCGCATGAAGGCGTCGGCCGTCTCGGACGGTTCGACGCCGATCAGCTGATCGAAGCCGCCCAGGCCCGCCGCCGGGTCGGCCAGGGCGCGCACCTGGGCCTCGTCGGGGTGAAAGCCCTCCTCGAAGGCCTGAACGACGATGAAGGCGTTTCCGGCGCCGTTCATGCGGATATAGGGGCGAGCAGCCTGGGTCATGATCGCCTTCATATAGGATTTTTCGCCGGTTCATGTATCGCTGGCGACGATGGCGCCCGATCAAATCCAAACCGGTCAATCCGAAGGTCTGCGGCTGAGGGCGCGGCTACGCTATCTCTATCACGGGACCCAGCCGGCGGCGGTCAAGTTCCGCCTGATGGTCATCGTCGTCGACCTGATCATCATCGGCTTCTTCCTGGCCACGCCCATTCTCCGGGAGGCGGGCTGGGCCTTCTATGTCGCCGACTATCTGATCGCCGCCATTCTGGGGCTGGACCTGGCGGCGCGGGCCTACGCCTATTCCGACATCCGCGACTGGCTGAAGCGGCCGATCGTCTGGGTCGATCTGTTCGTGCTGGCGACCCTGCTGTTCCCGGTCTGGCTGGCCAACCTCGGTTTCCTGCGGCTGCTGCGGCTGTGGAGCCTGCTGAACAGCGATCTGTTCTGGCGCACCATCGGCCGTCGCTTCGACGATACGCGGGTCGAGGAGATCACCCGGGCCCTGGCGGCCCTGATCACCTTCGTCTTCGTTGTGACCGGCTTCGTCTACGCCTATTTCCGGGGCAAGGCCGAGCATATCAACGGCTATCTGGACGCCCTCTATTTCACTGTGGCCACCCTGACGACGACCGGATTCGGCGACATCACCCTGCCGGGCAACGGCGGGCGGGTCATCTCCATCGTCGTCATGCTGGTGGGCATCACCCTGTTCATCCGGCTGGCCCAGACCCTGATCCGGCCGCACAAGGTCAAGTTCCCCTGCCCGACCTGCGGCCTGCAGAAGCACGATCCCGACGCCGTCCACTGCAAGGCCTGCGGCCAGATCCTGTGCATCCCCGACGACGGCGACTGAGCCGCGCTGCGACGAAAGATGACAGGCTTGTAAGATTTCCGCCGCTTGCCGCCGCCGTCGCGCCTCGCCAAGGTGCCGCCAGATTTCTGTTGGGGCCCAATTCTGTTGGGAAATGAAACATGATCCGCACACTGGCGTCTGCCGCCGCCCTTCTTCTCGCCGCCGGAGCCGCACCCGTCGCCATGGCCCATCCTGCTGAATCGCCCGCTGCGGCCTCGACCGCGCCCGGCTTCGCCACCAGCGACGCGACCGATCCCTACATCTGGCTGGAAGAGGTCGAAGGCGAGCGCGCCATGGACTGGGTCAAGGCCCACAACCAGACCTCGCTCGGCACGCTGCAAGGCGACCCGCGCTATGAGGCTCTGCACCAGCAGGCCCTGGACATCGTTCAGGCGCGTGACCGCATCCCGTCGCCTGGCTTCACCCATGACGGTCATGTCGACAACTTCTGGCAGGACGCGACCCACGTGCGCGGCATCTGGCGCCGCACGACTCTGGACTCCTATCGCACCGACGCGCCGCAATGGGAGACCATCCTGGACGTCGACGCCCTGTCGGCCGCCGAGGGCGCCAACTGGGTCTACAAGGGCGTGACCTGCCTGCCGCCCGAAGAGCGCTACTGCCTGCTGTCCCTGTCGAACGGCGGCAAGGACGCGGTGACCATCCGCGAGTTCGACAGCGTCACGAAAACCTTCGTCGAGGGCGGCATCAGCCTGCCGGAATCCAAGGGCGGCGCCGCCTGGATCGACAAGGACACCATCCTGATCTCGCGCGACTTCGGCGAAGGCTCGCTGACCGACTCCGGCTATCCGCGCACCGTGCGCCTGCTGAAGCGCGGCCAGACCGTCGATCAGGCGGTCGAGGTCTTCGCGGGCCAGAAGACCGACGTCTCGGTCTCTGGCTACACCCTGCGCGACGCCGACGGCGTGGTTCAGGCGGTTCTGCTGAACCGCGGGATCAACTTCTACGAGAGCGAAACCTGGCGCCTGAACGCCGACGGCACGACGACCCAGCTGGAGCTGCCGCTGAAGGGCAACATCAACGCCCTGGTCGCCGGCCAGATGGTGGTGACCACCGATCAGGACTGGACCGCGCCCTCGGGTCAGGCGTTCAAGACCGGCGACGTCATCGCCTGGAACCTCCAGGCCTGGCTGGCCGACCCCAAGACCCCGGCGCAGCTGGTCATCCGACCCGGCGAGCGCGAGGCGATCGAGGGCATCAACGCCACCCGCAACACCCTGGTCGTGGCGCTGTATGAAAACGTGCGCGGCTCGGTCTACGTCTACCGCCCGAACCCCGCGGGCGAATGGGCGCGCACGCGCCTGGACCTGCCCCAGAACGTCACCGTCGGCGTGGGCTCGGCCTCGGAGCAGGACGACAAGATCTTCGTCACCGTCGCCGGCTACCTGAACCCGTCCAGCCTCTACCTGGCCGATGCGTCAACGGGCGCGGTCGCCCTGACCAAGTCCCTGCCGGCCAAGTTCGACGCGACCGGCATGCGGGTGGATCAGTTCGAGGCCCGCTCGGCCGACGGCACGATGATCCCCTACTTCGTCGTCCACAAGGACGCCATGGCCATGGACGGATCGAACCCGACCCTGCTCTACGGCTACGGCGGCTTCCAGTCGTCGCTGCTGCCAGGCTATTCGCCGACCGTCGGCAAGCTGTGGCTCGAGCGCGGCGGCGTCTATGTCATCGCCAATACGCGCGGCGGCGGCGAGTTCGGTCCGAAATGGCACCAGGCGGCCCAGCAGGAAAACCGCCAGCGCGCCCACGAGGACTTCCAGGCCGTGGCCCAGGACCTGATCGCGCGCAACATCACCTCCCAGCCGCACCTCGGGATCATGGGCGGCTCGCAGGGCGGCCTCTTCATGGGCGCCATGCTGACCCAGCGCCCGGACCTGATCAACGCAGCGGTCATCCAGGTGCCCCTGTTCGACATGCTGCGCTTCCACAAGCTGCTGGCCGGCGCGTCGTGGATCGGCGAGTACGGCAACCCGGACATCCCCGAACAGCGCGCCTGGATCGAGGCATACTCGCCCTATCAGCGACTGGCGGCGGGCCAACCCTATCCCGAGGTCTTCATCCACACCTCGACCAAGGACGACCGCGTCCACCCCGGCCACGCCCGCAAGGCGGCGGCGCGACTGGAAGAGCTGGGCTATCCCGTCCTCTTCTATGAAAACACCGACGGCGGCCACGCGGCCGGCGCCAACCTGCGTGAAACGGCCCGCCGCATCGCGCTGGAGTACACCTACCTGACGCGTCGTCTGATGGACGAACCGGCGCAACAGTAGGTGTCTCTGCCGTTCATCCCCGCGGAGGCGGGGACCCAGGTTTGAGCCACGCGCTCGGACCTGGGACATGAGCGAACACCTCGGCGGCGGCTCGTCTGGCCAAAGTTCTGGGTCCCCGCCTCCGCGGGGATGAGCGGAGAAAACCATGAAGTCCCTCTTCCTCACCGCCGCCCTGCCGGTGCTGATCCTCGCCGCTGGTCCGGCCCTTGCTGAGGGAGGCCTGACCCATGCGCCCGGCGACCCGGCCGCAGCCGCCGCGACCAACCCGCCGCCGCACTTTCCGCGCGACCTGACGCCCGAGGGGGTCAAGGCCGCTGACGACCATCTGGCGCTGGAAGAGGTCGACGGCGCCGAGGCCCGGGCCTTCGTCGCCGCCTCGAACGAAAAAGCTCTGTCGGCTCTGACCGGGGACCGTCGCTACGAGCCCTTCCGCCAGCAGGCCGAGGCCATCCTGACGGCCACCGACCGCATCCCCGGTGTCAGCTTCCTGGGCGAAGGTCTTGGCAATTTCTGGCAGGACGCGGCCAATCCCAAGGGCGTCTGGCGCCGCACGACGCTGGACAGCTATCGCACCGCCCAGCCGCAGTGGGAGACCCTGCTGGACATCGACGCCCTGGCGAAGGCGGAGGGCCGCGACTGGGTGTTCAAGGGCGCCAACTGCCTGGCGCCGGACGAGACCCGCTGCCTGATCAACCTGTCGGACGGCGGCAAGGACGCCGTGACCGTCCGCGAGTTTGACCTGACCACCAAGACCTTCGTGGAGGGCGGCTTCGTCATTCCCGAAGGCAAGCACCGCCTGACATGGCTGGACCGCGACACCCTGCTGATCGCCACCGACTTCGGCCCCGGCACGATGACGGAGTCGGGCTATCCCTTCATCGTCAAATCCCTGACGCGCGGCCACCCTCTGGCCCACGCGACCGAGGTCTATCGCGGCCAACAGTCCGACGGCGGCTACGGCGTCTCGCCCATGGTCTTCCGTGACAAGGCCGGCGTGGTCGAGGCTGTCCTGTTCAGCCGCCCGCTGGACACCTTCCGCTCGGAAATCTGGGAACTGGTCGACGGCAAGACGGTCAAGCTGAACCTGCCGGAGCGGGTGTCCGTCGAGGGGGTGATCGGCGGTCGACTGGTCTTCTCCAACGAGCAGGACTGGAGCGTCCTGGGGCGTGATTACAAGGCCGGATCGCTGCTGGCCTTCTGCCTGCCTTGCCTGCATCCGCAGACCTCGGGCGATATTGTCATCACCAATGGCGCGCCCGTGATCTTTGCGCCGTCCGAGCGTCAGTCGATCGCCAGCGTGCAGATCATGGCCGATCGCGTCGTGGTGGTGATCAACGACAACGTCGTGGGCCGCCTGGCCGTGTTCGAGGATAGGGGCGAATGGGGCTGGCCTCGCACCGACATCGCCGTCCCCGCCAACAGCGCCGTGGGTCTGGGCGACAGCTCCAAGGCCAAGGGCCAGGTCTTCGTCTCGACCCAGGGCTTCCTGACGCCGCCGACCCTCAGTCTGGCCGATGTCGCCACCGGCGCCCTGAGCGAGCTGAAATCGGCCCCCGCCAAGTTCGACGCCTCGACCCATGTGGTCGAGCAGTTCGAGGCGACCTCGACCGACGGGACCAAGATCCCCTACTTCGTCACTCGTCCGAAGGATCTGGCGATGGACGGGACAGGCCCGACCATCCTGTTCGGCTACGGCGGCTTCCAGGCCAGTTTCCCGCCGGCCTACAAGCCCGAGATGGGCAAGCTGTGGCTGGAGAACGGAGGGGTCTTCGTTCAGGCCAATATCCGCGGCGGCGGCGAGTTCGGCCCCGGCTGGCACCAGGCGGCCCTGCGCGAGAACCGCCAGCGCGCCTTCGACGACTTCGCCGCCGTGGCCCGCGATCTGGAGCAGCGCAGGATCACCAGCCCGCGCCACCTGGGCATCTATGGCCGCTCGAACGGCGGGGTCCTGACGAGCGTGTCGATCACCCAGCACCCGGAGCTGTTCAACGCGGCGGTGATCGAGAGCCCCTTGATCGACATGCTGCGCTATCAGGACCTGCCGGCCGGCGCCTCGTGGATCGGCGAGTACGGCGACCCGCGCATTCCCGGCGACGCGGAGTTCATCGCCCGCTATTCGGCCTATCAGCAGCTGCGGCCCGAGGTGAAATACCCGCGCGTCTACATCACCACGAACACGCGCGACGACCGGGTCCACCCCGGCCACGCCCGCAAGTTCGCGGCGCGTCTGGGCGATCAGGGCCACGACCACCTCTATTTCGAGGACACCGCCGGCGGCCACTCCAACGACGCCGACCCGGTCGCCAACGCCCGCCGCTGGGCGCGGCACTACGTCTATCTCAGCCAGCAGTTGATGGACTGAGGCGGTTCCACCCTTCACGGACTTATGAGCAGCGCAGACGCATCGAGGGGGTAGGATCGCCGGATGACGGCACGGGGTTCGATCAGGATCGGGATGATGGCGGCGGCTCTGGGCGGGGCCGGCCTGCTGACCGGCGCGGCCGCCCCGCCGTTCGAGCGCGACGCTCCCGTCCAGCCCGTCGTGGTCGAGCTGTTCACGGCCCAGGGCTGTTCCGGCTGTCCCGACGCCAACCGCACGCTGGAGGCGGTGGCGGACGAGCCCGGCGTCATCGCCCTTACCTATGGCGTCGGCTACTGGGATTATCTGGGCTGGTCGGACACCTTCGCCAAGCCCGAATTCACCGCGCGCCAGCAGGCCTATCGTCAGGCGCTGAAACTGAGAAACGTCTCGACGCCCCAGGTGGTGATCGACGGACGGCGACATCTGTCGGGCGCCCGACCGCCCGAACTGCAAGCCGCCATCGACGCCGAGGCCGCCAGCCGCCTCTGGCCGCCCGAGATCGAGTTCCGCGAGACCGGCGACCGGGTCGGTGTCGGCTCGGGTCGCCCGCCCGCCGGCGGGGCCGAGGTCATGGCCGTGGTCTATCAGCCGGGTCTGCAGACGGTCGAGGTCCGGCAGGGCGACAATCGGGGCCAGGCGGTGCGTCACATCAATGTGGTGCGCGAGGTGAAGCGGCTGGGCGACTGGACGGGCCGACCGGCCCTTTTCGTGCTTCCGACCGATTCCGCCACGCAAGACAACGTCGTAGTCCTGGTTCAGGCCAAGGCGGACCGTCGCATTCTGTCCGCCGCCCGTCGGGTGGAACCCGCGCGCGATTGAACCGCTGACCGAAAGGGTCTAAAGGCCCGCGGCTCTTGATGGGCGCGCCCTTCGCGCGACCCGGAGGTTATGCATGGCCGGGGACACGCCCCGCGGCGACGCCGAGACGTCCGCCGCAAAAGCTTCCGAACAACCGAACGCCCAGACTCCGAGTCCCCTCGGACACGGCAAGGCGACGCATCGCGCCCTGATCCTGGGCGCCATCGGCGTGGTGTTCGGCGACATCGGCACCAGCCCCATCTACGCCCTGCGCGAGGCCATCGGTCACGCTCAGAAGGGCGTCGGCGGGGAGCTGGCCATTATCGGCGTCGTCTCCCTCGCCTTCTGGGCGCTGATGATCGTGGTGACGTTCAAATACGTCATGTTCCTGATGCGGGCGGACAACAAGGGCGAGGGCGGCACCCTGTCGCTGATGGCCCTGGCCCAGCACGCGATCGGTCGACGCAGCGCCTGGCTGTTCATTCTCGGCGTCTGCGGCGCAGCGCTGTTTTACGCCGACGGCGTCATCACTCCGGCCATTTCGGTGCTGTCGGCGGTCGAAGGGCTGAAGGACGCGCCGGGCCTGAACGGCGAACTGGACCCCTTCATCCTGCCGATCTCGGCGGGCATTCTGATCGCCCTCTTCCTGGTCCAGTCGCGCGGCACGGCCGGTCTGGCCAAGCTGTTCGGCCCGATCACCGCCGTCTGGTTCCTCAGCCTGGGCGTTCTGGGCCTGACGCACATCTTCGACGACATCTCGATCCTGCGCGCCCTGTCGCCGCTGTATGGCGTCGAGCTGCTGCTCAAGGACGGCTTCCTAGGCTTCGTCATCCTCGGCAGCGTCTTCCTTGCCGTCACGGGGGCCGAGGCCCTCTATGCGGACATGGGCCATTTCGGCAAGGCGCCGATCCGTCAGGGCTGGCTGTTCGTGGTCCTGCCCTGCCTGACGCTCAACTATCTGGGCCAGGGCGCCTTCCTGCTGGACAACCCGGGCGCAGCCGACAACCCGTTCTGGAACATGGTGCCGCAGGTGATCTACTGGCCCATGCTGATCCTGGCCACGGCGGCCACGGTCATCGCCAGTCAAGCGGTCATCACCGGCGCCTTCTCGGTGACGCAGCAGGCGGTCCAGCTGGGCCTCCTGCCCCGTATCGACATCCGCAACACCTCCGAGACCCTGGCCGGCCAGATCTATGTGCCCGCGGTCAACAGCCTGCTGATGATCGGCGTGCTCTTCCTGCTGCTGACCTTCCAGTCGTCGCACAACCTGACGGCGGCCTATGGCGTGGCCGTCACCGGCACCATGCTGGTCAACACCCTGATGTCTTTCTCGGTAGTGACCAAGAAGTGGCGCT
The DNA here is from genome assembly GCF_002387245.1 of Brevundimonas sp. UBA4553. Classification (GTDB taxonomy): domain Bacteria; phylum Pseudomonadota; class Alphaproteobacteria; order Caulobacterales; family Caulobacteraceae; genus Brevundimonas. The sequence continues at coordinate 147,441 of NZ_DGLD01000001.1, forward strand.
GGCCGATGTGGGCCGTTCTGGCGGTCCTCATTCCCTTCGGCTTCATCGACGCGGTCTTCCTGACCTCCAACCTGCTCAAGATCCCCGACGGCGCCTGGATGCCTCTGGTGCTGGGCGGCGGTCTGGTGCTGATCATGTGGACCTGGGTGCGCGGCACCCAGATCCTGACCGAGAAGACTCGCAAGGACAGCCTGCCGCTGCATGACCTGATCGAGATGCTCAAGGCCCGTCCGCCGCACCGCGCGCCGGGCACGGCCATCTTCCTGACCTCGGATCCCGAGGTCGCGCCGGTGGCCCTGATGCACAACCTCAAGCACAACAAGGTTCTGCACGAGAAGAACGTCATCCTGACCGTCCACACCGCCGACCGCCCGCGCGTTTCCGACAGCCAGCGGGTGTCGATGGAGCCGATCAGCGACGACTTCAAACGGCTGACCATCACCTACGGCTTCATGGAGACGCCGAACGTGCCGCGCGCCCTGGGCCTGTGCCGCCGGCAGGGGCTGAAGTTCGACATCATGTCGACCAGCTTCTTCCTCGGCCGTCGCTCGGTCGTGCCGTCGGCGCGTCAGGGGATGCCGTTGTGGCAAGACAAGCTGTTCATCTTCCTGATGCGCAACGCGGCCAACCCGACCGACTTCTTCCATATCCCTCCCGGCCGCGTGGTCGAGCTGGGCACGCAGGTATCCGTATGAGTGGTGGCGCCCCCAAGGGTAAGAGTTCGGCTGCGCGCGGTCGCCGCATGGCCGAGAAGTCGCGCCCGCGTCGCGAGGCCCAGCCCGAGGTGGTCGCCGACGATCCCCACGCGGACATCGGGGTCGAGGCCCGTCTGGTCGCCGGCGTCCTGCTGAACGCGGCGCTGGAGAAGCGGGCCGGCATGGACGAGGCCCTGGCCCAGTCGCCGGCCAAGGATCTGGCGGGTCCCGACCGCGCCTTCGCGCGCGCCGTGGCCATGGCCGCGCTGCGCCGTCTGGGCGAGATCGACCAGATTCTGGATCGCCGTCTGCAGAAGGCGCCCCCGGCGCCGGTGCGCACCATCCTCCGCATCGCCCTGGCCCAGACCCTGGTGCTGGAGACGCCCGCCTTCGCCGCCGTCTCCACGGCCGTGAAGCTGGCCGAACGCGACGCCAAGACCCGCCCCTACAAGAACCTGGTCAACGCGGTCCTGCGCGGCGTCGGTCGTGACGGTCCCGGCCTGACGACGGCTGAATCCAACCTGCCCGATTGGTTGGCCGCCCGCTGGAAGGGCGCCTATGGCGAGGCTGCCCTGGTCGGCCTGGCCCTGGCCACCCGTGACGAACCCGCCACCGATCTCAGCGCCAAGCCCGGCGTCGATCTGGCCGTCCTGGCGCAGGACGTCGAGGGCGAGGTCCTGCCCGGCGGCACGGTCCGCACCGGCAAGCGCGGCGATGTGGCCGCCTGGCCGGGCTTCGACGCCGGCGACTGGTGGGTTCAAGACGCCGCTGCGGCGGTCCCCGCCCGTCTTCTCGGCGCCAGACCGGGCGAGACGGTGCTGGACATGTGCGCCGCGCCGGGCGGCAAGACCCTGCAACTGGCGGCTGCGGGCGCCGAGGTCACGGCCCTGGACCGATCGCCGGCCCGCCTGAAGCGCCTGAAACAGAATTTCGACCGCACCGGCCTGCCGGTCGAGGTCGTCGCCGTCCCGGCGGAAGACTGGGAGGACGAACGCACCTTCGACGCCGTCCTGCTGGACGCGCCCTGCACCGCCACCGGCACCTATCGCCGCAACCCCGAAGTGCTGCGCGCCACCCGCCCCGCCGAGGTGGCCAAGCTGGCCGACGTGCAGCACCGCCTGCTGGACGTCGCCGCTGACAAGGTGAAGCCCGGCGGGCGTCTGGTCTATTGCGTCTGCTCGCTGGAGCGCGAAGAGGGCGAGACCCAGGTCATCGCCTTCCTGCGCCGCAACCCGGCCTTCCGCACCGTCGCCGCGGTCCCCTCCGAGGTCGGCGCCCCCGACGAGGCCCTGACCCCCGAAGGTTGGCTGCGCATCCTGCCCTCGCAATGGGCTGAACGCGGCGGCGTGGACGGCTTCTTCGTAGCGAAGCTGGAGCGGATCGAGGGCTAGATCCTTCCGGCGGATGACATCGTTCGGCCGAATGGCTAAGCTCGGTTCGATCTCGCGATGGGCCTGAGTTCATACTGGATCGCCTCCCCGCTCAGCAGGATTCGCTCCAGTATGAAATTGATGTTCGCGGCCCTGGCCGCCCTCGCCTGCACGGCCGGGTCTGCGCTCGCGCAAGACAAGACGCCAGAAGAAGTCGCCGCTGCTGCTGCCGCGTCCGCCGCCCGGGCTTCGGCCCTTCTTGAGGCCAATACCCGGCCGATCGCCTTTGACGGCGGCCTGTCCGGTCCCGGCGCCGACTTCCTCCGCGACCAGACGCAGAAGGCCCAGTTCGTCCTGGTGGGCGAGACCCACAACGACCGCGACACTCCCAGGTTCGTCGGGGCCCTGTTCGACAGTCTGCGGGACTGGCGCGCTTTCGACACCCTGGTGGTCGAGGTGGACCCGGTCGCCGTCGACACGCTGAAACTGCCCGCCAACCGCGGCAGGGCCGAGGCGGCGGCCGATCTGGCCCGTCGCTATCCCAACCATATCGGCTTCGCCTCGGATCAGGATCTGGAGCTGATGGCCCATGCGGCGGGCGTGGCTGACCTATGGGGCATAGAACAGGTGCAGGGCGCCGAGCCTCTTCTCGAAGAACTGACGACCCTCGCGCCCAACGCCGCCGTGCGCGCTCAGGTCGAGACCCTGCTGACCCAGGTGAGGTCTCTCGAGACGCGGCGCGATCAGTTCGGGGCCTTCCTGCATGGGGACGTCGAAACCCTGCCTCGGCTCCAGGCCCTGACGACGGCCTTCGCCGCCGCGCCCGACTCGCGGGCGGCCTTCCTGCTGGAGACGCTGACGACCTCGGCCGAAATCTACTCCTATTACCGTCGCGCTCGGGCGGGCGAGCCGGTCGGCCTGTATAACAACACCGTGCGCGAGGCGCTGATGAAGCGCCTCTTCCTGCGCCAGTATCGCGCCGCCGAAGCCGCCGGCCGCACGCCCCGCGCCCTGTTCAAAATGGGCGCCTGGCACATGTATCGCGGGCGCAATCCGAACCAGGCCTTCCCGATCGGAAACTTCATCCACGAGTTCGCTATCGCCAACGACGCTGAATCCTACAGCGTCTACGTCCTGGCGCAGGGTGAGCACACGCGCGAGCCGTCGTGGATGGCGCCCCTGTCGTCCACCCCGGATCAGCCGGTCGTCATCGACCTGCGCGCGCTGCATCCGACCGCCAGCCTGTTCGTCGCCCAGGTTCCGGTCGAACATCAGGCGGCCCTGCGCGACTTCATCTACGCCTTCGACGCCGTGGTGATCCTGCCGAACAGCGAGAAGGCGAGCTTTGATCGTACGGGCTTCCCCTCGCGCTAGCTCACGGCGGGCGGGCGCCTCAATCCTCGTCCTCGATATGGTGGATCTGGTCGTCGTCGAGGCCGAGGTGGTGGCCGATCTCGTGGATCAGGACATGGGCGATGATCTCGGCCAGGCCCACGTCGCCGCGCTCGCACCATTCGTCGAGGATGGGGCGACGATACAGAAAGATGCGCGAGGGCTCGGGGGCGGGGCCCATGCCGTCCCGCTCGCCGATATGAACCCCGGAATAGAGGCCGGTCAGCTCGAAGGGATCTTCGATCTCCAGGTCCTTCAGCGTCTCCTCGTCGGCGAAGTCGTCGACGCGGATCACCACCTCGCCGGCCGCCTGTCGGAACAGGTCAGGCAGATCAGCAAAGGCCGCTTCGGCCAGGCGGGCGAAGTCGTCGAGCGAAGGGGCGGACTGGTCGTTCCACGTCTGGGTCATGCCCTGGATATCGCCCGCGAGCGGCTGCGCCGCAATCGGCCGTCTCGCCGCATCGCAAATCGCGCAATCAGGGTATGGTAAACGCGAATCGGTCGGCGTCCGCATGGCGCCGGCCGGCGAATGGGTGAATTTTCCGGGGACAGGATGGCCGAGGCCGACATCGCCTATGTGGCCACTGCGGGCGCAGCCGGCCTGGCGCTGGCGATCAGCGCCTGGGCCTGGCGGCTGCGCAAGCGTCTGGGCGCGCGCGAGGCCGAGGTCGAGGCCTGGCTGGCGGGCGAGCGCGCTCACGCAGCCGCCTGCGAGGGGGCGCTCAACGTCTTCGATGACGTGCGGCTGGCCCTGACGCCGGAAGGCGGGGCCCAGTCGGTGTTCGGCGCTCCGGAGGCCCTGGCCGTTCTGGCGCCGGGACGCGAGGGCATCGCCGCCGCCGAGGCCATCGTTCAGGCCCTGCACGAAACCCATACAGGCCATATGGCGGGGCTGGTTGAGCGCGGCGAGGCGTTCGAGACCCTGCTGGAATCCGCAGACGGCGCCTGGGCGGTCGAAGGGCGCGCGCTCGGCGGCTCGGCCTGGCTGCGGCTGTCCAGACTTGGCGGCGCCGAGACGGCGGCCGACGCGGGCCTGGGCGCTCTGGCGGAGGCTTCGCCGGCGCCGACCTGGGTGATCGACGGCGCCGGGCAACTGGTCTGGGCCAACAAGGCCTGGCTGACGGAGGTCCGCGCCGAAACCCTGGTCGAAGCCCGCGAGACGGGGCTGAGCTTTGATCGCGGCGCCGACCTCATCGTGGCCGAGGCCTCGCGCCTGAACGCGCGTCAGGACGGCTTCCGCTGGGTGTCGTCGGACGGTCGCCGCCGCGCCTGGCGCATCCTGGCCGAGCCTCTGGCGGGCGGTCGTGGCGCCGTCATCGCCTTCGCCATCGACATGACCGAGGCCGAGGAGACGCGCGACACCCTGCGCCGCCATGTCGAGGCCCACGACGAGACCCTGAACCACCTGGCCGACGCGGTGGCCATCTTCGGCCCGGCCAAGCGGCTGGCCTTCCACAACACCGCCTTCCAGCAACTGTTCAACATCGACCCGGCCTGGCTGGACGAACGTCCGACCCATGCCGAGCTGCTGGACCGCCTGCGCCAGAAGCGCCAGCTGCCCGAGGTCATCGACTACGCGGGGTGGAAGGCGCGTGAACTGGACTTCTACGGCGCGGCGACCGCTGCGCCCGACGACTCCTGGTCCCTGCCCGACGGCCGGACCCTGCGGGTGGTGCGTCAGCCTCACCCCCTGGGCGGCATCCTGCTGATCTTCTCGGACATCACCGACGAGCTGCAGCTGCGCAGCCGCTACAACGCCCAGATCCAGGTCCAGACCGCGACGCTGGACAAGCTGAACGACGCGGTCGCCGTCTTCGGATCGGACGGTCGGCTGCGGCTGAACAACGACGCCTTCGAGACCTTCTGGGGCGTGACCGCCGACCAGTTGGCCGAGGCCGGCGACTTCGACGCCGTGGCCGCCCTGTGCCGCCCGGTGCTGGACGACGCCGCCCTGTGGCTGGGGCTGAAGGCGCGCGTCGCCGATCCCGACCCCGAAAGCCGCGTGCCGATCTCGGGCGAGGGCCGCACCGACGACGACCGTGTCGTCGCCTGGCAGACGCGTCCCCTGCCCGACGGCGCCACCCTGGTCGCCTTCTCCGACGTCACCGCCCGCCGCGAGCTGGAGCGTGCCCTGGCCGCCAAGGAAGCGGCGCTGGCCGAAAGCCAGGCGCTGAAGCGCGAGTTCGTCGGCAGCGTTTCGTATGAGCTGCGCACGCCGCTGACCACCATCGTCGGCTATTCCGAACTGCTGGAGGCCATGGGCGACCTGCCCGAGCGCAGCCGCCAGCACGCCGGGGCCATTCGTGTCGCCGCCAGCCATCTGGCCCGCTCCATCGACGACGTGCTGGACATGGCCCAGATTGACGCGGGCGAGATGGAGTTGACACTGGGCGACATGCGGGTCTGCGATCTGCTGGAGGCCTGCGCAGACAAGGTGCGCGGCAAGGTCGAGGGCCGGGGCGCCGCCCTGACGGTCGCCTGTCCGCCCCGTCTGAAACCGGTTCGCGCCGATGCTCGACGTATCGGTCAGGCCGTCGATCACCTGCTGGAGAACGCCTGCCGCGCCGTATCCGAAGGCGGGGCCGTGACCCTGACCGCCGAGGTCGGCGCAGGCGAGGTCCGCATTCGCGTCGAGGACACGGGCCGGGGCATTCCCTATCACCTGCAGGCCCACGTCTTCGACCGCTTCGTGCGGCGTGAGCGCGGCGGGCCGGGCGTGGCCCTGGCTCTGGTCAAGGCCCTGGTCGAGCTGCACGGCGGCTGGGCCGAGGTTCAGTCCGAACCGGGCAAGGGCGCGGCCTTCATCCTGCACCTGCCGGTTGAGGCCACGGCCCCCACGGCGGCCCCGGAACTGCTGCTGGGCTGATGTTTCGCCCATGTCGTGCTAGAGGGCCTGTCCAAGCCCTCTAGGACGTCCCCATGGCCGACACCACCCGCCCCCTGCTCAAGACCGCCATCATCTATGATTTCGATGGCACCCTGGCGCGGGGCAATATGCAGGAGGTCAGCTTCATCCCCTCGATCGGGATGACGCCGGCCCAGTTCTGGAACGAGACCGTCCGTCCCCGGACCATCGCCTCCGACGGCGACGGCATCCTCATGTATATGCAAATGATGCTGCTGGCCGCGCGCGAGCAGGGCAATCCCGTCACGCGACAGACGCTGCAGGACCACGGCCGCGACGTGGCCTTGTTCGAGGGCCTGCGAGACCGCAGCTGGTTCGACCGCATGAACGAATTCGGCGCCCAGTACGGCCTGGAGATCGAGCACTACATCATCTCCGCCGGTCTGGAGGAGATGATCCAGGGCTGCCCCATCGCCGAGGCCTTCACCCACGTCTTCGCGTCCAAGTACGCCTACGACGCCGACGAGGTCGCGGTCTGGCCGGCGGTGGGCGTCAACTACACCACCAAGACCCAGTACCTGTTCCGCATCAACAAGGGCGTGCACAACCACTGGGACGACGAGCGCATCAACCGCTTCATCCCCGACGAGGAACGCCCCATCCCGTTCGACCGGATGATCTTTCTCGGCGACGGCGACACCGACGTCCCGACCATGAAGATGATGCACACCAAGGGCGGCTTCTCCATCGCCGTCTATGACCCCGACAACACCCCCCGGGACCACAACAAGATCCACCGCCTGATCTCGGAAGACCGCGTCAACTTCGTCGCCGAGGGCGACTATCGCGAGGGCACGCCGGTCGACCTGATCGTCAAGGGCCTGATCGGCCGCATCGCCGTCAACTACGGCCGGATGCCGGCGGACTGACTGTGCGGTCGAGGTTCAGGGCGAAGGGCACATCCGCCCGCACCCCGCCGGCCAGCATATGGCGGCTGATCCGCTCGAACGCCTGAATGAAGACGGCCAGATCGGCGCGACGCGCGGGCGGCAGGTCGGCGGACGGCAGGCCCATCAGCTCCGCCTCCTGCTCGCAGCGCCAGTCCAGCACGGCGCCGAACGACGGCGCCTTCAGGAACAGAACGGCGTCGAAGCGGGCGAACAGGTCGGCATAGGGCCCGGCCAACGCTTCGTTGACGGCGCGTCGCCACACCCCCTGCCCGTCCCGCCTGTCTTCCAGCGCATTGATCGGCGTCGCCAGTTCCGCCTGGCCTTGCGCCGTCGCCCCCAGGCACCAGCCGTCCACCAGGACCGCCGACGGGCGGCCTGTGAACACAGGCCATTGCGCCTCGGGGCGGCGGTCGTCGGAAAGCTTGTCGAAGGCGGGCAGCGGCGTTCGGCTGTCGGGCCCGGCGTCGCGCAGGGCTTCCACCGTCCGTTCCAGCAGCCTCAGATCATGCGTGCCGGGCGGGCCGCGCACAGCGAACAGGGGATGGACCGCCCGGCCCCTGGTCTCACGCTCGGCCTTGGTCAGATAGACGTCGTCTAGCGATAGATGCGCCGCACCGAAACATTCGGCGGCGAGGCGGGCCAGCGTGGTCTTGCCCGACCCTTGCGCCCCGGCGATGCCGATCAGCGGGATGTGGCCGGGCCGCGCCAATCCCTGCTGTGAATGGGCGTTGATCAAGGCCCCGACCGCGTCCAGCAGCCGGGCGTCGATCATCTCAGTGTTGGCTTTGCGGCAGGCGCACGATCAGGCCGTCCAGGTCGTCGCTGACGCGGATCTGGCAGGACAGGCGGCTGTTCGGCTCGACGTTCTCGGCGAAGTCGAGCATCGACTCCTCCATGGCCGAGGGGCGACCCGTCTCGGCGGCGAAGGCCTCGTCGACATAGACATGGCAGGTGGCGCAGGCGCAGGCGCCGCCGCAGTCGGCGTCGATGCCCGGCACATTGTTGCGGATCGCGCCTTCCATGACGCTGAGGCCGTTCTTGACCTCGACCGCATGCTCGGTCCCGTCGTGCTCGATGTAGGTGATCTTGGCCATGCAGGCGTCTTAGCCCAGGCCGCGCGGGAGGCAAGCCCCGCCGCACGACGGGCATGAAAAACCCCCGGAGCCTGACGGCGCCGGGGGCGTTTCGGATCGGTAAGCCTGAAGGCCTAGGCCGCCGCGCGCTTGCGGCTCGGGGCCACCATCAGCTTCTTGGTCTCGGCGATCGCCTTGGCCGGGTTCAGCCCCTTGGGGCAGACCTGGGCGCAGTTCATGATCGTGTGGCAGCGATACAGCTTGAAGGGGTCCTCGAGGTCGTCGAGGCGCTTCTGGGTCGCGTCGTCGCGGCTGTCCGAGATCCAGCGGTAGGACTGCAGCAGGGCCGCCGGGCCGAGGTACTCTTCCTGGTTCCACCAGTAGCTGGGGCAGGAGGTCGAGCAGCAGGCGCACAGGATGCACTCGTACAGACCATCCAGCTTCTCGCGGTCGGCCGGCGACTGCAGGCGTTCCGTCTCCGGATCGGGATCGTCGGACTGGAGATAGGGCTGGATCGAGTCGTACTGGGCGTAGAACAGGCTCAGGTCCGTCACCAGGTCCTTGACCACCGGCTGGTGGGGCAGGGGGGCGATGGTGATGTTGTGCGACGAGCACTCGTCCATGCCCTTGGTGCAGGCCAGGGTGTTGCGACCGTCGATGTTCATCGAGCACGAGCCGCAGATGCCTTCACGGCACGAGCGACGGAAGGACAGGGTCGGGTCGATCTCGTTCTTGATGTGGATCAGGGCGTCCAGAAGCATGGGGCCGTGATCGTCGGACGAGACCTCGAAGCTGTCCCAGCGCGGATCGGAATCCGTCTCCGGGTCATAGCGGTAGACCTTGTAGGTCTTGACGTTCTTGGCGCCGGCCGGGGCCTTGTGGACCTTGCCGGTCGTGGGCTTGGAGCCGCGCGGGAGGGTGAGTTGAACCATCTGTCTGCTCTCCCTTAGTAAACCCGAGCCTTGGGCTCGATGTACGAGACGTCGTCGGTCATCGTGTACTTGTGCACCGGACGGTAATCGATCTGGACGCCTTCGCCCGGACGCTTCCACGCCAGGGTGTGCTTCATCCAGTTGACGTCGTCGCGGTCCGGATAGTCCTCGCGAGCGTGGGCGCCGCGCGATTCCGTGCGGTTGGCCGCGCCTTCGATGGTGACCAGGGCCTGGGCGATCAGGTTGTCGTACTCCAGGGTCTCCATCAGATCCGTGTTCCAGATCAGGCCGCGATCCGTGGTCTTGATGTCGGCGCCGGCGGCGTCGATCGCGCGCAGCTTGGCCACGCCCTCGTCCAGGGTCTTGCCGGTGCGGAAGACGGCGGCGTCCGACTGCATGGCCCGCTGCATTTCAAGGCGCAGCTTGGCGGTCGGGGTCGAACCCGAGGCGTTGCGGAAGCGGTCCAGACGGGCCAGGTGGGCGTCGGTCTGGGCCTTGGAGGCCGAGGGCACGGCCGAGTTCTTGTCCACGACCTCGCCGCAGCGCAGGCCGACGGCGCGGCCGAACACCACCAGGTCGGTCAGGGAGTTGGAGCCCAGACGGTTGGCGCCGTGCACCGAGACGCAGGCGGCCTCGCCCACGGCCATCAGGCCCGGAACCACGCTGTCGGGGTTGCCGTCGCGCAGGGTCAGCACTTCGCCGTGATAGTTCGTCGGGATGCCGCCCATGTTGTAGTGGACGGTCGGCAGGACCGGGATCGGCTCCTTGGTCACGTCGACGCCGGCGAAGATCTTGGCCGACTCCGAGATGCCCGGCAGACGCTGGTGCAGGATCTTGGGATCCAGGTGGTCCAGGTGCAGGAAGATGTGGTCCTTGTTCGGACCGACCCCGCGACCTTCGCGGATTTCGATGGTCATGGAGCGCGAAACCATGTCGCGCGGGGCCAGGTCCTTCACGGTCGGCGCATAGCGCTCCATGAAGCGCTCGCCTTCCGAGTTGGTCAGGTAGCCGCCCTCGCCGCGGGCGCCTTCAGTGATCAGGCAGCCGGCGCCATAGATGCCGGTCGGGTGGAACTGCACGAACTCCATGTCCTGCAGCGGCAGGCCGGCGCGCAGCACCATGGCGTTGCCGTCGCCGGTGCAGGTGTGGGCCGAGGTGGCCGAGAAGTAGGCGCGGCCGTAACCGCCGGTCGCCAGCACCACCATCTTGGCGCGGAACTGGTGCATCTGGCCGGTGTCGAGCTGCAGGGCGGTGACGCCGGTGCAGGCGCCGTCCTGCATGATCAGGTCCAGGGCGAAGTATTCGACGAAGAACTTCACCTCGCGACGGACCGACTGGCCGTACAGGGTGTGCAGGATGGCGTGGCCGGTGCGGTCGGCGGCGGCGCAGGTGCGCTGCACCGGGCCTTCGCCGAAGTTGCGGGTCATGCCGCCGAAGGCGCGCTGGTAGATCTTGCCTTCTTCGGTGCGGCTGAAAGGCACGCCCCAGTGTTCCAGCTCGTAGACGGCCTTGGGCGCGTTACGGACCAGGTATTCGATGGCGTCCTGGTCGCCCAGCCAGTCCGACCCCTTGACGGTGTCGTACATGTGCCACTGCCAGCTGTCCTCGCCCATGTTGCCCAGCGAGGCCGAGATGCCGCCCTGGGCGGCCACGGTGTGCGAGCGGGTGGGAAAGACCTTGGTGACGCAGGCGACCTTCAGGCCCTGCTGGGCGGCGCCGAGGGCCGCGCGCAGGCCGGAACCGCCCGCGCCGACGACGACGACGTCGTATTCGTGATCGATAAGCTCGTAAGCAGCCATGACGGGATCAGACTCCGGCGGGCAGCGGGGCGGAGCCCATCGCCACACGCACGATGAAGAAGATGCTGGCGGCGGCCAGCACGAGGAAGACGAGGTTCGACAGGTTGATCAGGGTCGTCCGGGCCGAGGGCGCGGGGACGTAGTCCTCGATGATCACCTTCCAGGCCAGGCTGGCGAACAGGAAGAAGATGATGGCGGTCAGGCCCAGAAGGCCGGCGTTCAGGGCGTTTCCGAACCAGGCGGTCACGGCCTCATAGCCGGCGCCCGCCAGGGTGAAGCCCGATGACAGGACCCACAGGCCCAGCGGCATCAGCGCCAGCAGGGCCAGCTTCTCGATCTTCCACTCGCCGGCGCCGTGGCGCTCGGAGATCTTCACATGGTTCTTGAACTTGGGGGCGGCGCTCACAGCGAAACCTTTCCGGCGGCGAACAGGACGACCCAGAACAGCACGGTCACGACCAGAGGGCCCCAGACCGCGATGTTGGCCATCAGATTGGCGGACTTCAGATCAAGGCCCTTGCCGGCGTCGTTGATCAGGTGGCGGGCGCCGTTCAGCAGGAAGGAGAAGAGGACCAGCGACAGGCCGAACCAGATGAACAGGCCGAAAGGCGAGGCCGAGCAGGCCAGAACCTTGGCGTAGGCCTCGGGACCCGCCGCGACGGCCGCGACCCAGCCCAGCAGCAGGACGGCGCCGATCGTGGCCGCGCCGATCGTGACGCGGAACAGGATGGAGGCCGTCATGGTCACGTGCCACCGCCAGACGTCGGTGAAGGGCGACATCGGCGCGACGTGGCCGTTGGGATGGCGGACGTAGCGGCCAGTCGGGTCGCCCGCACCCTGGGGAAGGTTCGACATGCGAATGATTCTCAAAAAACCTGTGGAAAAACAGGCCCGGTTGCAGTGCGATAGGCTTTAGTGACCGCAAAGGCCGGGTGTCAACGAAGCGGGGCGGATAAGCGCCGCGGATCGCAATTTCCTGATCAGGCCTCGCGAACGGCTCGCAAAAACGCCGCCTTGACGGGCTCCGACAACCGAAGCGCGCCGGGCCGCCCCCAGATCGGATCGGGCCACAGGCCGTCGTCGCGGCGTCGGCCGACGACGTGGACGTGCAACTGGCGGGTGACGTTGCCCAGGGCGGCGGTGTTCAGCTTGTCCACCGGCCGGTCAACCGCCTGACCCAGGGCGCGCACCAGGGCGCCCGCCCGCACGATCTCCTCCATCAGGGCCGCGCGCTGGGCCGGCGTCAGGTCGTCCAGCTCGACCGCGTCCTCCGCCCGGGGCAGCAGGATCAGCCAGGGAAAGCGAGCGTCGTCCTGCAGCCGCACCTGGCACAGCGGCCAGTCGACGGCGAAGACGGACCCGGCCTCGAAAGCGGGATCGGCTTTGAAATCGGTCATGTCAGATGCTCGTCCTCGAACCAGCGCAGGCGATAGGCGTTCATCGCCGTCGTCGCCAGCCGCGTGGTCAGCCGCCAGTTGACCACGGCCCCGATCGGCGCCCCGATGACGGGGATCAGCTGCGCCATCTTGGCCAGGTCGATGTAGTCGCGATACTCCAGCTGGAACCTGCGCCAGTCGAAGTCCTGGATGCGTTCGGGCTGGTGCAATCCCTTGCCCGCGGCCTCCAACGCGGCCAGGGCCTCGGGCCGATGTCGGGCGCTGGAAAAGGCCAGCTGGAAGATGCGCAACAGATAAAGCCGCTCGGGAAGGGTCTTGCCCGAGTGGCCGTACAGGGCGCCGATCTCGGCCAGAAGCTTGACCTTGATGGCCAGAAGGGCCGGAAAATCCGCCGCCGCCAGCAGGAAGCCGCCGGCGCCCGCCACCCCGCCCTCGACGCTGGCCGTGGTGCGATAGAGGTCGACGCGGGTCTGGATCAGCGCCTCGCGGGTCCGCAGATCGCCATGCAGCAGGGGCTTGGCCGTGGTCCACTCGGCCCCGGTCAGGATGCCTCGCGTCGTCATCTCGACGCCCGAGGTCACGATCTGGTGCACCCGTTCGGGAATGATCCCGTTGATCCGGTCCTGCGTCGCTCGCGTGGCCGTGTCCCACAGGCCGGGACGGCGCAGCTGGCGTTCGCGCCAGACCTCGGCCTCGGCCAGGACGCGGGCATCGTACTGGTGATCGTCTTCCGCAGGGGTCATCGCGTCTCTCTGGATCCGGCGACCCTCGCAGGGGCCGACGAAAGGCGCAACGCCCGACGCTTGCTCCCGCTCCGCTGCGGGTCTAGACCGCCCGCCATCGAGTACCGTTTCGCACACGCAACATCGACTGGAGAGACCTGTATGGCTCGCGCGAAGATCGCCCTTATCGGCGCCGGAATGATCGGCGGAACCCTGGCCCACGTGGCCGCGCGCGAAGCGCTGGGCGACGTCATCCTGTTCGACATCGCCGAAGGCACGCCGCAAGGCAAAGCCCTCGACATCGCCGAGGCCTCGGCCGTCTTCGGTCAGGACGTGGCCCTGAAGGGAGCCAACGACTACGCCGACATCGCGGGCGCCGACGTCTGCATCGTCACCGCCGGCGTGCCGCGCAAGCCGGGCATGAGCCGCGACGACCTGATCGGCATCAACCTGAAAGTCATGAAGGCCGTCGGCGAGGGCATCAAGCAGCACGCCCCCAACGCCTTCGTCATCTGCATCACCAACCCGCTCGACGCCATGGTCTGGGCCCTGCAGAAGTTCTCGGGCCTGCCCAAGGAGAAGGTCGTCGGCATGGCCGGCGTGCTGGACTCGGCGCGCTTCGCCTACTTCCTGGCTGAAAAGACCGGCGTCTCGGTGCAGGACATCCACGCCTGGACCCTGGGCGGTCACGGCGACGACATGGTGCCGATGGTGCGCCACTCGACCGTCGGCGGCCTGCCGCTGCCGGACGCCGTCGCCGCCGGCTTCCTGTCGCAAGCCGATCTGGACGCCATCGTCGAGCGCACCCGCAAGGGCGGCGGCGAGATCGTGGCCCTGCTGAAGACCGGCTCGGCCTTCTACGCCCCGGCCGAAAGCGCCATCGCCATGGCCAAGTCCTACCTGCTGGACCAGAAGCGCGTCCTGCCCTGCGCCGTCTGGCTGTCGGGCGAGTACGGCCTGTCCGACCTCTACGTCGGCGTCCCGGCCCTGATCGGCGCGAACGGCGTCGAGAAGATCGTCGAGTTCACCACCAACGACGACGAGAAGGCCATGTTCGCCAAGTCGGTCGAGTCGGTGAACGGCCTGATCCAGGCCTGCAAGGACATCGAGCCTTCGCTGGCCTAAGGGCGCCAACGCGAGCCGCGCGGCGGCTTGCTGCTTGAGCGCTTAGGCGTCTGCATTGGAAAGGGCCGCATCCTCGGATGCGGCCCTTTTTCGTGCGTGGAGAGCGGCCGTGTCAGGCGTGAACCGGCTCCGGCGCCTCATCGTCCTCGCCCCGCTGCTCCAGCCAGGACGCGCTGCGCATTTCGTTCAGGCGCGACACCGTGCGCTCGAACTCGAACGCCCCGACGCCCTCGGCGTAGAGGGCCTCGGGCTCGGCCTCGGCCAGGACCACCAGCCGGGTCTTGGCCTCGTAAAGCGCGTCGATCAGGGTCACCAGACGCCGCGCCTCGTGATGGTTGGCGGGGCTGAGCCTCGGCACGTCGGACAGGAACAGGGTGTGGAAACGCCGGGCGATGGCCAGATAGTCCTGCGGCCCCAGCGGCGAGCCGCACAGTTCGCTGAAGCTGGCGCGCGCCATGCCGCCGACCGTGCGCTGCACCCGCACCTGACGCCCCAGCACCGGCAGGGCCGCCGGCTCCTCGGGCTCGCCGCCCTTGAGGTCCGACCACAGGGTCTCGAACCCCGTCCGCGCCGCCTCGTCCAGCGGCGAGAACCAGACCTTCGCCCCGGCCATGCGGTCCAGGCGGAAGTCGCGCGCGCCCGCTGTCTCCACCACCTCGCACCGCTCGCGCAGGATATCGATGAAGGGCAGGAAGAGCTGGCGGTTGATGCCGTTCTTGTAGAGGTCTTCGGGCGCGCGGTTCGAGGTCACCGCCAGGACCACCCGCTTTTCGAACAGGGCCTCGAACAACCGGCCCAGGATCATGGCGTCGGCGATGTCCGTGACCTGCAGCTCGTCAAAGCACAGCAGTCGCGCTTCCGAGGCGATCAGGGCCGCAATCGGCGGGATGGGGTCGTCGCCCTTACTGGTTCCGAACACCGTCTTGCGCGTCCGGCTGTCGCCCTCGCGCCACTGTTTCACCAGGTCGTGGATGCGGGCCATGAAGGCGTGGAAGTGGGCGCGGACCTTCTTCTGCTCGGGCGTGGCCGAGTAGAAGAGGTCCATCAGCATGGACTTGCCGCGTCCCGGCGGCCCCCAGATGTAGATGCCCCTGACCTCGGGCGGGCGGCCGAACAGGCCCTTCTTCGCCAGATCCGTCTCCAGCCGTTCCAGTTCGGCCAGCAGCTCCAGCTGCTGCGGATCGGGGGCGATGACGCCTTCCTCGACGCGGATGTCATAGGCGTTGCGGATGCGAGAAGTCATGGTCAGCGGCATAGCCCCACAGGGCGGATCAGGGAAGGCGAGGGCGCGTCACGCCCCTTGAAGCAGGATTTTGGTGAAAACTGGTTGCTTCGCGCCTGCGAAAGACCCAAATGCAGAACCGCTTTTCTCCCCAGCGCCCCTTCTAAGGATATTCTGATCATGGGCTATCGCGTCGCCGTCGTTGGCGCCACCGGCAATGTCGGTCGCGAAATGATGAACATCATCGAGGAACTGAACTTCCCCGTCGACAAGATGCACGCGATCGCCTCTCGAAAATCCAAGGGCGTGGAGGTCGCTTTCGGCGATCAGACGCTGAAGTGCGAGGATCTGGAGCAGTTCGACTTCTCCACCGTCGACGTCGTGCTGATGAGCGCCGGCGGCGCGGTGTCCAAGGCCTGGTCCGAGAAGATCGGCAAGGCCGGCCCCATCGTCATCGACAACTCCTCGGCCTTCCGCATGGACGACGACGTGCCCCTGATCGTGCCGGAGGTGAACCCCGACGCGGTCAAGCTGGCGCGCAAGAAGAACATCGTCGCCAACCCCAACTGCTCGACGGCCCAGCTGGTCGTGGCGCTGAAGCCCCTGCATGACGCGGCCAAGGCCAAGCGCGTGGTGGTCTCGACCTATCAATCCGTGTCGGGCGCCGGCAAGGAAGGCATGGACGAGCTGTGGAACCAGACCAAGGCCATCTACGGCCTGGGCGACGCCACGCCCAAGAAGTTCCCCAAGCAGATCGCCTTCAACGTCATCCCCTACATCGGTTCCTTCCGCGACGACGGCTACACCGACGAGGAAGCCAAGATGTGGGACGAGACCCACAAGATGATCGACCCGTCGATCAAGCTGACCGTCACCTGCGTCCGCGTGCCTGTCTTCGTCGGCCACTCGGAATCCGTGACCGTCGAGTTTGATCGCCCGATCGAGCCGGACGAGGCCCGCGAGATCCTGCGCGAGGCCCCGGGCGTCCTGGTCATCGACAAGCTGGAGCACGACGGATACGTCACTCCGGTCGACGTGGCCGGCGAGCACGCCGTCTACGTCAGCCGCATCCGCAAGGACCCGACCGTCGAGAACGGCCTCAGCTTCTGGGTCGTTGGCGACAACCTGCGCAAGGGCGCGGCCCTGAACGCCGTCCAGATCGCCCAGTTGCTGGACGAGACCGGCGTCATCACCCCGTCCAGCGGCTACCGCAGCCTGACGGTGTAAGAAGGGGCCCCTAACGCCCCGCGCGCGGCGCGGGGCTGCTTGAGGGGCTTTGTGTTTCTCTTGAAGTCTCCGTCGCGCTTGGCGCGGCGGAGGCCGAAAGGTCCGCCCGGTGACCGCGTCCTCCTCCCAGTCCTCGTCCGAAGCCCGCGCCGCCCTGATGGCGGGGGTGGGCTGTTACCTGCTCTGGGGCTTCATTCCCCTGGTCTTCCAGCAGATGGCGCATCAGGGCGCCGACGCCTGGGAAATCATGGGCCACCGCGCCGTCTGGGGCGTGCTGTGGGCTCTGCTGCTGGTGCTCGTCGCGCGCCAGTGGACCCAGGTGGTCGCCGTCTTCCGCCAGCCCCGGGTTCTGGGCTGGCTGGCCCTGTCGGCAGTTCTGATCGCAACCAACTGGACCACCTATGTGGTGGCGGTGAACAACGGGCGGACGCTGGACGCCTCGCTCGGCTACTACCTCAACCCCCTGCTCAACATGGCCGCCGGGGCCTGGTTGTTCCGTGAACGGATCGACCGGTTCGGCACCGCCGCCATCGCCCTGGCCGCCGTCGGCGTGGTGCTGCAGACCCTGGCCCTCGGCCACGCCCCCTGGGTGTCGCTGCTGCTGGCCTTCAGCTTCGCGGGCTACGGCATCATCAGGAAGCGCGTTTCGGTCGACGCACAGACCGGGCTCTTCATGGAATGCCTCTTGCTGGCCGCCCCCGGACTGGCCTGGGTGATCTTCATCGAGATGACGGGGCAGGGCCATTTCACCGCCTCGCCCGCCGCCACCTTCTGGCTGCTGTTCGCCGGTCCGGCCACGGTCATTCCCCTGGCCCTCTTCGCCTGGGCGGCGCGGCGCATGCCCCTGTCCAGCATGGGCTTCCTGCAGTTCCTGGCCCCGACCATCGTCTTCTTCATCGGCATGATCCAGGGCGAGGCGCTCGGAGCCCTGCGCATCGCCTCCTTCGCCTTCATCTGGCTGGGGGCCGTGGTCTTCGCCGTCGGCGCGGTGGTCAAGGTCCGGCGCGGCGCCCGAACCGCCGAGACCATCGTTGCGCCCGAACCCGGCCTGCTGGACGATCCCGCCGAGGACCGCATGGCGGCCCTGGATGACGCCACGCGCCGTCCGCGTTGAGCTTGGACGGCGTTCCAGCCTAGAAGGGGGGATGATCCGCGCACGTTCCCTCGCCGTCCTCGCCCGTTCCCTTGTCGTGGCCGTCGCCCTGACGACCGGCTCGACCGCCTGCGCCCAGAGCATAGGGACGCAGGGCGACGAAGTGATCCGCACCGCCCGGACGGAAGCGCCCGCTGCGGTCCTGCCGCCAGTCGCGGTGCCGACCACGGCCGAGACCTTCGACGCCGTCAGCAACACCCTGGACGCCGCCGCCGAGGCCTGGTCCTCGGGCGACGTTGAGGCGGTCATGGCCACCTATGTGGCGGACGAGCCCCTGCTGGTCTTCCTGGGCGACACGCCGGTCAAGGGCCCTGACGCCGTGCGCGCGGCCCTGCAGGCGCGCGCCGCCCAGCCCGGCGGCCTGGGCCAGATGACCTATGAATGGTTTGAAACCCTTCAGTTCGATGTCAACACCACGGTGGTTTCGGGCCGGGTGGTGATGCGCCGCGACGGCAAGACCCACCGGGGCCTCTTCACCCGCGTCCTGCGCCGCACCGAAGACGGCTGGCGCATCGTCCATGATCAGCTGGCCTGGGGCCCCGACGCCTGAGGCGATCACACGGACCTTGCGCATGACGTGAGGGACCGATCTCAACGAATTTCAGGGATTGCAGGAAAAAGACCCCATTCGGCTCGCCCTGTCCGCAACCTGCGCCAGACTAGGGACGGTCTTTGACATCGTCCGCCCGCTCATTGTGATGCCCTCTCCGGACGGAAGAGGGGCGCTGACCTTCATTGCACCATTTGCACTGTTTTTTTCGCGGCGCCGTGCAATCCGGTCGCCCTACAGCGCGGCGTAGAGCGCCTCGATCAGCCGCAGGGCGCGGGGATCGCCGATCAGATGCGGCGACTGACGCGTCATGACATAGGCGGCTGAAATCCGGGCGTCGGGATCGGCGAAGGCCATCGAGCCGCCCCAACCGCAATGCCCCGCCGCCATCGGGTTCGGCCCGAAGACGTTCAGCCCTTCATTGCGGGTGAAGCCCGCCGCCCAGCTCATGACATAGGGCAGGACCCGGTCCTGGCCGTGGATGCGTTCGCGCGTCGCCTGAGCCAGCGTCTCTTCCGACAGGACCGCTCGACCATCGAGCGCCCCGCCGTCCGCGACGATCGCCATCATCCGCGCCAGATCCCTGGCCGTGCCGTGCAGGTTGGCCGAAGGGATCTCCGCCATCCGCCACTCGGTCGAGCCGCGCCCGCCCGGCGCCGAGCCGCGGTCGAGGAAGGCGGCCTTCTTGATCGCGTCGATGGGACCCAGGTCCGGCGCCGCCGCCGGCTTGCGCAGTTGGGCCACGCGGCCGTGCTCGCTCTCGGGCAGACCGATCCACAGGTCCAGGTCGAAGGGGGCGGCGAAGTCCTCGCGCAGGGCCGTCCCCATGGTCCGTCCGTCGACGATACGGAACAGCTCGCCCGCCAGATAGCCGATGGTGATCGGATGATAGCCCGACGCCGTGCCCGGCTCCCACAGCGGGGCCTGGGCCGCCAGCTTGTCCAGCACAGCCTGGCGGTCGAACCAGATGGCCGGCTCGACCCCGTCGGAAAAGCCCGGCAGGCCCGACTGGTGGCTCATCAGCTGACCCACGGTCAGTCGATCCTTGCCCGCCGCGCCAAAGGCCGGCCAGTGGTCGGCGACGCGGTCCTCATAGGACAGCAGGCCCTTGTCCACGCAGTGCGCGATCATCAGGGCCATGACCGACTTGCCGGTCGAGAAGACCGGAACCAGAGTCTTGTCGGTAAAGGCCTGGTTCCCGGCCAGGTCCGCCGACCCGGCCCACAGGTCCAGCGCGACCTCGCCCTCGATCACGACCGAGAAACGCGCGGCCAGCTCGTTCAGCCCCTCGGGCGCCTCGACGAAGTTGGCGGCGAAGGCGTCCTTCACCGCATTGAAACGGGCCGGGCAGAGGCCGTGGATTTCAGGCGTTTGGGTCATGGGGGCGGTCTAGCGCGTCAGGCCGCCGGGGTCACGGCTTGCGCGCATCCGCCGAGGCGTTGCGCGCCGCCGCGAACTCGTCGCCCGGCTTCCACGCCGGCCAGTCACGCGAGTTGGCCAGGGCGGCGCCGACTTCATACAGCAGCTGAACGTCTGCGGCGGCGGCGTCCATCTTCCACTCGGGCGTCCATTCGTCCGTAGGCTGATGATAGCGATTGGCGACATAGTCGCGGCTGGCGGCGTTGTGGCCGGTGAAGCCCGCAGCGGCGAACAGGGCGGGCACGCCCTTCCGCGCCAGGGGGAAGTGGTCGGAGCGATAGAAGGCGCCGGCCTGGGGCGCCGGATCGGGGATCAGGCGACGGCCTTCGCGCCCGGCGAAGACGGCCAGCCGGTCGTCCAGATCATTCTTGCCCGCGCCGATGACGACGATGTTGGGGTCGATCTCGGTGCCCGGCAGCAGGCTGTCCATATTGATGTTGGCCACCGTGGTCTCCAGCGGCCAGACCGGGTTGGCGGCGTAGTATTCTGCCCCAAGCAGGCCCGTTTCCTCGGCGGCCCAGCTGACGAAGACGGTCGAGCGCTCGGGGCGCGGCCCCTCGGCGAACAGGCGCGCCAGTTCCAGCACCCCCGCCACGCCGGTCGCGTTGTCGACGGCGCCGTTATAGATGTCGTCGCCGTTCTTGGGCGTGGCGCGGCCATAGGCGTCCCAGTGGGCGCCGAACATGACCGTCTCGTCGGGGTGGGTCGCGCCGGGCAGGCGGGCGATGACGTTGCGGGTCTGCACCCGGTCGGCGATCTGGCCGAAGTCGATGGACATGGTGACCCCTTCCAGCGCCACCGGGCGGAAGTCAGGCGTGCGCGCCTGGGCCTTCAGCGCGGCGAAGTCGAGCCCGGCGTCCTGGAACAGCTTCTCGGCCACCGCGCCCTGGATCCAGCCCTGGGCCGCCACGCGCTCCTTGTCCGGGTCGGCGCGGACGATGTCGAACTTGGGCGCTGTCGAGGAGTTCTGCAGCGTCGACCAGGGATAGCCCGCCCCGGCCGTGTCGTGGATCACCAGGACCCCTGCCGCGCCCTGCGCCGCCGCCTCCTGGAACTTGTAGGTCCAGCGGCCATAGAAGGTCATGGCCTGGCCGTCGAACTGGCCCGCCACCGGATGGCCTTCCGGCGCGCCGAAGTCGGGGTCGTTGACCAGGACCAGCATGATCTTGCCGCTCAGATCGACGCCCTTGTAATCGTCCCAGCCGCGTTCCGGCGCATCCACGCCATAGCCGACGAAGACCAGGGGCGCGTCGGTCAGGGTGATATGATCCACCGGGCGATCGGAGGAGACGATGACGTCCGTGGCGCGGTTCAGCGCCGTCTTCTGACCCTGGCTGGTCACGCTGATCGTCGCCGGGCCGTCCTGCTTGGTGCGGCTGACCTGGGCCACCTGGACCCATGACCCGTCAGGCCCGCCGGGCTCCAGACCGAGAGCCTGAAACTGCGCCGACAGCCAGGCGATGGTCTTGTCCTCGCCCGGGGTGACCGGGGCGCGGCCCTCGAACTCGTCCGAGGCCAGAACCCGTGTCGCCTCGCTGAGCCGCGCCGGATCGACGCGACCGGTCGGCGCCGTCTGAGCCAGGACCGAGGTCGAGGTCATCAGGACGGCGATCAGGCCAAGGGCGGCGGCGGAACGGGACATCGACATGAAGAGCGCACTCGGTCAGCTAGGGAAGGCGGACACGCTGCCCCCTCCCGCCGCGCCTGTCGACCCCCGCCTTGGTCGATCAGCGCCCGTTCAGCCAGCCCAGGACCCCGTTCGCCGCCACCACGCCCGAAGCGAAGGCGGCCTGCAGCAGATAGCCGCCGGTCGGCGCCTCCCAGTCCAGCATCTCCCCGGCCACGAAAACGCCGGGCCGGGCCTTGAGCATCAGCCGCCCATCCACATCGCCCAGCCTCACGCCGCCCGCCGAGGAGATGGCGCGGTCCAGGCCCTGCACCCCGGTCAGCGTCAGGGTCAGGCCCTTGATGCGGGCCGCCAGCGCCTCGGGTTGGCTCGGCGGAGACCCGGCCTCACGCAGCAGGGCCACGCCGAGGGGATCGAGGTGAACGGTCTTTCTCAGCCAGTTCGACAGGCTGTCCTTGCCGCGCGGCTTCGACAGGCGCTGGGTCAGGGCCTCCAGCGACTGGTCGGGACGCAGGTCCAGCGTCAGCGTGGCCTGACCATCGCGCTCGACGGCGTCGCGCAGATCGGCCGACAGGGCGTAGACGGCCCCGCCTTCGATCCCGTAGGCGGCCAGCATGGCCTCGCCCCGCACCGTGCGCCCGGCATGGGTCAGGGACACGCCCTTCAGCGGCCGACCGGCGAAGCGGTCGCGGAACAGGGGCGACCAGGCCACGTCGAAGCCGACATTGGCGGGACGGAAGGGGGTGACGACGGCTCCCGCCGCCTCCACCGTCGGAACCCAGGCGGCGTCGGAACCCAGTTTCGCCCAGCTGGCCCCGCCGAGCGCGAGGACCACGGCGTCGGCCTGCTCCAGCCACTCGCCCTCGGACGTCTCGATGTTGAGGGCGGCGTCTTGCCAGCCGGTCCAGCGCGACCGGGTGCGGATCTCGACGCCCAGCCCCTCCAGCCGCGCCAGCCAGGCGCGCAGTAGCGGCGAGGCCTTCATGGCCTTGGGAAACACCCGGCCCGAAGAACCGACGAAGGTCTCCTGCCCCAGACCTTCGGCCCAGGCGGTCAGGTCGGCGGGCGAGAAGGCGTCGAGCCATCCAGCGATGCGCGTCCGCGCCGGGGCGTCATAGCGGTTGAGGAACGGCGCCAGCGGCTCCGAATGGGTCAGGTTCAGCCCGCCGCGCCCGGCCATCAGGAACTTGCGCGCGACCGAGGGCATCCGTTCGTAGACGACGACGCGCAGCCCGGCCGAGGCCAAGCGTTCGGCCGCCATCAACCCGGCGGGGCCGGCGCCGATCACGGCGACAGTGTGAGGCGTGGAGGAAGGCGCGTCGGTCATCACGCCTTCCTAGACCGGAACGTCTGCGAACGGCATACGCTCTCTCCCTATGAGCGTCGCCTTCACCCGAGAAGAAGATCTGGAAGCCACGGCCGCCGACCTGGTGGACCGCCCGGTCTCGCCCCATCCCAACCACGTCACGCCCGAAGGCCTGGCCATGATCGAGGCGGAGCTGGCTGCGGCGCGGGCGGCCTATTCAGGGGCGCAGGTCAAGGGCGCGATCGAAGCCGACCGCACCGCCATGGCCCGGGCCACGCGCGACCTGCGCTACTGGTCGGCGCGGCGGGCCTCGGCGCAGCTGCTGGAGACGACGCCCGACGGGCGCGTGCGCTTCGGCGGCTCGGTGACCATCGAGCGCGAGGACGGCCGCACCCAGACCTGGCGCATCGTCGGCGAGGACGAGGCCGATCCCGCCAAGGGTTCAGTCAGCCATGTCTCGCCCCTGGCCCGCGCCCTGATGGGCAAACGGGTCGGCGACGAAGCGACCGTGGCCGGTCAGTCGGTCGAGATCGTCGCCGTCGACTGAAGGTGGAGGCTTCTAGAAGCCGCCCGTCCCCTTCTCTCTGGCCACCGGCTGGAAGTCGCGCACGAAGCGTTCCAGCAGGCGCACGCTGAAGCCCGCCGATCCCGCCGGCTTGACGTCGCTGGCGCCGCCATAGGCCATGTTGGCGATGTCCAGATGGGCCCAGGGCGTCTCCGGCCGGGCGAAGTAGCCGATGAAGTGGGCGCCGGTCCCCGCGCCCGCGCCGCCCTCGCCCGAGTTCTTGATGTCGGCGATGGTCGAGCTGGTCGCCGCCACATAGGAGGGATGCAGGGGCAGGCGCCACAGGCGTTCGCCGGTGGCGTCGCCCGCCGTCTTCAACTGGTCGGCCAGGGCGTCGTGGCGGCTGAACAGACCGGCGTAGTCACTGCCCAGCGCCCCGCCGACCGAGCCGGTCAGGGTGGCCACGTCGACGATGGCGGCGGGGTTCAGCCGCGTGTCGGCCCAGACCACGGCGTCGGCCAGAACCAGGCGGCCTTCGGCGTCGGTGGAGATGATCTCGATGGTCTTGCCGTTCATGGCGGTCAGGACGTCGGCGGGGCGGATGGCGTTTCCGTCGGGCATGTTTTCGGCCAGCGCCGCCACGGCGGCGACATCGACCGGGGCGCCCGCCTTGGCCAGGGCCAAGACGGCGCCGACGACGCTGGCGGCGCCCGACATGTCCATCTTCATATTGCCCATGTTGGCGCCCGGCTTGATCGAGATGCCGCCGGAATCGAAGGTGATGCCCTTGCCCAGCAGGGCGACGGGGCCGGCGTCAGGCGCGCCCTGTCCCTTGTAGCGCACCACCAGCAGGCGCGGCGGACGCGGCGAGCCCTGTCCGACGCCGAGCAGGGAACCCATGCCGAGAGCCTGCATGGCGGGGACGTCCAGCACCTCGATCTCGACCCCGGGCACGCCGGCGAAGGCGGCGCGGGCGCGCTCCACGAAGCTTTCGGGATAGATGACGTTGGCGGGCTCGTTCGAGATGTCGCGGGTCCAGGCCATGGCCTCGACCAGAGACGCGCCACGACGGTAGGCGGCCTGGGCGGCGGGGACGTCATCCGCGATCAGGGTGATCCCGCCGGGCGCGGCGGCGTCGCGGCCAGTGGTGCGGTGCAGGTCAGAGCGATACTGACCGAGGCCGAGGCCGGCGGCCAGTTCAGAAGCGCTGTCGGCCGACAGGCCCGCAGTCAGGACGGTCATCGCACCCGGCTGGGCGATCAGAGCGCGACCGGCGACGATGCCGGCGGTCTGGACATCGGCGGCCTTGGCGTCAACGGGCAGACCGACCACCAGAATGCGGTCCCAGCCGCCGACGCCGTGCAGGCTCAGGGTCTGGCGCGCCTTGTAGTCGAAGTCGGCGGCGGTCAGGGCGGCGGCGACGGCGTCACGCACCTCAGGCGTCAGCGCGGCGCCCCGCGTGACCAGATCAGTCTCGGCGCCCAAGGGCAGGACCAGGGCGTCCGAGGCCTGGCCGGGCGTGGCGGCGAAGGTCACGGCGCGTTGTTCGGCCGGGGCGGCGCGGGGCGTCAGGTCGCGGGCTTCAGCGGCGGCGGCCCGGCGGGATTGGGCCTCAGCCGGCAGGGCGACGGTCAGGCTGACGGCGGCCAGAGCGGCGGCGGCGGCGAAGGTCGGGATGGTCTTGGTGCGGCGCATCGGAGCCCCCTCGATGTCGATGAAGGGAGTGTTATGGCCAGGGTCGCCGGAGCGGCGCAAACCGTTCCGGCGACGCAGCCCCTGACCGCGACGCCGTGTCGCGGTCAGCCGCGCATGGGGGTCAGGCGGGGGCGCGGCGAGCGCGCAGCCTCGGCCGGGGCCGGGCGCTCAGAGGGCTCGCCGCGGGCGCAGAAGTCTTGGCGGCGTCCAGCAGGGCGCCGATCCAGCCCCACGCGGGTTCCTTATGAGTGCGGTACATTTCTTCCATCGGTCGTCCTCCTTTCGTGAAGCCTGAATATGCCGTTGACGTGGAGGGTCCACAAACGAGACAACAGGGTTCACGCATAAGGCTTGCTTATGGTTGACGTCCTTGCTCGCATCCCCGTCGACGCCCTGAGGGTGTTCGAGACCGCCGCGCGCCTACTCAGCTTCACCCGCGCGGCCGAGGCCCTGGGCATGAGCCAGGCGGCGGTCAGTTGGCGCATTCGCGACTTGGAGCAGAGGCTGGATCGCGCCCTGTTCGTGCGCGGCATGCGGCAGGTGTCGCTGACGCCGGAGGGCGAACGGCTGGCCACAGCGGCGATCGAGGCCATGACCCTGTTGCGGCGCGCCGTGGCCGACGTGGTCGAGGCGGATCAGGGCGTTTTGGCCATCACCACGCTGCAGACCCTGGCGACCCAGTGGCTGGCGACCCGGCTGGGGTCCTTCCAGCTCGACAACCCCGATCTGGCGGTGCGGGTGGACACGAGTCCGACCCTGTCGATGCTGGGCGCCGACGGGCTGGACGTGGCGCTGCGGTTCGGCTCGGGCCAGTGGCTGGGGCTGGAGAGCCGGTTCCTGATGCCCGCGGTCTTCACCCCCCTGTGCACCCCTGCCATGCGCGATCGGCTGGACCTGCAGACCCCCGCCGATCTGAAGCGCGCCCATCTGGTCGGCGAGCCGAACGAATGGGCCGCCTGGTTCGCCGCCGCCGAGGTCGCGCTCGCCGACACGGCCCCGCCGCCGCGCCTGACGGCCGACAACCAGGCCATGGAGGTGGCGGCGGCTCTTGGCGATCAGGGCGTGGCCCTGGGCTCGCCCATCCTCTACGCGCGCGAGATCGAGCGGGGCCTGCTGGTTCGTCCCTTCAGCCAGACCGTCGCCCTCGCCGAGGGCTACTGGATCTGCTACCCGCCCGCCCGCCGCCTGACCCCCAAGATCGCCCGCTTCCGCGACTGGCTGCTGGACACGGCGCGGTCCGACCCTGCGGTGGTCGCGGGCGCGCGGCTGGCTGGGCGTGAGGTGGGGGAAATCGGAGGGTAAAGCGCACAGAAAAAAGGGCGGGATCTTTCGATCCCGCCCTTCTGTCGTCGTAGCGTGGGTCAGCGTGGACTTAGAAGTCCATGCCGCCCATGCCGCCCATGCCGCCCATGTCGGGGGCGCCGCCGGCCGAGGCCTTCTTCGGCGCGTCAGCGATGGCGGCTTCCGTCGTGATCATGATGCCGGCGACCGAAGAGGCCGACTTCAGAGCCGAACGGACGACCTTGGCCGGATCGATCACGCCCATCTGGACGAGGTCACCGTACTCTTCGGTCTGGGCGTTGAAGCCGAACGAGGCGTCGGTCGAGTCCATGACCTTGCCGACCACGATCGAGCCTTCGACGCCCGAGTTTTCCGAGATCTGACGGATCGGAGCCTGCAGGGCGCGACGGACGATGGCGATGCCGGCGTTCTGATCGGCGTTGACGCCCTTCAGATCGATCAGCTTCTTGGAGGCTTGCAGCAGGGCCACGCCGCCGCCCGGGACGATGCCTTCATCGGCAGCGGCGCGGGTTGCGTTCAGGGCGTCGTCGACGCGGTCCTTCTTTTCCTTCACTTCGACTTCGGTCGAGCCGCCGACGCGCAGGACGGCGACGCCGCCGGCCAGCTTGGCCAGACGCTCTTGCAGCTTTTCCTTGTCGTAGTCCGAGGTGGTGTCCTCGATCTGACGCTTGATCTGGCCGACGCGGGCTTCGATGCCGTCCTTCTCGCCAGCGCCTTCGACGATGGTGGTGTCGTCCTTGGTGATCTGGACCTTCTTGGCCTTGCCCAGCATGTCGAGCGTGACGGTCTCAAGCTTGATGCCCAGGTCTTCCGAGATGACCTGGCCGCCCGTCAGGATGGCGATGTCTTCCAGCATGGCCTTGCGGCGGTCGCCGAAGCCCGGAGCCTTGACGGCGGCGACGCGCAAGCCGCCGCGCAGCTTGTTGACCACGAGGGTGGCCAGGGCTTCGCCTTCGATGTCCTCGGCGATGATCAGCAGGGGACGGCCCGACTGAACCACGGCTTCCAGCACCGGCAGCATGGGCTGCAGCGAGGTCAGCTTCTTCTCGTGGAGCAGGATGAGGGGCTCTTCGAGGGCAACCTCCATCTTGTCGGCGTTGGTGATGAAGTAGGGCGACAGGTAGCCGCGGTCGAACTGCATGCCTTCGACGATGTCGACGGTGGTTTCAGCCGTCTTGGCTTCTTCGACCGTGATGACGCCTTCGTTGCCGACCTTGGCCATGGCCAGGGCGATCAGTTCGCCGATTTCAGCGTCGCCGTTGGCCGAGATGGTGCCGACCTGGGCGATTTCCGAGTTGTTCGAGACCGGCTTGGAGATGGCCTTGACCTCGTCCAGAGCCACGCCGACGGCCAGATCGATGCCGCGCTTCAGATCCATCGGGTTCATGCCGGCGGCGACGGCCTTCAGGCCCTCTTGCACGATGGCCTGAGCCAGAACGGTGGCGGTGGTGGTGCCGTCGCCCGCGTTGTCGTTCGCCTTGGAGGCGACTTCGCGGATCATCTGGGCGCCCATGTTCTCGAAGGCGTCTTCCAGCTCGATCTCTTTGGCGACCGAGACGCCGTCCTTGGTCGAGCGCGGGGCGCCGAAGGACTTCTGGATCACGACGTTGCGGCCCTTCGGACCCAGGGTCACCTTGACGGCGTCAGCCAGGACGTTGACGCCACGCAGCATCTTGTCGCGAGCGTCGGTGTTGAATTTTACGATTTTAGCGGCCATGTGGGCAGCTCCTATCTAAATGTTTTTACGAGAGAAACCGGAAACTTGGAGTGCTTAGGACAGCACGCCCAGGACGTCGGATTCCTTCATGATGATCAGGTCTTCGCCGTCGATCTTCACTTCCGTGCCCGACCACTTGCCGAACAGGATGCGGTCGCCAGCCTTCAGTTCCAGGGCGTTGACCTTGCCGGACTCATCGCGAACGCCGGGGCCGACGGAGACGACTTCGCCTTCCTGGGGTTTTTCCTTGGCGGTGTCGGGGATGATGATCCCGCCCTTGGTCTTGGATTCTTCTTCAACGCGCTTGACCAGCACGCGGTCGCCGAGAGGACGAAACGCCATCTGTGATCTCCCAATAGAATGTCGGTTCAAGCCTCGGAACCTGCGGCTTTGGCAGCCGCCCTCCCCGAGTGCTAACGCGACGGGAGTTAGGGGGAGGGGGTGGGAGCGTCAAGGGCGCGAAAGGGCAAATTCCGGGTGGTCGCGACCAAGGCCAAGATGACCCGAATATGAACAGAACCCCTTGGGGTCGTTCAGCGGAGCGCTTCTAAAAGGAAGACAACGGATCAACCGGCTTTCGAAAGGAGCCCCGCCATGAAGACCATTTCCAAGATCGGCGTCGGCGCGATCGCTCTGACGATGTTGGCGACCACCCCCGCCGCCGCCCAGTCCTATCGCGATCGCGATCGCGACAACACCGGTCGTGACGCTGTGCTCGGCGCCGTCGTCGGCGGCGTCGCGGGCGCCATCATCGGCCAGGGCGATGGCCGCTATATCGCCGGCGGTGCCCTGGCGGGCGCCGGCCTGGGCGCAGTGGCCTCGAACAACGGCGGCGGCGACGACTGCGGTTATTATCGCAACGGCCGTTGCTATCGGAACCAGGGCCATTGGGAGCGCGACCACGGCATCAACAGCCGCGACGGCTACTATAACGGTCGCTACGAGCGCCGCGATCACCGCTATGATCGCCGCGACCGCCACGACAACCGTCGCGACTATCGCTACGATCGTCGCTGGTAGATTCAGGACCTGACGAACATAAGGCCCGGCGATAACGCCGGGCCTTCTTTGTGTCGGGTGTCAGCGGACGCCGACGGTGAGGGTGTAGTTGGCGTGCTCGTCGCGGCGGGCGGCGTTACGCATCAAATAGACCCTTACGACATAGTCGCCGTTGGCGGGCAGGGCGCCGCGCCAGTCTACGACATTGGCCGCGCCATCCAGCGCGGCGTCGCCGCCTCCGGGCGGCAGGACGTTGAAATAGGCTGAGGCGTTGGAGGTCTGCATCCGCACGCTCAGCGTCTGGCCGCGTCGCGCACCGATCACGTAGTCGACAGAGTCGTAGCCGTGAACATTGCCATGCAGGGTGGCTGCCGAGGTGCCTCGTGCGAACTGGACTCGTTCCGTCCGCGTGTGATCCTGAGCGAGAGCGGGCTGGGTCAGGGCGAGGGCGCCCAGCGCAGCGATAAGGGAAGGTCTGAGCATTGGGCTCTCCGGTTTGACGCCCGTGCAACGGCAAGGCTGGCTTCGGGTTCCGGCGAGGGCTGCGACCGTCCACCGCGCAGGATGCATTTGAAGAACCGTGATAGGTAGGTAATGGTGGCGTCCGCCTCTTGGTTTCGATGTTCCACTCCTCGCCGACCTTGCAGAGAAGACCCATGACCCGATCCAGGACACGCGTCTCCGTTCTCGCCGCGGCCGCACTTCTGGCGGCCTCCCTTCCCGCCGCCGCTCAGACTCCGCCCGATCTGCGCGATCTGGTGGGGGCGCGCGCCGGACAGGCCGAGAGCACCGTGCAGAGCCGCGGCTATGTCTTCGTCCGAACCCAGGAGGGCGGCGACGCCAAGTGGAGCTATTGGCGGCGCGGCGATGACTGCGTTCAGATCACGACGCGGGACGGCCGCTACGCCTCGATCGACCGGATGGATCGCGACCAGTGCGGCGGGTCCGCCCACAACAGCGGCGATGCGGCGGCGGCGGTGCTGGCCGGGGTGGCGGTGATCGGACTGGCGGCGGCGCTGGCGCATCACAACCGCAACCACAACGACCGCGACGAGCGGCACGACGACGACTATTCGCGCGGCTACCAGGACGCCCTCTACGGGGCGACCTACGACCGCAACGACAGCGAGGCCTATCACGACGGCTATCTGGCCGGAGAGGCCGAGCGCAGCAACCGTCGCGCCTCCAACACCGACCATGTGCGCCGCGCGCCCTGGGCGGCGCAGCAGGCCTGCTCGGTGCGCGCCGACGACTTCCAGAACCGGCCGCGCGGCAGTTCGACGCCGATCAGCGTGCGCGAGGAAGGCGATGAATGGCGGATGGTGATGGGGACCGGACCCTATCGCTCGGTCTGCGTGGTCAGCGACGACGGTCGGGTGCGGAGCATCGACCCCTATTGATCGACTAGACCAGCAGCCGGTTCAGAAGGGCTGCCGTCGACGGGTCGAGACCAGGCGAGGCGGCGCCCGCCGCCACGTCCTTCAGCACCGCTTTCGCCAGCACCTTGCCCAGCTCGACACCCCATTGGTCGAAGCTGTTGATGTCCCAGATCACGCCCTCGACGAAGGTCTTGTGTTCATAGAGGGCGATCAGGGCGCCGAGCGTGCGGGGCGTCAGCCGATCCATGAGGATGGCGGTCGACGGGCGGTTGCCGGGGAATGTCTTGTGCGGGGCCAGACGGTCGGCCTCGGCGCCCGACGCGCCCGATGCGATCAGTTCGGCGTGGGCCTGGGCCTCGGTCTTGCCCTGCATGAGGGCCTGGCCCTGGGCGAGGGCGTTGGCCCATAGCGGGCTTTCCGACGTATCCCCATGGGTAGAGGCGACGATGACGAACTCGGCCGGCACCACCTGAGGACCTTGATGGATCTGTTGGAAGAAGGCGTGCTGGCCGTTGGTGCCGGGTTCGCCGAAGACGACGGGGCAGGTCTGGCGGCCCACGGGCGAGCCGTCGCGGCGCACGCGCTTGCCGTTCGACTCCATCTCCAGCTGCTGCAGGAATGAGGGCAGGCGGCGCAGGGCGTGGGCGTAGGGGGCGACGGTGCGCGCGGGGCGGTGCAGGCCGTCGACGTTGTAGATTTGGGCCAGGGCCAGAAGAACCGGGGCGTTGGCTTTCAGCGGGGCGTTGAGGAAATGCTGGTCCAGTTCAGCGGCGCCGTCGAGGAAGCCCTGGAACACCTCCCAGCCCAGACCGATCACGCAACTCAGGCTGACCGCAGACCACAGCGAGTAGCGGCCGCCGACCCAGTCGCTGAAGCCGAATACCCGCGCACAGCCAAAGGCGCGCGCTCTTTCCGGTGCGGCGGTGACGCCGATGAAATGGCGGTCCCGGCGCTCTTCGGGCAGACCTTGGGCCAGCCAGGCCTTGGCCGCTTCGGCATTGGCCAGGGTTTCCTGCGTGGTGAAGGTCTTCGACACCACGACGACCAGGGTGGTTTCGGGATCCAGTCCGGTCAGAGCCTCGGCCATGTCCCGGGGGTCGATGTTGGAGACGAAGCGAAGCTCGATCTCAGGCTGTAACGGGCGCAGGGCGTCCCACACCAGGCGCGGGCCCAGATCGGAGCCGCCGATGCCGATATGAACGACCGCCTTGAACGGTCGACCGGTCGCGCCGGTTTCCGAGCCATCTCGGACGATTTTGGCATAGTTCGCCATGGCGGTGCGGACATCGTCCACATCGGCTGAAACCGGCTCGCCCAGAGCATGGAAGTTCGCGCCGCCGGGTGCGCGCAGGGCAGGGTGCAGCACGGCGCGGCCTTCGGTGGCGTTGACGGCCTCGCCGTCGAAGAGGGCGGCGCGGCGCCCCTCGACATCGGCGGCGCGGGCCAGGGCCAGGGCCGCGTCGAAGCCGGCGCGGGTCCAGCTCTGCTTGGACAGGTCCACATGCAGGCCGGCGACGTCCATCGTCATGCGCGACAGGCGTTCGGGATCGGCGGTGAACTGATCGAGGATACGAGCCTCGGCGTCCCGGCGGGCGACGGCTTCCAGTTCGGTCCAGGCGGCGACGTGGGGCACGGCGGTCTCCAGTGAAGGTCGGCAAGCCCTCGTTTACGGCTCAGGCGTAAGAGGGTTCAATCGAATGCGCGGTGCAAGGCCTTCAACAAGGGTTTCCTGCGCGATCTGAAAAGGAACCGACATGTCCTGTGGTCTCGCCCTCGCCGCCGCCCTGATGCTGAGCGATCCCTCCGTGGCCGCCGCGGCAGCCCAGCCCCCGGTCGCCGCCGATGCGCCGGTGTCGGTCGCCCATGAGCCCCTGTTTGCCGATCTCGTCACGCGTTCCGGGTCGCTGAAGGCCATCGTCGACGGCTGGATCGCCTCAGGCGAGGCAGACCAGGCCGGCTTCTTCGCCTCGCCCGCCTTCACCGGCTTCAAGACCCAGGCGACCGATCTGGCCGCCCGCGATCTTCAGGGGCATCTGGTGCTCAAGGAACGCGGCACCGACAATGATCTGAAATGCATCCTGCGCGGCATCTCGGAAGACATGCCGAAAAAGGTCGCCGCCGTCGAAGCCGCGCCCAACGCCGCCGAACGCAAGGTGGCTCTGGAAGAGCTGGCCTATCTGCTGAACGACAACGTCGAGGTCATCACCTCGCCGCCTAAACCAGCTGTCTGAAGGACAACTGGTTCAGGCTTCTTTCTTGGGCCTACTGCGCTTCGCGCTGCTTGAGACCCGGATCGAGATCAAGAGCCTTGAGGTGCGACCTCAGCTCTCGACGGTTTCCGGGTATTTGATGGCGCAGCCGTAGGGCTGGGCGAAAGCGGTCTGGACCGGGCGGCCGGCCTTGGCGTCGGCCAAAGCGGCGCGGACGAAGTTGTTGGCGCCCTCAAGGTCCTCGACCTTGTTGGTGGGCTTGTCGTCGATGCCGCCGACGAAGATCAGACGCCCCTCGGGATCGATGATGCGCATATCGGGCGTGGTCTTGGCGTCATAGCGCTTGCCCACCTCGCCGGTCGGGTCGAGCAGAAGGTGGGTGAAGGCGGCCTTGTGCTTGGCTTTCCAGGCGCGAGCCTCTTCACCCTCGACATAGCCCTGCGTTCCAGGCGCCGATGAGATGATGGTCAGCCACACCACGCCGTCGCCGGTCGCTTCGCGCTGCAGGCCTGCATGGCGCCGGTGTAGTGCTTCTTCACATAGGGACAGCCTTCGTTGGTCCACTCCAGCACTACGGTCTTGCCCTTGAAGTCGGCCAACGAACGCTGAGCCCCTTGGGCGTCGACCAGGGTGAAGGCGGGGGCTGCATCGCCCGGCCCGGCGACAGCGGCCGCCGCCGCTTCGGCAACGGCGGCGGTGTCGGGCGCGGCGGCGGGCTGCTGCTGACAGGCGGCAAGCAGCAGCAGGGAGGCGGAAGCGACGGTCAGTATGCGGAACATCGGCGGTCTCCTTGAGTGAAAATCAGCGGGCGGCGTCCTTGAGGGCTTCGACGACGGTCCCTTCGGTCAGAAGCTGGGGCAGGATGCGCGGCTCGGACTTGCCGGGCGTGTAGAGCAGATAGAGCGGCACGCCGGAGCGGCCGTGGCGCTGCAACTCGGCGGTGATGGCGTCGTCGCGGCGGGTCCAGTCGCCGACCAGATAGAGGGCGTTGGTCTGGCGCATCGCCTCGGCCGTGCGGGCCGAGGACAGGGCCGCGCCTTCATTGATCTTGCAGGTGACGCACCAGTCGGCGGTGAAGTTGACCAGGACGGGGCGGCCTTCGGCCAACGCCGCCTGAACGGCGGCTTCCGACCAAGGCTGTGACGCCAGATGCGTGGACCCGACAGCGCCGTCGTCCGTGGCGGGCGCCGCGCGCGCGGCCATGACGCCGAGGCCGAGGGCGAGGATCAGAGCCAAGGCGGCGGCGACGATGGCGCCGCGGCTCCGTCCATGAGCGAGCTGTGATCGACCGTAGAGCCACAGGGCCAGAGCCAGCATCAGGCCGGCGCCGAACAGAAGGGCGAGGGCGTCGGCGGTCTGGCGCCCATAAACCCAGGCCAGCCACAGCGCGGCGCCGTACATGGGAAAGGCCAGCAGGTTGCGCAGCGTTTCCATCCATGGGCCGGGCTTCGGCAGGCGGGACAGGAGTCGAGGCGACAGGCTGACCAGGACATAGGGCAGGGCCAGCCCCAGCCCCAACATCAGGAAGACGGCCAGAGCCATCGGCCACGGCATCAGCAGGGCGGCGCCGAGGGCAAAGGCCATGAAGGGCGCGGTGCAGGGCGCCGCCACGACCACGGCCAGAACGCCGGTGAAGAAGGCGCCGGCGGCGCCGGGCAAACGCGACAGGGGCCCCGATCCGGCGCCTTGCAGGCCTCCGCCGATGTGGAAGACCCCCGACAGGTTCAACGCCACCGCCAGCATCAGCAGGGACAGGGTCGCGACCACGCCCGGCGACTGCAACTGGAACCCCCAGCCCAGGGCCTGACCGCCGGCGCGCATGGCCAGCAAGGCGCCAGCCAGGATCAGGAAAGTGGCGATGACGCCCGCCAGGAAGGCCAGCCCGTCACGCCGGGCCTCGCGCGGCTCATGCGCCGAACGGCTGAGCGCCGCCGCCTTCATGGCCAGGATAGGAAAGACGCAGGGCATCAGATTGAGGATCAGCCCGCCCAGCAGGGCGAACAGGGCGGCCTGCAGGAAGGCGACGGGCGTCGTGGCTGCGCCCATCGACGCCTCGCCGTCGCCCAGCGCGCCCGCCCCTGACGCGCCCGTCAGGGGCGGGCCCTGATCGGCTGAAATCTCCCAGGCCCCAAGATCGGTGGACAGCACGCCGGCCAGCGGCGGTGTCAGGCCGTTGGCCGTCAAGCCGCGCCCGGGCGCGATGTCGAGGGTCAGCCCCTGAGGGCCGCGCTGTCCGGTCTGAGCGGCGGCGTGGTCGATGATCCCGCCTTCGAACGGGAAGAAGTAGGCCCATTTGGGCGCAGCACCCGCCAGAGGCCCGCCGGTCGCCGTCAGGGTCAGCCGCCCGTCAGCGAAGGCGGCGCGCGCTTCGATCCCGGCCGGGCGCGGCGCGGTCTGGATCAGGGTCTGGATCTTCTGGCCCCAGCGGGGATCGAGCGGCGCGGCGCCTTCCTGCACCCGCAGGTCCAGGCTCAGGGTCAGTTCGTCCGGCACGCACATTTGGTCGCTGCAGACCATGAACAGGGCCTCGGCGGTCAGGCGAAGGGTCTGGCCGGGCCGGGCGTCGGCGGGGATCTCGATCGGCACGGGAAGGAAGACCTCCCCCTCGTAGCCGTAGTTCATCAGGCTCTGCAGCCGCTGGCGATGCGGCAGGGGCCACACGATGTCGCCCGCGCCGACGCCGTCGGGGAGGCTCCAGTCCAGGGTCGTGGGACCGCCGGAATCACCGGGGTTGCGCCAGTAGGTGTGCCAGCCCGATTGAATCTGCTGACGCACGGCCACCACGGCGGTCGAGCCGGGCGCAGCCCAGGCGCTCATCGGCGTCAACTCGGCCTCGATCCGTTCCGTGCGTTGCGGTCCGGTGGAGGTCAGGGCGGCGCCGGCCTTCAGCGCCTGGTCGAGGGCGGAGGGCGCGGCGGCAGCCGAAGCCGCGAAGGTCAGCCAGACAAGGAGAGCGACGAAAAGACGCAAGAGGACGACACCGGGCGATGAGGACTGGCGGCGACCTTAGACGTCGCGCGCCATGACAGCCACCGTCCCGCGACGCCAGGCCGCACGAGCCTTAACGAGGGGCGGCCTCGATCACGACTTCGGTGCGACGGCGCAGGGGATCATTGACCCCGTTGACCACGGCGCCGTCGGCGCCGGCGGCGGCCACTTCGAACGCCGGCGGGGGCAGGCCGGCGCCCGCCAAAGCCTCGGCCACGGAACGGGCGCGCCGCTCGGACAGCGACTGGTTGGCGGCCGGCGTGCCGCTGCGGGCGTCGGCCAGGCCCAGAACCTGGACCTTGGTAACATTGCATCCCTGAAGCTGGGTCGCTGTGAGGCTGATGGCTTCACGCGCCGCGGTGGTCAGGCGGGCCTGATCCTGATCGAAATAGACCTCGAACCGCTTGGCGGTGCAGGCGGCGGGATCGGTGACCAGATCACTGCGAGACTTGTAGGCGGCGGGCGCCGCGCAGCCGGCCAGCGCCAGGGTCAGGCCGCCGACGACCGAAAGAGGGATTATGGATTTCATCAATCAGCCCTTCGACAGAACGCCCAGCCCCGGGCGCGCAAGACTACAGAAGCAAAAAGGGCGGCCCGCGCAAACGGACCGCCCCTTGAACCTGACCCGAAAATCCATCGGGCGCCAGTCGTCTTAGTAACGACGCTGGCCGTTCTCCCAGTAGCATTCGGTCTGGCGGTTATCGTAGCAGTAGTAATAACGGCCTTGATTATCGCGATAGCGCTGCTGGTTGTTGCGGTCCTGGTTCGAGCCGCGGATCGCGCCCGCTGCGCCGCCCGCCAAGGCGCCGATGGCTGCGCCGGTGGCTGCATTGCCGCCGCCGACGTTGTTGCCGATGATGGCGCCGGCGACAGCGCCGATGCCGGCGCCGATCGCGCCCTGGCGCACGGTTTCATTGTTGCTGCTGCCGCCATAATAGGGGTCGCTGGCACAGGCAGTGACCAGAAGACCGGCGCCGGCAATGGCGATAATCGCCTTATTCATGGATCTGTCCTTCATCCCGAGGGGGCTCCCCTGAAGTCCACAGAACGCAGGCGAACGGCGGCGGTTCCGGGCCATGCGAGCAAGCTTTACATTATTTTTTGCCGACCCTGCAGGCGTGGGAACCGAGGCGGGGGCGGGACGTTCGCCGCCCATGACAGACACCCTCGCGCCCGATGCTGCTCTTACCGCCCATGTCGATATCAGGAAGGTGATCATCCTGGTCAATCCGCTGTCGGGCGGGGTCGGGCCCCAGGCGGCGAGCGAGGCGGAAACTCTTTTGGGGTCATATGATTTCGAAGCGACGGTGACGACCCTCGAGGGCCCCAGGATTTCGACCCAGATCGACGAGGCGTTGAAGGCCAGACCCGATGTCCTGTTCGTCCTGGCGGGGGATGGAACCGCCCGTTCGGTGGCGGCCCGGGCCGGCGCCAAGGGACCTCTGATCGCCCCTCTGCCGGGCGGAACCATGAACATGCTGCCCAAGGCGCTCTACGGCACGGGCGACTGGAAGCTGGCGCTCAAGCGCGCTCTGCAGGAAGGCGCGCCCCAGGCCGTGTCGGGCGGCGTGGTGGAGGGCGAGGCCTTCTATTGCGCCGCCATTCTCGGTGCGCCCGCCCTCTGGGCCCCCGCGCGCGAGGCCATGCGTACGGGCAAGCTGAAGCTGGCCTGGATGTACGGGCGGCGGGCGTTCAAGCGGGCCTTCAGCGGCCACATCCGTTTCAGCCTGGACGGGGGCGCCCGACGCCGGGCCGAGGCCGTCGTCCTGATCAGCCCGATGATCTCGAAGGCGCTGGACGAACCGGTGGGGCTGGAAGCCGCGGCCATGACGACGTCGGACGCCGCCCAGGCGTTCGGGCTGGCGGCGCGCGCCCTGTTCGACGATTGGCGCCACGATCCCAATGTGACCACCCAGCCGGCGCGCAAGATCAGGGTTTCGGCCCGGTCCAGGATACCGGCGGTGATCGACGGTGAACCGATGCTGCTGGGTCGAGAGACCGAGATCAGCTTCCTGCCCCGCGCCTTCATGGCCCTGGCGCCGCTTCCGCCGGCGGCCGAGGACAGTGTCTGATGGGGCGTGTGATCCAGTTTTCCGACGTGCATTTCGGATGCGAGCATGTTCACGCGGTCGCCGCCGCCGTCGATTACGCCAAGGCGGTTCCGCATGACCTGGTCCTGATCACGGGCGACATCACCCAGCAGGGCTTTCCGAAGGAGTTCGAGGCCGCCGGCGCCTGGATACGCGCCATGCCGCAGCCGGTCTTCGTCACCGTCGGCAATCATGACGTGCCCTACTGGGATGTGGCGGCGCGGCTGTTCTGGCCATGGCGGGCCTTCGAGGCGGCCACGGGGCATCCGGCGCACGACCATGAGTTCAAGCGCGACAACCTGATGGTCCGCGGGGTGACGACGGCGCGGGGCTGGCAGGCCCGGCCGAACTGGTCGAAGGGCGTGATCGATCTGGACCAGACGCGCCGCGCGGCCGAGGCCCTGCGCAACGCGCCGATCGGGGCGCTCCGCATCCTGGCCTGCCACCACCCTCTGATCGAGATGATCGGCACGCCGATGACCGGCGACGTGAAGCGCGGCGACAAGGCGGCCCTGATCTTCGCCGAGGCGGGGGTGGACCTGATCACGACGGGCCACGTCCATGTCCCGTTCGCCCTGGGCATAGACCTGTCGGACCGATGCTCCTACGCTATCGGCTGCGGAACCCTGTCGCATCGGGAGCGCGGGGCTCCGCCAAGCTTCAATCGCATCGAATGGGACGCCCGCGAAATTGTGGTCACGGCCGTGGTCTGGACCGGCCAGCGGTTCGAGGACCACCAGACCTGGCGTCTGCCGCGTCGTCAGGACACCCGACGCGCCGAGACCGCGCCCGATCCCGCGACGCCCGGTGAGATGGAGGCGACGGTGGCCTGAGGCTCCAACCAAGAAAAAGGCCCCGGCGATCGCCGGGGCCTTTTCACGTTGGGGTGGGGTGGACCCCGTCAGATACGCGGACCTCGTCCGCGCATGCCGCCGACCACCAGGGAGACCACGAACAGAATAACGGCGATGATGGCGATGAACTTGGCGATCTCGAACGACATGCCCGAGATTCCACCAAAGCCGAGAACAGCGGCGACCAGTGCGATGATAAAGAAAATGATGGCCCAGCGAAGCATGGACGACCCTCCGGAACGTTGTTGAAACGAGAGCAAGACTATCGACCCCTCCCGTCGATCATCCCGCCTGCTTCAATAACGCCCCGAAGGCTTGGCCGTTCCGCGTCCTAACGTCGGCGTGGGCGGCTTTTTTCAGTAAAGGCCGCCGCCACCATGGTCGCCAAGGCCGGGTTGCGCAGGAAGATCCAGCCGCCGGCCAGCGCCGCCACCGTGCCGAGCACAGGGCGCTGACGGAACAGATGGAAGGCCCGCATGCCCAGGCCTTCGGGTTCATAGTCCTCTTCCTCGTCCTCGCCCTGTGCGCGACGCACGAAGACCAGGGCGACGATCAGGGCGATCACCGCGAAGATGGCCGAGGTGATGGCCGCCGCCGCCAGCGGAACGACGACGAGGGCCAGCAGGTAGAAGACCGTGGCGCCGAGCGCCACCATGGCCACGAAGCCGGCGCCCGCCGCGACGAAGGTCGCGACGGCGCGATTGATGAGCCCCCGCCCGATCATCAGCGACGACGACCGGCGAGCAGCAGGCCGAGCACGACGCCGACGCCGAGGGCGATGGCGGTCGATTGCACCGGGCGCTCCTGTACGCGTTCGACCACGTAGCGCTGGGCTTCTTCGAAGCGTTCGGCGGCGTCGTCGTAATATTCGCGGCCGCGCACGCGCGCGTCGTCATAGTAGCCGCGCGCCTTTTCACGCAGTTCCTCGCCCTGTTCGCGCAGACGGGCTTCGGCGTCGGCGGCCTTGGCTTTCAGGCGCTGCGTTTCCTCGCGCGCGCCGGTCTTCAGATCCTCCTTGAGGGTCTTCAGGTCGTTCTTGATGTCTTCCCGAGCCTTGGTGGTGGCCATGATGCGCGCTCCGCTGGATTGTAAGCTTGACGATTAGATAGAGAACCCCTGCCCCGAACGCCACACCGACGCCCAAGGTTCCTGCAATGCAGCAAGCAAAGGGGCGTCATGCAAGGTCTGGCGCGACGGCCCGCTGGCGTCGTCAGGGGCGTCGTCCTAGAACAACGTCATGACCCAATGGCTGTTCCCGCCCGCCCCGACGCCGTCCCTGCCCATACTGGACGATACGCGACGTTTTCCCGTGCGTCGCATCCTGTGCGTCGGCCAGAACTACGCCGCCCATGCGCGTGAAATGGGAGCTGATCCGTCCAAGCCGGCGCCCTTCTTCTTCGCTAAGCCGGCCGACGCCCTGGTCGTGGACGGCGCCGACCCGCTCTATCCCGCCGCGACCGCCAACCTGCACCACGAGGTCGAACTGGTCGTCGCCGTGGGCGAAGGCGGCGCTGTCGCCGGCTGGGCCGTGGGCGTCGATCTGACACGGCGTGACCTGCAGGCCGAAGCCAAGGCCAAGGGGCGGCCGTGGGAATCGGGCAAGGCCTTCGATCAGTCGGCGCCCTGCGGCCCGCTGACGCTCGGCGCCCTGCCTGACGCCGGCGCTGCGATCACGCTCAAGGTGAATGGCGAGGTGCGCCAGTCGGGCCGCCTGTCAGACATGATCTGGGACCCGGCGGGTATTCTGGCTCAGGCCGCAGAATTATGGACCCTGCAACCGGGCGACCTGATCTTCACCGGTACGCCCGAAGGCGTCGGCCCCCTGGTCCCTGGCGATCGCGTGGAGGCCAAAATCGAGGGTTTGGCTCCGCTCAGCTTCACGGTGAAGGCGTGATCCTGCACGGCTATTGGCGCTCGGGCACCAGCTATCGCACACGCATCGCCCTCAACCTCAAGGGGCTGGCCTATGAGACGGCGCCCGTCGATCTGCGCACTGGCGATCAGAGGTCGGAGGCCTTTCGAGCGCTCAATCCGCAGGGGTTGGTCCCCGCGCTGGAGATCGACAACGATCTGGTGTTGACCCAGAGTCCGGCCATTCTGGAATGGCTGGAGGAGACCCATCCCGCCCCGGCCCTGCTGCCGTCGCTCGCGGCCGACCGGGCCCTGGTGCGGAGCATGGCGGCCCTGATCGGCTGCGACGTGCATCCGCTGAATAACCTGCGAGTGCTGAAGGCGGTGCGTGATCTGGGCGCCGATCAGGCGGGCGTGGACGCCTGGGCCGCGCGCTGGATCCTTGACGGGTTCGCCGCGCTCGAGGTGCAGGTCCAGCGGCACGGGGACGGCTGGTGTTTCGGCGACGCTCCGACGCTGGCCGACTGCTACCTGATCCCGCAGATTTATTCGGCCCGTCGATTCAATGTTGATCTGACAGCGTTTCCGAGCCTCCTGGCGGTCGAAACCCAGGCGGCCCGGCATCCGGCCTTCGTCGCAGCCCATCCCGACAATCAGCCGGATGCGGATTAAGGCTGTTCGTTCACCAACGGCCCTGATTTCAGTCAATCTCCCTTAAGCTTTGGCGCTGAAGATCGGCGTCGTGAGATTCGCTGTTCCGCCCTCTCCAGCCGACCGGCTCGCCATCGCTGTGGTGACTGAGCCTGAACGGTCGCGTCCGCTGCCGCCCGGTCAGCGGGAAGACGCCATGCGTCACCTGCTGCAGACGGCGGGCGATGCCGGCGTCGGTCTGGTGGCGACCCGGCCCGAAGGCGATGTCGAGCGTCTGCTGGGCCAGGCCTGGCCCTTCCCCTCGCCCTTCCGCGTCACCGTGCGCACCGTGCCCCTGGCCGACGGTCTGGACCGGGTCGAGGCCCGCGCCCGTCGCTCGCTGGAGCGCATGGGCCTACCGCGCGGCGACGCCGTTCTGGTGCAGAACGCCTCTGATCTGGCTGGCGCCGAAGGTCGCGCTCTGTGGGCCCGTCTGAGCGCGCTGAAGGAACGCGGCGTCTTCCGCAAGATCGGCTTCGTCGCCACGGTCGAGGACGGCCCCGCCCTGATCGCCCGACGTTTCCAGCCCGACGTGGT
The DNA here is from genome assembly GCF_002387245.1 of Brevundimonas sp. UBA4553. Taxonomy (GTDB): domain Bacteria; phylum Pseudomonadota; class Alphaproteobacteria; order Caulobacterales; family Caulobacteraceae; genus Brevundimonas. The sequence continues at coordinate 189,062 of NZ_DGLD01000001.1, forward strand.
CCAGGTCGCCTGCAATATTCTGGACCAGCGCGCCGCGCGCGGCGGTGTCATCGATGATCTGGCCGCCCAGGGGGTCGAGGTGCATCTGGCCTCGGTCTTCGCGCAAGGGTTGCTGTTCGCCAATCGCGAGAGCCTGCCGCCGGAACTCGCCGCGCACGGCATGGCCCTGTCGCGCACGCGCCGGCGTCTGGCCGAGGCTCGGGTCGATCCGATGCAGGCGGCGCTGGCCTACGCTCTGAACCTTCCCGGCGTGGCCTCGGTGATCGCCAGCGTGGCCTCGGCCGCCGAACTGCGCGCCATCGTCGCCGCCTCGCACGCGGCCAAGCCCGACATCGACTGGGACGCCCTGGCCCTGGACGAGGCCCCTGCCGCCGTCGCCTCGCGCCTGCGCCTGCACGTGAGCAACGCCGCCTGATCCACAGCTGCGGCGGTTTTCACCGCCGGCCTGTGCATGACCCCGTCGATCCTGCTTGAGGCCAAGGGTGCGATCCGTCACCCTGACGGACAATGAACGCGCCCATCGCCCACCCCCCGCAAGCCGACCTGAAGCCCGACGCCGGAACCACGCCGGTCATGGCGCAATTCCTGGCGGCCAAGGCCGATCAGCCGGACGCCATCCTGTTTTTCCGCATGGGCGACTTCTACGAGTTGTTCTTCGACGACGCGGTGAAGGCGGCGGCGGCGCTGGGCATCACCCTGACCAAGCGCGGCAAGCATCAGGGCGAGGACATTCCGATGGCCGGGGTCCCGGTCCACGCGCTGGACGGCTATCTGGCGCGGTTGATCCGCATGGGCTTCAAGGTCGCCATCTGCGAGCAGTTGGAAGCACCCGCCGAGGCCAAGAAGCGCGGTCACAAGGCGGTGGTGCATAGGGGGGTGGTGCGGGTGGTCACGCCGGGCACCCTGACCGAAGACAGCCTGCTGGACGCGCGCGGGGCCAACCGCCTGGCCGCCGTGGCGATCCGCAAAGGCCGCGCCGCCGTGGCCGTGGTCGAGCTGTCGGCCGGGGCGGTCGACAGCGTGGCCTGCGACCTGTCGGACCTGGGCGCGGCGCTGGCGGCGTTTCGACCGTCGGAGGTCCTGGTCCCCGATCGCCTGTTCTCGGACGAGACGCTGAAGGGGGCGCTGGACGGCTCCGGCGGCGTGGTTCAGGCCATGCCTCAGGCCCTGGCCGAGCCGGTCGGCGCCCGCGACCGGGTGCAACGGCTTTATGGCGTCTCGGCGCTGGACGGGTTCGGCGCCTTCGAGGAGGCCGAGGTCTCGGCCCTGGGCCTGGTCGCCGCCTATCTGGAAACGACGCAGGCGGGCAAGATTCCGGCTCTGGCCCCGCCGCGCCGTTCGGGCGAGAGCGGCTTTCTGGCCATAGACCCGGCGACGCGGCTGAGCCTCGAGATCGACCGCACCCAACGCGGTGAGCGCGACGGTTCCTTGCTTCACTGCATTGATCGCAGCGTCACCTCGGGCGGGGCGCGGGCTCTGGCTGAGCGGGTGTCGCGGCCCTTGCGCGATCCGTCGGCGATCAACGCCGGGCTGGATGCGGTGGAATGGCTGCTGGAGCGGCGCGATCTGCGGCGCGATCTGCGCGACGGGCTGAGGTCGTCTGCGGACGTGGCGCGGGCCACCTCACGGTTGGCGCTGGGACGCGGCGGACCGCGTGATCTGGCGGCCATCCGCTCAGGTCTGACGACAGCGCAAGGTTTGGCGGGTCTGTTCGCGGCCTCGGCGCGCGACCCTCTGGCCGGACCGCCCGGGCGGGTTCTGGCCTGCCTCGACCGGCTGACGCTGGACGGGGAGCTGTCGCACCTGCTGGCCGATCTGATCGACGGCTTGATGGAGGAGCCGCCGCATCTGGCGCGCGACGGCGGCTTCGTGAACCCCGGCCACCGGCCCGAACTGGACGCCGCCCGCACCCTGCGCGACGACAGCCGCCGGGTGGTCGCGGACCTGGAAGCCCGCGCCGTGGCCGAGAGCGGGGTGGCCTTCAAGGTGCGCCACAACGCCGTCCTGGGCTACTTCCTCGAGGCCTCGGCCAAGGCGGCGGAAAACCTGCTGCGGGCCGGACCCGACAGCCCCTTCATCCACCGTCAGACCCTGGCCAATCAGGTCCGCTTCACCACAGTCGAACTGTCGGAACTGGACGCCAGGATCAGCCAGGCCGGGCATCGCGCCCTGGCCATGGAAGGCGAGACTTTTGAAAACTGGCGACGCGAGGTCGCCCGTCTGGCCGGACCGTTGCAGGGCGTGGCCGAGGCCCTGGCCGAACTGGACGCCCACGCGGCGCTGGCGGAATGGGCCGAGGAGGTCGGCGCCGTGCGTCCCGTGGTCGACGACAGCCTGTGCTTTGATGTCGAGGCCGGCCGTCATCCGGTGGTCGAGGCGGCGGTGACGGCGCAAGGCGATCCCTATACCCCCAACAACTGCCGACTGGCGGGCGACGGCGCCGGGGCCTCGCGCCTGTCGATCGTCACCGGGCCCAACATGGCGGGTAAGTCGACCTTCCTGCGCCAGAACGCGCTTCTTGTGGTCCTGGCCCAGGCTGGGGCCTTCGTCCCCGCGCGCGCCATGCGGCTGGGCGTGGTGGATCGGCTGTTCAGTCGGGTCGGCGCCGGCGACGATCTGGCGCGCGGCCGTTCGACCTTCATGATGGAGATGGTCGAGACCGCCGCCATCCTGACCCAGGCCACGCCGCGCAGCTTCGTCGTGCTGGACGAGATCGGACGCGGCACGGCCACCTATGACGGTCTGGCCATCGCCTGGGCCACCGCCGAGGCCCTTCACGAGACCAACCGCGCGCGCACCCTGTTCGCCACCCACTATCACGAGCTGGCCCGGCTGGAGGAAAGGCTGGATCACGTCTGCAACCTGTCGATGAAGGCGCGCGAGTGGAACGGCGATCTGGTCTTCCTGCACGAGGCGGCGCCCGGCGCGGCGGACCGATCCTATGGCGTCCAGGTGGCCAGGCTGGCCGGTGTCCCGAACGCTGTGGTCGGTCGCGCCCGCGAGGTTCTGGAGCGATTGGAGAGCGAAAAGGCGGCCACGGCGCGCCTCGACGACCTGCCCCTGTTCGCCGCCGTGGCCGAGCCGGTCCCGGCCCCGATCAACTCGGCGCTCGACGACGCCATGGCCGCCATCGATCCCGACGAACTGACCCCGCGCGAGGCGCTGGAGGCGCTCTACCGACTGAAAGCCTTGGGCAGACCTTAACGCCGCGGTGCGTAGTGGCCCGCATGGCGGGATTCCTGCGGCGTTAAGGCGGATACGGCATTTGCAGGGCTTCTCAGTCCTGCTCGGACGTCATCCTCTCCCCGGGATTATCGCCATGAGCCTTCGCTCGCTCTCTCTTGCCTCCAAGACGGTTCTGATGACCGTCACCGCCCTTGCCGTCCTGTCCATCGCCCTGCTCGCCGTCGGAGGCTGGCTGATGCAAGCGGAGGGCGAACGGCGGGCCGCCGAACGTCAGGAAACCAATATGCGCGTGGCCTGGGAGGTGCTGGGCCGGTATGGCTCGACCTATTCGCTCCACAACGGCGCCCTGTTCGTGGGCCAGACGCAGCTGGACGGAAATTTCGCGCCGGTGGATCGCATCAAGACCCTGGTCGGCGGCACCGCGACGGTGTTTCGCGGCGACATGCGTGTCTCTACCAATGTGACCAAGGCGGACGGCGCGCGGGCGATCGGCACGCCGCTGGCCAAGGGGCCGGTTCATGACGCCGTGCTGGGGCGCGGCCAGTCCTACCGCGGGCGGGCCGATATTCTGGGCAAGCCCTATTTCGTCGCCTACGACCCGATCAAGAACGACCGTGGCGCGGTGATCGGCGTGCTCTATGTCGGGGTGCCGGAAGCGGATTTCCTCGCCTCGGTGAAAGGCGCCCTGGTCTCACTGTTGGCGGTCGGTTTCATGGCGGCCTTGATCACCGGCGGCGTTTGCCTGGTGATTTCGCGCCGGATGTTCGCCCCGCTCTCGGCCCTGTGCGACCGGTTGGAAGCCCTGCAGAAGGGACGGCTCGAGGTTGACGCGCCGTGGGCCAGCCGAGGAGACGATATCGGTCAGATCTCGCGCGCGGTGCTGGCCTTCCGCGACGCCGCCGTTCAGAAACGCGACGCTGAAGCGCTGTCCCACGCCACCCGCGCCGCCGCCGAGCAGGAACGTCAGGAGGCTGCGGCGCGGCAGGCCGAGATTGCAGCCGAGGACGCGGTGGTCGTCACCGCCCTGGGGGCCGGCCTCGCCGCTCTCGCACAGGGCGATCTGGCGCATCGAATCCATGCCGACTTCGCCCCGCGCAGCCGCCAGTTGAAGGAAGACTACAACGCGGCCCTGACCGCCCTGTCCCAGACCATGGCCGAGATCGCGAACTCGGCGGGCGCGGTGCGCCGGGGCGCGGCCCAGGCCAGCGACGCCGTTGATGACCTGTCGCGTCGCACCGAGCAGCAGGCGGCGTCGCTGGAGGAGACGGCGGCGGCCCTCGATCAGATGACCACGGCCGTCCGCCGGACCGCCGAGGGGGCGCAGGGGGCGGCCGACATCACCGAAGGCGCGCGTCGGGGCGAGGTCGAGCGGGAGACCATGGTGCGCCAGACGGCGACCGCGATGAACGAGATCAAGACCGCCACGGGCCACATCAGCGAAATCCTGGGCGTCATCGACGAGATCGCCTTCCAGACCAATCTCCTGGCGCTGAACGCCGGAGTCGAGGCGGCTCGCGCCGGGGACGCCGGTCGCGGCTTCGCCGTAGTGGCCTCGGAAGTTCGCGCCCTGGCCCAACGTTCGGGCGACGCGGCGCGCGAGATCAAGACTCTCATTTCCGCATCGACCGGCAGCGTCGAGCGCGGCGCGCATCTGGCTGGCCGAACCGGCGACAGCCTGTCGGCCCTGGTCGCGCAGGTCGGCGAGATCGACAGTCTGGCGGTCGAACTGGCGGCTTCGGCGCGGGAACAGGCGATCGGGCTCGAAGAGGTCAATACGGCGGTGAACCAGATGGATCAGATGACCCAGCACAACGCCGCCATGGTCGAGAAATCCACGGCCGCCAATCGGGCGCTGGCCGAGCAGGCGGAGCGTTTGTCCAGCCTGATCTCGCGCTTCCGTCTCTCGGCCCCGACGCCAGCCGCCCTCGCCGCCTGACATACGTCTTTCGGAGCGGCCTTGTTCCCCCCTGTCGAGGGGGGCATGAAGGAGCCATGCGACGTCTGTCATTTCCTCGCGGTGTCCTGTCCGATCCCCGGAGGCGGACGTGAGCCTCGATGAGCGCCTGACTGCGGCCGCCGCGGCGCCTGACGCGCGCGCCGCCGTCACAGGGCTTCTGCGCGAAAGCTTCGCTGTTGATCGCGCCCGCGTGGCGCGACGTCTGGAGGGCGGGGTCGACGGGGCTGAGGCGGCGCGCCTCTACGCCGCCGCCGCCGACACCATGCTGACCAGCCTGTGGCGGGTCGCGACCGAGGTCCTGCATCCGGCGTCTGAAGAGCGGCTCAGCCTGCTGGCGGTCGGCGGTTACGGCCGGGGCGTCCTGGCGCCATTCTCCGACCTGGATCTGCTGTTCCTGCGGCCCGCGCCGACCGTCAGTCCACGCGCCACAGCGGTGATCGAGTTCGTCCACTACGTCTTGTGGGACCTGGGTCTGAAGGTCGGTTCGGCGTCGCGGTCGTTGGGCGAGACCCTGGAGCTGGCGCGGGGCGACATGACGGTGCGGACGACCCTGCTGGAGGCGCGGACTCTGGCCGGCGACGCCGATCTGGGCGAGGGCTTGCTGAAACGGTTCAGGGCCGAGATCGCCAAGGCCGATCCGCGCCCCTTCATCGCCGCCAAGATGGAGGAGCGCGACGTTCGCCTGCAGAAGACCGGCGCGGTGCGTTATCGCGTCGAGCCCAATATCAAGGACGGCAAGGGCGGATTGCGCGACCTGAACACCCTGTTCTGGATCGCCCGCTCGCTGGCGCCGGACAGCGAGCGCGGGCAGGCGGCGCTGGAGGGGCTGCTGACGGCGCGGGAGATGCGCAATTTCCGCGAGGCCATCGGCTTCCTGTGGAGCGTGCGCATCCATCTGCACCTCGCGGCGGGCCGGGCGGAGGAGAAGCTGACCTTCGACTACCAGCCTGAGATCGCCCGCCGCATGGGCTGGCGCGGGCGCGGCGACGAGCTGGCCGTGGAGCGCTTCATGCGCCGCTATTTCCAGGTCGCGCGCGAGGTCGGGGCCCTGACCCGCGCGGTCTCCGCCCAGTTGGAGGCGCGCCAGCAGAAGAAGGCGCAAGGTCTGGCGCGCGGTCTGTCGCGGCTGATCCCCCGACGACGGGCGAAACTGGCCTTCGACGGCTTGGCCATCGAGGGCGGGCGTCTGACGGTGAGCGGTGGCGGCGTCTTCGCGCATGATCCGGTGCGCCTGCTGCTGCTCTTCGTCGAGGCCGACCGGCTGGATCTGGACCTGCACCCCGACGCCTTCGCCGCCGTGATCCGGGCCCTGCCTTTGGTGACGCCGGCGCTGCGGCGCGACCCGCGCGCGGCGGAGGCCTTCCTGACGGTGCTGGCGCACGGCCAGAGGCCCTATCGCGTCCTGTCGATCATGAACGAGACCGGGTTGCTGGGCCGCTTCCTGCCCGAGTGGGGTCGGATCGTCGGCCAGACCCAGTTCAACATGTACCACGCCTATACGGTGGACGAGCACACCCTGCAGGCGGTCGGGATCATCAACGACATCGCGCGCGGCAAGCTGGAAACCGATCACCCGACCTCGACGGCCATCATCCACCGCATCGCCGACATCGAGGTGCTGATGCTGGCCATGCTGCTGCACGATGTGGGCAAGGGCGGCGACCGGGGCCAGCTGGAGGATGGGGCCATCGCCGCGCGCCGCGCCTGCGAACGGCTGGGCGTCGATCCGCGTCGGATCGAGCTGGTGGTCTGGTTGGTGCGCCATCACCTGCTGATGAGCGATTACGCCCAGAAGCGTGACGTGTCAGATCCCTCGACGGTGCGGGCGTTCGCGGAGGCCGTGGGCGATCCGGAGCGTCTGCGGATGCTGATGGTCCTGACGGTGGCCGACATCCGCGCCGTGGGGCCGGGGGTGTGGAACGGCTGGAAGGGGCAACTGATGCGCGCCCTGTTCGAGGCGACCGAGGCCCTGTTCCGTGGCGACGCCGTGACGCGCGAAGACCCGCTGATCGACCACCCCGCCCTCGTCGAGCGGGCGCGACGCGACGGGGCGGCGGTCGAGGCCCTGCCCGCCGCAGGGCCGCTGGAAGCCACGGCGCGCGTGGCGGTGGCGGCGCTGGATCGGCCCGGTCTGTTCGCCGATCTGGCCGCGACCCTGGCCAAGGCCGGGGCCGACGTGGTGGGCGCGCGTCTGGCCACGGCCGAGGACGGCACGGCGCTGGACGTGTTCGAGATTCAGGACGGGGCGGGCGAGGCCTATGGCCGGCGTGAGCCGCGTCGCTTGGCCATCCTGGTCAAGGCGCTGGAACGGGCGGCCCAGAAGGGGGCGCGCGCCTCGGCGGTCGAAACGCCGCGCGTCAGCGCCCGGCGCGCCGTGTTCGAGGTGCGGCCGGTGGTTCGCATCGACATGGAGGCCGGGACCAGCGCCGTGGTGGTCGAGGTCTCGGGCGCCGACCGCCCCGGCCTGCTGGCCGACCTGGCGCGGACCATCTCGGCGCACGGCTATTCCACCCGCTCCGCCCACATCGCCAGCTTTGGCGAGCGGGCGGTGGACGGCTTCTACATCACCGACGCGGACGGCGCGAAGCCGAGCGATGCGGGGCGGCTGGACGGACTGAAGGCCGGCCTGCTGGAGGTGCTGGATCGCGCGCCGCAAGGCCCGGCGGGGCGGCGCATCACGCCAGTGCGGGCCAGCGTGCGCGACGTCTCCGATCTGGAAGGGGAGATCGGACGCAAGCCCGTATCCAGCGGGTCGCGGGCGCGCTAAGGCGTTGGGCGGGCGAGCATAGAGACCAGCCGTGAACGACAAGACCGATCCCATCGAACCGGCCGCGCCGATCTCGGCGGCCAACGCCACGGTGGAGCCTGTCGTTCAACCGCCCGCCGCCTCGACCACGATGAAGGGCGGGGGCGTCATGCGCTCCTCGGCCATCTTCAGCGCCATGACCCTGCTTAGCCGCCTGGCGGGCTTCGCGCGCGATGTGGTCATCTCGGCGGCGCTGGGGGCTTCGGCGGGACCGGCGGCCGACGCCTACAACACTGCCCTGAACTTCCCCAATCTGTTCCGCCGCATCTTCGCCGAAGGGGCCTTCGCAGCCGCCTTCGTGCCCGCCTACGCCAAGACGCTGAAGACCGAGGGCGAGGCCGTAGCCGATCAGGTCGCCACCGACGCCCTGGCGGCCGTCGCCGCCGTGACCGTGGTCCTGACCATCGTGGCCCAGCTGACGATGCCGTGGCTGATGACTGTCATCAACATCGGCTTCCTCGACGATCCGGCCCGCTTCAAACTGGCGGTGATCCTGACCCAGATCACCATGCCCTACCTGCCTTGCATGGCGATCGCTTCCCTGCTGTCCGGCGTTCTGAACGCGCGCGGGCGCTTCATCGTCTCGGGCGCCTATCCCATTTTGCTCAACCTGATCATGCTGGCCGCCGTCATCCCGGCTCAGGGGGATCAGGTGGGCGCCGCCTACGCCGCCTCCTGGGGCGTGGCCGTAGCGGGCGTGGCTCAGGCGGGCCTGTGCTGGTGGGCGGCGAGGAAGGCGGGCGCCAATATCCGCCTGACCATGCCCAAGCTGACCCCGGCGGTGAAGGCCATCATCATCACCGCCATTCCGGCCGCCATCGGCAACTCGGCGACCCAGATCAATGTCTTCATCTCGGGCAACCTGTCCAGCTTCGTGGCGGGCGGACGGACCTGGCTGGCGACGGCGGACCGTCTGTACCAGTTGCCGCTGGGTCTGGTCGGCGTCGCTATCGGCATCGCCCTGCTGCCCAAGCTGTCGGCGGCGGTGGCGTCGCAGGATCATGGCCAGCAACAGGCCTCGATGGATGAGGCCCTGGCCCTGTCCATGGCCCTGACCCTGCCGGCGGCGGCGGCGCTGATGGCCATGCCCTACTTCCTGATCGATGCCCTGTTCACGCGCGGCGCCTTCCTGCAGGTCGACGCCGTCAACACGGCCCAGGCCCTGTTCCAGTTCGGCTGGGGCGTGCCCGCCTTCGTCCTGATCCGCATCCTGGCCCCGGCCTTCTTCGCGCGCGGCGACACGCGGCGGCCCATGGCCTTCGCCCTCGTGTCGGTAGCGGTGAACGCGGCCTTGGCCATCGCCCTGTTCAACCTGGGCATGGGCATAGCGGGCATCGCGGCGGCGGTCAGCGCGGCGGCCTGGACCAACGCCCTTTTGCTCGGCGCGACCCTGTGGCGGCGCGGCCATTACCGGCCCAGCCCGGCGGCGGCCTCGCGGCTGGCGCGCATCGGTCTGGCCAGCATCGGCCTGGGCCTGGTCGTCGGCGTCGCCTCTTGGGCGCGGCCTATGCTGCAGGGGCCGATTGAGGCCCTGCTGGGCGCGATCGGCTCGGATCACGGCGCCAAGGAACTGACCCTGTTGGCCGTCGTGGCGGCGGGCGGCCTGGCATATGTCGTTCTGGCCTTCGCCACGCGCGCGATCACCGTCGCCGAGATCAAGGGCCTGATCCGCAAGGGGCGGTAGTAGAGGAGCCGGGCCATTAACGCGGCTGAGACGACCGCTTTCCTGCCTCCGGCCACGAGGGACGAGCCACAAGGCTTGATCCCTCGCGCACGATGAGGTCCGCGCCAACATCCGCGGTCATCAGAAGCTCTAGAGCGCGCTCAGTCTGGTCTTCTCCGCCGGCCTCGGTCACGACGACCGTGACGCCGAGCCATTGCCCGTTCAAGGGTGACGCGAAGCCCCCTTCGGCGCGCCCCTCATGCAAGGCGAAGTCCATGCGTCTGGGCGGGAGTTCCGGGCCAGGATGGACAGATTTGAGCATAACGACCGCGCTTGAAAGCGTTGAGCTGGCGGTCTGGACGTGGACTTCGGCCTCAGCAGGCCCCTGCAAAACTTCCAGCGTGAGAACGGGCGGGACGCCTTCCTGCCAGACTGAGACTCGCTTGTGGAGTGTAAGGCAAAGCCGCTCGTTCGGCTGCGACAGCCAACTGAACGACGTATCCGTGCCGTAGGCCAGAAGCGGAGCCGAGCGCGTTCGTTCTGATCGGGACGCGACAGGCACTGTGTGCGGCCAATAGGTGGCGCCGAGCGCGCCGCTTGTCGCAGGTCGATTGTTGACGTCCTGCATCAAGCCCCAATCGCAAGGTCCGTCGCTGTAGACAACCGATAGCTGGACTAGATTGGGTTTCTCAGGCACCGGCGGTCGTGTCGCGCAGCCACTGATGACGGCTGTCGCGAGGATCAGTGCCGCGTAGGCGTGAGCGTCTCTCATGGATCGACGCTATGTGAGTTCTTCCGCCCCGGTCAACAGCCGCGCAGACGCCCTCCCGCCTTGCCCTTCGCGGCTTGAGGCGATAAGCGCGAGGGCATGGCTCATTCGGGACACATCTTCGTCGCTCGTCGATGGCGCGGCTGATTGTTCACCGCCTGCCTCCGCACGCCTGCGCGTGCGCCGAATTCCAGCCTCTACGCTCCCGAGAACATTCACATGACTGACCAGACTCCGGCCCCCGTCGCTCCGGCTTACACCGGTCCGCGCCGTATCCTGTCCGGCATCCAGGCCTCCGGCGCCCTGCACCTGGGCAACTATCTGGGCGCGCTGAAACGCTTCACCGAGCTGCAGGACACGGGTGCGCCCCTGTTCGTATTCGTCGCCGACATGCACGCCATCACCGTCTGGCAGGAGCCGGAGAAGCTGACGGCCCAGACGCGCGAGATCGCGGCGGCCTATCTGGCGGCGGGTCTGGACCCGGCCAAGGCTACCATCTTCCCGCAGTCGGCGGTGCCTGCCCATGCCGAGCTGGCCTGGATCTTCAACTGCGTCGCCCGCCTCGGCTGGCTGGACCGGATGACCCAGTTCAAGGAGAAGTCGGGCAAGCACAAGGAACGCTCCAGCGTCGGCCTTTACACCTATCCGGTGCTGCAGGCGGCGGACATCCTGCTCTACAAGGCGACCGAGGTGCCGGTCGGCGAGGACCAGAAGCAGCATCTGGAACTGACCCGCGACATCGCCGCCAAGTTCAACAACGACTTCGGCGTGCCCAACTTCTTCCCGCAGCCGGAGCCACTGATCCAGGGACCGGGCACGCGGGTCATGAGCCTGCGTGACGGCGCCGCCAAGATGAGCAAGTCCGACCCGTCGGACCTGTCGCGCATCAACCTGACCGACGACGCCGACACCATCGCCGCCAAGATCAGGAAGGCCAAGTCGGACATGGATGTCCTGCCCGACACGCTTGAGGGTCTGGACGGACGGCCCGAGGCCAAAAACCTGGTGGCCATCTACGCCGCCCTGTCGGACACGACGCGCGAGGCTGTTCTGGCCGAGTTCGGCGGTCAGGGCTTCGGGTCGTTCAAGCCGAAGCTGGCCGAGCTGGCGGTCACATCGATGGCCCCGGTCACGGCCGAGATGCGCCGCCTGATGGCCGACCCGGCCGAGATCGACCGCGCTCTGGCCGTCGGCGCCGAGCGTGCGCGCGAAGTGGCTCAGCCGGTGGTGGACGAGGTCAAGAAGATCGTTGGCTTCTGGCGGGGCTGATCGGCCGTTTTCGGCCGTGACGGCCTCGTGGCGGGTTTCGTCGGGGCGCCTTCGCGCCTAGATCCTCGGTCATGACCCATCCTCTTGATCGCGCCGTCTTCAACGCCCTGACGACCCGCTTGTCCCGCTTCACGACGGCGGATTCGGGGCCGGACGCCGCCAGGCTCGATCCCGAGGTCGGCGTCTTTCTGGCGGCGGCCGACGCGACGGCGGAGAGCCGCCGCGCCCTGGCCGATCTGGCGCGGCGATACCCCGGCGCGGGGCTGGTCGAGCGCGAGGACGGGCCGATGGCTGGAGTCCTGCCCGAAGGCGTACTGGTCGCGGCTCAAGTCGCCCTGGTGCAGATGACGGCGACGGCTCTGACGCCCGCAGGATCGGCTCAGCGATTGGACGGCGCGATCGAGGTGCTGGGCGAGGCCGACGCGCCGGCCATGCTGGCCCTGGCGACTCTTACAAAGCCCGGCCCCTTCCGCTCGCGCACCCGCGAGCTCGGCCCCTTCGTCGGGATAAAGCAGGACGGTGTCCTGGTCGCCATGGCGGGACGGCGACTGCGCGTCGACGGCTTCACTGAACTGAGCGGCGTCTGCACTCACCCCGATCATCGCGGCAAGGGCTACGCCGCCGCCCTGTCCCGCGCCGTGGTCAGCGAGATTCTGGCGACGGGGGAAGCGGCCTTCCTGCACGCCTTCGCCGATCACGAGGCGACGATCGCCTTCTATCGGGGACTGGGTTTTGAGACGCGGGCGCGCATGATCTACACTTCGCTGGGCGAGGCCTAGAGGAGACGCGGCATGAGCGGACACGGCGCGACGGTGGAATGGACGCGGGGCGAGCAGGCCTTCACCGACAAGCGATACAGCCGCGCCCACGTCTGGCGCTTTGACGGCGGGGCCGTGGTGCCCGGCTCCTCGGCGCCCTCGGGCGTGCCGATCCCCATGTCGGACCCGGCGGGCGTGGACCCGGAGGAGGCCATGATCGCCTCCCTGTCCAGCTGTCACATGCTGTGGTTCCTGGCTTTCGCCGCCAACGCCGGGCTGGTGGTCGACCGTTATCTGGACGACGCCTCGGGCGAACTGGACAGGAACGAGGCGGGCAAGCGCTATCTGGCACGCGTCGCCCTGAACCCCGTGACCAGCTTCAGCGGTCGCCAGCCCGATCAGGCGGAACTGGACGCCCTGCACCACGCCGCGCACGAGCACTGCGACATGGCCCATTCGGTGCGCTCCGAGATCACGGTCACGGCGACCCTGGGCTGACGCCTCAGGCCGTCTCTTCCTCGATCAGGGAGCGGAAAGCCGCGTGGGCGGCCAGCATGCCGTCTGTCGTCGCCAAGGTGATGTTGCCAGCCGGTCGCGCCAGATCGCCAGCGGCGAAGACGCCCGGCTGACTGGTCTGCTGCTGGGCGTCGACCTTGACGATGCGCCCCATCGGGCTGTCGGTCATCTCGCAGCCCAGGCTTTCAGCGAAGCCGCTGGACTGACGCACATGGGCGCCGACGAAGATGGCCTTCAGAGGGATGAAGCGGCCGTCCATCAGCCGCGCCCCGGTCAGGGTCGGGGCCTCGCCCTCCAGACGGGCGATGGGCGTGGGCTCGACGGTGACGCTGCGACGGGCCAGCAGTCGGGCGTCGTCATCGCTCAGACCCGATGGGTCCATGAACAGGACCGCCTGCCCCCATTCGGCTACGACGGCGGCATAGGCTACCGCGTGGTCCCCGCGCCCAAGGACGCCGATCGGCCCGCCGCCGATCTCGTAGCCGTGGCACCAGGGACAGTGCAGGGCGGTGCGTCCCCAGCGTTCCTTGACGCCTGGAATGTCGGGCAACACGTCTTCGACGCCGTGGGCCAGGATCAGGCGACGGCCCATGGTCGTCGTCCCGTCGGCGAAGGCGACCGAGAAGCCGCCGTCGATGCGCGTTGCTTCGACCGCCTCGGCCATGCGGAAGGCAGCGGTGGGATAGGCGGCGACCTGGGCGCGGGCGGCGGCGGTGATCTCTGATCCGGGGCGGCCGTCGTTGCTGAGGACCCCGTGAGCGCGGGCGGCGAAGCGGTTCCTCGGACGGTTGTCGTCGATGACCAGAACCCGGCGGCGGGCGCGCACCAGCTGAAGAGCGGCGGACAGACCGGCGTAGGAGCCGCCGATGACGACGGCGTCATGAGGCATCGGATTTTCGCGCGTGTGCATGAAGCAGGTCTCTCTCGGGATGGGCGGCCAGCCGGCGCGAGAAGTCCGTCGCCAGATCGGCCAGGGTGATGGAGTCCAGCCGCGCGATCAGAAGGGCGCGCGCGGCGGCGTAGGTGTCGGACAGGGCGTCGTTGACAGCCGCCTCGATCAGACAGCCTTTGGCCTCGACCGGCGGGGTTTCGAGCAGCAGGCCGGGCTCGCCCAGCGCCGCGTGCACCTGGCCCAGGGTGATGCCGTCCAGCGGCCGGGCCAGGCGCCAGCCGCCGCCGTGGCCCTTTTCAGACACGACCAGCCCCTGTTCGCGCAGGCCCGCCATGGTGCGGCGGACCACGACCGGATTGGTCGACAGGCAGGTGGCCAGCAGGTCCGAGGTCATGGGCTGGCCATGACGCTGCTCGTGCTCGGCCATGTGGAGCAGGGCGTGAAGAATATTGGACAGGCGGGAATTGCGCTTCATGTAACTCCAATTGTTACGTGATGGGGCGTGCGTCAAGACCGGCCGCCGAATTTGTTTTCAGGCGTCGGGCGCCACGTCCTTGAGGAAGGCCGTGAAGCGGCGCAGGGCCTCCATCGTCAGCTCGGGATGATGTCGCATCGGGCCGTTGCTGGTGGGTTCGTCAAAGGCGTGGGTGCCGTCGGCGACCCAGCTTTCGACCTCGGAACCGCAGTTCCGGATCATGGTGTTGACCCGCTCGGCGTTGGTCACCGTAGTCAGGTGGTCGCGTTTCGCCGTCATCGCCAGGACGCGCGGACAGTGCCGCCAGGGCTTCATCCGGTTGAAGGCCCAGGCGCCGATATAGGGGTAGGCCAGCCAGACCGCCTTGACCCCGGACAGGTCGCAATCGCCCGGGTTGGCCACGCCCATCCGGCCCGGCTGCTGGTCCTCGCTCATCATTTCCATGATCGACCAGCCGCCATGGCTCCAGCCCGCCAGAGACAGCAGGGTCGGATCGACGTCGGGACGCTTTGACACACCGTGGATAGCGGCCAGCAGATCGCCCGCCCGCTCGTAGCCGCGCAGCACCAGACCGGTGCAGACCGTGGTCAGGGTGAAGGCGCGGCTCCAGCCGCGCGGGCCATAGGAGTCGACGATGAAGGCGCGCCAGCCCGCCGCCTTGGCCGCCTCGGCGTAGCGCGGCAGGTGGTCGCGCAGGCCGCCGCAGCCGTGAAACAGCAAGACCGCCGGCCGTGGCCGATCGTCGTCGGGTCCGACCACGGTCATGTGCGGTTCAAGCATGGCCCAGCGGGCGTCGAGCGTATCCATCGGCCCAGCTTAGAGATTCGGGATTTGGAAGAAAGGGGTCTTGCAGTTTCGATATATCGATATATCTCTGCATCAGTTCGATATATCTAAGTTAAGCACGAGAGAACGGTATGAGAGGATCCAGAGGGATCGAAAATACGGGTCACGGCTTCGGGCGCGGCCATCATGGCGGCCACGGAATGCACTTCGGCCATGGTCACGGTCGGGGCGGTCACGGCCGTCACATGCGGCCAGAAGGCGGGCGCGGCCTGAGGGCGGACGGCGAGGGCCGGACGCGCGGCGAGCGCCATGGACGACGCGGCGGCGGACGCATGTTCGAGCACGGGGCCCTGCGCTGGGTGCTGCTGTCGATGATCGCCGACAAGCCGAGCCATGGCTATGAGCTGATCAAGGGCATCGAGAGCCGTATGGGCGGAACCTATGCCCCCAGCCCCGGCGTCATCTACCCCAGCCTGTCCCTTCTAGAGGACATGGGCGCGGTCAGCGTCACGGCCGAGGGCGGCAAGAAGCGTTATGCGATCACCGACGAAGGCCGTCGCCTGCTGGACGAGAACGCCGAGGCCCTGGCCCACATCGACATGAAGATGAAGGCCCTGCGCGGTCGCCCTGACCGACCGGCCCGCATCGCTCAGGCCATCGAGGCGCTACGCACCGCCACCCATCAACGCCTGACTCAGGAGCCGCCGCTGACAGAGGCAGAGGTCGAAGCCATCGCCGACCTGCTGGACGCCGCCGCCGAGAAGGTGCGCCAGGCATGAGCGAGACGCATCTGCGCCAGCCGCGCCGGGTGCGGCACGAGCTGAAGTTCCGCCGCGCGCGGGTCGAGACGGTCGAGCAACTGACGCCGGCGCTGAAGCGCGTCGTCCTGACCGGCGAGGAGCTGGAGGGGTTCTTCAGCCCAGGCTTCGATGACCATGTGAAGATCTTTCCGACGCCGCGAGGGCAGACGCTGGTCCTGCCCACGGTCGGGCCGGACGGTCCGGTCTTCGTCGAGCCCAGGCCCGTGGCGCGGGACTACACGCCGCGCGCCTATGACGCTGCGAACCGCCGGCTGACGATCGACTTCGCGGTCGGCCACGGGGGACCGGCGACGGCCTGGGCGGAGGACGCGCAGGTCGGCGACGAGCTGGGCCTGGGCGGACCGCGCGGCTCCTTCCTCATCCCCACCAGTTTCGCCGAGCATCTTCTGGTCGGCGACGAGGCGGCCATTCCCGCCATCGCCCGGCGTCTGGAGGAATTGCCCGCCGGTGCGCGCGCCATCGCCTGTATCGAGGTGGCGGACGCCTCAGGCGAACTGCCGCTTCCCAGCGCGGCCAAGGTCGAGATCGTCTGGGTCCACCGCAAGGGCGGGCCACGGGGACGGCCGGAAGCCCTGACCGCAGCGGCCGTTTCGGCGGCGGCCCGGATCAATCCGGCCGACGCCTATGTCTGGGTGGCCTGCGAGTCCTCGGTGGCGCGGTCGATGCGCTCGGCCCTGCTGGCCGCACGGCCGTTCAATCCGAAATGGATGAAGGTGGCCGGCTACTGGCGTGTGGGCCGCGCTGGCTCCCACGAAGTGATCGAGGACTGACGCGAGCAAAAGAAAAGGCGCTGCCAACGACCGGCAGCGCCCTACTTGTGCTCAAGCAGCGGGCGACCGCGTCGCCCGCGTTAGCGCTCTTCTTGTTTAGTGCCGGAACACGCGTGTTCCGGTGAAGGCCATGGCGATTCCGCGTTCGTCGGCGGCGGCGATGACTTCCTCATCGCGGATCGAGCCACCCGGCTGGATCACCGCCGTGGCGCCGGCGGCGACGGCTTCCAGCAGGCCGTCGGCGAAGGGGAAGAAGGCTTCCGACGCGCAGGCCGAACCCTCGGCCAGCGAATGGGCCAGACCCTTGGCCTCGCCCGCTTCCTTGGCGCGGATGGCGGCGATGCGGGCGCTGTCGCGGCGGTTCATCTGGCCGGCGCCGATGCCCGCCGTCTGGCCGTCCTTTGCGTAGACGATGGCGTTGGACTTGACGTGCTTGGCCACGGTGAAGGCGAACAGCATGTCCTGGATCTCGGTCGGCGTCGGCTGGCGGCGCGTGACGATCTTCAGGTCCGAAGGCTTGATCAGCGAGCGGTCGCGCGACTGGACCAGGAAGCCGCCGGCCACCGAGCGGAAGACCTCGCCCGCGCCGTGCGGGTCGGGCAGGCCGTTGGTAATCAGCAGGCGCAAATTCTTCTTGGCGGCGAAGACGGCCTTGGCCTCTTCATCCGCGCCAGGGGCGATGACCACCTCGGTGAAGATGCCGGTGATGGCGCGGGCGTCATCGCCGTTCAGCGGGCGGTTGACGGCGATGACGCCGCCGAAGGCCGAGACGGCGTCGCATTCCAGCGCGCGGGCGTAGGCTTCCGACAGGGTGGCGCCGACGGCCACGCCGCAGGGGTTGGCGTGCTTGACGATGACGCAGGCAGGAGCCTCGAACTCGGCTACCAGCTCATAGGCGGCGTCGGCGTCGGCGATGTTGTTGTAGCCCAGTTCCTTGCCCTGGACCTGTTCGGCATAGGCCACGCCCGGACGCTTCTCGCCGGTGCGGTAGAAGGCGCCGGTCTGGTGCGGGTTCTCGCCATAGCGCAGGGTCTGGGCCAGCGAGCCGGCGATCGACTTCCGGGCCGGGGCGGCGTCGTGCAGCTGAGCGGCGAACCATCCCGAGACGGCGGCGTCGTAGGCGGCGGTGCGGGCGAAGGCGCGGGCGGCCAGCTGCTTGCGCACGGCCAGCGAGGTCGAACCGTCGGCCTTGAGGGCCGCGACGATCAGACCGATGCTTTCGCCGTCGACGGCGACGGCGACGTGGCCGTGGTTCTTGGAGCCCGAGCGGATCATGGCCGGGCCGCCGATGTCGATGTTCTCGATAGCCGCTTCGAAGCCGCCGCCGTCTTCAACCGTCTTCTCGAACGGGTAGAGGTCGATCCAGACGATATCGATGGCGCCGATGCTGTGCTCGGTCATGGCGGCGGCGTGGGCGGGGGCGTTGCGCACGCCCAGCAGGCCGCCGTGCACCACGGGGTGCAGGGTCTTCACCCGGCCGTCCATCATTTCCGGGAAGCCGGTCAGATCGGCCACGTCCTTGACCGGCAGGCCGAAGCCCGCGATCGCCGCCTTGGTGCCGCCGGTCGAGACCAGCTCGACGCCGAGACCGGCCAGGGTGCGCGCCGCATCCTCCAGCCCTGCCTTGTCCGACAACGAGATCAGGGCGCGGACAGGTTTGATCGCGTCCGGGGCGGGCGGAAAGTCGGGAGCGGCGGGCATGGGCGGCGTCCGTTACAGCTGGGGCGGGGAGATGGCGCGGCCTCTAGCACCATCGGGGCGCGGCGTCAGCCCTTGGCGGCTTCGCCGTTCGGCACGACCATGAAGTCGCCGCGCCGGGCCGGGCGCCAATCCGTTTCGGGCGGCCAGCTGTTCTTGAGGCCCGACCATCGGGTCGCCAGATAGGCCTCCGGCTCCAGCCGTTCACCATTCACCAAAAGCTCGCACTGAATGCTCAGCAGGCGCGCCGATATCCGAACCGACAGCTCGCCCTCGCCGATCATGGTCAACCACGGCTCTGCATAGGACTGATGCGTGCGGAACAGGCCTCGGCTGTCCTGCACCGTCTCGTCGTTGACCTTCAACCGTTCTTGCGCCCAGCCCAACCAGTTGAAGGCGTTGTCCACCATGACCGTCGAGTTGCCGACCCGGTAGGTCCAACGTTGACAGATCATCGGCGCTAGTGCGGATCGCCAGCGGCGCCCGCCGGGCTCAGCTTCCAGCGGATCTTGGTGTCGGCGTCGGTGCGGGCGGAGCCGCGGACGACGATCTGCAAGGAGCGTCGCGTCAGGCCCTCGTCGACGTGGACGGCGGGTTCGATGGCTACGTCGGGGCCGTCGCTGCGGAACCACCAGCCGCGACCCGAATGGCCGCGCAGCAGGATGGAGCGGCGGTCGCGGGCCAGCGAGGCCTGAACGCCGGGCTCTAGCTGGAAGCGCAGGGCGTAGGGGGCGGCGATGGCGCGGGTCACGTCGGGGCGGCCTTCGGGCGGGTGCAGGCGCTCCTCGGCGCGCAGTTCGTCGAGGCGCTGATCCAGATAGAGGCGGCGCTGATGCATCAGGCCGTAACCCGGCATCCAGCCGTCGTGCTCGACCTCCAGCCAGACGGCGCCGTCGCCCTCCCGATGATCGCGGCTGACATGCAGGACCGGACCGATCAGGCGGGGGCCGAGCAACTCGGCCTTCCAGCCGGACAGGGGCTCGCCCAGGGGCTGTTCGCCGAGCGTCAGCGTCGAGGCGCCCGGCGTCAGGCGCAGGGCCTGGCGATCCAGGGCGCGGGGCGTCCATCCAGCCGAGGTGAACAGGCGGTCACGGCCGCAGACGACCTCCAGCGCCGCCGGTTGACCGCAGGCGGCGACGGACCAGGCGCCGCGCGTCGGGGCTTCGACATCGACCATGACGGTCAGCAGGGGGCTGGCGACCCGCACCAGTCCGCCGACCGCGCCGCTGGGCGGCGGGGCGGGCGTATCGTCATGGGCGCGCGCGGCAGTGACACGCTCCGGCGTGGAAGGCCCGCCGCCCTGGAAGGCGGCCAGCCGCCCATCGGGCAGGGCCAGAACGCGCAAGGCGGTCGTCAGGCGCGAGATGGCCGCAGCGACGGGTTCGGGCGTCGGTTCGGACAGTTGCGCCAGGGCGTCGTCCAGGGTCAGCAGGTCGAGGAGCAACTCCAGACCCATTTCCGGCGCACGGGCGGCGTGATGGCCGTCAGCGGCGACGGTGGCCTCCAGCGCGCCCAGCAGACGTCTGAGCGCGGCTCGGCGCAGGCCGGCCCCGGCCTTGCCCGCAAGGGCGCAGCCGGCGACAGCGGCGACGGTCAGTCGCTCGGCTCGACCCATCAACCCGCCCGGCGGACGCAGCAGCTGGCGCGCCTGGCGCGCCAGAATGTCGGTCAGGCGCAGGCGCTCTGCCTCGGTCGCCACTCCGGCCAGACGCCGACCGGCGCAGGCCAGGTGATAGGTGCGCCGCGCCAGGATGTCGGGGTCCCAGGAGAAGGGCGACCAGCGGTTGAACAGGTCGTCCCAGGCCAGCGTCAGGGCCAGGGCTTCGCGCGCGCCGCGATCGCCGTGGGCCATCATCTCGGGCATCCAGACGAAGGCGTGCAGTTCGACAGCGAAGGCGCGGCTTGGCGTGGGCCGGTTCCACAGGTCGGCGGGACCCTCGGCGTCGAGGCTCAGCCCCGCCAGGGTGAAGCGACCCGACAGCAGCGGACGCGGGGCCTCTTCGCGCAGGGGGCGGAAGTCGCGCGGGCTGACGGCGAATCCGTCGGCGCGAGCGCCCTTCAATGTCCAAGTGTAGCCGGGCAGGCCGTAAAGCTCGATCCACAGCTGGCGCGCGGCCAATTGGCCGGTGATAGCGGCCCAAAGAGCCGGGTCGGCCTTGGGACCGCCGGCGGCGCGGACCGGGGTGCGGACCGGCGCGCCCTTCAGGCCGGGGATGTGGCCCTCGGTCAGGCCGCCCTCGGCGTCACGCGGGGCGAAGGGGCCGAGGGGGCTCACGCGGCGGCGGCCTTAAGCGCCTGGATGTTGGCGGCGTAGGCGTCCGGCCCGCCCTTGAAGACGAAGGAGCCAGCGACCAGGGCGTCGGCCCCGGCGGACAGGCAGGCGCCGGCGTTGGCGGCCACAACCCCGCCGTCGACCTGAAGGTGGGCCCTGGAGCCGGCGCGGTCGAGGATGGCGCGGGCGCGCTCGATCTTCTTCAGCGAGGACTCGATGAATTTCTGACCGCCGAAGCCAGGATTGACCGACATGATCAGCACCAGATCGACCAGGTCGACGGCTTCTTCCAGAACGCTCAACGGCGTGGCCGGATTGAAGACCAGACCGGCCTTGGCGCCCAACTGGCGGATCTGGCCGAGGGTGCGGTGCACGTGGGGACCGCTTTCCGGGTGGACGCTCAGGATGTCGGCGCCTGCCTCGCGGTAGGCCTCCAGCCAGTTGTCGACCGGCGCGACCATCAGGTGCACGTCGAACGGCAGGCGGGTGTGGGGGCGCAGCGCCTTCACCACGTCCGGGCCGATGGTCAGGTTGGGCACGAAGTGGCCGTCCATGACGTCGACGTGAATCCAGTCGGCGCCCGCCGTCTCCAGCGCGCGGATTTCCTCGCCCAGCTTCGAGAAGTCGCTGGCGAGAATGGACGGGCAGATCAGCGGGGCGGTCGCGGTCTTCTGGGTCATGGTCCTGCGACTTACGGCCCCTCGACGCGGGGGGCAAGCCGGGCCGCTGACGCAGGGCCAACTGACGCTCTGGCGACAGGTGTTCACTGACGCTTCGCGAATGGTAGGACGTGGTCGTTGACGAAGGGGCGGTGGTCGAGGGCGCAAGGCCGCTGGCGAGGTTTGGCGAGGCGGCAGAGGAAGGCGAGGACTTCTTCAGCTGTCCCCGAAAGGACCCGCCATGATCCGCTCTCTCGCCGTCGCCGCCCTGCTGGCCTTCGCTGCTCCTGCTCTGGCGCAATCGGCCGACAGTCGCCTGACCCTGACCTTCGAGACGGGCGCCGAGACCGGCGCGGTCCTCGTCGCCCTCTATGACAGCGAGACGTCCTACGAGGGCGGGCAGCCGGCGCGGGTGGCCCAGGTCGATGTGGCGGCGGGCCAGCGCGAGGCGGTGTTTGACCTGCCCGCGGGGACCTACGGCATGAAGGCCGTCCACGACGTCAACGGCAACGGGAGGATGGACGTCAATCCGTTCGGCATGCCGAGCGAGCCCTTCGCCTTTTCCAATAATGCGGTGGGCAACATGGGGCCGGCGAAGTGGGACCGCGCCCGCTTCGAGGTCTCCGGCGCCACGGCCCAGACCATCCGCATCCGCTAAGCTCTGATGTTCGACGAGACCGCCATGACCCCGACCCGCCGCACCCTGTTCATGGGCGCCGCCGCGCTCGCTGCCGCCCGCGTCCTCACCCCTGACCGCGCCTATGCGGCGCAAGCCATGGCGGCGACCGCCGACTGGGCGCTGGCCACCGCCGACGTCGAGGGCGACGTGGCTGCGCAGGCGCTGCGACTGGTGCATGGCCGGGCGCCCGTTGGTCTGTCGGGCAGTCTCTATCGCAATGGCCCCGCCAAGTTCCGTCGTCCCGGCGGTTCGTCCCAGCATTGGTTCGACGGCGACGGCCTGATCCGGCGCTGGCGTATCGAAGACGGCCAAGCGTCGCTGGCGGCCCGCTTCGCCGACACGCCCAAGCGGCGTCAGGAGGCTGAGGTGGGGGCCATGCTGATGCCGGGCTTCGGCACGGTGGCGGACCCGCGCGCCCGGATCGGCTCGGCCGACGACGCCAGCCCGGCCAACACCTCGGTGCATAAGGTCGGCGGCAAGCTGTGGGCGCTGTGGGAAGCGGGCTCGCCCCTGGCCATGGATCCCGAGACTCTGGCGACGGAAGACTTCGTCACCCTGCGTCCTGACCTGAAGAACATGCCCTTCCTGGCTCATCCGCGCATTGAGCCGGACGGCCGCATCTGGAACCTGGGCGTCAGTGGACGTCAGGCCATGGTCTGGCGCCTGGCTGCGAATGGAACGCTGGAGGCCGCCGAGCTGATCGCTCTGCCGCGCGCCAGCTATGTTCATGACTTCAGCGCCACGGCTCGGCATCTGGTCATCGTGCTGCAGCCCTGGGTGCATACACGCAACATCATGCCGATCTCGGCGGCCTTTGAATGGACGCCTCAGGCCGGGACCCAGATTCTGGTGATCGACAAGGCCGACCTGAGCCAGCGTCGGATCTATGAACTGCCGCCCTTTGGCTTCTTCCACGCAGGCGACGCCTGGGAGGACGCGGACGGCACGATCCGCCTCGACCTTTGCACCCACAAGGATATGAATTTCGCTGCGCGCGGCGCCCATGAGGTGCTGAACGGCGTGCCCCTGGGCCACGACCCCGCCGAACTGGCCATGGTGGTGCTGGAGCCGAACGGCCGCGGACGGCTGGAGCGGACCGGGGTGGTCGGCGAGTTCCCGCGCAGCGACCCGCGCCGCGCCGGCTTGGCCCGCCGGTTCAGCCTGCACACCACGGGCGAGCGCGCCGATCGGCCTCTGGCCTCGGCGGTGGCGGTGACGGACTGGACCTCAGGCCGCACGCGGTCCTTTGACTTCGGCCCCGGCCATGTCACCGACGAGATGGTCTATGTGCCTAAGCCTGGCGGGACGCACGAGGCCGACGCCTGGCTGGTCGGTCCCACCATCAACCTGAAGGCGGGGGTCAGCGAACTGCACGTTCTGGACCTGATGCACGTCGAGGACGGCCCCGTCGCCACCTGGCGCGCCGATGTGGCCCTGCCGGCGGCGTTTCATGGGAACTGGGTGTGACCGCGAGATCGTTGGCTGGAAGGGCTCTTTCGCCCGAGCCGCCCCCAGAAAACGTCGGTTAGGCCGCGAGTCGCCGCGCGGCGAGCGCTCTTCCTTTGGGTTAGAAGGGAAGAATGTTCCGCTGGCGGCTGTAGCTCATGGTGCCGACGTTGGCGCCCAGGCGCAGGCCGACGCCGGTGCGGATGGGGGCCAGGACGATGCCGTCGGCGCGCTGGTAGTTCACCCCCAGGCCGGCGACCAGATAGGCCGAGCCCTCGACGCCGGGATAGCGGCGATAGAGCATGTCGGGGTGATAGAGGCCGTAGACCAGGGTGAAGACCCGGCTGGCGTTGCCGCCCACGTCCCAGCCGACCGAAGCCCCTTGCCAGAACACTTCCTGCGAGGCCGACAGGTCCTTCATGTGCAGGGCCCCGCGGCCGTAGCGCACGCCCACCACGGCGGCCCCGGCGGCTTCCTCGCCGGCGATATAGGCGGTCGGGCGGTCGCCCTGCTCGGCGAAGATGCGCTCGATGGCGGCGCCCATGCCTTCGGCGGCGATGCCCATCTCGCGCGAACCGGCGGCCACCAGCTCGTCAAAGGTATAGGCCTGGGCTGTCTGGTCCGAAGCGATCGGATAGTTGGGATCGACCGGCTGGCGGGTAGCGCAGGCGCCGAGGCCCACAGGCAGGGCGCCGGCGGCGGCGAGACCCAGGCTGGAACGGATCAGTTGGCGGCGATGCATGTCGAGGCTCCTGACAGAGGACGGTGCGCCCATCATCGCGGGCTTGCCTTACCGTCCGTGTCTTTTGCGGCAGCCTTGCGGCTTTAAGGTTAACCGAACCTTGCCTGGCCCTATTCGGGGACGCACCGCGCGATCAAGCCTTTGTCAGTTGCCCAAAGGACGCCCCACATCACGGCCTCGAGTAGCGCGAAGCGCGGTAGGCCCCCAAGCAAGAACAAACACAGAAGCTTCGCTTCAGTGTTTGTCGGTCTTGGCCGCGACCCAGTCCATGACCGCGAGCAGCACGCCCGAGGCCACGAAGGTCAGGTGGATAATCACCGCCCACATCAGGCCCGCCTCGTCCAGCGGAACGCCCGGCTTGCCGATATTCATGAAGCTCTTGAGCAGATAGATGGCCGAGATCGCCACGATGGAGGCGATCAGCTTCATCTTCAGGCCAGAGAAGTCCACCGTGCCCATCCACGGCGGACGGTCGACGTGATCCTCGTCCAGATCAAGCTTGGAGACGAAGTTCTCGTAGCCGGAGTAGATGACGATCAGCAGCAGGTTTCCCGCCAGCGACAGGTCCACCAGGCTGAGGATGGCCAGGATGGCGCCGTCCGACTTCATGTGGCCTTCGCCCATGACGAAGGCCTGCGGCACGTAATAGATCAGCTCGCGCACGAAGACGACGAGCAGCATGACCAGGGCCAGCACCAGACCCAGGTAGAAGGGAGCCATCAGCCAGCGGGCGCGGAACAGGCTGCGTTCGAACTGCACCTCGGCCCAGGGTTTCTTGTCCGCCATCGATCAGCTCCGCAGAACCGCGCCGGCCTTGGCGGCGGCGGCGACGACCTTGGCGCTCAGGGCTTCGATTTCGGCCTCGGTCAGAGTAGCGGCGCGCGGCTGGATCTCGACCTCGAGTGCGACCGACTTCTGGCCTTCCGGCACGCCCTGCCCGCGATAGACGTCGAAGACGCGCACCTCGGCGATCAGGGCCTTGTCCGCGCCGACGACGGCGCGGGTCAGGTCGCCGACCGCCCTGGCCTCGTCCAGCAGGAAGGCGAAGTCGCGGCTGAGCGGCATCAGGTTCGGCAGGTCCGCCGCGCCACGGGCCTTGCCGCCCTTCTGGCCGCGCGGTTCAGGCACGGCGTCCAGAATGACCTCGAAGGCCAGCATGGGACCGTCCGCATCCATGGCCTTGAGCACGCGGGGGTGCAGTTCGCCGAACTCGACGATGACGTTCTTGGGTCCCAACTGCAGACGGGCCGAACGACCCGGATGCCACCAGCCCTGGTTCGAACCCTGGACCAGTTGCAGCGATCCGACTGGCGCGCCGATCTCTTCCAGCAGGGCGAAGAGGTCGCCCTTGAGACCGAACAGAGGGTCGTCGCCCGTCCCGCCCCAGTGCCGGTCGGCGTGGGGCGCGACCAGGCCCGCGATGGCCATGCGTTGGCCGTTCGGCTGATCGTTCAGATAGATTGGGCCGACCTCGAACAGGGCCGCATCGGCGTGGCCGCGCGCGGCGTTGCGCGCCGCCGCCTGGACCAGGTTGGGCAGGACCGACGGCCGCATGCAGTCGAGGTCCGCCGCGATGGGGTTCTCCAGCACCAGCCGCTCATCGCCGCCGCCGAACAGGGCCGCGGTCGATTGCCGGGTGAAGGACCAGGTCACGGCCTCGGCGTAACCCAGGCTGGCCAGGGCGCGACGCGCGACGCGGACGCGCGCCTGACGCGGGCTGAGAACGCCCTGCGCCTTGCGGGCGACCTCGGGCAGGGGCGTGTGCGGCAGGGAGTCGAAACCCTCGATGCGCGCCACCTCCTCGACCAGATCGGCGGCCCCTTCGACATCGCGGCGCCACGACGGCGGCACCACGGTCCAGGGCGACCCGCGCATTACGGTGAAACCCAGCGCGGTCAGGATCTCGAAAATGCGGTCGTCGGTCAGGCTCAAACCCGACAGGCGCTGCACATAGGCCGGGTCGAAGGCGAAGCCGACGGGCGCAGCCGGCGCCTCGCCCGTCACCACGATCTCGGACGGCTCGCCGCCGCAGAGATCAAGGATCAACCGCGTGGCCAGTTCCAGACCCGGAACGACCGACGCCGTGTCCACGCCGCGCGCGAAACGATACTGGGCGTCCGAACTGATCCCCAGTGCGCGACCCGTCTGGGCGATAGCCAGCGGCTCGAACCAGGCGCTCTCGACAAAGACGTCGATCGTCTCGTCAGAGCAGCCCGTGCTTTCGCCGCCCATGACGCCGCCGAGACCAATCGGGCGCTCGCCCTCGGCGTCAGCGATCACGCAGTCGGAGGACGAGGCGGCGTAGGTCTTGCCGTCCAGGGCGATCAGGTGCTCGGGCTCGCCAGTGTCCTGCGCCGTCAGCCCGGCGCGCACGACGATCGTCTGTCCCGACAGCTTGGCCAGGTCATAGACATGCAGCGGCCGCGCCCGATCGTAGGAGATCAGGTTGGTGATATCGACGAGGCGGTTGATCGACCGCAGGCCGATCGCCGTCAGGCGATGCTGCAGCCAGGCCGGCGACGGGCCGTTCTGCACGCCGCGAATGACACGGCCGGCGAAGACCGGGCACAGGTGGGGCGCATCGATCCGCACGGCGACGGGCGAGGCGAAACCGCCCGCGACCGGCTGAATGTCCGGCGTCGTCAGCGCGCCCAGCCCCGTGGCGGCCAGGTCCCGCGCGATGCCCGACACGCCCAGCCAGTCGGGCCGGTTCGGCGTCACCTCGAAGTCGATCACCGGCTCGGCGCCGAAGACGCCGGCGGCGGGCAAGCCCACCTGCAGGTCGTCGCTCAGCTCCAGAATGCCGTCGCTGTCGTCCGCCAGCTCCAGCTCGGAGCCCGAGCACAGCATGCCGTTCGACACCACGCCGCGCACGGGCTTCTCCACCAGGGTCACGCCCAGGCCGGGCACATAGGCGCCGATGGGGGCGTAGATGGTGGTCAGGCCAGCCCGCGCGTTCGGGGCGCCGCAGACGATTTCCTTGCGGCCGTCCACCGTGTCCACCTGGCAGACCTGCAAACGGTCGGCGTTGGGGTGGCGCTCGGCCGAGACGATCCTGGCGACGGTGAAGGGAGCCAGGGCCGCGATGGGGTCATGGACCTCTTCGACCTCCAGTCCCGCCATGGTCATGGCGGCGGCGACCTGATCGACCTCGGCGGCCGTGTCGAGATGTTCCTTCAGCCAGGAAAGCGTGAACTTCATTGGCCTGCCCCGCCGCCGATAGCCCGGGCCATATCGTCCAGGAAGGCCGGCGCGCCGGTGAAGCCCACGCCGACGAAGCGGCAGTTGACGAACTGGCAGTTCCTGAAGGCGATTGGACCCACGACGCGCGAGGCGCCCTGCGGCGCCAGCATCAGGCTGCGCGGGTCGCCTTGGGCGTCGCCCAGGTCGCAGCCGTCGAAACTGCACCCTTCGATCGGCAGGATCACGGCCGGCCCCTCGAACAGGCAGCCCTCGAAGCGCCGCTCCGAGATCAACTGGGAGCCCGTGCGCACGTTCTCGATGAAGAGCTGCGGCAGCCAGATATTGATCTGGGTGTAGACCGGGCCGGGGCCGAGCGGCTCAAGCGTCAGGGGAGCGGTCGCAGCCTCGGTCATGCCTGGGCCGCCTCGGCGCGCGCGCTGCGCAGGTCCTGCTCAATCTGATCCAGCATTTCACGCGCGCCCGTGAAGGCCACCTGGACGAAGCGGCAGCGCACGAAGCGGCAGTTGGACATGCCGACGGCGCCCGCGATCATATCGCCGCGCGGGTCGAGCAGCAGGGTCCGGGGGTCCTCGGCGACGCCCATGTTGCAGGTGTCGAAACTGGTGCCGGTCATGACCGCCATCACCGCCGGCCCTTCGATCAGGCACTCGGTGAAGGTCTTGCCGTCGATGACGGTTTGACCGGCGTTCATGTGATGCACCGCCAGGGAGGGCAGCCAGACAGCCTCCTTCTCGAAGGTCGTGCGGGCGACCAGTTCGCGGCCGAACTTCTCTTCGGGGGACATCGGGGTCTGATCGGTCATATCTATACTCTCGAAAATCAGCTGAGGCCGCTGGCCGGGTTGGGCGCGGCGAAGGCGGAGAAGCCGTAGTGCGCCAGCCAGCGCGTATCGGCGTCGAACATGGGCCGCAGGTCGGAGACGCCGTACTTCAGCATGGCCAGGCGATCGACGCCCATACCGAAGGCGAAGCCCTGATACTCATCCGGATCGATACCGCAGTTGCGCAGCACGTTCGGGTGAACCATGCCGCAGCCGAGGATTTCGAGCCAGTCATCGCCTTCGTTCAAGGTCAGCTTGCCGCCCGAACGGTCGCAACGGATGTCCATCTCGGCCGAGGGCTCGGTGAAGGGGAAGTGGTGCGGGCGGAAGCGGGCGTTGACGTCCTCCAGTTCGAAGAAGCGGGCGATGAAGGTCTCCAGCGTCGTCTTCAGATGGCCCATATGGATGTCGCGGTCGATCACCAGACCCTCGATCTGGTGGAACATCGGCGTGTGGGTGGCGTCGGAATCCTTACGGAAGGTGCGGCCCGGCGCGATGATGCGGATCGGCGGCTTCTGCGACATCATGGTTCGCACCTGCACCGGGCTGGTGTGGGTGCGCAGGACCTTGCGCTCGCCTGTCTCGGGGTCGGGCTTCAGGAAGAAGGTGTCGTGCATTTCCCGCGCCGGATGCTTGGGCGGGAAGTTCAGCGCGGTGAAGTTGTGGAAGTCGTCCTCGATGTCAGGGCCCTCGGCCACGGCGAAGCCCATCTCGGCGAACAGGGCGATCATCTCGTCCATGACCTGCATGGTCGGGTGCACCCCGCCCTTGCGACGCGGACGGCTGGGCAGGGTCAGATCGACGCGTTCGGCCAGCAGCCGGGCGTCCAGTTCCGCAGCCTCAAGCTCGGCCTTCCGCGCGGCGATGCCCGTGCTGACCCGGTCCCGCAGGCCGTTGATGATCGGCCCCTGTTCACGGCGTTCATCGGGGCTGAGCGCGCCCATGCCCTTGAGCAAGGCGGAGACGGTCCCGGTCTTGCCGAGTGCGGCGACGCGCACCTCTTCGATCGCTGCGACGCTTGAGGCCGCTCCGATGGCGTTGATCAGGTCGAGTTCTAGCTGGGCGAGATCGGTCATGGTCCGCAGCGTCTAGCCCGACATGGCCGTCACGCAAAGCCTTCAGCGTCGATCAGGCTCAGTCGGCGAGAACGAACGTGACCTTCATGTTGACCCGGTATTCGGCGATCTGACCGTTGCGGACCACGACCTTCTGATCCTGGATCCAGGCTCCTTCGACGTGACGGAGGGTCTTGTCTGCGCGAGCTACGCCCTGGGCGACAGCGTCATCGAAGCTGACGGTGGACGATGCGGTGATTTCGGTGACGCGGGCGACGGACATGGACCAAGCCTCCTGAACCGCCGGCTCGCCATTCGAGCCGGCCGCCGAACCAACGTCCCACCCGCCCAAAAGTCAGGCTGAGCCATGAAAAACGCCCGCCCCGGCGAACGGGACGGGCGTTTTTGTCTTTTGGCGCTAGCGCTCAGCCCGCGGGGCTGAACGGCTTGAGCGCAGTCGCGAGACTTAGGCGGCCAGAGCGGCGCGGACCTTCTCGGCGATGGCCTTGAAGCTGGCTTCGTCGGCGGCGATCGTCGACAGGACCTTGCGGTCCAGCACGATGCCGGCCTTGTCCAGACCATGGATGAACTGCGAGTAGGTGAAGCCTTCCAGACGGGCGGCGGCGTTGATGCGCTGGATCCACAGGGCGCGGAACGAACGCTTCTTGTTGCGACGGTCGCGGTAGGCGTACTGGCCGGCGCGGTCGACAGCGGCCTTGGCCGTACGGATCGTATTCTTGCGGCGGCCGTAGAAGCCCTTGGCCTGCTTCAGAACCTTCTTGTGCTTGGCGTGGGACGTAACGCCCCGTTTGACGCGTGCCATTTTGTTTTTCCCTTCGGGAAGTCCCTAGCGCCCGGCCCGTCGGGCCTCGCTGCTTGAGGGACTTAGTTCAAATTCAGATGCGTGAGAGATCAGTCTTGCGTGCGCCGATC
Organism: Brevundimonas sp. UBA4553; assembly: GCF_002387245.1. Classification (GTDB taxonomy): domain Bacteria; phylum Pseudomonadota; class Alphaproteobacteria; order Caulobacterales; family Caulobacteraceae; genus Brevundimonas. Next base: position 219,238 of record NZ_DGLD01000001.1, read on the forward strand.
AGGCGTACGGCATGTAGGACTTGATCTTCTTGGCGTCGGCGTCGGCCATGACCGAGGTGCCGCGGTTCTGGCGGATGTACTTGGAGTTGTGGCTGATCAAGCGGTGACGCTTGCCCGCAACGCCAGCTTTCACCTTGCCGGTCGCCGTGAATTTGAAGCGCTTCTTGGCGCCAGACTTCGTCTTCAGTTTCGGCATTTTCACTCTCTCTATTTTAGTGGGCTACCGCTCTTCGAGCTGCATGAGCCCGTAGTGCGGAGCTGAAACGAACGGCCCAGGCATGCCTGTTAGCCCGGCTGTTCGGTACGCGAAGGCGCGGCTTGTACGCCGAACGCCGTCGCGAGGCAAGCGGAGTCACTGCGCCGTCGGTTTCAACTCGACGGGGTTGTTGGCTTCGAGGAAGCGCACCGTTTCACGCAGCATCTGCTGGCGGGTGTCGGCGCGCGACAACCAATGGTCCTCGCCCGGCAGTTCGACCAACTCCACCGCCTTGCCCGCGCTGCGCAGGGCCTGGGCCATGACCCGGCTTTGCTCAATCGGAACCACGGTGTCGTCCTTGCCATGGAGCAGCAGCAGGGGGCGATCCACTGTCTCGGCCAGCAGCGCGGGCGACAAGGCGTCCAGCGCCCGGTCGTTCAGCCGCGCCGCGCCCATGAACCGGTTCCAGTAACGGACGGTCTGGCTGTTCCGCTGGGCTTGCTGGCGAGCTTCCCAGTTCACCATTCGGCGTAGATCCGACACGCCGCTGACGGAGACGCCGCAGCGATAGACCGCCTTGTCGAGCGTCAGGCCAGCCATGGCCGCATACCCCCCGTAGCTGGCCCCGACGATACAGACCCGATCGGGGTCGGCGATCCCTTCGGCGGCCAGCCAGCGCACCCCGTCGGACAGGTCCGTCTGCATCTTGCGGCCCCACTCGCCATAGCCAGCTTCGAGGAACGCCCGCCCATATCCGGTGGAACCCCGGAAGTTGGCTTGCAGGACGGCGTAGCCCCGCGACGCGAGCGCCTGGGCCCAGTAGTCGAACCCGGCGGCGTCGCGCGCGGCCGGCCCGCCGTGGGCCAGAACGACCAGGGGCAGGCCTGACGGCGTCTCCATCCCCGGCGGCAGCGTCAGGTAGCCGTGAATCTCCAGCCCGTCGGCCGCCGGATAGCGGATCGAGCGCATGACGCCGACCTGCTCCGCCGGAATGGCCGCATAGGCCTCGGCCACCACCGTGGCGCGGCCCGTCTCGAAGTCGACAAGCTGATAAATCCCGGACTCCCCGACATCAATGAAGACGAGAATTTGCGTCAGGTCGTCGTTCCACGACACCAGACGCGGCGCCTTGTCTGGGAAGGCCCGCTCGATGGCGCGCCACCGCCGGGCCGCGGTCGCTTCCGTGAATTCATAGCGAACGCCCAGGTCCTCGGTTCGTCCCGCGCCGATCAGCAGGCGCGTTTCGGGGTGATGGACCAGAAAGCCGGGATGCCGCTCAAACGGCAGGCGGGTCCATTCTCCCGTGTCGACATTCACTTCGAACAGTTCATGGCCCGTCTCCGAGTCGGCGTCCTCGACCGCGAGGTCGGGTCGCACGGCGCTGATCACGATGGTGCGCGGCGTCCGGCCCATGCCGACAAGCCCCGGGGTGTCGACCGGGGCGTCGACGCCCCAGACCTCGCGGTAACGGTTGCTGTCTGGCAGGCGCAAGGACCATCGCCCGCTGTGTTCGACATAATGGGCGATGGCGATGACCTCGCCCTGTCCGTCCAGCACATAGTCGGTCGTATCCCGATCCATGGCCACGACGGCGCGGCCCCGCCCGGTCCTGAGGTCGACCCTGTGCAGATTGATCTGTCCGTTGGCGATGTTGACGCCGCGCGCGAACAGGGCGGACCCCTGCGACGTCTGACGAACGGAGGCCCCGCCGTAGAGGACGCCCAGCACGTCGGGGGTATTGTTAAGGACGTGAACCAGCTTCTGCGTCTCCAGGTCCAGGACCATTCCGTAGAAGAGTTCCGAGCGCGGCACGCCCAGCGTCGGAATGGACTGGGTCTGGGATGAGATGATCAGAACCTTGGTCTCGCCGACCCAGCGCAGATCACGCACCTTGGCGTCGCCGATCGAGGCGGCGAAGAGATGCTCTCCCGTCTCGATGCGCGTGACGGCGAGGCCCCGAGTCTCTCCGGCCACCACCACTCGAGCGATCAGTTCGCCGCTCGGCGACAACTGCATGTGATCAATGGCCGGCGCGGCGCCGTAGATGTCCAGCGACGGAGTCTGGGCCTCGACCCCGCCTGTTGTCGCCCCGGCCATGACAATGGCCAACGCCAGGGCGAACGCCCGCAATCCCAACCCCGACATTCCCGTTCCCCCGAACCGTGATGTTGAAAACCTCCGGTATTCTGGATGCACGGACAAAGACAAGAAAAAGCCCCGGTCGGAGACCGGGGCTTTTCTGATGAGCGATGGGGCCTTAGCGCGGCGCCAGGATCATGATCATCTGGCGGCCTTCCATACGCGGCGCGTATTCGACCTTGGCGACCTCGTCGAAGTCCGCCTGCACCTTGTTGAGCAGCTTCATGCCCAGTTCCGGGTGCGCCATCTCGCGGCCACGGAAGCGCAGGGTCACCTTGACCTTGTCGCCTTCGTCGAAGAAGCGGTGCATCGCCTTGGCCTTGACGTCGTAGTCATGGGTGTCGATGTTCGGACGGAGCTTGATTTCCTTGAGCTCGACGACCTTCTGACGCTTGCGCGCCTCAGCCTTCTTCTTCTGCTCCTGAAAACGATGCTTGCCGTAGTCCAGGATCTTGCAGACCGGGGTCTCGGTGTTGCCGACGATCTGGACGAGGTCCAGACCCGCCTCTTCAGCGGCTTCCAGCGCGGCCGACAGCGGCATGACGCCCTGCTTTTCGCCGTTCTGATCGATCAGCAGCACGCGCGGCGCACGGATTTCCTGGTTGATGGGCGGCCCGTCCTTGACGGGCGGCGCTTGCATGGGACGGCGAATGGGCGTCGTTTCCTTATGTGGTCAGAAGACAGGCGATAATCTCGCAGGGCTCAGCGCGCGACAGAGGCGGCGCGTTCCCGGCTGCGGGAATATGACGACTGAAGCCCTATAATTCAAGGCTCGTCGGGGTTTGCGCCGCCGATGAAGGCGTCGTGAAGCGCCAGGACCCCTTCAAAGACGTGGTCGACGGTCAAGTCCTCGATGGGGGCGAACTGGCCGCGCGTCTCGTTGGAGGCGACCGTGCGGGTCTTTGCGCCCCACGGCCCGTAGAGCCACCATTCGGTGGGCCCGAACAGGCCCAGCGTAGGCCGGCCGAGGGCCGCCGACACGTGCATCAGGCCGGAGTCGTTGCCGACAAACAGGGCCGCGCGATCAATGGCGGCGGCCGAGCACAGGATGTCGCCCTTGCCCACGCAGTCGATGGCGCGGTCGCCGGCGGCTTGCAGAGCCGGCGTCGCGGGCGGACGGTCGCCCGGCCCGCCGACGGGCATGAAGCGCCAGCCGTCGAAGCGGGGCTCGGCCTTCAGCTTCTCGACCAGCTGGCCCCAGCGATCGGCGGGCCACGACTTGCCAGGCTGGTGGGCGATGGGCGCCAGGGCGACGATCGGCCCGGGTCCGGCGCCGCCCGCCAGTTGCGGATCGATAACGGCGGCGGCCTCGGCGCGGGCCTGATCATCGAGCCAGATTTCCGGGTCCAGCGACGTCGCCGAACCCATCAGGCGCGACACCATCTCGACCTTGCGCAGGCCGGTTTCCCAGCGGCGATTATAGACGATGCGGCGCCGGGCGGGGATCAGCCAGGCCAGGGCCGAACCGCGAATATCGACGATTAGATCCCACTTCGTCCCGCGCACCTGTTTCCACAGATCGACCCAGTGTCCGGCGGCCTTCTTCTTGTCGAGAACGATGACCCGCTCGACGTTTGGCGCCGAACGGAAGAAGGGGGCGGGCGGTCGGCCGCAGGCCACCGTGATCTGCACGCCCGGGAGCTGGCGCGCGATCTCGCGGATCACGCCCGACGAAATGACGCAGTCGCCGATCCGGTTCGAGGAGACGAAGAGGGCTTTGGGTGCGGTCAAGCGGGGCTCTCGCGGCCTGTGAACAATCGCCGTCTCTGCTAAAGCCATTCCGCCCCGAATGACAGTCCGAGGAGTTTCCATGTCCGACATCCAATCGCTGAAGCGCCCCGACGCCGAGACCCTGGCCTTCAAGGCGGTCAGCGGCGACGGCCCGACCGTAGTCTGGATCGGCGGCTTCCGCTCGGACATGGAGGGGACCAAGGCCCTGGCGCTGGAGACGGCGGCGCGCGAGCGTGGCTGGAACTATGTCCGCTACGACCACTTCGCCCACGGCCAGTCCTCCGGCGACTGGAAACAGGCCACCATAGGCCGCTGGCGCGAGGACGCCATCGCTCTGATCGACAGCCTCGACGGCCCCGTCATCCCGGTGGGGTCGTCGATGGGCGGCTGGGTCGCCCTGCTGGCGACGCTGGCGCGGCCCGAACGGATCAAGGGTCTGGTCCTCGTCAATCCGGCGCAGGACTTCACCGAAAAACTGATGTGGCCCGGTCTGGCTGACCACGAGCGTCAAGCCATCCTGCGAGAAGGAGAGACGGTGATCACCGAGGAGGGGCTGGGATCCTACGTCCTGACCCGGCGCATGTTCGAAGAAGCGCGCGACTGGCTGCTGCTCGACGGCGTGATCGACATCAGCGCGCCAGTCCATGTGCTGCAAGGCCGGGCCGACGACGTGGTGCCATGGCGCCATCAGGTCGAACTGGTCGAACGCCTGAAAGGCGGCGATGTGCGTCTGGACCTGATCGAGGGCGGCGACCACCGCCTGTCGGCGGCCGCCGATCTGGACCGTCTGGTCGAAGCGGTGGAGGCGATGCGGGGCTGACCCCGCACCGCCATCACAGCGGATCAGGCCATCACAGAATGAACCGGCTCAGGTCGATATTCCTGGCCAGTTCGCCGACCTTGTCGCGCACCTGATCGCCGTCGAAGGTCAGGGTCTGACCCGACAGGTCCGAGGCCTTGAAGCTGGTTTCCTCCAGCACCCGCTCCAGCACCGTCTGAAGCCGGCGCGCGCCGATGTTCTCGACCGTCGAGTTGGCGGCCACGGCGGCGTCGGCCATGGCCTCGACCGCATCATCGGTGAAGACCAGGGTCACGCCCTCGGTCTCCAGAAGAGCCTGGTTCTGGCGGATCAGGTTGGCTTCCGGCTCGGTCAGGATGCGCTTGAAGTCGTCGCGGGTCAGGGCCTTCAGCTCGACCCGGATCGGCAGACGGCCCTGCAACTCCGGCAACAGGTCGCTGGGCTTGGCCACGTGGAAAGCCCCCGAGGCGATGAACAGCACATGGTCGGTCTTCACCGGCCCGTACTTGGTCGACACCGTCGTGCCCTCGATCAGGGGCAGCAGGTCGCGCTGCACGCCCTCGCGCGAGACATCGGCGCCGGAGGCGCCTTGCCGCGCCGCCACCTTGTCGATCTCATCCAGGAATACGATGCCCTCGTTCTCGGCCAGCAGCAGGGCTTCCTTGGTCAGACTCTCCTGGTCCAGCAACTTGTCGCTTTCCTCGGTGACGAGGGGAGCCAGGGCTTCGCGAACCGTCAGCTTGACCGTCTTGGTGCGCCCGCCGCCCATCTTGCCCAGCATTTCCGACAGGTTCAGCAGGCCGACGTTGCCGCCGCCCGGCATGTCCAGACCCTGAAGCGGCGAGGCCGTATCGGACAGGGCGATCTCGATTTCCTTGTCGTCCAGTTCGCCGGCGCGCAGCTTCTTCCTGAAGGCGTCCCGCGTCGCGGGCTGCGAGCCCGGCCCGACCAGGGCGTCCAGAATGCGTTCCTCGGCCTGACCCTCGGCGCGGGCCTTGACGCCCGAGCGGCGCTTGTCGCGCACCATGACCAGGGCGCTCTCGACCAGATCGCGCATGATCTGATCGACGTCGCGGCCGACATAGCCGACCTCGGTGAACTTGGTCGCCTCGACCTTGAGGAAGGGCGAGCCGGCCAGCTTGGCCAGGCGCCGGGCGATCTCGGTCTTGCCGACCCCCGTCGGGCCGATCATCAGGATGTTCTTGGGCGTGACCTCGTCGCGCAGATCCTCGGGGACGCGCTTGCGCCGCCAACGATTCCTCAGCGCCACCGCGACGGCGCGCTTTGCGTCGTCCTGGCCGACGATGAAGCGATCCAGTTCGGAGACGATTTCGCGGGGAGACAGGTCGGTCATTACAGGCTTTCCACCGTGAGATTGCCGTTGGTGTAAACGCAGATGTCGGCGGCGATCTTCATGGCCTTGCGGGCGATCTGCTCGGCGTCCAGTTCGGAGTTTTCGTCGATCAGGGCGCGGGCGGCGGCGAGGGCGTAGTTGCCTCCCGAGCCGACAGCGGCCACGCCGTATTCCGGCTCCAGCACGTCGCCGACGCCCGTGACCGTCAGGATGGTGTCCTTGTCGGCGACCAGCAGCATGGCTTCCAGGCGGCGCAGGTAGCGATCGGTGCGCCAGTCCTTGGCCAGCTCGACGCAGGCGCGCGCCAGCTGATCCGGATACTGTTCCAGCTTGGCTTCCAGCCGCTCGATCAGGGTCAGGGCGTCGGCGGTGGCCCCGGCGAAACCGGCCAGAACCTTGCCGCCGGCCAGGGTGCGCACCTTGCGCGCCGCGCCCTTGACGATGGTCGGTCCCATCGAGACCTGGCCGTCGCCGGCGATGACGGTGCGGCCGTTCTTGCGCACCGCCAGAATGGTGGTGCCGTGCCAGTCGGGGAAGCTTGAGGTCTGGGTCATGGCGGATCAGATGGCGAGGATTGACGACGCCTGCAAGACGCCGCCACGCCGCAGGCCCTGACGACGCTCGCGGTTTGTTAACCCTGGCGTGACAGGGAGCCATTCGTCATCAGTCGCGTCGCGTTCAGTTCGAGTCCCCGCCTTGCCCCTCCACCGCGCCATCTACGTCAGCGACGCCGTCGGCGACGCCGCCACCAGCCTGCTGGTTCTGGCCGAAATCCTCGGCGAGGCGGAGCGCAACAACCGGCGCGACGGCCGGACCGGGGCCATGATGCGCCACGACGGTCAGTTCCTTCAGGTCGTGGAGGGCCGCCGCTCGGACGTCGATCGACTTCTGGATCGCCTGCGCATCGACCCGCGGCATGAAAACATGCGCCTGCTGTCCGATCAGGCCGTGGCCGGCCGCCTATTTCCGGAATCGCTGATGATGCTGACGCAACTGACCCCGGATGCGGTGCGCCTGCTGAACGGCGCGAGGCTGGATCAGCTCGGCGCCGACCGCGCGGAGGCGCTTCTGGTTCAGGCCGCCGGCGCCCTGCCGCTTCCGGCCTGACGCCGAGGGCCGACTGCGCTAGACAGACTGTCGTGATCCAGTCTTCCGCCACGCCCGAACCCACCCGCTTCAGCGACGAAGAGGTCGACCGTTATGCGCGCCAACTGGTGCTGGCCGAGATCGGCGGGCCGGGCCAGCAGGCGTTGAAGCGCGCGCGCGTCCTGATCGTCGGCCTTGGCGGAGTCGGCGCGCCCGCCGCCCTCTATCTGGCCGCCGTGGGGGTCGGGACCCTGGGCCTGATCGACGACGACACGGTCGCCCTGTCGAATCTGCAGCGCCAGATCATTTTCGCCACGACCGACGTCGGCCGCTCCAAGGTGGAGAGCGGGCGCGACCGGCTCGCCGCGCTCAATCCCCACGCTGCGATCGAGACTTTTGCCCGGCGCCTGACGCCTGACAATGCAGGCGGGCTGATCGAGCGTTTCGATCTGGTGCTGGACGGGACAGACGATTTCGACACGCGCTTCGCTGTCAACGCGGCCTGTGTCGCTGCTGGCGTCCCGCTGGTGTCTGGCGCCCTGGGCCGCTGGAACGGCCAGGTCGGGGTCTTCGCCGGCCAGCCCTGCTATCAGTGTCTGGTGCCCGAATCCCCGCCCGACGCCGAGACCTGCGCCCGCGTCGGCGTGGTCGGCGCCCTGGCCGGCGTCGTCGGCGCCATGGCGGCGCTGGAAGCCGTCAAGATCATCACCGGCGCCGGCGCCCCCCTGACCGGACGTCTGATGCTCTACGACGGCCTGGCCGGAACCAGCCGCGTGGTGAAGGTGGCCGCCGATCCGGCCTGCCCGATCTGCGGATCAGCCCACCCCTAAAGCATGGCCGGGATGACCCGGTCGGCCGGGCGGTGCCCGTTCTGATAGGTCATGATGTTGGCGATGACGCGATCGCCCATGTCCTGGCGCGCCTCGATGGTGGCGGAGCCGAGATGGGGCAAGAGGACGACGTTGGCGCGACCCATCAGGCCCGGATGCACCGCCGGTTCGTGCTCGAACACGTCCAAACCCACGCCGAACAGGGCGCGCCGGTCCAGAGCCTCGACCAGAGCCGCCTCATCGATCAGTTCGCCGCGCGCCGTATTCACGAGAATGGCGTGGGGCTGGAGTCGGGCGATGCGTTCAGCCGACAGGATGTGATGCGTGTCCTTGGTCGCCGGGCAATTCAGCGAGATGACGTCCATCCGCGCCAGCATCTGATCCAGATCGTCCCACCAAGTCGCGCCCAGCTCCTCGGCGATCATGTCCGAGACGGGTTTGCGATTGTGATAGTGGACCTGCATCCCGAACGCCTTGGCGCGGCGCGCCAGGGCCTGACCGATGCGCCCCATGCCGACGATGCCCAGACGCTTGCCCCACAGCTTGCGGCCGCACATCCAGGTCGGGCTCCAGCCCTCGAACTGGCCCGCCGCCACGACATTGGCGCCCTCGACGATGCGGCGGCTGACGGCCATGATCAGGCTCATGGTCAGGTCGGCGGTGTCTTCGGTCAGGACGCCCGGGGTATTGGTGACGATGACGCCCCGTCCCACGGCGGCGTCGATGTCGATATGATCCACGCCCGCGCCGAAATTGGCGATCATCTTCAACTGCTCGCCCGCGCCCGCGATCAGGTCCGCGTCGAGATGGTCAGTGATGGTCGGGATCAGAACCTCGGCGCGTTGCAGGGCGGCGGCCAAGTCATCACGTGACATGGGCCGATCCGTCAGGTTCAGCTCGGCGTCGAACAGTTCGCGCAGGCGCGTTTCCACCGTGTCGGGCAGGCGTCTGGTTAATACGACCTTAAGCTTGCGAGCGGACATAGGAAGCCTGGGTTTCGGCGGGCGGAAGCACCCGTGCGGGACGTGTCGATCCGGTGTCTAGCAAAGCTGTGGTCAGGTTCAAAAAGTTCCGGCGTATCGCCGTCATCGCCGTCGTTCTGGGATCGGGCGTCTTCGCGGGCGCCAGCGCGCGCATGCCTGACGGGCGGCCGACCCCGACCGGACTGGAAGTGCCGCGTTGGGTCACGCTGAAATCCTCGCAGGTGCGGGCGCGCCGGGGACCCGGCCTCGACTACCAGATCCTGTGGGAATACCGCGCCGCCGGTCTGCCGGTGCAGGTGATCGCCGAGACCCGGGAATGGCGGAAGATCTGCGACCCGGACGGGTCAGTCGCCTGGATCCACCGCACCGTGGCCTCCGGCCGCCGCAGCGTCTTCAACCGCTCGGCCGAAGAGATCATGATCCATTCCGGTCGCTCCGCCACCTCGTCGGTGCGGGCGCGCCTGTCGCCGCGCTCCATCGTCTCGCTGGACGAGTGTGAAGAAGGCTGGTGCCGGGTCCGCGCCCGCAAGATCAGGGGCTGGGTGCCCGAACGCGCGGTGTTCGGCACCCAGGAGCGCGCCCTGTGCAACGCCGCCCGACCCGCCGGCGCCGGTCGCAGCTAGGTGTCACAACAGTTGAGCGGGCGCGCAGGGTCGTGTAACCCGCCCGCAACACTTCCGGAGCGTCACCCTTGAGCCAGTCCCAATATCCGTCGTCGTTCGATCACGAAGGCCTGCTGGCCTCGGGCCGCGGCGAGCTGTTCGGTCCGGGCAACGCCCAGCTGCCGGCCCCGCCGATGCTGATGTTCGATCGCATCAAGACCATCACCTCGGACGGCGGCGACTACGGCAAGGGCTATGTCGAGGCGGAGCTCGACATCAATCCGGATCTCTGGTTCTTCCAGTGCCACTTCATCGGCGATCCGGTCATGCCGGGCTGCCTGGGCCTGGACGCCATGTGGCAGCTGGTCGGCTTCTACCTCGGCTGGATCGGCGGCCCCGGCAAGGGCCGCGCGCTCGGCGTCGGCGAGGTCAAGTTCACCGGTCAGGTGACCCCGGACGTCAAGAAGGTGGTCTACAAGGTCCACCTGAAGCGCGTCATCAACCGCAAGCTGGTCATGGGCATCGCCGACGGCGTGCTCGAAGCCGACGGCGAGGTCATCTACACCTGCGCCGACATGCGCGTCGGCCTGTTCGGCGGCGCGGCCACGGTGGCGTCCGCGGACGCCTGACCCCATCTAACGCAGACCGCGGTCAACGCGGCGCCTGAAGACTGAATGATAGGAAACACCATGCGGCGTGTCGTCGTCACCGGATTGGGCATCGTCTCCTCCATCGGCACCGGCCAGGACGAGGTTGCGGCCTCCCTGCGCGAGGCCAAGTCGGGCGTCCAGCACGCCGCCGACCATGCCAAGTACGGCTTCCGCTCGCAGGTCTGGGCGCCGCCGGCGCTCGGCGTGACGGCCGAAGACTGGGCGCCGCTGGTGGACCGCCGCGCCGCCCGCTTCCTGGCCAACGGCACGGCCTGGGCGCATATCGCCTTTGAGGAGGCTCTGAAAGACAGCGGCCTGACCGCCGAAGAGATCAAGGACGAGCGCATCGGCCTGATCGTCGGCGAGGGCGGTCCCTCGACCCAGGTGATCCTGCAGGCGGCCCAGACCACCGTGGAAAAGGGCTCGCCCAAGCGCGTCGGCCCCTTCGCCGTGCCCAAGGCCATGGCCAGCGGCCCCTCGGCCGTTCTGGCCACCTGGTTCGAGCTGAAGGGCATCAACTATTCGATCAGCTCGGCCTGCGCGACCTCGGCCCACTGCATCGGCGCGGCGGCCGAGCAGATCGCCTGGGGCAAGCAGGACGTGGTCTTCGCCGGCGGCTGCGAGGACATCGACTGGTCGATGTCGAACATGTTCGACGCCATGGGCGCCATGTCCTCCAACTTCAACGAGACGCCTTCGGTCGCTTCGCGCGCCTATGACAAGGACCGCGACGGTTTCGTCATCGCCGGCGGCGCCGGCATCGTGGTGCTGGAAGAATACGAACGCGCCGTGGCGCGCGGCGCGACCATCTACGCTGAAGTCACCGGCTACGCCGCCAACTCGGACGGCTACGACATGGTGGCCCCCTCGGGCGAGGGCGCCGAGCGCTGCATGAAGCTGGCGCTGAAGATGGCGGGCGATCCCAAGATCGACTACCTGAACCCGCACGGCACCTCGACGCCGGTCGGCGACGCCAAGGAGATGGGCGCGGTGCGCAACGTCTTCGGCGACGCCATGCCGATGATCTCCTCGACCAAGTCGCTGACGGGCCACTCGCTCGGCGCGGCCGGCGCGCAGGAAGCTATCTACTGCCTGCTGATGATGAAGCACGGCTTCGCCGCCGAGAGCGCCCATATCGAGAACCTCGACCCCGAGTTCGAAGGCATGCCGATTCTGCGCGAACGCCATGACGGCGAGCTGAAGCACGTCATGTCCAACAGCTTCGGATTCGGCGGCACCAACGGCACCCTGATCCTGTCCAAGGTCTGACGCCGCCGCGGCGTCGGAAAAACGCCTCGGACACGAAAAGAACGCCATTCGGCCCTTCGCCCGCCCGGAACGGCGATCAGAAAGGCATCATCGGCCTGTCGGAGTTCGGAAAAGTCCCGGATCCTGAACAGCCCCCCCAGCCCCCCAGGATTTTTCCGCTTAAGGGCTTCGACGGGCCGATGCTTCCTCCAAGCGAGACGCCCGCGAACGCCCTCCTCCCCCTCCTGGCGACGCGGGCGTTTTGCTGTCTGGGGACCCGGTGCGACCGTTAAGCTGGCAGGCTGACCGTCGTCCGTTCGCCGTCGCGCAGCACAGTCAACTCCACCGCGCCGCCATCCTGCAGCGTCCGCGCCAAGGCGGCCATGTCGGCGATGCTGACGCCGCCTGCCGACACCACCACGTCGCCGGCTTGGACCCCCGCCGCCGCCGCAGTCGAACCGCCCTCGACCACGGTGATCTGGGCGCCGGCGCCGTCGCCGCTGTTCCGGAACGTCAGGTCGCGCGCCATGGCCGCGCTGCGCCCCATCCGCACGGCCGGAAGATCGGCGGACTGGACGGTCAGGTTGGCTGTCGCCTCGCGTCCGTCGCGCAGATAGACCACGGGCAGGGTGGCGCCAGGCCGGGCGATGCCGACCGTCGCCTGGACCGAGCCGGCGTTGGAGACCGGGCGGTTCTGGATGCGGGTGATGACGTCGCCCGGACGCAGACCGGCCTGCTCGGCCGACGAGCCGGGCGCAGCGTCATAGACCACAGCGCCGCGCACCAGGTTCAGACCCATCTCGCGCGCGCGTTCAGCCGTCAGCGAGCCCAGGGCCACGCCGATCTGGCCGCGCTTGACCTCGCCGGTGGCGCGCAACTGATCGACCACGAACATCATGATCCGGGTCGGAACGGCGAAGGCGATGCCGTCGTTGCCGCCGCCCATGCTGCCCGACAGGATCGCCGTGTTGATGCCGATCAGCCGTCCGCGGCTGTCCAGAAGCGGCCCGCCCGAATTGCCCGAATTCACCGCTGCGTCGGTCTGGATATAGTCCTCGATGGCGTCGCCCATGCCGGAGCGGTTCAGGCCCGAGATGACCCCCATGGTCAGGGTCTGGTCCAGACCCAGCGGATAACCCACGGCGAAGGCCAGGTCGCCGGTGCGCAGAGTGTCGGAATCCACCGTCTGAACCTGCGACAGGCCCGTCGCCTCGATCTTCAGCACCGCGATGTCCGTCGCCTTGTCGGCGCCGATCAGGACCGCGTCGAACAACCGTCCGTCGATCATGTCGACAGTGAATTTCTGGCCGTTTTCGATGACATGGTTGTTGGTGACGATGATGCCGTTGGCGGCGTCGATGATGACACCGGAGCCGCCCTGCGCCGGTTTGGGATCGTCTTCGGAACTGGGGCCCCGCGACTGCCCCAGGGTGGTCACCTGAACCACTGCCGGCAGGCTTTCCTCCAACCCCGCCGCGAAGGTGAAGACGCCGCGTCGCGCATCATAGGGCAGGCCGGTCGGCGCGCTCTGCGGGACCGTCGCCGCCTCGGCCGCCTGATACAGAGGCGCCGCCGTCATCAGAACCGCGACAGCGGCGCAAGCGAACAGGCGATTATGCATATTCCATCTTCCCTTGGCTGGCGCCCAGCCTAGCTTGAGTGAACGCCCCTGACGATGGCCGATTGAACCAATCTCGTCTCGCACGCGTATCCGTCCTGATCTGGATCCTGGAGGAACGCGTTTGGCGGCGAAATCGATCAGTCTCTTGTCCATTCTGGTGCTCAGCGCCGCCGCGGCGGCCTGCGCCACCGCCCCGGAACCCCATTCGGGCTACCTCTCGACCTATGACGGCCTTCAGACCCGCAGCGACACCGTCCGCGCCTCCATCAGCGAGCGCCGCGACGAATCCCTGGCCCAGTCGATCGAACGCATCCGCATCGAGCGCGCCGAATTGACGGCCGCCGCCGCCGACGCCCTGACGCCGGAAGAGTGGGCGCTGGTGCTGAGCGAGGTCGACCGGCAGGTCTGCTACGAGCTGAGCGAACGCTTCACGGTGGTCGAGACGGACGAGGATGGCGTCGGGCGCGTCCGCGTGGCGGCCACCCGGATCAGCCCCACCAACCCCGCCGGATCGGCTGCATCCGCCGCCGCCAACTGGTTCATTCCCGGCCCCATCGGCGTCCGCGCGCCCGGATCGACTGGCGGTCTGGCTGCCGAGGCGGAGTTGCTGGCTCCTGATGGTCGTCAGGCGGCGGCTCTGGTCTGGGCGCGAAACGCCACGGTGGTGGGCACTGACAGCCCGTCCTTGTCCAAGGTCGGCGACGCCCACCAGCTGGCCGAGGCGTTCGGAGACATGGTCGGCGACGCCTTCGCCCCCGCCGACCGCAAGCCGCGCGCGATCCCCGACCCTGACCCCTGCGCCCGATACGGCCCGCGCAACCGGCCCGAGGGCTTCGTCACGCGCGCGGTCACCGGCCTGTATCAGCCCGAGCTGAGCGGGGGGCCCAAACAGGAAGCCCCGTCGCCCGCGCCTCGGTCGAACTAAGGCCCTAGAAGGCGCTTTCGCCGGTAATGGCGCGGCCCAGGATCAGGGCGTGGACGTCGTGCGCGCCTTCATAGGTGTTCACGGTTTCCAGGTTCATGGCGTGGCGCATGACGTGCAGTTCGCCCGTGATGCCGGCGCCGCCGTGCATGTCGCGGGCTTCGCGCGCCACCGCCAGTGCCTTGCCGCAGTTGTTGCGCTTCATAAGGCTGATGGCCTCGGGCACCCAGGCGCCGGTGTCGAGCAGGCGGCCCAGGGCGTAGGCGCCCTCGAAGCCCAGGAAGATCTCGGTCTGCATGTCGGCCAGCTTCTTCTGCACCAGCTGACGCGACGACAGGGGGCGGCCGAACAGCATCCGCTCGCCGACATAGTCGCGGCTGGCGTGGAAGCAGAACTCCGCGGCGCCCATGGCGCCCCAGGCGATGCCGAAGCGGGCCTTGTTCAAGCAGGAGAAGGGGCCGCGCAGACCCTGCACGCCCGGCAGGATGTTGGCTTCCGGCACGAAGACGTCGTTCAGGCCGATGTCCCCGGTGATCGAGGCGCGAAGCGACAGCTTGTCGCCGATCTTGTCCGTGGTGAAGCCGTCGAAGTCGCGCTCGACGATGAAGCCCCGGATCCTGTCGTCGAGCTTGGCCCAGACGATGGCCAGGTCGCTGATCGGGCTGTTCGTGATCCAGTACTTGGCGCCGTTCAGGCGGTAGCCGCCGTCGACCTTGACCGCCTTGGTCTTCATCGAGGCCGGGTCCGAGCCGCCGTCGGCCTCGGTCAGGCCGAAGCAGCCGACCAGTTCGCCCGCCGCCATCTTCGGCAGGAATTTCATTTTCTGCTCTTCCGAGCCGAAGGCGTAGATCGGGTACATGGCCAGCGAGGACTGCACCGACATGGCCGAGCGATAGCCGCTGTCGACCGCCTCGACCTCACGCGCGATCAGGCCATAGGCGACGTGGCTGGCTTCCGAGCCGCCGTACTGTTCCGGCAGCATGGCGCCGAGGAAGCCCATCTCGCCCATTTCGGTCATGATGGCGCGGTCGAAAGTCTCGTCGCGGAAGGCCTCGACCACGCGCGGCAGCAGGGCCTCGCGGGCATATGAGCGCGCCGCGTCCTGGATCATTCGCTCATCGTCGGTCAGGCGCCCGCGCAGATCGAAGGGGTCGTCCCAGCGGAAGGTCTGTTGCGAAGCGTGCGAGCCGTCGGCCATGGCGGTGTTTCCTGAGCGATTGCGCGGGGTTCTCTTGAGCGTCACGCCTGGTTGTCGAGGCGTGACGATGCGACCCCTGTTCCGGCCGCCCGTTTAGGGCAAAATAGTCGAACCGGGTAGAGGGATGCGGGGAACCGCGTTAGGCTGGATCCATGTCGAACACCTTTTCACGCCTGTTCCGCGATCACCCGCGCGAAGTCAGCGAGAGCTATCTGGAACACATGGCCGCCTCATCGCGGTTTGGTTTCAAGCTGATGCGCCTGGCCGCCTGCGCCTTCACCCACGCGGTGGTGCCTGGCGTGCACAAGAGCACGGTGTCGGATGCGATTCGCGGCATGGCCCGCGACATGGGCGGCCGGGCTGAAGAGGCGCGTGAATGCCGTATGCGCAACGCGGGCGTCTGGGACGTGGGCCTCTAGGTCTTACTCAGGGGTGTCCAGCCGGCGATAGAAGCCGTTGACATCGGACCCCATGCCGCAGAACCGCGCCGCCGCTCCGCCATCCTCGACAAATACGCCTTCGGGTCCCACGCGCACCTGAAGGACCGGCGCGACGGCGCCGATGTCGGCGGCGCTGATCGTGTTCAGGTCGCCCTCGAAGGGCGCCACGTGCGCGATAATGACATCATCAGCGTCCTGCGGCCCGACCGCCTGGAGTTCGCAGTCAGCGGCGGTCGCGGCGCCGTTCGGCACGCCGCCAGCGCGAAGGGCGACGCGCCACCCCGCGCCTTCTCGACGCAGACTCAGATTCGCCTTGGCCGGCTTGTCCCGTTCGAAGCGTGCGACAGGCTCCGCAGTCCCACCTGGCCCTGTCGCATCGGCAGAGGCGCTGGCCGGGTTGAAAACGGACAGACAGAACAGGCCGACGGCGGCGATGGACAGAAGACGCATGAAACCCTCGCAAAAACTCTGCCTGCCCACGGTTCAGCTTCTCCGGATCAGCGTCAAGCGTTAAGCCTTGGGCCATGACCCAAGCTCAAGGCCCGCTTTCCGGCGTTCGCGTTCTCGACCTTTCCCGCGTTCTGGCAGGCCCCTGGGCGACACAGACGCTCGCGGATCTGGGCGCAGAGGTCATCAAGATCGAGCGCCCCGGCGAAGGCGACGACACCCGCCACTGGGGTCCGCCCTTCACCACGACGAACGACGGATCGAAAGGCGACGCCGCCTATTTCCTGTGCGCCAATCGGGGCAAGAAGTCGGTCGAACTGGACATCGCCTCGCCTGAAGGCGCCGAGTCCGTACGCCGACTGGCCGCGACCTGTGACGTGGTGGTCGAAAACTTCAAGACCGGCGGGCTCAAGAAGTACGGCCTCGACTACGCCGGCCTGTCGGCGGTCAATCCGACGCTGGTTTATTGCTCCATCACCGGTTTCGGCCAGGACGGTCCGGACGCTCACCGCGCCGGCTACGACTACATGATCCAGGCCATGGGCGGGCTGATGTCGATCACCGGCCAGCCCGACGGCGCGCCCGGCGCTGAGCCGATGAAGGTCGGGGTGGCGGTCGTGGACCTGTTCACCGGCCTCTACGCCTCCAACGCCATCCTGGCGGCCCTGTGGCACGCGCGGGCGACCGGCGAGGGTCAGCACGTGGACATCGCCCTGTTCGACGTCCAGGCGGCCATGCTGGCCAATCAGGCCGCCAACTGGTTCGTCTCGGGGACCGCGCCGACACGGATGGGCAACGCCCACCCCAACCTGGCCCCGTATCAGCCTTTCCCCTGTTCGGACGGCATGGTCGTCATCGCGGTCGGCAACGACGGCCAGTTCCGCGCCCTGGCCAAGGCCCTGGGCGTCGAGCCCATGGGTGTCGATTCGCGGTTCGCCACCAATGCGCTCAGGGTCCAGCACAGGGCTGCGTTGTCTCCGACTCTGTCAGCCCTGACGGCTAGCTTCACGATGAAGGGGCTGATGGCGGCGCTGGAGGCGGCGGGTGTGCCCTGTGGTCCGGTCAACACCATCGACCAGGTGTTCGAAGAGCCTCAGGCCCTGTATCGCGGCCTGACCGTCGAGCAGACGCGCCCCGACCTGGCCACGCCGATCCGCACCGTCGCCTCGCCCATCCGCCTGTCCAAGACCCCCGTCCGCTACGACGCCCCGCCGCCGAAGCTGGGGCAAGATACGGAGGAGGTGCTCTCGGACCTCACCAGGACGGACTGAACACCCCTGTCAGGGCCAGGATGACGCTGATCACGGCAACCGCTCCGATCAGGGCTACGCCGACCCAGTGCACTGCTCGCAGTCGTCGCGGCAGACTGGTGCTGGCGAAACCGCCCGTGGCCGCCATGAACAGGGCCAACCCCCGACCAACGGCACGCGTCGTCGGCTCGCCGGGCGGCAGGTCGCCCTCATCGTCGGCGGCGAATTCCCCCGCCCGAACCCGCGCCAGCAGATCGCGGGCCTCGTCCGCCTGATCGGCCCGTCCCATCAGGCGCAGCCCCAGAGCCCGCTGCATCAGCGGATCGACCGTCGTCTGGAACCGCTCGGTCACGTCAACCTCGACGCCGTGCGAAGCGAGAAAAGCCGCCGCGAGGTCGGCCTCATAGACATCCTGAAAGCGGGCGATTTCGACCAGGCTCATGCGTTGAGGCTAGCACGCCTGGCCCAATTGAAAACGGCGGCTCCCGAAAGAGCCGCCGTCGTCTGTGCTTCGCGCGAATGCGAACCTTACAGGTCCAGCAGGGCGCGGGCCGGGTCTTCCAGCAGTTCCTTGATGCGGACCAGGAAGGTCACGGCTTCCTTGCCGTCGACGATGCGGTGATCGTAGCTGAGAGCCAGGTACATCATCGGGCGGATCTTGACCTCGCCGTTGATGGCCATCGGGCGCTGCACGATGTTGTGCATGCCCAGGATGCCCGACTGCGGCGCGTTCAGGATCGGCGTCGACATCAGCGAGCCATAGGTGCCGCCGTTGGTGATGGTGAAGGTGCCACCCTGCATCTGATCCATGGTCAGGGCGCCGTCACGGGCGGCCTTGCCCAGGGCGCCAATGCCCTTTTCGATGCCCGCCAGCGACAGGGTGTCGGCGTCACGGAGGACCGGAACCACCAGACCCTTGTCGGTGCCGACGGCCACGCCGATGTCGTAGTGGTTCTTGTAGATGATGTCCGTGCCGTCGATCTCGGCGTTGACGGCCGGGATTTCGTGCAGGGCCTGAACCACAGCCTTGGTGAAGAAGGACATGAAGCCCAGCTTCACGCCGTGGCGCTTCTCGAAGACTTCCTTGTACTGGGCGCGCAGGGCCATGACGTTGGTCATGTCCACCTCGTTGAAGGTGGTCAGCTGGGCGGCCGTGTTCTGGGATTCCTTCAGGCGACGGGCGATGGTCTGACGCAGGCGCGTCATCTTCACCCGCTCCTCGCGCGGCTGGTCGGCGCGAGGGGCGGCCGGGGCGGCAGCAGCGGCGGGCGCAGACGGAGCGGCGGCGCCGATGGCGGCGATGGCGTCAGCCTTGGTGATGTTGCCCTTCGGACCCGTGGCCGACAGCGACGCCGGGTTCAGGTTGTTCTCCGACACCACGCGCTGGACGGCGGGCGACAGGTGGGCCGAAGCCGGGGCCTGGGCCGAACCGGTGTTGGCCGGAGCGGCGGCGACCGGAGCAGCAGCCGGAGCAGCGGCGGCGGCGCCAGAGGCCGAGATGGAGCCGATGACCTGACCGGGGGTCACGGTCGACCCGTTGTCGGCGGCGATGGTCAGGACGCCGGCGGCCGGCGCCGAGACTTCCACCGCGACCTTGTCGGTTTCGATCTCAACCAGCAGTTCGTCCTTGGCGACCGTGTCGCCCGACTTCTTCAGCCAGGTTCCGATCGAACCCTCGGCGACGCTCTCGCCCATGGTCGGGACGGCGATCTCGATCGAGGCGCCGCCCGAAGCGGCGGGAGCGGCCGCGGGAGTTGCAGCAGCGGCGGGCGCCGCCGCCGGAGCCGAAGCGCCTTCGCTCACTGAACCCAGGACCGTGCCCGGCACCACAGTGTCGCCCTCAGCGGCGTTGATCGCCGCCAGGACGCCGTCGGCCGGGGCCACGACTTCCAGCGAGACCTTGTCGGTTTCCAGCTCGACCAGGACTTCGTCCTTCTTGACGGCGTCGCCGACCTTCTTGGTCCACTTGGCGATGGAGGCTTCGCTGACGGATTCACCGAGGGCGGGGGTGAGGATATCGGCCATGGTTCGGTCCAGTGTCTTTTTGTGTCTTGGCGTATCTATAGGTCAGGCTGGGCCGGTCAGGCCATGGCCTCGGCGAGGAAGGTCTCGAGTTCCTTCAGGTGGCGGCTCATCAGGCCGGCCGCCGTGGAGGCGGAGGCCGGGCGCCCAACGTAACGCGCGCGCTTGGCCTTGATATCCATCTTCTCGAGCGTCAGTTCGATCCACGGATCGACGAAGGTCCAGCCGCCCATGTTCTTGGGCTCTTCCTGGCACCAGACCAGGTCGGCGTTGGGGAAGCGGGCCAGCTCGGTCGAGATCGACTTGATCGGCCACGGATAGAACTGTTCCAGGCGCAAAATGTAGATGTCGTTGATCCCGGCCTTCTCGCGCGCGTCCAGCAGGTCGTAATAGACCTTGCCCGAGCAGACGATGACCTTGCGGATGTCCTTGTCGGCCTTCAGCGAAACGCCGGCGACTTCGGGACGCAGTTGGGCGTCGTCGCGCAGAACGCGGTGGAAGGACGAACCCTCGGCCATGTCGGCTAGGGTCGAGACAGCCTTCTTGTGACGCAGCAGCGACTTGGGCGTCATCAGGATCAGCGGCTTGCGGTATGAGCGGTGCAGCTGACGGCGCAAGATGTGGAAGTAGTTGGCCGGAGTGGTGCAGTTGGCGACCTGCATATTGTTCTCGGCGCACTGCTGCAGGAAGCGCTCAAGGCGGGCCGAGGAGTGCTCGGGGCCCTGGCCTTCATAGCCGTGCGGCAGCAGCATGGTCAGGCCGCTCATGCGCAGCCACTTGCGTTCGCCCGACGAAATGAATTGGTCGATGACCACCTGGGCACCGTTGACGAAGTCGCCGAACTGGCCTTCCCACAAGGTCAGGGTGTTGGGGTCAGCCAGCGAGTAGCCGTACTCGAAGCCCAGCACCGCCTCTTCCGACAGGGCCGAGTCGATGACCTCGAAGTGGGCCTGACCGTCGCGCAGGTGATTCAGCGGGATGTAGCGCTGCTCCGTCGTCTGGTCGGTGATGCCCGAGTGACGCTGCGAGAAGGTGCCGCGGACCGAGTCCTGGCCCGATAGGCGGATATTGTAGCCCTCGTCCAGCAGCGAGGCGAAGGCCAGACTTTCGGCCGTGGCCCAGTCGATGTTCTGGCCGCTCGTGACGGTCTCACGACGCGCCTCGACGACGCGCTTCAGCGTCTTGTGGATGTCGACGCTGTTGGGGATCTGCGTCAGACGGTGACCGTAGTCGGTCAGCTTCTCGGACGGAACGGCGGTCTGACCGCGCTGGGCGGCATCGTCAGACTTCTCGGCGCCCAGGCCCTGCCACTTGCCGTCCAGCCAGTCGGCCTTCTCGGCCTTGAAGACCTTGCCCGCCTCGAACTCAGCGTCGAGGAAGGCCTCGAAGCGCGCCAACTCGGCGTCGACCTCGGCCTGGGTGACCACGCCCTGTTCGACCAGACGCTTGGAGTAGATTTCGCGCGTCGACGGCTGGGCGCGGATCTTCGAATACATCAGCGGCTGGGTGAAGGTGGGGTCGTCGCCTTCGTTGTGACCGAAGCGGCGGTAGCAGAACATGTCCACCACCACGTCCTTGTGGAACTTCTGACGGTATTCCGTCGCCACCTTGGCGGCGAAGACGACGGCTTCGGGGTCGTCGCCGTTGACGTGGAAGATCGGGGCCTGAACCATCAGCGCCACGTCCGACGGATAGGGCGACGAGCGCGAATTGCGCGGACTGGTGGTGAAGCCGATCTGGTTGTTGATGACGAAGTGCAGGGTGCCGCCGGTGCGATAGCCCTTCAGGCCCATCAGGGCGAAGCATTCGGCCACCACGCCCTGACCCGCGAAGGCGGCGTCCCCGTGAATCAGCAACGGCACGACCTTGGAGCGGTCCAGCGCCCACTCGGCTTCGGGCTTGCCGGCGTTGGCGTCACGGATGTCGAAAGCCTGCTTGGCGCGCGCCTTGCCCAGAACGACCGGGTTGACGATTTCAAGGTGCGACGGGTTGGCGGTCAGCGACAGGTGGACCTTGTTGCCGTCGAACTCACGGTCGGACGAGGCGCCCATGTGGTATTTGACGTCGCCCGACCCCTCGATGTCCGACGGGACGGTCGAGCCGCCTTGGAACTCGTGGAAGATGGCCTTGTAGGGCTTGCCCATGACGGCGGCGAGCGTGTTCAGGCGGCCGCGGTGGGCCATGCCGAAAATGATCTCGTCCACGCCCAGGCTGCCGCCGCGCTTGATCACCTGCTCCAGGGCTGGGACCATGGCCTCGCCGCCGTCCAGGCCGAAACGCTTGGTGCCGGGGAAGCGCTTGTGCAGGAAGCGTTCGAAGCCCTCGGCCTCGATCAGCTTGTGCAGGATGGCCAGCTTGCCTTCCTTGGTGAAGGCGTTCTGCTCGAACTTGTCCGGGCCTTCAAAGCGTTGCTGCAACCACGACTTCTCTTCGGGCTCGGCGATGTGCATGTACTGCACGCCGATGTTGCCGCAGTAGGTGCGACGCAGGATCTCCAGCACCTGACGGACGCTGCCGGTCTGCAGGCCCAGGACGCCGTCGAGGAAGATCGGGCGGTCCATGTCGGCGGCGGTGAAGCCGTAGAATTCGGGCGTCAGCTCCGGGTTTTCGATGGGCTGCTCGATGCCGAGCGGGTCCAGCGTCGCCTGCAGATGGCCCCGCACGCGGTAGCTGCGGATCAGCATCAGGGCGCGGATGGAATCGTGGGCGGCGGCGCGCACGTCGGCGGCGGTCAGTCCGCCCGAAGCGTCAGCAACAGGAGCGGCCGGACGCGGGCCCGGCTTGCCGGCGGCCTTGGGATCAGGCTTCGGCGCAGGCCAGCGGCCGTCGAACACGGCGGTGTCTTCGCTCGGGTCCGTGGCGGCGCCCCGGCCCCAGGAGCCGGCGGCGGCCGACTGCTTCACCAGATCGGCGTTGTCCTTGAGCTGGTCGAAGAAGGCGCGCCATTCTCCCGACACCGAGCCGGGGTCCGCAGCCCATTTTTCGTGCAGGTCCTCAATGAAGGCGGCGTTCGCGCCATAGAGGAAGCTGGTCTCGGCAAAGACCTGGTTCAGCCGACCTGCATCGTCCGCCATTTTTCTCTCGTCGTCCTACATTCGGCCGCGCGCGCACGCCTGCGCGGTGAGCGGCGCCGCTCATATAGGCCGTGTTTCCTTACTGGTCATGACCGAAGCGGGGCGATGCGGGTGGAAATTGGTCGAATTGGCAAGAAAAAACGCCCCCGGACGATTCCGAGGGCGTTTCAAAACGTCACAGGGCGCTAAAATTAGCCCCGGAACATCGTTCGGTCGCACCCGCCGCCCCGAAACCGAGGCCCCACCGTTGAGGGTGGCGCGGTCAACTCGCTCAAGAAGCGAGCGACCGCGTCGCGAGCGTAGCGACCTCTCGAAGGGCGATCAGCCCTTCAGGACTTCCAGCAAGGTGTGACCCAGACGCGCCGGCGACGGCGAGACGCGGATGCCCGCGGACTCCATCGCGGCGATCTTGGATTCCGCGTCGCCCTTGCCGCCCGAAACGATGGCGCCAGCGTGGCCCATGGTGCGGCCGGCCGGAGCCGTGCGACCGGCGATGAAGCCGGCCATCGGCTTCTTGCGGCCCTTCTTGGCTTCGTCGATCAGGAACTGAGCGGCGTCTTCTTCAGCGCCGCCGCCGATTTCACCGATCATGATGATCGACTCGGTGGCGTCGTCGGCCAGGAACATTTCCAGGACGTCGATGAACTCGGTGCCCTTGACCGGGTCGCCGCCGATGCCGACGGCCGTGGTCTGGCCGAGGCCGGCGTTGGTGGTCTGGAACACGGCTTCATAGGTCAGGGTGCCCGAGCGCGAGACGACGCCGACCGAACCCTTGGAGAAGATGTTGCCCGGCATGATGCCGATCTTGCACTCGTTCGGGGTCAGGATGCCGGGGCAGTTCGGGCCCAGCAGGCGCGAGTTGGAGCGGTCCAGGCGGGCCTTGACGCGCACCATGTCCAGCACCGGGATGCCTTCGGTGATGCAGGTGATGAAGGGGATCTCGGCCTCGATGGCTTCGATGATGGCGTCGGCCGCGCCTGCCGGCGGGACGTAGATGACCGTGGCGTCGGCGCCGGTGGCGTCGCGGGCCTCGGCCACCGAGGCGTAGATCGGCAGGGTTTCGCCGTGCGAGCCGGTCCAGTTGGTGCCGCCCTTGGTCGGGTGCACGCCGGCGACCATCTGGGTGCCGTGATAGGCCAGGGCCTGTTCGGTGTGGAAGCCGCCGGTCTTGCCGGTCAGGCCTTGCACGATGATCTTGGTGTCTTTGTTGACGAGAATGGACATGTGTCTGTGCTCTGAATTCTGTGTGTCAGCGGGGCGGTGGCGAGTAAGGCTCTGAGCCTTAGCCGACCGCCGCGACGATCTTCTGGGCGGCGTCGTCGAGATCGTCGGCCGCCTGGATGGTCAGGCCGCTCTCGTTCAGGATCTTCTTGCCCAGCTCGGCGTTGGTGCCTTCCAGACGCACCACCAGCGGCACCTTCAGGCCCACTTCCTTGACGGCCGCGACCACGCCTTCGGCGATGACGTCGCACTTCATGATGCCGCCGAAGATGTTGACCAGGATGCCCTGGACGGCCGGGTCAGCGGTGATGATCTTGAAGGCCGCAGCGACCTTGTCCTTGCCGGCGCCGCCGCCGACGTCGCAGAAGTTGGCCGGCTCCTTGCCGTACAGCTTGATGATGTCCATCGTCGCCATGGCGAGACCGGCGCCGTTGACCATGCAGCCGATGTTGCCGTCCAGGGCGACGTAGGCCAGGTCCCATTCCGAGGCTTCGATTTCCTTGGCGTCTTCCTCGGTCTCGTCGCGCAGTTCCTTGATGTCGGGGTGACGGAACAGGGCGTTGCCGTCGAACGACACCTTGGCGTCCAGAACGCGCAGATGGCCGTTTTCCATGACGATCAGCGGGTTCACTTCCAGCATGGCCATGTCCTTCTCGACGAAGGCTTTGTACAGGGCCGGGAACAGCGACTTGCCGTCTTCACGGGCGTCGCCTTCCAGCTTCAGCGCGTCCGACAGGGTGGCGCAGTCGGCTTCGGTCACGCCGGTCGTCGGGTCGATGACGACGGTGATGATCTTTTCCGGGGTGTCGTGGGCGACGGCCTCGATGTCCATGCCGCCTTCGGTCGAGACGACGAAGGAGATGCGGCCGTAGGCGCGGTCGACCAGGATCGAGAGGTAGAGCTCGCGCGAGATGTCGGCGCCGTCCTCGATGTAAAGGCGGTTGACCTGCTTGCCGGCGTCCGTGGTCTGGGCCGTCACCAGGGTGTTGCCCAGCATGTCCTTGGCGTTCTTGACCACGTCCTCGATCGAGAAGGCCAGACGCACGCCGCCCTTGGCGTCAGCCGGCAGTTCCTTGAACTTGCCCTTGCCGCGGCCGCCAGCGTGGATCTGCGACTTCACGACATAGAGCGGGCCAGGCAGTTGCTTGGCGGCGGCTTCGGCCTGGTCGGCCGAGGTGATGGCCACGCCTTCGGCGACCGGAGCGCCAAAGGCCTTGAGAACCTGCTTGGCCTGATACTCGTGAATGTTCATGTCTGATCCGCGCCGTTGGGAGGAGGGTTGTGGAAACTTTGGTCGCGCTTATAGGCGTCGCGCCTTCGCCTGCGCAACCGCCCCCCTCCTTATGGCCGTCAGAGCCTTTTCTTATGTCAGGCGCCGGGTCGGATCAGTCGACCCAGTCCCGCTTCAGCGTCCGGGCCGCGCCGAACAGCAGCATGGCCGCCAACACGTAGAAGCCCATGCCCGTGTAGATGGCCCAGCGCAGGCTCTCCTCGCCGAAGCGGGGCGCCAGGAGATCGCTCATCCACCCGAAGTAGTAGAAGCCGACCGCGATCCCCAGCAGGTTGTTGATCAGCAGGAACAGGGCCGAGGCGGTCGATCGCATGGCCGCCGGCACCAGGTGCTGGACCGCCGCCGTGATCGGCCCCAGCCAGGCCAGGTTCAGTCCGGTCGGCAGCAGGAAGATCAGGAAGGCCAGCACCAGCTGCTGCGTGTGACTGCCACCGCCCGGCAGAACCAGACCGATCAGCCAAGGCGAGTTCATCGCCAGAATGAAGCAGGGTGCCGAGATCAGGAAGGCCACCGCCGGCACCATCGGATAGGCGCCCTTGCCGCGCTTCGACAGCTTGTCGGCGATCATGCCGCCCATCCAGATGCCGAGGATGCCGCCGATCAGGGCGATGCCCGCATAATAGACGCTGGTCTGCGCCAGGGTCAGATCGAAGCTGCGCATGAAGAAGAGGGGCAGCCAGCCGGCCACGCCGTAGCCGCAGACCGAAGACGAGGCGGCGCCCAGGGCCAGAAGCCAGAAGCTGCGCTTCTTGATGACCACCGTCGCCGTGCGCCGCGCGATCATCAGCGAGACCCCGATCACCACCGCCAGCAGACCGCCGAAGGCGAAGACCAGCGGATTGCCCAGCGAAAGACCGGCAAACTGGATCAGGGCCGCGAGCACCAATGCGCCCGCGCCCACCCCCAGCATGGCCTGCGCAGCCAGCTTGCCGGGCCGGTCGGAACCGGCGGGTGCGGCTTCCAGCGCCGCGACCTGGGCCTGGGTCTTGGCGGCGTCCGTGCCGCCGCGTTTGGGATCGCGCACCGTCAGGCGCAGCAGGGGCGCGACCAGCACGCCCAGCAGGCCCACCACGATGAAGGCGGTTCGCCAGCCATAGGTCGCCGCCAGAAGGCCGCCCACCAGGGTTCCCGCCGCCATGCCCAGAGGAATGCCGAAGGCGAAGGCCGCCATGGCGCGCGCGCGCTGCTGGGGCGGAAAATAGTCGGCGATCAGCGAATAGGCCGGGGCCACGCCGCCCGCCTCGCCGATGCCCACGCCCATCCGGCACAGGAACAACTGCGCGAAGGAGCCCGCCACCCCGCAGAGAGCGGTGAAGCCGGACCAGACCGCCAGGGCGCCGGTCATGATCCACACCCGGCTGGCCCGATCCGCCAGCCAGGCCAGCGGAATGGCCAGGGTGGAATAGACCGAGGCGAAGGCTATCCCCCCCAGCAGGCCGAACTGGCTGTCCGACATGCCGAATTCTTCCTTCAGCGGCGCCGCCAGGATGCCGATGATCTGGCGATCCAGGAAGTTGAGCATGTAGATCAGGATCAGAACCGCCAGCACATAGTAGCGGTAGCCGGGCGAGACGCCCTTCTCGACGGCCTCTTGCGGCGCTGCGGCCCCAGACGTGGTCATGGCATGCCCCCCTTGGGCGGTGTTCTTTATTCTTTGGAGACGACGGTAACGGCGTCGTTCGACGACGCCAAAAGAAAAAGGGCGGCGGTTCAGGGCTGAACCGCCGCCCGCGATCAGATGATCAGGCGTCCAGGAGGAATTCCTGCCTTAGAACTTGTACTGTAGCGACGCGGTTACGGTCCGCGGCGGGCCGTAGTAGCCGATCAACGAGTCGTTGTAGGGGGCGCCGGCGAAGTTGTAGCCGCCGACGCGGTACTCCTCGTCCGTCAGGTTCTTGCCATAGAGGCCCACCGTCCAGGTCCGGCTCGGGTCCGTCCAGACCGCCGACAGATCGACCAGGGCGTAGGCGTCCTGATCCAGCACGGGGTTGGGGAACTCAAACTGGCTGTAGTCGTCGCGATAGCTGACCGACGGGGTCACCGCCAGCGAGCCGCCCGCCACGTCGCCGCGCCAGGTGACGCCCAGATAGCCCGTCCACTTCGGCGCGTTCTGCAGCACCACCAGGTCCGAGATGTCTTCGTACTGCTGGGTTGTCAGGTTGTAGCGAAGGAACTTCTCGAACTTGGTGTCGAGGTAGCCGACGGCGAAGTTGGCCGTCACGCTGTCGGTCACGACCAGGGCGCCTTCCAGTTCAGCGCCGAAGAATTTCGACGAGCCGACGTTGTCGACGAAGCTGGCGATGCCGCCCACGGCCGGGACCTGGGTGGTGACCTGCTGGTCCTGATACTCGTTGTAGAAGACGGCCGAGGAGAAGCTGAGACGACGATCGAAGGCCGAGCCCTTCAGCCCGATCTCATAGGCGTCGACCATTTCCGGCTGATAGCCGTTGACGGTGTTCGGCGTCAGGATGGCGTCGCCGCGCATGTCGAAGCCGCCCGACTTGAAGCCCTTCGAATAGGAGGCGTAGCCGGTCAGGCTGTCCGAGAAGTCGAACGACAGCGACGCCTTGGGCGTGAACTGGTCGAAGGTGTTGGAGCGGGTGTAATCGGTCCGCAGCAGGATCGGGTTGCGCGCCGTGCCGCCCAGCAGCGGGCTGGGCGTGGCGCCCAGGTAGTTGGCGCGGAAGACATGTCCGGTCTTGTCGTCCATCGTGTAGCGCGCCCCGAGGCCGAGGTGCAGGCGTTCCGTCAGGTCCAGGTTCACGTCCGCGAACAGGGCGATGCTGGTGGTCTTCACATAGCCGGCGGTGCCGATGACGATGCCGAAGTTCTGCGCAATGGTGTCGAAGGCGCCCGAAGCCGTGCCGTCCAGGTAGAAGAGGCCGGCTACGCCCTGGATCCGGTCCGCGCTGAAGAGCGCCTGGAACTCCTGGGTGAACTGGTGGTCGCCGTAGATGGCCGGCACGTCCAGCGTCGGGGCCGGCGTGTTGTCGAAGTCGATCAAGGTGTCGGTGTCGCCGGTGCGGTAGGCGGTGATCGACTTGAACGACCAGGTGTCGTTGAGATCGACCTGGGCCGTCAGCGAGACGCCCTCCGTCGTCACCTTGTTGCGATCGCCCAGGCCGGCGTAGGTGTCATAGACGCTGCCGGGGATTCCGGCGCCGGGCCCCACGCCCGCGACTTCGCGGTGACCGTGGCGGGGGTTCGACTTGTCCTCGACCCGGTCGTAGGCCAGGCGGAAGAAGGCGTTGTCGTAGGGCTGGAACTCGACGCTGACGCGGCCCGCCAGAACGTCCTTGTCATAGTGCTCGGCGCCGGTGTTCAGGTTCTCGCCGTAACCGTCGCGGTTGTAGCTGACGACCCCCGCGCCGATGCGCAGCTTGTCCGTGACCGGGATGGAGCCCTGGGCCAGCAGATCGATCTGGTTGTAGCTGCCGTAGGCGCCACGCAGGGTCAGTTCCGGCGAATCCGGGTCCAGCCGCGAAGTGACGTACTTGATAGCGCCGCCAACCGTGTTGCGACCGTAGAGCGAGCCCTGCGGTCCACGCAGGACCTCCAGACGTTCTATATCGAAGATGTCCAGCACGGCGCCCTGCGGGCGGGCCATGTAGACGTCGTCGACATAGAGACCCACGCCGGGTTCGAAGCCCCACAGGGGATCCTGCTGGCCGATGCCGCGGATGAAGGAGATCAGCGTCGAGTTGGACCCGCGCGCCACCTGCACCGTGGCGTTCGGGGTCTGCTGTTGCAGCACGGTGATGTCGGTCGCACCGGTTTCTTCCAGACGAACGGCGCCCAGGACCGAGACGGCCACCGGCACGTCCTTCAGGGTTTCTTCGCGGCGGCGCGCGGTGACGATGATGTCGTCGACGTTCGACGCCTGGGTTTCGGTCGAGGCCTCCTGGGCCACGGCGGAGGCCGACAGCGCGCCCCAGGCGGCGCCGGCCAGCAAGACGGTCTTCACGAGTCTGTTCATTGGCATCCCAATTCCTGATTTCCTGCCCAATCGACGCTTTTATTCAGCGTTCAATGATTTTCAGGGAAACTGACGACCTTTCGTCGTGCTGTCAAACGGCCACGCTGAAAACCGCCGTAAATCCGCCCCGCCTGTGGCGCCGTTGCACTGAGGGTCGAAGCGCGACTAGCTTGCGCGCATGAACGCCGACGACGACCTCGCTCCGACCCTGCCGCCCGCCGCCCCCGCGCCTGCCCGGCGCGGGCGACCCAAGAAGACCAAGAGCGCCGGCGCGGGCGAGGCCCGCGACGCCATCCTGAACGCGGCCGAAGACCTGTTTTCGAAGCATGGCTTCTATGGCGTCACCATCCGAGAGGTTGCGCGCGAGGCGGGCGTGGACACGGCCCTGGTTCACTATTACTTCGGGGCCAAGAAGGAGCTGTTCGACGCCGTCTTCACTCGTCGGGCCGAGGTATGGAACAGCGAGCGCGTCGCCGCCGTCGACCGCTACGCCGAGGCCGCCGGCGACGCCATGACCTTGGAGGGCCTGTTCGAGGCCTTCCTGCGCCCGCCGTTCCAGTGGTCGCTGAAAGGCGGTCCGGGCTGGAAGCACTACGCGGCCCTGGTGGCCCAGACCAACGCCAACCCGGCCTTCGGCGGCGAGACCATGGCCCGCTATTTCGACCCGGCCATCCGGCGTTTGCTTGAACTGGTCAAGCGCCTGCTGCCCGAGGCGGAGGAAACCGACCTCTACTGGGCCTACCACAACCTGTCGGGCGCCCTGACCCTGACGCTCGGCGAGACCGGACGCCTGGACCGCCTGTCGGGCGGCCTGTGCAAGTCCGGCGATCTCGACAGCGCCTGCGACTACATGGTGCGCTTCGCCGCCGCGGGCTTCCGCGCGGTCTGTGGGCCGAAGTCGAACGCCTGATGCCGCCATTCCGTCTACCCGAGAGCAAGGCGCGGGACGTGTTGCGCGGCCTGATCGTTGCTGTGGTCGCCGGCGCCTTTCTCGCCTTCAGCGGCGCGTTCGGCTCGGGCGGGACGCCATTGGGTCAGCGACTGGTCTACTGGATCGCCATGCTGATGCTGGGCGGGCTGTGGGGCCACGCCTGCGGCGCCCTGGTCACACGCTTCATCGACCCGGACGCCCGACCGTGGTTGACGGCGGCAATTCTGACAGGGGTCATCACCGGCCCCTTGACCCTGGGCGTCTGGGCCGCGACCGGCCTGTTCTTCTATCAACACCTGCTGCCGATCGCGGTGCTGATCAATTTCCTGCCGGCGGTGCTGCTGATCACCGCCGTGCTCAGCGCGCTCAACGTCTTTCTGGGCCGCGAACGTCCGGTCGAGACCCACGCCGGCGCCCCCGGCGCCGCGCCCGCCCGCTTCCTCGAGCGCTTGCCGATCAAGCTACGCGGCGCCCGCCTGATCGCCGTCCAGGCCGAGGACCACTATCTGCGCCTGCACACGGATCGGGGCTCGGACCTGATCCTGATGCGCCTGGCCGACGCTCTGGCCGAGTTGGAAGGCCTGGAAGGCGCCCAGACCCATCGCAGCTGGTGGGTGGCGAGGGACGCCGTCGTCTCCGTCGCCCGCGGCGACGGCCGAGCCGCCCTGACGCTAGACGGCGGCCCCGACAATGAACTGGTCGCCCCGGTCAGCCGCCGATACGCCCGGGCGCTGAGGGAGGCGAACTGGTGGTAGCACTTGTTGCTCCAATCTCCGCCATCTGCTGTGTCTCAGTCTTCGTTGGCGTTGGCCTTCTCATTGAAGGCGCTCATCCACCTTGGCGGATAAGCGCCTCAAGTCCCTCGCGCCAGCTTGGATGCTTCGGCCGCCAGCCCAGTTCGGCCTTGGCGCGGGCGTTCGAGAGGCGTTTGGAGTCGTTGTAGAAGCGCCGCATGGCGTCCGATACCGACGGGTCGTCGAGGGAGACCTCGGGCGGGAGGGCCAGGCCGAGGCGCGCCGCTGCGCCCCGGATCACCACGTCCGCCGGGGCCGGCTCATCGTCGGCCAGGGTGTAGGCGCGGCCCGGATGCGGGCGGGCCATGGAGGCGAAGAAGCCGGCGACGGCGTCCTCGACATGGATGCGATTGAACACCTGACCGGGCTTCTTCACCAATCGGGCCGTGCCGTCGCGCAGGCGATCCAGAGGCGAGCGGCCGGGGCCGTAGATGGCGGGCAGGCGAAAGATCTGCACGGTCAGGCCCATGCCGCGCCCGGCGTCCAGCCAGTCTCGCTCGGCCCGCACGCGCCGGGCGCCCTCCACGCTGGCGGCGTTCAGCTCATCGTCCTCGAAGGCCCAGCTTCCCGCCCGGTCGCCATAGACCGCGGTCGAAGACACATAGCCGATCCAGTCGGGATAGGCGCCTGAGGCCGCAAGCGCGGGAACGAGGGCCTTCAGGCCGGGGCAGCCGGCGCCGTCCGGGGCGGCCGTGATCAGAATGGCCGAGCAGGCCGCCACCGCGGCCGTCAGGGCTTCGGCGTCGGCCGGATCGACGGCGGCGACGCCGGCCGCCGTCAACTCGGCGCGACGGTCGGGATCGCGCGAGGTGGCGACCGCCCGTCCCCCGCGCCGGATCGCCTCTTGCGCCGCCGCCAATCCCACATAGCCGCCGCCGAAGACCAGTAGAGCGGGGGCGTCGGGAGCAGGCTGGGTCATGGCGTTCCGGTCAGGCGGTCCAGTCAGGCGGTTCGGGCGACGGCGGGCGTTTGGTCCGTCGTCTGGGATTGCAGCGCCTCGGCGCGCCTGCCGTTCCAGCTGGAGACGCAGGGAATCTTCGTATGATCGGCCCGGTCGGCGTAGCGGCGGGCGATGTCGGTGACGTCGGCCATCAGCCCCTCGGCCAGGGTGATGGGCTTCAGCCCCAAATCGCGGAACTGGTCATTGGCGACGACCAGTTCGTTCTCGTCGGCTTCCTGACGCGGGTTCGGCACATTGTGGATCTCGGCGCCGGTCATATCGGCGACCATCTGCGCCAGATCGCGGACGCGGCGGCTCTCGGTCATCTGGTTGAGAATCTTGACCCGGTCGCCCGATTTGGGCGGATTTTTCAGCGCCAGCTCGACGCAACGCACCGTGTCCTGGATATGGATGAAGGCCCGCGTCTGGCCGCCCGAGCCATGGACCGTCAGCGGATAGCCGACCGCCGCCTGCATCAGGAAGCGGTTCAGCACCGTGCCGTAGTCGCCGTCATAGTCGAAGCGGTTGATCAGGCGCTCGTCCTGCTTCGTCTCCTCGGTCTGGGCGCCCCAGACGATGCCCTGGTGCAGGTCGGTGATCCGCAGGCCGTCGTTCTTGGCGTAGAACTGGAACAGCAGGGCGTCCTGAGTCTTGGTCATGTGATAGATCGACCCCGGATTCGGCGGGAACAGGATTTCCTGCTCGGCCGGGCCGTAGTCGGTGTCGACCGTGACCTTCAGATAGCCCTCGGGAATGCGCAGGCCGGCGGTGGTGTAGCCATAGACCCCCATGGTGCCCAGATGGGCGAGGTGGACGTCGCGACCGCTCTCGACGATGGCCGCCAGCAGGTGATTGGTGGCGTTCAGATTGTTGTCGACCGTGTAGAGCTTGTGCCGCGCCGACTTCATCGAATAGGGGGCGGCGCGCTGCTCGGCGAAGTGGACAACGCTGTCGGGCGCCCAGTCCCTGATCAGGACGACCAGGCGGTCGAACTCCCTGCCGACCGTCATGTTGACGAACTCGATGGTGCGGCCGCTGACCTCTCTCCACGCGGCGATACGTTCGCCCATGGTGCGGATGGGGGTCAGGGACTGGACCTCCAGCTCATTGTCGATGTTGCGGCGGCTGAGGTTGTCGACGATCAGCACGTCCCAGCCGCGCGCCGACAGGTGCAGGGCCGTGGGCCAGCCGCAAAAACCGTCGCCGCCCAAAATCATCACACGCATCGGTCGAACCTTCGTCTGGTCTGTGCGTCCTGCCTAGCTCAACGCGCCAGGGCGCGAAAGCGTGGCGCTTGGGCGCGGGGAAAAGCGGTCGTCAGGAAAAAACAGAGTCTGAATGGTCTGAATCGTCTGAAACGCCAGGCGGCGGCGTGGTCAGGGGCGAGATCGTAACGCGGCCTGCCGCAGGGCGCGAAAAGACGGACGAAATTCTGTCAGGTCATTGAAACGGCTTGGTGTTTCGCCGTGATTTGTGCGCGCATTCCCTCGCCGGCCCGTTCAGAGGAGCGCGGTGATCGCCGCGCGGGTAGCTTCGCCCAGGTCAGCACGTTTCAGGGCCAGGGCGACATTGGCGCGCAGGAGGCCGATCTTGTCGCCGCAGTCGTGGGTCACGCCTTCGTATTCGTAGGCGGTGAAGCTCTGATGCTTCATCAGCCGGTCCATCGCGTCGGTCAGCTGGATCTCGCCGCCGGCGCCGCTCTCCTGGGTTTCCAGCAGGTCGAAGATTTCCGGCTGCAGGATGTAACGGCCCGAGATCGACATGTTCGAGGGCGCGGCGCCCTGTTTGGGCTTTTCCACCATGCCCTTCATGGCGAAGCGGCGGCCGTCCTGGGAAGAGGGGGCGATGATGCCGTACTTGTGGGTGTCGGCTTCGGGCACCGCTTCGACGCCGATGACGTTGCCGCCGACCTCGGCGTAGAGGTCCGCCAGCTGTTTCAGGGCGCCGGGCTGCGAGTCCACGATGACGTCGGGCAGGATGACGGCGAAGGGTTCGTGACCGATGATGTCGCGCGCGCACCAGACGGCGTGGCCCAGGCCCTTGGGCTGCATCTGGCGGGTGAAGCTCATTTCGCCGGCGGTCGCCAGCTCGGCGTTCATGGCCTCCAGGATCTCGGTCTTGCCCTTGGCGAGAAGCTGGGCTTCCAGCTCGATCTGGTGGTCGAAATAGTCCTCGATGGCCTGCTTGGCGCGGCCGGTGACGAAGACGATGTGCTCGATCCCCGCTTCGCGCGCCTCTTCGACGATGTAGCTGAGGATCGGCCGATCGACGACGTTCAGCAGCTCCTTCGGCGTGGTCTTGGTGCCCGGCAGGACGCGAGTGCCCAGACCGGCCACGGGAAGGACCGCCTTGCGAAGGCGTGCGGGAGAAGTCGTCATCAGTCGTCCTGAACAGCCGTTAGGCGCCCCTCATAGGCGCAAACCGTGACCGTTCCAAACGCGGCTCGACCGTTTGGGTTCATCTCACTCCACAGTCACCGACTTGGCCAGGTTGCGCGGTTGATCGACGTCGGTGCCCTTCTGGACGGCGGTGTAGTAGGCCAGCAACTGGACCGGGACGGCGTAGACCAGGGGCGCGATCAGGGGGTGACAGTCGGGAGCGTCGACGCGACGGATGCCGGCGCCGTGCGGGGCGGGCGCGGTCGCCGGGGCGATCATGACGACGGGGCCGCCGCGTGCAGCGACTTCCTGCAGGTTGGAGGCGGTCTTCTCATAGACCTCGTCCAGCGGCGCGAGGGCGATGATCGGCGTCTTCTCGTCCACAAGGGCGATGGGACCGTGCTTCAGTTCGCCGGCGGCGTAGCCCTCGGCGTGGATGTAGCTGATCTCCTTCAGCTTCAGCGCGCCCTCCATGGCCAGGGGGAACATGGCCCCCCGACCGAGGAAGAGGACGTCGGTGGCCTTGGCCAGGTCCTGGGCGATGGCGCGGATCTGGCTGTCCATCTGCAGGGCCTCGGCGATCAGGCGCGGGGCCTCGAACAGGGCCTTGACCAGTTCGGCTTCGCGGGCGGCGTCGATGCGGCCGCGCGCCACGCCTGCGGCGACGGCCAGCGCCAGCAGGGCCGAGACCTGGGCGGTGAAGGCCTTGGTCGAGGCCACGCCGATCTCGGGGCCGGCGTGGGTCGGCCACAGGACTGCGGCCTCGCGCGCCATCGACGAGGTGTGGACGTTGACGACGGCGGCGGTCTGCAGCCCCTGCGCCTTGCACCAGGTGAGGCTGGCCAGGGTGTCGGCGGTCTCGCCCGACTGGCTGACCGCCACGGCGACCGTGCCGGGCGTCAGGGCCGGCGAGCGGTAGCGGAACTCCGACGCGATCTCGACGTCGCAGGGCAGACCCGCATATTTCTCGAAGGCGTACTTGCCGATCTGACCGGCGTAGAAGGCCGTGCCGCAGGCGATGATCTGGATGCGGTCGATGGCGGCGAAGTCGACGGCCTGGGGCTTGGCCGCGCCCGTCACCAGGTCGAGGTATTCCGACAGGGTGTGCTGGACGCTGTCGGGCTGCTCGTGGACTTCCTTTTCCATGAAGTGGCGATAGGCGCCCTTTTCGACCATGGCCGACGAGGCCGAGACCTGCACCACGGGGCGCTCGGCAGGATGGCCCGAGGCGTCGAACATCCGCGCGCCCGAACGGGTCATGGCGACGTAGTCACCCTCTTCCAGATAGGAGATCTTCTGGGTGAAGGGACCGACGGCCAGGGCGTCCGAGCCCAGATACATCTCGCCTTCGCCCCAGCCGACGACCAGGGGGCTGCCCCGACGCGCGCCGAGGATCAGGTCGTCCTCGCCCTCGATCAGGACGGCCAGGGCATAGGCGCCGGTCAGGCGGTCCAGCGTGGCCTTGAAGGCGTCCAGCGGGGCCAGGCCCGCTGCCAATTTATGATCGAGCAGATGGGCGACGACCTCAGTGTCGGTCTGGCTCTCGAAGACGCGGCCCTCGGCCTCCAGCTCGGCCTTCAGCTCGGCGAAGTTCTCGATGATGCCGTTATGGACCAGGCAGACGCGACCGGCCTTGTGCGGGTGAGCGTTGGCCGTCGTTGGGGCGCCGTGGGTGGCCCAGCGGGTGTGGCCGATGCCGATGGTTCCGGCCAGGGGCTCGGCGGTCAGGACGGCCTCCAGCTCGCGGATCTTGCCCTTGGCGCGGCGGCGTTCGATGCGGCCGTCGACGACGGCGGCGATGCCGGCGGAATCATAGCCGCGGTACTCCAGCCGCTTCAGGCTGTCGATCAGACGGGGGACGACGGCGCCTGCGCCCGTGATGCCGATGATGCCGCACATGAGGTCTGCTCCGGTGAGGGGGCGGAGCGGTCACGCTTTGCGCGCAGCCGCCGTAAGGGGTAAGCGAGAGGGTTCCGCCCGTCTCGCCCTGTGATCTTGCGTCTAGGGGAAGCACAGACCGGCGACATCAAAAAATGGGTTTCGGAAGGTTTCTTTGCAAATCCTCCGGGGCCGCCAGCGAAGGACGAGCCCCTTGGGCGAGAGAAAATACTTCGGCACCGACGGCATTCGCGGCCGGGCCAACACCCATCCGATGACGGCCGAGGTCGCCCTGCGGGTCGGGCTGGCGGCGGGCAAGCTGTTCCGCACCGATGACGACCGTCGCCATCTGGTGGTGATCGGCAAGGACACGCGCCTGTCCGGCTATATGATCGAACCGGCGCTGGTGGCCGGTCTGGCCTCGGTCGGCATGGACGTGCGCACCTTTGGTCCCCTGCCGACGCCGGGCGTGGCCATGATGACCCGGTCGATGCGCGCCGATCTGGGCATCATGATTTCGGCCTCGCACAACGACTACGCCGACAACGGCATCAAGCTGTTCGGACCCGACGGCTACAAGCTGTCGGACGAGATCGAACTGAAGATCGAAGCCATGATGGACGAGGGCCTGAATCAGGATCTGGCCCCCGCCAACAAGCTGGGCCGGGTCAAACGCATCGACGACGCCCCGCCGCGCTATATCGAGATCGCCAAGTCGGCCTTCCCGCGGCGGCTCAGCCTCAAGGGCCTGCGCATCGCCATCGACTGCGCCAACGGCGCCGGCTACCGCGTGGCGCCGACCACCCTCTATGAGCTGGGGGCCGAGGTCTTCCCCGTCGGCGTCGAGCCGAACGGTCTGAACATCAACGCCGAGTGCGGTTCGACCCACCCGGCCGCCGTGTCCGAGGCGGTGAAACGCTATCGCTGCGACATCGGCATCGCGCTGGACGGCGACGCCGACCGGGTCATCATCTGCGACGAGAAGGGCCATGTGGTCGACGGCGACCAGATCATGGCCCTGATCGGTCTGGACTGGGCCAAGCGCGGCCGCCTGAACGGCAAGGGCGTGGTCGCCACCGTCATGTCCAACCTGGGGCTGGAGCGGAAGCTGCAGTCCGAGGGGCTGACGCTGGAGCGGACCAAGGTGGGCGACCGCTACGTCATGGAGCGGATGCGCGCCGGCGGCTTCAACATCGGCGGCGAGCAGTCGGGCCACATCATCCTGAAGGACCACGCCACGACCGGCGACGGCCTGATGGCGGCCTTGCAGGTCCTGGCGGTGCTGGTGGAGACCGGCGCGCCGATGAGCGAGCTGGCGCGTCAGTTCGAGCCGGTGCCGCAGCTGTTGCAGAATGTTCGCTACACCGCGGGCAAGCCGCTGGAAGACGACAAGGTCAAGGCCGCCATGGCCGAGGCGGAGGCCGCCCTGAACGGCTCGGGTCGCCTGCTGGTCCGGCCGTCCGGCACCGAAAACCTGATCCGCGTCATGGCCGAGGGCGACGACGAGGCCTTGGTCAAACGGGTGGTCGCCGACGTCTCGGCGGCGGTGAAGGCGGCGGGCTAGGCCGTCAGGCGTTCCGTCAGCGCTTCGATGCGCTGGCGGATGTCCGGCACGGCGACGGTCTCCCAGAAGGCGGCGCGGGCCGGCGGCCCCAGGACATAGAGCGTCGGGTCCGGCGCGCCGTCGGCGTGCAGGACACGGCCGTCCTCATCAAGATCCAGACCCAGGCCGGACGCGGCGATCCGGGCGCGACCGGAAGCGACCAGCGCCGCTGTCAGCGGCGCTGCGGCGGCGTCATGGCCGGGACCGGTGCAGTCGATCAGCCAGGGCGCGGACAGGGACTGCGCCTCGCCGCCACGCGCGGTCATCCGCAGGGTGACGGACGCATCGGCGGCCTGAACGGCCTGTATGCGCCCGGCGCGCACCGAAAGGCGGCCGGCGGCGAGCAGGCTGTCCAGTTCGGCGGCGATCTCGGGCGCGATCCGGTGGCGGTGGACGTCCCACCAGGGGCGCAGGTGTCGCAGGAAGCGTCCGCGCTCGGCTTCGCTCCCGGCTCGCCACAAGTCACGCGTGATCGGACGATAGCCCTCCATCACCCGACGCCAGCCGTGATCGCGAGCCAGGCGTCGCGCCGTCGCCAGCCGGGCCGACAGCGGGCCGGTCAGGGCTGAAGGCGGCAGGTCGAGCGCGGCGTCGTGCCGGGGGCCGTGGGCGCGCGGCAGGAGCCCGCGCCGCGACACCGCTGTGGCGCGCCCGCGCCAGCCCTGCGCCTGCAAGGCCAGCAACACGTCGACCATGGTCAGGCCTGCGCCGAGGATCAGGATGTCGTCCTCGGGGCGGACACGCGTCAGGGCGTCGGAGGCCCAGGGGTCGGCGATGACGCGCCCGCCCCCATCCACGGCGGTGCGCGGCGCGGGATTGCCGGTGGCCAGGACCACGGCCCGGCCTTCGACGCGCGCGCCGTCGGTCAGCACTACGGCCTGACCCTGGATTGCGACGACCGCGCCCGTCAGACGCTGGATCAGGCCGGGGTGCGCCGCTTCGACGCCGGCCAGACGGTCGCGGACATAGAGGCCGTAGAGGCGCCGCGGGGCGAAGCCGTCGGCCTCGGCCTGATCGGGATGGTGGGTCGTCAGCCAGTCGGCGAAATCGGCGGGCCGGTCGGCGACGGCGCTCATGCGCCCGGCGCGGACGTTCAACCGGTGCGCGTCGAGGGGCGTGGAATAGGCGACGCCCGGACCGAAGGCGCCGTCCTGCTCGATGAGGACCGAGGTCTGTCCACGCTCGGCCAGTCGGGCGGCCAGCATGGCGCCGGAGAAGCCGCCGCCGACGATGACGACGGGCAGGGGGGAGGCGTTGCTCATGACGCCACTTCGCCCCCGCCAGGGGCGCTCGTCAAATCCAGGTCAGATTTCCTGATTGAAGGCGCCGATTTCGGGATGGGCGGCGAGGCGCGGCTTGATCTCTTTCCGGAACAGGTCGCGCATGTCGTCGGCCGAGCGCATGCTCTCGACCACCACCACCAGTTCCGGCTTGTTTGACGAGGCGCGGACCAGGACCCAGGAGCCGTCTTCGAGGTGGACGCGCACGCCGTTGACGGTGATGGCCTCGACGATCCTGCGGCCCAGGATGGACCCGCCGGCGGCCGCCAGGTCCTCGTACTCCTTCACGATCTTCGCCAGGACGTCGTACTTCAGCTCATCGTCGCAGTGCGGCGACATGGTCAGGCTGGTCCAGGCGTCGGGCAGGGCGGACTTCAGCTCCGACAGCGACTTGCCGGGGTTGCGGTCCAGCATAGCCAGGACGGCGCCGGCCGCCACCAGGCCGTCGTCATAGCCGTGGCCCAGATCGCCGGACAGGAAGAAGTGGCCCGACTTCTCGAACCCGGCCAGGGCGCCCAGTTCGGCGGTCTTGCGCTTGATGTAGGAGTGGCCGGTCTTCCAGTAGACCGTCTCGGCGCCATTGGCCGCCAGCACGGCGTCGGTCTTGTAGAGGCCGGTCGACTTCACATCGACGACGAAGGTCGCGTTCGGGTGGATGGCCGAGAGGTCCCGGGCCAGCATCAGGCCGATCTTGTCGGCGAAGATCTCCTCGCCGGTGTCGTCCACCACGCCGCAGCGGTCGCCGTCGCCGTCAAAACCTAGGGCCAGGTCGGCGCCGGTTTCCTTCACCTTGGCCGCCATTTGCACCAGCATGGCGTGATCTTCCGGGTTCGGATTGTATTTGGGGAAGGTCCAGTCCAGGTCGGTGTCCATCTCGATCACCTCGGCGCCCATCAGACGCAGGGCCTCGGGGGCGAAGGCGCCGGCGGTGCCGTTTCCGCAGGCGGCGACGACCTTGAGCGGACGGGTCAGTTTCACCTTGGAGGCCACGTCCTTGATGTAGGTCTCACGGAAGCCCTCGACGCGTTCGACGCGGCCGCCGGGGCGCGCGACGCCCTCGCCGTTCAGGACGATCTCCTTGAGTCGGGTCATCTCGTCGGGGCCAAAGGTCAGCGGCGCCTGGGCGCCCATCTTGACGCCGGTCCAGCCGTTCTCGTTATGGCTGGCCGTGACCATGGCGACGCAGGGGCAGTCGAGCGCGAACTGGGCGTAATAGGCCATGGGCGACAGGGCCAGACCGATGTCGACAACCTCCATGCCGCCTTCCAGCAGGCCGAGGATCAGGGCCTGCTTCACCGACAGGGAGTAGGACCGGAAGTCGTGGCCGACGGCGATGCGCGGGCTTCGTCCTTCAGAACCAAGTCCGATCTCGTGGACGTAGGTGGCCAGGCCCAGGCCGAGAGCCTGGATGCCCAGAAGGTTGATTTCCTTTTCCAGGATCCAGCGGGCGTCATATTCGCGGAAACCGGTCGGCTTCACCAGGGGAAGGGTTTCGTATTCCGCCGTATTGGGGCGGATGTCCTGGCGCGGCTTCGACATGGATATTCCTGGAACTGGGATGGATGGGCGAACGGGGTTCAGCGACCCGCTCCCCACCTTTGCGGTATAGCTGGCCTCCCCGACGAGGCCAACAACGCGCGAGGGGCGTTGCGGCTGCATTCTTTTCCCGCATGCTGAAACCTTGACCAGCCCCGCGTCCACGGCCTAGGCGAAGGACGACGTTACGGAGACGCCCATGCCTCGCCTGATCCTGCTGCGCCACGGCCAGAGCCAGTGGAACCTGGAAAACCGCTTCACCGGCTGGGTCGACGTCGACCTGACCGCCGAGGGCGAGGCGCAGGCGCGACGCGGCGGCGAGCTTATCGCCGAGGCCGGGTTCAAGCCCGCCGTCATGTTCACCTCGGTCCTGACCCGGGCCAAGCGCACCGGCGCCCTGGCGCTGGACGCGGCGGGTCTGAAAGACGTGCCGGTGGTCGAGGACTGGCGGCTGAACGAACGCCACTACGGCGGCCTGACCGGACTGGACAAGGCCGAGACGGCGGCCAGGCACGGCGAGGATCAGGTCAAGATCTGGCGCCGCAGCTATGACGTGCCGCCGCCGCCGTTGGCGCCGGGCGGCGAGTTCGATTTCGACGCCGACCCCCGCTACGCCGGCAAGGCCATCCCTGACACCGAGAGTCTGAAAACCACGCTGGATCGCGTGCGCCCCTACTGGGACGCTGAGATCGCGCCGCGCCTGAAGGCGGGCGAGGACGTGTTGATCGCCGCCCATGGCAACTCGCTGCGCGCTATCGTCAAGCTGCTGTTCGCCGTGCCGGACGACCAGATCGTCGGGGTGGAAATCCCCACCGGCAATCCGCTGGAGATCGATCTGGACGCCGAGCTGAAGCCGGTCGCCGCCCGCTATCTGGACGAGAGCCGGGCGCAAGCCCTGCCGGTGATTGCGTGAGCAGCGCCCCGGACGACGCCGTCCACATGCGCCGCGCCATTGATCTGGCGCTGGCGAGCATGGGCGAGACCTGGCCCAATCCGGCGGTCGGCTGCGTCCTGGTCAAGGACGGCGTCGTTCTGGCCGAAGCCGCCACCGCGCCGGGCGGACGCCCGCACGCCGAGGAACAGGCCGTGCCCGCCGCCGGTGAAGCCGTGAAGGGCGCGACCGCCTATGTCACGCTGGAGCCCTGCGGCGCGCGGTCCTCGGGCCGAAAGTCCTGCGCTCATTTCCTGGCCGAAGCCGGGGTCGAGCGGGTGGTCATCGCCGCCCTGGATCCGTCGCCGTTCGCCTCGGGACGCGGCACCGAGCGCCTGCGCCAGTCGGGCCTGACGGTGGAGACCGGCCTTCTGGCCGCGGACGCCGCCATCCTGTGCGAAGGCTTCCTGCACCGGCTTGAGACGGGTCGGCCCATGGTCCGCATCAGCGAGGACGGAAAAGGGTTCGACGGCCGCTTCGTCGCAGCGCCGCGCGCCGATCTGATCACCGAGCTGAACCGCCTGGGCGAGGCTGGTTACACGCGGCTGTGGACCCAGGACGGCGACCTGGCCGAGGCCCTGCGCGAGCAGGGCCTGTTGACCGAATAGGCGTGCGGAAACCGCCGTTTCCGCAAAGCTTCCTTAATGGGGCGTAAGCCATGTTGCCGGCATGAGCGACGTCGCCGACCCTGTCCGAAAGAAACCGACCCAGGCCGAGGTCGACCTGATCTGCGCCAAGCATGACCGGCTGTGGCAGGCGCGGCCGGGCGGCGCGCGCGCCGTCTTCGCCTGGATGGACCTGTCAGGGCTGACGCTGCGGGGCCGCAATCTGGCCGACGCCGATTTCGCCGCCGCCCGTCTGCACAATTGCGACCTGGCCGGGGCCAAGCTGGATAACGCCAACTTCTTCGGCGCGGACATGCAGGACATCAACCTGACCGACGCCAGCCTGCGCCGGGCCGATTTGCGCGGGGCCTGTCTGCGCGGGGCGGACCTGTCGGGGGCCGACCTGT
This sequence comes from Brevundimonas sp. UBA4553, assembly GCF_002387245.1. GTDB lineage: Bacteria > Pseudomonadota > Alphaproteobacteria > Caulobacterales > Caulobacteraceae > Brevundimonas. The sequence continues at coordinate 261,601 of NZ_DGLD01000001.1, forward strand.
TCGAGGCCGACCTGCGCGAGGGGACCATTGCGGCGGCGGACGGCAAGCTGGGCTTCCGGGTCATCGAGGCCCAGAAGCGCGGCGACACCCAGGCCCAGGGGGCCAGCCTTGTCGGCGCCAACCTGCAACGCTCGCGCATGACCGGCATGGTGGCCATCGCCGCCGACTTCACCGATGCGGTGATGAAGGACTGCAAGCTGGTCCGGGCCAATCTGAAACAGGCCAATTTCACCGGCGCCGATCTGGCGGGGGCGGACCTGTCGGGCGCCGACCTGTCGGGAGCGGACCTGACCGACGCCATCCTGGTGGGCGTGAAGGCGGCCATGTGGCGCACCGACGGGGCCAATATGGAAGGCGCGCTGACGGACAACCGTTCGGCGGGCGAGTCGGTGAGCCGCATGCCCGCAGCCGAGATGCTGCGCGACCACGCCCAGTGGTGCGAGACGGGCGGGGCCGAGGGCCAGCCCTCGGTGTTCGACGGGGTCGACCTGCGACCGCTGGAATCCATTCGCGGACTGAACCTGACGGCCCTGTCGGCCAAGGGGGCGGTCTTCTACGGCCTGGACATGGAGGGCGTGCAGCTTCAGGGCGCGCAACTGGAGGGTGCGGACCTGCGCTCGGCCAATCTGCGCCGGGCCGACCTGCGCGGAGTGCGGCTGGCTCGAGCCAAGCTGAACGGTTCGGACCTGCGCGAGGCCCAGCTGGGCCCCCTGATGCTGGGGCCGGAACGGTTGCTGCCGGCCGACTTGTCAGGCGCCATCCTGCGCGGGGTCGATCTGTCGGGGGCCGATCTGCGCCGGGCGGTGCTGAAGGGCGCTGACCTCAGCCGGGCTGTCATGCACGGCGCCCAGGTCAAGCAGGCCGATTTCACCGACGCCAAGACCGGCGGGGCGCGCGGGCTGGATCCGACGGATCTGAAGGCGGCCTAGGCTTAAGGGCGCGCACGAAAAAGGGGCGACGCGAACGCCGCCCCTATCCGGTTGTTCAGAAGTAAGCCGGGCTTAAGCGGCCTTCTTCGCCTTGCTGCTCTTGTCTTCGATCAGCGTGCCGGTCGCGATCTCGATGCGGCGCGGCTTGAGAGCCTCGGGCAGTTCGCGTTGCAGGTCGATGGTCAGCAGGCCGTTCGACAGGTCGGCCCCCTTGACCACCACATAGTCGGCCAGCTGGAAGCGGCGCTCGAAATCGCGCTCGGCCAGGCCGCGATGCAGATAGGTCTTCTGAACCGAGGCGTCGTCGTTGGCGGCTTTCTTGCCGGTGACGGTCAACTGGTTTTCCTTGGCCTCGATGTTCAGCTCGTCGGGCGAGAAGCCGGCGACGGCGATTTCGATGCGATAGGCGTTCTCGCCGGTCGTCTCGATATTATAGGGGGGCCAGCCGTTTTCCTGGCTGGAGCGTGCGGCGCTTTCCAGCTGGCGGGCCAGGCGGTCGAAGCCGACGGCGGAACGGTACAGCGGCGAGAAATCATAGGTACGCATGGGTCATCCTTCTGAGATTCAGCAAGGTTGAACCGCCCGGCGATTTGGCCCCGGACGGCGGAGGGATTCAGCCCGAACGGTCCGAAATCGGCCCCGTCAGGTCTGGAGAGCCCGGGATCGGCGCTCTCGGATGAAGAGGTAGGCGCGCGTTTTCAGATCGCAAGAGGCGGCGGGCGGCCCGCGAAAAGCGGCCGCCAGGGGCGCGCGAAATCGTCGCTTGGGCCAATCCGCGCCTTGCCGCAGCCGCGAAGCGCCGTAAGGGTTACAGATTGTTTCTTTCAGGACCGACCGGAGCCCCCATGCGACCCCTCGTCCTCGCCGCCCTTCTGGCGTCCGCCCTCGCCGCCCCCGCCTTCGCCCAGACTTCTGCGCCGCCGGCGTCGCCGCCCCTGCCGCATCGTCAGGGCCTGTCGATGGAGATGCCCCAGGTTCAGGAAGACGCCGCGCTGCAGGCCGCCATCGCTTCGACCACCCGGCCAGAGGCTGACCGCGCCCGCGACAGCCAGCGCCATCCGTTCGAGACCCTGACCTTCTGGGGGCTGCAGCCCGGCCTGACGGTGGTCGAGATCGAGCCCGGCCGCGCCGGCTGGTGGCGCAACATCCTGGAGCCCTATGCGGCGGCGACGGGCGGGCGTTACGTCGCCGTCAGCAAGCCCACGGAAGGCATGGGCGTCGAGGACGGGACCGCTGACATGGTGGTCGTGGCGCGGGCCTTCCACAACTGGTCGCGCGATGGTCGCGCCGATCCCTATCTGGCCGCCTTCTTCAAGGCCTTGAAGCCGGGCGGCGTCCTGGCGGTCGAGCAGCACCGCAGCGTCGAGGGCCTGAACGTGACCGAGGTCGCCCCCACCGGCTATGTGCCCGAAAGCTATGTCATTCACGCCGCCCGCCGCGCCGGATTCGAGCTGGAGGCGCGTAGCGAGCTGAACGCCAACGCCAAGGACGACCGCGACCATCCGTTTGGGGTCTGGACCCTGGCGCCGGTGCGCACGTCCGAACGCGCGGGCCGCACCCTGACCGCCGAGGAGCGCGCCGCCTTCGACGCCATCGGCGAGAGCGACCGCATGACCCTGCGCTTCCGCAAGCCCGAGACCGCGAACTGATGCGGTTTGCGGTTTTGACGCTGGCGGAGAAGCGGCCTAAGCCCGAGATCATGATGATCCTGATCCAGGGAGGCGCGCATGTCTGAGCGATCGACGCGACGCGCGGTTCTGGCGGGGGCCTGCATGGCCGCCTTCGCCGGCCTGGCCGCCTGCGGCAAGAAGGAAGAGAAGGCGGCGACGCCGGAAGCCCCCGCCGTCCCGGCCGGCCCGCCGGAAGGCTCGCTGGAATGGGCGGTCGCCGGCGCCTGGCGTTCAGCCCCGGACAAGGCGCGCGATGTCTGGCGCCACCCTGTCGAGACGCTGCGCTTCTTCGGCCTGCAGCCCAAGATGACCGTCGTCGACTTCTGGCCCGGCAGCGGCTGGTACGCCGAAATCCTGGCCCCCTACCTGAACAAGGGCGGCGGCACGCTCTACCTCGCGGGCTTCGCTGAAGGTCCTGCCGCCGACCCGGCGCAACTGGCCATCAACAATGCGCTCAAGGCGCGGTTGGAGGCCGACAAGAAGCTGTATGGAACGGTCCAGTTCAGCGCCTTCGGCGCGGGCACGGGGCCGGTGGCCCCGGCTGGGACCGCCGACCTGGTCCTGTTCATGCGCTACATCCAGTCGTGGATGGCGTCGGGCATCGCCGAGAAGGCCTTCGCCGACGCCTATGCGGCCCTGCGTCCCGGCGGAATTCTGGGGGTCGAGCAGCATCGGCTTCAGCCTGACGAAGATCAGGACCCGGCGGCCGCCAATGGCTATGTGCAGGAAGCCTTCGTCAAGCAACTGGCCGCCGAGGCCGGTTTCGTCTTCGTCGAGGCGTCGGAGATCAACGCCAATCCGGCCGACACCAAGGATCACCCGTTCGGGGTCGAAACCCTGGCGCCCCGCCGTCTGACGGCGCCGATGGGCGAACCGGCCAATCCCGAGTTCGACCGCACGAAGTATGACGCGATCGGCGAGAGTGATCGCATGACCTTGAAGTTCAGGAAGCCCGAGTGAACCGCGCCACCGCCTTCGCCGCCCATGCCCCTCTGATGGGCGTGCCCGGCGCCGCCTCCCCCCCTGGCGGAGAGGGCGACTGGTTTCGTGGTGCGGGCGGGCTGCGCCTGCGCGCCGCGCTTTGGACGCCCTCGGCGATGCAGGCGAAAACGCCGCGCGGCACGGTGGTCCTGAGCCCCGGCCGCACCGAGCCGATCGAGAAATATTTCGAGGTCATCGGCAACTTCCTGGCGCGCGGCTTCTGCGTCCTGGCCCACGACTGGCGTGGCCAAGGGCTGTCGGCGCGCCTCCTGCCCGATCGGTTGCGCGGCCACGCCCGCGCGGTCGAGGAGTTTCTGGACGACTACGCCCGCCTGCTGGACGCCTACGAGGCCAAGGCGCCCAAGCCCTGGATCATGGTCGGCCACTCCATGGGCGGGGCGCTGAACCTGCTGTCGCTGGAGGCGGGCGAGAGCCGTTTCGCCGGGGCGGTCCTGTCCAGCCCCATGCTGCGCATCAAGACCGGCAAGCGCTCGATGTGGTCGGTCAAGCTGGCGGTGCGGTGGAACCTGCGCCACGGCAAGGCGGGCGACTATGTGCTGGATAATCCGGACGATCCGTTCGACCACACCTTCGAGAAGGATGGCCTGACGTCGGATCAGGACCGCTACGACCTGTGGCGTCAGCAGCTCTACGCCTGCCCGCACCTGGCCATCGGCGGCCCGACCTGGGGCTGGCTGGCCTTCGCCCTGGATGCAGGCGAGCGGGCGTTGAAGCCGCGCGCGCTGAAGTCAGTCAAGATTCCGGTCTGCGTGGTGCAGGCCTCCGACGACGACAAGGTCTGGAAACAGACCAACCGCTGGGCGGCGCGCCGTCTGGGACGCGGTCGCTATGTCGAGGTTCCCGGCGCCCTGCATGAGGTGATCATGGAGGCCGACCCGTTGCGCGGCGTCTTCCTTGACGAGTTCGACGCCCTGGCCGGCTATGTCGCTCCGGCCGAGGGGCAGGCGGCGAGCCCGGCGCCTGCCAGGGGCGCGGCCTAGACCGCGTTCAGCACCGCCAGCGCCTGATCGGTCAGGGCGGCGTCGCCCACGGCCAGGATGCGACCGTCGCCGTCGGGCGCCTGGCCGGACCAGCCGGTGACCTTGCCGCCCGCCGCCTCGATGACGGGTTTGAGCGCAGACCAGTCCCAGATCTTCAGCTCGGTCTCAGCCACCAGGTCGATGCGACCCGCCGCCACCATGGCGTAGGCGTAGGCGTCGCAACCCAGCCGGGCCAGTCGGGCCGAGGCGCGCAGCCGTGTCCAGGCCTCGCGGTCGGCGCCGACGAAGATGTCGGGATCGGTGGTGGCGATCAGGGCGTCGGACAGGGCCGGGCAGGCGCGGGTCTGCAGCCGGGTTTCGGTTCCGCCCTTCAGCAGGCGAGCGCCCGACGGACCGCCGAGGAAGACCTCTCCCAGATAGGGCTGGCCAATGGCGCCGATGACCGGCGCGCCCTCATGACGCAGGGCGATCAGGGTGGTCCACAGCGGCAGGCCGGCGATGAAGGCGCGGGTGCCGTCGATGGGGTCCAGGACCCACACGTGATCCGCCTCGGGCCGGTCTTCGCCGTATTCCTCGCCGATGACGCCGTGGTCAGGATAGCGGGCCGCGATCAGCCGGCGAATGGCGGCTTCGGCGGCGCGATCCGCCTCGGTGACCGGATCGAAGCCGCCCGGGCCCGCCTTGTTCTCCTCGACGTTGTCGCCACGGAAATAGGGCAGGGCCGTGCGCGCGGCCTCTTGCGACAGTTCGACGGCGAAGGCTTCCAGCTGGGTCATGACGGCGAGATACACCGCCCGCCGTCATGGCGCGAGGAGGAAGACTCAGGCGGCCTTGCTGCCGGGGTGCAGGTCGGCGCCGCGCGCGGTGAACGGCTCGACGCTGGTCGCGACGGGGGGGCGCTCGGTCTCGCCGAGGCCGTCGTAGAAGTACCCGATAGGGGTCTCCAGCGCTTCGGCCAGTTCCCACAGACGGGCGGCCGAGATGCGGTTGGCGCCGCATTCGTATTTCTGGATCTGCTGGAATCGCACGCCCACCTGCACGGCGAGTTGCTGCTGGGTCAGGCCCAGAAGGCGGCGACGGCGGCGCAGGCGACGGCCCAGGTGAAGATCGATGTCGGCGGCCATGACGGCCCCTCCCTCTGACGATTGTGCTGTGCCGGATCGGCACGGCTCAGGCGTCACGTCGCAAGCGTCGTGCCTGTTTCGCCTGACACGCGAACGGTGAAGCTTGTGAGGCGCGTCGCAACCGGCGGGCGCGCAACGCATTAAGGTCCCGGCATCAAGCCTGACATTACGGGAGGCTACGAATGAGTGGGTTTGGATTCATCGCCTGGATCATCATCGGCATCATCGCCGGATGGCTGGCGGAAAAGATCATGAAACGCAGCCACGGCCTTTTGACCAATCTGGTCGTGGGCGTGATCGGCGCTCTGCTGGGCGGCTTCCTGGCTAATCTGCTGGGCTTCGACGCCGCGGGCAGCTGGATCGTCGGCATCATCGTCGCCACGCTCGGCGCGGTCCTGCTGCTGTTCCTGCTGGGCCTGATCAAGAAGCGGGCGTGACGGGCGTTTTTTAATACGCAAACAGCAAAAGGGGCGGCCCATGCGGACCGCCCCTTCTTTCTACCGGATCACGGGATCAGGTATTGGGTTCGTCAGCCGCCGGCGGCTCGACCGGGTCGGTCGGCGGGGTGGTGTCGGTGGCGTCGGCCGGCGGTGCAGCGTCAGCCGGGGCGCCGCCGATGGCGGGGGCGGCCTGGAAGTCCGACAGGCTGGCGTTGACGATAATGTCAGCGCCTTCCGGGCGAATACCGGCCACGGAGACAGCGCGAACCGAGCCGTCAGCGCCGCGAACAGTCAGTTCCTGGCCAGCCGCGCCGTTCTGGGCGCCGACCAGCTTGCCGAGTTCCGAACCGTCGGCGCTCTTGACCGTGGCGCCGGGGGTCAGGGTCAGGCTCTGGGGTTGAGCCGGGGCCGCCTCGGCGGGAGCCGGTTCGGGCGTCTGCGGCGTCGTGGCGTCCTGGGCGAAGGCGGGCGCGGCGATGAGGAAGGCGCCGGCGATGCCGGTCAGCAGGGCGGTCTTGCGGATCATCAAATCTCTCCGGGTGAGCGAGTCTGGCGCTCGCGAAATAGTGAACTCGCTAGATTTCAGATTGTTTCAGCTGCCTAGAAATGACCTTTTCAGCGCCCCAAACGGCCGATTCCTGCTCTATGAGGGGCGGACGATCTCGCGAGGAAGAATGACGACCACGAAACGGCAGGGCGGCCTGGGACGAATCCTCCAGAGACTGGGTGCTCTGGCCTATGAGTTGACGCCCCAGGTCTTCGCCGTGGCCTCGTTCGGTCTGGGCGCGCTCATGCTGCTGTCGGCGGTGACCCCGGCCTTCAGCGGACGCCTGCAGGCGCTGGACCGGATCTCGGCGCCCATCCTGATCGACCTGTCCCACTTTGCGGCGAGCGTGACGGGTTTCCTGTTGCTGCTGGTTTCGGCGGGCCTGTGGCGACGTCGGCGCGGAGCCTATTACGCGGCCCTGTTCGGGCTGATGCTCGGCGCGATCTTCTCGGTGATGAAGGGGCTGGATTGGGAAGAGGCGGCGGAGCTGACCCTGGCCGCCGCCCTGCTGCTGCCCTGTCGGGCCGCCTTCAACCGGCGATCGCGACTGGGCGAGCCGCTGCGGCCCGGCTGGCTGCTGATGCTGGCTGCGGCGGTGGCGGCCATGCTGTGGCTGGGCTTCTTCGCCTATCGGGACACCGCCTACACCGATGAGCTGTGGTGGACCTTCCTGACCGACACCCAGGCGTCCGGCTTCCTGAGGGCGGGGGCGGTGCTGGCGATCCTGACCCTGGCCGTGGCGGTGCGATCCCTGCTGACGGCGCCTGGCGCCCGCAGTCACGGACCGGCCAGTGCGGCCGATATCGAGCGCGCCCGCGGCGCGCTGGAGCAGGCCGACACCGCGACGCCCGAGGCGGGGCTGGCCCTGCTGGGCGACAAGGCCCTGCTGTTCAGTCCATCGGGGCGCAGCTTTATCGCCTATCGCGTCCGGGGGCGACGCTGGATCGCCATGGGCGAGGCGGCGGGCCTGAAGGCCGAGCGTCTGGAGCTGCTCTGGGCCTTCGCCGAGATGGCGGACAGCTATGGCGGGGCGCCGGTCTTCTATTCGGTCGGCGAGGGCATGCTGGCGGACCTGGCGACCCTGGGCATGGCCGTGCGCAAGGTGGGCGAGGCGGCGGTGATCGACGCCGAGCACTTTTCGACCGAGGGCAAGGGCAAGCAGAACCTGCGCACCGCCGTGAACCGGGCCGAGCGCGAAGGCACGACCTTCGAGGTTCTGGCCCCGGGGGCGGCGCAGCCGCTGGAGGCCGAGCTGCGGGCCGTGTCGGACGCCTGGCTGGACCATCATAATGGATCGGAGAAGGCCTTTTCTCTGGGGCGCTTCGACATCGGCTACCTGGATCGCTCGCCGGTGGCCATCGCGCGTCATGACGGACAGATCGTCGCCTTCGCCAATCTGCTGGTCGGGGCGCGCGGCGAAGAGGCCATGATCGATCTGATGCGTCATGCCCCGGACGCGCCGCACGGGGTGATGGACTATCTGTTCACCCGCACCGCCCAGTGGGCGAGGACCGAGGGATTCCGGCGGCTCGACCTGGGCATGGCGCCCCTGTCGGGGCTGGAGGATCGGCGTCTGGCGCCGGTCTTCGCCCGTGTCGGCGCCCTGGTCTTCGAGGAGGGCGGGGCCGTCTACGGCTTCCAGGGACTGCGGGCCTACAAGGGCAAGTTCGGTCCCGTGTGGCGTCCCAAATTCATCGCCGCCTCGACCACCACGCCCCTGGCCCTGGCCCTGCTTGACGTCGCCCTGCTGACCAGCGGCGGTTGGCTGGGGCTGTTGGGGCTGAAGAAGAAGTAGAGACCCGAACGCGGCGCTCGTCGTCACCCCGGACGACCTGAATAGGTGGATCCGGGACCGCAGGAAGCGCCAGCGTCTCGGGCGCTTCCGACCTTCCGCTGCGCTGCGGCCGGGATGACCCGATGGAGAGCGGGCCTCATGCAGCACCAAGGGCGGTAGGCCCAGACAGAACGCCCCAAAGAAAAAGGCGACCCTTGCGGGTCGCCTTCTGCTTTCGGGCCGTCGCCGACCTCAGTCGGGGCGGACGCGCTTCTTGCGGAACGAGGGGTTCAGCGTCTGCTTGCGCAGGCGGATCGACTTGGGCGTGACCTCGACCAGTTCGTCTTCTTCGATGTAGGCGATGGCCTGTTCCAGCGACATCTGGCGCGGCGGGGTCAGGCGAACCGACTCGTCCTTGCCGGCGGCGCGGACGTTGGTCAGCTGCTTGCCCTTGATCGGGTTGACGTCGAGGTCGTCCCAGCGGCTGTTTTCGCCGATGATCATGCCCTGATAGGTCTTTTCGCCGGCGCCGACGAACATGACGCCGCGGTCTTCCAGGTTCCACAGGGCGAAGGCGGCGGTTTCACCGTCCGAGTTCGAGATCAGCACGCCCTTCAGACGGCCGTCGATCGCGCCTTTGTGCGGTTCGTAGTGCGAGAAGACGCGGTTCAGCACGCCCGAACCGCGCGTGTCGGTCAGGAACTCGCCCTGATAGCCGATCAGCGAACGCGACGGGCACTTCAGCTGGATGCGGGTCTTGCCGGCGCCCGACGGACCCATGTCGGTCATTTCGGCCTTACGGGCCGACAGCTTCTCGATGACGATGCCCGAAAACTCGTCGTCGACGTCGACCATGACGTCTTCGATCGGCTCCAGCTTCTCGCCGTTCTCGCCGGGCTGGAAGACCACGCGCGGACGCGAGATCGAGACCTCGAAGCCCTCGCGGCGCATGTTCTCGATCAGAACGCCCAGCTGCAGTTCGCCGCGGCCGGCGACTTCGTAGGCGTCGCCGCCCTCGGTCGTGGTGACGCGGATGGCGACGTTGGCTTCGGCTTCCTTCAGCAGGCGGTCGCGGATGACGCGCGACTGGACCTTGTCGCCTTCGCGACCGGCCAGCGGGCTGTCGTTGACCGAGACGGTCATCGAGATGGTCGGCGGGTCGATCGGCTGGGCGTCCAGCGGCTCGGTGACTTCCATGGCGCACAGGGTGTCGGCCACGGTGGCCTTGGACATGCCGGCGATGGCGACGATGTCGCCCGCTTCCGAGCCCTCGTCCAGGGCCTGACGCTTCAGGCCGCGGAAGGCCAGGACCTTGGTGATGCGGCCACGCTCGATTTCCTTGCCTTCACGGTCCAGGGCGTGGATCGCCATGCCGGGGACGGCCTTGCCGCTTTCGATACGGCCGGTCAGCAGGCGACCCAGGAAGGGATCGCTTTCGATCAGCACGTCCAGCATGCGGAACGGCTTGTCCTTGTTGGCCTGGACGGCGGGCGCCGGAACGTGGTCGACGATCAGGTCGAACAGCGGGGCCAGGTTGTCGTTGGGCTGGTTCAGATCCAGCGTCGCCCAGCCGTTGCGGCCCGAGGCGTAGATGTGCGGGAAGTCCAGCTGCTCGTCCGTCGCGCCGATGGCGGCGAACAGGTCGAAGGTCTCGTTGTGGACGCGGTCCGGATCGGCGTGGGCGCGGTCGACCTTGTTGATGCAGAGGATGGGGCGCAGGCCCATCTTCAGCGCCTTGGTCAGCACGAACTTGGTCTGGGGCATGACGCCCTCTTCGGCGTCGACCAGGATGACGCAGCCGTCCACCATGCCCAGGATGCGCTCGACTTCACCGCCGAAGTCGGCGTGGCCGGGCGTGTCGATGATGTTGATGCGGGTCTCGCCGGCCTTGCCGTTCCAGAGCACCGAGGTGCACTTGGCCAGGATGGTGATGCCGCGTTCCTTTTCCTGGTCGTTGGAGTCCATCGCCCGTTCGGTCGTGGCCTCGTTGGCTCGGAAGACGCCGGACTGGGCCAGCAGCTGATCGACCAGGGTCGTCTTGCCGTGGTCAACGTGGGCGATGATAGCGACGTTACGAAGGTTCATTTCGGGCTCGGGCGGACTGTGTTCGGCCACGGAAGTCCGGGCCGCTGCAAGATGCGGAAAGCGGGAAGGAAGCGGCGCCTCTTACAGCCCTATCGCCGGAAACGCCAGCGGGGCGGTTCGATTGTGCGTCAGGCGGGCAAAATGAGCACGATGGTGGCCAGCGCAAGGACGCCGATCAGCAGGGCCGACAGGGCGGCCACGGCGGCCACGCGCGGTCCGGCCCGAACCACGGCGCGCGGATCGACCATCAGGCCCAGGCCGGCCATGGCGACCAGGGTCATGGCGGTGACTCCGGTCTGCAAGGGGGGCAGGACGATCTCGGGGATCAGGCCTGCTGACCGCAGACCCATCAGGATCAGGAAGACGATGATGAACCAGGGGGCCATGTGCTTCAGCTTGGGCCGCTTGGCGCCCTGTGCCTTGCCGGGGCGCATCAGGCCCAGGGCCAGACAGACCGGGCCCAGCATCAGGACGCGCACCAGCTTGACGATGGCGCCAGTCTGGACCGCCAGCATGCCGGCGGGGGCGGCGGCGGCCAGCACTTGGGGCACGGCGTAGACCGTCAGGCCGGCCAGGACGCCGACCTTGACCGCGTCAAAGCCCAGCATGACTCCGATGGCGGGGACCAGCAGGACGACGAGAATGCCGAGCACGGCGGTGAAGCCGATGGCGGCGGCCACGTCCTCGCCCTCGGCCTCGATGACCGGGGCGACGGCGGCGATGGCCGAGTTGCCGCAGATGGCGTTGCCGCAGGCCACAAGCAGCGCCATGGCGGGCGGCAGGCCAAAGGCGCGACCGAGGGCGTAGCCGCCGAGGATGGCCAGAACCACCACACCGACGATGGCCAGCAACAGGACGGGGCCGAGGGTCATGACAGCGGCGCCGGAGACTGTGGCGCCCAGCAGGGCGACGGCGACCTCCAGCAGGGTCTTGGCGCTGAACTGGACGCCGGGCGTCCAGCGGCTGGACGGGGTCCAGAACAGCCGGATGCCCGCCCCCATGAGGATGGCGATTACCAGGCCTTCGATCCAGGGATGGGCGAACAGGGTGGTTTCGATGACCTGCAGGCCAAAGGCGACCGCGCCGACGCCCGCGCTCAGCAGAACGCCCGGCAGCAGGCGACCCCACCGGCGAAGTGGAGCGGGCAGCGGGCCGGTCAGGCTGGGGCGCGTATCGGTGGATGGGTGGGCGGTCGTCATGAGGGGGCATGATCTGCTCCGTCATCTGATCGTTCCAACGGATAGTTCTGGATTTAACGATCGATAAAAGCGATTGATTGGCCCATGACGCTGGAACAGCTCCGCATCTTCGTCGCCGTGGCCGAGCGTCTGCACATGACGCGGGCCGCCGAGGCGCTGAACCTGACGCAGTCGGCGGTCAGCGCGGCGGTGGCGGCGCTGGAGGCGCGGCACGGAACCCAGTTGTTCGACCGGGTCGGACGGGGGCTGGCCCTGAGCGCGGCGGGGGCGGCCTTCCTGCCCGAGGCGCGGGCCGTTCTGGCCCAGGCCGAGGCGGCGGAACAGGCGCTGGACGATCTGGCCGGCCTGAAGCGCGGCGCGGTGCGGCTGTTCGCCAGCCAGACCATCGCCGCCTACTGGCTGCCGCCGCGCATGGCGGCCTTTGCGCGGGCGCATCCGGAGATCCAGCTGCACCTGTCGATCGGCAATACGCACCGGGTGGTCGAGGCGGTGCGGGCGGGCGAGGCGGAGCTGGGCCTGATTGAGGGTGCGGAGGAAGCGCCCCGCCTGATCCGCAGCCGGGTCGGCGCCGACCGGTTGGCGGTGGTGGCGGCTCCAGGGCATCCGGCGGCCGATCGCAGGGGGCCGCTGACGGCGACGGAGCTGATGGCGATGGACTGGGTCCTGCGTGAGGAGGGGTCGGGCACTCGCAGCGAGTTCGAGGCGGTGCTGCCGCGCGGCGTCGGACCCGCCGACCTGAGAACGGCGCTGGTCCTGCCGTCGAACGAGGCGATCCTGTCGGCGGTGGCGGCCAGCGATCTGGTCACGGCGATCTCGGAACTGGCCGCCCAGCCCCTGATCGAGGCGGGGCGGCTGGTTCGTCTGCCGCTCGATCTGCCCGAGCGGCCGTTTCATCTGCTGCGCCATCGCGAACGGCGACCCAGTAGGGCGGCGGAAGCTTTCGCCTCCGCCCTTTAGTCAGGTCAGACCTTGGCCGAGCGGCTGCGGATCCAGGAATAGAGGGCGAAGGTCAGGACCGCGAAGGCGGCCAGACCGGCCCACGTGGCGGGCCACGTCGTGTCCTTGGGCAGGAGGGCGAAGGGCGCTTCGTTCCGTGTGCTGACGATGACGGCGGCGGTGAAGACGCCGAACAGGCTTTCGCCCACGATCAGGCCCGAGGCGAGCAGGACGCCCATGCGGCGGCCGACCTCGTTGAAGCGGGTCGTGGCGATCCACTTCTCATAGGCCCAGCCGCAGACGGCGCCGACGACCAGCATGGTGGTGACGGCGGCCGGCAGATAGACGCCGATGCCAGCGGCCAGCGGGGGCAGCTTGACCTTGTCCTTCGTCGCGCCGCGCAGAACGACGTCGAGGATGATGACCAGCACGCCGACCAGGGCGCCCAGCCCGATCAGGTCCCAGCGCAGCTCGCCGCTGATGACGCCCTTGGCCAGGGCCGAGATCAGGGTGGCCTGGGGCGCGGCCAGGGTCTGGGCGCCCTCGACGATGGCGGGCGGGCCGCCTTCGAAGCCGAAGGCCTGGTTCATCATGTCCAGCACGAAGGGGATGACCAGGGCGCCGGCGACAACGCCGACCAGCAGGGCCGTCTGCTGACGCCAGGGCGTGGCCTCGACCAGCTGGCCGGTCTTGAGGTCCTGCAGGTTGTCGTTGGAGATGACGGCCACGGCGAAGACCACGGCCGTGACGATCAGGGCGAAGGCGATGATCGACGGATCGGCGGGCACGCCGGCCACGGCCATGACGCCCAGCATCAGCAGCGAGGCGATGATGATGGCCAGGATGCCGACGCCCGAGACGGGGCTGTTCGACGAGCCGATCAGACCGGCCATGTAGCCGCAGATGGCGGCCACGGCGAAGCCGATGACCACGACATAGATCAGGCCGCCGACGACCAGCAGCGGGGTCGAGCCAGCCAGGGCCGTGCCCTGGGCGAAGACGGCCAGCAGGACGGCGATGCCGACCAGGGCGGCGATGGACAGCAGGCCGACGATCCTGATCGGGATATCCTGCTCGGTGCGGTCCAGAACCTCGCCGTGGGCGCGCTTGGTCTGGGCGGCGATGGCCGAGGTCAGGCCGGCGACCAGGGGGGCGGCCAGCTTGGCCAGGGTCCACAGGGCGGCGACGCCGATGACGCCGGCGCCGATAAAGCGGACCTCCTTGGCCCAGACGGTCATGGCCAGTTCCTCGGCGGGCGCGCCTGCGGGCAGGCTGGCGGCGATCGAGGGCACGCCGTGAGCGGCCGCCCAGGCGACGAATTCGGGCGAGGTCAGGATGGGCACGAAGATCAGCCAGGCCAGGACCAGGCCGAACAACTGGGTCAGGCCGACGGCCAGACCGATCAGGTGGCCGGCGCCCAGAAGGGCGAACTGCATGGAGAAGCCGACGCCGGTGGCGCCGCCGCCCAGGGCTGCCGGCAGGCGCAGGAAGGCGGTGGTCTCAGCCGCGAAGACGCGGGCCGCGGCCAGGAAGGCGAAGAAGGCCGAGGCGATGGCGCTGCCGATGACCACGAACAGGCCCGAACGGTTCTCGCGCACGGCGCTTTCGGATTCATCCGCGCCCGGCGAGCCGACCTTCAGCACCTCGGCGGCGGCGACGCCTTCCGGGTAGGGCAGGCCGCCCTGGACCACGAGCGTCCGGCGCAGCGGAATGGAGAAGGTCACGCCCAGCACGCCGCCGAGCACGCAGATGGCCACCGACTCCCAGAAGGGGAAGTTCATCCACCAGCCGATCATGACCAGACCGGGCAGGACGAAGATGATGGAACTCATGGCGCCGCCGACCGAGGCGACGGTCTGAACCGTCATGTTCTCCCAGATGGTCGAACCCTTGAAGGCGCGCAGCAGGGCCATGGAGATGACCGCCGCCGGAATGGCCGAGGCGAAGGTCAGGCCGACCTTCAGGCCCAGATAGGTGTTGGCCGCCGTAAACACCGCCGCCAGCAAGCAGCCCAGGATCAGGGCGCGGATGGTCAGTTCGATGCGTTTGCCGGTGCTGGGAGGGCTGTCTGTCATGCGGGGCTCTTTCCGTTGTGGGCGGAGGTAATCCTGAAAGCGCAGCCGTGACAACGGGTCGCGGAGGCTTCCTTCTCCCCCTTGCGGGAGAAGGTGGCGGCCGAAGGTCGACGGATGAGGGGTTTTGCAGCCGGTTGAGAGACCCTCATCCGACCTCGCTCCGCTCCCCGCAAGGGGAGAAGGAACACGCTTGCCCGCCTCGCGACGTCGCGGGCGGTGGAGGACTGGGCGGGGCGCCGGGACTTCGCCCGGAGTGGATGGAATTTACCGTTTCGACGAAGACCGACGCCCCGCGCGAAGAGTTGGACATGAGCTCGGGGCAGGCGCCGTTCTTTGCGGCTACCCCCGGCGCCCATGACGGGCAGGCTGCACCGGCGTGCAGTCCTGGAACGGTCTGCGTAACCCCCGCGACCCTGACCGGGACCTCTCTGACGGACGGGTCGAACGCCCCGTCTCTAGGCCCCTGCGGCGTCTTGTCTTTCTTGTGGTCCAACGCGCGTTCGCGCTGCTTG